>NZ_BMWA01000009.1:109610-336400 GCF_014650995.1 Streptomyces viridiviolaceus
GGGTGGTGCCCCATGCGGCCGCGCGGGGTGAACGTGCGCGTGCGACGGGCAGGCGGGTGTCCGCCCGGCATGTCCCCGACCTTGGGCCCGGGGGCCGCCGCAGCACGCACCGGACGCCCCCTAGGCCCCGCCCATCGGCTCGATGTCGACCCGCACCGGCGTCCCCCACACCCGCAGCACCTCGTAGTCCGTGAACTCGTGGACGAGCCGGTACGCCATGGCCGGGCGGGGGCCGCGGCGCTGGGCCGCGATGTACAGCTCGGCCTCGCGGCGGTCCCGGCGCGGGGTGCCGCACAGCTGCCACGCCTGCCCGTTCCACAGCTCCGGCAGCCAGCGCTGCTGGGGCTGCGGCCGGTCACCGCGCACCCCGTAGCGGGACGGGACCGGCTCGGTGGGACGGGGCGGGAGGGGGCCGCCGCCGTACTCGGAGCGGCGGGCGGCCCGGCGGCGGGTCTCGCACAGCAGGCACAGGTCGGGGGCGGCGGTGTCCACCGGGCCGTTCGGATGCTCCGGGCAGCGGGTGCTCGGGGCCGTCGTCGTGACGCTCTCCTCCAGCAGGTCCAGCGCGCGCTTCAGATCGGTCCTGACCTCGTGCAGCTTCGCGTCCGGAGTGTCGGCGGCCAGGGCCTCGCCGTGCTCACCGAGGAGACGCAGGGCGCGGCCCAGGGCGGTCAGCTGGGCGTGGTTCATGTCCCCCAGAGTCGCACACGGCACCGACAGCCCCGTCCGCGTCCACCGGGGCCCGCTCGTCGCGCAGGCCGAAGAGGTACGTCGCCGCGAAGCCGACCGCGTACCCCGTCAGCAGTCCGCCGCCGTACACCCCCGCCGTGACCGCCCACCCCCGGCTCCCCGCCAGCAGCGGGAACAGGGCCCAGCCCGACGGGCCGATCGCCGTCGCCCCGACATCGGTGCCGAGCATCGCGAACAGGCCGACGAAGGCGCCGCCCGCAGCGCCGCCGAAGCAGGCGGTGAGGAAGGGGCGGCCCAGGGGGAGGGAGACGCCGTAGATCAGGGGTTCGCCGATGCCCAGCAGGCCCGCCGGGAGCGCCGATCTGATGGTCGTCCGCAGGGACGTGTCGTGGCGCAGGCGGACGTACACGGCCGCCGCGGCGCCGACCTGGCCCGCGCCCGCCATGGCCAGGATGGGCAGCAGCACGGTGTGGCCCTGCTGTTCGATCAGGGTGGTGTGGATGGGGATCAGGGCCTGGTGCAGGCCCAGCATCACCAGGGGGAGGAAGAGACCGCCGAGGAGAAGTCCGGCCAGGGCGCCCGTGGTGGTCAGCAGCCAGTTCGCCGCCGTGCCGATCGCGGTCGCGACCTCTCCGGCCGCGTACATGAGGACGTACAGCGTGACCAGGCCGGAGACCAGAACCGTCAGGGTCGGGGTGAGCAGGACGTCCGCGGTGCCGGAGAAGCGGTCGCGGCACCGCTTCTCGACGGCGCAGCCGAGCAGCGCCGCCGCCAGCGCGCCGAGCACGCCGCCCTGGCCGGGGGCGAGCGTGACGCCGAACGCCGTCACCTTCGCCACCCCCGGGTACACCACGACGGCCGCGACCGCGCCCCCCAGCACGGGCGTGCCGCCGAACTCCTTCGCCGTGTTGTGGCCGACGAACACGGCGATCAGCGCCATGAAGGCGGAGGACAGGGCGGCCAGGGCGGGGGTGACGCCGGGGAGCCAGCCCAGGTTGGTGAGCAGGCCGCCGGCGCCCGCCAGGATGCCGCAGCCGATCAGGGCCGGGATGAGCGGCACGAAGACGGCCCCGACGCGCCGCAGGACCGTCTTCAGCGGGGTCGCGTTGCGCCGCTTCTGCCGTGCCTTCAGCTCGGCGCCGCGCCGGGCCGGCTCGTCGGCGGTCCCCCCGGCCGGCAGCAGTGCCTCGAACGCCTCCGTCACCCGCCCGACCGCCCCGGGTCCCAGCACGACCTGGTACGACCCGTCGTCCTCGACCAGGCCGAGCACACCGGGCAGTTCCCGCAGGGCCGCGTCGTCCACCCGGGACCGGTCGGCCAGTCCCAGGCGCAGGCGGGTCATGCAGTGGGCGACGGAGGTGACGTTCGCGGGGCCGCCGACCAGGCGGAGGATCGCCGCGGCCGTGGCGTGGGGGTCGTTGCGCACCCCCCGAGCGTGCGGTCAGCCCCGCGCCGCCGCCAGCGCGGCACGCAGATGGCCGCCGGAGTCCTCCAGAAGGCGGGCGGCCGTCGGGCCGTCCACCTCGGCCAGGAGGGTCAGGATGGCCGGCTTGACCTCGCCGTCGGTGGCGGTGAGCGCGGCCTCGATCTCGTCGTCCGCGGCCCCGGTCGCGAGGGCCACGATCCGCCGTGAACGGGCGCGCAGCTTCTCGTTGGAGGCGCGCACGTCGACCATCAGGTTCCCGTACGTCTTGCCGAGGCGGATCATCGTGATCGTCGACAGCATGTTGAGGACCAGTTTCTGCGCCGTGCCGGCCTTCAGCCGGGTCGAGCCGGTGATCAGCTCGGGCCCGACGACGACCTCGATGCCGTGCTCGGCGGCGGCCGCCAGGGCGCTGCCCGGGTTGCAGGCCAGGCCGATGGTCAGGGAGCCGCGGGCGCGGGCGTGCTCGACGGCGCCGATGGCGTACGGGGTGCGGCCGGAGGCGGAGACGCCGACCACCGTGTCGTCGGCGGTCAGGGCGAGGGCGTCCAGGTCCGCCCGGGCCAGCTCCTTGGAGTCCTCGGCCCCCTCGACGGAGGTGACCATGGCCTCGGGGCCGCCCGCGATCAGGCCGACGACCTGTCCCGGCCGGGTGTTGAACGTAGGCGGGCACTCGGAGGCGTCCAGCACGCCGAGCCGGCCGGCCGTACCGGCGCCCGCGTAGACCAGCCGGCCGCCGCGGGCCATGCGGGCGGCCACGGCGTCGATGGCGGCGGCGATCTCGGGCAGCCGCTCGGCGACCGCGGCGGGCACGGCGGTGTCCTCGCCGTTCATCAGCCGCGCGATCTCCGGCGTGGGCAGCCGGTCGATCTCGGACAGCTCGGGGCGGAACGCCTCGGTGGTCAGGGTCTCCAACTGGGCACGGAGGTCGTGGTGGTGGGAGGTGGAGGTCATGGCGGGCGGCTCTCTTCGGTGTCTTGCCGGTGCGGTACGTGTGCGGTGCGTCTGCTCGGTCGCTCGGTGAAGAGGAGGGCGGGGCCTAGCGGTGCGTTCCGCCGCGCGGACTGTGGCGGTGGGCCAGCGCCTCGTACGAGGCCGCCAGCGCCGGGGCGGCCGTCTCGTAGCAGCGCTGCGCCACCCCCACGAACAGGCAGTCCACGACGAGGAGCTGACTGGTCCGGGAGGACATCGCGGCGGGGCGCAGCTCGCTCTCCCGGGAGGTGGACGTGGTCAGCACGTGGTCGGCGTACTGGGTGACGGGGCTGTCGGGGCGGCCGGTGACGGCGACGGTGGTCGCCCCGTGCTCGAAGGCGACCCTCAGCGGCTCGATGACGTCCCCCGTCGACCCGGAGTGCGTGATGGCGATGGCGACGTCGCCGGCGCGCAGCTGCACCGCGTTGGTGACGGCGAGGTGCGGATCGCCGGGCGCGTGGGCTATGAGCCCTATGCGCAGGAGCTTCTGGGTGAGGTCCTGGGCGACCAGACCGGAGGCGCCGATGCCGTACACGTCGGTGCGGCGGGCGGCGGCGATCGCGGCGACGGCCGCGCCGAGCTGGGCTGTGTCCAGGCCGGCCGCGGTGTCGGCGAGGGTCTGCTGCTCGTCGTAGGCCAGTTTGGCGACGACGTCGGCGATCGGGTCGTCCACCGCGATGTCGGTCGTGATGGCGGGTGCGCGGCCCGACTGCTGCTGGGCGGCGAGCCCGGCCAGCGCGAGCCGGAGATCGCGGTAGCCGGGGTAGCCGAGCAGGCGGGCGGTGCGGACGACGGTGGCCTCGCTGGTGCCGGTGAGCTCGGCGAGACCGGTGACCGTGAGGGCCGCGCAGCCGGCCGGGTCGCTCGCGACGGCCTCGGCGACCCGCTGCATGGAACGGGTCATCGACGGCGCCAGCGTGCGCACCTTGGCCGCGAGGGCGCCGGGCGCCGGAGGGGTGGAGAAAGTTTCCTTCACGTCATCGGTCACTCTTGAAAGATATTTTCGTTTCGGCCTGCGGGTCAAGAGTGCGCACAATGGGTGCATGGACCCCATCAGCCCCCTGGAGCAGGCGCTGCATGCCGCGCGCGCCCTCGTGCTCGCCGACCTGGTGGCGGGCCAGGTCGCCGAGGCGGACGTCGTCTCGCTCGTCGAGGAGTCCGTCGCGCAGCGCCGGTGGTGGGTCGAGCAGTGGCCGGAGGGCGCGGAGTTCGTGGCCGGGCTGGTCGCGCAGGACGTGCAGGACGCGCTGCTGGAGCGCTACGGCCGCTGGCCCCTGTGCCCGGTCTGCGGCTCCGGCGATCCGCACGCCCTGGACGTCGAGCCCGAACTCGGGCCCGACCCGCACTGGGTGTGCCCCGAGGCGGGCGTGAAGGTCGCGGCGGTCGGCTCGCTGGGCACGGCCACCGGCGGCATGCCGTCCTCGTGAGCGCCGCCCGGTGACCGTCTACATCGACCCGCCGACCTGGCCGGGCCACGGCCGTATGTGGTCGCACCTGGTCAGCGACGTCTCCTACGCCGAACTGCACGCCTTCGCCGAGGCCCTGGGCGTGCCGCGCCGCGCCTTCGAACGCGACCACTACGACATCCCCGCGCACCGGTACGCGGAGGCGGTGTCCGCCGGTGCCCTGGAGGTCAGCAGCCGCGAGGTGGTGCGGCTGCTGCACGGCGCCGGACTGCGGCGGCGCAAACGGGCCGCTCAGCCCCGCAGTTCGTAGGCGAACCGCTCGTCGTCCTCGGACACCCGGGAGAAACCGGCGCGTTCGATGACGCGCTGGGACGCGACGTTGCCGGGCTCCGTCGTCGCGAACACGCTCGTCACCTCCTGCCGCGCCAGCGCCCAAGACGCCAGCGCGCGCAGTGCCTCCGTCGCGTAGCCGTGGCCGCGGGCGGTCTCGGCGAGGTCGTAGCCGACCTCCACCCGCCCCTCCCCGTCCGGCGCCCCGTGGAAGCCGATGCCGCCGACGGCGTGCCCGTCCTCCCGGCGCACCAGCGCGAACACCCCCCACTCCGGCCGGTGCACCCCGGCCTCGTACGCCTTGAGCAGCATCCCGGCGGCCTCGCGCGTGCCCTCGTACGGGCCGCCGTCGACCCAGAGGAACCCGCCGTCGCCGCCCGCGGCCAGGTCGGCCGCCCCGGCGGGCGTGACGCCCTGCAGGGTGAGGCGCTCGGCCGGGACGACCAGGTTGTTGTTCCAGCGCCACTCGGTGACCGGGGCCCGTCCGGGCAGTTCGCCGCGTCCGGTGGCCCACAGCAGGGTGCGCCAGTGATCGGGTCCGGGCTGGACGTGCGGGAAGATCCGGGTCAGGACGTACGCGCACACCTCGGCGGGCGGCTCGAACGACACCCCGAGGCCCGTGGCCATGTCGTGCGTGTGCAGCAGCGCCTCGGCGATCCCCATCGCGGCGAAGCCCTCGCGGTTCGCGCTGCGGAACGGGTAGGGGTGGAAGGCGCGCACCTCGCGCGGGGTGGTCCGTACGGCGGCGGCGAGCAGGGCGCCCATCGTCTCGACCACCCGCAGGACGCCCTCGTTGTCGGTGCCGTCCTCCAGGGCGAGTTCGAAGGGGATGTAGCCGTCGGCCGCGCGTCCGGCCAGCTGGCCCGCGTAGCCGACGAGGCACTCGGCGACGTGCAGTGCCGTGGCCCGGCAGCTCCAGTCGAGGCCGGCCGCTCTCACCCGCTCCCAGTCCTGGTCCGTCGCCGTCCGCAGCGCCGCCACGGCGCTCGCGACGGCCTCCTCCACCCGGTCCCCGCCCATGTTCAGCATGCCGGGCAGGCTACGGTGCCGGGTCGCCCCCGGGCGACAGCATTTCCAGCTCGCCGGCGATGTTGTAGCGGGCGGTCGCCTCCCACTCCCGCTGCCCGTGCGGCGTGCGGAACAGCCTTGGCAGGTCCAGCAGTTGGCGAAGCACCGCGGCCCGTCCCGTGCGGAAGGCGTCGTCCGGCACGAAGTGGTACTCCTGGCGGACGGCGGCGGCGTAGGCGGCGTACGCCGACGGCGACGAGGCGAGGACCGCCAGGTCGGCGTCGCACAGCACCTGCCCGTTCCGGTCGCCGTCGGCCGGGTCGTGCCCGACGGTGAGCCGGACCAGCCGCGCCACCTCGGCGGTCTTCGCCCCGGACACCCCGGCCTCGGGCAGGGCGCGCTCGGCGAGCCGGGCCGAGCGCTCCTCGTTCTCGGACCGGTCGGGCAGGTAGACGGCGTCGTGGAACCAGGCCGCCAGCCGGACGACGTCCGGGTCGTCGGCGTACTCCTCCAGCTCGTCGACGCGGTGGAGGACCGCGGTGAGGTGCGTGAGCGTGTGGTAGTGGCGCTGGGGCTCCTGCCAGCGGGCGAGCAGGTTGTCGGCGTACGGCGCCGGGTCCGGGCCCGAGCCGGGGCGCCGGGCTCCTTCCAGGGCGCGGGCGAAGCGGAAGCGCAGGGCGTCGAGATCGGCCATGCGTTCATTCTCCCGTCAGAGGGCGGGCGGCCCCTAGCGTGGACCCCATGACGACTCCTGCTGACGTGCACGACGTACGCGACCCCGAGCTGCCCGGGCGGCTGCTGACCATCGAGCGGGACGAGCTGGTGCCGCTGCTGCGGTCCAGGAAGGACGAGGACTTCGCGCTGCCGGTGGCCGCGTGTCCGCGCTGGACCGTGCGGGACGTGCTGGCGCACTGCTCGGCCGCGCTGATCAGGGTGGTGGAGCGCCGCTTCGAGAAGGGCGTCTTCTCGCCCGAGTGCAACGACCGGGACATCGCCGAACGCGCCGGCTGGACCAACGCCCGGGTCGTCGACGAGCTGGAGCGCGGTATGACCGAGGCCGGGCCGGTGATCGCCCGTGCGGGCGGCGTGCTGGACGCGGTCGCGCTCGGCGAGTGGGTGCACGCAGGGGATGTGCGGGTCGCCTTCGGGGAGCCGGGGGCGTACGCGGGGCGAGGTCTGCCGGAGGCGCTCGCGCTGCTGGCCGCGGTCACCCGCGCCCGCGGCCACGTTCCGCTGCACGCCGACCTCGACGACGTGGACGAGCCGCTGAAGCTCGGCGAGGCGAGCGGTGAGCGGCCGCCGGGACGCTTCATCGGCGACGCGGCGACGCTGGTGCGGCTGTACGCGGGGCGGCCGGTGAACGGCGGCGCCGGGTACGAGCTGGCCGGGGTGGAGGCGGCGGAGCTGAACATCTTCGGGGACTGATCGGCGGATGAGGGGAGCCCCGCGCCGGTGGTCGGGCGTAGTCTTGGATTGGACTAGACCTCTAGTAGCCCGATAAGCCTGACGAATGGGGCCCCATGAGCAAGCGTGCAGTCCTGGAGGTGATCGCCCTCGACGTCGAGGACGCGGTCGCCGCCCAGGCCGGAGGCGCGGACCGCCTCGAACTGGTCACCGACATGGCGGCCGACGGGCTCACCCCGTCGGCCGCGACCGTCGCCGCGATCCGCGCCGCCGTCGACATCGACGTACGGGTGATGCTGCGGCTCGCGGACGGGTTCGCCGCCGGGGACGCCGAGCGGCTGGTCCGGGTCGCGGAGGAGATGCGCGGCATCGGCGCCGAGGAGTTCGTGCTCGGGTTCCTGGACGCGGACGGTGACGTGGACCTGGGCGCGGTGGAGCGGGTCGCCGGAGCGCTGGAGGGCTGCCGGTGGACGTTCCACCGGGCCATCGACCGGGCCGCCGACCGGGACGGCCTGCGCAAGCAGCTCGCGGACTTCTCGGGGCTGGACACGTATCTGACGGCCGGGGCGTCCGGCGGGGTGGACGACGGACTTCCCGTGCTGCTCGCCGAGGCGAGGCGGTCGGGGGAGCCGGGGTATCAGCAGCAGTTGCTGGTGGGGGGCGGGTTGCGCCTCG
The DNA here is from genome assembly GCF_014650995.1 of Streptomyces viridiviolaceus. GTDB lineage: Bacteria > Actinomycetota > Actinomycetes > Streptomycetales > Streptomycetaceae > Streptomyces > Streptomyces viridiviolaceus. The sequence goes on from NZ_BMWA01000009.1 coordinate 117,519, forward strand.
ACCATGTGCCCACGCTGCTGGAGGCGGGGATCGACGGGTTCCACATCGGGGGCGCGGCGCGGCCCGACGGGTGGGACGGGCCGGTTTCCGCGGAGGCGGTGGCGCAGTGGCGGCGGGTGCTGGGGGACTGAGCGTCGGCCGGGCGGTGACCGTTGCCTGCCGCGGGCTGGGGTGGGCGGCGCAGCCCGGCGCTGCGGGGTGCCTCCCCCACTCTCGGCTCCGCTCGGGCGGGGGGACCCCCACCGCCCACCCGTGCCGCCCCTGGGGGTACCTCCCAGGCCGTTCAGGCACTGGGCGAGGCACGATTGCCCGCGGTTACGCGGCTGCTCGGCTACGCGAGCTGCGGTGGCAGGTCGGACCCGTGCGTCACGATCAGGCCCGACACCGCTCGGGTCAGGCACACGTACAGGCGCCGCAGGCCGGTGCGTTCGTCCGGTTCGCCGTCGACCACGGCCCGCGGCTCGTCCAGGACCACGTAGTCGTACTCCAGGCCCTTGGCCAGCGAGGCCGGGACCAGGGTCAGGCGGGTCTCCCGCGTCGTCTCCTCGCCCGGCCCGAGGTGCGGGATCCCCGCCGCCGCGAGGGACTCGGTCAGCTCCGGGACGCGGGCGTCGGCGGCGATCAGGCCGACCGATCCCTCGCGTCCCAGCAGCTCGCGGCACGCCTCCACCACGTCCCCGGTCCCTGCGGCGGCGCGGATCTCGAAGAACCCCGGGTTCTCGCGGATCGACGCCACGGGCGTCAGGCCCGGCGCGATGTGCGGCAGCAGCCGGGAGGCGTACGTGATGACGTCCGTCGGCACGCGGAAACCGGCCGTCAGCTCCTCGATCACGGCGTCGCCCTTGCCCAGATGCGCCAGCGCCTCCTGCCAGCTCCGGGTCGCCCAGGGCGTGGTGCCCTGCGCGAGGTCGCCGAGGACCGTCGCCGAGCCGGTGGTGCAGCGCCGGCCCACCGCCCGGTACTGCATGGGGGAGAGGTCCTGCGCCTCGTCGAGGACCACGTGCCCGAGGGAATGGGTGCGCTCGATCAGGTCGGTGGCCTCGTCGATCAGCACGGCGTCCGCGGGCGACCACCGGGCGGACTTCACCGTCCGGGCGGGCTTCACCCACGAGATCGCCTTCTGCTCCTCCTCGGTGAGGACGCCCTCGGCGTGCTCGGCGAGGAAGTCCGCGTCCGTCAGGAGCCGGAGCACGAGCTTCGCCGGATCCACCGGCGGCCAGACAGCCTTCACCGCCGCCTTCACCGCCGCGTTGCGGGCCACCGCGTTCTGCACCCGGTCGTCCGGGGCCTCGCCCGCCCGCTCCATCTGCACCAGCACGGCGTGCGCGATGCGCTGCGGGAGGGCCTCGCGGGCGGCGCCGTACCGGATGTCCCGCTCCAGCAGCTCGCGGACGATCTCCTCGAGTTCGTACGCCGCGACGCGCCAGCGGCGTGAGCCGCGGACGACGACGACCGGCTCGGCGGGCATCGTCACGTGCGAGTACAGGGCCCGGCGCAGCACCTCGGCCATCCGGGCGTCGCCCTTGACGACCGCGGCCGCGGCGTCGTCCGTGCCGCGCACCTCGACGTGCGCGACCAGGTCGTCGACGGTGGCCTGGCGGACCGTCAACTCGCCCAGGGCGGGCAGCACCTGCTCGATGTAGTGCAGGAAGGACCTGTTCGGCCCGATGACGAGCGTGCCGGTGCGGGCGAGCCGCTCGCGGTGGGCGTAGAGGAGGTAGGCGACCCGGTGCAGGCCGACGGCCGTCTTCCCGGTGCCGGGGCCGCCCTGCACGCAGACGGAACCGCCGAGCCCGGCGCGCACGATCTCGTCCTGCTCCGGCTGGATGGTCGCCACGATGTCGCGCATCGGACCGACGCGGGGCCGCTCGATCTCCTGCTGGAGCAGTTTGCTGGTGGCCGCCGCCTCGGCCGGGTCGGACAGGTGCTCGTCCTCGTACGCCGTCAGATCACCGCCGGTGTACCCGAAGCGGCGGCGCAGCGCGATGTCCATCGGGTCCTTCTTGGAGGCCCGGTAGAACGGCTGCGAGACCGGCGCCCGCCAGTCGATGACCATCGGGTCGCCGTCCGCGTCGTGCACGTGCCGGCGCCCGATGTAGAAGCGCTCCCCTCCGGCGCCCTCCGCCTGCTCGGCGCCCGGCGCGTGCAGGTAGTCGAGCCGGCCGAAGAACAGCGGGGTGTCGCTGAGATCGGCCAGTGCCTTGATGCGGTCCTCGATCTGGCGCTCCAGGACGGCGGCGTTGACCCAGTTCGCGGTGACGTCCGAGATGTCGAGGGACTCGACGTCCTCCCGCATGGCGCGCAGCGCGGAACGGGACGCGGCGAGATGGGAGCGCTCTCGGGAGAGGGGGTCGTCGTGGACGGGCGTGGACAAGGGGGTGCCTCCGGGAAGACCTGCTGCGTGGACGGCGCGAGCTTCGCGCGGTGCCGACCGGTTTCCGTCCGGGCGGCGGCACTCCGTGGGGAGGCGGGCAAGAGCGGAGATTGTAGGGCAGCGGGGGAGCCGACAGCCAATGGTTTTTCCGACCCCTAGGGGACGCCGCCCGCCGCTGTGAGGGGAACGGTCCACCTGGAGGCGTACGCGGCCCGGGCACGGACTGGACCGGAGAGCGATGACGGCCGTATGCCCGAAATCGCACCATGGAGGCATGAGCGCAGCAACCATCTCCCCCGCCCCGGCACCCGGCCGCCCGCCCGGTGCCACGCCCGTGGCCGGCAGCCACCGGCACCGGCTCGGCGACGCCCTGCGCGCCGTGAGGGTGTTCGCGGGCGCCGCCTTCGACGTGGTCGTCCTCGGCGAGTACGGCGAGGAGGCCGGCGTCCGCCGCCGGTGAGCGTCCGGGGCCCGGACGTTCCTCAGGCGCCCTCCGCCAGCAGCTCGTCCGCGTCCACGATCCGGTACGCGTACCCCTGTTCCGCCAGGAAGCGCTGGCGGTGGGCGGCGAAGTCCTGGTCGATCGTGTCGCGGGCGACGACCGAGTAGAAGTGCGCCTGGTGCCCGTCGGCCTTGGGGCGCAGCACCCGGCCGAGGCGCTGGGCCTCCTCCTGGCGTGACCCGAAGGTGCCCGAGACCTGGATGGCGACCGTCGCCTCCGGCAGGTCGATGGAGAAGTTGGCGACCTTGGAGACGACGAGCACACTGATCTCGCCCTGCCGGAAGGCCTCGAAGAGCTTCTCCCGCTGGGCGTTGGACGTCTCGCCCTTGATCACCGGCGCGCCCAGGTGCTCGCCCAGTTCGTCGAGCTGGTCGATGTACTGGCCGATGACGAGGACCTGCTGCCCGGCGAAACGCCGCACGATCGCCTCGGTCACCTTCCGCTTGGTGTCGGTCGTCGCGCAGAAGCGGTACTTCTCCTCCGTCTCGGCGGTGGCGTACGCGAGCCGCTCGGAGTCGGTGAGGTTGACCCGGACCTCCACGCAGTCGGCGGGCGCGATGTAGCCCTGCGCCTCGATCTCCTTCCACGGGGCGTCGAACCGCTTCGGGCCGATCAGCGAGAACACGTCGGACTCGCGGCCGTCCTCGCGGACGAGGGTCGCGGTCAGGCCCAGGCGGCGGCGCGCCTGGAGGTCCGCCGTGAACTTGAAGACCGGCGCGGGCAGCAGGTGCACCTCGTCGTAGACGATCAGGCCCCAGTCCCGGGAGTCGAACAGCTCCAGGTGCGGGTAGACGCCCTTCCGCTTGGTCGTCAGCACCTGGTAGGTGGCGATGGTGACGGGCCGGATCTCCTTCTTCGTCCCGCTGTACTCGCCGATCTCGTCCTCGGTGAGACTCGTGCGCTTGACCAGCTCGTGCTTCCACTGCCGGGCGGAGACGGTGTTGGTGACGAGGATCAGCGTCGTGGACTTGGCCTGCGCCATCGACCCGGCGCCGACCAGCGTCTTGCCCGCGCCGCAGGGCAGCACGACCACACCGCTGCCGCCGTGCCAGAAGTTCTCCACGGCCTGCTTCTGGTAGGGCCTGAGCGCCCACCCGTCCTCGGCCAGCTCGATCGGGTGCGCCTCGCCGTCGACGTACCCGGCGAGGTCCTCGGCGGGCCAGCCCAGCTTCAGCAGCGTCTGCTTGATCTGGCCGCGCTCGGAGGGGTGCACGGCCACCGTGTCGGGGTCGATGCGGGCCCCGACCAGCGGCGCGATCCGCTTCGACTTCAGGACCTCCTCCAGCACCGGCCGGTCGGTGGTGGTCAGGACCAGCCCGTGCGCCGGGTGCTTGGAGAGGGTGAGGCGGCCGTAGCGGTCCATCGTCTCGGCGATGTCGACGAGCAGCGCGTGCGGCACGGGATAGCGGCTGTACTGCACGAGCGCGTCCACGACCTGCTCGGCGTCGTGGCCGGCCGCCCGCGCGTTCCACAGGCCCAGCGGGGTCACCCGGTAGGTGTGGATGTGCTCCGGCGCCCGCTCCAGTTCGGCGAAGGGCGCGATGGCCCGCCGGCAGTCGTCGGCCCGCTCGTGGTCGACTTCCAGGAGCAGGGTCTTGTCGGACTGGACGATCAGCGGACCATTCACGGGCGGCACCCTTTCGCGTGCGGACGGCCGGACGACGACTCGGCCAAACGTCCAGTGTGCCTGATCGAAGGGCGGTACTACTTCGGTCCGAGGTTGTTGATCAACGGCCCTTCGACGGTGACGCCCTCGGTGACCAGGGACTCCACGCCCGTGGTCGGCAGGGGGAGCGGCAGCGCGGTGGCCTCGGGGGCGAGTGCGCCGAACAGCGCGGCGCCGGTGATCAGGGCGGCCACGGAGACGGCGACGGCGGAGTGGGCGGTGTCGGAACGCTGGGAACGCATGGGGCTTTCCGGCCTTTCCTGGGCAGGGGAACGCGGAACGGGGAGAACACCGGGGCGGGAGCGGGCCGGGCCCAGGGGGACTGGGGCCGGCCCGACGGGATCCCGGGACGGGTCAGAAGGTCACGCCGCCGGTGAGGTCGATGCCGACCGCCGCGGCCTCGGCGGCGAAGGCGCCGAGGAGGGCTGCGGTGGAGGCCAGGACGGCGGCGACACGACGGAGGGAACGCATCGGTTTCTTCCTTTCGTTGCGGTGCAGGACACCCGGTGGCTGCCCTGGCGCCGACGTCTCGATGCGAATTATGAAAAAAGCTCCCTCTCGGGTGGGAAACACCCGGTGTGGCGTGCATGAAACGCCGCGTACGCCCGAAAGTGCGCAAGAAGGCGGAGGACAGGGCCCGTCCGCGTAAATCCAAGGGGTCAACGGCTGTCGTCCGCCAGCTCGGCCACTCCCGTGATCCGGTGCAGCGGATACGTGCGCACCTCGTCGGCGGTGTGGTCGTACGCCGTGACGAAACCGCCCTCGACCCGGATCGGGGCGACGACACGCTGGCTGGCGGCGCCCTCGGCGTTCACGTAGCCGATCCACAGCGCCTCGCCGGTCAGGACGGCGGCCTGCATGGTGGCGAGGGTCTCGGCGGGGCCGGTGCGGGGCAGCTCCCCGTTCGCGTCCGGGCTGTCGTCGCCGGGGGCCGGCTTGCGCGGGGCGGTGGAGGCCAGGTCGCCGGCCCGGATGGCGCGGATCGCGGCGGCCAGCAGGGTGTCGTCCGGCACGGGCGGGCCGTCGGGCACCGGTTCCGGCGCCGTGCGCGGCGGGGTGCGGTGGGCGTCGGCGCGGGCGATCAGCACATCGCCGGCCGCGGACTCGGCGGCGGGCGCGAAGCCCATCGCGCGCAGCCCCTCCAGCAGCGCCGCCGGGTCGGCCTGGGCGGCCAGCACGGTGGGTGCCAGGCGGCGCAGGCCCAGGGCCGCGGCGCGCTTGTCGGCGAGGATCTCGCTGAGCATCGCGTCGTCGTCGCAGCGCACGTACGCCGAGGCCGCGCCCACCCGCAGCTGCCCGTGCCGGCGCGCCACGTCGTCGATCAGGTACGCCAGCGGCTGCGGCACGGGCGTACGCGAGTGCGCGGCGAGGAAGGCGTGCAGGTCGGCGGCGGACCGACCGGCGTCCAGCGCGCGGCGCACCGAGGCGGGCGTGAACCGGTAGACGGTGGCCCCGCCCTTGGACTCCACGTCCGCGAGCACCCCCAGCATGTCCGCGAGCGGACGCTCCAGCGGCCCCGGTGCCACCGCCGTCAGGTCGGCCTGGAGGAGCACGTGGTCCAGCGGCTCGGGCAGGAGCGGGGCGAGCAGGCGCGCGGCGGTAGCCGACGCGGCGGCCTGCTCGGCGGGGGACAGGGACGCGGGTGCGTGCGGAACGCGGTGGTGGACGGGGAGCTTGTCGCCGGGGCCGGAGGGCTCCCCCTCGTCGGGGTGCCTGGCCTCGGGCGCCCCGATCAGCGCCCGCCCGGGTGCCGACAGCGCGCCCCGCCCGGTGACGCCCAGCAGCTCGGCCTCGGACAGCGTCCACCGGGCGAGGCGGGTGCGCAGGTCGTCCTCCCTGCGCTGGGGGCGCTCCCAGCGCAGCCGGGCCAGTACCGAGTCCTCCACCGGCGCGGCACCCTCGGGCAGCCCCGCCAGCAGGGCCAGCACCCGGTGCCGGACCTCGGGCGCCGCCGAACGGTCCAGGTTGGGTCCCAGCGCCGACAACGTACGGTCCTTGGCGTCGCGTCCGCCGACCAGCCCCGGCGTCCGGGTCGCGAGCAGCCACGCCTCGGCGAGCCGCACCCAGCGCTCGGCGGCGGGCAGCTCGCGCCACTCGTCGTACTCCGGTGTCGCCGCGTACCGCTCGTCGGCCTCCCCGTCGGAGGCCAGCAGTCCGGCCGCGTAGGCCAGCTCGACCCAGAAGGCGGCGACCGGCTCGGGCACGTCCAGGGCGACGGCCGTCCGCTTCAGGTCGCGCATGCTCAGCCCGCCGGCCCGCAGGACGGCCGGACCGCCCTCGTCCCAGTCCTTCAGCAGCTCCTCGACCGTCCCCAGCGCCGCCAGGGCCTGGCCGGCCGCGGTGGCGTCCACCATCTGCGGACGGTGCGTGGCGGCGGTCTCCACCGGCGGCGGCACCGGCTCGGGCGCGCGGTGCGCCCGCCCGCCGCGCAGGTGCAGGGCGACCTCGCGGGGCAGGACGACCGTGCCCGGCGCGGTCGGCAGCAGCAGCCCGCGGTCCAGCAGCCGGCGCAGGTGCGGCGCGGGGTCGTGGGTGACCTGGCCGTAGGGCGGGCCCCAGACCAGCCGGGAGAGCACCTGACGGGACTCCTCCGGCAGGTCGGCGAGCAGGGCCGCCATCCGGGTCCGGTCGGTGAACAGGGCGCCGAGCGCGGCCACGGCGGAGACGGAGTCGTGGGTCGAGGGCAGGCCGACGTCGGTGAGGATCTCCTGGATCCGGCCGGGCGACATGCCCGCGGTCGCCTCCTGCACGGTGGGCCCGAGCCCCGTCGGGGACGGGTGCTGCGCGGAGGGCGCCAGCAGCTCACGGGCGGTGCGCACCAGCCGCAGCCGGTCGTCGCCGCCCCACACCAGCGCCTGTTCGCGCAGGGCGGCCAGGGCCCGCGGCAGGGCACCGGCGACCGCCGGGTCGCCCTCGTCCCCGGCGAGCAGGCCGAGCAGTTCGTCGTACGTCGCCGGGTCCGCCGCCACGGCCAGCGCCTCCGCCGTCTGCAGCGTGAACCGGTCCAGCCGCTCCAGGGCCCGCACCACCGAGGCGCGGGTACCGGCGCGGGTGGCGAGCTGCGTGAGGTCCGTGGGCACGGGGGTGATGAGGTCGGGACGGCTGCGCAGGAGGGCGGCCAGGGAGGCGTCGTCCCTGGCGCGGAGGGCTTCCGCGAGGGACCGGGGGGCCGCGGGCTTCTCCTCGGTGCTCATCCGGTCAACGGTAGCGGGTGGGTACGACGGTGGGGTGGCGCGTACGCCGGTGCGCGGCGACGCGCGCGGGAAGCCGGCCGTCATCGCACCTCGCGGATACGCCGGCGGCCCGTCCGCGGGTCGTGGGCGACCTGACCGCGGGGCGGGCCCCGGGCCGGCCTGGAGAGCACCCGACGGGACTCCTCCGGCAGGCCGGCGAGCCGACCGAGTCGCGGGTCGGGGGCGGGCCGACGTCCGTGCACCGCGACATTCGGTACCGTCGTCCGACGGGGTATCACAACAGACCCGCCCCGGAGGGGTTCGTGGGGATCGAGAGCGACCAGGTCGTCTACGAGTATCTGAGCCGCGTCGGCGACGTGGCCCAGCAACGGCAGCTGCCGTCGGCCACCCGGATGAGGCTGGTCGCCGACCTGCGCAACGAGATCGACCGGCGCCGGGCCAAGGCCGCCGTCGACTCTCCCGCCGCCGTCCGCCGCATCCTGGACCGGCTCGGCAGCCCCGACGACATCGTGGACGCCGCCGGGACGACGGGCGCGGCGGGCGGCACGCCGCAGCCGCCGCCCTCCGCGGTACCCGAACAGCGGGAACCGGACGGCGGGGCGAAGCGCAAGGGCCTGCGCCGCGCCGTACCGCGCCCGCGCCCCGCCGCACCCCCGCCCGCGCCGGCGGCCCCCTCCGAAGCGGCCTCGCCACCGCACCTGGCGGCCGCGCACGAGCTGGGGGACGCCGTCACGCAGCCGGACTGGTGGCGGGTGGAGAGCGGCCCCTTCGGGGGCGGCGGCGACAGCGTGCCGGGCTTCGTGGGCGGCGTGGAGATCCCGGAACTGCTCAAGCCCCCGCCGCCGAAGGGGAACGACGCCGAGGACGCAAAGACCGCGAAGGGCAAGAGGGCGGCCGCCGAGGGGACGGATCCGGTCACCGAGGAGGCCGGGGGTGCCGGGGCGGCGCGTCGCCGCCTGCCGCGCCTGTGGCCCGAGGGCGGCTGGAACAACCCGCTGCTGCTGATCGCCGCCGTGCTGCTGATCGCCGGTGCCGTTCTCGGCAGCCTCGTCCCGCTGGGCCTCGGCTGGCTGATCGCCTACCTCTCCCGCCGCCTGACCCCCGCCCAGGCGAAGTGGGCCGTCCTGGGGCTGCCCGGCACGGTCGCCGCGGCCGGTGTCGTCTGGCTGTGGGGCCGCACGGAGGGCCGCTGGGGCGACCCCGTCGCAGAGGGCCGGATGAACGACGCCGTCGCCGACACCTGGCCCTGGGTGCTGCGCGGCGCGGCCGTCGCCACGGCCCTGTACCTGCTGTGGCGCTCCCGCCGCCCCCGCGGCTGACGCCGGAGGGCGGGCGGGAGGCGTCGGATCACTTGGCCAGCTTGGCTTCCAGCTCGTCCAGGATCTGGTCGGCGGCGGTGTAGCCGATGCCCATGAACCACAGGTCGTCGTTGACGTGGAAGGCCCGGCCCGCCTTGACGGCCTTCATGTTCTTCCACAGGGAGCCGTCCAGGGTCTTGGACTCCCCGGACTTCGACGAGTCGCCGAAGGACGTGTAGAAGACCACGTCCGCGTCCGCCTTGTCGATCTGCTCGGGGCTGACCTCGTAGGCGAAGCCGTCCTCGGCCTTGTCGACGACGGCGGGGCGTCCGAGCCCGGCGTCCTCGAGCACCGTGCCGATGTAGTTCTTGCGGCCGTAGAGCCGGATGTCGCCGCCCTCGACGAAGCGGGTCGCGCTGACGGTGGTCTGCGCGGCCTTCTCCTCGCCGCCGAGCGCCTCGGTGACCTCCGCCGCGTGCTTCTCGTACTCGGTGACGACCTTCTTGGCCTCCTCCTGCTTGCCGAGCGCCTCGGCGTGCAGCAGGAAGTTCTCCTTCCAGGGGTAACCGACGCCCTCGGCGAAGACGGTGGGGGCGATCTTCGACAGCTCGTCGTAGCGGTCGGCGTCCCGGACCTTGCTGCTGAGGATCAGGTCCGGCTTGAGCGCGGCGATCTTCTCCAGGCTGGGAGCGGCGATGTTGCCGACCTTCTCGATGCCCTGGATCCGGTCCTCGGGCAGGTAGCTGAGGAAGCCGTCGGCGACTCCGGCGTGGGTGGCGCCGACCGGCTTGACGCCGAGCGTGATGGCGGAGTCCAGCTCTGCGGTGTCGAGGACGACGACCCGCTTCGGCTCGTTCGGCACCTTCACGTCACCCATGACGGTCTTCACGACGTGCGTGCCGCCGTCGGCGGCGCCCTTGTCCGCCCCGGAGCCGGCTGCGGAGTCCGATCCGGAGCCGCATGCGGCCAGGGCGAGGGAGCCGACGAGGGCGGCGGAGGTCGCGAGCGCCGCGCGGCGCCGGCGCGGCGCGGCGGCGGAGGTCATCGGGGTCATGAGGGTTCCTTTCCGGGTGTACGGCCGGTGGGCCGCCGTGGTGCCGTACGGCAACCGGGGATACGACGGCTCACGTCGTCCGCACGGGGGACGAGACGGAGTCCGTGGGGGGTGTCTTCGGGGGCGGCGAGGGCTGCCAGGGGCGTCCCGGCACGATCAGCGGGCCGCCGGTCACCGGGTCCGGTACGACCACGCAGTCCAGGCCGAACACCTCGCGCACCAGCTCCGCGGTGACGACCTCGGACGGCGGGCCCTCGGCGACGACCCGGCCCGCCTTCATGGCGACCAGGTGACCGGCGTAGCGCGCGGCCTGGTTCAGGTCGTGCAGGACGACCGCGACCGTGCGGCCCTTGTCGTGGTTCAGCTGCCGGACCAGGTCCAGCACCTCCACCTGGTGGGCGATGTCCAGGTACGTCGTCGGCTCGTCCAGCAGCAGCAGTTCCGTCTCCTGCGCCAGCGCCATGGCGATCCACACGCGCTGGCGCTGCCCGCCCGACAGCTCGTCCACGGGCCGGTCGGCGAGCGCCGCCACGTCCGTGCGCTCCATCGCGTCGGCCACCGCGCGCTCGTCGGCCTCCGACCACTGCCGCCACCAGCGCTGGTGCGGCTGGCGCCCACGCGCCACCAGGTCGCCGACCGTGATCGCCTCGGGGGCGACCGGTGTCTGCGGCAGCAGCCCGATCTGCTGGGCGATCCGCCGGGTGGGCAGTTCGGCGAGTGCCTGCCCGTCCAGCAGCACGGCCCCGCCCTTCGGCTTCAGCAGCCGGCCGAGGGCCCGCAGGGTCGTCGACTTGCCGCACGCGTTCGGTCCGACGATCACGGTGACCTCCCCGTCGGGGATGTCGAGGTCGAGGGAGTCGACGACGGTGCGGTCCTCGTAGGCGAGCGTCAGTCCGCGGGTGCTGAGCCTGGTCATCGGGTGCCTCCGGCGTACCGGTGGCCGCGGGGCCTGGTCATCGGGTCCCTCCGGTCGGCTGGGGACGCTGGGTGCGGGCGCGGGGCGTTCGGGGCTGGGCGCGAGGGACCGGCCGGGCCGGCGGGTACTTCCGGCCGGCTGTCGGGGGCGGGGGCGTACGCCGGGTGGTGCCGGGCGGGGCGGGGCCGCCGGGTTCGGCTGTCGCGGGCGCTCGGCCGGGTCATCGGGTGCCTCCGTTGCGGCTGCGGACGATCAGCCAGATCAGGTACGGCGCCCCCACGGCCGCCGTCAGCACGCCCACCGGGAGTTCCGTGGGCGCGAACAGGCGGCGGGCCAGCAGGTCGCCGAGGACGACGATCACGGCGCCGAGCAGGGCCGAGCAGACGAGCGGGATCTGCGCGGTACGGGTGAGGCGGCGGGCGATCTGCGGGGCGAGCAGCGCCACGAAGTCGACGGGGCCCGCGGCGCCCGTGGCCAGGGACGCCAGCACGATCCCGAGCAGCGCCAGCCCGAACCGCACCCGGCCCAGCCGCACCCCGAGCGCGGTCGCCGTGTCGTCGTCGAGCCCGACCGTGCGCTGGGCCCGCGCCGCCCACGCCACCGCCGGCAGCAGCAGCACCAGCGCCCAGCCGAGCGGCTCGGACACCTCCCAGCCGCGGCCGTTGAGCGACCCGGCCATCCACACCTGGGCCTGCTGGGCGACGACGTACTCGCCCTTCGTCATGAACAGCGTGGTGACCGACCGCAGCGCGATCGCGAAGCCGATGCCGATCACCACGAACCGGGCCGCGTGCAGCCCGCCGCGCCAGGCCGCCAGGTACACGAGCAGCGCGGCGAGCAGGCCGCCCGCGACCGACAGGTACGGCAGCACCGTGTACGAGGTGACGCCGAAGGTCAGCGCACCGACCGTGACCGCGCTCGCGCCCTGGCTGATGCCGATGACGTCCGGGCTGGCCAGCGGGTTGCGCGCGACCGTCTGGATCAGTGCGCCCGCCACCCCGAAGGCGGCCCCGACCAGCAGGGCGACCACCAGCCGCGGTGCCCGCAGCGTGCCGACGACCAGCTCGTCCGGCGACGGCCGTCCGAGGACCACGTCCAGGGCGGAGGCGGGGGAGACGAAGGACTCGCCCACGCACAGGTACGCCAGTGACACCGCGGCCAGCGCCAGCGTGAGCGTCCCCGCGGCGACGAGGGAGCGGCGGTGCAGCAGAAAGGCGGCCGGGCCCGGCCGCAGCACGGCGTACCCGGTGGGTCGCAGGGGGCGTATCGACGCGGAGGTCATGCCGGCACCGCCTTCCGGCGCACCAGCAGCACCAGGAACGGCACCCCGATCAGCGCGGTCGTCACGCCCGCCGGCACTTCGCCGGGCGGGAAGACGATCCGGCCGACCACGTCGGAGACCAGGAGCATCACCGGACCGATCAGCGCGGCCAGCGGCAGCACCCAGCGGTGGTCGCCTCCGACGACCGCGCGGGTGATGTGCGGCACGGCGAGTCCGACGAACGCGATCGGCCCGGCGGCGGCCACGCCGACACCGGTGAGCACGGTGGCGCCGAGCCCGCCGACGATCCGGACCACCGCGACCCGCTGCCCCAGCCCGCGGGCCACGTCGTCGCCGAGGGCGAGCGCGTCCAGACCGCGCGCCACCGACAGCACCAGGACCGCGCCCACCAGCAGGAACGGCCACACCTGGCCGACTATCTGCGCGTCCCGTCCGGAGAGCGAGCCGACCTGCCAGAAACGGAACTCGTCGAGCGCCGCGGCCTTCGTGGTCAGGACGGCGGTGACGACCGCCACCAGCAGGGCGTTGATCGCGGCGCCCGCCAGCGCCAGCTTCACGGGCGTCGCCCCGCCCCGCCCGCCGGCGGCGACGGCGTAGACCGCGACGGAGGCGAGCGCGGCCCCGGCGAACGCGAACCAGACGTAGCCGGCGAGCGTGTGCACCCCCGCGAAGGCGATGGCGAGCACGACTCCGACCGAGGCCCCCTGGCTGACACCGAGGATGCCGGGATCGGCGACCGGGTTGCGGGTGATGCCCTGCAGAACCGTTCCGGCGAGGGCGAGTCCCGCACCGACCAGCACCCCGACCAGGGTCCGCGGCAGCCGCATCTCGCGCACCACCTCGGCGGCCTCGCCGTGCCCGCCGTGCAGCAGGGCGTCGAACACCGCCGACGGCGCGATCGGACGGGCACCGACGGCCAGGCTGAGCAGCATCGCGAGCGCCAGGGCCAGGACGGCCGCGGGGATCGCGACGGCACGTCTGGCTCGCATGGACGGGCTCTCCTTCGACGGGAACGACGGTAAAGGGTAGGTAAGGCTTGGCTGAGTTTAGGCCAAGACCGTACGCAGGTTGTGCCCCGCCCATGCACAGCCCGTGCACGGGTGCCGTGAGGGACGTCCCGGCACCCCGGCACAATGGGCGGCATGGCCACAACGACCCGCCCCGCACCGACCGTCGGCTTCGATCTCGACATGACCCTGATCGACTCGCGCCCCGGCATCCGCGCCTGCTACCTGGCGCTGACCGAGAGGACGGGGACGTACGTCGACGCCGACCTGGCCGTCACGCGGCTCGGGCCTCCACTGGAGCAGGAGCTGGCGAACTGGTTCCCGGCGGACGAGATCGCGGCCACCGCCGAGCTGTACCGCGCGATGTACCCGACCTACGCCGTCGCCGCCACGCCCGCGCTGCCCGGCGCCCGGGAGGCGATCGCGGCCGTGCGCGAGGCCGGCGGGCGGGCGATCGTCGTCACCGCCAAGTACGAGCCGAACGCCAAACTGCACCTGGAGCACCTCGGTATGGAACCGGACGCGGTCATAGGTGATCTGTGGGCGGAGCGGAAGGCGGTCGCGCTGCGCGAGCACGGCGCGGACGTGTACGTCGGCGACCACCTGGGCGACGTGCGCGGCGCCCGTACGGCGGGCGCCCGCTCCGTGGCCGTCGCCAGCGGTCCGTGCAGCGAGGAGGAACTGCGCGCGGCCGGTGCCGACGTGGTCCTCAGCGACCTGACGGAATTCCCCGAATGGCTCGCGGCCTACCGGGAGGGACTGGACGCCGCCCGAGCCTGACGCCGCCCCGCCGCGATCGACCGGAGCACACCCGCGCCGGCGATGAGGAACCCGACTCCCATGAGCATGCTCAATCCGAACATGTATGTGGGAAAGGGCGTCGTTCCCAGAAACAGCGGGGCCACCGTGACCAGTGTGGCCACGGTACCGATGAAGAAGACGATCGCACCGGCGCGGATCAGCCGATCACCGGGCGCGGCGGAATTCGTTTGGGTTTTGTCACGCACCCGACCAGGGTAGTTCCCAGCGCGAGAGAACAACCGGGCGACGTCTTGTCACCGGCCTGAAGACCATTAGCCTTGGTACCGGCGGGTCCGACGACCCGCCCAAGTGCTATCAAGAGCCGTTTCAGAAGCAGTTTTCCGACGAGTACGAGGACGAGGACAGACGTGCCTACCGGCAAGGTCAAGTGGTTCAACAGCGAGAAGGGCTTCGGCTTTCTCTCCCGCGACGACGGCGGTGACGTCTTCGTCCATTCCTCGGTCCTCCCCGCCGGAGTCGAGACCCTGAAGCCCGGCCAGCGCGTGGAGTTCGGCGTGGTCGCCGGCCAGCGCGGCGACCAGGCCCTGTCCCTGACCCTGCTGGAACCGGCGCCGTCCGTCGCCGCCGCCCAGCGCAAGAAGCCGGACGAACTGGCCTCCATCGTCCAGGACCTGACGACGCTCCTGGAGAACATCACCCCGATGCTGGAGAAGGGCCGCTACCCCGACAAGACCTCCGGCAAGAAGATCGCCGGGCTGCTCCGCGCGGTCGCGGACCAGCTCGACGTCTAGGACCCGTCAGGGAAAGGCGAGCGCGTCCGGGCCGAGGGCCGGTACCAGGCCCTCGGCCGCCGCACGCGTCAGCAGACCCCGCACCGCCGCGTAACCGTCCTCGCCGAGGTCGGCGGTGAACTCGTTGACGTACAGCCCGATGTGCTGGTCGGCGACGGCCGGGTCCATCTCCTGGGCGTGCTCCATGACGTACGGACGGGACACCTCGGGGTCGTCCCAGGCGGAGCGCACGGACGTGCGGATCGAGTCGGCGAGCAGCTCCAGCGCCCGCGCACCCAGCGACCGCCTGGCGATGATCGCGCCGAGCGGGATGGGCAGCCCGGTGCTGCGCTCCCAGTGCTCACCCATGTCGGCGAGCTTGTGCAGCCCGTAGTTCCGGTAGGTGAAGCGCGCCTCGTGGATCACGAGCCCGGCGTCGACCTTGCCGTCCCGCACGGCGGGCATGATCTCGTGGAACGGCATGACCACGATCTCCCCGACCCCGCCGGGCACGGTGTCCGCCGCCCACAGCCGGAACAGCAGGTACGCCGTCGACTTCTCGCTCGGCACCGCGACCGTGCGGCCGCGCAGGTCGGCGCCCGCCTCCCGGGTCAGCACCAGCGGCCCGCAGCCCCGGCCCAGTGCGCCCCCGCAGGGCAGCAGGGCGTACCGGTCGAGGACGTACGGCAGTACGGCGTACGACACCTTCAGCACGTCGTACTCGCCGCGCTCGGCCATGCCGTTGGTGATGTCGATGTCCGCGAACGTCACGTCCAGGGCGGGGGCGCCGGGGACGCGGCCGTGGGCCAGGGCGTCGAAGACGAAGGTGTCGTTCGGGCAGGGGGAGTAGGCGATCTGCAGGGGCTCAGCGGTCATGTGGGTTCCAACTCGTCAGGACGGGCGCGAGCTTCCCGAAAGCATCCGTCAGGGCCGTGAGCGCGTCACCGATGCGCCAGGCGGCCCGGTCGCGGGGGCCGACGGGGTTGGAGACCGCGCGCAGCTCCAGCACGGGCACCCCGTGCGCGGCGGCGGCCTCGGCGACGCCGAAGCCCTCCATGGCCTCGGCCAGGGCGCGCGGATGGCGGGCGCGCAGCAGCGCGGCGCGCTCGGCGGTGCCGGTCACGGTGGACCCGGTCAGGACGGTGCCGGGGCGCGCCCCGGTCGCGTCGGCGACCGCGCGGACCAGCTCGGCGGGCGGGCGATGGGTGACGGTCCCGAAGCCGAGGTCGGTGACCGGAAGGAAACCGTCGGCCGTCTCGGCGCCCAGGTCGGCGGCGGTGATCTCGTCGGCGACGACGAGGGAGCCGACGGGCGCCGCGGGCGCGAAGCCGCCGCCGATCCCGGCCGAGACGACCAGGCCGTACGGGGCGGCGTCGAGGGCAGCGGCGGTGAGCGCGGCGGCGGTGGAGGCGGCGGCGAGCGCCGGGCCGACACCGGCCGCCAGGAGGTCGCAGGCGCCGCCCGGAAGCCGATGGAGCGTCACTGAGGGACGGGGCACCTCCCGGACCGGTCCCGGGAACGCCCGAGCCACCGCGTCCCGCTCGGCGGGGACCGCGGTGGCCACGAGGACGCGCACGGAGGACGTGGTCAGTCGTCCTTCTTCAGCTTGAAGGACCACAGCCCGGTGGCCTCGTCGCTGTCGTCCTTGCCGTCGCCAGCCTTGATGGTGACGAGGGTCGAGTCGCCCTGCGCACCGTACTGGGCGTTGAAGAACACGCTGCCCGGGACCGTACGGTAGGTCTTGTCGCTGTCGTCGGTGAGCTGCTGACCGTTCATCAGGATGGTCCAGCGCCGCTCGGCGACCTCCGGGTCCACACCGAGGCGCACGGTCTCGTCGGGGTCGACCGTGATGGACTTGACGTCCTTGTCCTGCAGGCACTTCTGGATGTCGGCGGTCTTGAGGACCTCGTCCTCACCGCCGCAGGTGGCCTCGGAGCTGACCGAGGAGCTGCCGACCGTGATCGTCGACATCGGCGTCGGCTGGTCACACGCCGACAGCAGGAGCAGTCCGGCGGATACGGCGCCGGCGGCGGCGACGGCGCGGCGGCGTCGCACAGCGGATTGCAACGTGGTCATGGGCGAAGGCTATCTGGCATGCCCACCGCGTTCCCCACCTGGGTACGGCGTGCCGTACGTCACGCCACCCTCGGCCGTGTGCCGCCGCCGCGCCGGGCCGAGCCGATCAGGCCCCGAGCGGTGGTCAGCCAGCCGGTGGCGACGATCACCGCGGCCACCGACAGGCCGAGCGTGCCGTTCAGCGGCAGCGCGATGCCGACCCCTCCGCCGACCACCCAGGACACCTGCAGCAGCGTCTCCGACCGGGCGAACGCCGAGGTACGGACCTGCTCGGGCACGTCCCGCTGGATCAGCGCGTCCAGCGACAGCTTGGCCAGCGCCTGCGCGAACCCGGCGATCGCGGCCAGACCCGCCACCAGGACCGCGCCGAAGAACACCGCGGCCGTGACCGCCGCGGCCAGCACGAACGCCACGACCGTCACGATGATGATCTCCGGCGCCCGTGACCGCAGCCACGCCCCGACCGCCGTGCCCAGCGCGTTGCCCGCGCCGGCCGCGACGGCCACCATCCCCAGGGACACGGCCGCGCTCTGGCCCGTCATCGGGTGCTCGCGCAGCAGGAAGGCGAGGAAGAAGATCAGGAAGCCGGACAGGCAGCGGATGGCGGCGTTGGCGGCCAGGGCGTGCGTGACCGCCGTACCGACCGTGCGCAGCCCGGGACGCTTGACCGGCTTGCGGTGCGGCCCGTGCAGATGCCGCTCGTCCGCGGCGAGCAGCGCGCGGTCCTCACCGCGCGCCGAGTCCACCTTCGGCGGCAGGGTGAAGGACAGGACCGTGCCCACCACGAAGATCAGGAAAGCGCCGTACAGCGGCCAGCGCGGCCCGATCTGCTGCAACCCGGCGCCGATCGGCGCCGCGACGCCGGTGGCGAGCAGCCCGCACAGCGTCACCCGCGAGTTCGCCTTCACCAGGGAGAAGCGGGGCGGCAGCAGCCGCGGCACCACCGCGCTTCTGACCACGCCGTACGCCTTGGAGGCGACCAGCACGCCCAGCGCCGCCGGATACAGCTCGATGCCGCCGGTGACGACCGCCCCGGACAGCACCAGCGCGAGCAGCGCCCGGGCCGCCATGGCGGTCGCCATCGCCGCGCGGCGGCCGTGCGGGACGCGGTCCAGCAGCGGGCCGATCACGGGGGCGAGGAGCGTGAACGGCGCCATGGTGATGGCGAGGTACAGCGCGACCCGGCCACGGGCCTCGTCGGTCGGTACGGAGAAGAAGACGGTGGAGGCGAGGGCGACGGTGATCATGACGTCGCCGGCGCCGTTCACCCCGTGCAGTTCGATCAGCTTGCCGAGGCCCGACTCGCCGGCGCCGTGCGCGTGGGTGGCCCGGCGGATGCCGCGGGCCGTCCCGGTCACCGGTATGTGCAGGGCGCGGCCGATCGTACGGAACCGCCCGGGACCGCGTCCCCGGCTCCCGCTCTTGAACTCCGTCCGTGCGGCTGCCACCCCGTCATAGTGCCCCGGGAGCCGGGCGTATAGCGCCGATACGGCACGGATGGCGCTGATCGGGTCGGGCGGGACACCCGGGGGGAGCCGGGGCCGGGGCCGGGATCGTGCCCTCGCCGAAACCTCCGTCGGTGTAGGCCCAGCGCACATGAGCAGGTAGCGTGCGTAGCGCGCCGTGGCGAACGCTCTCGGCCGCGCGCCGTACGGCCATACCGCAGAATGGATGACGTAGGTGCGCCCGAGCGCGATCGGGCGCGGACGTCGACGCGGTCCACAGGTCCGCTCCGTCCGCCCCTCGCAGGTAGCGGCGCACTCGTGAGACGGCGTATGGAGAGAAGCGATACCTGTGAGCGCAGCGACAACGCGAAGCCGCACCCCCGACCGCCTGTGCGCCGAGGCGGTCGACCTCGCCCGGGCCGCGGCCGAGGAGGCAGCCGCGCCCGGCGTGGTCGGCGAGCACGAGGGACTCGTGTCGGAAGGTGACCGGGTGGTCACGCACTTCTTCGCCTGCAAGGAACTCGGGTACCGGGGCTGGCGCTGGGCCGTGACCGTGGCCCGCGCCTCCCGCGCCAAGATCGTCACGGTGGACGAGGCGGTCCTGCTGCCCGGCCCCGACGCCATACTCGCCCCCGAGTGGGTGCCGTGGAGCGAGCGGCTGCGCCCCGGCGACATGGGCCCGGGCGACCTGCTGCCCACCGACGCCGAGGACCTGCGTCTGGAGCCGGGCTGGTCCGGGGAGGACGAGCCGCCGCCGAACTCCGCCGTCTCCCACGAGATGGCCGACCTGGTGGAGGCCGAGGACGCCGAGGTCACGGCGGGCCCGCCGGCCGAGCTGCCGGCCGCCCCGGCGCGCGGCTCGATCGCGGCGGTCGCCGAGGAACTGGGCCTGCGCCGCGCCCGCGTGCTGTCCCGGTACGGACTGCACATCGCGGCGGACCGCTGGGAGGAGTCCTTCGGAGCCAAGACGGCGATGGCGCAGGCGGCCCCCGCCACCTGCGCCTCCTGCGGGTTCCTCGCCCGCATCGGCGGCTCCCTGGGCCAGGCGTTCGGCGTGTGCGCCAACGAGTTCTCCCCCGCCGACGGCCGGGTCGTCTCGCTGGCCTACGGCTGCGGAGGCCACTCCGAGGCCGCGGTCATGCCGAAGCCGCCGCAGCCGGCTCCGCCGGTGATCGACGAGACGCGGATCGACCCGTTCCCGCTGCGGCCGGCGTCGGACTCGGGCTCGGTCCCGGTGACGGAGGACGAGTCGTCGGCGGAGCTGGGGCATTCCTGAGCGGCTGCGGTGGTGCCGGGGCGGCTGCGGTCGCCTTCGGGTACGCATCGTCGCCGGGCGCGGGTGCGAGTGCCGTCGCCGGGTGCGGATGCGTCGTGGCGCGCGTCCCGGGGGCTGCGCCCCCGGACCCCCGTCGGCCTTGACGGCCTCGTCCTCAAACGCCGGACGGGCTGGAAGACGGTGCTGACCGGCGCTCGGACGCGCGCCGTCGGACGGCTGGGGAGTGGTGCTGACCGGCGCTCGGTCCCGGGCCGTCGGGACGGCTGGGAGGTGGAGCCGACCGGTATTCGGACGTGTGCCGTCGGGATGCTGGGAGACGGGGCTGACCGGCGCTCGGTCCCGGGCCGTCGGGACGGCTGAGGTGGCTCCGACCAGGGCTCGGGCGTGGATCGTCGGCGCGGGTTGAGAATGGTGCTGACCGGGCTCTACGGCTGATCGCCGGACGGGCCGGGACGACGCCGACCGGCGCTCGGGCGCGGTACGTCAGGCGGCCGGCACGGCGCTGACCGGGCTCGACGGCTGATCGCCGGACGGGCCGACGCGGCGCTGAGCGGCGCTCGGTCGCAGGTCTTCGGGATGCTGGGAGATGGGGCAGGCCGACCGGCGTCCGGTCCCGGACCGCCGGGACGGCCGGGACGGCTCCGGCCCCCGGCTCGACCGCTGGACGCCGGACCGGCGGGTCGGCGTCCTCGCGGTACCTTCGTGATCCGTCGATGAGGAGAGTGACCGTGAGCAAGTTCGTGCGGCCCGCCGCCGAGGGCGCGGACCCGTTCGGTACGGCACGTCTGCGGCGCGGGGTGCTGGACGCCTGGGCGACGAGCCCCGCCAGGTTCCGTGAGGACGCCAACGCCGAGGAGGACCTCGTCCTCGGCGGCTACCGGGACCGGCTGGTCGTCGAGCTCGCCCAGAACGCCGCCGACGCCGCCGCCCGCGCGGGTGTGCCCGGCCGGCTCCGGCTCACCCTGCGCGACGGCGTCCTCGTCGCCGCCAACACCGGCGCCCCGCTGGACGCGGCCGGCGTCGAGTCGCTGTCCACCCTGCGCGCCTCCGCCAAACGGGACACCGCCGCGGGCGCCGTCGGCCGGTTCGGCGTCGGCTTCGCCGCCGTCCTCGCCGTCACCGACGAGCCCGCCGTCGTCGGCCGGCACGGCGGCGTGCGCTGGTCCCTGGCCGAGGCCCGCGACCTGGCCGCCGACACCGCCCGGCACAGCCCCGGCCTCGGCGACGAGATCCGCCGCCGCGACGGCCACGTCCCGCTGCTGCGGCTGCCCTACGCCGCCGAGGGCACCGCCCCCGACCCGTACGACACGGTCGTCATCCTCCCGCTGCGCGACGCGGCAGCCGCCGACCTCACCGAACGGCTCCTGCACGCCGTCGACGACGCCCTGCTCCTCGCCCTGCCCGGCCTGGAGGAGGTGGTGATCGAGACGACGGACGTGCGCACCCTGCGCCGCCGCGCCGCGGGCGCCCTGACCGTCGTGGCGGACTCCCGCGAGGGCACCACCCACTGGCGCACCACCGCCGCGCACGGCCCCCTCACCCCCGACCTCCTCGCCGACCGCCCGGTCGAGGAGCGGCTGCGTCCGCACTGGTCGGTCACCTGGGCCGTGCCCGTCGACGACGAGGGCGCCCCCGTCCGGCCCCGCACCACCCCGGTCGTCCACGCCCCCACCCCCAGCGACGAACCGCTCGGTGTCCCCGCCCTGCTCATCGCGTCCTTCCCGCTGGACTCCACCCGCCGGCACGCCGCGCCCGGCCCGCTGACCGACTTCCTGGTGCAGCGGGCCGCGGACTCCTACACCGAACTCCTCGCCGGCTGGCGCCCGGTCACCGCCCGGATCATCGACCTCGTGCCCGGCCCGCTGGGCAAGGGCGAGCTGGACGGCGCGCTGCGGCAGGCGATCCTCGACCGGCTGCCGCGCACCTCCTTCCTGCCCCCGGCCGTCCCGCCGGCCGGCCACGAGGCCGAGGACCTGCCCGAGTCGCTGCGGCCCCGCGACGCCGAGGTGGTCGAAGGCGCCGGCGCCGACACCGTCCGGGTGCTGGCCGAGGTGCTGCCCACCCTGCTGCCCGCCGGTCTGGAGCGCCGGGCGGAACTGCGCACCCTGGGCGTGGCCCGGGTCCCGCTGACCGACGCCGTCGACCGGCTGGCCGGACTGGAGAAGGAGCCGGACTGGTGGCGGCGCCTGTACGACAGCCTCGCCGGGGTCGACCCCGACCGGCTGTCCGGGCTTCCGGTGCCGCTGGCCGACGGGCGCACGACCATCGGCCCCCGGCAGGTCCTGCTGCCCACCGCGGACGCGGCCTCCCTCGACCCGGAGATCCTCGCCCGCCTCGGCCTCAAGGTCGCCCACCCGGACGCCGCGCATCCCCTGCTGGAGAAGCTCGGCGCCCTCCCGGCCGTGCCCCGGGCCGTGCTCACCACCCCGCAGGTCCGGGCCGCCGTCGCCGCCTCGCTGGACGACGCGGGCGGCACGAACTGGGAGGAGGACGCCCTCGACGCCGAGGAACTGGCCGACACCGTCCTCGGGCTGGTGCGCGACGCCGGCCTCGACCCCGGCGACGAGCCATGGCTGGGCGCGCTCGCCCTGACCGACGAGGACGGCGAGCTGTCCCCGGCGGGCGAACTCGTCTTCCCCGGCGGGCCCTTCGCGCAGGTGATGCGCGAGGGCGAACTCGCCGCCGTGGACGCCGAACTCGCCGAGAGGTGGGGCCCGGAACCCCTGGCGGCCTGCGGTGTCCTCGTCGACTTCGCCCTCGTCCGGGCCACCGACGTCGTCCTGGACCCGGACGAACTGGAGCCCCGCGACGGGGACTTCGCCGAGCCGGACGACGCGGGCCTGCTGGACGCGGTGGACGTGTGGAGCGAGGACGTCCTCGACCGCTTCCCGGACAGCCCCGTACCCCCGGTCGCCACCGAGATCGTCGCCGTACGCGATCTGGACCTGGTGGACGACGCCAAGTGGGCCCAGGCCCTCGCCCTGCTGTCGAAGCCGCCCTTCCGCGACGCGATCGTCCAGCCGGTGCGGATCCTGCTGGCGGACGGCACGCACGAGGTCGTACGGCCGTACACCGCCTGGTGGCTGCGCGGTCACCCGGTGCTCGGCGGGCGCCGTCCGGCCGGGCTGCGCGCCGCCGGCGGCGACCCGCTGCTGCGCGGCCTGTACGACGAGGCCGACGCCACCGGCTTCGACGACGAGCAGGTCCTGCGGGCGCTCGGCGTACGGACGTCCGTCGCGGCGCTCCTGGACGAGCCCGGCGGCGCGGCCGAGCTGCTGGACCGGCTCGCCGACCCCGACCGCCCGGTCACGGCCGCCCAGCTCCACGCCCTGTACGGGGCGCTCGCCGAGCTGGACCCCGAGCAGGTGACCCTGCCGGACGAGCTGCGTGCCGTGGTCGACGGCCGGGTCGAGGTGGTGGACGCCGCCGACGCCGTGGTCGTCGACTCGCCCGACCTGCTGCCCTTCACCTCGGGTGTGCCGCTGCTGCCCGTACGGCCGACGCGGGCGGCCGACCTGGCGGAGCTGTTCCAGGTGCGGCGGCTGAGCGAGTCGGTCACCGGCCGGGTGGACTCCGACGGCGCCGAGCACGACGTACCGGAGCCGGTGCGGGTGCTGCTCGGGGCGCGGACCCCGGCGTCGTACGTCGAGCACGAGGAACTCGTCGTCGACGGCGTGGAGATCGACTGGCGGCTGACCGACGACGGCGTCCTGCACGCCGCGACCCTGGAGGGCGTCGCCGCCGGACTCGCGTGGGCGGCCGGTCAGTGGCCGCGCCGGTTCGAGGTCGCGGCGCTGCTGGAGGATCCGTCGCGGACCGAGGAACTGGCCCGGGACCGCTGGTTCGACTGAGGCACGGCGCCTCACGGCCGGAGGGAGGAACGCGCCCTCGAGGGGCGCGGGGCCGAGGATTCGGCTCCGCCCCGAGGGCGCGACCGGCCACCGCGGCTCCGCGGTGACCCACGGACTGGTCGGGCCCGACCACGGCGGAGCGTCACGCCGGGATGCGGCGGTCGACCCACCTCCACAGGATCTCCAGGGTGGCCGCCGCCACCGCCGCGATGGCGACCGCCGCCCACGGCATCGTCACCCCGACCAGCTTGAGCGCGAAGAAGTCCTGGAGCCACGGCACCACCAGAACCACCAGGAACGCCGCGCCCATCGCCGCGACCAGCGCGACGCGCCACCAGGTGTAGGGGCGGGCGATGATCGCCAGCACCCACATCGAGATCAGGAAGAGCGTCAGCGTCGCCGCGCTGGTCTCCGCGTCCAGCGCGCCCGGCCCCGAGTAGTGGTGCCGGGCGACCAGGTACGTCGCGAAGGTCGCCGCCGCGGCCACCACGCCGCCCGGGATCGCGTAGCGCATCACCCTGCGCACGAAGTTGGGCCTGGCGCGCTCCTTGTTCGGCGCGAGGGCCAGGAAGAAGGCCGGGACGCCGATGGTGAGGGTGGACAGCAGGGTGAGATGGCGGGGCAGGAACGGGTACTCGACCTGCGAGCACACCACCAGGACGGCCAGCAGCACGGAGTACACCGTCTTCACCAGGAACAGGGTCGCGACCCGGGTGATGTTGCCGATGACCCGGCGTCCCTCGGCCACCACCGACGGCAGAGTGGCGAAGCTGTTGTTCAGCAACACGATCTGGGCGACCGCGCGGGTGGCCTCCGAGCCCGAGCCCATCGCCACCCCGATGTCGGCGTCCTTCAGCGCGAGGACGTCGTTCACGCCGTCCCCGGTCATCGCCACCGTGTGCCCGCGTGACTGCAGGGCGCCCACCATCTCCCGCTTCTGCTGCGGGGTGACCCGCCCGAACACCGTGCCGTCGTCGAGGGCCTCGGCCATCCCGTCCCGCTCGGCGGGCAGCCGGCGCGCGTCCACGGCGGAGCCGGACAGCCCCAGCTTGGCGGCCACGGCCCCCACCGACACCGCGTTGTCACCGGAGATGACCTTGGCGCGGACGTTCTGGTCGGCGAAGTAGCGCAGGGTGTCGGCGGCGTCCGGCCGCAGCCGCTGCTCCAGGACGACCAGCGCGGTCGGCGCCGGGTCCCGCGCCACCTCGGTGTCGTCGAGCTCCCGGTCGGTCCGGGCCAGCAGCAGGACCCGCATGCCCTGCTCGTTGAGCCGCCCGGTCTCGGCGAGGGCGGGGTCGTCCTCGGCCAGCAGCACGTCCGGCGCCCCCAGCAGCCACGTGCTCGACTCGCCGTCGCCCTCGCTGAAGGTGGCGCCGCTGTACTTGCGGGCGGAGGAGAAGGGCAGCGCCTCGGTGCAGCGCCACTCCTCGGCGTCCGGGTAGGCATCGATGACCGCCCGCAGGGAGGCGTTCGGTCGCGGGTCGGACTCGCCGAGGGCGCCGAGGACCTTGCGCACGTACTCCTCGTCGGCGCCGTTCAGCGTCCGCAGCTCGGTGACGTCCATGCCGCCCTCGGTCAGCGTGCCGGTCTTGTCCAGGCAGACGGTGTCGACCCGGGCGAGCCCCTCGATGGCGGGCAGCTCCTGGACGAGGCACTGCTTGCGGCCGAGCCGGATGACGCCGATCGCGAAGGCGACCGAGGTGAGCAGCACCAGGCCCTCCGGGACCATGGGCACGATGCCGCCCACCGTCCGCGCGACGGAGTCCTTCAGGTCGTTGTCCTTGACGATCAGCTGGCTGATGACCAGGCCGATCGCGGTCGGGACCATCATCCACGTGACGTACTTCAGGATCGTGGAGATCCCGGAGCGCAGCTCGGACTGGACCAGAGTGAACCGGGACGCCTCCTCGGCGAGCTGCGCCGCGTACGCCTCCCGCCCCACCTTGGTCGCGGCGAACGCCCCGCCGCCCGCGACCACGAAGCTGCCGGACATGACCTGGTCCCCGGGCCGCTTGACGACCGGGTCGGCCTCACCGGTGAGCAGCGACTCGTCGATCTCCAGCCCGTCCGCCTCGACGCACACCCCGTCGACGACGGCCTTGTCCCCGGGGCCGATCTCGATGACGTCGTCCAGGACGATCTCCGACGTACTGACCTCGGCGGCCAGCCCGTCCCGGCGCACGGTCGGCCGTACCTCGCCGATCAGCGCCAGGGAGTCCAGGGTCTTCTTCGCCCGCCACTCCTGCACGATGCCGATGCCGGTGTTGGCGAGGATCACGAAGCCGAACAGGCTGTCCTGGATCGGCGCCACGAACAGCATGATCACCCAGAGCACACCGATGATCGCGTTGAACCGGGTGAAGACGTTGGCGCGGACGATGTCGGCCAGGGAGCGGCTGCTGCGCACCGGCACGTCGTTGATCTGACCGCGCGCGACCCGTTCGGCGACTTCGGCGGCGGTCAGCCCGGTGGCCGGTGTGGGGGCCGGAGCAGGGTGCACAGGGTCGAGTTCGGCGCCCGCGTCGATGTGCGTCATGCATTCGACGGTACGGGCGGAGCCACGGCTTCACCCGCCGAGTGGGCGGAAGATCCGACCTGGGTAGGACGGGCGGAGCGGCCGGTGTGCTGCCGCGGTACTACGCGGCGCGCTCGGCCCGCTTGATCGCGGCGTCCCGCTTGCGCACGTACCAGATGCCGATCAGTCCGAGGCCGCCGCCGGCCAGGCAGGTCCACAGCCACCAGGTGTGCCCGTGGTCGTCGAACCAGCCGTAGAAGGGCAGCTGGACCAGGAAGAGGACGAACCAGACGACGGTGCCGCCGGTGATGGTGGCGACCACGGGCCCCTCCAGGGGCTCCGGCGCCTCGTGCGTAGGTGTCCACTTCGCCATGCGTACAGCTTACGAGGGGGCTTCGCGGTGCCCTTCGCCACACGGGTCTACGCGCGGAGATAGCGATCTGCGGCTCATACGTTCATACTGAATCCGTTTGTCTCTGACCGCTTTCATTCGTAGGAAACACCAACAAGGCCGTGGGGGAACCTGTTGGTGATGAGGTCCCGCATGTCCACCTCGGCCTCCGCCAAGGTCCCCCCTGCCCCCGAGTCGCCCGAAGACCGGCGGCCCCCGCAGAACGCCCTCGACCGCTACTTCAAGATCTCCGAGCGCGGCAGCACGCTGGCCCGGGAGATCCGCGGCGGTCTCGCCACCTTCTTCGCGATGGCCTACATCATCGTGCTGAACCCGATCATCCTGGGCAGCGCGAAGGACATGTACGGCCACCAGCTGGACAACGGCCAGCTGGTCACCGCGACCGCGCTGACGGCGGCGTTCACCACGCTCCTCATGGGCGTCATCGGCAACGTCCCGATCGCGCTCGCCGCCGGCCTCGGCGTGAACTCCGTGGTCGCCCTCCAGCTCGCCCCGCGGATGTCCTGGCCGGACGCCATGGGCATGGTGGTGCTGGCCGGCTTCGTGGTGATGCTGCTGGTCGCCACCGGCCTGCGCGAACGGGTGATGAACGCCGTGCCCTACGGCCTGCGCAAGGCCATCGCGATCGGTATCGGCCTGTTCATCATGCTCATCGGCCTCGTCGACTCCGGGTTCGTCACCCGGATGCCGGACGCCGCCCAGACCACCGTCCCGCTCCAGCTGGGCACGGGCGGCCACCTGGTCGGCTGGCCGGTGCTGGTCTTCGTCCTCGGCGTGCTGCTCACGCTGGCGCTGATCGTCCGCAAGACCCCCGGCGCCATCCTGATCTCCATCGTCGTGATGACCGTCGTCGCGATGATCATCAACGCCGTCGCCGAGATCCCCTCCTGGGGTCTGACCACCCCGACCTGGCCCGGCAACCCGGTCTCCACACCCGACTTCGGCCTGGTCGGCCAGGTCAGCCTGTTCGGCGGGTTCGAGAAGGTCGGCGTCCTGACCGGCGTCCTCTTCGTCTTCACCGTCCTGCTGTCCTGCTTCTTCGACGCCATGGGCACGATCATGGCCGTCAGCGACGAGGCCAAGCTGACCGACGCCGAGGGCCAGATGCCCGGCATCAACAAGGTCCTGCTCGTCGACGGCCTCGCGGTCGCCTCGGGCGGTGCCAGCTCCTCCTCGGCCACGACCTGCTTCGTGGAGTCCACGGCCGGCGTCGGCGAAGGCGCCCGCACCGGCTTCGCCAACATCGTCACCGGCGCGCTGTTCGCCGTGGCCCTGTTCCTCACGCCGGTCGCCACGATGGTGCCGTCCCAGGCGGCCACCCCGGCACTGGTCGCGGTCGGCTTCCTGATCCTGGCCGGCTCGATCAGGGAGATCGACTGGGCCGACTACACGATCGCCGTCCCGGCCTTCGTGACGATGCTGATGATGCCCTTCACCTACTCGATCACCAACGGCATCGGCATGGGCTTCATCACCTTCTGCGTGCTGCGCCTGGCGGCCGGGCGGGGCCGCGAGGTGCCGGTGGCGATGTACGCGGTGTCGGCGGTGTTCGCCTTCTACTACCTGATGCCGGCCCTGGGCCTGACCTGACCGGCGGGTCTCAGTTGACCCCGTAGAACCGTTCCGTCTCCTCGACGGCGGACTGGAACCGCTCGTCGAAGTCATCCCGAATGAGCGTCCGGACGACATAGTCCTGGACGCTCATTCCTCTTTTCGCCGCATGGTGCCGGAGCCGTTCGAGCAGTTCTCCGTCTATCCGCAGGCTGAGCACGCTGGTCCCCATGGGCACGAGGGTCACCTCACACCGACGGGCGACGCCTCGGTTTCCGGAAACAGCTCACTCGTTCGGGTGATGCTCACGTTTCAGTGGCCCGCGTCACGGGCATAGCGCCGCGCCCGCGGTGGTATTTCGCCAGACTAATGAGTTACGCTAAAGACATGCCGGACCTCAACCATGGCGACGACGCCGCCGCCGTGAACTCCCTGCGATCCGCCGTGATGCGGCTGTCCCGTCGGCTCAAGCACCAGAGGGTCGACGAGTCGCTCAGCCCCACCGAGATGTCGGTGCTCGGCACGCTGTCGAACTGCGGCAGCGCGACCCCGGGCGAACTCGCCCGCAAGGAACACGTCCAGCCGCCCTCGATGACCCGCATCGTGGCGCTGCTGGAGGCCAAGGGGCTGGTCCGTCTGGAGCCGCACCCCGAGGACCGGCGCCAGAAGGTCGTGACGCACACCGAGCGGGCCGTGGTGATGCTCGAGGAGAGCCGCCGCAAGCGGAACGCGTTCCTGGCCGCGCTGGTCGAGGGGCTCGACGAGGACGAGTGGGCGAAACTGCGCGCCGCCGCCCCCGTGCTGGAGAAGCTCGCACACCTGTAAACAGCATTCGCGAGGAGGCGAACCCTTTTGAGTACGGGACCCGGAGCACCTTCCGCCCCCGCACCGGACCACCACGACGACCCCCTTTCCCGGACCCCCCGCAAGCCGTCCATGTTCGCCTCCCTGAAGGTCAGGAACTACCGCCTGTTCTTCATGGGACAGGTCGTCTCCAACATCGGCACCTGGATGCAGCGCATCGCCCAGGACTGGCTGGTGCTGAGCCTCACCGGCTCCTCCGCCGCCGTCGGCATCACCACGGCCCTGCAGTTCCTGCCGATGCTCCTCTTCGGCCTCTACGGCGGTGTCCTCGTCGACCGCCTGCGCAAGCGCCCCACGCTGCTGGTCACCCAGTCGGCGATGGCCCTCACCGCGCTCTTCCTGGCCGTCCTCACCCTCACCGGCCACGTCCAGGTCTGGCACGTCTACGTAGCGGCCTTCGCCATGGGCCTGGCCACGGTGGTCGACAACCCCGCCCGGCAGTCCTTCGTCTCCGAACTGGTCGGCCGGGACCAGCTGCAGAACGCCGTCAGCCTGAACTCGGCCAACTTCCAGTCCGCCCGCCTGGTCGGCCCCGCCGTCGCGGGCCTGATGATCACCGGTGTCGGCACCGGCTGGGCGTTCCTCTTCAACGGTCTGTCCTTCGTCGCGCCCCTCACCGGCCTGCTCCTCATGCGCTCCCGCGAGCTGCACGCCGTCGAGCGCGCCCCGCGGGGCAAGGGACAGCTGCGCGAGGGCCTGCACTACGTCGCCGGCCGCCCCGAGCTGATCTGGACCATCGTGCTCGTCGGTTTCATCGGCACCTTTGGCTTCAACTTCCCGGTTTTCCTGTCCGCCTTCGCCGACGACGTCTTCCACGCCGGAGCCGGCACCTACAGCCTCTTCAACACCCTGATGGCCGTCGGCTCGCTGGCGGGCGCCCTGCTGGCCGCCCGGCGCGGCACGGCCCGGCTGCGCGTGCTGATCGCGGCGGCCCTCGCCTTCGGCGTCCTGGAGATCGTGGCGGCCACCGTCCCGGGCCTGTGGGTGTTCGCCCTGCTGATGGTCCCGATCGGCGTGTTCAGCATGACGGTCAACGTCACCGCCAACACCAGCATCCAGATGTCCACCGCCCCGGCCATGCGGGGCCGCGTCATGGCCCTGTACATGATGGTCTTCCTCGGCGGCTCTCCCGTCGGCGCCCCGATCGTCGGCTGGGTCACCGACACCTACGGCGCCCGGGTCGGCTTCGCCGCCGGAGGCGCGGTCGCGGCCCTCGCCGCGGCCGTCATCGGCCTGGTCCTGGCCCGCGTCGGCAACCTGCGCCTGTCGGTCGGCTGGCACCACGGGCACCCCAAGGTGCGGTTCGTGCCGCGGGAGCGGCGGGAGGAGCTGGCGCCGGCGGCGTAGCGGGGGTCCGGATCAGTCGCGGGGGAAGTCGTCGGTCTTGAGGGTGAGGCCGACGACGGTGCCGGTCAGGTCGATGTCCTCGCCGAAGCCGAAGCTGATGTCGACGTGGTACTTGCCGTCCTGCGGGTGGGTGTGCAGGTGCCACTCGCCCACGTACGGATCCACGATCAGGTACACCGGGACGCCTGCGGCGGCGTACGTGTCCTTCTTCGGCCCGTAGTCGTTGCCGGCGGTGTCCTTGGAGATGACCTCGGCGACGAACTCGACGTCCTGGTGCCGTACGTGGCCCTTGTCGTCCTCCTCGGCGTCTTCCGCAAGAGCCACCACGTCGGACGCGAACCCGTTGAGACGCCCTGGATAGTCGATCCGGACATCGGACATCAGACGCGTGCGGGGATACTTGGTACGCAGTTGTTCGATGATGTTCAGGACGATGTCCCAGTGGGTGCGGCGCTGCGGCGTCATGAAGATGTGCCCCCCGACGATCTCGGTCTTGTATCCCTCGGGGACGGGCATCTTCTCCAGCCACTCGAACAACATGTCGAGCGTGAGTTCGCCGCTGCTCTCGGCCATCTCGATCCTGTCGTCAAGGACGGTCATCGTGGCGCTCCTCCCCAGCTGCCCCCGACGCGAGTGCAGCCGCGCGGTACAACGATACGCACGGTGACCGGGACACGCGCGGACGTACACGTGTTCCCCGGGGCAGACTGACCGCATGAGACTGTTCGCCGCCGTCCTGCCCCCGGAGAACGTCACGGCCGCCCTCGGAGCCGAGATGGCCGCGCTGAAGAAGCTGCCCGGCGCCGACCGGCTGCGCTGGACCGGCCGCCCCGGCTGGCACTTCACCCTCGCCTTCTACGGGGAGGTGGACGACGGCCTGGTCCCCGACCTGTCGGCCCGCCTGGAGCGCGCCGCCGACCGCACCGAGCCCTTCCCGCTGGCCCTGCGCGGAGGCGGCCAGTTCGGCCACGGGCGGGCCCTGTGGGTGGGGGCCGAGGGTGACGTACGGCCCCTGCGGCTGCTGGCCGACCGCGCCGAGTCGGCGGCGCGCAAGGCGGGCCTGCCGATGGGGGAGCACCGCCGCTACAAGCCCCACCTGACGGTGGCCCGCAGCCGGGCGGCCCACGACGTGCGGGCGTACCTGGATGCCCTGGAAGACTTCACGAGTCCCACGTGGACCGTGGAGGAGCTGGTGCTGGTGCGCAGCAACCTGCCGAAGTCCGGGGTGCCGGGCGAGCAGCCCCGCTACGAGGCGGTCGCCCGCTGGCCGCTCGGCGCGTCCGGTTAGGCTCTCACTGTGGACCCGAAGACCCGGAACCGGATCATGGCCGGTGTGCTCGTGCTGATGCTCGTCGTGGTGGCGGTGGCGGCGGCGCTCGGATAGCCGCGCAAGCGGCGCCGCGCGCCGCCGCCCCGCTCACCGCGCTACCAGGCGAAGGCCTCCGGAGCGGGCCCCGGACCCGGGAAGATCTCGTCGAGCCCGGCCAGCAGCTCCGGGGACAGCTCCAGCTCCACGGCGCGCAGCGCGGACGCGAGCTGCTCGGCGGTCCGCGGACCCACGATGGGACCGGTCACACCGGGCCGGGTGAGCAGCCAGGCCAGCGCGGCCTCGCCCGGCTCGATCCCGTGCTTGTCGAGCAGGTCCTCGTACGCCTGCACCTGCGCCCGCACGGCGGAGTCGTTCAGCGCGGTGGCGGCCCGGCCGCTCGCCCGTCGTCCGCCCTGGACCTCCTTCTTGATCACACCGCCCAGCAGTCCGCCGTGCAGCGGCGACCAGGGGATCACCCCCAGCCCGTAGTCCTGCGCCGCGGGGACGACCTCCATCTCGGCGCGGCGCTCGGCCAGGTTGTACAGGCACTGCTCGCTGACCAGCCCGATGGTCCCGCCGCGCCGGGCGGCGATCTCGTTGGCCTGGGCGATCTTGTACCCGGGGAAGTTGGACGAACCGGCGTACAGCACCTTGCCCTGCTGGACCAGTACGTCGACGGCCTGCCAGATCTCCTCGAAGGGGGTGGCACGGTCGATGTGGTGGAACTGGTAGAGGTCGATGTGGTCGGTCCGCAGCCGCTTCAGGCTGGCGTCGACGGACCGCCGTATGTTGAGGGCGGACAGCTTGTCGTGGTTGGGCCACGCGGGGCCGTCGGCGCCCATGTTCCCGTACACCTTGGTCGCGACGACGACCTTGTCCCGGCGTCCGCCGCCCTTGGCGAACCAGTTCCCGATGATCTCCTCGGTACGGCCCTTGTTCTCGCCCCAGCCGTACACGTTGGCGGTGTCGAAGAAATTGATCCCGGCGTCCAGCGCCGCGTCCATGATCGCGTGGCTGTCGGGCTCGTCGGTCTGCGGACCGAAGTTCATGGTCCCGAGGACCAGCCGGCTGACCTTGAGTCCTGTGCGTCCGAGCTGCGTGTACTCCATGGGCCCCAAGCCAACGGCTTGGAGTGCGCTCCAGGCAAGGGGCGGCTCAGTCGCGGGGGAAGCCGTCGGTCCTGAGGGTGAGACCGAGGACGGTGTCGGTCAGGTCGATGTCGTCGCCGAAGTCCACCTTGGTCCGCGTGACGTAGTCGCCGTTCTTGGGATTCGTGTAGACGAAGCAGCGGCCCTGGTAGGGGTCGGCGATGAGGTAGAGGGGAACCTCGGCGGTCGCGTAGGCGGCCTTCTTCGGGCCGTAGTCGTTGGCGGCCGTGCCCTCGGAGATGACCTCGGCGACGAACTCGACGTCCTGGTGACGCCAGTGGCCCGTCTCGTCCTTCGCCGCTCCGTCGCGCAACTTGGCCACGTCCGGGCAGAACCCGTTCTCGTGGCCCGGGAAGTCGATGCGGACGTCGGAGAACAGCCTGACGCCCTTCCCGAACTCTTCGCGGACAGCCGACGCGATGTCGAAGATGATCCCCCAGTGGGTGTCGCGCTGCGGTGTCATGTGGACGTTGCCCCCGACGATCTCGACCCTGAATCCTTCGGGGACGGGCATCCGCTCCAGCCGCTCGAACCACTCGTCCAAGCGCTGGGTGTTGGCGTCGGCCATGGCGATCCTGTCTTCGAGGACGGTCATCGTGGCGCTCCTCCCCGGCTGCCCCACGGACGAGTACAGCCGCGCGGTACAACGATACGCACGGTGACCAGGACACGGGAGGACGCGCATATGCCGGAGCGGGATCGCACCGACCACCTCGTCGCCCTCGTCCGCCGCCACCTCGGCGACGACGTGCTCGGCGTCTACGCGCACGGTTCCGCCACCCTCGGCGGCCTCGGCCCGCACAGCGACCTCGACCTCCTGGCCGTCGTACGGAACCGTACGGCGTACGGGCAACGCCGGGCGATGACCGAGGAGTTGCTCGAGGTCTCCGGCGGGGAGGCGCGGCGGCCCGTCGAACTGATCGTCGTCGTGCGGGGCGAGGTACGGCCCTGGCGGTACCCGCCGAACCGCGAGTACCTCTACGGCGAGTGGCTGCGCGACGACTACGAGCGCGGGGTCGTCCCCGAGCCGGAGGCCGATCCCGACCTCGCGCCGCTCCTGACGATGGTGCTGCGCGCCGACGCCCCGCTGTACGGCCCGCCGCCCGCCGAACTCCTCGACCCCGTTCCGCCCGAGGACCTGCGGCGGGCGATCGTCGCCGGGGTGCCGCGGCTCGTGGCGGAGCTGCCGGACGACACCCGCAACGTGCTGCTCACGCTCGCCCGCGTCTGGAGCACGCTCGACACCGGTGACATCCGGTCGAAGGACGCGGCGGCCGACTGGGTCGTCGCGCGCCTGCCCGCCGAGCACCGTCCCGTCATGGCCCGGGCCCGTGCCGTCTACCTCGGTCACGAGGAGGAGCGCTGGGACGACCTGGAGGGCGCGGTGCGGCCGTGCGCCCGGTTCCTGGTCCGGAAGATCGAGGGCTACGACCCGGTGTAGGGGCCGCCCAGCCCCCACCCCTCGTACATCGCCTCCGCGAACGCCTGCGCGATCTTGTGCTCGCCGTCGGCGTTGGGGTGCGTGCCGTCGTAGGTGTCGGTGTGGATGTCGTACGACGCCGGCGGCGTGGCCAGGAGCAGCGGGGAGTCCGGTTCGTCGAGGTCTATGACCGTCTTCGCCAGGAGGTCGTTGAAGCGGGTGACCTGCGTGGCGAAGGACGGGTCGGCCTCCGCGCGGATGTTGGGGATCACCGGGAGGACGGCCATCCGGATGCGCGGGTCGGCCGCCCGCGCCTCGGCGACGAAGACGCGGACGTTGTCCGCCGTCTGTTCGGCGTCGGTGTAGAAACCGAGGTCGATCAGGCCCAGGGAGACCAGGAGCACGTCCGCGCGGCAGGTGCTGACCATCTCGCGGATCAGCGGGGCCATGTGGTGCCAGCCCTCGCCCCAGCCGGCCAGGTGGGCCCGCGGGAAGTCGGGGTCGGCGTAGGCGTACGAGGTGGGGGCGTCCGTCGTCTGGTCGTGCAGGGTCTCGCGCGGGCCGACGAAGGTGAAGGGGCCGCCGTACGTGGCGCACAGGTGCTGCCACATCCGGTAGCGCCACGTGTGTTCGCCGGCGCTCCCGATGGTCATGGAGTCACCGACGGACATGAACCTGAGCATCCGATCATCATGGACGATCGGCCCGGTGACCGCGATGTGAGACCGGCCACCCGCCGTGAAGCGCCCCGCGGGATGGCAGTCTTGGGGGCATGCGCCGACCCTTCGCCCTGCTCGTTCCGGCCCTCCTCGTGGGCGCGTTCACCGCGCCCGCCTCCGCCGCCGACGGGAGCGACGGGTTCACGATCAGGGACCCGCGCATCACCGAGTCCAGCGGTCTCGCCGCCTCACGCCTCCACCCCGGCGTCTACTGGACGCACAACGACCAGGACAACGGGCCCTACCTCTACGCCGTGGACGGCGGCACCGGCGAGACCGTCGCCCGGATCGCCCTCTCCGGTGTCGGCACGCCCCGGGACGTCGAGGCGATCTCCATCGGGCCGGACAACCGGATCTTCGTCGGGGACATCGGCGACAACGACGGCGTCACCTGGCCGTACGTGTGGATCTACGAGCTGCCCGAGCCGAAGGAGCTGAAGGACCGGACGGTCCGGGCCACCCAGTACGTCGTCAAGTACGAGGACGGGCCGCGCGACGCCGAGTCACTCGTCGTGCACCCGAAGACCGGGCGGGTCTACGTCATCGACAAGCAGGAGGACGGCGGGCACCTGTACGAGGGCCCGGCGAAGCTGTCCGCCTCGGGCACCAACGTCTTCCGGCCCACCGCCGCCGTCGACCTGTGGGCCACCGACGCCGCCTTCTCCCCGGACGGCGAACGGCTCGCCGTCCGCGGCTACTTCGGCGGGATCTGGTACGACTGGAACGGCGGCAGGATCGAGCGGAAGGGGCGGCTCAGCGTGCCCCTGGGGCAGGGGGAGTCCGCCACCTACACCACCGACGGGAAGAAACTGCTGCTCGGCAGCGAGGGCACCGACAGCCCGGTGCGGGCCGAGGACGCGCCCGGGGGCGGCGGGTCCGGGTCGTCGACGTCCGGTGGCGGAGACGCCGACGGCTCGGACGGTGACGGATCCGGCGGGGACACGCTCAAGGTCGGGGCGCTCGGCCTGCTCGTCGTGGGCGCCGCGCTGTTCGGCCTACGACGGCTCTTCCGGCGCGGCTGAGCCGCCCGCGGCCCGCCGTGCGGCCACCAGCACCTCCAGTCCGTCCAGGATCCGCTGCAGCCCGAACTCGAAGTGGTCGAAGCCGGGGCCGAAGGTCTCCTCGGAGAGGGAGGCCAGGAAGGGATAGCGCCCGCTGGTCATGGCCTTCTCCAGCGTCGGCCGCTGGGCCTCCCAGAACTGCGCGTCCGTCAGCCCGGACGTGCGCTCGGCCTCCTGCTGGTACACCTGAGTGCGGGCGGCTCCGACGACGTACCCGTCGATCATGATGATCGCCGAGATCATCTCGGGATCGGACAGGCCGATGGACTTGATCCGGGCGAGCACCTTCTCCATGCCGTCGAGCGCCCTCGGGCCGAGGATCGGGCGGGACTGATTGACCTCCAGCAGCCACGGGTGGCGGCGGTAGAGGGCGAGGGTGGCGCGGGCCATGGCCTCCAGGGCGGCGCGCCAGGTGCCGTCGCCGAGGGCGGCCGCGTCGTCGGAGGGATGCTGGACGCGGTCCAGCATCAGGTCGAGCAGTTCGGCCTTGCCGGGGACGTAGCGGTACAGGGACATCGTGCCGGTGCCGAGTTCCGTGGCGATCCGGCGCATCGAGACCGCGCCGAGCCCGTCCCGGTCCGCGACCTCGACGGCGGCCTCCACGATCCGGTCCAGCGTGAGACCCGGTTTGGGGCCGCGGCTGGGCCGCCGGCCGGTGTCCCACAGCAGGTCGAGGGTCCGGGCGATGTCGCCGCTGCCGCTGGTCTCCGTACCGCTCGTCATGTGCGCAGTCTAGTTCCGCGCGGAAAAACTGGGTACGGCGTACGCGCAATCGGGTACGGTGTACCCAGTTATCGGAAGGGGGACCCATGAACGACGGTTACGCGGTCCGGGCCGAGGCCCTGGAGAAGCGCTACGGCGAGAAGCGCGCCCTGGACGGCTTCGACCTCGTCGTCCGGGAGGGCACCGTGCACGGGCTGCTCGGGCCGAACGGCGCCGGCAAGACCACCGCCGTGCGCATCCTGTCCACGCTGATCCGGCTGGACGGGGGGCGCGCCGAGGTGGCCGGTCTTGACGTGACCCGGCAGGCGCGCGAGGTGCGGGCACGGATCGGTCTCACCGGTCAGTACGCGGCCGTGGACGAGGTGCTGACGGGACGCCAGAACCTGGAGATGTTCGGCCGGCTGTTCCACCTGGGCGGCAGGCGGGCGCGGGCGCGGGCCGTGGAACTGCTGGAGCAGTTCGACCTGACCGACGCCGCCGACCGGGGCGTCGGCAAGTACAGCGGCGGCATGCGTCGCCGGCTCGACCTGGCCGCCTCGATGATCCTCGCCCCGGCGGTGCTGTTCCTGGACGAGCCGACGACGGGACTGGACCCCCGCAGCCGGGGCGAGGTCTGGGAGTCCGTGCGGGCGCTGGTGGCGGGCGGCACGACGGTGCTGCTGACCACGCAGTACCTGGAGGAGGCCGACAAGCTGGCCTCCCGCATCACCGTCATCGACCAGGGGCGGGCCATCGCCGACGACACCCCGGACGGACTGAAGAACCTGGTCGGCGGCGACCGTGTCGAGGTCGTGGTCGCCGAGCGCGCCGAATTGCCGCGGGCGGTGAAGGTCGTCGCCCGGGTGTCCGACGGCGAGCCCGAGACCGACGAGGACGCGCTGCGGGTGCACGCCCCGGTCACCGACCGGGTGAACGCCCTGACCGAGGTGGCGCGCACATTGCGGGACGAGGGGGTCCGGGTCGAGGACATCGGGCTGCGCAGGCCGAGCCTCGACGACGTGTTCCTGCGCCTGACCGGACACCGGACCGACGTCCCGCAGAGCAAGGAGGCATCCGCATGAGCGCCGTCGACCTGACCGGGCCGAGCCGTCACGGACGCCTGTACTGGCTGCTCGCCGACTGCGGCAACATCGTCCGCCGCGGCCTGACCCACTACCAGCGCCAGCCCGTCAACATCGCCTGGCAGCTGGGCTTCCCGATCCTCTCCGTGCTGCTGTACGGCTACGTCTTCGGCAGCGCGATGACCGTGCCCGGCGGTGGTGACTACAAGGACTTCCTGATGCCGGGGATGTTCGTGATGACGATGGCGTTCGGCTTCATCAACACCGCGACCGTCGTCGTCTACGACTCCACCAAGGGCGT
This sequence comes from Streptomyces viridiviolaceus, assembly GCF_014650995.1. Taxonomy (GTDB): domain Bacteria; phylum Actinomycetota; class Actinomycetes; order Streptomycetales; family Streptomycetaceae; genus Streptomyces; species Streptomyces viridiviolaceus. Next base: position 155,423 of record NZ_BMWA01000009.1, read on the forward strand.
CATCGACCGGTTCCGCTCCATGCCGATGGCCTCCTCGGCGGTGGTGGCCGGGCGCGGGGTGACCGATCTCGTGGTCGCCTGCGCCGAGCTGGGCATCATGATGCTGACCGCACTGGCCATGGGCTGGCGGCCGGACGGGGGCTGGGGCTTCCTGGCCGCGTTCGGGCTGCTGCTGTGGCTCAGGTTCGCGCTGATCTGGATCGGCGTCTGGCTCGGACTGCTCGTGCCCAACCCGGAGGCGGCGGGAGGGCTGTTCGCGGTGGCGTTCCCGCTGACGATGATCTCCAGCATCTTCGTCGCCCCGCAGCTGATGCCCGACTGGCTGGGCTGGGTGGCCGCCTGGAACCCCATCTCCTCCACGGCCGCGGCCGCCCGCGAGCTCTTCGGCACACCCGTCGGCGGTGGCGACTCGTGGGTCGAGCAGCACGCGCTGCTGATGGCGGGGGTGTGGCCCGTCGTACTCACGGTGATCTTCCTGCCGCTCGCGGTGCGGAGGTTCCAGCGGCTCAGCCGCTGACGCACACCGAGGCCCCGGCGGACCCGCCGGGGCCTCCTGCTCGATGCGACCGGCAACCCGCGGGGCAGAGACGGGGAAGGCGCCCCGCACGTGGTGCTGGGCGCCTTCGGGAACCGTCGGACGGGCCCGACACGGGGCCGGCCGCTAGAGCTTCTCGATCACGTAGTCGACGCACTTGGTCAGCGCCTCGACGTCCGCCGGGTCGATCGCCGGGAACATCGCGACGCGCAGCTGGTTGCGGCCCAGCTTGCGGTACGGCTCGGTGTCGACGATGCCGTTGGCACGCAGCACCTTGGCGACGGCGGCGGCGTCGACCTCGTCGGTGAAGTCGATCGTGCCGATGACCTGCGAGCGCTTGGCCGGGTCGGTGACGAACGGGCTCGCGAACTTCACGTCCTCCGCCCAGCCGTACAGCGTGCGCGCGGAGGCGGCGGTGCGGCCGGTGGTGAAGTCCAGGCCGCCCTGGCCGTTCATCCACTCCAGCTGCTCGTTGAGGAGGAACAGCGTGGCGAGGGCCGGGGTGTTGTACGTCTGGTTCTTGCGGGAGTTGTCGATCGCCGTCGGCAGCGAGAAGAACTCCGGGACGTGCCGGCCGCTCGCGTGGATCCGCTCGGCGCGCTCGATCGCGGCCGGGGAGAAGATGCCGATCCACAGGCCGCCGTCGGAGGCGAAGGACTTCTGCGGGGCGAAGTAGTAGACGTCGGTCTCGGCGATGTCGACCGGCAGGCCGCCGGCGCCGGAGGTCGCGTCGACCAGGACGAGGGCGCCCTCGTCGGCACCGGCCACGCGCTTGACGGGCATGGCGACGCCGGTCGAGGTCTCGTTGTGCGTGAAGGCGTAGACGTCCACGCCGGCCTCGGCCTGCGCCTCGGGGTGCGTGCCCGGGTCGGCGGAGATGATCGTGGGCTCGGCCAGCCACGGGGCGAGCTTGGCCGCCTTGGCGAACTTGGAGCTGAACTCGCCGAAGCTGAGGTGCTGCGACTTGTTCTCGATCAGGCCGTGGGTCGCGACGTCCCAGAACGCGGTGGAACCGCCGTTGCCGAGGATCACCTCGTAGCCGTCGGGGAGCCGGAACAGCTCGCGGATGCCCTCGCGCACCTTGCCGACCAGGTTCTTGACCGGGGCCTGGCGGTGGGAGGTGCCGAGCAGGGAGGTACCGGTGGCGGCCAGGGCGTCCAGCGCCTCCACCCGCACCTTGGAGGGACCCGCGCCGAATCGACCGTCCGCGGGCTTGATGTCAGCAGGAATCTGGATCTCAGCCACGAGCCGGAGGGTATCTCTTCGGTGAAACCGGACGGCGACGTGTCCGTTCGATGAGACGAGATCTCCGCCCAACGGACCTGTGGGGAGCTACGAGAGCATCCTGGTCGCATGACCGATCTGGAGGCAGCACTGCGCGAGGTCGTCCGGGGCGAGGTCGGGTTCGACGTCACCTCCCGGGCGTTGACGACGATGGACGCGTCCAACTACCGGCGGGTGCCGCTCGGTGTCGTGGCACCGCGCGACGCCGACGACGTGGCGGCCGCGCTGGAGGTGTGCCGGGGGCACGGGGTACCGGTCGTGCCGCGCGGCGGGGGCACCTCGATCGCCGGGCAGGCGACGGGGACGGGCGTGGTGCTGGACTTCACCCGGCACATGAACCGGCTGCTGGACCTGGACCCGCGGGAGCGCACGGCCGTCGTCCAGCCGGGACTGGTCCTGGACCGCCTCCAGGAGGCGGCCGCCCCGCACGGCCTGCGCTTCGGGCCCGATCCCTCCACGCACAGCCGGTGCACGCTCGGCGGGATGATCGGCAACAACTCCTGCGGGTCGCACTCGGTGGCCTGGGGCACGACGGCGGACAGCGTGCGGGAGCTGACGGTGCTCACCGCGCGCGGGCGGCGGCTCCGGCTCGGGCAGGGCTGGACCGGGGCGCCGCAGGGTCTGCGGGAGCTGGCGGAGGGCGAACTCGCGCGACTGCGCACCGGCTTCCCCGAACTGCCCCGCCGCATCTCCGGATACGCACTGGACGCGCTGCTGCCCGAGAACGGCGCGGACGTGGCCCGGTCCTTCTGCGGTTCGGAGGGCACCCTCGGCGTGCTGACCGAGGCCGTCGTCCGGCTCGTCGAGGCGCCGCCCGCGCGTGCGCTCGCGGTGCTGGCCTACGCCGACGAGGGCGCGGCGGCGGAGGCGGCGGCCGGGCTGCTGCCGCTCGGGCCGCTGACGGTGGAGGGCATGGCGGCGGACCTGGTGCCGGAACCGGCCGGGCTGCCCCGCGGCGGGGCCTGGCTGTTCGTGGAGACCGGCGGGCGGACGGAGGCGGAGGCACGCGCGCGTGCCGAGGCGGTCGTGCGGGCCGCCGACGTCGTCGACGCCCGGGTGGTGACCGACCCGGCGGGGCAGCGGGCGCTGTGGCGGATCCGGGAGGACGCGAGCGGCACGGCGACGCGGATGCCGGACGGCTCCGAGGCGTGGCCCGGGTGGGAGGACTGCGCGGTGCCACCCGCGCGGCTAGGCGCCTACCTGCGGGACTTCCGTGGCCTGCTCACCGCCCATGGCCTGCGCGGCACGCCGTACGGGCACTTCGGTGACGGCTGCATCCACGTCCGCATCGACTTCGACCTGCTGACCGAGGCGGGGATCGCCCGCTTCCGCCGCTTCTCCGAGGAACTCGCCGAACTGGTCGTCGCACACGGCGGCTCGCTGTCGGGGGAGCACGGCGACGGACAGGCGCGGGCGGAGCTGCTGCCGAGGATGTACGGCCCGGAGACGGTGGCCCTGTTCGAGAAGGCCAAGGCGGTCTGGGACCCGGACGACCTGCTCAACCCCGGCATGCTGGTGCGCCCGGCGCCGCTCGACGCGAACCTCCGCTTCTCCGTCCTGCCGCGCCGCCCGGTGGACGTCGCCTTCGGCTACCCGTCCGACGGCGGTGACTTCTCGGCGGCCGTACGGCGCTGCGTGGGCGTCGCCAAGTGCCGTACGGCGTCGGCGGCGGGCCCGTCCGTCATGTGCCCGTCCTTCCGGGTGACGGGGCAGGAGGAGCACTCCACGCGCGGGCGTGCCCGGCTGCTGCACGAGATGCTCGCCGGAGAGCTGGTGACCGAGGGCTGGCGGTCGACGGAGGTCCGCGACGCCCTCGACCTGTGCCTGTCCTGCAAGGGCTGCCGCTCGGACTGCCCGGTCGAGGTCGACATGGCCACCTACAAGGCCGAGTTCCTGCACCACCACTACGCCGGCCGCCGCCGCCCCGCCGCCCACTACAGCATGGGGTGGCTGCCGGTGTGGCTGCGCTGGGCGGCCCGCACGGGGACGGCACCGGTCGTCAACGCGCTGGCGTCCGTGGGGCCGGTGGCGGCGGTGGCCAAGCGGCTGGGCGGGATCGCGGGGGAGCGGGCGGTGCCGCGACTGGCGGGGGAGACGTTCAGCCGGTGGTGGCGGAAACGGGCTCGCACGGAAGGCGCGGGGGAGCTGGTCGTCCTGTGGCCCGACACCTTCACCGAGCACCTGTCGCCGTCCGTGGGCCGGGCGGCCGTACGGGTCCTGGAGGCGGCGGGGCTGCGCGTGGCCCTGCCGCCGACGCTGCGGACACCGCGCGGCCGGATCGGCGACGGCAGGTCGCGCACGGCGGCCGCCCTGCTGACGGCCCGTCGTGGCCGGGTGTGCTGCGGGCTGACGTACGTCTCCACGGGCCAGCTCGACCGGGCGCGCGCGGTGATGCGCCGCACGCTCGACCTCATGGCCCCGGTGCTGGAGTCCGGCGCCCCGGTCGTCGTCCTGGAGCCGAGCTGCGCCGCGGCCCTGCGCACCGACCTGCCGGAGCTGCTGCACGACGATCCCCGCGCGGCCCGGCTCGCCGCCCGCGTCCTCACCTTCGCGGAGACGCTGGAGCGCCATGCCCCCGACTGGACCCCGCCGGCCATCGACCGCCCGGTCACCGGCCAGACCCACTGCCACCAGCACGCGGTCCTCGGCGACACGGCCGACCGCCGCCTGCGCGAGGCCGCCGGCCTCACCGGCGAGCTGAGCGGCGGCTGCTGCGGACTCGCCGGCAACTTCGGCTTCGAGAAGGGCCACTACGAGGTGTCGGCGGCCTGCGCGGAGGACCAGCTGCTGCCGGCGGTGCGCGAGGCACCGGAGGGAGCGGTGGTCCTGGCGGACGGCTTCTCCTGCCGTACGCAACTGGCACAGCTCGCGGGGGTACGGGGGCGTCATCTGGCGGAGGTGCTGGCGGAGGGGCTGGGCGGTCGTGATGAGAACGGGTGACAAAACCGTCCTGAGTGTCATCCACCCGCTCAGTTGAGCCCGCGCAGTCTCCGTCCCCGGCTCTCGGCGACGCGCAGCGCGTCGCCGAGAGCCTCGGTCAATCGCTCCGCGAGGTAGTGGAGTTCGTAGTGTGAGGCGTCGGGAAGAATATTCCGGGCGTGGGTGATCAGCTCCGTGCCCATGGCGAGCTGAGTGGCCTCGGCGATGTCGGCCAGCCGCGACACGGGGCCACCGTCGTCATCGGTGACCAGGTAGCACGGCTTGCCCTCGTCACCGGCCCAGGGCAGCAGCCGCGGCTCCTTCACGCCGCCTCCCTCCCGTACGGCCGGCACGCGACGACGTACGGGCGCACGGACACCGTCTCGGCACCGTCGAGGACGGAGGGCAGGCCGTAGGGGCTGCGGTGGGAGGGGAGGGGGAGGACGTCGGGTGCGGCCAGTCGTTGTGGTGCCGGAGGTGAGGCCGGGTGACGCAGACGCGGGCCTCGAGGGTCGAACAGCAGGCTCACCCACGTGACGATGCGGCCGATTAGCTCGGTCATGTCAACAGCTCCGATCAGGGCTCAGCTGGTGGCCACCCCCCCCGGACGGCTCCACCCGTCGCAGGGGTCCTGACTCCGTGTTGGCAGTCGTGGCATGGTGCGTGCGGCTCCGGAAACGGAGTGTTTCCGCGCGGCATCTGCTGGCGGTGGCCGGTATCAACCGGTACGCGTCGCTGTTCGAGCATGCCGCGTACGCGCATCTGCACAAGGACCCGCTGCGGGAGAGCATCGGCACCATCCTCACCACCCAGGTCCACGACGGGAAGAAGGCGTTCACCTCGGCGTACTTCCACAGCGGGGCGCAGTTGCGCGACGAGGTGGTGGCGGCGGGCTTCGAGGGTGCGGACGTGTTCGGGATCGAAGGCCCCGCGTGGTCCTTGCTGGCGGCGGCGGAGCGGAACACCGGTCAGTCGTTCCGTGACTCGGACCTGTTCGATTCGGTGCTCGCCGCCGCCCGCATGGCCGAGTCCCACCCGGAGCTGCTGGCGGCCGGTTCGCACCTGCTGGCCATCGGGCGCCGACCGGCGTGAGCCGGGGGCGGGGGAGGGGAACCGTGGTGCGTCGCCGGGGCGTTCTTGATCGTATGCGTGGTTCGGGCGACGGGCGGAGCGGGGCGCGGGGGCGGACGCGCGCCGGCAAGAGGCGGTGGGTGACCGGGTGCGGGGCGGCGGCGCTGGCCGTCGTGGCCGGGTCCGTCCTCGTGTCGGACGACAAGGCTCCCGGCATCACCGCACCGCACGCGTGCCGCACCACCGCCCATGGCACCGCGCCCGTGGCCCGGCCCGCCCCGGCCGGTGCCGCACCCGCCGCCGACTTCGACGGGGACGGCCACCCCGACCTGGCCTTCGGCTCGCAGGGGGACGTGAAGGGCGGGTATGGCGGCGGCAGCATCGAGGTGGCGTACGGGGCGGGGGACGGCACGGGCCTCGGCCGCTGCCAGTACCTCACGCAGGACGACCCCGGGATACCCGGGAGGAACCGCCACGAGGCGTTCTTCGGGACCGATGTGGTGGCCCGTGACCTCGACGAGGACGGGTACACCGACCTCGCCACCGCCGTCTTCGACTGGAGACCGGGCGTCGTCGTCATGTGGGGTTCCCCGGACGGGCTGTCGCGTGCCAATCGGGTACCGGGGACGGACGGCAGCCACGTCGCGTGGGACAACGACCCGATCCTGGAGGAGCAGCTCGCAGCCGGTGACTTCGACGGGGACGGGCACGCCGACCTCGTCTTCGGGCTCGGTTCCGGCAGAGGGCTGCTCAAGGGTCCCTTCGAACGGGACGGCACCCCGGCGGGGACGGGGCGGGTCCCCGCCCCGCGCGAGCCCGAGGGGGGTGTCGAGTCCGCGACTTTCCGTGACCTCGTCGCCGGGGACCTGGACGGCGACGGCGCCGACGACCTGGTGACCTTCCACTACGGCGGGCCCTCCGGTGCGCCGTGGTCCGAGAAGCGCTGGCCGGTCGGCTACTTCCGGGGCGGCCCGGACGGCCTCACCCAGCCGGACGGCGTCGACCTCCCCGGCGCGGCGACGGCGGCCGTCGGTGACGTGGACAGCGACGGATACGGCGACCTGGTCCTCAGCCCCCGGGGCGGCGACGCGAGCCGCAGCGGGGTGACGGTGGTGTACGGGTCGGAGTCCGGGCCGGGGAAGCGGAGGACGACGATCGACCGCGACACGCCGGGTGTGCCCGGTGAGGAACCCCAGGACGAGAACGCCGTCCTCGGCTCCCTGGACACCGGGGACGTGAACGGCGACGGATACGCGGACGTGGTGGCCGGAGCTTCCCGGCGGGCCCCGTACGCGGAGCCGGGCCCGGAGCAGGTGCTGTTCCTGCCGGGCGGGCCGGACGGCCTCACCGGTGAAGGGGCCCGGGTGCTCGACGGGAGCGACCTCGGCGCCGACCCGGGCGGGCGGGCCGGCTTCGGCAGTTCGGTGGGCCTCACCGACCTGGACGGCGACCACCGGGCCGAGCTGGTGGTGACCGCGCCGGGCAGCGACACGATCGACAGCGTCGCCTGGCTGCTGCCCGGCACGGCCGACGGACCGTCCACCGGGGGCGTCACCCGGCTGCACGGGGACACCTTCGACGACAGCGAGGGGCTGGACCTGCTCATGGGCGGCGGGGGGATCGCCCGCTAGCGCCGTACGAAGCGGTACGCCTTCAGAAGACTCAGGGGACTCAGGGGACTCAGGGGACTCACGGGACTCAGGGGACTCAGGGGACTCGGGGGACTCAGGGGACTCAGGGGACTCGGGGGACTCAGGGGACCGTCTCGCCCCGCACCAGCGGACCGCACACCGGCTGGGCGCCCTCGGGCAGGTCGTCCGGGGCGCACCAGCGGGCCTCCAGGATCTCGAACGGGTCGAGGCGCAGTTCGCCGCCGAGCAGACGGGCCTCGTACGCCACCTCCATGCGGGTACGGAAGCCGCTGTTCAGCATCACCAGGCGGCCCACCTCCACGTCGAGGCCGGTCTCCTCCTTGACCTCGCGCACCACCGTCGCCCGGAAGTCCTCGCCCTTGCGCGCGAAGCCGCTCGGCAGGCCCCACTGGCGGCCCGGCGGCCACATCCGGTGCCGGAGCATCAGCACCCGCCCCTCGTCGTCGCGCACGACGCCGGTCACGCCGACGACGAACTTGGCGTTCAGACACCACATGATGCGGCTCTGCACCGGGCGCAGCATGCGCCAGACGCGGGCGAGGAGTCGTCTCACGGGGCCTCCGGGTGGGTGCGGGGAGTCGGGCCGGTCGTCTCGTCGCTGCGGACGCTATCCCGCCCGCGAGGCGTCCCGTCCGGCGAGCCCGTCCGTCCGGTGGATATCCGTTGACAGGCGCGCTCCCCGCCGACGACAGTTGCATGGCAGGGCTACACGCCTGACCGAGTCCACTACCCTGGACTGTGCCGTACAGCACGGTGAACGACACCGAATCGCAGACCGTCCCCGGAGCACCCGTGAGCACCCCCAGCGCCACCCCCGGCACGCCGACCCCGGCCGCCCCCGCGGCTCCGCACGCCACCGGCGGCACGCCGGCGCCGGGCGGCACCCCCGGCCGATGGGGCTCCCTCGGACCGGTCGGCCTGGTACTCGCCGGCGGCGTCTCCGTGCAGTTCGGTGCCGCGCTGGCGGTCAGTCTGATGCCCCGGGCCGGGGCGCTCGGGGTCGTGACCCTGCGGCTGGTGGTGGCCGCGGTCGTCCTGCTGCTGGTCTGCCGTCCCCGGCTGCGCGGCCACTCCCGCGCCGACTGGGGCACGGTCGTCGTCTTCGGCATCGCCATGGCCGGCATGAACGGCCTCTTCTACCAGGCCGTCGACCGCATCCCCCTCGGCCCCGCCGTCACCCTGGAGGTGCTCGGCCCGCTCGCCCTCTCCGTCCTCGCCTCCCGCCGCGCGGTCAACCTCATCTGGGCCGCGCTCGCCCTGGCCGGTGTCTTCCTCCTCGGTGGCGGCGGCTTCGACGGCCTCGACCCGGCCGGTGCCGCCTTCGCGCTGGGAGCGGGGGCCATGTGGGCCGCGTACATCGTCTTCAGCGCCCGTACGGGCCGCCGCTTCCCGCAGGCGGACGGACTGGCCCTCGCCATGGCGGTCGGGGCCGTGCTGTTCCTGCCTCTGGGCATCGCCGAGTCGGGGGCCAGGCTGGTCGACCCGGTGACGCTCGCGCTGGGTGCCGGGGTGGCCCTGCTCTCCTCCGTCCTGCCGTACACCCTCGAACTGCTCGCCCTGCGCCGCCTGCCCGCGCCCACCTTCGCCATCCTCATGAGCCTGGAGCCCGCCCTCGCCGCGGCGGCCGGCTTCCTCATCCTCGACCAGGCCCTGTCCGCCGGCCAGTCCGCCGCCATCGCCCTGGTCATCGCGGCCAGCATGGGGGCGGTGCGGACCCAGGTGGGGCGGGGCAAGAGGGCCGAGCGAGCGCTGCCGGGGCCGGGGGCCGACGGCCAGTAGCACCTTCCACCGCCCGGGCCGGGCCCCGGCCCCGCCCCGGATCAATTCATGCAAGCATGCTTGATTGTTTCTGGGCCTGCTGCCATGCTCCTCACCACACCGCGCCGCACGCCGCCGTGCCCGAGGGGAGCGCTCCGTGTCCGACCCGACGCCCGTGTTCGACGACCTGCGCGAGGAGAGCGAGGAACTCGACGCGCTGGTCGCCCGGCTGAGCCCCGAGCAGTGGGCGCTCGCCACCCCCGCCCCGCGCTGGACCATCGCCCACCAGATCGCGCACCTGGCCTGGACGGACCGGTCGGCCCTCCTGGCCGTCACCGACGAGGACGGGTTCCGTGCCCTGGTCGAGAAGGCCCTGACCGCGCCCGGCACCTTCGTCGACGAGGGTGCGGAGGAGGGTGCCGCCCTGCCGCCCGCCGAACTGCTGACGGCCTGGCGGGAAGGACGTACCGCGCTCGACAAGGCGCTGCGGGAGGCCCCGGCCGGCGCTCGCTTCCCCTGGTACGGACCGCCCATGGCGGCCGCCTCCATGGCCACCGCCCGGCTCATGGAGACCTGGGCCCACGGCCTGGACATCGCGGACACGATCGGTGTGATGCGCCCACCCACCGACCGTCTGAAGCATGTGGCCCGCATCGGGGTCCGTGCCCGGGACTACGCCTTCACGGCCCACGGCCTCACCCCGCCCGCCGAGCAGTTCCGCGTCGAGCTCACCGGTCCGAACGGTGACCTGTGGGCGTACGGACCCGAGGACGCCGCCCAGCGGGTCACCGGCCCCGCCCTCGACTTCTGCCTCCTCGCCACCCGGCGCGCCCACCGCGCCGACCTCGCCCTCACCGCCGTCGGTCCCGAGGCCGACCGCTGGCTCGACATCGCCCAGGCGTTCGCGGGACCGCCCGGCACCGGCCGCCCGCCGAAGGGGGACGCCCGGTGACCGTGCTCCGCATCGGCAACGCCTCCGGCTTCTACGGCGACCGCTTCGACGCCATGCGCGAGATGCTCACCGGCGGCCCGCTGGACGTCCTCACCGGCGACTACCTCGCCGAGCTGACCATGCTCATCCTCGGCCGCGACCGGCTCAAGGACCCCGGTGCCGGGTACGCCCGCACGTTCCTGCGGCAGCTGGAGGAGTGCCTGGGCCTCGCCCACGAGCGGGGCGTGAAGATCGTCAGCAACGCCGGCGGGCTCAACCCCGCCGGGCTCGCCGACGCCGTACGCGCGCTCGCCGACCGGCTCGGCATCCCCGTCCGCGTCGCGCACGTCGAGGGCGACGACCTCACCGCCGGCCACCCGGGCAGCCTCGCCGCGCACGCCTACCTCGGCGGTTTCGGCATCGCGGAGTGCCTGCGCGCGGGCGCCGACGTGGTGGTCACCGGGCGGGTCACCGACGCCGCCCTGGTCACCGGGCCCGCCGCCGCGCACTTCGGCTGGGCGCCGACGGAGTACGACCGGCTCGCGGGCGCGGTCGTCGCCGGACACGTGCTGGAGTGCGGGACGCAGGCCACCGGCGGCAACTACGCCTTCTTCCGCGACGGGGACGTGCGGCGGCCCGGCTTCCCCCTCGCCGAACTGCACGCCGACGGCACCTGCGTCATCACCAAGCACGACGGCACCGGCGGCCTCGTCGACACCGGCACGGTGACGGCCCAGCTGCTGTACGAGACGGCCGGCGCCCGGTACGCGGGGCCGGACGTCACCGCCCGGCTGGACACCGTACGGCTCACGCAGGACGGACCCGACCGCGTGCGGATCGACGGCGTGCGCGGCGAGGCCCCGCCGCCCACGCTCAAGGTCGGCCGCAACCGGCTCGGCGGCTTCCGGGGCGAGGTCACCTTCGTGCTCACCGGCCTCGACATCGAGGAGAAGGCCGCCCTCGTGCGGGAGCAGATGACGGACGCGCTCGCCAAGTCGCCGCCCGCCGAGGTGCGCTGGGACCTCGTCCGCACCGACCGCCCGGACGCCCCCACCGAGGAGACGGCGAGCGCCCTGCTGCGGCTCGTCGTCCGGGACGCCGACCAGCGGGCCGTCGGGCGGGCGCTGAGCGGGGCCGCCGTCGAACTCGCCCTCGCGAGCTACCCCGGCTTCCACGTGACGGCGCCCCCCGGAAAGGGCGCCCCCTACGGGGTCTTCGAGGACGTGTACGTCCCCCAGGGCACCGTGGACCACGTGGCCGTCCTCCACGACGGACGCCGGGTCCCTGTGGCGCCGGCCCAGGACACCGCCGTACTCGACGCCGTACCGGAACCACCGCTGCCGGAGCCGCTGCCGCGCGGGCCGCGCACAAGCGCCCCGCTCGGTCTCGTCGCCGGGGCCCGCAGCGGCGACAAGGGCGGGAACGCCAACGTCGGCGTGTGGGCGCGGACGGACGACGCCTGGCGGTGGCTCGCGCACGAGCTGACCGCCGACCGGTTCCGCGAGCTGATCCCCGAGGCCCGCGACCTGCCCGTCACCCGGCACACACTCCCCAACCTGCGCGCCCTCAACTTCGTCGTCGAGGGCATCCTCGGCGAGGGCGTCGCCGCCCAGGCCCGTTTCGACCCGCAGGCCAAGGCGCTCGGCGAATGGCTGCGCGCCCGGCACGTGGACATCCCGGAGGTTCTCCTGTGACCGTCCTCGCCTCCGCCCTCGACCCCACCGCCCCCGACCACCGGGCCAACCGCGAGGCCATGCTCGCCAAACTCGCCGACCTCGACGCCGAGCACGCCAAGGCCCTTGCGGGCGGCGGCGACAAGTACGTCGCCCGGCACCGGGGGCGCGGCAAACTCCTCGCCCGCGAGCGCATCGAACTGCTCCTCGACCCCGACACGCCCTTCCTGGAGCTGTCGCCGCTGGCGGCCTGGGGGAGCGAGTACGCGGTCGGCGGCTCCCTCGTCACCGGCATCGGCGTCGTCGAGGGCGTCGAGTGCCTGATCACCGCCAACGACCCGACCGTGCGCGGCGGCGCCAGCAACCCGTGGAGCCTGAAGAAGGCCCTGCGCGCCAACGACATCGCGCTCGCCAACCGGCTGCCCTGCATCAGCCTCGTGGAGTCCGGGGGCGCCGACCTGCCCTCCCAGAAGGAGATCTTCATCCCGGGCGGCGCGATCTTCCGCGACCTGACCCGGCTGTCGGCGGCCGGCATCCCCACGATCGCCGTCGTCTTCGGCAACTCCACGGCCGGGGGCGCCTACGTCCCCGGCATGTCCGACCACGTGATCATGGTCAAGGAACGCGCCAAGGTGTTCCTCGGCGGGCCGCCGCTGGTGAAGATGGCCACCGGCGAGGAGAGCGACGACGAGTCCCTCGGCGGCGCCGAGATGCACGCGCGCGTGTCGGGCCTCGCCGACCACTTCGCCGTCGACGAACCGGACGCGCTCCGGCAGGCCCGGCGGGTCGTGGCCCGCCTGGGCCATCGCAAGGCGTACCCCGATCCCGGCCCCGCCGAGCCGCCCAAGTACGACCCGGAGGAGCTGCTGGGCATCGTCCCGGGCGACCTCAAAACCCCCTTCGACCCGCGCGAGGTGATCGCCCGGATCGTCGACGCCTCCGACTTCGACGAGTTCAAGCCGCTGTACGGGACGAGCCTGACCACCGGCTGGGCGACCCTGCACGGCTACCCGGTCGGCATCCTGGCCAACGCCCGAGGGGTCCTCTTCAGCGAGGAGTCGCAGAAGGCCGCCCAGTTCATCCAGCTCGCCAACCAGCGCGACATCCCGCTGGTGTTCCTGCACAACACCACCGGCTACATGGTCGGCAAGGAGTACGAGCAGGGCGGCATCATCAAGCACGGCGCGATGATGATCAACGCGGTGAGCAACTCGAAGGTCCCCCACCTGTCGGTCCTCATCGGCGCCTCCTACGGCGCCGGCCACTACGGCATGTGCGGCAGGGCCTACGACCCGCGCTTCCTGTTCGCCTGGCCCAGCGCCAAGTCCGCCGTCATGGGCCCGCAGCAGCTCGCGGGCGTGCTCTCCATCGTCGCCCGCCAGTCGGCCGCCGCGAAGGGGCAGCCGTACGACGCGGAGGGCGACGCGGCGCTGCGCGCCATGGTGGAGCAGCAGATCGAGTCCGAGTCGCTGCCGATGTTCCTGTCCGGGCGGCTGTACGACGACGGCGTCATCGACCCGCGCGACACCCGCACCGTCCTCGGCCTGTGCCTGTCAGCCGTCCACACCGCGCCCTACGAGGGCGTGCGCGGTGGCTTCGGCGTCTTCCGGATGTGAGGGGATCACCTTGATCAGCACTGTCCTCGTCGCCAACCGGGGCGAGATCGCCTGCCGGATCTTCCGCACCTGCCGCGAGCTGGGCGTCCGCACGGTCGCGGTGCACTCGGACGCCGACGAGAACGCCCTCCACACGCGCGTGGCCGACGCGGCGGTACGGCTGCCGGGGGCGGCGTCCGCCGAGACGTACCTGCGCGGCGAGACGATCGTGAAGGCGGCCGTCGCCGCGGGTGCCGACGCCGTGCACCCCGGCTACGGCTTCCTCTCCGAGAACGCCGACTTCGCACGTGCCGTCGTCGACGCGGGCCTGACCTGGATCGGGCCGCCGCCGGAGGCGATCGAGGCCATGGCCTCCAAGACGCGCGCCAAGGAACTGATGGGCGTCGCGCCCCTGAAGCAGGTCACCGAGGCCGACCTGCCCGTGCTGGTGAAGGCCGCCGCGGGCGGCGGCGGACGCGGCATGCGCGTGGTCCGGCGGCTCGCGGACCTCGACGCCGAACTCGCCGCCGCCCGCGCGGAGGCCGCGAGCGCCTTCGGCGACGGCGAGGTGTTCACCGAGCCCTATGTGGAGCGCGGCCGGCACGTCGAGGTGCAGATCCTCGCCGACACCCACGGCACGGTCTGGGCGCTCGGCACCCGCGACTGCTCCCTCCAGCGCCGCCACCAGAAGGTGATCGAGGAGGCCCCGGCACCGGGACTGACCGAGGCGCTCACCCAGGACCTGTACGAGCAGGCGGTGCGCGCCGCCCGCGCCGTCAACTACGTCGGCGCCGGGACCGTCGAGTTCCTCGTCGCCGGCGGCACGGCGCACTTCCTGGAGATGAACACCCGCCTCCAGGTCGAACACCCCGTCACGGAAGCGGTGTTCGGCGTCGACCTGGTCGCCCTCCAGCTCCGGATCGCCGAGGGCCACGCCCTGGAGACCGACCCTCCGCGCGCGCGTGGCCACGCCGTGGAGGCCCGCATCTACGCCGAGGACCCGGCGAACGGCTGGGCCCCGCAGACCGGCCGTCTGCACCGCCTCGCCGTCCCCGACGGCGTCCGCCTCGACACCGGCTACACCGACGGCGACGACATCGGCGTCCACTACGACCCGATGATCGCCAAGGCCGTCGCCCACGCCCCCACACGCGCGGAGGCGGTGCGGCGGCTCGCCGGTGCACTGGAGCGGGCGGCCATCCACGGCCCGGTCACCAACCGGGACCTGCTCGTGCGCTCCCTGCGGCACGAGGAGTTCACCGCCGGCCGCATGGACACCGGTTTCTACGACCGCCACCTGCCCGGACTGACCGAGCCGGCACCCGACCCCCTCGCCCCCCTGGCCGCCGCCCTCGCCGACGCCTGCCGCCCGGCCCGCTCCCGGTTCGGCGGCTGGCGCAACCTGCCCTCGCAGCCGCAGGTCAAGCGGTACGCCATGGCGGGCGAGGAGCACGAGGTCCGCTACCACCACACCCGTACCGGCCTCACCGCCGACGGCGTACGCGTCGTGCACGCCGACGCCGGCCTCGTCGTCCTCGAGGCCGACGGCGTCCGGCGCCGCTACGAGGTCGCCCGCTACGGCGACCGGGTCCACGTGGGTGCCACGGCCCTCACCGCCCTGCCCCGTTTCCCCGACCCCACCGCCCAGCACGCCCCCGGCTCCCTGCTCGCCCCCATGCCGGGCACGGTCGTCCGCGTCGCGGAGGGCCTGACCGAGGGGACCGCCGTCCAGGCGGGCCAGCCCCTCCTCTGGCTGGAGGCGATGAAGATGGAACACAAGATCACCGCCCCGGTCACCGGGAAACTGGCCGCTCTGCAGGTGGCTCCCGGGCGGCAAGTGGAGATGGGCACGCTCTTGGCGGTGGTCGAGAGCAACTGACCCGGGGGCGCGGGGGCTGCATCGAATATGCGGCTCCGCCGCGTGGGCGCGACCAGCCACCGACCACTCGTACCCGAAGGAGCACAGTGACCACCGTCATCGAATCCCAAGAGCACCAAGCCCTCCGCGCAGCGGTGTCCTCCTTCGCCCGGAGCCACACCACGGGCGACAACAGGGCCTTCTGGCAGGAGGCCGCCAAGCTCGGCTACATCGGCGTCAACCTGCCGGAGGCATACGGCGGTGGCGGCGGCGGCATCACCGAACTCTGCCTCGTCCTCGAAGAGATGGGCGCCGCCGGCAACCCCCTGCTGATGATGATCGTCTCCCCGGCGATCTGCGGCACGGTGATCGCCCGCTTCGGCACCGGGGCCCAGAAGCGCGAATGGCTCCCCGCCCTGGCCGACGGCAGCCGCCTGATGGCCTTCGGCATCACCGAGCCCGACGCCGGCTCCAACAGCCACCGCATCACCACCACCGCCCGCCGGGACGGCACCGACTGGCTCCTCACCGGCCGCAAGGTCTTCGTCAGCGGTGTCGACATGGCCGACGCCACCCTCGTCGTCGGCCGCACCGAGGACGCCCGCACCGGCAGGCTCAAGCCCTGCCTGTTCATCGTCCCCCGCGACACCCCCGGCTTCGAGCGCCGGCAGATCGACATGGAACTCGACGCCGCCGAGAAGCAGTTCGAGCTGACCCTCGACGACGTACGGCTCCCCGCCGAAGCCCTCGTCGGCGAGGAGGACGCCGGCCTCCTCCAGCTCTTCGCCGGCCTCAACCCCGAGCGCATCATGACCGCCGCCTTCGCGATCGGCATGGGCCGTCACGCGCTCTCCCGCGCCGTCGAGTACGCCCGCGACCGAACCGTCTGGAAGACCCCCATCGGCGCCCACCAGGCCATCGCCCACCCCCTGGCACAGGCCCACATCGACCTCGAACTCGCCCGCCTGATGATGCAGAAGGCGGCGCACCTGTACGACGCCGGCGACGACATCGGGGCGGGCGAGGCCGCCAACATGGCCAAGTACGCGGCCGGGGAGGCCTGTGTGAAGGCCGTCGACCAGGCGGTGCACACCCTCGGCGGAAACGGCCTCACGCGCGAGTTCGGGCTCGCTCGGCTGATAACGGCCGCGCGCGTGGCTCGTATCGCCCCGGTGAGCCGGGAGATGATTCTCAACTACGTCTCCCACCAGACCCTGGGTCTGCCCAAGTCGTACTGATCCGGCACAGCGTCGTGCGAGGAGGAACCATGTTCCGCAGCGAGTACGCAAGTGTCCCGCCCGTCGACCTGCCCATCCACGAAGCCGTCCTCGGCCGGGCCGCCGAGTTCGGCAGCACCCCGGCGCTGATCGACGGCACCGACGGCACCACCCTCACGTACGAGCAGGTGGACCGGTTCCACCGGCGCGTCGCCGCCGCCCTCGCCGAGGCCGGCGTGACCAAGGGCGACGTGCTCGCCCTGCACAGCCCCAACACCGTCGCCTTCCCCGTGGCCTTCTACGCCGCCACGCGCGCGGGTGCCTCGGTCACGACCGTGCACCCGCTCGCCACGGCCGAGGAGTTCGCCAAACAGCTCGGCGACTGCCGGGCCCGCTGGATCGTCACCGTCTCCCCCCTGCTGGACGTCGCGCGCCGGGCCGCCGAGCTCGCCGGCGGAGTCCAGGAGATCTTCGTGTGCGACAGCGCCCCCGGCCACCGCTCCCTCATCGACATGCTGGCCTCGACCGCGCCCGAACCCCGGGTCGCGGTCGACCCGGCCGAGGACGTCGCCGCGCTGCCGTACTCCTCGGGCACCACCGGCATCCCCAAGGGCGTGATGCTCACCCACCGGCAGATCGCCACCAACCTCGCCCAGCTCCACCCCTCGATGCCCGCCGCGCCCGGCGACCGCGTCCTGGCCGTGCTGCCGTTCTTCCACATCTACGGCCTGACCGCCCTGATGAACGCCCCGCTCAGGCTCGGCGCCACCGTCGTCGTCCTGCCCCGCTTCGACCTGGATCAGTTCCTCGCGGCGATCCAGACCCACCGCATCACCGGCCTGTACGTCGCCCCGCCGATCGTCCTCGCCCTCGCCAAGCACCCGCTGGTCGCCCAGTACGACCTGTCGTCGCTGGAGTACATCGTCAGCGCTGCCGCCCCACTGGACGCGAAGCTCGCCGCCGCCTGCTCCGAGCGGCTCGGCCTGCCGCCCGTCGGCCAGGCCTACGGCATGACCGAGCTCTCCCCGGGCACCCACGTGGTCCCCCTGGACGCCATGGCCGAGGCGCCCCCCGGAACGGTCGGCAAGCTGATCGCCGGCACCGAGATGCGCATCGTCTCCCTCGACGACCCCGGCAAGGACCTCGGGGCCGGGGAGGCCGGCGAGATCCTCATCCGCGGACCGCAGGTGATGAAGGGCTACCTGGGCCGCCCCGACGCCACCGCCGCGATGATCGACGGCGACGGCTGGCTGCACACCGGGGACGTCGGACACGTCGACGAGGACGGCTGGCTGTTCGTCGTCGACCGCGTCAAGGAGCTGATCAAGTACAAGGGCTTCCAGGTGGCCCCCGCCGAACTGGAGGCCCTCCTCCTCACCCACCCCGGCATCGCCGACGCGGCCGTCATCGGCGCCCACGACGACGACGGCAACGAGGTGCCCCACGCGTACGTCGTGCGCCGGCCGGCCGCGGGCGACCTGTCCGAAGGAGAGGTCATGATGTACGTCGCCGAACGCGTCGCCCCCTACAAACGGATACGCCGGGTCACCTTCATCGACGGCGTCCCACGGGCGGCCAGCGGCAAGATCCTCCGCCGTGAACTGAGGGACCGCTCGTGACCCTGATCGCCCATCCGCGCTCGCGGGGCGTCAGGACCCTCACCCTCGACTCCCCGCACAACCGGAACGCCCTGTCCGCCGCCCTCGTCGGCGAACTGGCCGACGCGCTCACGGAGGCGGGGAAGGACGACGGCGTCCGCGCCGTCCTCCTGACCCACTCCGGCAACACCTTCTGCGCCGGCGCCGACCTGCGCGATCCGCCCGACCCGGACGCGCTGGTGGCCCTGCTCCGGCAGATCGTGGAGCTGCCCAAGCCGGTCGTCGCCCGGGTGACCGGACACGTCCGCGCGGGCGGCCTGGGCCTGCTGGCCGCCTGCGACATCGCGGTGGCGTCGACCGGCGCCGGCTTCGCCTTCACGGAGGTACGCATCGGCGTCGCGCCCGCCGTCATCTCCCTCCCCCTCCTGCCCCGCACCGACCCGCGCGCCCTGGCCCGCTACTACCTCACCGGCGAGCGCTTCGACGCCGCCGAGGCCGTCCGGATCGGCCTGGTCACGGCGGCGGGCGACGACGTGGACGCCGTACTGGAACCCGTCCTGGACGGTGTGCGCCGTGCCTCACCCCAGGGTCTGGCCGAGACGAAACGGCTGCTCACGGCTAGGGTGCTGGAGGCCTTCGACCGGGACGCGGCCGACCTGACCGCGCTCTCGGCCCGGCTGTTCTCCTCCCCGCAGGCCCGCGAGGGGATGACGGCCTTCCTCGAACGACGGGATCCGGAATGGGTGGTGTGAGCACGGCCGACCGTGCGGAACGAGTCCCCAAGCAGGACCGCAGCCGGGCCACCCGGCAGCGGCTCCTGGAGGCCGCCGTGGCCTGCCTCGCCGAACACGGCTGGGCGGGCTCCACGGTCTCCGTCGTCGCCGAACGGGCCGGGGTGTCCCGGGGCGCCGCCCAGCACCACTTCCCGACCCGCGAGGACCTGTTCACCGCGGCCGTCGAGTACGTCGCCGAGGAACGCTCCGTCGCCCTGCGCGCCCTCTTCCCCGAGGGCGCCGCGGCCGGCGACCGCCACGCGGTGGTGTCGGCCCTCGTCGACCTCTACACCGGGCCGCTGTTCCGGGCCGCGCTCCATCTGTGGGTGGCCGCCTCCAACGAGGACCAGCTGCGCGGACGCGTGACCGAGCTGGAGGCCCGCGTCGGCCGCGAGACCCACCGCATAGCGGTCGACCTCCTCGGCGCCGACGAGACCCGCCCCGGCGTGCGCGAGACCGTCCAGGGCCTGCTGGACATGGCCCGCGGCCTCGGTCTCGCCAACCTCCTGACCGACGACACCGCCCGCCGGGAGCGGGTGGTCGAGCAGTGGGCCGGAGTGCTGGACGAGGCGCTGGGCTGATCCATGGGCGACCGTTTCCAGGTCATCGTCGACCTCGACGCGAGCGAGGCGGACGCCGGGCGGCTCGGCCGACGGGTGGTGGACCGGCTCGTGGCCGAGGGCATCGTCCTCGCCGAACGCACGAAGTGCGTCCTCGGGCAGCCCCTGGGACATCCGCCGGGCCCGCACTGGGAGCGTGCGGTGACCGACGACTGGGATTTCGAGCCCTGGGACGGACTCGCCGTCCACACCCGCCGCACCGGCTTCACCAGCGGCGCGGACAAGCCCGGTGCGGCCCTCTGCCCGCACTGCGGAGCGTCCACTCCCTTGGAGGACGTCCACTGGCAGCGCTTCGGCACCGCCATACGGACCTGGCACGACACGGGCGCCGCGACCGTCGACTGCCCCACCTGCGCCCACCCGGTCCCCGTCCCCGACTGGACCTGGGACGAGGCCCCGCTCGCCTTCGGCACCCTGGGCTTCGAGTTCTGGAACTGGCCCGAACTCAGTGACGACTTCCGCGCCCGGCTGGCCGCGCTGCTCGACGGCCATCGAACGGCGTACGTCTGGGGAAAGATCTGAGGGGCCCGCTGGCCGCCCTCAGGGGCTGAGCCGCTCCACCCGCCATCCCCCGTCCGCCTGAGCCACGTACCGCAGCCGGTCGTGCAGCCGGTTCTCCCGCCCCTGCCAGAACTCCACCGCCTGCGGCACCACCCGGAACCCGCCCCAGTGCGGCGGCACCGGAACCTGCTCGCCCTCCGGATAACGCGCGGCCAGCTCCGCGTACGCGGCGTCGAGGTCGTCACGCGAGCCGACCACCGACGACTGGGCGCTGGCCCAGGCGCCCAGCTGGGAGCCGTGCGGCCGGGACCGGAAGTACGCGACCGTCTCGTCCCGCCCGGTCCGCCGGGCGACCCCTGTGACGACGACCTGCCGGGCCATCGGGTGCCAGGGGAACAGCAGCGACACGTACGGGTTCCCGGCCAGGTCGCGGGCCTTGCGGGAGTCGTAGTTGGTGTAGAAGACGAACCCCTGCTCGTCGAAGTGCTTCAACAGCACCGTGCGGGAGCTCGGCCGGCCCTCGGCGTCGGCCGTGGAGACGACCATGGCGTTCGGCTCGAACAGCCCGCCCTCCGTCGCGGCCTGCTTGAACCAGCGCGCGAACTGCTCCAGGGGAGTGGCGGCCAGCTCGGTCTCGGAGAGCCCCTCGGCCCGGTACTGCTTGCGCATCGAGGCGAGATCGAAGGGCACGGCTTCTCGGTCTGTCACGTCGGTCATCCTGCCGTATGGCGGTGTTCCTTGGGCAATGGGTGGCACTCAGTGCCGCAAGGACTCCCCAAGTGTGGCACTCGGAGATATCGTGATGCTTCCGTCCCGGTTGGATGACCGCCGGCCGGACGGGGCATCACAGGGGTGACGCGAGGACCGCGAGTCGACGGACGGACCGTGGATCCATCAAGCGCCGACCACACCGCACCGCCGGCAGCCGCATTCCGCCACACATCACGACACGACCACGACCACGATCACGACCACGAGGAGCCGCCTGATGTCCGACTTCGTACCCGGGCTCGAAGGAGTCGTCGCGTTCGAGACGGAGATCGCCGAACCCGACAAGGAAGGCGGCGCCCTCCGCTACCGCGGCGTCGACATCGAGGACCTCGTCGGGCACGTCTCCTTCGGCAACGTCTGGGGCCTGCTCGTCGACGGCGCGTTCAACCCCGGACTGCCGCCCGCGGAGCCGTTCCCCATCCCCGTGCATTCCGGCGACATCCGGGTGGACGTCCAGTCGGCCCTGGCGATGCTCGCCCCCGTGTGGGGTCTGAAACCGCTCCTGGACATCGACGCCGAGCAGGCCCGCGCGGACCTCGCCCGCGCCGCCGTCATGGCCCTGTCCTACGTCGCCCAGTCCGCTCGCGGGCAGGGCCTGCCCATGGTGCCGCAGCGCGAGATCGACAGGGCGCAGTCCGTCGTGGAGCGCTTCATGATCCGCTGGCGGGGCGAGCCGGACCCCAAGCACGTGGCGGCGGTGGACGCCTACTGGACGAGCGCCGCCGAGCACGGCATGAACGCCTCCACCTTCACCGCCCGTGTCATCGCCTCCACCGGCGCGGACGTGGCGGCGGCCCTCTCCGGAGCCGTGGGAGCCATGTCCGGCCCCCTGCACGGCGGCGCCCCCTCGCGCGTGCTCGGCATGATCGAGGAGATCGAACGCACGGGCGACGCCGAGGCGTATGTGAAGCAGGCCCTCGACCAGGGCGAACGCCTCATGGGCTTCGGCCACCGCGTCTACCGCGCCGAGGACCCGCGCGCCCGCGTCCTGCGCCGCACGGCCCGCGAACTGGGTGCCCCCCGCTTCGAGGTCGCCGAGGCGCTGGAGAAGGCGGCCCTCGAAGAGCTGCACGACCGCCGCCCCGACCGCGTCCTGGCGACCAACGTCGAGTTCTGGGCGGCCATCGTCCTGGACTTCGCCGAGGTCCCGGCGCACATGTTCACCTCGATGTTCACCTGCGCCCGCACGGCCGGCTGGTCGGCCCACATCCTGGAACAGAAGCGCACCGGCCGCCTGGTCCGCCCCTCGGCCCGTTACGTGGGCCCGGGCCCCCGCGACCCGCGTCAGATCGAGGGCTACGACACCATCGCGACCTGACCGACCCGGAAAACGCAGACGACCCGCGAGTCTGGTTCCTCCGTGGAGGAGCCGGCCGGACGTACCGGCGACTCGCGGGTCGGGTGACTGCGTGGAATTGGCCGGCTGCGTGTTTCTCGCACACGCTGGTCCGGCACCGCACTGGATGTGGTGGCGGACCGCTAGCCCGCAGCCACCTCTTCCGTCCGGTATGCATACATCTGCCGAACCACCTCCTTTCCGAAGTACCAGCAACCTTAGGAAGCCGATTCGGCCCGTTCAACTCTTTTTCCGGGACCTTGACGTTCCACGCCGGCCGCGGGCGCCCGGACGACGGCCGGATCAGCCTTCGCGGAGGCTCTCCAGGAACGGCTCGATGGCCGCCCGCCACGCCTCGGGCTGGTCGTAGTGGACGAGGTGGCCGGCGTCGGCGACCTCCGCGTACTGGCCGCGCGGCAGCACGCGGACCATCTCCTGGGCCTCGGCGCGGCCCAGCTCGCCGTCGAGGCCGCGGACGACCAGGGTCGGGCACCGCACCTGGGCCAGTTCCTCCCAGTGGGCGTCGTAGACCCAGGTCTCGCGGGACTTGAGCATCTGCTCGGGCTCGAAGACGGGCCGCCAGCCGTCCGGGGACTCGGCCATCACCTCGGCGTAGAACTCGCCCCGTGCCGGGTTCGGGCGCTCCACCCACGGGTCGTCCTCGCCGAACCACTTGCGCACGTCGGCGAGCGTGGCGAAGGGGACGGGCCAGGCACGGAACCATTCGGTCCATTCGCGCTGCGAGGCGGCGCCCAGGGCGGAGGCCCGCATGTCGCAGACGATCAGGCCCCGGACCAGGTCGGGACGCTTGGCGGCCAGCTGCCAGGCGGTCAGCGCTCCCATGGCGTGACCGATGAGGACGGCCGGGCCCAGGCCCAGCTGTTCGACGGCGGCCTCGGCGTCCTCGACGTACGCCTCCCGGGTGAAGGACGCCCGCGGGGGCTTCTCACTGCGGCCGTGGCCGCGCTGGTCGAGCGCGACGGCGCGGTGCCGCCCGGAGAGCCAGCGGGCCGTGGGGGCCCAGTGCGAGGCGCGGCCCATCAGGCCGTGCAATAACAGCACGCCGGAGAAGCCGCGGTCCCCCTGCCCGGCGGCCGCGTCCCGTACCGGGTCGCCGTGGTCGGTCTTGGGAGGGTCGCCGAACTCCCAGGCCGCGAGGCGTACGCCGCCCGCGCCGGTCACGTCGATACGTCGCGCCATAGGTCCTGGCACCCCCAAGCTCCGCTCGGACCGCCCGTCCCGCCCGGTCCTGTGAACCGTGTCCTGCCGTGCCTGCCGTGGTGTCCGCGGCCGTCCGGCGCCCGCAGACTATCGAATGCCCATTCGAAAAAGCCGTCCCGGTGGACAACAACCCTCATTCGAGTGACACCCTCCGGGGATTGACCGGCGCTGCCCAGGGGAGATCTTCAACGGGAGGCGGACCGCTCGGGGAAAACGGTCCGAGGGGAATGACCCTGAGAGCTCGGGGCTCCGGGTCAGCACAGGGGAGGACAGGCCCCGGCGCCGCACGGCGCCGGGGCCCTCTCCGTCTCTCCGCACGTCCTCCCCCTCTCCGGCCGGGCGACATCGCTGTCAGGCCACGGCCAAGAGCCCGTACGTCATATGCCTCACGCGACAGCCTGGCACGCGATTCGTCCGGGCGCTGCGATTCGGCTCACTGAGTCCCGGATTCGACGCGATCGACTCGGCGGCGCGAACCACCGGCGCCGCACGGCAGTCGACGGTGAGACGATCAGCGCTTGGCGACGAACACGTGGGAGGCGACGTCCGCCTCCAGCTCCGCCGCCTCGCCGCCGCTGCCCACCAGCACGCCGCCCGCCGACTCCGTCACGCTCACCACCGAGCCGGGCTGCACGCCCGCCCGGCGCAGCGTGTACATCAGCTGCGCGTCCGTCTGGATCGGCTCGCCGATGCGGCGCACCACGACCGTCTTGCCCTCCAGGCCGGGGTCGAGGTCGGCGAGCGACACCATGCCCTCGTCCAGGAACGGGTCGGCGCCGTCCTTCTCGCCCAGCTCCTCCAGGCCCGGGATGGGGTTGCCGTAGGGCGACTCGGTCGGGTGCCGCAGCAGCTCCAGCACGCGGCGCTCGACCGCCTCGCTCATCACGTGCTCCCAGCGACATGCCTCGGCGTGCACCTGCTCCCACTCCAGGCCGATCACGTCGACGAGCAGGCACTCCGCGAGCCGGTGCTTGCGCATCACGCGCGTGGCCAGCCGACGGCCCTCGTCGGTCAGCTCCAGGTGGCGGTCGGCCGCCACGGACACCAGACCGTCGCGCTCCATCCGCGCCACCGTCTGGCTGACCGTCGGCCCGCTCTGGTCGAGCCGCTCGGCGATCCGGGCGCGCATGGGGACCACACCTTCCTCCTCCAGCTCGAGGATGGTGCGGAGATACATCTCCGTGGTGTCGATCAGTCCGGACATACGTGCCCCTCGATGAGATCTGCCGGAGGCCACGGCCCCGGCGCGTGCGCTGGCCCTGCATTCAATTCTGACGCATACCACTGACAACCGTGCCGTGCCGGCAAGAGGACGGGCCGTGCGAGGACCCGGGCGTCCCGGCCCGCGGATTTCGCGGGTCGGATCCCGTGCGTCGGCGCGGCTCCCGCACGCCGCCCGGCCGTATTGACACCGTACTGGTCCAGACCGCACCGTGATCCGCGACGCAGCCACACCGAAGGGGTCCCGCATGAGCGACCGCAAGCTGGCCGGCCAGTTCCTCGACGCGGCGATCGACCTGCTGCAACGCATCCGCGACGAGGAGGCCGGCACCATCGAGGCGGCCGGCACCCTGCTCGCCGACACGGTGGAGAGCGGCGGCCGTCTCTTCGCCTTCGGCGCCGGTCACTCCTCCCTCGCCGCGCAGGACGTCGTCTACCGCGCCGGCGGGCTCGCCCTGATGAACCTGCTCGCCGTGCCCGGCGTCGTCGGCGTCGACGTGATGCCGGCCACGCTCGGCTCCGCCCTGGAACGCGTCGACGGACTCGCGAGCGCCGTGCTGGACTCCTCCCCCGTCCGCGCGGGCGACGCCCTCGTGATCATCTCGCTCTCCGGGCGCAACGCGCTCCCCGTGGAGATGGCCATGAACGCCCGCGCGCTCGGCGTGAAGGTCATCGGCGTGACATCGGTGGCGTACGCCACCGAGACGAAGTCCCGGCACTCCTCGGGCACGTTCCTGAAGGACCACTGCGACATCGTCCTGGACTCCCGGATCGCGGTCGGTGACGCGGAACTCACCCTCGACACCGTCCCGGCGCCCTTCGGCCCCGCCTCCACCGTCGTCACCACGGCCCTGCTCCAGGCGGTGACCGCCACAGCGGCCGGGGCGCTCGCCGACCGCGGCATCGAGCCGCCGTTCCTGCGCTCGGGCAACGTGGACGGCGGCCACGAGTGGAACGGCCGGGTCATGGAGCAGTACCGGGACCGGATCTTCTACCGGTACTGAGCGGGCGCCGGCCGGGGCGGCACCGTCACCGCCGCTCCCCGATCGCCCCGGCCAGATCCAGCGCCGTCGCGATCCGCACCGCCACGTCCTCCGCGTACATCGCGTCCGGCCGTTCGAAGGCGCTCCGGCCGCTTCCCCGCAGAAACGTCACGACACCCAGCGTCCGCCCCCTGCTGCGCAGCACCGCGCACAGGGCGTGCACGGTGTCGGACGGCCACTGCCGGGCCAGCGCCCACTCGCGCGCCCGCTCGGCCGACACCGCCTTGGCACCCGCGCTCGCCCGCACCGACCCGGCCCGCTCCACGCACTGCAGCGCCGGATGCCCCTCCGCGTACCGCACCGGCATCCCGGCGGCCCCGCTCGGCACGCTCGGCCCCGGCGCGCCGGACGGCGTCGCCGCGACCCGGACCAGCCGCACCGGCCCCGCCGCCTCCCCGTCCACCGGCGCCCCGCCGGCCACGCGGTCGAGCAGCGCGTGGTCGGCGAACCCGGCGAGCGCGAAGTCCAGGTGGACGGTCGCCGCTTCCGCCGGGTCCTCGCAGTCGGCCGCCGCGCGCGCCGCCCGGTGCAGCTGGTTGGCCCGGAACCGCAGCAGCGCCGCCTCCTGCTCGCCCTGCTTCGCCTCGGTGACGTCCTGGAACAGCCAGCCCACGCCCAACGGCACCGGCTCCTCCGCCAGCGGCGACGCCAGCCGCACGAACCCGCTCCGCCAGCACCGCCGCCGCTCGCCCTCCGGGGTGCGCACGCTCACCCACAGCTCGGCGGGCGCGGGCGGGGCGCCCTCCGCCAGCACGTGCGTGAGCGCGTTCTCCAGCTCCTCCACGCCCTGCGCCAGCAGCTCGCCCAGCGGCCGGCCCAGCACGGACGTACGCCCGGCGCCCAGTGCCTGGGCCGCGTGGGCGTTGACGACGGCGGGACGCAGATCGGCGTCGACCAGGACGACACCCCAGCTCGCGTCCTCCAGCAGGGCCTCGCTCAGCGCGATGGACCGCTCCAGGTCGATCTGCGCGTGCACCTCGCTGAAGGCGCAGTACACCCCCGCGGGCCTGCCGTCGGGGCCGCGTACGGCAGCGGACTGCGTACGCACCAGCACCCGCCCGCCGTCCTTGGTCAGCAGCGCGAACTCGTGCACCTGCCGTCCCGGTGCCCGCATCACGGACAGCAGCCGCTCCGCGACCTCCTCGGCGTCCGCGCTGCGCACGGCCCATCCGGCGAACCCCTGCCGTCCCACGGCCTCGGCCGCGGTCCAGCCCAGGATCCGCTCCGCCTCGCGGTTCCAGTGCGTGACGACACCGTCCGCGTCGAAGGCGCACAGGGCCGCGTCCATCCCGTCGAGGAGCGCGGCCAACAGGTCCGCGCCGTCCCGCTCGGGCTGCTCCGGCTCCTCCGGCCCCAGCTCGTCGGTGGTCCCACTACGCCGGGAAGCACTCACCTGGACCCCCTGCAGGCTGCGTCCGCCGTACGGTACGTCGGTTCACTCAATGGCCTTCATTCAACTCGAACGTGACGCAGCACACATCAATTTCCCGCAAGATTGCAGGAATCGTTGCACGCCGGCAATCCGGCATACGCCCCTGTCACCGGCCCTGCGGCACAGCGCCGGGGCCCACCCGGCACCGGTCCCGGCCTCCCCGGCGGCAGTCCCCGCGCGTCCCCCGCCGTCACCCCTTGCTGACCGCGGTGAGGATCTCCGGCAGTCGCCGTGCCGTCTGCGGCGCGGCCAGGCGCAGGCCGGCCACCGTCAGCGCGGCCCCGTAGGCCGTGCCCACCGGAAGCAGCAGCCAGTCCCACGCGTCGCCGCCCGCGCTCAGGTTCAGCCAGATCGTCAGCGCGATGACGGGCGCGCACAGCAGGGCGGCGCCGACCATGCCCCCGAAGATGGAGATCCAGGCGAGGCCGACCTGACCCGGGGCGACGTTCTTGTGGCCCTCCTGCGGGATGGAGTAGGGGAAGCGCGCGGATGTCCACGCGCCGGTCGCCAGCATCGCGCCCAGCAGCGCGAAGGACAGCCCCAGCGCCTCCGGAAGCGTCTGCCAGTCGCCGAGCATCGCCGTGGTCAGCACCGTGACGAGGGTGGCGTACGGCAGGGTCACCAGCAGCAGGGCCAGCGCGCGGGCGCGCAGCTCGACGTAGGCGTCCCTCGTCGAGGAGATCGTCATCGCGACCATCCAGAACGCGGACGTGTCCTGTCCGAACTGGTTGTACATCTGGATGCCGAGCATCCCGGCGGCGAAGCAGGCGAAGTAGACCGAGCCGGTGCCCTGCCAGGCGTTGAACACCGGGACGATCAGGCCGATGGCCAGCGACGTCACCCAGGCCGCCTTGGTCTTGGGATCGCGCCACACGTACCGCAGGGTGCGCTCCATGGTGGTACCGGTGCGGCCCGCCGGCAGCAGCCGGGCGAGCCCCGTCGCGGTGCGCTCGCGGGCGGGGCTGCCGTCGGTCTGGAGGGTCGACCCGTCGGGCGCGGTCATCAGCCGGGTGAGATGGCGCGCCCACACCGACAGCAGCAGGACCAGGGCCGCCGCGGTCAGGGCCAGCTGAGCGACGGCGATCCCGTACGCCCCGTCGCTCGCCGCGTCCACCGCGCCGATCGCCGAGGCGGGCGGCACCCAGCGCAGCACGCCGGCCGCCGGGTCGAGCTGCTCCAGGCCGGACGAGCCCAGCCGCTGCGCGCCGAAGTTGACCAACTGCGCCCCGACCGCGACGACCAGCCCGCTCAGCACCGCCAGGTCCCGGCCCTTGCGGCTGGTCAGCAGCCGCACGTTGGCGGCCGCGACGGCCCGCGCGAGGGTCACGCACACCAGCAGCGCGAGGACGACGGCGACGACACCGACGGCGTACGCCGCCCCGCCGTGCGCGACCGCGATCACGGAACCGGTGAACATGCACAGCGTGAACAGCGGCCCGATGCCGACCAGCGACGCCGCGAGCAGGGCCCGTACCAGCGGGCGGGGCCGCAGCGGCAGCATCACCAGCCGGGTCGGATCGAGGGTCTCGTCACCGCCGGGGAAGAACAGCGGCATCACCGCCCAGCCCAGGCCCAGGACCGCCACCAGCAGCACGACCAGCGAGTCGGCGTGCGCGAACCCGCGCAGGGCGATCAGGCCGATCAGCTGGAGCGCGGCGAACAGCAGGACGACGACGGCGGAGGCGATGTAGGCGGCCCGCCGCCCGCCCGACTGCCGCAGCCCGTTGCGCAGCAGGGACAGCTTCAGCCGTACGAAGACGGACGTGACCGACGTGACGGCCGTGACGGAAGTGACGAGGGTGACCTCCGTGCTCATCGGGCCCCGCCGCCCAGCCAGTCGAGGTCGGTCCCGGCGTCCCGGCCGCCCGCACCGACGAGTTCGAGGAACGCCTGCTGCAGCGACGCCGCCTCACCCCGCACCTCGGCGAGCGGGCCGGTGGCGCGGATCCGGCCGGCGGCCATGACGGCCACCCAGTCGCACAGCGACTCCACCAGCTCCATCACGTGGGAGGAGAAGACGACGGTGGCTCCGGAGGCGGTGTAGCGCTCCAGCACTCCCCGGATGGTCTGGGCCGACACCGGGTCGACGCCCTCGAACGGTTCGTCCAGGAACAGCACTTCGGGGTTGTGCAGCAGAGCGGCCGCGAGCCCGATCTTCTTGCGCATACCGGTCGAGTAGTCGACGACCAGCTTGTGCTGGGCGCCGGCCAGGTCGAGCACGTCGAGGAGCTGGGTGGCCCGCTTGTCGACCTCGGCACCGGGCAGACCGCGCAACCGCCCCGAGTACGCGAGCAGTTCCCGCCCGGACAGCCGCTCGAACAGCCGCAGCCCCTCCGGCAGGACTCCGATCCGGGCCTTCACCTCGACCGGATCGCGCCACACGTCGTGCCCGACGACCTCGACCGACCCCTGATCCGGCCGCAGCAGCCCGGTCACCATCGACAGCGTGGTGGTCT
This sequence comes from Streptomyces viridiviolaceus, assembly GCF_014650995.1. Lineage (GTDB taxonomy): Bacteria > Actinomycetota > Actinomycetes > Streptomycetales > Streptomycetaceae > Streptomyces > Streptomyces viridiviolaceus. The sequence goes on from NZ_BMWA01000009.1 coordinate 184,888, forward strand.
TCCCGGCCCCGTTCGGCCCGACGAGCCCGATGAACTTGCCCGCGGGCAGCTCCAGATCGATCCCGCCCACCGCGACCTGCTGCCCGAACCGCTTCCAAAGCCCCCGCACGAGAACGGCACTTGAGCCCACCACGATCTCCCTCCGTCAGAGAGAACCCTACGGGGGACCAGCCGGCCTCGAAGGGGCGCGGGACCGTACCCGCACGCGCACCGCCGCGGGCGCGTGACCAGCCACGCACCATTCGCGGCGGCGACGGACGACCACCAGGCGGGCGGGAGGGCGCGCCTATCGGTCCCTGCCGCACGCGTACGCCAACGGCGAGATCAACTCCTCCACGTCCGGCAGCCACCGATTCGCCGGCGTGGGCCGGCAGGCCCACTGCACGGCCCCCCGCGTCCCGTACCGGGTCGGCGGTGCGGCGACGTAGGAGCCCTCCCCGAGCGCGGTGAGATCGAGGGACACGGGGGACCAGCCCAGCTTGCGCACGAGCTCCGGCACCTTGACGGCGGCTCCCGGAAGAACGAAGAACCGCATCCGCCGGTCCGGCGCCAGCGTCACCGGCCCCAGCGTCAGCTCCATCCGCTGCATCCGGGCCAGCGCCAGGAACCCCGCGGTCTCCGGCACGTCGATCGCGTCGAAGGTGCGCCCCGTGGGCAGCAGGATCGACGCCGCCGGCTGCTTCTGCCACATCCGGCGGGCGACGGTCGCACTGCCCGTCGCCTGTGTCGCCCAGTCCGCGCGCGCCGGGTGCGCGCCCGGGGCGGCGCACGACGCCTCCCCGCAGGAGCAGCGCTGCACCCCGTCGGCGGCGTCCAGCCAGGTGCCGGGGAACACGTCCCAGTGGCGCTCCTCGGCGTAGCGGACGGCGGTCTCCAGCAGCGACGCCCCGCGCTGCTGCGGAATCTGGGCGACTTGGGTGTCCGGGATGGTCTCTTCCACGTGGAACTCAACTCCCGCGCCCACCTCGGGTTACGGCCCTTCCGCGCGCGGGGGAGGAGCATCGGTTCCGCATTCGGGGCGCATGGGTGCACGTGTGGGGGCGCGCGGGAGGATCCGCGGCGGGAGCTGGGTAGCCACGTCTGGGGCCGGCACCAGCCGTCACCCCGGCAATCCTCGCAAGCCTCGCATTGTCGGCAGAACGGCGGGGCATTGATCTTCACGGCCGGGATCTCTTCGTTCCGCCGAGACAGCAGGGGGTACGCCATGGCCGCAAGGCCTCTCGTCGCGCGGCAGCCGAACGAACGGCTGCAGGCGCTCATCCAGGAAGCGGGCTGCTCGAACGCAGGGCTCGCCCGCAGGGTCAACATGTGCGGCGCCGAACACGGCCTCGACCTGCGGTACGACAAGACGTCCGTGGCCCGCTGGCTGCGCGGACAGCAGCCGCGGGGCAGGGCACCGGCGATCATCGCCGAGGCGCTCGGACGCAAACTCGGCCGTACGGTCACGATCGACGAGATCGGCATGGCCAACGGCAAGAACCTCGCGTCGGGCGTCGGCCTCCAGTTCTCGCCGACGGTACTGGGAGCCATCGAGCAGGTCTGCGAGTTGTGGCGCAGCGACGTGGGGCGGCGGGACTTCCTGTCCGGCTCCTCCGTCGCCGCGTCCGCGCTGGTCGAGCCCAGCCGGGACTGGCTGATCTCCGCGCCCGACTCGCAGGTGTCGCGCTCGGCCGGACCGCGGGTGGGCCAGTCCGACGTGGCCGCCGTCCGCGCGATGACGCAGGCGCTGGTGGAACTGGACCACCAGTACGGCAGCGGGCATGTGCGCCCGGTGGTCGTGCACTACCTCAACAGCGTCGTCTCCGGGCTGCTCGCGGGCTCCTACCGGGAGGCGGTGGGGCGCGAACTGTTCGCCGCCGTCGCCCGCTTGACCGAGCTCGCCGGGTACATGGCCGTCGACACCGGCCAACCGGGCCTCGCCCAGCGCTACTACATCCAGTCGCTGCGGCTCGCGCAGGCGGCCGGCGACCGCGGCTACGGCGGCTACGTGCTCGCCGCGTCCATGAGCCACCTGGCCGCGCAGCTCGGGAACCCGCGGGAGATCGCACAGTTGGCGCGCGCGGCCCAGGAAGGGGCGCGCGGGCGGGTGACACCGCGTGCGGAGGCGATGTTCCACGCGGCCGAGGCGCGCGGCCACGCGCTGCTCGGCGACGCCCGGGCCGCCCAGACGGCCGCCGGGCGCGCGGTCGACGCCCTGGAGGCCGCCGATCCGGCCACCGGGGACGATCCGGCGTGGATCGCGCACTTCGACGGGGCGTACCTCGCCGACGAGTTGGCGCACTGTCACCGCGACCTCGGGCAGGCCGACGCGGCGGCGCGGTACGCGCAGGAGTCCCTGGACGGCCACCCCGAGTCACGGGCGCGCCGGCGGGCCATCGGCTACGTGCTGCTGGCCACCGCGCAGGTGCAGCAGCGCGAGATCGAACAGGCCTGCAGTACCGGGCTGAAGGCCGTGGAACTCCTGGAGACCCTGCGTTCCAACCGCGGCGCCGAGTACCTGGAGGACTTCCAGCAACGCCTGGAGCCGTACCGGGAGGAGGCGGTGGTCAGGGAGTTCGGGGCGCGGATCGACCTGCAGGCGGCCGCGTGAACGGACGGGCCGCCGACGCGTGAACGTGCGGGAAACTCCCGCGCGCGGAGCGGAAAGGGACGTCAACAGCGCTTGGCGGCCAGGTTTTGTTACTGCGGTCACAGGGAAAAAGATCATGCCCGGTGCGGCGTGGCAGCGGGATCAGGGGACCCGGTAGCGTGAGCCGACGATTCCGAAGGTCCCCCATTCGTAGGAGTCCCGGTGACGCAGAGTGGACAGGGCGAGGAGCCCTCGCCGCGCCCCGCGCGCGAAGGCATCGTGCTGCCCTCCGACGGCAGCGCGCCCCTGCTGCCGGGCGCCCCGGCCGCCCCGCAGGCCGGCGGTCCCGCGCCCGCCTCGGCCCCGGCCGGCGGCCAGGCATGGGACCGGCCCTGGGGCCCCGAGCAGCAGCAGAGCCCGCCGCCCGGACAGGGATGGCCCGCCGCGCCCGGCCAGTCCTGGGGGTCTGCCGGGCCCTCCGCGCCGGCCGCCCCGCACGCCTGGCCCGCGACGGGCGAGGCGCCCGGCGGCATGCCGCCCCAGGCCGGTCCGGGTCCGCTGCCCCCGGAGGGCGCGCAGGCCCCGGCGTACGGCGCACCGGACCCCGCCTACGGCGCGCAGCCGGTGTACGGGCCGAACGGCCAGGTGTCCGCCCCCCTTCCGCCGGCCGACGAGGGAGCCACCCAGTACCTGCCGCCCGTGGGGACTTCCGCCCACGAGGGGGCGACGCAGTACATACCCCCCGTCGCGCCCGGTGCGCTGCCGCCCGAGAGACCCGTCGAGACCCCCTCCGAGCAGACGCGTTTCCTGGGCCGGGCACCCCAGCACGCCCCGCATCCCGGTGCCGGGCCGATGCCGTCCGGCCCCGGCCCCGCCCCCGTCCCGAACCCGGACGCCGAGGCCACGCAGTACATCGCGCCCGTGCCCGGGGGGCCCACCGCGGCGCCGTACGGTGCCGCGCCGGGCGGTGACGAGAGCCGGCAGCCGCCGGCCGAGTTCGACAACCTCTTCCGCAGCGCGCCGGGCGGCGACAGCCCGGCCTCCGCCACGCAGCAGCTGCCCCGCTTCGACGAGCCGCAGCCCCCGCAGCCCGCCGGCCGGTCCGGATACGCCCCGCAGGGCCCCGGCTCCGGCCGCCGGCGCGGCGGCCACGACGGTGACGGCGGCCGGGGCGGCCGCGGCGGGCGGACGGGTTCGCGTCTGCCGCTGCTCGCGGCCGTCGGCGTCGGCATCGCGGTCGTCGGCATCGGTGCCGGCGCGCTGCTGGCCGGCGGGGGCGGCGAGGAGGACGAGGGCGGCAACCAGACCGTGTCCGCCACGGCTCCCGCGACGTCGGAGTCGGCGTCCGCGTCGCCGTCCGCCGACCCGGTGCGGCAGCAGGCCGTGGAGCTGGACAAGCTGCTGGCCGACAGCGGCAGCAGCCGGACCGCGGTGATCAACGCCGTGGAGGACGTGAAGTCCTGCGACAACCTCGCCCAGGCGGCCAAGGACCTGCGCGACGCGGCCGAGCAGCGCACCGGACTGGTCACCAGCCTGTCCCAGCTGTCCGTGGACAAGCTGCCCGACCACGCCGAGCTGACGGCGGCGCTGACCAAGGCGTGGCAGGCGTCGGCGTCGGCCGACAACCACTACGCGGCGTGGGCCGACCAGGTCGCCGGCGACAAGGGCTGCAAGAAGGGCAAGGCCCGCGTGACCGGCCAGGCCCAGGCCGGCAACCGGGCGAGCGGCACCGCCAGCACCGAGAAGACCAAGGCCGCCAAGCTCTGGAACGCGATCGCCCAGCGGTACGGCCTGACCGAGCGCCGGCCCACCCAGCTGTGAGGCGCGCGGGCGGGCCCCCGGCCCGCCCGTACCGGCTCAGGCCACGTCGGCGTTCTGCAGAGCCTGCGTGGTGTCGACCGAACCCCTGCTGGCGGACACCAGCCGCCCCTGCCGTACCACCTGCAGCGTGACCTCGGTGTTGACCAGGCGCGGGAAGCCGACCGAGGCCAGCTTGTCCTGGAACTTCCACTGGAGCGTCGGCGTGAGCCCGCCCGTGCCGACCTTCAGGCCGCCGTCCAGGGCGCCGGTGATGCTGTCGGCCGTGACCTCGCCGTCGCCGAGCGACTCGACGACCTCCTTGAAGACGGTGTACGCGATCCAGGTGGTCTGCACCCCGGCGTCCGCCGGATCGATGCTGTTGTCGCCGAACGCCTGCTCCTGGATCACCTTCTTCATCCCGTCCCAGCGCTCGTCGCTCGCCGCCGGGTACCAGCCGGTGACGTACGCCCCCTCGTACGGGCCCGACTCCCCGCCGGTCGCGTTGATCGTCGTCTGGTCGACGCTGCCGAGCACGGAGCCGGTCCGCACCTCGGGATAGTCCTGGCGGGCCCGCCGGAAGGAGTCCATGAAGGTGTTGGTGCGGTCCCCGAGCGCCGGCACCACGCAGCCCTGCTCCACCGGGTCGGTGGTCGTGCGCTGCAGCGCCTGCTCGGACTGGCCGTCGTACTCGGTGGCGTCCTCCTCGGCCCGCTGGTCGAGGGCCGGCGCGTGCCCGCCCGAGGTCAGCCCGGAGTCGAGCAGCGCGGGCAGCTGGTCGCCCGCGATGGTGTCGGGGCGGATGAGCGCGACCGGACCGCAGTTCTCGGCGAGCGCGTTGCCGAGGCCGGCCAGCAGCGCGGGCTGGCCCCCGTTGACCGGGTAGGACAGCGGACTGGTGAACTCGGTGTTGGTGATGCCGTAGCCGCCGATGTACGGGATCCCGGCGCCCTCCAGCGGCGGGAAGAACGCGTCGGCGTACTGGCTGTAGGAGCCGACGACCGCGACCGCCTTCTCCTTGACGGCCTGCCGGGCGCACTTCGCGGCGGCCACGCTGTCGTTGTGGTCGTTGCAGGTCAGGACCCTCAGCTCGCGCCCGTTGATGCCCCCGTGGGCGTTGATCCAGCGGGCGTAGGCGCGGGCGAAGGCGGGCATGCCCGGCTTGTTGGTCGCGGCCGTCTCCTGCGGCGCCCAGGTCATGACGGTGATCGGATCGTCCCCGGAGCCCCCCGTGCCACCGGGGACGATCCCGCAGCCGACGGCGAGCGACGCACACGCCACCAGCGCACCCGCGCCCAGCGCGGTCCGGGTGGTCCGGGAGCGGCCGGGGAGGCCGCTGAGGGAAGTGCTGCGGTTGCGTCGCCTGCCGGTCATGTACCCGCACGATTCCCTCACACGGCTAACCCGGGAGTGATCTTCGGTCAACGCATGGTGACGCGGAGGTGAATAGCGGGGGCCTGTCGGGCGCGGTCGGGGCGGAACGTACGATCGATGACCGTGCAAGGTTCGGAGAAAGCTTCCCGTCGCGGCCGTCGCTCCTCCACCATGGGCGGCATGCCACTCAACGACATGCCGTGGTGGCGCTGGCGCAGCCAGGTGCGCTCCGCGCTGCACATGCTCTCCGCCCCCGCCTTCCAGCGGGACGTCTGGCTGGCCGGCGTGGACGGCTACGGAGACGTCACCGACGCGGTGTACCGGCTGGTGGAGGACACCTGGCTGGACCACTGGTCCGCCGAGAAGTACGTGGGCACCATATTCCGCGACTCACAAGAGGCGGCCCTCGTCGACACGGCCGTCCTGCGCGTGCTGCGGATCATGCACCAGGTGGGGCCGGACGCGCCGGTTCACGCCTACCTCGACCACCCGGACTGGCCGGAGGCGGTGCGCGCGGCCCGTGACGCGCATGTGCGCCTGGCCACCGGCGACGGGGACGAGCCGGACGAGGCTCCTCGCAGCCTGGAGGTCCTGCGGATCATGACCCGGTCCGCCTGACCCGTTCCGTCCGGCGGGACGGCCGGGCGTGACGGTGGCCGGATATGGGACCCTGTCCTGCATGAACGAGCAGTCCAGCGCCGCCGCCGCCCCGGCCGACCAGTACGTCCTCACCCTGTCCTGCCCCGACAAGCAGGGCATCGTGCACGCCGTGTCGAGCTACCTGTTCATGACCGGCTGCAACATCGAGGACAGCCAGCAGTTCGGCGACCACGACACGGGACTGTTCTTCATGCGCGTCCACTTCTCGGCCGAGGCGCCGGTGACCGTGGACAAGCTGCGCGCCAGCTTCGCGGCGATCGGTGACTCCTTCCACATGGACTGGCAGATCCACCGGGCCGAGGACAAGATGCGCATCGTGCTGATGGTCAGCAAGTTCGGGCACTGCCTGAACGACCTGCTCTTCCGCGCCCGGATCGGCGCGCTGCCGGTGGAGATCGCCGCAGTGGTGTCCAATCACACCGACTTCGCCGAACTGGTGGGGTCGTACGACATCCCCTTCCACCACATCCCCGTGACGAGGGAAAGCAAGCCGGAGGCCGAGGCACGGCTGCTGGAGATCGTCCGCGAGGAGAACGTGGAACTGGTCGTGCTGGCCCGTTACATGCAGGTCCTCTCGGACGACCTGTGCAAGGCGCTCAGCGGCCGGATCATCAACATCCACCACTCCTTCCTGCCGAGCTTCAAGGGCGCCAAGCCCTACCACCAGGCGCACGCCCGGGGCGTGAAGCTGATCGGCGCGACCGCGCACTACGTGACCGCCGACCTCGACGAGGGGCCGATCATCGAGCAGGAGGTCGAGCGGGTCGGCCACGACGCCACGCCGGACCAGCTGGTCGCCGTCGGACGGGACGTGGAGTGCCAGGCGCTGGCCCGGGCCGTGAAGTGGCACGCCGAACGCCGGATCCTGCTGAACGGGCGGCGGACGGTGGTGTTCGCCTAGGAGTTGGGGGTTCTGTTTCGAGGGCGGCTGCGGGCGGTCGGTGGCTGGTCGCGCTCCCCGCGCCCCTTCAGGTACGTCCACTGCACGTACTCAGGGGGGAACCGCGCGGGCAACCACGGCTCAGCCGCAGCCGCCGGTGAACCTCTGCACACCCCTACATCCTGCTCAAGCTCGCCGCGGCGAACAGCACGTCCCTGATCGCCTCCCGGTCCCCGACCTGACCCGCTGCCGCTTCCACAGGAGACACGTGGCCCGCGGCCAGCCGGCAGAACTCCACGCCGTCCAGGGCGACGTGCGCCACCTCGTGGTCGGCGGAGCCCACCGCGCCGGGGGAGTCCAGCGGAATGAGCCACTCGCCGCCGCCCGAGCCCTCGATCTCCAGCCGCAGACTGCGCCCCGGCTCACCCGCGGCGACCAGATGCCGGCGGGTGCCGCCCGGGGACAGCCCGGCCAGACGCCGTGCCGCCAGCACGTCCGGCAGCAGCCGGGCCGCGAGGTCGATCATGCGGTTCAGATGGCGCGGGGCGGGCGGCTCGTACGGGTAGTCCACGGCTTCGGCGATGTCCTCGGCGTGCACCCAGCACTCGAACGCCCGGTCCAGCATCGCGTCGTGCAACGGCAGCTCGAAGTCGCCGTACGAGACGGGCATCCGGCCCGAGCGGCTGCCGGTGAACGACGCGGTCCGGACGATGCCGTGGCTCTGCTCACGCCAGGGCCCCCGCACCGCGCGGGTGGGCGGGTAGTGCGAGGCACGCCAGTACGCCTCGGTGCGGCTCGCCGGTGCCGGCGTCGGCGCCGTGATCTCGCCCAGCGGGTCGGCGAGTCCGAGGGCGACGGCGACCAGCCCGTCGACCGTCAGCAGATGTGCGATGACCCCGGCGACGGTCGTACGGCGGCTCGCGGTGCCGTCGGCCTCGAACCAGCGCAGCCGCACCGGCGCATGCCACTCGGAGTCCCCGAAGTCCTGCAGCAGCGCGTCCAGCCGCGCGGTCTCCGCGTCGTACGGGGCGGCCCACTCGGGCACCGGGATGCGCGGCGGACGCCGCTCCAGGCAGCCCTCCAGGACTCGGGTGCGCAGGGCGGGATCCAGGTCCAGGCTCTCGGGGCGCTGGAGCAGCACGACGGCCTCGCGCAGGCGCAGCGCCTCGTCGGCGCAGGCTCCGCACTCGCCGAGGTGCTCATCGACGGCCGCCGACTCCTCCGGGGAGCAGGCGGCCAGCGCCCAGGCACCGAGGAGCGACTTCAGCACGGGGTGCTCCAGCACGAGCGGCACGGTACGCCCCGGGGAGGGCAACGGGTCCTCGCCGTCCTCCACGGAGGCCCGTGGCAGCGGTATGCGGGGTGCCGGCTTGGCGCCATCGAGCGGAACGGGCCCGTCCGGCGCCTCGGGGCCGCCCGGGTCCGCCGATCCGCCGACCACGTCCGGCTCATCCGGCTTCCCGAGCGTTTCCGGCTCCCCCGGGCCGGGGGCCGCGGCGTCGCCGCCGTTCCCGTCGGTGCGGTCGAACCCCTCGTTCTCTTCGTACGCGCCGCTCACGCCGCACCTCCGTATCCGGGCGGGGCCCCGGGAGAGCCGGCGTCGTGGGCGGTGGCGAGCAGCTGCAGGCCCAGGCGCAGGCGGCGGCGGGCCTCGTCCTCGGTGACGCCGAGGTCGGTGGCGGTCTGGCGGTAGTCGCGGCGCTGGAAGTAGGCCAGCTCCAGGGCGGCCCGCAGCGGGGCCGGCATGGACTGGACGATGTAGTCGGCGCGGGCCGCGACCGAGGCGTGGCGCACCTTGCGCTCCAGTTCTTCGGCGGTGCCGGGGCCGCCGCGCGCGAGGGCGGCCGTCTCGGTGACGCGCAGCCGCTGTACGGCCAGGCGGTGGGTGAGCGTGGCGATCCAGCTGCGCAGCGGGCCCTGCTTGGGGTCGTAGGCGTCCGGATGCTCCCAGACGTGCGCGAAGACGTCGCGTGTGATGCCGTCGGCGGCCCGCTCGTCCCCCAGGACGCGGTGCGCGAGGCCGTGCACCAGCGAGGCGAACCGGTCGTAGAGCTCGCCGAGGGCGGCGGCCTCGCCGCGTGCGAGCCGCTGCTGCATCTTGCGGTCCCAGCGGAGCGGTACGTCCTTCTTCGCCATGCGACCCCTCACCCCCTGTTCGTACCCGACGGCCGGGCCGGTCCCGTTCCGCGTCCAGCGTGCTGCCACCGTCTCCTCGAATGTAGTCGGCACGCCCGACGGCGCACGCCCCTTTGTGCCATTGCGCGCCCCGGAGGGACCGCTGGTGGTAGGGGCTCCTTCCGCTTCCTCCCGGCGCGTCTACCCTTCATCTTGCGACCGGATTCGATCGAACAGGATCGAAACCGTCTGAAACAAGCCGTTTCTGGTCGGCTCTCGTTTTCCACAGGGTGTTTGCGGGCACGGCCGGTGGGCAGGCGCGCGCCCAAGAAGCGTAGGCGTGGCTTCCGTTTCAGGTGATTGCAGAACGTACCGGCGAATGAAGGGCATGGTGGTGACGTTCAACGTGACCGGCGGTGAGCAGGGCCAGTGGGCCGTGCTCCAGGTGTCGGGCGAACTGGACCTGGTGACGTCACCGGTGCTGCGCCAGCGCGTGCACGACGTGGTGGCCGAGGGGCAGCACAGTCTCGTCCTCGACCTCTCGGAGGTCCTGTTCTGCGACTCCAGCGGAGTCGGCGTCCTCATCGCCTCCCGGCGGCTGATCCGCTCCTGCCAGGGCCGGCTCCGCCTGATCCTGCCGGCCCGGGGAGCGGTCGACGGCTCGCACGTCAACCGGGTCCTCGGCGCACTGGGCGTGCGCCGGCTCTTCGACGTCCACCCCGACCTCGCCTCGGCGACCGGCGACGAACAGCGCCCGCTGTCCGCCTAGGCCGTACCCCCGCGGGGCCGGACGTGTGCCGTCTTCGCCACACCCTTGTCCCGGAATTCACCCGGTCCTGGCACAGGCGTCGCTTTCCGGCTCCCGGACGGCCTCCGGCGTCGTACGCTCCGTCCGAGACGCACCCACCGACGTACACGTAAGGCGGCCAGAAAAGAGATGGTCAGCAGCGAGAACGAGCGCAGGATCGCCGCCCGGTTCGCCACCTTCGACCAGGACGGCAACGGCTACATCGACCGCGAGGACTTCAGCGGAGCGGCCAAGGCGCTGCTCGCCGAGTTCGGTACACCGGCCCGCTCGGACAAGGGCCAGGCCCTGTACGGCGGTGCCGAGGCCTTCTGGCAGGGCATGGCCGGCATCGCGGACCGGGACGGCGATCAGCGCATCACACGCGAGGAGTTCGTCACCGGCGCGGTCAAGCGCCTGCGTGACAACCCCGACCGGTTCGCGGAGATCGCCCGTCCGTTCCTGCACGCGGCCCTGGACGTCGCCGACGCCGACGGTGACGGGGCCGCCACCGTCGCGGACGCCGCGCGGGTGCTCACCGTGCTCGGCGTGCCCGAGGACGTCGCGCTGACCGCCGCCGCCGCGCTCGACATCGACGGCGACGGCAAGGTGGGGGAGGCGGAGGTCGTTCCCGCCTTCGCCCGCTACTTCACCGTGCCCGAGTGACGTTGACGTCACCGCACCGGAACGACGCCTCGGCGGCTCGCACTTGAGTGCCCGCCGAGGCGTCGTGCAACACGCCCGGGCGCACACCCGACGTACCGTACCCCTCACGAAGAGTGATCAGGTACTCGTTGTCGGCCGGTCTCCCGTAGCGGGCGAACCGCCTCTGTCCTGCGATGTCTTCGATGACGCCCGTGCGGATGTCGCGGATCGTGGCACACCTCGATCACGGAGAGTCGATGCTGTGTCGTGCCGGTCGGGCGACCCGTCACGGCCCGGAGTCGACACCGTACTCGGGTACCTTGTGTGAGATGCGAGTGGTTCCGAGCGCAAGCCGTGCCGGTGTTGCCCCTGGGGTGGCTCCGGGTCCGGCGGTGCGCGCCTTTGCTCGCGGGGCAGAACGGCCTTCGGCCGCTGCCTGTTCGACTCCCCACAACGAGCGTCGCACAGTATGCCGCACGGGTAATCCTTCGCGCTGGAATATGCCCGAAGCGCTTGTTGGGGTGACTGTACGTCAACCATGCTGTCTCACAAGGGACTCACGTTCCGTGATCTCTGACTCGGCCGTTGTTCTGGTCATGCAGAAAATGGCTACGATCGTGGCCCTCGTGAGGCGCGAGCCTTTGTGTCCGCCGGTTCGGATGGTGTGAGCGGTGCAGGTGCTTCAAGTGCAGCTGGAGATCCGGCCCGACCCCGCGGAGGTGGGGCGGGCGCGGCGGTGGGCGCGCTCGCGGCTCGTCGGCGCGGGGATACAGGACGACGAGCCGCTCGCCGAGACGCTGGTCCTGCTCGTCTCCGAACTCGTCACCAACGCCGTGGTGCACACCGGGCGTCCGGCCGTGCTGCGGCTCTCCCTGCCGGGGGCGGTGACCGAGGAGGTCACGGTGCGCCTCGAAGTGGACGACGCCAGCGACCGGGCCCCGGTGCCCCGGTGTGTGGACGGCGACGCGACGGGCGGCCGGGGGCTCGCCCTCGTCGACGGTCTCGCCGACCGCTGGGGCTGGAGCCGTGAGGGCGCCGGCAAGCGTATCTGGTGCGAACTGGACCGCTGTGCCGGGCGGCAGGAGGCCGCACCGGCCTGCGGCGGCGGATCGGTGACGTACGAAGGGCTCGCGTACGAGGCCGTATAGGGGCACGGGGGCACGGGTGCCCGGCTCTCCGCGATCGAGGCGCCTGAGTGCGCCGGTGTGTGCTTCCGTGCGCTTGCGTCCCGAACAGTACGTCAGTGATGAACGCCCTATTGGGTGTTGACGGCCCGTGACCGTGTGATCACGCTGGTAGTCGACGATTCGCCGCGAGGGGACGACGAGGGCAGCCCGGTGACGGTGCCCTCGACGAGTGTGAGTCGTGATTCGGCGTCGGTTCTCCCGGGGGAATGGGGAACCGGGGCGGGAGCGCCGGAGTCGGTCGGCGGCGTGCGGTGCCGTGCTCGGGGCGGACAGCGCCGCGCCGCCGACCGTGGGGGGCGCCGGCAGTGCCGGGCCGCATCCCGAAAAGTTGTCCACAGCCTGTGGATGCTCGGTGGGTGTGCCGGCTACTTGCCGGGCGCGGTCCTCGCCGCGGCGTACGTGCGCGGAGGGAGACCGCCGCGGGAGTCGCCGGCTCCGTCCCCGGCCCGGAAGGTGCGCCGGTACGCGGTCGGCGTGACACCGAGCGCCGCCTGAAGGTGCTGACGCATCGACTGGGCCGTGCCGAAGCCCGCGTCGCGGGCCACCTGGTCGACGGACAGGTCGGTGGACTCCAGCAGATGCCGGGCCCGTTCGACGCGCTGCTGGGTCAGCCACTGCCCCGGGCTGATGCCGACCTCCTCGCGGAAGCGGCGGGTGAAGGTCCGCACGGACATGGATTCCTGCGCGGCCATGTCCCTCAGCTGGATCGGCTCCTGGAGGCGTCCGAGAGCCCAGGCCCGGGCGCTGGTCGTGGACGACTGCTGCGGGTCGGGGACCGGCCGCTCGATGTACTGCGCCTGCCCGCCGTCGCGGTAGGGCGGGACGACCGTCCGGCGGGCCACCTCGTTGGCGACGGCGGTGCCGTGGTCCCGGCGCACGATGTGCACGCACAGGTCGATCCCGGCCGCCACCCCGGCCGAGGTCAGCACGTCGCCGTCGTCGATGAACAGCACGTCCGCGTCCACCCGGACCTTGGGGAAGAGCCGCTGGAAGTGCTCGGCCGAGGCCCAGTGCGTGGTCGCCGGGCGGCCGTCGAGGTGTCCGGCGGCGGCGAGGACGTAGCCACCGGTGCAGATGGCGACGAGCCGGGTGCCGGGGCGGATCAGGGCGAGCGCGGCGGCCAGTTCCTCGGTCAGCACGCCCTCCTCGTGGACCGGGCCGAGCTCGTAGGAGGCCGGGATGACGACGGTGTCGGCGGTGGCCAGGGCCTCCGGGCCGTTCTCGACCAGGATCGCGAAGTCCGCGTCGGTGTCGACCGGCCCCGGCGGGCGGACGGAGCAGGTGACGACCTCGTACAGCCGCCGGTTCCGCTCGTCCTTGGCGCGTCCGAAGATGCGCTGCGGGATGCCCAGTTCGAAGGGGAGCAGCCCGTCGAGGGCGAGGACGACGACGCGGTGCGGCCGGAAGCCCTGTCCCGGGGCCGCGTCCTGATCCGTTGCGTTCTCCATGGCCCGATCCTAGCGAACACTGTCTGTCGGGCCACTCGATCGAGTGCGTCCCGCACCGGAAGCTTCATGACGTGACCGAGACAACCGACACCGCAACCGCAGTGGAACAGCCCCAGGACGCCCGGCCGCCGCGCCGCACCCGGGTGCACCGTGCCTGGTTCGTCGCCGCCGTCACCTTCGTGACGATCATCGGCGCAGCCGCCTTCCGGTCCGTGCCCGGCCTCCTCATCGACCCGCTCCACCAGGAGTTCGGCTGGTCACGCGGCACGATCGGCGCCGCCGTCTCCGTCAACCTCGCGCTGTACGGACTGACGGCTCCCTTCGCGGCGGCGCTGATGGACCGCTTCGGCATCCGGCGCGTGGTCGCGGTCGCCCTGACGGTCATCGCACTCGGCTCCGGTCTGACGGTGTGGATGGACTCCGCCTGGCAGCTGCTGCTGTGCTGGGGCCTGCTGGTCGGCCTCGGCTCCGGCTCGATGGCGCTGGCGTTCGCGGCCACCGTCACCAACCGCTGGTTCACCGAGCGGCGCGGCCTGGTCAGCGGCATCCTCACCGCCGCGTCCGCCTCCGGGCAGCTGATCTTCCTGCCGGTGCTGTCCTGGATGGTCGAGCGCCACGACTGGCGCCCGGCGGCCGTCACGGTCGCGCTCGCCGCCCTCGCCGTCGTCCCCTTCGTCTGGCTGCTGCTGCACGACCACCCGGCCGACGTCGGCCAGAAGCCTTACGGCGCCGAGGAGTTCGTCCCCAAGCCCGCGCCCGTCCCCGGCGCCGCCCGCCGCGCGCTCACGGTCCTCTTCTCGGCCGTGCGCACCGGCCCGTTCTGGCTGCTGGCCGGCACCTTCGCGATCTGCGGCGCCTCGACCAACGGCCTGATCCAGACCCACTTCGTGCCGGCCGCCCACGACCACGGCATGCCCGTCACGGCCGCCGCCTCGCTGCTCGCCGTCATCGGCGTGTTCGACGTGGTCGGCACCATCGCCTCCGGCTGGTTCACCGACCGCTTCGAACCGCGCCGGCTGCTCGCCGTGTACTACGCCCTGCGCGGCGTCTCCCTGCTCTTCCTCCCGATGCTGCTGGCGCCCAGCGTCCACCCGCCGATGATCTTCTTCATCGTCTTCTACGGCCTCGACTGGGTCGCCACCGTCCCGCCCACCCTCGCCCTGTGCCGCGAGCAGTACGGCGACGACAGCGCGATCGTCTTCGGCTGGGTCCTCGCCTCCCACCAGGTCGGCGCCGCCCTCGTCGCCTTCCTCGGCGGCGTCGCCCGCGACACGTTCGGCTCCTACGACGTCGTCTGGTACGCCTCCGGCGCCCTGTGCGCGGCGGCGGCCCTGATGGCCCTGGTGATCCGGCGGCGCCCGGCTCGGGCGATCGCGGTGTCCTGACCGCGCGTCGGCCTCCCCGGGGGCGGGCGAACGCGTGCGCGGACCCTCAGCCGGGCAGTCGCGGGACCGCGCCCGCGCTCTGCTTCACGACGGCCTTGGCGATCAGCTCCGCGTCGATCGCCAGTTCGCGGAGCATGCCGCTGATCGGGTTGGTGAAGCCGGTGAAGTACAGGCCGGGGGCGTTCCGCGGGGTTCGGGCGGCCCGGGCGGTCGGCCTGCCGTGTGCGTCGAGCACGCCGAGGTGGCCCACCAGCCCCTCCAGGCCCCGGCGGTACCCGGTGGCGGCGATCACCGCGTCCGGGGCGATGCGGGTGCCGTCGGCGAGGATCGTCTTGCCGGCCTCGAAGCCGTCGACGGCGGCCACGATCTCGACCCGGCCCCGGCGCACGGCGTCGATCAGGCCGACGTCCTGCACCGGGACGGCGCCCTCGGTGACCCGACTGTAGAGGCCGGTGCCCGGCCGGGCCAGTCCGTGGGCCGACAGGTCGGGCACGCTGATCCGGGCCAGTGGCCGGGCGAGCCGGTCGACGAGGCCGACGGGCAGCCGCCGGACGAGGACGCCCGTGTACTGGGCGGGCCAGCCGGCGGTGGAGCGGCGGACGATGTGCGGCGGGGTGCGCACGGACAGGCGGACCCGCGAGGCGCCGCCCTCCACCAGGTCCACGGCGATCTCCGCCCCGGTGTTGCCGGCGCCCACGACGAGGACGTCGCGGCCCGCGTAGGGAGCCGGGGCGCGGTACGCGGAGGCGTGCAGGAACTCCCCGGTGTACGTGTCGCGGCCGGGCCAGTCCGGCACGTGCGGGGTGTGGTTGTGGCCGGTGGCGACCACGACCGCGGCGCCGGTCAGCCGGCGGCCGCCGGTGGCGCTCAGCAGCCAGCCGGCGTCGTCGGGCGCGCGCTCGACGCGGGAGACCTCGACGCCGGTGACGACCTCCAGACGATGGTGCTCGGCGTACGTCTCCAGGTACCGCACCACGTCGTCGCGGGCCGGCCACCGCCCGAAGCGGCGCGGCATCGGCAGGCCCGGCAGCGAGGACAGACGGCGCGTGGTGTGCAGGCGCAGCCGGTCGTAGTGGCGCCGCCAGGAGGCGCCGACGCGGTCGGACCGCTCCAGGACGACGGCCCGTACGCCCCGCGCGCGCAGGGCGTACGCGACGGCGAGGCCGCCCGGGCCGCCGCCGATGACGTAGACGGGGCGGTCCGCCGGTGACGGGTCGGTGGACGCTGTGGAGTCGGCCATGCCGCGAGCGTAATCGCGCACCGACTTGATGGGTCTCGGTCAAGACCGGAATCGGTTGCGGATCGATCACGGTGTCCGCGCTCGGGCCGGTGAGGTGGCGCGGAACGGTCCGCGGCCGACAGGGGCGTGAGGCGGGCCGGGACCTGTCCCTCGCGGCCCGGCACGTCTAAGCTCGCCGGATGACCTTGGAATGGGAACAGGTGATCGTCCACTCCGAAGACCCGGCGGCCCTGGGGCAGTGGTGGGCCGACGCTCTCGGCTGGGTGGTGGTCCACTCCTCCGACGAGGAGTTCGAGATCCGCCCGGAGCCGGATCGCCTGCCGGGGCTGGACTTCGTCCGGCTCGACGAGAGCAAGAAGGTCAAGAGCCGACTGCACCTCGACTTCAGGCCCGACGACCAGGACGCCGAGGTGGCTCGTCTTCTGGCGCACGGCGCACGGCGCGTCGACATCGGCCAGGGTGATCAACCGTGGGTCGTCCTGGCGGACCCCGAAGGCAACGAGTTCTGTGTCCTCGGCCGGCGGCGTCCGTAAGGCTGTCGACGCCGTGTGGAGCGGGCGCGGACCGGTTGTCACGCCCTGGCCGGCTGGACCGGTGCGGTCCGATTGAATGACCCAATGGCCCACACACGCATGCGTACCCTCGCCCCCGCCCTCACCGGACCGCGCGGGCACGGCCTCAGCCTCGTTCCGTGGGACGCCGGCTCCGCCGCCGACGTGGAGACCTGGCTGCGCGGCTGCCTCGACCCCGAGTTCCAGCGCTGGAACACGCCGCTCAGGCTGATCACCGACGTCGCCGACGCCCGTGAGTCGCTGCGCGCGCGGGCCCGGGACGCCGCCGAGGGCAGGTCCGCGTCGTTCCGGATCACGGACGGCGACAGCGGGGCGGCGCTGGGGCACATCGGCCTCAACGAGATCAACCAGCCCCTGAAGCTGGCCCGTGTCGGCTACTGGGTGCTCCCCGAGGCCCGCGGCCGGGGCGTCGCCACCCGCGCCCTGCTCCTCGTCTCGCGCTGGGCCTTCGAGGAACTCGGCCTGCACCGGCTGGAGCTCGGCCACGCGGTCGGGCACGAGGTCTCCTGCCGGGTCGCCGAGCGGTGCGGGTACGCATATGAAGGGACCATGCGCGGCGCGATGTTCGAGGCCGGCCGGCACGACGCCTTCCGGGACGCGCATCTGCACGCCCGGCTCGCGGTGGACCCCGAGCCCGCCGCGCCCGACGGACGGTGACCGACGCTCACGGCCACAGCAGGAGCTTCCTCCAGCCCTCCTCCGACCGCCGGTAGGCCAGCCGTACGTGGCGGCGGCGCGCCTCGCCCTGGAAGAACTCCACCTCGTCCGGCTCCAGGCGGTACAGCGTCCAGGACGGAACGGGCGTGTCCGGCTCCCGCCCGGCCCGGTCCCACGCCGCCTCGGAGGCGCGGGCCAGCTCGTCCGGCGAGCTCAGGGGCTCGCTCTGCCGGCCGGTGAGGGCGGCGGCCAGGGCACCGGCCGAGCGGGCGTGCAGATCGGACCGCGCCTCCTCGGCCGGGGCGACGGCGACCGGACCGCGGACGCGCACCTGGCGGCCCAGCACCGGCCAGTAGAAGACGAGGGCGGCGTACGGACGGGCGGCGAGGTGACGGCCCTTGCGGCTGCCCGCGTGCGTGGCGAAGGACCAGCCGTCCGCGTCCGCGCCGTGCAGCATCACGATCCGTACGTCGGGCACGCCGTCCGCGTCCGCCGTGGCCAGCGACATGGTGTGCGGCTCGGTCTGCCCGGCCGCCACCGCGTCGGCGAACCACCGCGCGAACAGGGGCAGGGGGTCGGCGGGCGCGACGGCCGGGTCGAAGGCGGGCAGTTCGGTGACCGCCGGGTCCCACACCCGCAGTGACCTCAGCAGCTCGTGAAGATCGGTTCCCATGCCCCGATTGTCACGCGCCGCGCACCGCGCGCCGCGGCCCGCGGTCCGGTGTTCACACCGTGCCGAGGTCGGACGACACCCAGCGCTCCGGCCGCATGCGGATGACGACCTGCTCGCCGTGGTCCTTCCAGGCGAACTCGACGTAGCCGTCGACCTTCTCGGCCGGCAGGTAGCGGGCGGCGAGCTCCCGCAGCCGCTCGACCGTGGCGGGCACCGTCTCGACGACCGGCCCCTCCACCGACACGTACCGGATCGTGGGGTCCAGCCGGTCGACCATCAGGGAGAACCGCCCCGACGCCTTGATCAGCTCGTTCTTGCGGCTGTCCAGCCCGGTCATGATCCATACGTCGCCGCCGGGCTCGTACTGGTACCAGATCGGCACGGTGAGCGGGGCGCGTCCCGCTCCCGCGTCGACGGCGAGCGCGGCGATGTGCGGTTCGGCCAGGAACGTCTCTCGCTCTTCGCGGGTCAGGGCCATGGCGGTCTCCTCCGGCGATCGGGGCGTCCTCGACGAGTCAACGCCGACCCGGCGGGCCCGTGTTCCCCGTCGAAGCCATCAGACCGCGGTACGCCGCCCGCCGTGCGGTGCCACGCCCGTCAGATCGTCGCCAGTCGCTGCACCAGCAGCACCGCGCCGATGCCCAGCATCGCGGCGCCGGAGGTACGGGTGACCGCGCGGGCGGCGGCCGGCCGGGCGCCCAGGACGGCGCGGGCGCCGAGGCCGACCGTGAGGTACACGGCGGCGCAGCAGGCCATGTGCAGCAGGCCCAGGGCGACGGTCTGCGCGGGCACCGGCAGACGGCCGCCCCCGGTGACCAGGAACTGCGGCAGCACGGAGAGGTAGAGCAGCAGCCCCTTGGGGTTCAGCCCGCTGATCGCGGCACCGCGCAGGAAGACCCGCCCCCGGGACTCGGCGCGCACCCCCGCCCCGCCGGGCCCTTCGGCGGCCTCCACGGTGCCCGGACGGCGCAGCACCCCCCACCCGAGCCGCACGAGGTACGCCGCCCCCACCACCGTCAGCGCCGTGAGCAGGGCCGGGGAGCCGGCCACGAGGACCGCGAGGCCGGCCGCCGCGAGCAGCGTGTGCAGCGCGTACCCGGTGACCAGTCCGCCCACCGCCCATGTCACCGACCTCTCGCGCAGCCCGGCGGAGACGGCGTACGCCCAGTCCGCGCCCGGCACGCACACCAGCAGGAAGTCCAGGGCGAGGAAGGAGATGAGGGTTCCCGAGTCCATGCGGGGAAGATTAGGCGGAGTTGTCCGAAAGGTGTTCCCGAAGTTTGTCCACATCGCCGCCTATGGTGGAAGAATCTTCTCCGTGGACGACATGGACCGGAAGATTCTTGCCGAGCTCCAGCAGGACGGGCGGCTGACCGTGACCGAGCTGGCCTCGCGGGTGCGGCTGAGCGTCTCGCCGTGTCACCGGCGGCTGCGGGAGCTGGAGAGGTCGGGGGCGATCGGCGGCTACCGCGCGGTCGTCGATCCGGCGGCCGTCGGGCTGGCCTTCGAGGCGCTGGTCTTCGTGTCGATGCGGCAGGAGGACCGGGACACCGTCGAGGGGTTCGAGCGGGCGGTCGGCGAGGTGGCCGAGGTGGTCGAGGCGCAGCGGCTGTTCGGAGAGCCCGACTACCTGCTGCGGGTCGTCGCCGCCGACCTGGCGGCCTACCAGCGGCTCTACGACGAGCGGCTCGCCACCCTCCCCGGGGTGCAGCGGCTGACGTCGACGCTGGTGATGAAGCACGTGGTGAAGGACCGGCCGCTGCCGGCGTAGCCGGACGCGGGGGTGCCGGGGCCCCAGGGGCCGGACAGCGCAACAGGCGGCGGTCCACTCGGGTGAACCACCGCCTGCCAGACAGGACTTGGTGCGGACGAGGGGCCGTGCGCGCGGCCCGCCGCGTTACTTCGTGGGCTTCTTGCCGGTCACCCCCAAGTAGACCAACAGCGCGAGCGTCGGCTTCACTTCGGCCTGCTTCACGCCCGACGAGACGAAGCCCTTCTGATGGGAGGCCACGGCCGCGAGCATCGCGACCAGCGCGCCGGCGATCGCCGCCGGGTTCACGTCCTTGTCGACCTTTCCCTTGGCCTGGAGCCCCGCGACGGAGTCCGAAAGAGAACTGTTCACCGAGCTGAGGATCTTCGTACGGAGCTTGGCGAAGCGCTTGTCGCCCTCGGCGGCGCCGAGGTCGACGACGCGGAGGATGGCGTCGTTGCGCCGCCAGAACTCCAGGAATCCCTCGACCAGTTCCTGAGCCGTCTGCCAGCCGGCCTTGCCGACCCACGTGCGGCCCTGGACAACTTCGGTCAACTCGGCGCCCTCTGTGACCATTTGGTCGGCGAGCTCGAGGACGGCACCTTCGACATCGGGAAAGTATTGATAGAAGGTGGCGGGCGAAGTGCCCGCCTTCCGGGCGACGTCGATGACCTTGACGTCCCGGTAGGGAGAGGAGCTGAGCATTTCACTGAGGCAGTCGAGCAATTTCTGCCGTGTCTGCTGCCCACGTCGACCGGCCACGCGGCCGTCGACGGTACGCACTTGTCCTGTCATGCCGTCAGCTTACCGACGGGTGATCCGAGCGCGATTCGGCCGACTGCAAATGGGGTGCGCGGGCGAAGAGAGGCTGGTGTGCCTGGTCTGCGCGGTGCACGGGACGCGGTTACTTTGACGGCATGGCCGAAAACAGGGCATCACCGACTGCCGGTGGATCCGCCGGTGGATCCGCCGGTGGTTCCGCCGGGGGCTTCGCCGAGGGCGTCCCCTGCTGGGTGGACGCGCAGCTTCCCGACGTCGAGGCGGGCAAGCGCTTCTACGGCGGACTCTTCGGGTGGACCTTCGAGGAGGCGGGGCACGGCAGGTCCGTGTGGGCGCGGCTGGACGGCGAGCCCGTCGCCGCGCTCGTGCCCAAGACGGACGGCCGCATGCCCACCGTCTGGACGGTGTACTTCGCCACCCCGGACGCCGAGGCGCTGACCGCGCGGATCCGGGCGGAGGGCGGGCAGATCGTCACGCCGCCCCAGCCGGCCGGCGAGCTGGGCACCACCGCCCTCGTCACCGATCCCCAGGGCGCGGTCTTCGCCCTGCTGCAGCCGGGCGCTCCGGCCGGCCCCACGGGCACCACCGGCTCCCCGGGCTTCGCGGGCTTCGGCAAGCGGCACGAACCGGGCACCTTCGGCTGGGCCGAGCTCTACACCCGGGACACCGAGGCCGCCAACGCCTTCTACGGCGAACTGTTCCACGCCGCGCTCTTCGGCCCCGGCGCCGAGCCGGACTTCGGCCGCGCCCCCCTCTCCGACGTCTTCCCCGCCGAGATGCCGCCGCACTTCCTCGTCCACTTCCGGGTGGCGGACGGCGAGGCCGCGCTCGGGGCTGTGGCCCGGCTGGGCGGCCGGGTGCAGGTGCCGCCGTTCGAGACGTCGTACGGGCGGGTGGCCGTGGTCACCGACGACCAGGGGGCGTCGTTCGCGCTGCTGCACCGGTGAACGGGCGCGGCCGGAGCGCGGCCGGAGCACGGCTGGGGCATGACCTTTGCCCGGGATCGAGCTGGGACACCCCGTTTGTCCCCGGGTTCGCCACCGGCGCCTCGGACAGGAAGAATCGGGGTGCGTGCCGCCATGGCGGTGCGGTGGTGAGACGCTGCACTTCGGTCGCGTACATATGTGGGTGGCGCGGCTCGTACGGGGAGGTGGCAGGCAAGTGGTGGATCAGCTGACACAGCACGATCCGCGGCGTATCGGGCCGTTCGAGGTGCTGGGACGGCTGGGGGCCGGCGGCATGGGGCTGGTCTATCTCGCGCGCTCGGCGTCCGGCCGGCGCGTGGCGATCAAGACGGTCCGGACGGAGCTCGCCGAGGACCAGCTGTTCCGCGTCCGCTTCACACGCGAGGTCGAGGCGGCCCGCGCGGTGTCCGGCTTCTACACGGCGGCCGTGGTCGACGCCGATCCCCGCGCCGCCGTGCCGTGGCTGGCCACCGCGTACGTTCCCGCGCCCTCTCTCGAGGAGATAGTGAACGAGTGCGGACCGCTGCCGGCCCAGGCGGTGCGCTGGCTGGCGGCGGGTGTGGCCGAGGCCCTCCAGTCGATCCACGGTGCCGGCCTCGTCCACCGCGACCTGAAGCCCTCCAACGTCCTCGTCGTGGAGGACGGCCCCCGGGTGATCGACTTCGGTATCGCGTCCGGCGTCTCGAACACGCGTCTGACGATGACGAACGTCGCCGTCGGCACGCCCGCCTACATGTCGCCGGAGCAGGCGAAGGACTCGCGCAGCGTGACGGGCGCCAGCGACGTGTTCTCGCTCGGCTCGATGCTGGTCTTCGCCGCCACGGGCCACCCGCCCTTCCACGGGGCCAACCCCGTCGAGACCGTCTTCATGCTGCTGCGCGAGGGCCCGGACCTCGACGGCCTCCCGGACGAGCTGCGCCCGCTCATCGAGTCCTGCATGCAGATGGAGGCGACGGCCCGCCCCAACCCCGCCGACCTCCAGGCCCAGCTCGCGCCGCACCTGTTCGGCTCCGGCTCCGACGACAGCGGTACGGCGTCGGCGTGGCTGCCCGAGCGGGCGGTGAGCCTCATCGAGAGCCGCCGCAACGGCCGTCCCGCGGTCAAGCCCTCCCCGGCCGGCGGACGCAGCGCGGGCTCGGGCGGCCCGGCCCGGCCGCACGTGCCGCCGCCCCCGCCCCCGCCCTCGCACGCCCCGGCCGTCCCGGCGCCGCCCGTACCCGCACCCGTCGGCGCCCCCGACACCGGGCCCGTGCGGCTGGCCGGCGCGGCGGTGCCCATCGGCCCCGGCCCGCGCCGCCGCCGTCGCGGCGCCCCCGCCCGAGGCCGCCCTCGCCGCCTCCTGGGCCAAGCCGCGCCCCGGCGTCAACGGCGCCGACCCCGCCGCGTCCTCCGCGCCGCCCGCTCCCGCCGTGCCCCCGGAGGCGGCGGCGACCGGCTGGCGCCCCTGGCGCTTCCGCATGTCCAACGACGTCTGGGGCACCCCGTCCGTCGCCGGCGACCTCGTCTACGTCACCTCCTTCGAGGTGCACGCCCTGGACGTGGCCACCGGACGCCGGCGGTTCAAGACCCGCGACGTGGCCTGGTCGATGGCGGTCGCGGACGGCCGTATCCACGCCTCCGACGGCCCGACGCTCTTCGCCCTGGACGCCCGCGAGGGCACCGACCTCTGGCGCGTCCAGACGGACGCCTGGGTGTACTCGCTGAAGGCCGACCGGGGCACGGTCGTCACCGGCACGCGCGGCGGCGGCGTCCAGGGCTGGGAAGCTTCCAGCGGCCGGAAACTGTGGGAGATCACCGGCGCCCAGACCGACTTCGAGTCCCCCGAGGCGGGCGCCGCGGTCCACGACGGCACCGTGTACGTCTGGCAGGACGCCCGGCTGCGCGCCCTGGACGCCCGTACCGGCGACGAGCGCTGGTCGTACCCGATCGGCGACGCCGCCTCCTGCGGCGGCGTGCCCGTCCGCCTGACCCGGGCACCCGACGGCTACGTGTACGTCTCCGCCGGCACCCGCGTCCTGGCCCTGGAGGTCACCACGGGCCACGTCCGCTGGCAGTTCGAGGCCCCCGCGGTCTTCCTGTCACCGCCGGCCTTCGTGCCGGGCCCGGCGGTGACCGGCGGCGGGGTGTACCTGGCCGACTACCTCGGCACCGTCTACGCCCTCGACGCCACCGACGGCCGCGACCGCTGGCGCATCGCCACGGAGGCCCGGGCCTCGGTGGAGCCCGTCCTGGTGGCCGCCGGCCACGTGCACGTGGGCAGCGGCAAGGGCCTCTACACGCTGGACGCCGTCACGGGCACGCCCAAGTGGCGCTTCCAGGCGGGCGGCGACATCGTGGGCGCGCCCGCGGTGGCCGAGGGCCGCATCCACTTCGGCTCGACGGACCACCTGCTCTACACGCTGAAGGCCGCCGACGGCCGCCTGCGCTGGAAGCTGGCCACGGGCGGCGAGATCACCGGCTCCCCGGTGGTCCGGGACGGCATCGTGTACGCCTGCAGCAAGGACCGGTGCGTGTACGCGCTGGACGCGGAGAAGGGAACCGGGACGGCCCGCACGGCGTGACGCCGGGCCGCGCGGGGCTCCCGGGCCGCGCACGGCCGTGGCGCGGCGGTGACATGCTCGTGACACGTGATCGCTAGCTTGGCGGCATGACGACACGGGGGCGAGCAATCAGGTACACGGCGGTCTCGGCACTGGTGGTCCTGACCCTGACCGGCTTCTCGACGGGACGCGGTCACGGCAGCGGCGGCGGCGACGGCGGGGGAGGCGGCGGCTGCAGCAGCTCCAGCCAGAACCACGACAGCTCGTCGTCGACGGGCGGCGGTTCGTACGGGGACCACGACTACGACGATGACGAGCACGGCAGCGGAGGCGGCGGCAACGGAGGGAACAGCACCCCGTCCCTCCAGGACGCCACGGTGGAACTGGTGAGCTGCGCGACGCATGAGAAGCCCTACGCCACCGTCGAGGTCACCAACCCCAACACCCGCGAGGGCACCTTCACGGTGAACGTCGACTTCATGGACCGCGACGACCACCCGGCCGACTTCGCCTACCAGGACGTCACGGTGCCCGCCGGCGCCACGAAGACCGCCGAGATCGAGTTCGACGCGGCCCACCTCGCCGAACTCGACCACTGCGAGGCGTCCCCGGAGGCGTCCCCGGCGCTGTGAGGGCCGCGACGAGGGCGCTCCGCGCCGGCGCTCCGTGCCGGACGCACGTCGGCCGCGGCGGCTCCCCCTCCGCGCCGCCGCGGCCGATCCCCGCTGGGATGAGGTCTACTTGCCGTCCAGGTCCAGGACGGGCGGGGCGGGTGCGTGGTTGTCGAGGGTGACGACCGTGTCGTCCGCGGGCGGGGCGGGCGCGTGGTTGTCGAGGGTGACGACCGTGTCGTCGGCGGGCGGGGCGGGCGCGTGGTTGTCCAGCGTGGTGATCTCTTCGCCCTGGTTCTTCTTGGCGTCGCTCATACTGCGAGGTCTCCCCGTGTCCGAGTGGCTGTTCTGGCCGCCCCTGCCCGGCAACTCCCCCGAGGATTGCCGGGCAAGGGCCCTGTGGGCTCCCACCCTAGGTGGTGAGTCCCGGCAACCCGTCTGCCCCCCGACGCGACGGATTGGTGCGCTCAGCCTGGCAGCGAGGCATAAACAATCGATGAACGCCCCAAGAGGGCTTCTCAGGCCGCGGACATCGTGGCGAGCAGCGCTCGGACGCCTTCGGACTCCGGAGCGCCGGTCTGCTCGTAGAGGGACAAAGCCTCTCGCCAGCAAGCACATGCGCGGTCCATCTGGCCCAACGCATCGAGGGACTGACCAAGAGTTGTCAGGACGTTGGCCCTCATTCGGTCGCCTCCGATGCAGCCGACGGCGAGTGCCTGTTCGGCGTGCTGGGCGGCCTTGGCGGGCATGCGCGCGGCGAAGTAGGCCTGTGCGATGCGGAAATGCGTGGTGCCCTCCCACAGCCGCTGCCGATTGACCTGGAACATACCGAGTGCGTCGGTCAGTTCATCCAGCGCCTCGGATGAGCGCCCAGCGGACGTGTATGCCAGGCCGAGGGCGTATCTGGCGTTGGCGAGGCGCAACGTCAGGCCCAGTCGGTCGTAGATCCGGATGCCTTCTTGCGCGAGCCTGACCGCGTCGGATGTGTTCCCCATGGCGAGATGGACGCGCGAAAGGTTGCACAGGGCGCTGGCCTCGAGCGGAGCGTTTCCGTCATCCCTCGATCCCTCGATGGCGGTGAGCAGGTGCTCCTCGGCGTCCTCGTTGCGTCCTTGGATCAGAGCGATGATTCCGCGGTCGTTGCTGGCCCAGTAGAGAGGTATGAGGTCCCCCACAGAACCCGCGAGCCGGATCGCCCGGCTGGCCTCGTCCTCCGCATCGTCGTACCGGCCCGCCACCAAGTGAACGTTGATGAGCGCAGTACGGGCCCGGCCCTCGGCCTGCGGGTCTCCTGCCGCCCGTGCCGCGTCCCTGGCTGCGAGCGCAGCCGATTCGTACTGCTTGGAGTTCGCCCCCGACTCTCCCAGGTCCTTCGCGGCCCACAGCAGGTCGACGCCGCGGCGAAGGCGGCTGGTGCCGAAGGCCTGACGTGCGGATGACAGGAGGCAGTTGGCCTCGGAGTACAGCCAGTCGAGGGCGACCTGCCGGTCACCGAATTCCAGCCCGGCGTACTGGGTCGGCTCCAGGTGGTCGACAAGTCGGTCACCCGGTCGCTCGATGGCAAAGACCCCCGCCGCCGTGGCCAGATAGAAGTCCAGCAACCGCGACAGCGCGGCGTCCCGTTCGCTCGGCGGATGCTCGTCCCGTTCCGCGCACGCACGCGCGTAGAGGCGGACCAGGTCGTGGAACCGGTACCGACCAGGTGCCGCCGATTCCAGCAGGGACGTGTCCACCAGGGACTCCAGGAGGTCCTCGGTCTCCTCCGCGGGCAGGTCCAGGACCGCCGCCGCGGCCGCCAGGGAGATGTCCGGGCCGTCCGCCAGGCCCAGCAGCCGGAACGCCCGCGCCTGGGCCGGCTCCAACTGCCCGTAGCCCAGTTCGAAGGTGGCCTTGACCGCCAGGTCGCCGGCCTGCAGTTCGTCCAGCCTGCGTCGCTCGTCGGCCAGCTTCGCCGCGAGGACCGACACCGTCCACGTGCGGCGGGCCGCCAGGCGGGACGCCGCGATGCGGATCGCCAGCGGCAGGAAGCCGCACGCCGCGACCACGTCCAGGGCGGCTTCGCGTTCCGAGGCCACCCGCTCCTCGCCCACGATCGTCGTGAAGAGCGCCAGCGCTTCGTCCGGGGACATCACGTCCAGGTCGACCAGATGCGCGCCCGCCAGATCCACCATCCGCATGCGGGACGTCACCAGGGCCGCGCAGCCCGCCGTCCCCGGCAGCAGAGGCCTCACCTGCGCCGCGTCACGGGCGTTGTCCAGCAGGACCAGGACGCGGCGGCCGTCCAGGACCGAGCGGTACAGCGCCGCCCGTTCCTCCAGGGAGTCGGGGATCGCCGAGTCCGCCGTGCCCAGGGCGCGCAGGAAGGAGCCGAGGACCGTCTCCGGTTCCGCCGCCCGCGGGCCCGCGCCCTGCAGGTCGACGTACAGCTGCCCGTCCGGGAACGCGGCCCGCGCCGCGTGGGCCACGTGCACCGCCAGGGTCGTCTTGCCGACGCCGCCGATTCCGGCGAGGGCCGACACCGCCATCACGCGGCCCTCGGTGCCGGACGCCGAGGCCAGTACGTCGCTCAGCTCGCGGACGAAGGACGCCCGGCCGGTGAAGTCCGGGACCGTGGCGGGGAGCTGCGCCGGGCGTACCTGCACGGCCCCGGGCTCCGCTGCCGGCGCCGACGGTTCCGCCAGGGTCGGGTCCGCGCGCAGTACCCGCTGCTGGAGCTCCTGGAGGTCCGGGCGCGGGTCCACGCCCAGTTCGTCGGCGAGCAGGCGCCGCGTGTCCGCGTACACCGCGAGGGCCTCGGCCTGGCGTCCGCTGCGGTACAGGGCGAGCATGAGGAGCTCCCTCAACCGCTCCCGCAGGGGGTGCGCCGCCGTCAGGGCCGTCAGCTCCGAGACGGCCTCCGCGTGGCAGCCCTGTTCCAGGTCCAGGTCCAGGCGCGACTCCACCAGCTGCAGCCGCCACTCCTCCAGGCGGACCCGCTGCGCCTGCGCGTACGGCCCCGGCACCCCGGCCAGCACCTCGCCGTCCCACAGCGCGAGCGCCCGGCGCAGCACGGCGCGCGCGTGGCACAGGTCCCCGGATCCGCGTGCCTTCTCCGCCTCGACGGCCAGCTCCTGGGCGACTGCCAGATCCAGCGCCCCGTCCGCCAGGCCCCGCACGGCATACCCGCCGGACTCGCTCACCAGGACGCCGGTCCCCAGCACCTTCCGCAGCCGGGACGCGTACGTCCGTACCGCCGCCAGGGCCTGCGACGGCGGCTCCTCGCCCCACAGGGCGTCGATCAGCTCCGGCGCCGTGGCCGTGCGGCCCTCGCGCAGCAGCAGGGCGGCCAGCAGGGCGCGTTGCTGGGGGGAACCGGTGGTCAGAGGTTCCTCGCCGCGCCAGGCGCGCACCGGTCCGAGTACGCCGAAGCGCAGCGTCTCCGACTCCGCCGAGGTGCCGGGACGCCTCTGCTCCGGCACTCGCGGTACACCGTCCATCGCCGTCCCCCTAGACATCCTGAGCAACCATGTCAGTTTGCCTTGTTCATGCCGACCTCGTCAGCCGTGGGAGACGCCGATCACAGAGCCCTCACCTGGCACTCATCGGTCCAGGTCGATCCGGACCGTCAGCAGTCCCGGCCGGGACCCCAGCGCCCGTACCGCCGCGCTGTTCAGACGGGGCAGGACGCGCAGGCGGGCGAGCGGGTCGTCGTCGGGGAGGAGGCGGGCCGTTCCCGTGTGCCAGCGGCCCCGCAGACGCACCCGGACCCGGGGGTCCGCCGCGATGTTGCGGACGTACTGCGACCGCTCGCCGAACTCCGAGACCAGCCAGAAGGAGTCCCCCACCCGTCGGCCGCCCACCGGGGTGCGGCGGGGCAGGCCGGAGACGCGGCCGGTGGTCTCCAGGAGGGTCTGGAGCGGCAGCCGGCGCGTGACGGGATTGGCGATCCGGCGCTGGAAGGCCGTGACGGCCCGGTACTTGGTCTCGGTGTCACGTGACATCGCTTCTTCGGGCCCCCGTCTCGTAGCCGACCGGTGTCGTTCCATCTTCCCCGGAAAGCCTCACCGGGGAAGCCTCGGGCCAGTGGTGGGGGTGGTGCGGTCGTGCGTGTCGTGACGTGGAACCTGTGGTGGCGGTTCGGACCCTGGGAGGAGCGGCAGAAGGCGATCCTCGCCGTGCTGCGGGAGCTGCGGCCCGATGTCGTGGGGCTGCAGGAGGTGTGGGCCGCCGACAAGGGCGGGAACCTCGCCGAGTGGCTGGCCGGCGAACTCGGCCTGCACTGGACCTGGTCCGCCTCCGAGGCCCCGGGGCGGTGGCAGCGGCGCATCGGCGACGACACGGTCGGCATCGGCAACGCCGTGCTCAGCCGCTGGCCCGTCGTGGAGTGCGCGGCGCTGCGGCTGCCCGTCCCCGAGGAGTTCGACGACGGACGGCTCGCCCTCTACGCCCGGCTGGACGCCCCCGGCCACCGGGTGCCCTTCTTCACGGCCCACCTGACGTCGGTACCGGACGGCTCGGCCGTGCGGTGCGCGCAGGTCGACGCCCTCGCGCGGTTCGTCGCCGGGCACCGGCGGGGGACCGACTTCCCGGCCGTCGTCACCGGGGACTTCAACGCCCGGCCGGACGACCCGGAGATCCGGCTGCTCGGCGGGTACGGCACGGATCCCGTCGCTGCGGGCCCGGCCCTCGTCGACGCCTGGGAGCACGCCGACCCGGCGGCCCCGTCCGCGACCTGGGACGGGGCCAACCCGTACGTCGGGGCCTCCGGTGTCCCGGGCGTACGGATCGACTACGTCCACGTGGGGCCGCCGGGCCCGGGCGGCCTCGGGGGCGTGCGCGCGGTGCGGCGGGCCGGCGACGGCCCCGTGGACGGGGTGTGGCCGTCCGACCACGCGGCCGTCGTCGCCGACCTGGCGGGGGTCTGAGGACGGTCAGCGCCGCCCGAGGAAGACCGGGTTGGTGAACGCCGCCAGCGCGCCCGGCAGCGGTCCCGCCGCCGTCTCGTGCCGCAACTCCGCCCGTACGTAGGCGGCGTACGAGGCGGTGGTCCGCCACTCGACGACCCCCGAGCCCGACACCGGCAGCGGGGCACCGGTGAACAGCACGCCCTGGTCCGTGACGAAGCGGACCGTGCAGCGCGGCGCGCCGGTCACCTCCAGGCGTACGGTGACCGGGGTCTCGGGGTCCACGTGCAGCCGCTCGCCGATGCCGGCGTGCTCGCCCCGGCCGCCGGAGGCGGTGAAGGCCAGCGACACCTTCGAGGACTCGGCGACGTACGACCGTCCGGCCCGGATGCCCTCCTGGATCGCCTCGCGGGTCAGGTCGTCGGCGAGGACGACCGTCTGCGGGGACCCGACGGCGTCCGGGTCGCGGTGGGAGTCGCTGCTGCCCATCGCCGGGATCCAGTCTCGGCCGTCGCGCTCGGCGGCGACCAGCATGCCGTCCCAGTCGGCGAGCGCCACCTCGTCGTCGGGCGTGTAGGGGCCGTTCCACACCTCGACGGCGTCGGCCTCCCCGAAGCCGAACTTCCAGTTGCAGCCGATGCAGGTGGCGTGCGGGTGGGCCGGGACGACGAGGCCGCCGGCGCGGCGGATCTGGCGGGCGAACCGGCCGAAGCGGTTGTCGCGGGCCCGGTAGCGCCAGTCGACGAAGGTGCCCGGATCGGTGCCGATCGCCACCACGTGGCCGTTGCGGGTCGTGACCTCCTCGCCCAGCAGGATCAGCAGGTCGTCACCGGCCACGTCCGCCCAGTGCGCGTGCGCCGAGTGCGTGTTGTGCTCGGAGGAGTTGATGAAGTCCAGGCCGGCCGCCCGTGCGAGCGCCGCGATCTCGGCCGGGGTGCGGCGGCCGTCGGAGTACCAGGAGTGCAGGTGGCAGTCGCCCCGGTACCAGGAGCGGCCCCGGCCCTTGGCGCGGGACGGCGGGTAGACGGGCCGTACGGTCTCGCCCGGTTCCCCGTACGTCAGCGTGATCGTGATCTCGTACGACAGTCCCTGCGGGGCCACGGTGTACGGGCCGAGCGCGATGTGCCAGGTGCCCGGCCGGACGGGCCCTGGGATGTAGCCGGGCGTGGCGTCGTCCGCCCGTACGAAGAACTCGGTGCGCGCGCCGCCCGACCAGCCGCGGAAGCCACGGCCGCCCAGGTCGGTGCCGCGCTCGTCGAAGATGCCGATGTCGAGGGCGTTGCCCGGGGTGCCGGCCGGGACGGCGGGCCGGTCGTAGGTGTAGGCGACCCTGATCTCCCGCACACCGGCCGGGACTTCGACCGGAACGTACACGAAGTCGGGCGAGCCGGTGGGCAGGGTGCCGCGCACGGTTCTCGTCTGCTGGTCCCGGCCTGCCGCTGAAGCGAAGCTCACGGTTCCCAACGTAAGCGCGGCGGCGGCGCCCGTCACGAACACCGCGCGTCTGCCGATTCCGGCGTGGTCGTCCTCGCACATGCTGCTGCTCCCAGGGTGTCGGGTGAGTGCCGTGGGTGGTGCAGGGGTGGTGCGTGCAACCTTGGTATTGAGCCGTGAACTCCCGTGCAAGGAAAGGGGGGCGGCGGATTTCGGGCGAAGGGCCGCGGGGTGGACCGCGGCGGACCGGGGCGGACGGCGTGGCCGGCCACCGGGTGGACCGTGCAGGGGACCGCGCGATGGGGCGGCGCCGGGCGGCGCGTCCCGATCATGCCGCTCGTATGCTCGAAGGATGACGACTTCCGCGACCTCCGGAACCGGCCCGACCGAGAACTCCATGCGTCGCGCCCTCAAACGCGCCCGGGACGGCGTCGCCCTCGACGTCTCCGAGGCGGCGGTACTGCTCCAGGCCCGCGGCGAGCAGCTCGACGACCTCGCCGCCTCCGCCGCGCGGGTACGGGACGCGGGTCTCGACGCGGCGGGCCGCCCCGGCGTCATCACGTACTCGAAGAGCGTCTTCATCCCCCTGACCCGGCTGTGCCGGGACAAGTGCCACTACTGCACCTTCGTCACCGTCCCCGGCAAGCTGCGCCGTGCCGGGCACGGGATGTTCATGTCGCCGGACGAGGTGCTCGACATCGCCCGCAAGGGCGCGGCCCTCGGCTGCAAAGAAGCCCTGATCACCCTCGGCGACAAGCCCGAGGACCGCTGGCCGGAGGCGCGCGAGTGGCTCGACGCGCACGGCTACGACGACACGATCGCCTACGTCCGTGCCGTCTCCATCCGCATCCTGGAGGAGACCGGCCTGCTGCCCCACCTGAACCCGGGGGTCCTGACCTGGACGGACTTCCAGCGCCTGAAGCCGGTCGCCCCCTCCATGGGCATGATGCTGGAGACGACGGCGACCCGCCTGTGGTCCGAGCCCGGCGGCCCGCACCACGGTTCCCCGGACAAGGAACCGGCTGTCCGGCTGCGCGTCCTGGAGGACGCCGGCCGCTCCTCCGTGCCCTTCACCTCCGGGATCCTCATCGGCATCGGCGAGACGTACGAGGAGCGCGCCGAGTCGCTGTTCGCGCTGCGGAAGGTGGCGCGGGCCTACCACGGCATCCAGGAACTGATCATCCAGAACTTCCGCGCCAAGCCGGACACCGCGATGCGCGGCATGCCCGACGCGGAACTGGACGAACTGGTCGCGACGGTCGCCGTCGCCCGGCACATCATGGGCCCGTCCGCCTGCCTCCAGGCCCCGCCGAACCTGGTGGACGCCGAGTACGAGCGGCTGATCGGCGCCGGCATCGACGACTGGGGCGGGGTCTCCCCGCTGACCATCGACCACGTCAACCCCGAGCGTCCCTGGCCGCAGATCGAGGAACTCGCCGAGAAGTCCCGGGCGGCCGGTTTCGAACTGCGCGAACGCCTCTGCGTCTACCCGGAGTTCGTCACGCGCGGCGAACCCTGGCTGGACCCGCGCCTGCGCCCGCACGTGTCCGCTCTGGCCGACCCGGTCACGGGGCTGGCCCGCGAGGACGCGACGGTCGAGGGCCGGCCGTGGCAGGAGCCGGACGAGGCGTTCACCGCGAGCGGCCGCACCGACCTGCACCGCACCATCGACACCGACGGCCGTACCTCCGATCGCCGCGACGACTTCGACGAGGTGTACGGCGACTGGGGCGCCCTGCGCGAGGCCGCCGCCCCCGGCCTGGCGCCCGAGCGCATCGACACCGACGTGCGCCAGGCCCTGGCGACGGCGGCCGACGACCCGACGAAGCTGACGGACGAGGAGGCGCTGGCCCTCCTCCACGCGGACGGCCCGGCACTGGACGCCCTGTGCCGGATCGCGGACGACGTGCGCAGGGCGGCGGTCGGCGACGACGTGACGTACATCGTCACGCGGAACATCAACTTCACCAACGTCTGCTACACCGGCTGCCGTTTCTGCGCCTTCGCCCAGCGCCGCACGGACGCCGACGCCTACACGCTCTCCCTGGACCAGGTGGCCGACCGCGCCCAGCAGGCGTGGGACGTGGGCGCCGTGGAGGTCTGCATGCAGGGCGGCATCCACCCGGACCTGCCGGGCACGGCGTACTTCGACATCGCGAAGGCGGTGAAGGAGCGGGTCCCCGGCATGCATGTGCACGCCTTCTCCCCGATGGAGGTGGTCAACGGGGCCACGCGCACCGGGATGTCCGTCCGCGAATGGCTGACGGCGGCCAAGGAGGCGGGCCTGGACTCGATCCCGGGCACGGCGGCGGAGATCCTGGACGACGAGGTCCGCTGGATCCTCACCAAGGGCAAGCTGCCGGCGGCGACCTGGATCGAGGTCGTCGAGACGGCGCACGAGCTGGGCATCCGCTCGTCCTCGACGATGATGTACGGCCACGTCGACCAGCCCCGCCACTGGCTCGGCCACCTGCGCACGCTGGCCGGCATCCAGCAGCGGACGGGCGGCTTCACGGAGTTCGTGACACTGCCGTTCATCCACACCAACGCGCCGGTGTACCTGGCGGGCATCGCACGGCCCGGTCCGACCACGCGCGACAACCGGGCGGTGACGGCGATGGCCCGCCTCCTCCTGCACCCGCACATCACCAACATCCAGACGAGCTGGGTGAAACTGGGCACGGAGGGTGCGGCGGAGATGCTCCGCTCCGGCGCGAACGACCTCGGCGGCACGCTCATGGAGGAGACGATCTCGCGGATGGCGGGCTCGTCGTACGGCTCCTACAAGTCGGTCAAGGACCTGATCGCGGTCGCGGACGCCGCCGGCCGCCCGGCGAGGCCCCGGACCACGCTGTACGGCGAGGTGCCGGAGGAACGGCAGCGGGCCGCGCAGGCGTCCGACGGGCATCTGCCGGAGCTGCTGCCCGTGCTGGACTGAGGCCGGGACCGCGGCCGGACGGGCGCGGGGACGCTCACAGTAGGATGATCGGACCCCCGGTGTGTCGGGGGGTTCTCGTAGCTGAGGAGATGCGTGCCCGTGCCTGCCCGACTTCCCTCGTGGGCCTGGGTCTCCGGTCTGACCGTGGGGGCGATCGCGGCGGTGGCCGTCCTGACCGTGCAGGCGGACCGGGGGCCCCACCCCACCGCCTCGGTCGCCAGGCCGAGCGCCACGGCGTCGGCGGGCGCGCAGCCGGCGCCGGAGGCGTCGCGGCCGGCCGCCGTGCCGGAGGGTTCCGGCACCGGCCGGCGCGTGGTGTACTCCCTCGGCCAGAAGCGGGTCTGGCTGGTCGACGCCAGCGACGCGGGGCGGCGGACGTTCACCGTGTGGCCGGGGACGGTCGGCCCCGACCCCGGCACCTACACGATCGGGACCCGCACCGAGGGGGCGACGACCGGCTCCGACGGCGTGAGGATCGAGCACATCGTCTACTTCGCCCTCCAGGACGGTGTCTCGGTCGCCTTTTCCAACGCCGTCGACGGCTCCTCGCCGCCACCGCCCGCCTCCGGCGCGAAGACCGGCGGCATCCGCATGCACAAGGCGGACGGTGACGCGCTGTGGGCGTTCGGGACGACCGGGACGAGGGTCGTCGTCGTCAAGTAGCCCGGCCGGTCCGCTCACCGGCCAGCTGCACGACCAGCAGGACCACGCCGCTCATCAGGAACGCCCGCGTCGCCGCGTCCAGCCCGTTCCAGTCCTCGGACTGCCACATCGCGAACCACTCGCCGCCGATGCCGATGAAACCGGCGCCGAAGAGCAGCATCACCATCAGCAGGCCGTAGGTGGAGACCGTCCGGGCCTGTGCGCGCCCCCGGAGCCAGAACCAGGTGCCGGCGATCAGCACGAGGGCCGCGACCGTCTCCCAGACGATGATCGCCACGTACGCCGCGTTCTGTAAGCCCTCGCTGGTGACGGCCCGCCACATCAGGTCGTCGTCCTTGAAGGTGGTGTCCATGGCGAGCACGTGCTGGACGAAGGCCTGGTTGGTCCCGAAGTCGGTGATGTTCCCGAAGGCCACGAGGGTCATGTAGAGGGCGACGGTGCCCGTGAGCAGGGCCGCGGTCAGGGGCAGGGCCCGCGAGGTGGTGGTGGTCATGCCCACCTCATTCCCCGTGGGACCGGCGCTCATCCGACGCGTCGCCCGCGGGGCGTGGGAGGCCGGGGCCGCCGTGGCGACGGGGCCGTGAGGCCGGTGAGCAGCGCGGCGGCCGACAGGACGCCCGCCATGCCGACACGTGTCTTCCGGGTCATGACCGGCATCGTTCTGCGGCCGGACGGGCGGCAGGTCAACCGATCGTCGACCGGAGGGGTCGGCCGGGCGTCCTGACGGTACCGGCGAACTCCGTCCGGGTGGCGTTCGTGAAGGGCGCCCCCGTTGCCGGTACGGCTGATAACCGACCACTTCCGACCAGTCGGGCCACACTTCCCATACCGTTCCGCGCCCTGAACCGACAGCCTCCGTTCGATTACAGTGCTGGGCGTCGTACGGACGCACGGTGCCCGGGGAGGTCAAGGTGGGTGCGACAGCCGGGCCCGTCTGGGGCCGTGCCGAGCAGCAGGACTTCCGGAGCCGGGTGCGCGGGACGCTGCTCGGGGTCGCCGTCGGTGACGCGCTGGGCGCGCCCGTCGACGGGCTGGGCAGCGAGGAGCTCCTGGAGGCGTTCGGTGCCGAGGGCCTCGCCGATCTGGCGTCCGCCTACGGGCGGCGCGGTGCCGTCACCCACCTCACGCAGCTCACCCTGTTCTCCGTCGACGGGCTGATCCGCGCCCAGGTACGGCGGGACACCGGCGCCTGGCATCCGCCGACCGACCTGCACCGGGCGTACCTGCGGTGGGCGGCCACCCAGCGTGACTGGGGACCGGACGAGCGGCGCAAGGACGACGGGTGGCTGGCCCGCGAGGAGTGGCTGTACGCCCGCCGGGACGCGACGCGCGCGCTGCTGCTCGGGCTGGGCGACGAGACCATGGGCACCCCTGAGGCGCCCAAGAACCCCGGTGAGCGCGGGCCCGAGGCCGTCGGCAGGTCCGCTCCCTTCGGGCTGCTGGTGGGATGGGAGCCGCAGCTGGTCGCCCAGCTCGCCGTGGAGTGCGCGGCGCAGACCCACGGCCACCCCACCGCCTGCCTGGCGGCGGGCGCGTACGCCGTGATCGTGCACGGCCTGGCACGCGGCGAGAGCGTGGACGGGGCCGTGCAGCGGGCTCTCGCCCTGCTCGCCGCCCGGCCCGGTCACCAGCCGGTGTCGGACGCGCTCCAGCACGCGCTGGGCGCGGTGCGGCAGGGGCTGCCCACCCCGGCGCGGGTGACCGAGCTGGTCGGGGAGGGCACCGCGGAGGGCGTCACGGCGGCGGCCGTGTACTGCGCCCTCGTCGGCGAGGACGTCCGGCACGGGCTGCGTCTCGCCGTCAACCACGGTGGGCCCTCGGCCGCGACGGGCGCCCTGACGGGCGGGCTGCTCGGCGCCCTGCACGGCGAGACGGCCCTCCCGCCGGCCTGGCTGGCCGAGCTGGAGGGCCGCCCCACGATCCTGGAACTGGCCGACGACTTCGCCATGGAGATGACCCAGGGCCCCGCGCTGCACGGACCGGCGGGA
This sequence comes from Streptomyces viridiviolaceus, assembly GCF_014650995.1. Classification (GTDB taxonomy): domain Bacteria; phylum Actinomycetota; class Actinomycetes; order Streptomycetales; family Streptomycetaceae; genus Streptomyces; species Streptomyces viridiviolaceus. The sequence continues at coordinate 221,426 of NZ_BMWA01000009.1, forward strand.
TCGTCCCCGGGGTGGCTGGCGCGATACCCCAGGGCGTGAACTCCGGGTCCGCCGGGCGCGGCCCCAGGGCCCGTCCGACGATCCCCGCCCGCCCCGCGACCCGTGCGCGGCCCCGGTTCTGCCCTAGTCCTTCACCCGCGTCCGGCCCACCGCGTCCTCCGTCCCGCCCGCAGGCGCCGGGATCGCCGCCGCGGCGCCGGCGGAGTCGTCGTCCGTGTTGACCCGCTCGATGACCGCGAGCCGTTCCGGGGTGTCCTCCGGCTTGAGGAAGCCGATCAGGACGTACAGGACCAGCGACACGGCCAGCGGGATCGAGACCTGGTACTCCAGCGGCACCCCGCCCTCCACGTTCCAGTGGATCGGGTAGTTGACCAGCCAGAAGGCGAGCAGGCCGGCCGCCCAGCTGGTGAGTGCGGCGGTCGGGCCCGAGCGGCGGAAGGGGCGGAGCAGGCCGAGCATCATCGGGATCGCGATCGGGCCCATCAGACCGGCGACCCACTTGATGACGACCGTGATGATGTCCTTGAAGGTGGGGGAGTTGACCTGCGTCGCCACCGCCATCGACAGGGCGAGGAAGACGACCGTCGTCAGCCGGGCCGCCACCAGCCCGGACCGCTCGCCCCACGCCCGCGCCCGTGCCGACAGCACCGGCGCCACGTCCCGGGTGAACACCGCGGCGATGGCGTTGGCGTCGGAGGAGCACATGGCCATGGTGTGCGAGAAGAAGCCGACGACGACCAGGCCCAGCAGACCGTGCGGGAGGAGCTGTTCGGTCATCAGGGCGTAGGAGTCGGAACCGTCCGGCTTCTGCGACTCGACCAGGAGCGGGGACATCCACATCGGGAAGAACAGCACCAGCGGCCAGACCAGCCACAGCACCGCCGACAGCCGCGCCGACCGCTCGGCCTCGCGCGGGTTGGGCGTGGCCATGTAGCGCTGGGCCTGGTTGAGCATGCCGCCGTTGTACTCGAAGAGCTTGATGAAGAGGAACGCGAGCAGGAACACCGTGCCGTACGGGCCGACCAGCGGCTCCTCGTGGCCCTGGAGGGCCGGTTCGTCCCAGACGCCGAAGAAGCCGCCGTGGTCGCCGAGTTCCATGACGACGGCCACGAACATCGCGATGCCCGCCAGCAGCTGGATGACGAACTGCCCCAGCTCGGTCAGCGCGTCCGCCCACAGGCCGCCGATCGTGCAGTAGATGCCCGTGATCACGCCGGTGATCAGGATGCCCTGGTTGAGGGAGATGCCGGTGAACACGGACAGCAGCGTGGCGATGGCCGCCCACTTCGCGCCGACGTCCACGATCTTCAGCAGCATGCCGGACCAGGCCAGGGCCTGCTGGGTGGGCATGTTGTACCGGTTCTTCAGGTACTCCAGCGGAGAGGCGACGTGCAGGCGCGAGCGCAGCCGGTTGATGCGCGGCGCGAACAGCTTCGACCCGACGGCGATACCGAGGGCGATGGGGAAGGACCACGTCACGAAGGACGTGACGCCATAGGTGTAGGCGATGCCGGCGTAGCCGGTGAACATCACCGCGCTGTAGCCCGACATGTGGTGGGAGATGCCGGACAGCCACCAGGGCATCTTGCCGCCGGCGGTGAAGAAGTCGCTGACGTTGTCCACGCGTTTGTGCGACCAGACGCCGATCGCCACCATCACGGCGAAGTAGCCGATGAGCACGGACCAGTCGAGACCGTTCATGTGCCCCCTTCCAGGGTCCGCCTTGTGAACTCCGCTCAGCAGGTTGGCACTTCGCATGAGCGGGGCGATGGCGAGGCAGGCCGCGAAGTGCCCGCTCATCGTGGGATCGACGACGCGAGCACGACAAGAAAGCGGAAGGTCAAGAGGGAGTAAAAAGGTTCGGCTTACTGACCTTGGTTCATGTACGTGAACCGGAAGAAGGTGTCCCGGTGCCCGGCTCCTGCGGTGGTCGTCCGGCTACTTCAGCTCGTCGGGGCAGGGCGTGCCCCGAGGCAGCGTGTACGGCGCCGCCAGCCGGTACGTGCCCGCCTCGGGGGCGATCAGCAGCGTCCACTTGTCGCCCTCGGCGTTCTCCTCCGTCTCCGTGAGGCAGCCGTTGACGTTGTCGTACGTCTTCGGCAGGTCCTCGTCGGGACGGTTCTTGGACGCCTCCGTCTCCTGCGGTGGCTGGAGCTTCTTGCCCTCCGCGTCGACGAGGCTCAGCCACGGCGAGTACGGGATGCGGACCAGGACGCGGCCGGCCTGCTTCACGTCGATCGTCCACTCGCCCTGCTCGGCCCGCTGGACGACGGCGTTCGGCTCGGCCAGCGGTGCCGGGTCGACGACCCGGAACAGCTGCCAGTTGGCGTCGCCCCAGATCTGCTTCAGGTACGGCAGACCGCGCTGGACCAGCTCGCGCTCCCGCTCGCCGCCGTCGCCGTCCGGCTCGTCCTTCGGCAGCACGACGAAGTGCACGGCCCAGCGCTCCAGCCACTCGTGGTAGTTCGCCGAGTTGAGGGTGTCGTCGTAGAAGAGCGGGTTGCGCTCCATGTCGGCCTGGCGGTTCCAGCCCCGGGCCAGGTTCACGTACGGGGCGAGCGCCGACGCCTCGCGGTGCGAGCGGGCCGGGACCACCTCGACGCGGCCCTTCTCGGCGCCGACCTCCTGGAGTTCGTTGACGAGCGGTGCCAGCTCGCGCGCCCAGGAGGCGCGCGGGGTGGTGTGGACGATGTCGTCGACCGACTTGAAGCCGATCCAGCCGACGAAGCCGACGAAGGCGAGCACGATCGCGTACCACTTGCGGGACCGCGGCACCGCGAACGGCAGCGCGGCCACCAGCGCCGCCCCGGCGAACAGCATCGACAGACGGGTGACGTTCGAGCCGATCTGGGAGCTGATCAGCCAGACCAGCAGCACGGCCAGCCCGTACACCGCGGACGTGATCCGCACGGTCGTCCACGTGCGCGGCACGACCAGGAACACGATGGCCGAGTAGAGCACCGGCAGGGCCGCCGAGCCGAACGACATCGGCTGCGTACCCGAGAAGGGGAACAGCCAGGCCGACAGCGCCACCACCGCGCTCGGCGCCAGCCCCAGCGCCCACGCACCCGGACGGCGCTTCTGCAGGAACAGGGCCACCGCCACCAGGCCCACGAACAGGCCCGCGACGGGGGAGGACATGGTGGCCAGCGCGGCCAGCGGCGCCGCGCACAGCGCCTTCGCCCAGCGCTTGTAGCGCCAGCGGTACGGCCAGCAGAACACCACCGCGACCGCGCCGAGCGCGAACATCGTGCCCAGCCCGAACGTCACCCGGCCCGACACCGCGTTGCACAGCAGCCCGAACAGTCCGGCCAGCGACGCCCACAGCGGGTTCCTGACCGCGCGGCTGCGCAGCAGGATCAGGGTCAGCAGCCCGGCCGAGAGCGTCCCGGCGATCATCAGCGTCGTACGGACGCCGAGGACGGACATCAGATACGGCGAGACCACGCTGTACGACACCGGATGCATGCCGCCGTACCAGGCGAGGTTGTATGCCGAGTCCGGATGGCGGCCGACGAACTCCGCCCACGCGTCCTGTGCGGCGAGGTCGCCGCCACTGTTCGCGAAGGTGAAGAACCAGACGACGTGGAACAGCCCGGCGAGGGCGGTGACGAACAGGACCGGGTGGCGCTGCACCCGCTCGCGCAGGGTCCGGGCGGCGGCCTTCACGGGAGGCTCCGGAGCCTTCGCGTCCACAGGGTCGTGGTCACGGCCACCGTCGCTCTCGCCGCGCGGCGCGGGCACGCGTGTGCGCGGGCCGGTTCCCGGGCCCGGATCGGCGTCGTCGGCGCGTGTCGGCTCCGCAGTGGCCACCTGAAGGCACTCCCCGTGTCCCGTCTTCTGCTTTCGGCCGCGTTCCGTTCCCGTACCGTTCACGGTCGCGTTCCCGCGACCGGCGACCATGCCCCGTTTCGTGACGCTAGCACGCACCCCCTTCGCGCGGCCCGCCCGCGTGCGGGACGCCCCGCGGCTCACCGGCCGCGGGGCGCCGCCGGCTCAGCCCAGACGGGTCAGCTTGCTCGTGAAGCCGGGCTCGACGAGGTCCGCCTGCAGGGCGACGGGCACCTTGACCGCACCGCTGGTGCCGCCGTCGCCCACCGTGAGGGTGCCCACCTTGGTCCCGGCCTTCGCCGTGTGCGGCAGCTCGTCCGCCTCGAAGGTCAGCTTGACCGTCAGGCCGGCCCAGCCGACCGCCTTGACGTCCTGCGCGGCCACGACCGGCGTACGGCCGCCGAGGCCGTCGTCGACGTACCCGACGACGGAACCCTTCTTCAGGATCGTCGACGACTCCAGCGCGCCCTGCGCGGCCCGGATGAGCTTGTCGCTGGAGTCCAGCGCGGCACCGAGGATGGTGTTGTCCGCGCCGCCCGCCGGCTGGCGCACCACGGCACCGACGATGGTGCGCGTCTCGCCGCCGACCTCCTTCTTCGCCGCGAAGACGAGGTTGCCGAGGGCGGAGGTGGTGGTGCCGGTCTTGATGCCGACGACGTTGTTGGAGCCGACCAGGTGGTTCCAGTTGGAGTGGTTGACGCCCTTGTAGTCGGTGTACGACATCATCGCGGCGACCTCACGGAAGGCCGGCTCCTTCATCGCCGCCTTGGCCAGCTTGACCTGGTCCACGGCCGTGCTCACCGTCGTGTTGTTCAGGCCCGAGGGGTCCGTGTACGTCGTGTTAGTCATGCCGAGGTCCTCGGCGGTGGCGTTCATCTTCTCCACGAACGCCTTCTCGGACCCCGCGTCCCAGCGGGCGAGGAGCCGCGCCACGTTGTTCGCGGACGCGATGAGGATGCTCTCCAGGGCCTCGCGCTGGGAGATCTTGTCGCCCTGGTAGACGTTGACGGTCGACTCCTGGCCGGCCTGCGACTGGTCCTCGGCCGCCTGGTCGATCTCGATCTTCGGACCGTCGGCGCCGCTCTTGAGCGGGTGCTCGCGCAGGATGACGTACGCGGTCATCACCTTCGCGACACTGGCGATCGGTACGGGCTTCTGCTCGCCGGACGAGCCGAACGTGCCGATCCCCTGCACGTCCAGCGCGGCCTGCCCCGCGGACGGCCACGGGATCTCGGGCTTGCCGCCCTCGAAGGTGAAGCTGTCCTTCGCCGTGAGGTCCAGCGTCGGCGCGGGCAGCGGGCGCACCGCCTGCACGACAGCGAAGACGATCAGCAGCAGGACGACCAGCGGGGTCCAGATCTTGACCCGGCGGACGGTCGTGCGCAGCGGCGTCTCCGGCGGCGGCGGAGTGTTCGTCAGCTCCGCCAGCAGGTCCAGCGGCGGCTTCGGCGGCAGCGGCTGCTGCGTGGTGCGCTCGGGACCGACCTGCGAGTAGTTCTCGGTGACGCCGGTACGGATCCGGGGCAGCGCGGTCGTGGCCCCGGCCTCGGACGTCCCGGGCTTCTCCGCGTCGGGGCGCGCGGGCCTGCGGCTCGCCGGGTCGTCGAAGTCCTTGAGCGCGACGAACTTGCTGGTGCGCTCGGCGTCCGCCTCGGGCCGGCCGGCCTTGCGGGCCTTGTCGTCCCGGCTGCCCTCTTCGGCGTCGTCGGGCTTGTCGCCCTCCTCGGCCTTGTCTGCCTTGTCGGCCTTGTCAGCTTTATCGGTCTTCTCGGTCTTGTCGGCCGCCGCGGGGCTGCCGCCCAGCTTGAGCATGGTCGTGGGCTGGTCGACGGCGGGGCGAACGGCCTTGAAGACGGCGGTGGGCTGGTCGACGGGAGGGTGGTCGGAAGCGTCGGAGGCGTCCGGCTCGGCCTCCCGCCCGGGACCGGACTCGTCTGCGTCGGTGTCCGCGGGGGCGTCGGCCTCTTCGGCGGCCTTCGCGGTCCCGGGTTCGCCTGCGTCCGCCGCGGCGGCGGGCGCCTGGTCGTCCTCGTCCGCGCGCTCCTGCGCGTCCTCGTCGCCCTCGGGCGTGCCGGACGTCGCCTCCGTGTCCCGCGTGGTCTCCTGGGCGGCGTCCTGCCCGTTCTCGGCGGTGTCCTGGCCGTCCTCGGCGTCACCGTCGGCCCGCTCGGCCTCCTCCGCCTTCCCCGTCCCGCCCGCGGCCCGCGAAGCCGCACGCTCGTCCGCGGACGACACCCACGCCGCCACGGCGTCCCGCAGGCGGCCGTCGGCCGACGCACCGGCACCGGAGGTCCCGGAGGCGTCGGCGGAGCCCTCCTCCGCGGAACCCGCCGCGTCGGCGCCCGCGTCGTCGGCCCGGTCCTCGGTCTCCGCCGCGGACTCGCTGCCGGCGTCGGCGTCGGCGTCGGTGTCGGACTCGGCGTCGGCGTCGGCGTCGGCCTCGGCCTCCGTCTCGCGGACGGACAGCACCCGCGTCGCCGTGTCGACGCCCCCGCGGGATTCGGCGGCCCCGGCGGTCACCGAGGGCTTCGCGGCCTCCCGTGCCACCGCCAGCCGCGGATCACGCGTCTCGCTCGTCTCGGTCCTGGCCTCGGGAACCGGACCCGCGCTCCCCGACGTCGGTTCTTCCGACGACTCGCGCTGCTTCGACCTGTCGGGGGACTCGCCCGCCACCGATGCCTCCTCCATGCGCCGCACGTCCTGTGCGCGCGTACCGAACCGCGTACCGAACCATGTACCAGTGTCCTGTGTAGGGGTAGAACCCATGCGGTAGACGAGAACGACATACCTACCGGTTCCCTTACGAACCGGTCACGCACCCTCGACAGACCAATGTGAGAGGGGTCACCCTGTCATTCATCCACGCGGGGAGGCATGGATGGGCAGGAGCCGCAGAACACTTCCGGAGGAGCTTCTGCTGCTGGCACTGGACCCGACCACGGGTACCACTGCACAGCCGCAGTCGCTCGACCTCGGTCTGGCCGGAGCACAGCTGGTGGAGCTGGCGCTGGCCGGACGGATAGCCCCAGACGGGGATCGTATCGCCGTGGTGGTGCCACGGCCGACTGGAGATCCAACACTGGACTGCGCGTTGGAGCTGCTGCGAAGGCGTGGCGCTCCCGTACGGGCGGTCAACTGGATCGGCGGACCCCGCCTGGGGCTCCGTCAGACGTACCTCTCACATCTGGAACGGTGCGGCATGGTGCACGCCGTGGAAGGCCAGATGTGCGGGGTGCTGCCGACGACTCGCTACCAGGCGACGGACACGGCGATCAGCCGGGAGATCAGGGCCCGGCTGGACTCGGCGATCCGCACCGGCGTACCGCCGGACCCGCGGACCGCGGCGCTCGCCGCACTGGCCCACGCGGTCGGCCTCGGCAAGCACCTCTACCCGGGCAACGAGGGCCGCTCGTCCCGTTCCCGGCTGCGTGACCTGATCAGGCACGACCCGATGGGCGGCCTCGTGGCGCACGCCGTGATGGACGTCCAGAACGGCGCGGCGGCTCAGCCACGCCGCGGCCCGGCTCCGGCCGGCCGTCAGGCCGCAGGAGCCAGGCCCGCTCCGGAACCCGCCCGCGGTGTTCCGGCGCAACCGCGCCGCGGATCCATGGCGCGTGCCGTGGCCCACTGATCCACGGGCGCCCGACGCAACCAGAGCCGCACCGACAGTCCCCGAGACCCGGTTACGGGAGCCGCAGGCCGCGCGGGGCGACAGGACCGCTCGTACGTCCGGACCACTCCGGGCGGCGAAACGGTTCCGCCGCCCCGCGCGGCCGTATGCGCGGCCCCTGGTGCGGCCGTGTGTGCGGGTGCCGCCCCGAACTGGCGTGTACGCGGCGCATATCGACCGTTTGCCAGCGGTAGAAAGCCCCTTGGTGGCAGTCTGCTCAGCAGCAGATACGCAAAGTGGCAAGTACGAGGCACGCAGCCGGAGGTGCACGTCCCGTGGCGTCCAATGTCAATCCCACCGTCAGGCGGCGCCGGCTGGGCCAGGAGCTGCGCCGGCTCCGCGAGCTCAAGGGCATGACGGCCGAGGAGGTGGCGGAGCGGCTGCTGGTCTCGCAGTCGAAGATCAGCCGTCTGGAGAACGGCCGGCGCAGCATCAGCCAGCGTGACGTCCGCGACCTGTGCGGGGTGTACGAGGTCGAGGACCAGCGGATCGTCGACTCGCTGATGCAGATGGCGAAGGACTCGCGCCAGCAGGGCTGGTGGCACGCCTTCGGGGACATCCCGTACAGCGTCTACATCGGCCTGGAGACGGACGCGGAGTCGCTGCGGACCTACGAACCGCAGATCATCACCGGCCTGTTGCAGACCCGGCCGTACGCCGAGGCGCTCATCCAGGGCGCCCTGCCCGAGACGTCGGTGGCCGACATCGAGAAACGGGTCCAGGTGCGCATACGGCGCCAGGAGCGCATCTCCGGCGACAGCAACCCGCTGCGGCTGTGGGTGGTCCTCGACGAGGCCGCCCTGCGCCGGGTGGTGGGCGGCCGTCAGGTGATGCGGGAGCAGTTGGAGCACGTCGCCGAGATGTCGCAGCTGCCGCACATCACCGTGCAGGTGCTGCCCTTCGACGTCGGGGCGCACCCCGGCATCAACGGCCAGTACTCGATCCTGGAGTTCGCCGACGCGGCCGATTCGAGCGTGGTCTACATCGAGGGCGTGACCAGCGACCTGTACCTCGAGAAGGCGCACGACGTGCAGAAGTACACGGTGATGTACGAGCATCTGCGGGCCCAGGCGCTGAACGTGGAGCAGTCGCGCCAGCTCATCGAGGACGTGGCGAAGGAGTACGCGCGCTGAGGCTTCCGGCCAGGTGGCGCCGGATGCTACACCCCTGACCGGTCGGACTGGAAGTCTCACCTGGAATATGCCATCCGGTCGGGTGAATGGCCGCTCCGTACCGGAAGGTCAGCGAGTAGCGTCGATCACGCCAACGATCACACGACATTGGCGTAAACCGCGCTGCGATTCCCGAGCGGGTCCGCGGCGCGGCGACAGCAACTCAGCAACTCGCCATCGGAGCAGACATGGCAATTCTTCAGGGCGCCACGGAATCTTGGACCAAGTCCTCCTACTCCGGAGGAAACGGCGCGTGCGTCGAGGTCAGGTCCCCGGTCGTGACGGCACTGGCCGTCCGCGACTCCAAGGTCCCCGAGGGCCCCGTCCTGGCATTCCCCGCCGACGCGTGGAACGCCTTCGTGGCTTCGGTCAAGGGGTAACGACTCCGCGACTCCGCCCGTCACGAACCCACCACCCCCCACCACCGACAGAGCCCTCCCGACCAGATCGCCGTCCTAGCCGAGAGGGCTCTGTCCACTTCACGACGCCTCGTCTCCCACGGCGTCCCTCACCTCACCGGAAAGGCCACGTCGCACACCGGATCCTCCGGGCCCGTCGCGTCCCAGTCGGCGAAGTACACCTCACGGCACGGTCCGTCCGGCGTCAGGCCCTCGGCGGCGATCCACTCCTCCACCGCCTCGAAGGCGGCCATGATCTGCGGATGGGCGACCTGCGCCTTCGTGATCCGCGTGCAGGCCAGCCGCCGGGCCGGTTCCACCCGTACCTTCGTCTCCCAGGCCCGTCCCCGCTCCTCGGCCCACGCCCGCGCCGCCGCCTCGTCGGCGACGGGCACGCACGCCTCCGCCGGGCCGTCGCTCTCCGTCGACACCTCGGAGTGGTAGACCACGAACGGTGCCGCCGCCACGCCCCCGCACACCCGGGCGGCCTCCTCCAGCCGCCCGAGCGAGGCACCGATCCACGCCGGCAACTCGGTCACCAGCGTGTGCCGGGTCTCGGTGATCAGCACCTGCTCGGGCACGTCCACCGTCTCGACCACGAACTTCCCGTACATCTCGGAGTTCCTCCCCGAAAGCCGTCCACGGAGGTAGTCGACGAGCGTGCGCTGCCCGGCCACCCGCACCTCGACGCCGGCCCAGTACGCGGTGAGGGCACCGACCGCCTCGGTGCCCTCCGCCGCCACGACCTCGGCGACCGTGGCGAGCGGCATGTCCAGTTGCCGCAGCAGGGCCACGAGCCGGGCGCGTTCGATCTGGCCGGTGCGGTAGTAGCGGTAGCCGGTGGCCTGGTCCACGTGCGCGGGCACCAGCAGGCCCAGACGGTCGTACAGGCGCAGTGCCTTGGCCGACAGCCGGGCCCGCGCGGCGAACGCCCCGATGGTGAGCAACTCGTCGTCCACGCCGTCATCCTCCGTCGCCGGGCGGCCTGTTCCGCCCGGCGACGAGGACACTGGACCCTGCCCCAGGGGCAGGGTCAACCGGCCAGCCGCTCCTCGACGGCCGCCACGACCTCGGCGGCCTCCGGCTCGGTCTGCGGCGAGAAGCGGGCGGCGACCTTGCCGTCCCGGCCGATCAGGAACTTCTCGAAGTTCCAGCGAACGTCCCCGCTGTGCCCCTCGGCGTCGGCGAACCCGGTCAGACGGTCGTACAGCGGATGCCGGCCCTCACCGTTGACCTCCACCTTCTCGGTCATCGGGAAGGTCACGCCGTACGTTGCCGAGCAGAACTCGGCGATCTCCTCGGCGCTGCCCGGCTCCTGGCCCATGAACTGGTTGCACGGCACGCCGAGCACGGTGAAGCCCTGCTCCGCGTACCGCTCGTGCAGTCGCTCCAGACCGGAGTACTGCGGGGTCAGCCCGCACTTGGAGGCCACGTTGACCACCAGCACGACCCGGCCCGCGTACTGCGCGAGGTCCGCCGGCCCGCCCTGGAGCGAACCGATCTCGACGTCGAGGGGAGAGAGGCTGTCGTTGGCTGCGTTCTGCGAGGTCGTCATGAGCGGATGCTAGCCCCGCGGCAGATCACGCCGCGTACCCGCCTCGACACCACAAGGGCCACCCGCACCCGCCCCTCTTCAGGGGAGGGTGTGCGGTGTCAGATCGTGCCGAGGTCCCTGTTGCTCGTCTCCGGCAGGGCCGGGACGCAGGCCAGGGAGAGCAGGGCCACGGCGCTCATGAACCAGCCGCCCACCGTGGCGCTGCAGTTCTCCGCGAGGGCCGTCACGAGGCGCCCGCCTCCTGGAGGGCCCCGGCGCGCGTCAGGCGCGGCGGGACCCGGCCGAGGCCATGCCGAGCCAGGTGTGCGGGTTGCCCTCCCAGCACCAGCCCAGTTTGGGTGCCTTCTGGCTGATCCAGATCGCCGGGACCCGGCGGTCGCCGGACCGTGAACCGCCCAGCGAGAAGCACTTGTTCTTCACCAGCACCTGCGGGTGGTGGGTGACCAGCGCGATGCCCTCCTCGATGGTGAGCAGGGTGCGGCCCCGCTCGGCGACGACGGCCATCGCGTCGTCCGGTACGGCTCCGCAGAACTCCTCGCCGCGTTCGACGTCGAACAGCAGATAGGCGTCGGGGGCCGGAGGTTCGGCCTCCTTGGTGGCGACGAACCGCTCCAGGGCGCCGGGCTCGAACGAGCGGTCCACGAACCCGGGCAGCCGGCCGCCGTGGAGGGTGGTCAGCGGCATCGTCCGCTCGACCGGGGCGAGTTCACGGGTGACGACCAGTACGAACGGCACCCGGCCGGCGTCGAGGTCGTACGGCGTGTTCGCGTGCGCCACGGCCTCTGCGCGCAGCGGGGCCACCAGTTCGGCGAACTGCTCCGGGGTGCGGCCCGACATCGCCGGGTAGCCGAGCGCGGTGAGCGTGCCGACCTGCCGGTCGAACTCGGCGCCGGCGCCGAAGGAGGGGGAGGTCTGGTCGCTCAAGCGGGTTCCTTCCGTGGTGTCGGGCGTGGGGGCGGTGGCGCGGTCGGTGGTCAGGGCGGCTCCTCGTATGTTCCCCGAGTGGAAACTTGCGACGGACGTAACTTTATTGGCGGCGGTGAGATGCTGTCAACGTAAAAATACAACCGACGTAAGATTGCCTCATGCAGCCGAACACGCCGACCGCCGCCCCGGGCCTTCGCGAGACCAAGAAGCGCGAGACGCGCCAGCTGATCTCCGACCGGGCCACCAGGCTCTTCATGGAGCAGGGCTTCGAGCGCACGACGATCGCCGAGATCGCCGACGCCGCCCGGGTCGCCAAGAAGACCGTGACGAACTACTTCCCGCGCAAGGAGGACCTGGCCCTCGACCACCAGGACGAGTTCGTCGCCGCCCTGGCGGACACCGTGGCCGCGCGCGAACCGGGCGAGACCGCCCTGGAGGCCCTGCGCCGGTCCTTCCTCGCGGCCGTCGCCGCCCAGGACCCGGTCGCCGGCTTCGCCGGTCCGCGGTTCACCCGCATGATCGCCGAGAGCCCCACCCTCTCCCTCTGCCTGCGCGGCCTCCACGACAGGCGAGAGGAGGCCCTGGCCGCGTCCCTGGCCGAGGCGACCGGCGCGTCCCCCGACGACATCACGCCGCACACGGCGGCTGCCCTGCTGGGCGGAGTGCACCGCGTGCTCTTCGGCCGCATCCAGGGCCTCACCCTGGCGGGCCGCACCAACCCGGAGATCGCGGAGGTCCTGGCGGAGGAGGCGCGGCGGGCGTTCGACCTGCTGACGCCGGCCTTGGCGGACTACGCGAGGCGTGCCGACGCCGGGGACCGACCCGCCGAACGGACCGTCGAGTAACGGTGTCATGACGAAAGGCCGTGCGGGGCCGGTTCGTCGCGTCCTTCCCCTCGGCGGTCCCCGGACGGCGGGTTATGGTGCCGACGCACATCACAGGGAGGGGAAGCACACCACATGGGGAACCGTTTCACCCGGAGCGTGGCGACACTCGCCGGCCTCGTGCTCGCAGGCACCGGCCTGGCCACCGCGACCGCCGCTCCGGCGGCCGCGGACGCGTACGACTGCCCGGCGGGCTACTTCTGCGGCTGGTCCGGCGAGAGCGCGACCGGACAGATGTACAAGACGAACAAGAGCGTCGCGGACCTGGGCAGCTGGGACAACAAGATCCGCTCGCACGTCAACCGTTCGAAGTCCATCGCCTGCGTCTACGAGGACAAGAACTACGTCCCGTGGGGCGGCTACTTCCCCGAGGACCCCGCGGACCCCGGTGAGTACTCCTCGTACCCGACCGCGACGACCAGCTCGATCAAGTTCGTGCGCACCGAGCGCGAGTGCAGCCAGACCGCCTACCCGAGCTGGTTCTCCGAGACCTCTCCCAAGGCGTCGGGCTTCGGCGACATGAACGGCGACCGCAAGGCCGACGTCATCGCCCGCGACAAGGCCGGGCGGCTGTGGTTCACCCCGGGCGACGGCACCGGCCGGCTCATCGGCGCGGGCGGCTGGAACGCCATGAACGCCCTGACGCGGCACGGCGACTTCAGCCGCGACGGCCGCGAGGACGTCATCGCCCGTGAGGCGTCCACCGGCAGGCTCTGGCTCTACCCCGGCACCGGCACCGGCTCCCTCGGCTCCCGCAAGCTGATCGGCACCGGCGGCTGGAACGCCATGAGCAGGATCACCGCCGTCGGCGACCTCACCGGCGACAGCCGCTCCGACCTGGTGGCGGTCGAGAAGTCCACCGGCAGACTCTGGCTCTACCCGGGCACCTCCACCGGCACGCTCGGCTCCCGCAAGCTGATCGGCACCGGCGGCTGGAACGCCATGAACGCGCTCGCCGGCGTCGGCGACATGAACGGCGACGGCCGCCCCGACCTCTACGGCCGTGAGGCGTCCACCGGCAAGCTCTGGCTCTACCCCGGCCGCTCCGCCGCCCTCGGCGGACGCGTCCTGGTCGGCAAGGGCGGCTGGAACGCCATGGCCCACCTCATCGCGGTCGGCGACTCCTCCGGCGACGGGCGGCCCGACCTGGCCGCCGTGACCAACGAGAAGTACGAGATCGACGGCTCCCCGGGCCACCTCGGCTGGCTGGTCACCTACCGCGGCCTGGGCAACGGCCTCCTGGCGTCCAGCGAGCGCACCGACGGCGAGTGGTGGGGCCTCAACGGCATCTGGTGATCCGCCGATCGGCCACGGCGAAGGCCACCTGCCGCGAACGGCAGGTGGCCTTTTCCTTCGTCCCCCGGCAGGCGGCTCGGGCCCTACCGCCGCTGTGCCCCGAACCAGCGCAGCGCGACGACGGCCGACCCGACCACGGCGGCGATCGTGACGAACACGGCAATCCTGGTGCCCAGGTCCATCACTGCGAACATGTGCGTTCCCCCTGTCGCTCGGTCGCCGTCGCCCGCGGGTACGCGCTGGCCGTTCCGGCGTGGGACGACCATGACATCCCTGACGTTCCCGCGGTACTCGAGGCGGGAAGTCTTGAGCAACTTCTGAGCCGAGGACCGGCGGCAGGCCGTGGCCGTCGATGCCGGGCTCGTCCCGACCGGCGCTCGACCGCCGTGTCAGACCAGGGCGTTCTTGTAGAAGATGCTGGAGCGCCGGTCTCCCTCCACGCCCGTGGCGAAGCCCAGGAAGAGACGGGACTCGCCCGCGTCGGTGCGGTAGACGGCGAGCCCCTCGGGCTCCCGGAAGGTCAGGGTGGAACCGGCCTTGGTGAGGGTCGGGCCCTGGGCGATGGCGCCGGTGTTGACGTTGATGCTGGTGATGTACGTGTTGCCCGGGTCCGGGTTGGAGTCCGAGTAGGCGTTGCCCGTCATGAAGTACATGTACGAGCCGTAGAGCGTGTAACCCTGCGGTGTGCCGGAGATCGACGGCGGGGTGAAGTCGACGAGCGGGTTGCTGAAGTCGCCGTTGTCGGTGTCGGAGACGTTGTAGACGGCGATGTGCTTGGCGCCGTCCTTGTGGTAGCGGACGATCATGCGGTTGTGGACCGGGTCGATGGAGCAGGTGTACTCGGTGGCCCCGGAGACCGGCTGGAACCTGCCGAAGCTGGTGGAGGACGAGTCCAGGGTGGCGCCGGCGGTGTACTTCACGCAGGCCAGCTTGGAGCCGTAGCCGTTGGAGTTCGCGTCGGACTCGATCCACAGGTAGCTGGTGCTGCCACTGGGGCGGACGCCGAAGGCGACGCCGTGGCCGAATCCGTTGAGGTGCATGTACGACACGTAGTTACCGTGGAAGTCGAGCTCGCTTATGCACAGGTCGCCCGCCTCCTCGGTGCTGCCGTACCGCTTGGCGGCGACGAACAGTCGCTTGTTGACCGAGTCGAAGGCGAAGCTCTGCTGGACGCGTTTGCTGTGCAGGACGTTGTCGCGGAACAGGTCGTAGGACGGCTGCGACAGGTCGAACCGCGGGGACGTGGGCACCGCCGCGGAGGCGCTCTGGGCGCCGTATCCGAGCCCGAGCGCGGCGAGTCCGGCACCCGCGCCGGTGCGCAGCAGGCCCCGACGGGTGAGCGACGTCGACGAGTTGTGTTCCATGGCAGGTCTCCTGATGAACGGTGAAACGAACACAAGACCCTACGCATGAACATCCGTTGACTTCTCGGCCGGCCCGTCGAGGCGCGGAACGTCCACTGTTCCTTCACCGTGTCGCCCGGCCCGCCGATCCGCGGTTGCGTCAGCCCGTCGTCCAGGACCGGAGCTTGTCGGGGTTGCGCACTCCCCAGATGTGTGTGATCCGGTCGTCGCTGACGTCGATCGCCATGACCGACACGGTGGCACCGTCCAGCCGAAGCACCAGCCCGGGCCGGCCGTTGACCGAACGCTCCAGGATCTCCAGGCCGGGTGCCCTGGCGGCGAGATCGACGAGGTGGCGCGCGACCTGCTCGCAGCCTTCGACCGGGCGGAGCGCGGCGCTGACGAGGCCACCACCGTCGGCGACCGCCGTGACACCGGGGTCGAGGAGGCCGATGAGGGCGTCGATGTCCTTGGCGTCCCATGCCTGCTTGAAGTCCCGGACGACACCGGCGTGCCGGGCGGCCGGAGCCGCGGGAGCCTGCGACGCGCGGAGGCGACGGCGGGCCGAGGAGGCCAGCTGACGGCATGCCGCCGGGGTACGGCCGACGATCTCGGCCACTTCGGCGAAGGAGTAGCGGAAGACGTCGTGCAGGACGAACGCGACGCGTTCGGCGGGGGTCATCGCTTCGAGCACGACGAGGAAGGCCATGCTGACCGACTCGTCGAGCGTGACGCGGTCGGCCGGGTCGGCCGCCCCGCCGCCGGGACGCCGCCCGTCGGCCCACTCCGCGGAGTCGGGCAGCGGCTCCGGGATCCACTCGCCCACATAGCGCTCACGCCGGGCCCGTGCCGAGCCGAGCTGGTCGAGGCAGATGCGGCTCGCGACCTTCGTCAGCCAGCCGCCGGGGGACTCGATGGCCTTCTGCTGCTGCGGGGACATGGCGTACCAGCGGGTGTACGTCTCCTGTACGACGTCCTCGGCGTCGGCCAGGGAGCCGAGGAGCCGGTACGCGAGATTGATCAGTCGTCGCCGCTCGCTCATGATCGCGCTCAGGCTCGGATCGAGCGGGCCGTCTCCTGGCCCGGACCGGGTCTTCATGGTGCCGCCGCTCCCTTGGCTGCGTCTGCTGTCACCAGTACGACGAGACGGCCCCGCGAAATGTGAGGTGGGCGCGTCGCCTCACATTACGGGGAGCTGCCTCGTCGTACTGCCGGGACGAACACGATCCCGCACACGACGGTTCCGTCCTTGTGGTGGAACGGCCAAGCAGGACAAGGAGATCACTGTGGACATGCGTCTCGACTTCTTCGCCAGGCCGGTCTCGGCCAAAGCCCTGAAGCACATCGTCTCGGCGGGCAAGGCGGTCGCGGACTCGACGCTGCCGCGCGCGACGCTGGAACTGGTGGCGCTCCGCGTCAGCCAGATCAACGGCTGCGGTTACTGCGTCGACATGCACACCAAGGACGCCGTGCACGCCGGGGAGACCCCGCAGCGCGTCAACCTGGTCGCCGTCTGGCGTGAGGCCACGGTGTTCACCGACGCCGAGCGGGCGGCCCTGGAGCTGGCGGAGCAGGGCACCCGCATCGCCGACGCGGCCGGCGGCGTCCCCGACGAGGTCTGGGCGAACGCGGCCAAGCACTACGACGAGGACCAGCTCGCCGCCTTGGTGTCGGCCGTCGCCGTCCTCAACGCCCTCAACCGCCTGAACGTCATCACCCAGCGGCCCGCGGGTGACTACCAGCCCGGCCAGTTCGGGTGACCGCAGCACCTCTTCGCGCACACCTCCAGGAGCGATCAAGCATGTCGACCACCACCGGACTAGGCGACCTGACCGGCGACTACGTTCTCGACACCTCCCGGACCCGTATCGGGTTCGTCGCCCGGCACACGATGGGCACCAAGGTGCGCGGGCGGTTCGACGAGTTCGAGGGCGGCGCGTACCTGGACGGCGACCACCCGTCGGCATCCAGCGCCCGGATCGTGATCCAGGGCAGCAGCATCCGAACCCGCAACGGGCAGCGCGACGACCTGCTGCGCGGCAGGTTCCTCGACCTGGACAACCACCCGGTCATCACCTTCACCTCGGCCGGGGTGAAGCAGACCGACGAGACCAACTACCAGGTCACCGGTGACCTGTCCGTCCGTGGCGTGACCCGACCGGTCACCCTGGACGTCGAGTTGACCGGCGGCGGAAGCGACGCGCAGGGCGACTTCCGCGTCGGCTTCAAGGGCAGCGTCACCATCGACCGCAACGACTGGGGCGTGAACTGGAACGCCGCGACCGCGGTCCTGGTCAGCCCGCAGGTGGTGCTCGAGTTCGACGTCATCGCGATCCGGCGGGAGCCCTGAGGAGCGGCAAGGGTGACCCCGGTGGCGTTCACGACGCCGTACGGCCGGGGTGAGCGCCCTCTCCGGCTGGAGCTGACGGCGTCGCGCGAAGCCGGAGGCCGTGGCCGCCCCACCGCATTGCCGCGGTGGGGCGGCCCTTCTGCACCTCCAGGGAGTAGGCGCGCGCTTCATCACGATCAGGTGAAATCGGCGTACCTGAGGCAACCACACATCACGTTCACAAGTCACACACCTGCAAGTCATATCCACCTCAGGGGACACCATGAGCCAGCAGTACCCGCAGCAGCCGAACCCGCCTCAGCAGCCCGGTTGGGGAGGGCCCCAGAACCAGCCGCCCGTGCCCGGCTACAGCTACACCCCGCCCGCGCCCGAGCCGCCGAAGAAGCGGAAGGTCGGCAAGATCGTGCTCGGCGCCCTTGCCGTCTTCGTCGTCATCGGCATCGCTGCCAACGCCGGCGGGGGTGACGACTCCGCGGACACCTCGGGCAAGGACAAGGCCGTCGCCGCCGAGGACAAGCCGAAGGCCGCCGAAGCCGAGGGTGCCGCCGAGGAGGAGCCCGCGGCCCGGAAGAAGAGCCAGGCCGAGGAGTTCCAGGCCTGCGTCGCGAAGTCGGGCACCGGCACCGAGAAGGCTGCGGTCGAGCACGTCACCAAGGTGACCGGTGCGGACAAGCGGAACGACATCCTCGACTCCGCCGAGGTGTACACCGACTTCACGGGCGGTCTCATGGGCCCGCACCAGGGAGAAGGCAAGCTGATCGCGTCGGCGTTCGCCTCGTGCTACGAGTCCGACAACGGGCTCGTGACCGTGTACGACAAGGACGGCGAGATCCTCTCCAACGGCAACTACTGAGGGCTCCGGCCGTGGGGCCGGCCTCCCGTGCTGCCGGGCCCACGACCGGTTCACCACCCCCGTCACCGGTCCTCGGCGCCCTGGTCGTCAGAGCGTCTTGACCGTGCCGCCGTCGATGACGTGGTCGGCGCCGGTGATGTTTTTGGCGACGTCGGACAGGAGGAAGGCGATCAGGGACGCCACCTCCTGGGGTTCGGTGATGCGGCCGGTGGTGATGCCGAAGGCCTGCGGGATCTGTCGCAGGAAGTCGGCGTGCTCCGCCCCGGCCGAGGCCGCCACCTTGCCGCCGAAGCCGTCGGGGTCCTCCCAGACGGAGGTGCGGACCACTCCGGGAGACACGGTGTTCACGCGCACGCCCCGAGGTCCGAACTCCTCGGCCAGGGACTTCCCCAGCGCGGCGAGGGCCGCCTTGGCCGCGCTGTAGGCGACGGGGCCGGCGGCCGGCAGCCGGGAGTTGATGGACGAGACGTTGACGATCGCTCCGCGGCGCTCGATCAGGCTGGGCAGGGCCGCGCGGCTGGCCCGGACCGCGCTGAGCAGATTGAGGTCGAACACGCGGGTCCACTGCTCGTCGTCGGTGTCGAGGAAGCCGACGGGCTCCACGTCGTCCCCGCCGCCGACGTTGTTGACCAGCAGATCCACGCCGCCCGACTCGGCCAGAGCGCGGTCCATGAGGGCGGCGACGCCCTCGGCGGTACTGAGGTCGGCCGACACCGTGAGCGCGCCCGTTTCCTTCAGCTCGGGCGTGATGGTGCGGGCGGCGCCGATGACGCGGACTCCTTCATCGGTCAGGGTCCGCACGGTGGCCAGGCCGATGCCGCGGCCGGCACCGGTGACGACGGCTGTCTTGGAGGCGAGACCGAGATTCACGGCAACTCCAGTTCTTTAACCACAGGTACAAAATGCGGGTGGCGTGCGCTCACGGCGGAGCGAGCGCGAGGCTCTTGATCAGAGGGATTCGATGACTGCGTCGATCACCCGGGTGAGCCGCTCCGGGCCTTCGGCGACGCGCGCCGTGAGCCGCAGACCCACGACGGTGTTCAGCAGCAGGCTCCCCAGGGCCGCCGGGTCGCGTTCGGGTGCGATCTCTCCCGAGCGCTGCCCTTCCTCGATCAAGGCGCGGAAGGCGTCCTCGGTGCGGTCGAGCATGCGCTGGACGAGCTCGGTCGCCGTCTCGTCGGTCCCGGCGAGCTCCGCCGCCGCGTTGACGGCCATGCAGCCTCGGCGATCCGGGTCGGCGAGGTCCATCTCGACCAGGAACTCCAGCGTCCTGCGCAGGCGCACCTTGACGGGGCCGGGTCGCTCGAGCATCTCGACCAGCGCGACGGCCTGACTGTCGCGGTAGCGGCGGAGCGCCTTCTCGAACAGGGCGTGCTTGCTGCCGAAGGTGTTGTAGAGACTCCCCTTGCCGATGCCGAGCGCGTCGACGAGGTCCTGGGGGGTGGTCCCGGCGTACCCCTTCCGCCAGAACACCTCCATGGCCTGCTCGACGGCGACGTCGGGATCGAACTGCTTGGGTCTTCCCATGGCCACGACGCTAGCACGATAGTTGACCTATGGGTCAAGAATTGCGCCGACGGAGTGGGGCGCCGTCTCTACGCCCTGACCGATCGCCCGTCAAGTCACGATTTTGCGTGTCATGAACATGGGTCTCAGGGCCGCGTCTACTGGAATCAGGCCACCCGAACAGGTGGAAAACGCGCACTGAAAGGAAAGATCATGATACGTAACCGCGCAAAGCGAGTGGTGACGGCCGGCGCCGCGTCCGCCATGCTCATCGGTGGACTCGTGGCCGTGTCCAGCGCCCCGGCCTCGGCGGCCACCACGTCCAGTGCTCCTGCTGCTGCCACGTCTGCGACGCAGTCCCATCACCCAACGGCGGAGATGACCGCCTACTGCGAGCTGTACTACGAGGAGTACTGGGACGGAAGCTATTTCTACGGGGAGGTCTGCTACTGACGACCGGCACATCGAAGGCCCCGGACGAAGTCGGTCCGGGGCTTTTGGCCTGGTGCCCCGGCACGTACCCCGGCAACGGCCGCCCTGCTCGAAGAGGTCGCGCGCAGCGGTGTGGTGGACCGCGCTCGAGCCCGTGGGCCCACTGTTCGAACTCCGTGTCCCTGCCGGGTGTCACCTCCCAGGTGTCACCACGGTCATCGACTCGGCAAATTCAGGTAAAAGCTGATGCATAACGCGAATCCACCTTTTGCGACATAAACATGCCTGCATAAGAATCGGTAGGTCTTGCCCTTGGAGGTGCGCCATGTCCGCTCCCGGCCCGGCCCTCACCCACCGCGACACGATTCCGGCAGAACGAGGACCCCGTTCGGTCCGTATCACCACCAGGGCACCTACGGAGCTGCCGTCGCCAACGCGGTGCACCACGCCACGGGGCGGCGGATACGCAAGCTGCCGATCACGGTCGAGGAACTCATCCGAGCGCGTGCGCTCCCCTCGGGGAATCCGAAGGGGAAGCCGTACCGGAGGAAGCACGTCGGAAGGCGGACGCGCATGGAAGCAGCGGACTCCGCCCGCGATACGGACGACCTGGACCTGGGGAACGACGTCGCCCCGGCTCTGCGGGCCCTGCTGACCGACTCGGTCGTCGGTCTCGCGGTCTGGGACACCGGCCTGCGGTGCATCTGGGCCAACGACGCTCTCGAACGCTATGACGGAATTCCCAGGGAGCAGCGCCTGGGCCGCCCACCACGGGACTCCCTGACCGGAGACGCCGGTCAACTGGAAACCCTCGTACGCCGGGTGCTGGCCGACGGCCACTGCGTGACGGGCCGTGAGTACCGCGTTCCGTCGGCCGTGGGGCAGCGACGGGACCGTGCCTTCTCTGCCTCCTTCGTACGCCTGCACACCGCTGACGGCCGCCCCCTCGGTGTGTGCATGCTGACGCTGGTCGTCACCGACCGGCGGTGGGCCGGGGACCGCCTGGCGGTGGTGAGCGAGGCCGGTGCGCGCGTCGGCACCACGCTGGACGTCACGCGCACGGCACAGGAACTGGCCGACTACACCGTGCCGTTGATCGCCGACTACGTGACCGTCGACCTCACGGAGTCGGTGCGACTCGGCGAGGAGCCGCTGGACCGGCTGGGCCCCTCCTGCGGTCGCGTCCCCAAGTTCAGGCGGGCGGGCCGGGCCTCGATCCACACCGGTGCCCCGGAGTCGCTGTGGTCACCCGGCGAGGTGGTGTACGTCCCCGAGACGTCGCCGTTCACGCAGGTGCTGTACACGGGCCGCCCCCTGCTGGAACCCCGGCTCGACACCTCGCACGACAGCTGGCTGGCCAGGGACCCGGCGCGGGCCGCGAAGATCCGCGAGTACGGCATGCACTCGCTGCTGATCCTGCCCGTACACGCCCGAGGCGTCCTTCTGGGCGTGGCGGTCTTCGTACGGACATCGAACCCGACGCCATTCGACGAGAACGACCAGCTTCTTGCCGAGGAGTTGGTGGCCCGGGCCGCACTGAGCCTGGACAACGCCCGCCGGTACACCCGTGAACGGAACACGGCCCTCACCCTCCAGCGAAGCCTGCTGCCGCGGCGGGTGCACGGCGGCACCGCCATGGAAGTGGCCGCCCGCTACCTTCCCGCGGAAGCCGAGGACAGCGTCGGCGGCGACTGGTTCGACGTCATCGGGCTGTCCGGCGGACGCCTGGCCCTCGTCGTGGGCGACGTGGTGGGACACGGCGTCACCGCGGCGGCGACCATGGGGAGACTGCGTACGGCGATCCGCACGCTCGCGGACCTGGACCTACCTCCGGGGGAGCTGCTGACCAGGCTGGACCGCACGTTCATCCGGCTGACCGAGGACGAGGAGGCAGCCGACCACACAGAGATCCCGTCGATGGGCGCCACCTGCGTCTACGCCGTCTATGATCCCGCCGTCCGCAGATGCACGCTGGCGCTGGCCGGCCATCCCCCGCCCGCCGTGGTCCCCCCGGACAGCGGCGTCTCGTTCCCGGACCTGCCGCACGGCACTCCCCTCGGTCTCGGGATGCTGGGGTTCCCGTCCGCGGAACTGGAACTACCTGCGGGCAGCCTGCTCGCCCTGTTCAGCGACGGCCTCGTCGAGGACCGTCACCAGGACATCGACGTCGGTATGCAGCGAGTGGGACGGGCTCTCACCCAGCACGTCCCGTCCCTCGAGGATCTCTGCACGGCCGTGATCGACACGTTGCCCACCGCGACTCCGGCCGACGACGTCACCCTGCTCCTGGCCCGTGGACTGTGACGCGTCCGGCAGGCACGGTGCCGGTCTCATGCCGGCCGGCCGCGCCCGGTCAGGGACGTGACGAGCGCCGTGGCGATGTCCCGCAGTTCGTCGGGTCCGTGGTGCGCCCGTTCCACGACCGCCGGCCCGCGGAGGCGCGGACGCGGCTCAGGCAGGCGCTGCCGACGCCGGCCGGGCCTTCTCGACAGCGCCCGCAGCGCGGATCAGGACCCGGGCCACTCTTGTCAGGCGCCGGCGCCGCCGTCGACCGGCAGGATCGCGCCGGTCACGTACGAGGCGCGGTCGCTGAGCAGCCACGCGGCCGCCTCGGCGATCTGCCGGGGCTCGGCCATGTGACCGAGCGGGATCGCCGCGGTCATCTGCTCGACGATGCCGGGAGTCGCCGCCTCCCAGGTGTCGATCATCTCCGTGGAGGTGCCACCGGGGGTGATGCCGTTGACCCGGATACGGTCACCGGCCCAGTTCACCGCGGCGGTCTCGGTGAGGCTGTTGAGCGCGCGCTTCATGGCGCCGTAGGCGGGCAGAGCGGGGTTCGCGCGGCGGCTGCCGATGCTGGAGGTGTTGACGATCGCCCCGCCGCCGTTCTTCCGCATGAGAGCGGCCTGGGCGTTCATGGCGGTCCAGTGCGCGCGGAAGTTCACGGCGAACTGCTCGTCGATGTCCTCGTCGCTGGTGGTGTGGACCGGGCCGAACTGCTGCTGGGGGACCGCGCCGTTGTTGAAGGCGCCATCCAGCCGTCCGTGCAGCATTTCGACGTGGTCGACCGCGGCGCGGATGCTCGCCGGGTCGGCGAGGTCCATGGTGACGGCGTCGGCGACGCCGCCGTCGGCGCGGATCTCCTTCACGATGGTCTCGAGGGCGTCGGTGCTGCGGGCGGCGAGCACGACAGTGGCGCCCTCGGAGGTGAAGAGCCGGGCTGCGGCGGCCCCGATGCCGCGGCTGGCACCGGTGATGAAGATGATCTTGCCGGTGAGCAGGTCGACCGGTGCGCTGTCGGTGGTGTTCGTGTTGTTCGTCATGGCAGCAGCGTCCGACCGGCTGCCGGCCGGATACAGGCACAGGCTGTACCAGGATCCACGGCCGGGCGGCGCGCACACTGGGAGTATGGACAAGCAGGAGCTCGGGGCGTTCCTCCGCAGCCGCCGCGAGCGGCTCCGGCCACAGGACGTCGGCCTCCCCTCCGGCCCGCGTCGGCGCACACCAGGTCTTCGCCGCGAGGAAGTAGCGGTCCTCGCGCACATCTCCACCGAGTACTACATCCGCCTCGAACAGGGCCGGGCGCCACGCCCCTCGGGCGACGTCCTGGCCGCGATCGCGGGCGCGCTGCGGCTCACCGACGCGGAGTCAGACCACCTCCACGTCCTCGCGGGCACCGCGCCGAACCGTACCGGACTGCACCGGCGCGACGTCCGCCCGAGCATCCTCGCGCTCCTTCAGCGGCTGCCGCAGACGGCCGGCTTCGTGATGTCCGCCGCGTGCGAGGTCCTCGCCTGGAACGACCTCGCGGCCGCGCTCATGGAGGACTTTGCCCCGCTCGCCCCCGAGGACCGCAACCTCGCGCGCCGGGCCTTCCCTGGGCCGCAGCGCGCCGATGAGACGCTCTACGGGATCTCCGACGCCGCCGAGTTCCGGCTGAGCGTCGTGATGCAGCTCCACACCACCCTCGCCCGCTACCCCTCCGATCCCGCGGTGACAGGTCTCGTCGGCGAACTCCGCGATGCCAGCCCTGACTTCGCCCGCCTCTGGGAACGACACGACGTACAGACCGCGCCGATGCTCACGAAGACCTTCCGCCACTCAGCCGTCGGGGAGATCACCGTCGACTGCGACACGCTCACCCTCACCGACCGTGACCAGTACCTCGTCCTCTTCAGCGCGCCGTCGGGGTCCCCCGGGGCCGACGCCCTGGCCCTGCTGAACCTCCTGGGAACACAGGCCAGTCACTACATGCCGTAGCGCCACAGCCAGCCACCGCGAACACCATCGCCGACTGCGCGACATTCGGGAGTGTCCGAGAGGGCCTGGGCGAAGAAGCTGAGCGGCGAGGACCGGTGCGGCCTGACCGCGCTGTCCTGGTCCAACGTCAACCCGTGCGGCACCTTCCGCCTGGACGTCGAGTACGGGGACGCGACGCAGAGCGTCGCTGATCTCACCGACCCCGGTGGAACGAGGCCGTGTGGCGGGCGCTCGACCTGATACGGGCCTACGTCGACCGCGACGGCACCGCGAGCGACCGCATCCGCACCATGGCCTTCTCCAGCGTCGCCCTCCAGCTCGCCGCGGCCGTCCAGCACTTCCTGACGCGGTGGGCAGTTGGTACAAGGGAACGAAATCCGGCGCAGCGGATGCCCGCCCGGACAAACCCCTGGTGTCCTGGCTCAGGCACCAGCCGCGAAAGTAGGTCGCGCAGCCCAGCTGGGCCCAGCCGAGGGCCGCCGGGTGCGATCGGCGGCGGCCCTCGGTTTCAAGGTGTGGTCTTGGCCGAATGACGGCCGGTGGGTGCGGTCAGGCGTCGCTGGTGTCGGTCGGTATCGCCTCACCGAGCATGGCGAGGGTCAGCACGTTGCCGGAGATGCCCCAGCCGCCGTCGGCGACTTCTTCGACCAGCACCATGGTGTTGTTGCGGGCGCGCTCGCCGTAGATCTCGACGTACAGCTCGGTGGTGCGGGTGACGATCTCCTCCTTCTGCTTCGGGGTGAGGGTCTTCTCGGGGACCTTGAAGTTCGCGAAAGGCATGGCTGGTTGTTCCTTCTCTCAGTGGGGCGTTACAAGGAGCTGCCTGCGGTGAGCAGGCTGTCCAGCCCGATGCGGCGGAAGAAGTCGGCGCGACCGCGGTCGGCGACCGCGGAGACGACTTCGCTGCCGTCTCGGCTGGGATCCACGTGGGTGCGCAGCGGCGGAGTGCCGTGCGGCATCGCGACCAAGCGCACGACGGCTTCAGCGGCCTCGGTCACATCGGCGTCCGGAGGGATGAGCGCGGCCAGACGCTTGCCCAGATCGTCCATCACAGGTTGGTGACGCTGGTCGTAGGCTTCGGCACCATCACGGTCCGCGGGGGCGCCGGCGTTGGCGAAGTGGTTGGTGCCGGTGGTGAACGCACCGGGCACCACGATCGCGGTGTCGATGCCGAACGGGAGCACCTCGGCGGCGTAGCTGACGGCCAGCGCGTCCATCGCGGCCTTGGCTGCGAAGTACGGGGCCAGGAACGGGGGGCAGCCGCCGCGGGTGCTGGAGCTGCCGATCCACACCAGCAGCCCCGAGCCCTGCTCACGCGACTTCGGCAGGGCGGCGCGGTTGACGCGTTGGGTACCCAGGACGTTCACGTCGTACAGGTCCGCGAGTTGCTTGGCGGTGAACGCCTCGGCGGCACCCAGGACCATGTGTCCGGCGTTGTGCACGACCACGTCCAGCCGGCCGCGCTCGGCGAAGATCCGGTCGACTGCGGCGTCGGCGGAGTCCTGGCAGGTGACGTCCAGCTCGACGGCGTGCACGTCGACCTGGTGGTCGGTGCCGTAGCGCACCAGGCCGGCCACCGCGGTCGCGTTACGGGTCGCGATCTGGCGGATGCCCGCGTACACGGTGACCGGCGAGGGCCAGAGCACGCACGGACAGCGCTCCGATGCCGCTGGAGGCCCCGGTGACCAGGGTGACCTTTCCGGCGTCGTCGTTCCTCATGACAGGGTCTCTCGTTGATCGATGGGGTGGCTGCGGACGGTTCAGATGATTCCGCCGTTGGCGCGGACGACCTGTCCGTTGATCCAGTGGCCGGCCGGGGAGGCCAGGAACGCGACGACCTCGGCGATGTCGGCCGGGGTACCGAGGCGCTCCAGCGGGGGCTGGGCGGCCAGGCGGGCAATGGTCTCCTCGTCCTTGCCGTCCAGGAACAGATCGGTGGCCGTGGGGCCGGGCGCGACGGCGTTGGCGGTGACGTCCCGGCCCCGCAACTCCCGGGCCAGGATCAGCGTCAGCGCCTCGACCGCACCCTTGCTGGCGGAGTACGCGCCGTAGTTCGGGAAGGCCAGCCCCACCACGGACGTGGAGAACGTCACAATCGCACCGCCGCGGCGCACCCGGCGGGCGGCCTGCTGGACGACGACGAACGTGCCGCGAATGTTGGTGCGGTGCAGGTCGTCCAGGACGGCCAGGTCCAGCTCGGCGATCGGCGCCATGTGTGCCCGCCCGGCCGCGTGCACGACGACGTCGACACCGCCGAACTCCGCCTCGGCCGCGTCGAACAGAGCCGCGACGGCGTGCTCGTCGGCGACGTCGGCGCGCACTGCGATCGCCCGGACACCACCGGTGATGGCCTCCTTCACGGCTGCTTCGGCCTCGTCCTGGTTGCCGGCATAGCCGACCACGACGGCGTACCCGTCGACGGCCAGCCGGCCGACGGTCTGGCGGCCGATGCCGCGCGAGCCGCCTGTGACGATCGCGACCCGGGGTGGGACGGAGGGCTGGGCCGGGGCAGCGATCCCGTCGGGGGAAGTGGGAATAGGCATTGTTGACTCCTGTGGTGAATGCGGGTCGGGCCGCGGTCTCGCCGTCGCCCTGCGGCGTCCTCCACGATCGGCCGGTCCCTCACCCCTAGCCAGGGCTGCGTTTACCCAGGGGATGCCACCCCCTGGCTACGGCCTGGCACGCGAGCGACCATGAAGGGGTGAACCTTCCCGAGCTCGGCGCCTTCCTCAGGACACGCCGCGACCGCATCCGCCCCGCCGAGGTCGGTCTCCCCCAGGGCCCGCGCCGGCGCGTCCCCGGGCTGCGCCGCGAGGAAGTCGCCCAGCTGGCAGGGCTGTCGGCCGACTACTACACCGAGCTGGAACGCGGCAGCGCAAAGAACGGGGTGCAGCCCTCGGCCCAGACCCTGGCCGCCCTCGCCCGAGCCCTGCGCCTGAACGTCGACGAGCGCGACCACCTGTTTCACCTGGCCGAGCGGCCGGTCCCCCCGTCGGCACACGGACCGTCGGCACACGTGCAGCCCGCGCTCCTCGGACTGTTGGACCGGCTGTCCAACACCCCCGCGCGCGTCATCACCGACCTGCACGAAACCCTGGTGGAAAACGACCTGGCCCGGGACCTGCTCGGCAAGTCCCCGGCACACCGCGGACCGGCGGCGAGCTTCGTGTACCGCTGGTTCACCGACCCACAGACCCGCGAGAGGTACCCGGTCGAGGACCACCCGCACCACTCCCGGGTGTTCGTGGCCGACCTCCAGGCAGCGGCCGCCCGCCGCGGCCGGGACGCGGAGGTCACGAGGATGATCGCCGTGCTACGCCGCCGTAGCCCGGAGTTCGCAGCCCTCTGGGACACCCACGACGTCGCGGTGCGCCGCAAGGACCACAAGAAGATCGTCCACCCCACGCTCGGCGTCATCGAACTCGACTGCTACAACCTCCTCAGCGAGGACGGACGCCAACGCCTGCTGTGGTTCACCGCGCCGCCCGGAAGCCGGGGAGCCGAGCAGCTGGAACTGCTGTCCGTCGTAGGAACCCAGGACCTGAGCGTCCCCGAGGGCACGGCACCGGAGGGGTTGTCCGCGGCGGAATCAGGAAGGCAGCGCTGACCCGCGCCTGCGAGGACGCCAGGGGCTGTCCGATCAAGACGTGGCGACCCTCTCCCAGCACAGGTGGTTTCCGGCCCGGGACTCACGATGACGCACGTCCGCTCACGCAAACGGCCCCGGACGAGCAGTCCGAGGCCGAGCAGTTGCCCTCCCTGGGGGAGAAACCCCAGGTCAAAGCCGCAACGCGTTGTGCCCCCGGCAGGATTCGAACCTGCGACACCCGCTTTAGGAGAGCGGTGCTCTATCCCCTGAGCTACGAAGGCCAGCGATGGCACGGTGTGGTTGTGCCACCGGCGACAGTGTAGCGGGTGGCGTCGTGATCGCAGGGGGGGTCCGGCGCGGTGGCCGGTGGGGGAGGGGCGTCACGTCAGGGGGACCTGTCCGAAGCGGCCCGCCACCCGTAGGTCCGCCTCGATGCGGTCGGCCGTCGCCTTCAGCTCCGGGAGGATCTCCTCGACGCAGTCCCGCGCCGACCGCCGGGCCGCGTGCATGGCCACGTTCACCGCCGCCACCACCCGGCCGGTGCGGTCGCGGACCGGGACGGCGATCGTGCGCAGGCCGGCCTCCAGTTCCTCGTCGACGAGGGCGTAGCCCTGGGCGCGGACCTCGGGGAGTGGCGGGTCCGGGAGGTCCGCGAGCAGGACGTGGCCGAGGGACGTCGCGTGGGCCGGGAGGCGGGTGCCGACCGTGATGTGGGCGCTCATCACGCGGCTCGTCGCCGCCCGGGCCGTGTACTGGACCTCCTGGCCCGAGTCCGACAGGACGGCCAGCGACGCCGACTCGTGGACGCGGTCCGCCAGGGCGGCCAGGTGGGGCTGCGCCATCTGCGGCAGGGACAGGCGGGACAGGGGCGGGAAGCCGAGGGAGAGGACGCGGGGGGTGAGCCCGAACGCGCGGTCGGGGGTGGGCGTCACCAGGCCCGCGTGCTCGTAGGTGATCAGGGCCCGGCGTGCGGTGGCGCGGGCGAGGCCCGTCGCCTTCGCGACCTCCGTGAGGGTCAGCGCGCAGCGGCCCTCGCCGAAGGCCGTCAGTACGGTCAGGCCGCGGGCCAGGGACTCGACGAACTCCCTGCCCAACTCCTGTTTCGACGCGCCCGTCCAGGTGGCCAGGCCCGCGGGGGCCGCGCCGGGCTCGGGCGGCGGGGCGGTGCGCAGGTCGTCCTCCATCGCCGCCACCGCCGTGCGGAGCCGGGGGAGCAGGGTCTGCCGCAGGTCCTGTGCCGTGTGCCGGCTGGTGTGGCTGACCACGCTGGCGACGCACGCCACCCGGCCGGTACGGGGATCCCTCACCGGCACCGACACCGCGACCAGACCGGGTTCGATCAGCTGGTCGTCCAGGGCCCAGCCGTCGGCGGCCGCCCGTGCGGCGCGGTGTTCGAAGTCCTCGTCCGGGGTGGGGTGTTCGCGCGGGGGTACGGCCGGGAAGGACCGGTCCTGCGGGTCGGCGGCCCGGCGTTCGCGCCAGTGGTGCCAGTCGGACTCCGTCCACTCCGCCGCGAACAGCGGGCCGGGCGCGGTGCGTTCGGCCGGGAGCAGGTCGCCGATCCGGAAGCTGAGGGACATCGCGCGGCGGCGGGTGGCCTGGTGGATGAAGCGGATGCCGTCGCGGTCGCCGACCGCGAGCGAGACCGACTCGTCCAGCTCGTCGGCCAGGGCGTCCGCGCGCGCGTCCAGCAGGGCGGGCAGGCGCAGGGCCGCCAGGTAGGCGTTGCCCAGCTCCATCAGACGGGGGGCGAGCATCACGTCGCGGCCGTCCAGGCGGACGTAGCCCATGCGGGCGAGGGTGGCCGTGATCCGGTCGACGGTGGAGCGGGCGAGGCCGGTGCTCTTCTCCAGGGCGCTCAGGCTGAGCGTGCCGTCCGCCTCGGTCAGCCGGCGCAGTACGGCGATCCCGCGCAGCAGCGGCGCGACCGCCTCGGCCGGTGCGGCGGCACCCTCGTCGCGGGCGGCGTCGTTCGTGGTGTTGGCGGGCATCGGGTCTCCGGTACGGCGGTCGCGGCAGGCCTACCGTAATCCGCCGGGCGGCCGTCCCCGGCCGTCACCTCCGGGTGATCCGCACCTTGTGGTGGCCCTTCAGGTCCGCCCCCGCCACGGTGATCGTGATGCCCCGGCGCGGGTCCTTGAAGGTCTGGCCCGGTGTGAAGGCGGCGTCGGAGAGCTCGGCGTGGACGTTCGGGCTGCGCGTGCAGCCGCCGCTGTCCCGGCGGGAGTCGTACACCTTGACCGGGCCCATCCCGGTGTCCACGTCGGCGTCGACCTTGTAGATCAGTACGCCCGGGCGGCACACGGTCTCGTCGTTGCCCTCGCGGGTGCGCAGCTCCAGGGCGTACCCGGAGTCCGCGTCCAGCGGGACGAAGACCAGCTTGTCGCCGCCGGCGCGGGCCAGCGGCGTCAGCGTGTACTCCTTCGTGCCCGGCGACGACGCGCAGTGGACCTGGGAGGCGTCGAGCCAGCCCAGCTTCCACTTGTGCCAGCCGAGCAGGTCGTTGTTGGCGCCCCAGTCCTCGCTCATGATGTCCCAGTGGCCGGCCGCGCCCCCGCCCTCCTGGGTGTAGAGGTCGGGCAGGCCGAAGACGTGGCCGTTCTCGTGGGGCAGGACGCGGTAGCCGGTCCGGTCGTAGGAGCCGGAGCCGTCGTCCTGCCGGGAGTAGACGAAGGACGCGTTCGCCACCGGGACGCCGTCGGCGACCGGGGCCTCCTTGTTGCCGGCGAAGGTGACGGACAGGACCGTGTCCAGGGCGGAGGGGCCCGCGTTGGGCGTGACCAGGACGTTCAGCAGGTCGTAGCCGCGGAAGTTCACCTTCGGGTCGGCCGCCGTGACGATGTCCTGGACCAGCTCCCGGTAGCCGGGGTCGAAGGGCGCGCCGCGATCTATGCCGTACTGGGCGAACCGCTTCGGCATCCGCAGCCAGTCGCGGATCGGGGCGTCGGGGCGGTAGTCGAGCCGGCCGTAGGAGCTGGTGCGGAACCACTTCTCGGTCTGCGGGAAGAACTCCGCGTACCGGTCGAGCGCCTTGCCCTCGCCGGGCGCGTCGGAGAAGTCGATCATCAGAGTGAGGGCGCGGACGGTGCCGGTGGAGCGGGCGTAGTCGTCGATGGTCGGGATGCCCTCGGACATCTGGATCTCGGGGCCGCTGCTGATCATGCACGGGCGGTGCGCGGAGGAGTGGGACAGGGAGGCCGGGCCCGCCCCGGCCCTCGTGCCGTCCGGCACGAGGGGCCCGGTGCCCGCCGAGGTGCTGACCGCGAGGGTCACGGCGGTGATGGTCGCGAGGGCGGCCAGACGGCGGGTGGGCGGCAGGCGGCGCAGAGCGGCCGGGCGGCGTATTGCGGCCGGGCCGCTCGGGCGTATGCGACGTCTCGGCGGCTGCGGCTGGGGCTGCGGCTGCATGCAGACCTCCCTGACCACGGCAGCCGCCGGTCTCCGGCTGCACCCTTGCGATCACCCTGTGCCGAGGGGTGCGTCGGCGCGCGCTGGAGGGGCCGATCGTGGGTTTCTCGCCGGTAGCGGTGGGGTGGCGGCACGGCGTGGGCCAAGTGGGGCCTGTGTGACTCAGGTTGCTCGCAGTGCCGACGCGGTGACGCAGCAGGGATGTGATGCGGGTCACTCGAAAAGTTCCCGGGTGTGGGAAATAACCGGGGATCGTTTCCCCGTTTAGCCCTGTGTCCGAGCGAAACGGGGACAGTCTCCCCGGATCGCGCAACCGCAGTCGTCCGAGGAGTACGCCGTGCAGACCGCGCCCCCCGAGCAGCGCAAGGCACCCCGGCCGCGTGCCGACGCCCTGCGCAACCGGGAGCGGATCGTCACCGCCGCCCGGGAGATGTTCGTCGAACACGGCGCCGACGTGCCGCTCGACGAGATCGCCCGCCGGGCCGGGGTCGGCAACGCCACGTTGTACCGCAACTTCCCCGACCGCGACGCCCTCGTCCGCGAGGTCGTGTGCTCGGTCATGGACCGTACGGCACGGGCGGCCGAGACCGCGCTCGCGGAGACCGGCGATGCCTTCGGGGCGCTGGAGCGCTTCGTGCACGTCGCCGCCGACGAGCGGATCAGCGCGCTGTGCCCGATGGTCTCCAGCACGTTCGACCAGCACCACCCCGAACTGGAGGCGGCACGTGAACGGGTCGAGCGACTCGTCGCCGAGGTCATGGACCGCGCCAGGGCGGCCGGACAACTCCGTCCGGACGTGGGCGTGGGCGACCTGATGGTCGCCGCGGCCCAGCTCAGCCGCCCGCCGGCCGGTACGGAGTGCCTGCGCGGCGACCGTTTCGTCCACCGTCATCTGCAGCTGTTCCTGGACGGGCTACGGGCTCCCGCCCGCTCCGCCCTGCCGGGCACGGCCGTGACCCTGGAGGATCTGCGCCGGCCCTGCGAATAGTTCAGCGAGCCTCACCCGTCCGAATCCGCGAGCCTGATCCGTCCTGACGCACGCGACCGTCCTGTCGGTCGACGTACGTGACCGTGCCGGTCGACGTACGCGACCGTTCCGTCGGTCGACGCACTCAACAGTCCCAGCGGCCGTCGCCGTCGACGAGCCGTTCCCTTACGTCACTTTTTTCCGTCACGTCGTCCCGAAGTGGGTACCCCCATGTCCGAAACAGCCGTCAAGGCTCCCGGCGTCCCCGACGCCGGCCGCTGGAAGGCGCTCGTCTTCATCGCGCTCGCCCAGCTGATGGTCGTCCTCGACGCCACCATCGTGAACATCGCCCTGCCCTCCGCCCAGCAGGACCTGGGCATCTCCGACGGCAACCGGCAGTGGGTCGTCACGGCCTACGCCCTCGCCTTCGGCGGCCTGCTGCTGTTCGGCGGCCGGATAGCCGACCTGTGGGGCCGCAAGCGCGCCTTCGTCGTCGGCCTGGCCGGCTTCGCCGTGGCCTCCGCGCTCGGCGGCGCGGCCACCAACGAGGCGATGATGTTCGGCGCCCGCGCCCTCCAGGGCGTCTTCGGCGCGCTGCTCGCGCCCGCCGCGCTCTCCCTGCTCGCCGTGATGTTCACGGACGCCAAGGAGCGCGCCAAGGCGTTCGGCATCTACGGTGCGATCGCCGGTGGTGGTGGCGCCGTCGGCCTGATCCTCGGCGGTTTCCTCACCGAGTACCTGGACTGGCGCTGGACGTTCTTCGTGAACATCCCGTTCGCCGTGGTCGCCGCGGCCGGTGCCTGGCTCGTCATCCGTGAGCCCCAGGGCGGACGCAACCGCTCGCCGCTCGACATCCCCGGCGTGATCCTGTCCACCCTCGGTCTGGTCGCGCTCGTCTACGGCTTCACCCGCGCCGAGTCCGACGGCTGGAGCGACGCCGTGACGGTCGGCATGTTCATCGGCGCCGCCGTGCTGCTCCTCGCCTTCGTGCTCGTCGAGTCGAAGGTCAGGGCCCCGCTGCTGCCGCTGCGCGTGGTCACCGAGCGCAACCGCGGCGGTGTCTACCTCTCGCTCGGCCTCGCCATCATCGCGATGTTCGGCCTGTTCCTCTTCCTGACCTACTACCTGCAGATCGTGAAGGGGTACACGCCGGTGAAGACCGGCTTCGCCTTCCTGCCGATGATCGCGGGCATGATCACGGGCTCCACGCAGATCGGCACGCGCCTGATGACCCGGGTCGCGCCCCGGCTGCTGATGGGCCCGGGCTTCCTGACCGCCGCCCTCGGCATGCTGCTGCTGACCCAGCTGGAGGTCGACACCTCCTACGCCGCCGTGCTGCTGCCCGGCATGCTGCTGCTCGGCCTCGGCATGGGTACGGCGTTCATGCCGGCCATGTCCCTGGCCACCCAGGGCGTGGAGCCGCGGGACGCCGGTGTCGCCTCCGCGATGGTCAACACCTCCCAGCAGGTGGGCGGCGCGATCGGCACGGCCCTGCTGAACACGATCGCCGCCTCGGCCACCGCGTCCTACATCGAGGACCACACCGCCTCGGCCGCCTCCCGGCCGCAGCAGCAGCTCGTCCAGCTGCAGGGCATGGTGCAGGGCTACACCAGCGCGATCTGGTTCGCCGTCGGCATCCTGGTCGTCGCGGCCGCGATCGCCCTGACCTTCGTCAACGCCGGGCGTCCGGGCGGCACCGCCCTCGCCCGCTCCGGTGACGCGGCCGAGGACGAGGTGCCGGTGCCGGTCGTCGCCCACTGACGCCGGCGGCGGTACCCCTCCGGGCGATTCGTTCCGTCTGTTCCACCCGTGCGTGGGGGAGGGGACGCCCCGACGCACGGTTCCCACGGACCTGCCCCGGCCGCGCTCAGCGCAGCCAGGGCAGGTCCGCCCCGGTTTCACCGGGCTCGAGTCCCTCGGCGACGATCCTCATGATCTCGCCGAGGGACTTCTGCTGTTCGGGGGTGAGCCGGTCGAA
The DNA here is from genome assembly GCF_014650995.1 of Streptomyces viridiviolaceus. Lineage (GTDB taxonomy): Bacteria > Actinomycetota > Actinomycetes > Streptomycetales > Streptomycetaceae > Streptomyces > Streptomyces viridiviolaceus. The sequence continues at coordinate 255,845 of NZ_BMWA01000009.1, forward strand.
CACCGCCTGCCGGACGGCGTTCACATGGCCCGGCGCGGTCCGGCGCAGCACCTCGTGGCCCTCGTCCGTGAGGACGGCGAACTGGCCCCGCTTGTCGGAGGGGCAGTCCTCGCGGCGGACCCAGCCGTTCTTCTCCAGACGGGCGATCGCGTGCGACAGGCGGGAGCGGGTGATCTTCGCGTACCTGGCCAGCTCCGTCATCCGCAGCCGCCGCCGCGGGGACTCGGCCAGCTTGACCAGCAGGCCGTAGTAGACGTGCGGCATGCCCGCGTCGCGCTGGAGCTGGCGGTCGAGGTGGTCCTCCAGGAGAGTGGCGGCCTCGATGTAGGAGCGCCACACGAGCTGTTCCTCGGCGGTGAGCCAGCGTGGCTCGTCGGCGGGAGCCGGGATGGGTGCCGTGTTCATGTATCCACTCTACGAGACCCTTTCTTGAAGTTTAAACAAAAGCGGCGTACATTTCTGTCCGGGAGGGATCGAGAGTCCAAGCATTTGGAGCCGCCGCCATGTCCGCCGCCACCCACGAGCGCATGCCCGCGCTCTACCTCAGCCACGGTGCCCCGCCGCTCGCGGACGACCCCGTCTGGCCCGGCGAACTCGCCGCCTGGTCCGCAGGGCTGCCGCGCCCCACGGCGATCCTCGTCGTCTCCGCCCACTGGGAGGAGGCCCCGCTCGCCCTCGGCGCCACCCGGACCGTCCCGCTCGTCTACGACTTCTGGGGCTTCCCCGAGCACTACTACCAGGTGCGTTACGAAGCACCGGGCGCCCCCGGGCTCGCCGACTCCGTCCGCAAACTGCTGCGCGCCCCCGGCACGCCCGTCCAGGACGTCCCCGACCGCGGCCTCGACCACGGCGCGTACGTGCCGCTGGTGGAGATGTACCCCGAGGCCGACATCCCCGTCCTCCAGGTCTCCATGCCGACCCTGGACCCGGCGCGGCTCATGGAGATCGGCCGCAGGCTCGCACCGCTGCGCGACGAGGGCGTGCTGATCATCGGCTCCGGCTTCTTCACCCACAACCTGGCCGCGCTGCGCCAGGCAGGCGTCCCCGCCTGGTCCGCCGAGTTCGACGACTGGGGCCGGCGGGCGCTGGATGCGGGTGACGTGGACGGGCTGCTCGACTTCGCCCGCAAGTCCCCGGCGGGCCGGCTGGCCCACCCGCGCACCGAGCACTTCGCCCCGCTGTTCGTGACCATGGGGGCGGCGGACGCGGCCGGTGAGCTGGACACCCGGAAGTCGGTGATCGACGGTTTCTGGATGGGGCTGGCGAAGCGGTCGGTGCAGTTCGGCTGACCGCCGGACGGGCTCTAGAGCGGCTTCTCGTACCAGGCCACGTCCCAGTACCGGCCGAACTTGCGGCCCACCTCGCGGTACGTGCCGACGTACCGGAAGCCGAAGCGCTCGTGCAGCCGGACCGACGCCTCGTTGGGCTGGGCGATGCCGGCGTAGGCGCGGTGCAGGTCCTCGCCGGACAGGGCCTCGAAGAGGGCCTCGTAGAGCAGGGTGCCGACGCCGCGGCGGCCTGCCCGCGGGGCGACGTAGACGGTGGTCTCCACCGAGGTCGCGTAGGCGGGCTTCGCGCGATAAGGGCTGGATGTGGCGTAGCCCAGAATTTCCTGTGAGTACGCGTCCGCGGCAACCCTCAGCCGGTACGGGCCGTCTTCAGGGTGGGAGAGCAGCCACGGGCGGCGCTCCTCGGGGGTGAAGACCCGGGTGTCGAACGTGATGGGCGTCTCCATCACGTAGTGGTTGTAGAGCTCGGTGAGGGCCTGGAGGTCGCTCTCGACTCCTGGTCTGACCTGGACATCTGCGTGTTCGGTCAACACCGTGCCTCCTCGTGTGGCGGCACAGGGTACTGCATGATCAGAAAAATCGGGGGGCGGGTTGGGAATTCTGTCCGGATTCCAGTCGTTGTTTCCATCGGATGCAGGGCACCCGAGGAGAGTCCGGAGATGAGAGCGGAGACAAGCTCAGCCGGTGCCGAGCATCCGTCGGACCACCCGCTGAACCACCATCGCAAGGGAGCACGCATGGCAACCCGTGCCGTCGCCCGTCGTAAGTCCGCCACCGGCGAGACGGCCGACGCGGCAACCAGCGTCCGCGCCAACGGCGGCGAGCTCGCCGACCGCGATCTGGTCGGCATGTACCTCGACGAGATCGCGCGGACCCCGTTGCTCGACGCCGCCAAGGAGGTGGAGCTCTCCCAGATCATCGAGGCGGGTGTGTTCGCGCGGCAGGTCCTCGAAGGCTACGAGGAGACCGGGGCGGATGCCACCCGCGAGGAGCTCCAGGCCCTGATCGACGAGGGCGAGCGGGCGAAGGACGTCTTCATCCGATCCAACCTCCGCCTGGTCGTCGCGGTCGCCCGCCGCTACCCCCGCAGCGGTCTGCCGCTGCTCGACCTGATCCAGGAGGGCAACGCCGGCCTGGTCCGCGCGGTCGAGAAGTTCGACTACCGCAAGGGCTTCAAGTTCTCGACGTACGCCACCTGGTGGATCCGTCAGGCCATCACCCGGTCGATCGCCGACCAGTCCCGCACCATCCGCCTGCCCGTCCACCTGGTGGAGGAGCTGGGCCGGATCCGGCGTGTGCAGCGCGAGTTCAACCGCGAGCACGGCCGCGAGCCGGAGCCCACGGAGATCGCCGAGGAGCTCGGCTCGACGCCGGAGCGCGTCATCGACGTGCTCGACTGGGCCCGCGACCCGGTCTCGCTGAACATGTCGGTGGACGACGAGGGCGAGACCCAGTTCGGGGACCTGCTGGAGGACACCTCCGCGGTGTCGCCCGAGCAGTCGGTGATGACGCTGCTGCGCAGCGAGGAGCTCGACGACCTGATCGGCCGCCTCGACCCGCGCACGGCCTCGATCATCAAGATGCGGTACGGCATCGAGGACGGTCGGGAGCGCACGCTCACCGAGGTCGGCAAGGAGCACGGACTGACGCGCGAGCGCATCCGCCAGATCGAGAAGCACGCGCTGCTGGAGCTGAAGAAGCTGGCCCGTGACACCGGCTTCGAGGCCGCTGCGTGACGCTGCGGTGAGCCGGCCGCAGGGCGGTCGTGAGGCCGGGGGGCGTGGCGGGACGCCTGGGGCGTACGCCGGTGGCCGAAGGCCGCGCGAACATGGCCGCGTAACGCTGCTTCAACCCCTGAGGGCCCGGGAACAAAATTCTCGGGTCCGGTAGTTCGGGTCCGGGGCCGTCGGCCCCGGATCACCTCGAACCAAGTCCCGACGCACTCCCCCCGGCGCCGGGACTCTCCCCGAGCCGGGCTCGGCGCCCTTCCCCCCGGGCGCTGGGTCCGGCTCTTTCGCGCGCGCAGGGCGGCCCGGGCCCGCGCGGGCGGACAGAGGGGGGCGGGGCACCCCGAACCTGAACCCCGGGGTGGCCCGCCGGATGGCAGATTCTGCCACAGGGGCATAGCCTGCCGAAGTGAGCAGCACCACCCGCGCCCATGCCGGCGCGACCCCGCCCGGTGAGGAGCCGTCGTCTCCGTCCGCGCCCGTCTCCCTGACCGAGCGGCGCAAGGCCCAGACCCGGATGGAGATCGCCCGTGCGGCGGCGCGGCTCTTCGTGAGTCAGGGCCTGCGCGCCACCCGGGCCGAGGACATCGCCCGCGCCGCCGGCATCGCCCCGCGCACCTTCTACCGCTACTTCGCCACCAAGGAAGAGGCCGTCGCTCCCCTCTACGCCATGGGGGCACAGCGCTGGGCGCAGGCGGTGCGCCACGCCCCGGCCGAACTGTCACCGCCGCGGGCCCTGGAACACGCCGTACGCCACACGCTGACGCCCGGCGCCGGGGTGTCGGCGCCGGGCTGGGAATGGGCCCGCGCCCTCATCCGCCTGGCGGGGACCAGCCCGGCCCTGCGAAAGGTGTGGGCAGAGGTCTGCCACACCGCGGAGGGGACGCTGGCGGACGCCCTGGCCGACCGGATGTCCGAGGGCGACGACAACGTTGCCGCCCGCCTGGCGGCCTCCCCCGACCTGCGCTTCGCCGCGGCCGTGGCGGGCACCGCCGTCCGCGTGGCCGTGGAGCACTGGGCCTCCGACGATGGCCCGGCCGAGGGCCCCCGGGCCCCGCTGGAGTCGGCGCTGCGCAACCTGGAGGTGCTGCGGGGGTTTCCCTGGGAGGACATCACCAGGTAGCGCCGGGCGCCCTGGCCCCCCACGTCGGCAACCGGGGGTCGTCCCCGGACGGCGCCGACAGCCGACGGCCCCGGCGCCGACGCGCCCGGCAGGCGACGGTCTCGGCCTGGCGGGTCTGGTGGTCGGGGGGGCGCGTCCGAGGGTCGGGGTTCTGTTGTGGTGGGCCAGGCGGCGGGAGTTCCGGTCTTCGGGGGCTGGTGGTCGGGGGCCCTGTCTGTGGTGGGTCCGAGGGTCTGGGCCCTGCTCCGGGGGCCCGGCGGTCGAGGTCTCGGTCTTGTGGGACCGGCAGTCGGGGGGCCGGCCCGCTGGGCCTGGCAGCCGGTGGCCCTCCGCCCGGTGCGCACGGCAGTCCGGCGCCGTCACCCGTCTCCCGCCGCCCGCCCCAACCGCGCCCCCAGGTCCCGTACGCACGCGACGAGTTCGGCCGGCTCCCGCACCCTGAACTCCACCCCCAGCATCGCCAGCCGCACCGCCAGCCACTCCACCGAGTCCGACACGGTCGCCCGCAGCACGCACGACGTCCCGTCCTCCGCCGCATCCGGCGTCCCCAGCCACCCCGGCAGCCGCGCCGCGACGACCTCCGCCGGGGCGGCGAAGGCGACCACGGCCTCGTACGAGTCGCTCCGCCGCTGCATCGACTGCCGCAGGTACTGCGCGGCGCTCCCCGTCGGCAGCTCCCGCGGAGCGAACCGTGCCCCCGTCGCGAACGGCTCGCTCACCCGGTCCACCCGGAAGGTCCGCCAGTCGTCGCGGTCGAGGTCGTAGGCCACGAGGTACCAGCGGCGGCCCGTCGACACCAGCCGGTACGGCTCCGTCAGGCGCCGGGACTCGGTGCCGTCCCCGGCGCGGTAGGCGAACCGCAGCCGTTCCTGTCCGGCCACCGTCGAGGCCATGACGGTCAGCGTCTCGGGCGCGATGCTCGGCCCGTCCCCGCTGGTCAGCGGCGTCGTGGCGGCCTGGAGCGTGGCGACGCGGTGACGCAGCCGGCCCGGCAGCACCTGCTCCAGTTTGGCCAGCGCCCGCACCGACGCCTCGTCCACGCCCTCGACCGCGTGCCCGGCGCCGGCGCGCAGCCCGACGGCGATGGCCACCGCCTCCTCGTCGTCGAGCACGAGCGGCGGCATCGCCTTGCCGGCGACCAGCCGGTAGCCGCCGTCCGCGCCCATGGTCGCCTGCACGGGATAGCCCAGCTCGCGCAGCCGGTCGATGTCCCGCCGGACCGTGCGGCGGGACACGCCGAGCCGCTCGGCGAGCTCGCCACCGGGCCATTCGCGGGGCGTCTGGAGCAGGGAGAGCAGCGTCAGGAGCCGAGCCGGAGTGTCCGTCGTCATGGATCCGAGGATGCCGCAGATGTAGGACATCATCTGACCTACTGGGGTCTTACCTTCGCGTCATGTCCTTCACCGAAACCTCCCCGCCCCCGGCTCGGCCCGCCGCCGGCGACCGCCGGCGCTGGTTCGCCCTCGCGATCGTGATGACCGCGGCGTTCATGGACCTCGTCGACGTCACGATCGTCAACATCGCGATCCCTTCGATCCGGCGGGACGAGGGCGCCTCCTTCAGCCAGATCCAGTGGATCACCGCCGGTTACGCCCTCGCCTTCGCCGCCGGCCTGATCACCGGCGGGCGGCTCGGCGACATCCACGGCCGCAAGAGGGTGTTCCTCGTCGGGATCGGCGGCTTCACCGTCGCCTCCGCGCTCTGCGGCCTCGCCGTGAACCCGGAGATGCTCATCGCCGCCCGCGTTCTCCAGGGAGCGATGGCCGCCCTGATGGTGCCGCAGGTGCTGTCGATCGTGCACGCCACCTTCCCGGCGCACGAACGGGGCAAGGTCTTCGGGCTGTTCGGTGCGATCGTCGGACTCGGGGCCGTCTCCGGTCCCCTGCTCGGCGCCCTGCTCACCGAGTGGAACCTCTTCGGGCTCGAGTGGCGGCCCATCTTCCTCATCAACCTGCCGGTCGGCATCGCCGGCCTGATCCTCGGCAGCCGCTTCATCACCGAGTCCAAGGCCCCCCGCGCCCTCAAGCTGGACCTGGTCGGCGTCGCCCTGGTCACCCTCGGCCTGCTGATGCTGATCTACCCGCTGACCCGGGGCCGCGAGCTGGGCTGGCCGCTGTGGGGGTACGTCTCGATGGCCGGCGCGTTCGCGGTCCTCGCGGTACTGGTGGCGTACGAGAGGCGGAAGAGCGCACGGGACGGCTCCCCGCTGGTCGAACTGTCCCTGTTCAAGGTGAAGAGCTTCGCGGCGGGCATCGCCGTGCAGACCGTGTTCGGCGTCGGGCTCGGGGTCTTCTTCCTGGTGTGGACGCTGTACATGCAGGAAGGGCTCGGCTGGAGCCCGCTGCGGGCCGGTCTGACCGGCGTGCCGTTCTCGATCGCGGTCTCCACGGCGGCCGGGGTGTCGGTGCAGAAGCTGGTTCCGCGCTTCGGGCGCAAGGTGCTCCAGGCCGGAGCGCTGGTGATGGCGGCCGGAGTGCTGCTCTACATCTGGGAGGCCGGGCGGTACGGCCTCGGCATCGAGCCCTGGCAGATGGCGCTGCCCCTCGTCGTCATGGGCATCGGCATGGGACTGATCGTCGCCCCGCTGACGGACGCGGTGCTCTCCGAGGTGCCGCGCGAGCACGCCGGGGCGGCGTCGGGACTCATCAACACGGTGCAGCAGATGGGCAACGCGCTGGGGCTCGGGCTGGTGTCGGTGGTCTTCTTCGGCGCGATGAGCGACCACCTGACCCCCGACCGGGTCGGCCCGGCCTTCGTGGACGCCTTCCAGAACGCGCTGGGCTGGGTGGCCGCGGTGATGGGCGTCATCTTCCTGGTGATGTTCGCGCTGCCCGGGCGGCCGGCCCAGCACGTGGAGGGTGCCGAGGGGGAGGTCCCGGCGGAGCCTCGTGCGGAGGAGCGTACGGAGCCCCGCACGGAGGAGAAGGAGACCTCGCTGGTCTCCTGACGGCCACGGGGATGCGGGAGGGGCCCGGCACTTCGGTGCCGGGCCCCTCCCGCATCCCCGTGCCCGCATTCTGCGACCGACACGGGAAAGCCCGTGAGCCCGAAAGCCCGTTCATGCCCGGCTGGGTCCGAACCTGTTTACTTTCTTGAAAACCGGGCGTAGCCTCCGAGTGAAACCACACGTTCGGGCATTGGTCGGAGGCAAACGGACATGTACGCACCGGAGCGGCAGCAGGAGATCCTCCGGCTCGCCCGGGACGGCGGCCGGGTGGACGTGGTGTCGCTGGCCGAGGAGTTCCAGGTGACGGCGGAGACCATCCGCCGCGACCTGAAGGCCCTGGACCGCGCCGGTCTGCTCCGCCGCGTGCACGGCGGTGCGATCCCGGCCGGGCGTCTCGACTTCGAGCCGGACCTCGCCGAGCGCGAGTCCACGGCGGCCGACGAGAAGGACCGGATCGCCAAGGCCGCCCTGGCGGAACTGCCGAGCGAGGGCACGATGATCCTCGACGCCGGTACGACGGTGGCCCGGCTGGCCGCCGCCCTCCCGCTGGAGGCCTCGCTCACCGTCGTCACCCACAGCCTGCCCATCGCCGCCCGTCTCGCCGACCACCCCGGCATCCAGCTCCACCTGGTCGGAGGGCGGGTGAGGCACCGTACGCGGGCCGCCGTGGACGCCTGGGCGCTGCGCGCGTACGGCGAGATCCGCGCCGACGTGGCTCTGGTGGCGGCCAACGGCTTCTCCGCCGAGCACGGCCTGACCACCCCCGATCTCGCCGAGGCCGCCGTGAAGCGGGCCGCGGTGGCCGCCGCCCGTCGCGTGGTGCTGCTCGCCGACTCCTCCAAGCACGGCCAGGAGCACTTCGCCCGCTTCGGCGACCTGAGCGACGTGGACCTGCTGATCACCGACAGCGGGCTGAGCCCCGAGGACGCCGCCGCCATCGAGCGCGGCGGCACGGAAGTAGTACGCGCATGATTCTCACCGTCACCCCGAACCCGTCCCTGGACCGCACCTACGAGGTCCCCTCCCTCGACCGCGGCGAGGTCGTCCGCGCCACCGGCGAGCGCGTGGACCCGGGCGGCAAGGGCGTGAACGTCTCGCGCGCGGTCACCGCGGCCGGGCGGCGCACGGTCGCGGTGCTGCCCCTGGGCGGTGCGCCGGGCGCGCTCGTGGCCGACCTGCTCGACGCCCAGGGCATCGAGGTCGCGCCGGTGCCGGTCGCCGGGGCCACCCGCTCGAACATCGCGCTCGCGGAGGCCGACGGGGTCCTCACGAAGATCAACGCACCCGGCCCGGAGCTGTCGGCCGCCGAGCGGGAGCTGCTGCTGGAGACGGTACGGCGGCAGTCGCGCGGCGCGGACTGGATCGCCTGCTGCGGCAGCCTGCCGCGCGGACTCGCCCCTTCCTGGTACGCCGACCTGGTCGCGCGGGCGCACGCCGCCGGCGTACGCATCGCCCTGGACACCTCCGGGCCCGCCCTGCTGCAGGCCCTGCGCGAGCGGCCCGACGTGGTCAAGCCGAACGCCGAGGAGCTGGCGGAAGCCGTCGGACGGCCGCTGGCCACCGTCGGCGACGCGGTGAAGGCCGCCGAGGAACTGCGCGAACTGGGCGCGCGGGCGGTGCTCGCGAGCCTGGGGGCCGACGGACAGCTGCTCGTGGACGACGCCGGCACCTGGTTCGGCGGCGCCCCCGTGGCTGCCGTGCGCAGCAACGTCGGCGCCGGGGACTCCTCCCTCGCCGGCTTCCTGATCGCGGGCGGTGCCGGGCCGGAGGCGCTCGCCTCCGCCGTCGCGCACGGCGCCGCCGCCGTCCGGCTGCCCGGCAGCGTGATGCCGACGCCCGCCGACCTGGACCCGGACGCGGTGACCGTCACGGCCGACGTGCCGGTGGACCGCCCGCTGAAGGAGCCGGTGTCATGACCCCGCGCCGCGGCCCCGTTCCCCTCCCTGCCCCCGTCTCCCTCCCCGTCCCCGCCCCCGCCCCCGCCCACCCCACTCCCCGGGCGATACGCGAGCTAAGGAGCCCGCGATGAGCGACATGATCACCGCGGACCTGGTCGACCTCGACCTGTCCGCCGACACCAAGGAAGCGGCGGCCCGCGCCCTCGCCGAGCGGATGGTGGCCCTGGGCCGGGTGACCGACCTGGACGGCTTCCTCGCCGACGTGGCCGCCCGCGAGGCGCAGATGCCGACCGGGCTGGACGGCGGCATCGGCATCCCGCACTGCCGCAGCGAGCACGTCACCGAGCCGACGCTCGCCTTCGGGCGCAGTGCCGGGGGCATCGACTTCGGGGCGGCGGACGGCCCGGCCGACCTGATCTTCCTGATCGCCGCGCCGGCGGGCGCCGACGACGCCCATCTGACGATCCTGTCCTCCCTGGCCCGGCAGCTGATGAACGAGGAGTTCACCACGGCGCTGCGGGCGGCGGGCGACGCCGCGGCCGCGGCGGCCCTCATCCGCGGGGAGGAACCCCAGGCCGCCGAGGCCGAGTCCACCGAGCCCGCCGAGCCCGCCGAGCCTTCCGAACCGGCGGCATCCGAAGACCCCGAGACGTCCGGGACCGCCGAGGCCCCCGAAGACTCCGTGGCGGCGTCGGCGGCGGCCTCCGCCGACGCCGCCACGGGCAGCACCGGCACGCCGGAGGAAAGCGGCGGGCGTCCGTTCCGGATCGTCGCCGTCACCTCGTGCCCCACAGGCATCGCGCACACCTACATGGCGGCCGAGTCGCTGGAGAACGCGGGCCGTGAGGCCGGCGTCGAGGTCGTCGTCGAGACCCAGGGCTCGGCCGGCTTCACCCGGCTCGACCCGGCGGTGATCGCGGCGGCGGACGGCGTCATCTTCGCCCACGACGTGCCCGTGCGCGACAAGGACCGTTTCGCCGGCAAGCCCACCGTCGACACCGGCGTCAAGGCGGCCATCAACCGGCCCGCCGAGCTGATCTCCGACGTCCGCGGGAAGGCGGCGCGCGGTGAGGTCACCTCCGGCGCCCCGGGCGCGACCCCCGTCGAGCGCACCGGCGAGTCCGGCGAGGGCTACGGCACCAAGCTCCGCAAATGGCTCATGTCGGGCGTCAGTTACATGGTCCCGTTCGTCGCGGCGGGCGGTCTGCTCATCGCGCTCGGCTTCGCCCTCGGCGGCTACGACATCAACAAGGCGCCGTCGGTGATGGACCACTTCGTGTGGACGCAGGTGGACAGCTGGGCGGCGCTGCTGTTCCAGATCGGCGGCGTGGCGTTCGCCTTCCTCGTCCCGGTCCTGGCCGGTTACATCGCCTACGGCATGGCCGACCGCCCGGGGCTCGTCCCCGGCTTCGTCGGCGGCTCGATCGCGCTGACGATCAACGCGGGCTTCCTCGGCGGTCTCGCGGCCGGTCTGATCTCCGGTGCCGTGGTGATGGCGATCCAGCGAGTGCGGATCCCGGCGGCGCTGCGCGGCATCATGCCGGTGGTGGTGATCCCGCTGATCTCCTCGGCGATCGTCGGGTTCCTGATGTTCGTGGTGATCGGCAAACCCATCGCCTCCGCGCAGAAGGCGATGACCGACTGGCTGAACGGCCTGTCCGGGGCCAACGCGATCCTGCTCGGCGCCCTGCTCGGCCTGATGATGTGCTTCGACCTCGGTGGTCCCGTCAACAAGGTCGCCTACACCTTCGCCACCGCCGGTATCGCGGTGTCGGACCCGAGCGACTCGGCGATGAAGATCATGGCGGCGGCGATGGCGGCCGGCATGGTCCCGCCGCTGGCGATGGCCCTGGCGACGACCGTGCGCGCCCGGCTCTTCAACGCCGCCGAGCGCGAGAACGGCAAGGCGGCCTGGGTCCTGGGCGCCTCCTTCATCTCCGAGGGCGCGATCCCGTTCGCGGCGGCCGACCCGCTCCGGGTCATCCCGTCCTCGATGGTGGGCGGCGCGGTCACCGGCGCGCTGTCGATGACCTTCGAGGCGACCCTGCGCGCCCCGCACGGCGGCATCTTCGTGGTCCCGCTGATCGGCAACCCGCTGCTCTACCTGGTCGCCATCGCGGCGGGCGTGTGCGTCACCACCGCGCTGGTGGTCGTCCTCAAGGGCCTGCGCAAGCAGGTGCCGGGAGCGGCGGCGCAGGGGCCGGGCCCGGATTCCGCGGCCTCGACGGCGAAGGCGAAGCAGCCGGTGGCGGCGTAGGACGACACGAAAGAGCCGAGGACGCCGGGCCGGATTCCGAACGGAATCCGGCCCGGCGTCCTCGGCACGTCCGGCGGTCGGCCCGGTCAGGGGACCTGCGCGGCCCGCCGCTCCATCGCGCGGTGGGCGGCGTCCTCGCTCACGTACACCTCGCACATGTGCCGTCCGTCGGGCGTCGCCGTGTGCTCGACCTCCCACAGGGAGATCTCCTCGCCGTCGTCGAGCAGGAACGCGTGCTCGTAGAGCGAGAAGCTCAACCCGGCGCGGCCCCTGCGGCCGGGCCGGCCGAAAGCCTGGGTGATCTGGTGCGCGGACGCCGTGGCCAGCAGCGCGGCGATGTCGGCGCCGGGCCGGTCCGCGTTCTCCGCGCGTCGCAGCAGCCGGCGGGCGTGGTCCGCCGAACCGCCCTGCACATAGGCGTGCCGGGGCGCGGGGATCGGCGACAGCTGCACCAGGACCGGCAGCTCGAAGTCCGGGGCGTCCGCCGGAAGCGGCAGCCGGGCGGTGGCGGCGCGCAGCTCCTCCTCGTCGACGTACACCTCGTGCTGCGGTTCACTGCCCGGGGCCGTGTTGTGGACCAGCTCCCAGAGCGTGAGCGCCGATCCGTCGGCGAGCAGCCACGTGTGCCGGTAGGTCTCGCGGTGCAGTCCCGCGCTGTGGTGCGCGGAGTGCAGGGAACCGTCGTGCACCAGCGCGCAGTCCAGTTGCCGTATCGTCTCGTCGGGCAGCTCGAACGAGTTCAGGGCGCGGCCGAGCAGTCGCGCGAGGTGCTCCTCCGGAGACTCGGGCGACTCGGATGGTTCGTACGCTGCCGTCTCGTACGGAACGCTCAAGGTCTCTCCCGGCGTTGCTGCATGTCACCTTGTGGGTGCATACCGTAGCCCCTCGGTCGGACATCATGTCCGGGAACCGAGAAAACGTACGCACGAAAAACGCGCGGGCCGCGCGAAAAGTTCCCGCGCGACCCGACGAGCCGTCAAAATCCGCTGCTCAGGCGGCGCTTCCGGCGACCCACTCGTTCCAGTCCATGTTCCAGCCGTTGAGGCCGTTGTCGGGTGCGACCGTGCCGTCCGGGGAGTTCTTGACGATCACTACGTCCCCGATGAGTGAATTGTCGTAGAACCGCTTGCCCGGGGTGTCGCCCTGGCCGCCCTGGACGTCTCGCAGTCCTACGCAGCCGTGGCTGGTGCCCTGGCGCCCGAAGGGCGGATTGCCCTGGTTGTACCAGTAGTTGCCGTGGAGGAAGGTGCCGGACCGGGTCAGGCGCATCGCGTGCGGCACGTCCGGGATGTTGTACTCGCCGCCGAAGCCGACCGTCGAGCCGTCCATGTGCGTCTGCGGGGACTTCTCGGAGATCACCATCTGCCCGTTGTACGTGGGGTTCTGCGCGCTGCCGGCCGAGATCGGGACCGACTCGATCGTCTTGCCGTCACGCACGACCGTCATCGTCTGGGTGGCGGCGTCGACCGTGGAGACCTGCGAGCGGCCCACGGTGAACGTGACGGTCTTCTTCTGCACGCCGTGGACGCCGTTCGCGCCCTCCACCCCGTCCAGGTCGATCTTCATGGTGACCTTGGAACCGGCCTTCCAGTACTCCTGGGGCCGGAAGTCGAGCCGCTGCGACCCGAACCAGTGCCCGACCACCTGCTGCCCGCTGCTGGAGGTGACCGTGATGCCCGACTGCACGGCCTTCCGGTTGCTGATCGCCTTGTCGAACGTGAACGACACCGGCATCCCGACGCCCACCGTGGTGCCGCCGTCCGGGGTGTAGGTGCCGATGAAGCTGTTGGCCGACGTGACAGTGGTGAAGACCGAGTCGGCGGCGGCCGTGCGGCCGTCGGCGTCCTTCGCGGTGGCCGTGATCCGGTACTTCGTGCCCCGCTCCAGCTGCTCCTTCGGCTTCCAGTTCCGGCCGTCGGCGGTGACCGAGCCCGGCACGGTGGCGCCCGTCTCCGCCACGGTCATCCTCACCTCGGTCAGCCGGCCGTCGCTGACCTTCACGCCGGTGGCGTTGATCGACGCGCCGGTCGACCCGTCCTTCGCCGAGATGGCGATCTTCGCGACGGAGGTCTTGACGGCGTCCTCGCCGCCCCTGCCGTCCTTCTTGTCGTCGGCGTTGGCGCTGCCGCCGCAGGCGGTGAGGGTGAGGGCGCCGACCACCAGGGCGGCACAGGCCCCCAGTACGCGCCGCGCTGCTATGTCCGGCGTTGTCACGGGCTGCTCCAGGTTCGGGTGATGTGCGTCGTCCAGTACAGCCCTGAAGAGGGAACCGGCGGCCGGTGAGGTTCCCACCGGCCGCGCACAACGCCGACGCGTGACAGAACCGGGACAATCACCCGCCGTGCGGACGGGCCCCGACCCGCGCGCCCACAGCGGACTTGCCGCCGGGACCGCGCAACTACCCGCCGTACAACTCCCCGTACGACGGCCACCTCCCGCCCGGCCCGTCCACCGGCTCGGCGGCCCGCACGGCGCGCACGATCGCGCGGGTCACCATGTCGGCGCCCGCCGCCAGGACCTCGTTCAGCGCGAGCGGCTGCCCGGCGTCCAGCGGGCGCTCCCCGGTGGCCAGGGCGAACACCGTGTCCCCGTCGCTGAGCAGGTGCACCGGCCGTACGGCACGTGCGATGCCGTCGTGCGCCGTACCGGCCAGCTTCTGGGCCTGCGCCTTGGACAGTCCGGCGTCGGTGGCCACCACGGCGAGCGTGGTGTTGAGCGGAGGCGGCGCGCTGCTCGCCTCGGCCTCGGCGATACGCCGCCGCGCGGACTCGTGGACGGCCGGCTCCGGGTACGCCACCCGCCGCCCTTGGAACAACTCCCCGTACAGCACCCCCGTCTCCGGATCCACCGCCGACCCCGCCGCGTTGGCCACCACCAGCGCCGCCACCGTGATTCCCGACTCCAGCACCGTGCTCGCGGTGCCGACCCCGCCCTTCAGCACGCCCACCGCGGCTCCCGTGCCGGCGCCGACGCAGCCTTGCGCCACCGGGGCCCCGGGCGCGCTCGCGTGGGCCGCTTCGACGGCCGCCCGCCCGGTGGCAGCGTCCGGCCTGGCCCGGAAGTCGCCGCCGCGCCCCAGGTCGAAGACGCAGGCGGCGGGCACCACCGGCACGACGTGCGCCGGATCCGGCCCGACCCGCACCCCCCGCCCCCGCTCCTCCAGCCAGGCCATCACTCCGGACGCCGCGTCGAGCCCGTACGCGCTGCCGCCGGTCAGCACCACCGCCTCGACCTTCTGCACCAAGTTGCGCGGATCGAGCGCGTCGGTCTCCTTGGTGCCGGGACCGCCACCGCGCACGTCCACGGCGGCGACCGCCCCGCCCTCCGGCGCGAGCACCACCGTCGTGCCCGTGAGCCATCCGTCGCCGGTGCGCGTCGCATGCCCCACCCGCACGCCGGCGACGTCCGTCAATGCGTCAACTGTCATGCCGTCAGTGTCGTCCAGCCGCCGGTGCCCCGAAGCGGCGTCAGGCGGCCGGCTCCGCCGTTCCCCTCGCCGGCAGGACCCGGCGCGCGGTCAGCGTCACGCCGGTCGCCACCGCAAGAGCCAGGACGATCCCCGCCACGAGCACGGCCCAGTCGCCGAGGAACGTGCAGCAGATCACCAGCAGCGCGGCGCTCGGCAGCACCAGCTGCTCGGTGATGCCCACCTTGAAGTGACGCGAGTGCAGCGCCCACACCGTGAGCAGGTACAAGGCCGTCGGCAGGGTCACCGCGGCCGAGGCCGCCAGAGTGGAGATGTGCGCCTTGCCCACCGCCTGTTCCACCGCCACTTCCAGGCCCGCCCCGATCGCGGCCGCCGCGGCGAACACCAGGTAGTGGCCGTAGCCCCACAGGAACGCCTGTCTCCTGGAGCGCAGACGGCCGTGGACGGGGGTCACGAAGTAGATCCACCAGGCGGCGAAGACGATCAGCAGGCCGCCCGCCGCGATCGGCAGCAGCCTGGCCAGGGCGTGGTGCTCGTCGATGCCCGACTTCACCGCGACCGTGGCCGCCGCGACGGTCTCGCCGAGCACGATGATGGTGAACAGTCCGTACCGCTCGGCGATGTGATGCGGATGCCAGGCCGACATGTGCTTGCGCTCCGCGTACGCCGGCACGCACATCTCCAGCAGGGCCATCACCAGGAAGAGCCACGGTCGGCCGCTGACCGGTGCGAACAGCAGCCCCAGCCAGCCGACCTGGCAGATGAGCACACCGCCGGCGTACCGCAGGGCCATGATGCGCTCCGGGGGCCGACTCGACCGCGCGGCCCGCAGCCACTGCACCGACATGGCGATCCGCATAATGGCGTAGCCCAGCCAGACGGCCAGGAAGTCGTGGTCCTCGAAGGCCTGCGAGACCCCGGCCGCCAGAACCAGGGCACCCGCGATCTGCACCAGGGTGACGACCCGGTAGAGCACGTCGTCGTTGTCGTAGGCCGAGGCGAACCAGGTGAAGTTCATCCACGCCCACCAGACGGCGAAGAAGACCATCGCGTAGTTGACGATCCCCTCGCCCGCGTGCCCCTCGGCGACGGCGTGCACCAGCTGGGCGCCCGCCTGGGCGACGGCCACGACGAAGCACAGGTCGAAGAAGAGCTCCAGCGACGAGGCGACGCGGTGCGCCTCGTGACGGCCGCGGGCCGTGAGCCTGCGCAGTGGCCTGTTGCGGTCGGGCGGGCCGGAGGGGGCGGGGGTGGGAGTCGGACTGGACATCATGATCCCCAGCACAGCAGACACGGCACGGATGTGCCCGTGGGGGGCTCCGTCCGCGGGGGAGGGCGCCGGACGGCCGGGACGGCGGTCGTCCCGGGGGCCGTACTCTGGACGCATGAGCAGCGCCCCCGAACCCGAGCCCCGCGCGCCGAAGCCCGCGCTGGTCTTCGACGACCCGCTGGACCAGCAGTCCCCGGACGACACCGACCGCGGCTGGGGCGAGCGGGCGGAGGGCGGCAGCTCGGCCGACCTGAAGCGCTTCCTCGACGAGAAGCCGCCGCACCACCTGTGAGCCGTGCGGGCCGCTGCGCGGCGACGCCGCGACGCTCCCGTTACTGCCGGTCGTGGCCCGAACCGCGCTGGGCGACCAGAGCGTCGCGGATCTCCTTGAGCACCTCCAGCTCGCTCACCTCGACGACCTCCTGAGTGCCCTCCCTGGCCTTGCGGCGGGCCTCCTGCCGGGCCAGGTACTTGGCCATGGGCAGGACCATCAGGAAGTAGACGACGGCCGCGGTGATCAGGAACGTGAGCGTCGCCCCGAGCACCGAGCCCCAGAGGATCCGGACGCCCGTCGCACTGTCGCCGGTGCCGGTGCACGGGCCCTTGAGACAGGAGCTGTAACTGTCCAGGCTCTGGGTGCCGAACGCTCCGACCAGCGGGTTGATGACCCCCTTCACCACCGAGTTGACGATGTTGGTGAAGGCGGCGCCGATCACCACCGCCACCGCCAGGTCGACGACGTTCCCACGCATCAGGAAGGCCTTGAAGCCCTGCCAGACGCTCGGCTCGTTCTTCTCGCTCACCTCGGGCGCACTCCTCGCATGAACAGGTTGTGGAACAAAACGCTCCGCAACCTACGTCAGCGTTGGGCCGTCCTGTCCAATTCAGCCCCTCGATCGAGGGACTCGACGGGCTCAGCACAGCGTCACCGCCAACCGGGCCGTCGCCCCCGCGCCGACCAGCCGGTGGGCGGTGGCGCGCGGCACCGAGAGGACGACCAGCGCGCCGCCCTCCGCGGTCCCCTCCAGCAGCTCCGGCACCTCCGTCACGCGCACGCCGCGGGCGACCACGGAGGCCTCCGTGCCGCCGTCCCCGGCGGCGATGACGTCGACCCGGTCGCCGGGCCCGAGCAGTCGCACCGTCGCCGCGTCGGCGATCCGCACCGGTGCCGCCACCAGCTCCGCCGGGTGCCGCTTGCGTGCCTGATCGGTCGCCGGATGCCCACGTGCCCGCTGGGCGTCCTGCACGCCGGCACCCGGGTGGGGGCCCGCGGCCACCAGCGCCGCGGCCGTGACGGCGAGGCCGGCGGCGACGGCCCGACGCCGGTGCCGGACGAGCCGGCGCAGCCGATGACAACCGCCCCGCACCCGCACGGGGGCGAAGTGCGGCACCTCGCACGTGGGTGGAGCGTCGGTGCCGGGCGGTCGGGGGGAGCGGGCGGAGGGAGACGGTGACGAGGCCCAGGACGGGGCGCGAAACGGCGACGGAGCGGAAGAAGGGGAGGACGACGGAGAAGGGGACGGAACGAAGGACACGGCAACCACCACCTACGACGAGGACCCGGCCCGCGAGGACCGGCCGGCGGTCCCACGATGCGGCCTCGCGCCGCCGCCCGCCGGAGCCCGTGCGCTACCGGCGGGTTGTGGAAAACTCCCTCACCCGAACGAGAGGTTCCCCCGCCACTACGACAGCGCGACCGCAACTGCGTCAGTACTACCGCCCTTACGGCCAGGGCTACCGCCCTTACGGCCAGCGCTACCGCCGCTGCGGCAGCCCGACCCCCCTGCGGCAGCCCGACCCCCCTACGGCAGCGCGATCCCCGGATCCATCCCGCCCAGTGCCTTCCCGCACGGGCAGTCCCGCTCCCCGGCCGCCGGCAGCGCGGCCACCGCGTCGAACAGCACGCCCCGCAGCCGGTCCACGTTCGCCGCGAAGACCCGCAGTACCTCTTCGTGCGACACGCCCTCGCCGCTCTCGGCGCCGGCGTCGAGGTCGGTGACGAGGGTCAGCGACGTGTAGCAGAGCTCCAGCTCACGGGCGAGCGCCGCCTCCGGGTGCCCGGTCATGCCGACCACCGACCAGCCCTGCGCCTGATGCCACAGCGACTCGGCGCGGGTCGAGAAGCGGGGTCCCTCGACCACGACCAGCGTGCCGCCGTCCACCGGCTCCCAGTCCCGCCCCCGCGCGGCCTTCAGCGCGGCGGCCCGTCCGGCGGGGCAGTACGGGTCGGCCAGCGACACGTGGACCACGTTGGGCACGGTGCCGTCGGGCAGCGGCAGACCGTCGAAGTACGTCTGTGCCCGTGACTTCGTACGGTCGACGAACTGGTCGGGCACGAGCAGTGTGCCCGGACCGTACTCCGGCCGCAGGCCGCCGACCGCGCACGGGCCGAGGACCTGGCGCACGCCGGCCGAGCGCAGCGCCCACAGGTTGGCCCGGTAGTTGATCCGGTGCGGCGGCAGATGGTGGCCGCGGCCGTGCCGGGGGAGGAAGGCGACCCGCCGGCCGGCGACCTCGCCGAGAAAGAGGGAGTCGCTGGGCGGCCCGTACGGGGTGTCGACCTGGACCTCGGTCACGTCGTCGAGGAACGAGTAGAAACCGGAGCCGCCGATCACGCCGATCTCGGCATTCACCTTGTTCGCCATGCCCGCACCCTAGCCCTCCGTGGAGAACCCGGGTACGCCGAAGACCCCGTCGTCGGACGACGACAGGGTCCCGGGGGACCGACGGGGTCCCGTGAAGAGGAGAAGCCCTACGCGGCGGTGGTGCTGGTGGAGCTGCCGGCCCCGGAGCTCGACGACGAACCCGAGTCCGAGGAGGACGTCGACGAGGACGACGACTTCGACGACGACGCCGGCGAGCTGCTCGACGAGGCGCCACGGCTGTCGTTGCGGTAGAAGCCGGAGCCCTTGAAGACAATGCCGACCGCCGAGAACACCTTCTTCAGGCGGCCCTTGCAGTTCGGGCACTCGGTCAGGGCGTCGTCGGTGAACTTCTGCACCGCCTCGAGGCCCTCGCCGCACTCGGTGCACTGGTACTGATAGGTCGGCACTGTGTTCCTCCTGGCACTCTCACTCAATGAGTGCTAACGACGCTCCATACTGACTTATTCCGAGGGATCAGTCCACTGCGGCGGGCACGCGGTGACCCACGCCACGCGCGACGGTACGGCCGCCGGGCCGTGTCGTGAGCCGCGACCGCAGCGCCACCAGGGTCGCCAGCGCCAGCACCGTGCCGCCCATCGGCACCAGGAACCCGGCGCCGTCCCAGAACCGGTCCTCCAGCTGTCCGGCGACCGTGACGGCGACCGCCTGGCCGAGCGCGACCGCGCCGGTCAGCCAGGTGAACGCCTCGGTGCGGGCACCCGCCGGGACCAGGCCCTCGACCAGCGTGTAGCCGGTGATCAGGGCGGGCGCGATGCACATGCCGACGAGCAGGCCGAGGCCCGCCAGGAGGAGCACGGAGTGCGCGGCCCACAGACCGGAGGCGGTCAGCGCGAGGGCGGTGTAGCCGACGAGGAGGCGCTGCTGCGGGGCGGCCTTCCAGGCGATGGCGCCGCAGACGAGGCCGGAGAGCATGTTGCCCGCGGCGAAGACGCCGTACAGGACTCCGTTCAGGCCGGGCTCGCCGATCGACTCGGTGAACGCGGCCAGCGCGACCTGCATGCCGCCGAAGACGGAGCCGATGCCCAGGAACGTCACGATCAGCACGCGCACCCCGGGGATGCGCAGGGCCGAGACGTGCTCCCCGCGCGCGTGGTCGCCGTCGGCGCCGCCCACCCGGGGCTGGGTGCTCCTCTGCGCGGCGAACAGCAGACCGCCGACCAGGGCCAGCGCGGCCTCGGTGACCAGGCCGGCGGCCGGGTCCACGGCCGTGCACAGGGCGGTGGCGACCAGCGGGCCGAGGACGAAGGTCAGCTCGTCGGTGACGGACTCGAAGGCGGCGGCCGTGCTCATCAGGGGCGAGCCCTTGAGCTTCACGCCCCAGCGGGCGCGCACCATGGGGCCGATCTGCGGCACCGAGGCACCCGTCGGCACGGCCGCCACGAACAGCGCCCACAGGGGCGCGCCGGCGAGCGCGAGGGCCGTCAGGGTCAGGCCCGACAGCGCGTGCACGAGCACACCGGGCAGCAGGACCGCGCGCTGCCCGTAACGGTCGGCGAGCCGTCCGCTGTAGGGGGCGAACAGGGCCATGGAGACGCCGGTGACGGCCGCGGCGGCGCCTGCGGCGCCGTAGGAGCCGGTGGTGTGCTGCACGAGCAGCACGATGGAGATCGTCAGCATGGCGAACGGCTGGCGTGCCGCGAAGCCGGGCAGCAGGAACGTCCAGGCGCCGCGGGTGCGCAGCAGCTGTCCGTATCCGGGGCGGGCGGAGGCGGGCGGGGTGTGCTGCCCCTCCGGCGCGTTCGCCGGCGTCTCCGGCTGCTTCGACGGGGTGACCGTGGATGCCACGGCCCGTGCCTTTCTGCCGCCTGGTAGCGCCGTCCCCCCTGTGCGGCTGGTCACCGTGCGGGGAGCGCCGAGAGCTGTCCTCTTGCGCGGACTGCGGTAGATACCGGGGCCCGTGCGGAAGAAGGGGGCGTTCCGGCCGCCATACGGTCGCGCCAGCTCTGCGTCAGGCAGAGTTGGTTCGATCAGGTGACACCTTCATCGTACAGGGATCAACGGGGCACGGCCTGTGAAAGTGAGCACCCTCGCCACCTTCACCTGCGATTGCCGTTGGCTTCGTCGGATGTTCCCAGCCAGCCGGCGAGCTTGCCGCCGCGGCCGACCGCGCGCAGCCGTGCCTCGGCGGCGTCCCGGACGGGGTCCGTGGCCACCACGAGGAGTTCGTCCCCGCGTCGCAGCCCCGTCGTCGGCAGGGGGACGAAGGACCTCCCCTCGCGGACGACCAGCGTGACGGCGGATCCGGCCGGCAGCCGCAGTTCGTTGATCTCGACGCCGTGCATCCGCGAGCCCTCGGGGATCGTGACCGACAGCAGGTGTCCGCGCAGCCGCTCCAGGGGCGCCGACTCGATCCCGAGGTCCGCGGCCTCGTCACTCTTGCCCAGGCGCAGCTTGCGGGCCAGCCAGGGCAGCGTCGGTCCCTGGATCAGGGTGTAGATGCAGACGAGGACGAAGACGATGTTGAAGATCCGCTGGCTGCCCTCGACTCCCTCGACCATGGGGATGGTCGCCAGGATGATGGGCACGGCGCCGCGCAGTCCCGCCCAGGACATCAGGGTCTGCTCCTGCCACGGCACCCGGAAGGGCAGCAGGCACAGCACGACGCTCAGCGGACGGGCGACCATGGTCAGCACCAGTCCGATCAGGAGGGCGGGCACGATGTCGTCGCCCAGCTCGTGCGGGGTGACCAGCAGGCCGAGCAGCACGAACATGCCGATCTGGGCGAGCCAGCCCAGTCCGTCGGCGAAACCGCGCGTCGCCGGCCAGTGCGGCAGCCGGGCGTTGCCCATGACCATCGAGGCGAGGTAGACGGCGAGGAAGCCGCTGCCGTGGGCCATGGCACCGGCCGCGTAGGCGGCGACGGCGATCGCCATGACGGCGATCGGGTAGAGGCCGGAGGCGGGCAGCGCCACGTGCCTGAGCCCCCAGGAGCCCAGCCAGCCCACCGCGAGTCCGATGGCCGCGCCGATGGCCAGCTCCAGGGCGATCTCGCCCAGCAGCACGTACCAGTGCTCCATCGGGCCGGCCGTGGAGAAGGCGACCACGAGGATGACCACCGGGGCGTCGTTGAAGCCCGACTCGGCCTCCAGCGTGCCCGCTATGCGCGAGGGCAGGGGGATCTTGCGCAGCACCGAGAAGACCGCCGCCGCGTCCGTGGAGGACACCACCGCCCCGACGATCAGTGCCTGCCGCCACTCCAGCCCGGTCAGGTAGTGCGCGCCCGCCGCCGTCACCCCGACGCTCACCGCGACCCCGGCCAGCGCGAGCGCCGAGGCGGCCGGCAGGGCCGGTTTGATGTCCTTCCACTTCGTGCCCAGGCCGCCCTCGGCCAGGATCACGACCAGGGCGCCGTATCCGATGACCTGGACCAGTTCGGCGTCGTCGAACTGGATGCCGCCGACGCCGTCCTGGCCCATGGCGACGCCGATGGCCAGGTAGACGAGCAGGCTGGGGAGCCCGCTGCGCGAGGAGATCCGGACCGCCGCGACGGCGATGAGCAGGACGAGCGAGCAGACGAGCAGGAGCTGGTTGAGGTGGTGGACAGTCAGCGGCCGTTCCCTTCCCTGGCGCACAGCGCCCACGCGCGTACCGGAACACAAGCACACCGCGCGCGTGCGCACGGTGGTCGTGCGCAGGGACGACGCGCGAGTCGGTGTGCGTGCCGGTAGCGCGAGTGAGCGCACATACATGGCACACGAAGCCGCGGGACCCGCGGCCAACTACTTCGTTACCTTACCTAACTCTTGACGATTTCTTGACGCTCGGCTTGGCAAGATCGAACGCCCGTGCGCGCTGGTTCCCCGACTCCGCGTCAAGGCGCGGCGGGCCCTGCGCCTATGGTTGCTCCAGCGCTCAGTAGAAAGCACAGCCCGCCCTGCCGCTCGTGTTAGGACAGCAAGGACAGCGATGCCGCCCACCAACACCGCCTCTTCGGGTCAGCAGCCCGGCAAGTCCGGCAGGAAAAAGGGGCGCAAAGTGCGCCTTGTCGTCCTCGTGCTGGTGCTGGCCATCATCGGCGGCCTCGCCTACGGGGCGTACTGGTCGATCAGCACGGTCCGTGCCTCCTTCCCGCAGACCAAGGGGTCGGTCACGCTGCAGGGCCTGTCGGGACCCGTCGACGTCAAGCGCGACGACTACGGCATCCCGCAGGTCTATGCCTCCTCCGACGAGGACCTGTTCATGGCGCAGGGCTACGTCCAGGCCCAGGACCGGTTCTACGAGATGGACGTGCGCCGGCACATGACCTCCGGGCGCCTGTCGGAGATGTTCGGCAAGAGTCAGGTCGACAACGACGAGTTCCTGCGCACCCTGGGCTGGGACCGGGTGGCGAAGGAGGAGTACGACGAGAAGCTGTCGGACTCCACCAAGAAGTACCTCCAGGCGTACGCCAAGGGGGTCAACGCCTACCTGGAGGGCAAGGACGGGGAGGACATCTCCCTGGAGTACGCCGCCCTCGGGTTCACCAACGACTACAAGCCGCAGGCGTGGACCCCGGTCGACTCGGTGGCCTGGCTGAAGGCGATGGCCTGGGACCTGCGCGGCAACATGCAGGACGAGGTGGACCGCGCCCTGATGACCAGCCGCCTCGGCCCGAAGCAGATCGCCGACCTGTACCCGGCGTACCCGTACAGCCGGAACAAGGCGATCGTCCAGGAGGGCCAGTACGACGAGCTCACGCAGACCTTCGACGGCGGCGCGAGCGGCTCGTCCGGCAGCGGCGACGACTCCGCGTCGGGCACGGGTACGGGGGCCGGCACCGGTACGGGCACCGGCACCGGTACGGGCACCGGCACCGGTACGGGCACCGGCACCGGTACAGGCACCGGCACGGGTACGGGGACCGGCACCGGCACGTCGGGCGGCTCGGCCCTGCAGAGCCAACTCGCCGGGCTCCAGAACGTCCTGGACGACCTTCCCACCGCCGTCGGCGTGAACGGCAACGGCATCGGCTCCAACTCCTGGGTGGTCGGCGGCGAGCACACCATCACGGGCAAGCCGCTGCTCGCCAACGACCCGCACCTGTCGCCGTCGCTGCCCTCCGTCTGGTACCAGATGGGCCTGCACTGCCGCACCGTCTCCGCCAAGTGCCAGTACGACGTCACCGGCTACACCTTCGCGGGCATGCCCGGCGTGATAATCGGCCACAACCAGGACATCGCCTGGGGCCTGACCAACTCCGGCGTCGACGTCACCGACCTGTACCTGGAGAAGATCACCGGCGAGGGCTACCAGTACGACGGCAAGGTGGTCCCCTTCCAGACGCGCGAGGAGACCATCAAGGTCGCCGGCGGCGAGTCCAAGAAGATCGTCGTCCGCGAGACCAACAACGGCCCCCTGCTCTCCGACCGCGACGACGAACTCGTGAAGGTCGGCCGGAAGGCCACCGTCGACACCGCGGCCCCCGACCGCGGCGACGGCTACGGCGTCGCCCTGCGCTGGACCGCGCTGGAGGCGGGCACCACGATGGACGCCGTCTTCGCGATCGACCGGGCGAAGGACTGGGAGGACTTCCGCGAGGCCGCCGCGCTGTTCGACGTGCCCTCGCAGAACCTGGTCTACGCCGACACCGACGGCAACATCGGCTACACGCTGCCCGGCAAGATCCCGGTGCGCGCCGAGAAGCACGACGGCTCCATCCCGGCGCCGGGCTGGGACTCCGAGTACCGCTGGACCGGCAAGTACATCGACCCGGACGAGCTGCCCTACGAGTTCGACCCGGACCGCGGCTACATCGTGACCGCCAACCAGGCCGTGGTCGACGAGGAGAAGTACCCGTACACGCTGACCACGGACTGGGGGTACGGCACGCGCAGCCAGCGGATCACCGCCCTGATCGAGCAGAAGATCGAGGACGGCGGCAAGATCTCCACCGACGACATGCGCCAGATGCAGCTGGACAACAGCAGTGAGATCGCCAAGCTGCTCGTGCCCCAGCTGCTGAAGATCGACGTCGAGGACAAGGACGTCCGCGAGGCGCAGAAGCTGCTGGAGGGCTGGGACTACACGCAGGACGCCGACTCGGCGGCGGCCGCCTACTTCAACGCGGTCTGGCGCAACATCCTCAAGCTCGCCTTCGGCAACAAGCTGCCGAAGGAGCTGCGGGTCGAGGGCCAGTGCCTGTGGGTCGACCCGGTCGACACCACCGGGCCCGCGGACGAGACCGACAAGGTCCGCGAGTGCGGTCAGCGGGACGCCGACCAGGCGCAGCCGGACGGCGGCGACCGCTGGTTCGAGGTGGTGCGCACCCTGATGGACGACCCGAAGAGCGACTGGTGGACGACGCCCAAGTCCGGCACCCGTAAGGGCGCCGACAACCGCGACGACCTGTTCAAGCGCGCCATGGTCGACGCCCGCTGGGAGCTGACCGCCAAGCTCGGCAAGGACATCGACACCTGGAACTGGGGCCGGCTGCACCGCCTGTTCCTGAACAACCAGACCCTCGGCACCGAGGGCCCGGGCTTCCTGAAGTACGCCCTCAACCGGGGTCCGTGGAAGCTCAGCGGCGGCGAGGCTGCGGTCAACGCCACCGGCTGGAACGCGGCCGGCGGCTACGAGGTGGTGTGGGTGCCGTCCATGCGGATGGTGGTCAACCTCGGCGAGCTCGACAAGTCGCGGTGGATCAACCTGTCCGGCGCCTCCGGGCACGCCTACAGCGCCCACTACACCGACCAGACGGACAAGTGGGCCGAGGGCGAGCTGCTGCCGTGGTCGTTCTCGAAGAAGGCGGTCGACGACAGCACGACCGACACCTTGGTGCTCAAGCCCTGAGCCCGCGTCCCCGACGCGAACGGCCCCCACGCACGCGTGGGGGCCGTTCCCGTGTCCGGCCGTCCGGGTCAGCGGAACCGCCGCACCCCCGACGGCGTCACCACCGCGTCCACCGGCCGGTCGTGCGGCTCCTCGGGGACGTGCGCGACGACCTCGGAGTCGTACAGCAGCACCAGCAGCGCCGGACGCGCCCCCGCCCGCTCCAGACGGGCCAGGACCCGGTCGTACGAACCGCCGCCCCGCCCCAGCCGCATGCCCCGTTCGTCGACCGCCAGGCCCGGCAGCAGCACGACGTCGGCCTCGGTCACCGCGTCCGGACCCAGGCGCTCGCCGGCCGGCTCGAACAGGGCCATCCGCCCGCCGTGTTGCACGCGCGCGAGGGAGCTTTCCCCGGTGTAGAGGCCCCAGTCCAGGTCGTTGTCGGGCAGCAGCGCGGGCAGCAGGACCCGCACGCCCCGCGCGCGCAGCGCGTCGAGCAGCGCGAGCGTGCCCGGCTCGGCGCCCACGGAGACGTATGCCGCCACCGTGCGCGCCCCTGCCACCTCGGGCAGCCCGAGTGCCCGCTCGGCCAGCGCACCCGCCGCCGCCCGCACGTCATCGGCTGGCAAACTGTTCCTCACCTTGAGGAACTCCCGGCGCAACATCCGCTTGCCAGGCTCGGCCGCACGTCCGATGTGACTCAAAGGTCGCTCCCGTACCGCTCTTATGCGCTCATATGAGCGTCAATCATCCGGAGCCACAGATTCTCCCTAAAGGCACCGGATATGGTGTCGGGCATGACTCAGTCGCACCCCAGGATCAGCAAGGCTGTCATCCCCGCAGCAGGTCTCGGCACCCGGTTCCTGCCGGCCACCAAGGCCACTCCCAAGGAGATGCTGCCGGTCGTGGACAAGCCGGCGATCCAGTACGTGGTCGAGGAGGCCGTGTCCGCGGGTCTCGACGACGTCCTCATGGTGACGGGCCGCAACAAGCGCCCCCTCGAGGACCACTTCGACCGCAACTACGAGCTGGAGTCCGCCCTGGAGAAGAAGGGCGACGCGGAGCGGCTGGCCAAGGTCCAGGAGTCCAGCGACCTCGCGATGATCCACTACGTCCGCCAGGGCGACCCCAAGGGCCTCGGCCACGCCGTCCTGTGCGCCGCTCCGCACGTCGGCGACGAGCCCTTCGCGGTCCTGCTCGGCGACGACCTGATCGACCCGCGCGACCCGCTGCTGCAGCGCATGATCGAGGTGCAGGGGCAGTACGGCGGCAGTGTCATCGCCCTCATGGAGGTCGCGCCGGAGCAGATCCACCTCTACGGATGCGCCGCCGTCGACACCACCGAGGACGGCGACGTCGTCAAGGTCAGCGGCCTGGTGGAGAAGCCCGACCCGGCGGACGCGCCGTCCAACTACGCCGTCATCGGCCGTTACGTCCTCGACCCGCACGTCTTCGACATACTGCGCGACACCCGGCCCGGGCGCGGCGGTGAGATCCAGCTCACCGACGCCCTCCAGCAGCTCGCGTCGGACGAGAAGGTCGGCGGCCCGGTGCACGGCGTCGTCTTCAAGGGCCGCCGCTACGACACCGGTGACCGCAGCGACTATCTGCGTGCCATTGTCAGACTGGCGTGCGAACGTGAAGACCTGGGCCCGGACTTCCGGACCTGGCTTCGCAGTTACGTAGCCGAGGAGATGTAACGACGTTGAGCAGCGCCGCGACCCGCGCCACCGGCCACGACCACTCCGGCCAGGACCACCTGTGGTCGGTGCAGGAGCATCTGGAGGACATCCTCGACACCGTCCGCCCCCTCGAACCCATCGAGCTGAACCTGCTCGACGCCCAGGGCTGTGTCCTGGTCGACGACATCACGGTGCCGGTCTCCCTGCCGCCGTTCGACAACAGCTCCATGGACGGGTACGCGGTGCGGGTCGCCGATGTCGCGGGCGCGAGCGAGGAGTTCCCCGCCGTCCTGGAGGTCGTCGGGGACGTCGCCGCCGGTCAGGCCGACCCGCCCGCCGTGGGCCCCGGCGAGGCCGCCCGCATCATGACCGGCGCCCCGCTGCCGCCCGGCGCCGAGACCGTCGTACCCGTCGAGTGGACCGACGGCGGCCTCGGCGAAGGTCCGGTCGCCGGAATGCGGGCCCGCAGCCTGGCCCCCGAGGGCGCCGAGGGCCAGGTGCACGTGTACCGGCCGGCCGAGGCACGCGCGCACGTGCGCGCGCAGGGCAGCGACGTCAAGGCCGGCGACCCCGCCCTGAAGGCCGGCACGGTCCTCGGCCCGCCGCAGATCGCCCTGCTGGCCGCGATCGGACGCGGCCGGGTCCGCGTGCGCCCGCGCCCGCGCGTGGTCGTGCTGTCCACCGGCAGCGAACTCGTCCAGCCCGACGAGCAGCTGGGTCACGGTCAGATCTACGACTCCAACAGCTTCGCCCTGACCGCGGCCGCCCGCGACGCCGGTGCCATCGCCTACCGCGTGGGCGCCGTCGCCGACGACGCCGAGACCCTGCGGTCCACCATCGAGGACCAGCTCGTCCGCGCCGACCTCATGGTCACCACCGGCGGGGTGAGCGTCGGGGCGTACGACGTGGTCAAGGAGGCGCTGGCGCACGTCGCCGACGAGGACGAGCCCGGCAGCGGTGTGGAGTTCCGCAAGCTGGCCATGCAGCCCGGCAAGCCCCAGGGCTTCGGCTCCGTCGGCCCCGACCACACGCCGCTGCTGGCCCTGCCCGGCAACCCGGTGTCGTCGTACGTCTCCTTCGAGCTGTTCGTCCGTCCCGCGATCCGCACCCTCATGGGCCTGAAGGACGTCCACCGGCCCACGGCCACCGCCACGCTGGCCGCGGACGAGGCGCTGACCTCGCCGAAGGGACGCCGCCAGTTCCTGCGCGGCACCTACGCCGACGGCACGGTCACCCCGGTCGGCGGTGCCGGATCCCACCTGGTGGCGGCCCTGGCGCACGCCGACGCGCTGATCGTCGTCCCCGAGGACGTCGAGTCCGTCGAGCCCGGCACCGAGGTCGAGGTGGTCCTGCTCGGCTGACCCCGCCCGGTTGGCGGTACCGTGTCGCGCACAGCAGGCCCGCGCGCCGCACCGCGCCGGGCCCGGACCGGGAGCGCCACACGAGCATGAGCACGCAGGACCGACCCACCGAGGACACGCAGGACCGACTGACGCACATCGACGAGGCGGGCGCCGCCCGCATGGTCGACGTGTCCGGCAAGGACGTGACCGCGCGCACCGCGCGCGCGAGCGGTCGCGTCCTCGTCGCGCCCCGCGTGATCGAGCTGCTGCGCGGCGAGGGCGTCCCCAAGGGAGACGCCCTGGCCACCGCGCGGATCGCGGGCATCATGGGCGCCAAACGCACCCCCGACCTGATCCCGCTGTGCCACCCGTTGTCGGTCTCCGGTGTGAAACTGGAACTGTCGGTCGCGGACGACGCCGTGGAGATCACCGCCACGGTGAAGACGACGGATCGTACGGGCGTCGAGATGGAGGCCCTCACGGCGGTCTCCGTCGCCGCGCTCACCGTGGTCGACATGGTGAAGGCGGTCGACAAGGGAGCGGTCATCACGGACGTGCGAGTGGAGGAGAAGACGGGCGGCAAGTCGGGCGACTGGAGCCGGGCATGACAGGGGACACGTCGCTCGGGGGCGCCCTCACCGCGCCGTACGCCGCTCTCGTGATCACCGCCTCCAACCGGGCCGCCGCAGGGATCTACGAGGACAAGGGCGGCCCGCTGATCGCCGAGGGCCTGCGCCGCTTCGGCTTCGCCGTCGACGGCCCCCAGGTCGTCCCCGACGGCGAACCCGTCCAGGCCGCCCTCCGCGCCGGCGTGGAGGCCGGGTACGACGTGATCGTCACCACCGGAGGCACCGGCATCTCGCCCACCGACCGCACCCCCGAGGCGACCCGGGCGGTGATCGACCAGGAGGTCCCGGGCATCGCGGAGGCCATCCGGGCGTACGGCCGGGACAAGGTGCCGACCGCGGTGCTCTCCCGGGGCCTGGCCGGAGTGGCGAAGGGCACGCTGATCGTCAACCTGCCGGGTTCCACCGGCGGGGTCAAGGACGGGCTGGCCGTGCTGGAGCCCCTGCTCGTCCACGCCGTCGACCAGACCCGCGGCGGTGACCATCCCAGACCGGGCAGTACTGGGGGTGCGAGCTGAACAGCCCATCCTGGCCCGTCGTGCTGATGGACGACGACATCGTCCTGAGGCCGATAAAGCTGCGCGACCAGCGGGCCTGGCGCGAGGTCAACCGGCGCAACCGCGACTGGCTGCGCCCGTGGGAGGCGACGATTCCACCGCCCGCGCCCGGCGGGCCGCTCGCGCACCGGCCGACCTACCGCCAGATGGTCCGGCACCTCCGGTCCGAGGCGAACGCGGGCCGGATGCTGCCGTTCGTCATCGAGTACCAGGGGCGCCTGGTCGGGCAGTTGACGGTCGCCGGGATCACCTGGGGCTCCATGTGCTCCGGGCACGTCGGCTACTGGGTGGACGAGGCGGTGGCCGGCCGCGGTGTGATGCCGACGGCCGTGGCACTCGTCGTCGACCACTGTTTCCGCACCGTCGGACTGCACCGCGTCGAGGTCTGCATTCGCCCCGAGAACGGGCCGAGCCGGCGGGTCGTGGAGAAACTCGGATTCCGCGAGGAGGGGCTCAGGCCGCGTTATCTTCACATCGACGGAGCCTGGCGCGACCATCTGGTGTTCGCCCTCACCGCCGAAGAGGCCCCCGAGGGGCTGCTGCGGCGCTGGCACCGGTCACGCGCTCGCGGCGCATCGCACGGCACCTCGGAGAATCCGGCCCGCCCCAGCACCGGAATTGAATAAACGTTCGAAATTGATCGGATGATGACCGTCCGAAGGTGGGAAAATTGGTGGCACTGACGGTCGGCTGATCGCATCCGTCGCAAAAAAAGTTCGAAATATCAGCCAGATCGTGCGACACACCGGCCCAATTGGCGGATGGCCTCACGCAAACCCCTCTACCGTGTGAGGCGTGAGCAGCAGCGGCCTCATCTACGCAGTCATCGTCGGGGCCTGGGCCGCCTACTTGGTGCCGATGTGGCTCCGTAGGCAGGACGAGCTGAACGAAGCCCGTCCGACGGAACGCTTCAGCACCGCCATCCGGCTGCTGTCCGGACGGGCGGGGATGGAGCGCCGGTACGCCAAGGACCTGCGGTCGCGCCCCGCCGACGAGGCGGAGCACGACGAGGACGACCCGGATGCCGCCACCGAATCGGTGGACGTCCGGGCCTTCGCCGTGTCCAGAACCCGCCGGCACACCCAGCCCGTCGTGCCCCCGCCCGGCGTGGAGCAGCCCGGTGACGCACCGGCCGGCCGCCGGGTACCGGCAGCGCGCCAGGCACCCGCGTCCCCGGCATCCCCCGCATCACCGGCCGCCGCGGCCCGTGCCCGGCGCACGAAGGTGCTCGCACGGCGCCGCAGGACCACCGTCGTGCTCTTCCTCGCCTTCACCCTCGGCTCGGTCGTCGCGGCCGTCGGGGGGCTGGCGTTCCTGTGGGCCCCCGGCGTGCCCGCGGTGCTGCTCAGCGCGTACATCGCCTATCTGCGTTCCCAGGAGCGCCGCCGGTTCGCCTTCCAGATGGACCGGCGCCGGGCCGAGGTCGCGGCGCAGCGGCTGCGCGAGCGCGACCGCCAGCCGCGTCGGCGTGTGTCCGCCGAGGCGGTCGGCGACCCCGACGCCGAGGAGCCGGAGGAGGGGCCCGAGACCGAGGCCGACCCCGGCCTGTCCGCGCTCGCCGCGGACCGGCGGGCCCTGGTGGAGCAGACCGATCACGCCGAGTGGGTCGACCAGCAGCGCGAACGGCAGCAACGCCCCGGGCAGGGCGAGAGCTGGGACCCCGTCCCGGTGCCCCTGCCCACCTACGTGACCGCGCCCGTCGCGCCCCGCGCCACCGCCGACGTGGACCTCGCGGCACCGGACGCGTGGAGCTCGGCCCGGTCCGGCCCGGTCGTGCCGGACCGGCAGGACGCGGCGGCCGTCGCCGAGCCGGACCGCCCGGCCCCCCGCGCCGAGGACCGGCCGGAGAGCCCCGGCCGCAGCGACGCCCGCCGCGCCGCGTCCGCCCGCCGGGCACGGGAGCGGGGCCGCACGCCGCTGTTCGACCAGTACGAGGACGGCGACCGTCCCCGCGCGGCCAACGAGTAGGCCGCCCCGCGGCCGGGCCCCGGAAGGGATTTTTGAGCAGGCCGATCGGGATGCTAAAGTTTCACTCGTTGCAAGGGCCTGTGGCGCAGTCCGGTAGCGCACCTCGTTCGCATCGAGGGGGCCAGGGGTTCAAATCCCCTCAGGTCCACGCAGCTCAAAGCCCCGGTAGGGAACTCCCGACCGGGGCTTTGACGTGTTGTACGGCAGCGAGGTTCATGCCCTGCAGCATTGGCGTCGGTCAGCGGGTGCCGTATGTTCCGGACCCTGCTGGGATCCCTCGGCGGAACGTTCCTCGCTGGAGAAGTCAGAGTATGGACACGGCCGCGCCGCGTGGCCCCGGCGGATGCTCGTTCCTTGCTGGCGCGGTGGCCGCGGCCGTCCTCACCACCGTGTGGTGGGGGCTCACCGCGTTGCTCTCCGAGAACTTCGGGAACGACTGTCTCTTCTACTTCGGCGTCCACGGATCGCGGGCTGAGCACTGTTACCTGGTCAACGACCGGGCCGAGGCATGGCTCCCCCGGCTGGTGTCCGTGGCGTGGGTCAGTGCGGTGCTGGTTGTCTGCCTGCCGCGCAGGTTTCTACCGGGGCGGCGCGTGGCCGCCGGCGTCACCGTCGCCTGCCTGATCGTCGCCGTGGTGCTCGGAGGCCACGCCCTGGCCGTCTCCAGCCCATGAGAGGCCCGTCAGATCCCGTCCAGTCCAAGCGGCATGGAGCCCTGCCAGGGAAGGCCGGCAGGGGCTCGGGCTTCGCGGCCGCCCAACCGGCGTGGCCCAGAGCCCCCGTGCGGCCCGCTCAGGTGCGCTGCCGCAGCGCCGCCCCGGCCGGGACGGCCGCCGCGACGACGGCGACGACCGCGCACGCACCGGCCGCGGCCCCCATGGCCGGCCACGGCAGGACCAGCCGGGCCGGAGCCGACAGCAGGGACAGGGCGCCCCGCATCCCGAGCAGGTTCACCGCCGCCACCGCGACCCCGAGCAGCGCGCCCACCGCGACCACGGTCAGCGCCTCCGCCGCCACCAGCCGCAGCACCTGGCCACGGGTGGCGCCCGCCAGACGCAGCGCCGCCAACTCCCGGCGCCGGCCGGACGTCGCCATGACCAGGGTTCCCGCGAGGGCGATGCCCGCGTAGAGCAGCGCGATGCCCACGACCACCAGGAAGCCGGCCCGTGTCGTGCCGTCGGCGCGGGGTGCCGTGGCGCTCAGCCACGCCTCCCGGGTGAGCACCCGCCCGCCCGAGGACTCCACCGCCTCCCGCAGCCCCGCCGCCACGGCGCGCCGGTCCGCGCCCTCGGCGACCGTGACCTCCACCCGGTCGACCTTGGCGCCGGGTGCGTTGGCGAACGTGACGTAGGCGCCGTTGTCGCCGGTGCCCACCGGCATCACCGCGGCGATCCGCAGCGACCGGCGGGTGCCGTCGCCGAGCCGGACGGTGACGCGCTGCCCGACCGTGCGCCGCTCCCACTCCTCGTCGACGACGATCGAGCCGTCGTCGAGGTCGGTGATCCGGCCGGCCGTCAACGGCACCCGTGCCGTGGCCGCGAGGGCCCGGGGGTCGACCGCGCGGGCCTCGGACCTGATCAGGGCCACGCCCTCCTCCAGGACGTACACGGCGCTCGGCGCGGTGGGCGAGACCACGGCCTGGGGGACCGCCCGCAGTCGTTCCACCGCCGCCCGGTCCAGGCCGCCGGCCGCGGTCACCACGAAGTCGGCCGCCGTCCGCTGCCGGTCCTCGGCCGCGCGCGCCTCGTCCAGCGTCGCCGTCGCCCCGAGCAGTGAACCGGTCAGCGCCACCGTCACCAGCACCGGCGCCGCCACGGCCGCCGTGCGGCGGACGGACGCGGCCGCGTTCTCCCGCACCAGCATCCCGCCCGCGCCGGGCAGCCGGGACGGCAGCCAGGCCACCAGCCGGGTCAGCGGGCGCACCACGAGCGGGGACAGCAGCGCCACCGCCGTGATCAGCAGCATCGGGCGGCTGACGTACGTCTTGCGGTGCAGCAGGTCCGACGGGTCGGTCAGCAGGGCCACGGCCAGGGTCGCCGCGGCCGTGACCAGCAGCGCCGCCCCGCACAGCAGGCGGCCCCGGGTCAGGGTGCCGGCGTCCACCGACGCCTCGCGCAGCGCCTGTGCGGGGCCGGTCCGTCCGGCCCGCCAGGACGCCGCGACCACCCCGCACAGGGCGATCAGCAGACCCGTCCAGAAGGCCAGGTGGTACGGCCAGACCTGGTCGCCGATCGTGAACCAGTGCGGCGCCAGCCCCTCGCCGACCACCCACGCGGCCAGGTGCGGGGCGGCGTACCCGCCCAGCGCGCAGCCCGCCGCCGAGGCGAGCACGCCGACCAGCAGCGCCTCGGCGCACACCAGCCGGCGGACCTGGCCCGGCGTCGCGCCCGCCGTGCGCAGCAGCCCGAACTCCCGGCGCCGCTGGGCCACCGTGAAGGCGAACGTCGACGCCACCACGAACACCGACACGAACCCGGCCACCCCGCCCGCCGTGCCGAACAGGGCGGTCAGCGCCGTCACCGCCTCCTCGTCCCGGTCCGGGCGGGCGTCCGCGAGCCGCCGTGCCGTACCCGTCAGCACCTGGGCGCGCTCGCCCACCGTCCGCCGTACCTCGGCCGGATCGGCGTCCACCACCAGCTGCCTGCTGACCGGCGCGAGGCGTGCGGCGCGGGCGTCGGTGTAGAAGACGGCGTCCTCGAAGCCCCGGTCGTCCACCGCCCCGACCACGCGGACCGTGCCGTGACCGGTGCGCAGCCGCTCGCCGACGGCCGCCCAGCCGCCGGTGGTCACCACCTCGTCGGCGGCCCTCGGCGCACGGCCCGCGCTCAGCTCGTACGGGGCGAAGGCCGCCGTCGACCACGGGTGGCCCACCAGTCCGCCGGGTCCGCCCTCGGCACGTACCGGGAAGGAGCGGTCCTCGGTGACCGGGCCGAGGGTGCGCAGGGCTGCCACCGTCCGCTCCGGCACCGGGCGGGGATGCGCCAGCTTCTCCGTCTTCACGCCGATCGCGGTGGGCACGCGCAGGGTGTCCTGCCCCCGCACCACCACCGGCGCCGCCGCGAACCGTTCCGGCGCGCGTTCGGGGGCGTTCTGCGCGGAGGCCAGGGCCAGGCCCATCACGGCGAGCAGCCCGGTGCCGAGCGCGAGGGCGACGAAGCTGCCCGCGAAGGTGATCCAGCGGGCGCGCAGGGTGCGCAGCGCGATGCTCAGCACGGCACGGCCTCCGCCCCGCTCGTCTCCAGGCCGGCCGTCCGGGCCGCGATCTCCCCCGCCGAGGCACCCGCCAGTTCCCCGTGCACCCGGCCGTCGACCAGGAACACGACGCGGTCGGCGTACGAGGCGGCCACCGGGTCGTGGGTCACCATGACGACCGTGCGGCCCTCGGCGTCGACCATGCCCCGCAGCAGCGCCAGCACCTCGCGGCCGGTCACCGAGTCGAGGGCGCCGGTCGGCTCGTCGCCGAACAGCACCTCGGGCCGGGTGATCAGGGCCCGGGCCAGCGCGACCCGTTGCTGCTGGCCGCCGGACAGCTCCGAGGGCCGGTGCCCGGCCCGCTCCGCGAGCCCCACCCGCCGCAGCGCCTCCCGCACCTCGGCCCGGCGCGGGCGCCGGCCGGCCAGGCGCAGCGGCAGTGCGACGTTCTGAGCGGCCGTCAGGGACGGCAGCAGGTTGAACGCCTGGAACACGAACCCGATCCTCTTCCGGCGCAGCAGCGTCAGCCGCCGTTCGCTCAGCGCCGTCAGCTCCGTCTCCCCGAGCCGCACCGACCCCGACGTGGGGCGGTCCAGGCCCGCCGCGCACTGCAGCAGCGTGGACTTGCCCGAGCCGGACGGGCCCATGACGGCCGTGAACGTCCCGGCGCCGAAGGCGAGCGAGACCCCCTCCAGCGCGCTCACCGAGCCATCGGCCGTCCCGTACCGCCTGCTCACGGAACGCAGTTCGATCGCGTCGGGTCTCATGTCTGCCTCTGCCTCCACTCGTCCGGTGCCGATGGCTCAACGAAACCCCGGGAGGGCGGTCCGGATCAGTGCGGCAGGGGCGAGAGTCGGGGTAGGGCCAGGCATACCCCCGAAGCTCCGTCTGCGCCGATGGTGACGGTCCGCAGGCCGCCCGTACGGTGATCCCCATGACGGTGTGGCGGGCGCTCGCGGGGCGCGGATACCTGGGATCGGCGTGGCCCTGGCGTGCGGTCGCGTACCTGGCGAGCGGGGCGCTCTTCGGGGCGGTCGTCCTGGTGGTGATCGTCAGCGGGGCCGTGGCCGGGGGCGTCCTCGCCGTCGTCCTCGTCGGGCTGCCGCTGCTGGTGCTGACCGCGCTGGCCGGGATACCGGTGGCCGCCGTGGAGCGCCGCCGGCTGCGGCTGGCGGGGGCCGGCCCGATGCCGCCCGGGCAGCACCGGGTGCCCGACCGGCCGGGCCTCGCGGCGTGGCTGGTGGTGCGCCTCGGGGAGGCGGCCACCTGGCGGGAGTTGGCGTACGCGGTGCTGCTCGGCGTGGTGCTGTGGCCGCTCGACGCGGCGGCCGTCGCCGGCGGCGCGGTCCTTCCGCTGTCCATGGTCGCCGCGCCCGCGCTGGTCGCCGTCGACGGTGAGGCGAAGGTGGCCAAGCTGTGGCTCGTGGACAGTTGGCCGGGCGCCTTCGCGGTCGCCGGGCTCGGGCTGGTGCTGCTGGCCGCCGGGGCCTACGCCCTCGGCGCGGTCGCCGGGGCGCGGGCGGAGCTGGCGCGGGCGCTGCTGGCCGGGAAGGACAGCGACCGGGTCACCGAACTCGTCCGTTCCCGGGTGCGGTTGGTGGACGCCTTCGAGGCGGAGCGGCGGCGCATCGAGCGGGACCTGCACGACGGGGCCCAGCAGCGTGTCGTCGCCCTCACCATGACGCTCGGCCTGGCCCGCCTGGACGCCCCGCCCGGGCGGCTCGCCGACCAGCTCGCCACGGCCCACCGGGAGGCCGAGCGGGCCCTCGCGGAGCTGCGCGAACTCATCCACGGCATCCATCCCAAGGTCCTGACCGACTACGGCCTCGAAGCGGCCGTCGCGGACGCCGCCGACCGCAGCCCCGTTCCGGTGGACGTGGACCTGGAGCTGCCCGAACGGCTGCCGCGGCCCGTGGAGAGCGCCGCGTACTTCGTGGTCTGCGAGGCCCTCGCCAACGTGGCCAGGCACAGCGGGGCGGGCCGCGCCGAGGTGAGCGGCGGGTACGGGGACGGGCGGCTGGTGCTGCGCGTCCGCGACGACGGGCGCGGTGGCGCCGACGCGCGGGGCGGCACCGGTCTGACCGGACTCGCGGACCGGGTGTCGGTGCTCGATGGCAGACTCTCCCTGTCCAGCCCGCCGGGCGGACCGACCCTGCTGCGTGTGGAGATCCCTTGCCGGCCCTCGCCCATGGAAGACCCCTGCGGATAGTCCTCGCCGAGGACAGCGTGCTGCTGCGCGAGGGCCTGATCGGACTGCTCACCCGCTTCGGGCACGAGGTCGTCGCGGCCGTCGGTGACGCCGACGCCCTGCTCGCCGCGGTCGCCGAGCACGGTCCCGACGCCGTGGTCACCGACGTACGGATGCCGCCGGCGCTGCAGGACGAGGGGCTGCGTGCGGCCGTGCGGCTGCGGGCGGAGCGGCCCGGGCTGCCGGTGCTGGTGCTCAGCCAGTACGTGCAGCGGGCCTACGCCGCCGAGCTGCTCGACTCCGGTGACGGCACCGGCGTCGGCTACCTGCTCAAGGACCGCGTCGGCCAGGTCGAGGAGTTCGTCTCCGCGCTCGCCGAGGTCGCGGCCGGAGGCACGGTCGTCGATCCCGAGGTGGTGCGGCAACTGCTGCGCCGGCGCCGGGACCCGCTGGCCCGGCTCACCCCGCGCGAACGGGAGGTGCTGGCGCTGGTGGCGGAGGGGAAGTCGAACGGCGCCATCGCCCGGACCCTGGTGGTGACGGAGGCGGCCGTCGGCAAGCACATCGGCTCTATCCTCACCAAGCTGGACCTGCCCCCGGCCGACGACACCCACCGCCGGGTCCTGGCGGTCCTGGCGTTCCTGCGGGCGTGACCTACAGCGCCTTCGCGTAGCAGAGGCTGTCGTCGTGGAAGCGGTAGTAGCCGAACTTCTCGCACGGCTTGTAGCCGCTGGAGACGTACAGGGCCACGGCCTCCGGCTGCTTGGTGCCGGTCTCCAGGACCATGCGCAGGCGGCCCGCGGCGCGGGCGTCCTCCTCCAGGGCGGCCAGGATGCGACGGGCCAGCCCCCGGCCGCGCATCTGCTCGATGACGAACATCCGCTTCAGCTCGGCGTCCCCGTCCCGGTAGTTCTCGTCGTTCGCCTCCTGGGTCCGCCAGCCGCCCGAGGCGACCGGGACGCCGGCCTCGTCGTAGGCGAGCAGGTAGAGCCCCATCGGCGGCGCGAAGTGCGACGGTTCCAGGTGCGTGGCGTCGCCGCCGTCGCCGTAGC
Source organism: Streptomyces viridiviolaceus (assembly GCF_014650995.1). Taxonomy (GTDB): domain Bacteria; phylum Actinomycetota; class Actinomycetes; order Streptomycetales; family Streptomycetaceae; genus Streptomyces; species Streptomyces viridiviolaceus. Next base: position 293,804 of record NZ_BMWA01000009.1, read on the forward strand.
GGACGTGGTACTCGGCCTGCACCTCGTCGTTCAGCTTCACGGCGTCGGGGTGGTCGAAGCGGACCCGGCGAATTTTCATGCTGCCTACCGTATATCAATGCATTCCAACACGAGACATGGTCCAGTGTGCCGGTATCGTGCCCTGATGCTCACCGTGACCTCCGTCAACGTAAACGGCCTGCGCGCCGCCACGAAGAAGGGCTTCGTGGAATGGCTCGCGGGCACCTCCGCCGACGTGCTGTGCCTGCAGGAGGTGCGCGCCGAGCCGCAGCAACTGCCCGAGCACGTCCGCACGCCCGACGGGTGGCACGTGACGCACGCCCCCGCCGTCGCCAAGGGCCGCGCCGGCGTCTCCCTCTACACCCGCCGCGAGCCCGACCGTGTGCGTATCGGCTTCGGTTCGTCCGAGTTCGACACCAGTGGGCGCTACGTCGAGGCCGACCTGCCGGGTGTGACGGTCGCCTCCCTCTACCTCCCCTCCGGCGAGGTCGGCACCGAGCGCCAGGACGAGAAGGTCCGCTTCATGGGCGAGTTCCTGGCCCACCTCAAGGATCTGCGCGAGCGCGCCGCCGCCGAGGGGCGCGAGGTGGTCGTCTGCGGCGACTGGAACATCGCCCACCAGAAGGCCGACCTGAAGAACTGGCGCGGCAACACCAGGAGTTCCGGCTTCCTGCCGGAGGAGCGGGAGTGGCTGAGCCGCGTCTTCGACCCGGCGGAGGGCGGGTACGTCGACGTGGTGCGGGCCCTGCACCCGGACGTGGAGGGGCCGTACTCGTGGTGGTCGTACCGGGGGCGGGCCTTCGACAACGATTCGGGGTGGAGGATCGACCTCCAGGCCGCGACCCCGGGCCTCGCGGCCAGGGCCGTCAAGGGGTTCGTGGAGCGTGCCGCCACGCACGCGGAGCGCTGGTCGGACCATGCGCCGGTGACGGTCGTCTACGACCGTTAGGAAGGGTGCCGGTCCCGCCCGGCGTCCTTGCGGGACCGGCGGTCCATGGCCAGGGACAGTTCCGCCTCGACCACGCTGCGGGCCAGCGGGCGCAGGCGTTGCAGGTCCTGTTCCCGGCCGTGGCGCAGGATCAGGTCGGCGAAGAGTTCGGCGAGCGCGTCGGCGTGTTCGCGGACGCGGGCGCCGGCCCGGAGGACCTCGCCGAGGGGGATGCCTTCGCGGACCAGGGCGGAGGAGACCTCCAGCAGGCGGTGGCTGATGTGCACGATCTCGTCGCCGTCGGTGCCGAGGTAGCCGAGGTCCATCGCGGCGGCGAGGTTCTCGGGGGTGACCTCGCCCTCGAAGCGGGCGGCGAGCTCCTCGGGGGTGAGACGGACCGGGATCTCCTCGGTGGGCTCGCCGAGGCCCAGCAGGTCGCCGACGTCGCGGCCGTGGTCGAAGGCGTCCGCGAGTTCCGCGATGCCGTTCAGGGTGTGGCCGCGTTCCAGCAGCGCCGAGATGGTGCGCAGGCGGGCCAGGTGGTGGTCGTCGTACCAGGCGATGCGGCCCTCGCGGCGGGGCGGGGGGATCAGTTTGCGTTCGCGGTAGAAGCGCAGGGTGCGCACGGTGATGCCGGCCAGCCGGGCCAGTTCCTCCATGCGGTACTCGCGGGGGCCGTCGTCACGTCCAGCGTCCGAAGCGTCTTCTGCCACTCCGGAAGCCTATGTCGTACCGTCGGTAACTTTCCTGGCGCCAACCCCTACCCATCAGTACGGAGCTGCTCTACTCTCCCCATTGCGCCAGTGTTCACTGGCGGAGTTCTAGGCGATGCGTGGAGGCTTCTTCGATGGCCGAGCACGAGCAGGTTCGAGAACACGTGCGGGTGGCGGTGGTCGGGTCCGGGTTCGGCGGGCTGGGAGCCGCCGTGCGGCTGCGCCGCGAGGGGATCACCGACTTCGTCGTCCTGGAACGGGCCGACAGCGTCGGCGGCACCTGGCGGGACAACAGCTACCCCGGCTGCGCCTGCGACGTGCCGTCCCACCTGTACTCGTTCTCCTTCGCGCCCAACCCCGACTGGCCGCGCACCTTCTCCGGGCAGCGGCACATCCGCGCCTACCTGGAGCACGTCGCCGACACCTTCGGGCTGCGCCCCCACATCCGCTTCGACTCGGAGGTGAAGCGGATGGCCTGGGACGCCGAGCGGCTGTGCTGGGACATCGAGACCGCGAGCGGAAACCTTTCCGCCGACGTCGTCGTCTCCGCCACCGGACCGCTGTCCGACCCGAAGGTCCCGGACATCCCGGGCCTCGACAGCTTCCCCGGCAAGGTCTTCCACTCCGCCCGCTGGGACCACGACTACGACCTCGCCGGCAAGCGGGTCGCCATGATCGGCACGGGCGCCTCCGCCATCCAGATCGTGCCGTCCATCCAGCCCCAGGTCTCGCGACTGACGTTGTTCCAGCGCACCCCGGCCTGGGTGATGCCCCGCATGGACCGCGCGATCAGCGGCGTGGAGCGCGCCCTGCACCGGGCCCTGCCGGTCACCACCCAGCTGCGCCGCGGACTGCTCTGGGGCATCCGGGAGCTGCAGGTCCAGGCCTTCACCAAGCACCCCGAGGAACTGGGCTTCGTCGAGCGGATCGCCAAGCGCAACATGGCCCGCGCCATCAAGGACCCGGCCCTGCGCGCCAAGCTGACCCCCGACTACCGCATCGGCTGCAAGCGGATCCTGCTGTCGAGCGAGTACTACCCGGCGCTCGCCCGGCCCAACGTCGACGTCGTCGCGAGCGGGCTCGGCGAGGTGCGCGGCTCGACCCTCGTCGCCGCCGACGGCAGCGAGGCCGAGGTCGACGCGATCATCTTCGGCACGGGCTTCCACGTCACCGACATGCCCATCGCCGAGCGGGTCGTCGGCGCGGACGGCCGCACCCTCGCCGAGAGCTGGAAGGGCGGCATGGAGGCCCTGCGCGGCGCCTCCGCGGCCGGCTTCCCCAACTGGATGACCATCATCGGGCCCAACACCGGCCTCGGGAACTCGTCCATGATCCTCATGATCGAGTCCCAGCTGAACTACATGGCCGACTACCTCCGCCAGCTGAACGTCCTCGGCGGCCGGGTCGCCCTCGACGCCCGCCCCGCCGCCGTCCAGGGCTGGAACCACCGGGTGCAGGAGCGCATGAAGCGCACGGTGTGGAACACCGGCGGCTGCACCAGCTGGTACCTGGACGCCAGCGGCCGCAACACCACCATCTGGCCCGGTACGACGGCGGAGTTCCGGCGCGCCACGCGGAACGTGAACCTGGCCGAGTACGAGGTGCTGCGGGCACCGGCCGACCGGAAGACCGTCGCCGGGGGCGCCGCCGGAGAGAACGCGGAGGCGGTCGCGTGAGCCGCCTCACGTCCGTCGCCTCCGGGCCGTACGCCCCGCCCGTGCCCGCCCGCGAACTCACCGCCGTCTCCGCCGACGGAGCCCGGCTGCACGTCGAGGTGCACGGCCCCGAGAACGCGCCCGCGGTCGTCCTCGCGCACGGCTGGGCCTGCTCGACCGCCTTCTGGGCGGCGCAGATCCGCGCGCTGGCCGCCGACCACCGGGTCATCGCCTACGACCAGCGCGGCCACGGCCGCAGTCCGGCGAGCCCGGCATGCAGCACCGAGGCCCTCGCCGACGACCTCGAAGCCGTACTGGAGGCCACTCTCGCCCCCGGTGAACAGGCCGTGATCGCCGGGCACTCCATGGGCGGCATGACGGTGATGGCCGCCGCCTCCCGGCCCGCGCTGCGCGCACACGCGGCGGCCGTCCTGCTGTGCAGCACGGGCAGTTCGCGGCTGGTGGCGTCCGCGACCGTGGTGCCGATCGGGGAGGGCCGGGCGCGGACCTGGCTGACCCGGCGGATCCTCGGCTCCCGTGCGCCGCTCGGGCCGGTCACACCCCTCGCGCTCAGGATCCTCAAGTACGGGACCATGGGCGCCGGTTCGGCCCCGCACATGGTCGAGGCGTGCGCCCGCATCGTGCACGCCTGCCCGCGCAGGGTGCGCCACGCCTGGTCGCAGGTGCTGGACCTGCTCGACCTGGACCACGGGGTACGGGAGTTGACGATGCCGGTGGAGGTGGTCGTCGGCACGGCCGACCGGCTGACCCCGCCCGTGCACGCCCGGACGCTGGCCGGCGCGCTGCCGCACTGCGTGGGCCTGACGGAGCTGCCCGGCCTCGGCCACATGACGCCGGTGGAGGCGCCGGAGACGGTCACCGGGAAGATACGCACACTCGCGAGCACCTACATACCCGCCGTACACGCCGAGGAGAGCGCATGAGCAGGGTGAGCCTGGAGGGACGGGTCGCCGTCGTCACCGGAGCGGCGCGCGGCGTCGGGGAGTTGCTGGCCCGCAAGCTCTCCGCACGAGGCGTGAAGGTGGCGCTGGTCGGCCTGGAGCCGGACGCGCTCAAGCAGGTCTCCGCACGGCTGCACAGCGAGAGCGAGCACTGGCACGCCGACGTCACCGACCACGAGGCCATGGCCCGGGTCGCGCAGGAGGTCGAGGAGCGGTTCGGCAAGATCGACATCGTCGTCGCCAACGCGGGCGTCGCCACCGGCGGGCCCTTCGTCGACTCCGACCCGGAGTCCTGGCGCCGGGTCATCGAGGTCAACCTCGTCGGGTCGGCGGTGACGGCCCGCGCCTTCCTGCCGGCGCTGATGCAGAGCCGCGGCTACCTGCTGCAGATCGCGTCGCTGGCCGCGATCACGCCGGCACCGATGATGACCGCCTACTGCGCCTCCAAGTCCGGCGTGGAGGCGTACGCGCACAGTCTGCGCGCCGAGGTCGGCCACCGGGGCGTGAAGGTCGGCGTCGGCTACCTGTCGTGGACCGACACCGACATGGTGCGCGGCGCCGACCAGGACGACGTCATGCGGGAGCTCAGGCAGCGGCTGCCGTGGCCGTCGAACAAGACCTATCCGCTGGGCCCGGCGGTAGACCGGCTCGTGGAGGGCATCGAGCGGCGGGCGGGCCACGTGTACGGGCAGTGGTGGCTGCGCGGCATGCAGGGCGTGCGCGGGTATCTGCCGGCCGTCATCGGGACCGTCGGGCAGCGCGAGATGCGCCGGTTCGCGGACCGGCTGAACGGCATGCGTACCGGCCTGGTCGGGGCGGGCGGAGCGGCCGACGAACAGCACAGGACTACGCACCGTCACTGATCGACATGCGCCCGGTCACCACCCGTGTGAATCTGATCGAGCCGGGTCAACTCACCGACCAGGCACCGATCTCACCCACCACGGGAGTGAACCCACATGGGTATCAAGGACCAGTTCCAGGACAAGGCCGAGCGCATGCAGCAGCAGGGCAAGCAGCGGGCGGAGCAGGCCAAGGACCAGATCCAGAACCGCAACCGCCGCCGCGACGACGACGAGATGGACCCCGCGCGTCGTGAGCGGGAGGACCGCATGAGCGAGGACTACGACGCCTGACGCGGCCGCTGCTGATCGGAAGGGGCGCCCCCGGAGACGAGGGCGCCCCTTTCGCGTGCCCGCGTGCGGGGGCCGGCCTTCGCGGGGAATCGCCTTCGTGGGGATGCACCTTCGTGGGCACGTGCCTTCGTGGGGACGTGTTTTCGTGGGGAAAAGGCGCGTCCTCGTGGGAAGCGTGCCCTCGCCGGGAGGCGCCCTAGCGGGACACGTGACGAGCCGGCCGTGCGGGTGCGCCCAAGTCGGCAGGTCCGCAAGGCTCGTTCAGGGACCGGGCGGCAGTGCGGCGACGGCTCGTCAGGGCCTGGGCGGCAGTGCGGGCCGTGAACGGTCCGGTACGTACCGGTAGTCGGGCGGCGTGGCCGGCGGGTTGGACTCCAGCAGCTCCACCGCGAGCCGTACCGCCTCGGTCAGCACCGGGTAACGGCCCTCCGCCCAGTCCAGCGGGGTGCGCAGCACGTCCACGTCGGGGCTCACCCCATGGTTCTCGACCGACCAGCCGTAGGCGTCGAACCAGGCCGCGTTCATCGGGACCGTGATCACCGTGCCGTCGCCGAGGCGGTGCCGGCCGGTCATGCCGACCACTCCGCCCCAGGTGCGCTGCCCGACCACCGGGCCCAGCTTCAGCAGTTTGAACGCCGCCGTGATCATGTCGCCGTCGGAGGACGTCGCCTCGTCCGCGACCGCCACCACCGGCCCGCGCGGGGCGTTGGAGGTGTACGACACCGGCTGCGCGTCGCGCGTCAGGTCCCAGCCCAGGATGGTGCGCGTCAGCTTCTCGATGACCAGTTCGCTGATGTGCCCGCCCGCGTTGCCGCGCACGTCCACGATCAGCGAGGGCCGGGACACCTCCATGCGCAGGTCGCGGTTGAACTGCGCCCAGCCGGAGCCGCCCATGTCGGGGATGTGCAGATAGCCGCAGCGTCCGCCGCTCAACTCCCGCACCACTTCGCGGCGTTTGGTCACCCAGTCCTGGTAGCGCAACGGCCGTTCGTCGACGAGCGGGACGACGGCGACCCGCCGCGCCCGCCCGCCGCCCTCGGCCGGTGCGAAGGTCAGCTCCACCGTCGTACCGCCCGCGCCCGCGAGCAGCGGGTACGGTCCGCTCACCGGGTCCACCGGGCGGCCCTCGACGTGCGTGAGGACCGCGCCCTCGCGGATGCCCATACCGGCCAGCGGGGAACGGGCCTTGGAGTCGGAGGAGTCGCCGGGCAGGATCCTCCGGACCGTCCACCGGCCTTCCCGGCACGTGAAGTTGGCGCCCAGCAGTCCCTGCCAGCGCTGGTAGGGCACGGGGCCCTCGTTGCGGCGGGCGGCGGCGACGTAGGCGTGCGAGGTGCCCAGTTCGCCGAGGACCTCCCGGAGCAGGTCGGCGAACTCGTCCGGGGAGGCGACCTGGTCGACCAGCGGGCGGTACTGCGCCAGCACCGCGTCCCAGTCGATGCCGCTCATGCCCGGGTCCCAGAAGTAGGCGCGGATCAGCCGGCCGGCCTCCTCGTACGCCTGGCGCCACTCGGCGGGCGGGTCGACCTGGTGCAGGATCCGGCGCAGGTCGATCCAGGTGGTCGAGTCGGCGTCGCCGGGCTCCGTGGAGGGCACCGCGCGCAGATCGCCCTCATCGAGGACGACCAACCGGGTGCCGTCGCCGCTGACCCGGAACCAGTCGATGTGGCCGGCCAGTTCGGACTTCCTGGCCTTGGCCAGGTTGAAGTGCTCCAGGGTGGGCCGCTCGCTCGGGTCGTCCGGGTTGGCGAAGGTCTCGCCCAGCGCGCCCGAGATCGGCCAGCGCAGCCAGACCAGGCCGCCGCCCGCGACCGGGTGCAGCGCCGAGTACTTGGAGGCGGTGACCGGGAACGGGGTCACGCGGTTCTCCAGGCCCTCGATCTCGACGGTGACCGCCCCGCCTTCGCCGGTCTCGTCCTCGACCGGGTCCAGCCCGCCGGCGGCCGGCCGGCCCTCCGGGTTCAGCGCGAAGGGGGAGGGGGTCGCCGACGACAGCGGCACGAGGTGGGGCCGGCAGCCCAGCGGGAAGGACAGGTCGCCGGTGTGCACGTCGTACACCGGGTCGAAGCCGCGCCAGGACAGGAAGGCGAGATAGCGGCCGTCGCGGGTGAACACCGGGTTCTCGTCCTCGAAGCGGCCGTTGGTGACGTCGACGACGAGCGAGCCCTCCTGCCCGTTGATCCGGGCCATCTTGATCTGCCGCAGCGACCGGCCGATCCCAGGGTGGGACCAGGTCAGCCAGGCACCGTCCGGGGAGAAGGCGAGGTCCCGCACGGGGCCGTTGACCGACCGGATCAGCTCGGTGACGCCGTCGCCGCCGTCGCCTTCGCCGGCCTCGGGCGCCGGGGCGGCACCCTCGCCGGCCTCCACGGCCGCGTCCGCATCCTCGGCCGTCTCCGCCGCCTCCAGCACCTCGGCGACCTCCGTCTCGTCCGAGATGTCGAGCAGCAGCAGCCGCCCGTCGTGCGAGGCGATGGCCAGCCGTTGGCCCTGGGGGTCCGACGCCAGTTCCAGCACCCGGCCCAGCTTCCCGGAGGCCAGCCGCCGGGGCGCGCGTCCGCCCGTCGCCCGGGGCAGGTGGGCGATCTCGACGGCGTCCTCGCCCTCGGCGTCCGTGACGTAGGCGACCCGCCCGCTCTCTCCGAGCATCTCCGGCAGCCGTACCCGCACACCGGCGGTGTCGCTGAGGGTGCGCGCCGGGCCGTCGCGGTGGGTGAGCCAGTAGAGGCTGCCGCGTACGACGACGGCACTGGCGCGGCCCGTCTCGTCGACGGAGAGGCCGCCCACGTTCTGCGCGGCCGGCACCTGGTAGGGGCGGCGCCCCGCGCGGGCGCCGCTCAGCCGGACGTCGAGCCGGCGCGGCACCGAGTCGGGCGACAGGTCGTCGACGATCCACAGCTCGCCCGCGCACTGGTAGACCACCCGGGTGCCGTCGCCGGCGGCGTTGCGGGCGTAGAAGGCGTCGTTGTCGGTGTGACGGCGCAGGTCGGAGCCGTCGTACGCGCACGAGTAGAGGTTGCCGACGCCCTCGTGGTCGGAGAGGAACGCGATCCGGCCGCCGACGAACATGGGGCAGTCCAGGTGGCCGTCGATGTCGGCGAGCAGCCGGTGCCCGTGCAGCCACAGCCGGCCCATGGCGCCGCCCCGGTAGCGCTTCCAGGAGGCCGGTTCGTGCGGCGGGGTGCCGGTGAGCAGCAGTGTCTTGCGCTCCCCGTCGAGGTCGGCGGCCTGGAGGTCGGCGACCGGTCCCCAGGGCAGCTTGCGGCCGGGCTCGCCGTCGGGGGCGATCTTGTAGGCCCAGGTCAGGTGGGAGAAGGGTTCGCCGTGCGAGGAGACGGCGAGGATGGCCGTGCTCCCGTCCGGGTCGGGCGGCGCCCAGCCGCAGACGCGTGCGTCGAGGCTGCCCCAGTAGGTGAGCTGCCGTCCGGGGCCGCCGTCCACCGGTACCAGGTGGACCTCCGGCACGAGACTGCGCCAGGTGGTGTACGCGATGTGCCGGCCGTCGGGCGAGAAACGCGGGTGGCCGGTCTTGGTGCGGTCGACGGTGAGCCGCCAGGCGCGGCCCGGGCCGTCGAGGTCCGTGAGCCAGAGGTCGTCCTCGGCCACGAAGCACAACTGGTCGCCATGGAGATGCGGGAAGCGCAGATAGCTCACCTCTCCCATGCTTTTCCCGGGGCCGGGCACCGGCAACTTATGGGGAGCTGACAACCGTGACCCACGACACGAACGAAACAGTTTCGTTTCGCTAGGCGCCTGCGCTACATTGGGCCTGTACGAAACGGTGTCGTTCTGAACGGAGAGGTGAGAGGGAGATGGCCGAGGTCGCGACGGCGCGCCGGAGTCGGATCACTCCCGAGCGCGAGGCCGAGCTGTACGGGGCCGTGCTCGACCTGCTCCGGGAAGTCGGCTACGACGCCCTGACCATGGACGCCGTGGCCGCCCGCACCCGGTCCAGCAAGGCGACGCTCTACCGCCAGTGGGGCGGCAAGGCCGAGCTGGTCGTCAAGGCCATCCGGCACAACAAGCCCGGTGAGATCGGCGAGATCGACACCGGGTCGCTCCGCGGTGACCTGCACGCCCTGATGCGCCGCGAGGACGACTGCACCATGGAACAGAACTCCGCGCTGATGCGGGGTGTGGCCATGGCGCTCCACCAGAACCCGGATCTGCTCCAGGCGTTCCGGGAACAGCTCATCGAACCGGAGATGGCGGAGTTCCGGCGGCTGCTGCAACGCGCCGTCGACCGCGGTGAGATCAGGCCGGACTGTCCGGCACTGGACTTCCTCGTGCACATGCTGGTCGGCGGCTTCGCCACCCGCACGCTGCTCGACGACCAGCCGCCGACCCGGGAGTTCCTCATCTCGTACATCGACGCCGTGGTCCTCCCCGCCCTCGGCGTCTCCCCTTCCTGACAGTCCCCAGTCAAGCCCCCACCTGACGTCACCGCTCACGTCGTCGGGCTGATCGCCCCTGCCCTGAAGACCCCACGACCTGACCGGGAGTACGCCCCCGTGGCCACGTTCCTCTACAAACTCGGCCGGCTCGCCTTCCGGCGACGGCATTTCGTCGCCCTGATCTGGGTCGCGCTGCTGACCCTCGCCGGCGTCGGCGCTGCCAGTGCCCCGCCCGCCGGCTCCACCTCGTTCTCCATCCCCGGCACCGAGGCCCAGAAAGCCTTCGACCTGCTGGAAGAGCGCTTCCCGGGCCAGAGCGCCGACGGGGCGACCGCACGTGTCGTCTTCAAGGCGCCGGACGGCGAGAAGATGACGGACGCCGCCCACAGGGCGACCGTCGAGAAGACCGTCGGCGAACTGGCCGACGGCTCCGAGGTCGCCTCCGTCGCCGACCCGTACAAGGCCGACGCCGTCAGCAGGGACGGCACGATCGCGTACGCGTCGGTGAGGTACGACGTCTCCGGCATGGAGCTGGAGGAGTCCACCAAGGACGCCCTGGAGGACGCCGCGCAGCAGGCGCGCGACGCCGGGCTGACCGTCGAGGTCGGCGGTGACGCGCTCCAGGCCGTCCCGCACACCGGCGCCACGGAGATCATCGGCATCGCCGTCGCGGCCGTCGTCCTCGTCATCACCTTCGGCTCCCTGGTCGCGGCCGGGCTGCCGCTGCTCACCGCCCTGATCGGCGTCGGCATCGGCGTCTCCACGATCGCGGCGCTCGCGAGCGCGCTGGAGCTGGGCTCCACCACCTCGATCCTGGCGATGATGATCGGCCTCGCGGTCGGCATCGACTACGCCCTGTTCATCGTCTCCCGCTACCGCGCCGAGCTCGCCGAGGGCCGCGAGCGCGAGGAGGCCGCCGGCCGGGCCGTCGGCACCGCCGGCTCCGCCGTGGTCTTCGCCGGCCTGACCGTGGTCATCGCCCTGGTGGGTCTCGCGGTCGTCAACATCCCGATGCTGACCAAGATGGGCGTCGCGGCGGCCGGCACGGTCGCCATCGCGGTCCTGATCGCCCTGACGATGATCCCCGCGCTGCTCGGTTACGCCGGCCGCAAGGTCAAGCCGGCCGGCGAGAAGGGCAAGCTGCTGGGCGGCGCCCGCGCCGCCGGGAAGAACGGGGGGAAGCCGGCCAAGGCCAACCTCGGCACCCGCTGGGCGAGCTTCGTCGTACGCCGCCCGGTCGCCGTCCTCCTCCTCGGCGTCGTCGGTCTCGGCGCGGCGGCGGTTCCCGCGACCTCCCTGGAACTGGGTCTGCCCGACGACGGCTCGCAGCCGACGTCCACGACGCAGCGCCGGGCCTACGACCTCCTCTCCGAGGGCTTCGGCCCCGGTTTCAACGGCCCGCTGATGGTCGTCACCGACGCCAAGGGCAGCGACGACCCGCAGGCCGCCTTCACCGAGGTCACCGACGAGATCAAGGGCCTGAAGGGTGTCGTGGCGGTGACGCCGCCGGCGCCCAACAAGGCCGGCGACACGGCGACGATCACCGTCGTCCCGGACTCCAAGCCCTCGTCCGTCCAGACCGAGGACCTGGTGCACGCCATCCGCGACGCGGGCGCCGACGTGAAGTCGGACACCGGCGCGGAGGTCCTGGTCACCGGCTCCACGGCCATGAACATCGACGTCAGCCAGAAGCTCAACGACGCGCTGGTCCCCTACCTGGTCCTGGTGGTCGGCCTGGCGTTCCTGCTCCTGATCGTGGTCTTCCGCTCGATCCTGGTCCCGCTGAAGGCGGCCCTCGGTTTCCTGCTGAGCGTGCTGGCGGCCCTGGGTGCCGTGGTCGCGGTCTTCCAGTGGGGCTGGCTGTCCGGCCTGATGGGCGTCGAGGAGACCGGCCCGGTCATGTCCATGATGCCGATCTTCATGGTGGGCGTCGTCTTCGGCCTGGCGATGGACTACGAGGTCTTCCTGGTCACCCGGATGCGGGAGGCGTACGTCCACGGCGAGTCGCCGAGCCAGGCCGTGGTGACCGGCTTCAAGCACGGCGCCAGGGTCGTCACCGCCGCCGCGGTGATCATGATGGCGGTCTTCGCGGGCTTCATCGGCTCCAGCGAGTCGATGGTCAAGATGATCGGCTTCGGCCTGGCGGTCGCCGTCCTCTTCGACGCGTTCGTCGTCCGCATGGCCATCGTCCCGGCCGTCCTCGCCCTGCTCGGCAAGAAGGCGTGGTGGCTGCCGGGGTGGCTGGACCGCGCCCTGCCCAACGTGGACGTCGAGGGCGAGGGCCTGCGGGCCCAGGGCGACCCCGACGAGAAGCGGGAGCTGGTGCGCACCTGACGCGCCGCTCCTGACCGCAGGCCGGCCGGTGAGGGCTCCGTGGGGACGGGGCGGCCCTCACCGGCTTCCTGCGTCCAGGACACCCGGAACACGGGCAAACCCGGTCGCGTGTACGCCACACCCACCGCTACCGTGCCGCTCATGACGACGACCAACGGCACCTCCGACGCCCACCCCCGTTTCGCCGAAGCCCTCCGTGAGCTGGGCCTCGGGGACCTGAACGCCCGCATCCGGCGCTTCCCCGAGGCCACCCGCACCGCCGCCGAGGCCGCCGCCGCGATCGGGTGCGAGCTGAGCCAGATCTGCAAGTCGCTGATCTTCGCGGCGGACGGCGTCCCGGTGCTGGTCCTGATGGACGGGGCCTCACGGGTCGACGTGGAGCGGGTCCGTGAGGAACTCGGCGCCGAGAAGGTCACGCGGGCCAAGGCCGACGTCGTACGGGAGACGACCGGGTACGCCATCGGGGGCGTGCCGCCCTTCGGGCACCGCAACAGCACCCGTGTGCTCGCCGACCGCTCGCTGCTCGCGCACGACGTCGTCTGGGCCGCCGCGGGCAACCCGCACGCCGTCTTCCCGATGGAGCCCAAGGAACTCGTCGCCACCGCCGGCGCCACCCTCGTGGACGTGCGCGAGCGCTCCGCGTGACCCCTCTGGTCACCGGCGCCGTCCTGCTCGCCGCGGTCACGCACGCCGCCTGGAACGCCATCGCCCACCGGATCACGGACAAGCTGACCGGGTTCGCGCTGATCTCGGGCGGCGGACTGCTGATCGGGCTGGCGCTGGTGCCGTTCACCGCGTTCCCGGCGGCGGAGGCATGGCCGTACCTCCTGGGGTCCGCCGCCGTGCACATCGCCTACTACGCGCTGCTGATGCGGTCCTTCCGGCTGGGCGACTTCGGGCAGGCGTATCCGATCGCGCGCGGCAGCGCACCCCTGCTGGTGTCCGTCCTTGCCGCCGTCTTCGCGCACGAGGTGCCGGACGGCTGGGCGGCCGCGGGCATCCTGCTGTCCTGCGCGGGACTGACCGGCGTCGCCCTGTGGGGGCTGCGCGGGCGCAGGCCCGACTGGGCGGCGATCGGCGCGGCGCTGGCGACCGGGGTGACCATCGCGGCGTACACCGTCCTCGACGGACTGGGCGTACGGGCCTCCGGGTCCTCCCTCGGGTACATCGCCTGGCTGATGGCCGTCCAGGGCACGGTCCTGCCCGCGTACTTCCTGTGGCGGCGGCGCGGCGAGGCGTGGGCGTGCCTGCGCCCGCACGCCGGGGTCGGTCTGCTCGGCGCGGCCCTGTCCGTCGCCGCCTACGCGCTGGTCCTGTGGGCGCAGACCCGGGCGGAGCTCGCGCCGATCGCCGCGCTGCGCGAGTCCTCGATCCTCGTCGGCGCCGCGATCGGCGCCCTGTTCTTCAAGGAGCCGTTCGGGGCGCCCCGGATCGCGGCGGCCGGGCTCCTGGTCGTCGGGATCGGTTTGATGCTGCACACGGGATGACGGGCCGCAGTGGGTGCGTACGGCGCCGTCCAGGAGCACCCTGGAAGCAGGTGTTCCGGAGGTGATCGTCATGATGCACACCACAGTGGGATGGCATGTCGAGCTGGAGTTCATGGAGGACGACCAGCACACCAAAGCGGCTGCGTTGGTCCGCCTGCCCGACGGCACTGAGGTACGGGCGCACGGGCACGCCAGCCGCCACCACTCCGACGTCCAGCAGCCGCGGGTCGGCGAGGAGGTCGCCGGGGCCCGGGCGCTGAACGAACTCGCGATGCGCCTGCTCGACAAGGCGCACGGCGAGATCGACGAGGCGTCGGGGCGGATCTCCCACCCGATCCACGTCTGAAGCCGCGGGGCGGCACCCCGCGACCCTCGACGACAGGGCCTGCCCACCGGGCAGGCCCTGCGGCCTGCCCGGCGGAGTCCCCCTGCCCCGCCGCGTCCGGCACGCACTCCGCGACTGCCTCGACGGCATGGCGGACCCCGTCAAAGGCGCCCCGGCGTCTTGCGATCGCACGCACCGGACGGCCGCGGGACCCGCCCACCGGGCGGACGACGGGAACGCGCCGGGCAGGCGCAGGCCCTACCCGAGGGCCGCCCGCACCGCCCGTACCAGCGCCTGCGCCCGCGGGTCGGCCGTGACCGTCTTGCGGAAGCCGTTGGTGACGTAGCCGAAGGCGATGCCCGTGTCCGGGTCGGCGAAGCCGAGGGCGCCGCCGCGGCCCGGGTGGCCGAAGGAGCCGGCGGACAGGAACGGGGACGCGCTGCCGTGCAGCATGTAGCCGAGGCCGAAGCGGGTGTTCACGACGAGGACCCGGTCCGGGCCCGCCGACTCCTCGGCGCGGGCCCGTTCCACCGTGGCCCGGTCGAAAAGCCGTACCCCGTCGACCTCGCCGATCAGCGACGCGTAGAAGCGGGCGAGCCCGTCGGCGGTCGCGATGCCGTTGGTCGCGGGGAGGGCCGCCGCCCGGTAGGCCGGGTCGTTCTGGTCGGGGAACGGGGTGATCGCGGCGAAGGCGCGGCGGGTGAGGGAGTCCGAGTCCTGGTACGCCTCGGTGACCGAGCGCTTCGGACGCAGCCGCAGGCCGCCGGACGGCTCGGGGTCGTCGACGCGGCCCACGCGGCCCGTGCGGCCGGCCGCCTCCTCGGCGGGCGGCAGGCCCAGCCACAGGTCCAGGCCCAGCGGCCGGGCGATCTCCGACGCGATCCACTCGCCCGTGCTCCGGCCGCCCGTGACCCGGCGCACCAGCTCGTCGACCAGCCAGCCGTACGTCAGCGCGTGGTAGCCGTGGTCGGTGCCGGGCTCCCACACGGGCGCCTGGGCGGCGACGGCCTCCGGGCCCCGCAGCGGGTCCAGGGCATCCTCCGGCGTGAGCGGACGGTCGAGCACCGGAAGCCCTGCCCGGTGGTTCAGCACGTGCCGGACGAGGACCCGCTCCTTGCCGCTCGCCTTGAACTCGGGCCAGTACTCGCCCACCGGCGCGTCGAGGTCCAGTTCCCCGCGCTGGTGCAGCAGCAGCGGTACGGCGGCGGCGACGCCCTTGGTGGCCGAGCGCACGACCTGGGCGGTACCGCGGGCCCACGGCTCGGTGCCGTCGATGTCCTTCGTACCGCCCCACAGGTCGACGACCTTGTTCCCGTCCCGGTAGACGGCGACCGCCGCGCCCCGGTCCCCGAGCGCCGCGAAGTTCCGCACGAACGCGTCCCTGACCGGCTCGAAGCCCTCGGCCACTGTGCCGTGCACGTCCACGTCCACGTCCGTACTCTCCTCCGACTCGCCTGCGACAGTGGCTGCAACAGTCGCCCCGCGCCTGCGATTCCTGCCTCCCGTCAGCCGAGCACGATCGTTACGTCGATGTTGCCGCGGGTGGCGTTCGAGTACGGGCAGACCTCGTGGGCCGCCTTCACCAGCCGGTCCGCCAGCTCGGGGTCCACGACCGGGAGGGAGACGCTCAGGGCGACCGCGAGGCCGTAGCCGCGGTGCCGGTTGGGGCCGATGCCGACCTTCGCGGCGACCGTGGAGCCGGTCAGGTCGTAGCCCGCGCGGTTGCCGACCAGGATCAGGGCGTTGTGGAAGCAGGAGCTGAAACCGGCTGCGAAGAGCTGCTCCGGGTTGGTCCCGGCGCCGTCGCCGCCCAGCGCCGAGGGCATGGCGACCTTGAGGTCCAACTGGCCGTCCTGGCTGGTGACGTAGCCGTCCCGGCCGCCGTGCGCGGTGGCTTCGGCGACGTACATGATCTTCGTGGGGCGGGTGTCGACGGCGGTGCTGTCGGTCATGGCCGGCCTCTCCCGGGAACAGGTGCACGCAACATCATCGTGCACAAGGTACTGGCCGGTAAGTTCGGTTCCACCGCCAGGGGGTGGCGACCGCGGGTAACCTCCGTCCGCGCCAGGGCGGGAGGTCAGCGGGCGCGGTCCGCCGCGGCCCCCGCCCGCTGCGCGAGCCGCCACAGCTCCTCGCGCAACCGGGCGACCTCCCCCTCGTCCAGGCCCGTCGCCGAGAGCAGGGCGCCCGGCACCCGGGCCGCGCGTTCGCGCAGTTCCTCCCCGCGCCCGGTGACCGCGACGAGCACCGACCGCTCGTCCCGCACCGACCGCTCACGGCGCAGCAGCCCGGCCGCCTCCAGCCGCTTCAGCAGCGGGGAGACGGTGCCGTAGTCGAGCCGCAGCGCGGCGGCCAGGTCCTTGACCGTCGTCTCGCCGCGCTCCCACAGCACCAGCAGCACCAGGTACTGGGGATAGGTGAGACCCAGGTCGTCGAGGAGCGGCCGGTAGGCGGCCGTCACGGCGCGCTGCGCCGCGTACAGCGCGAAGCACAGCTGGTCGTCGAGCAGCAGCGTGCCCTCGGCCCCGGTGATCTCGGCGCTCTCCTCGTTCGTCACGCGCCCATTCTCACGGAGCGCGGGTCGAAGCCGAAGGGCAGCTCCAGGCGGTGGGCGCGCATCAGCTCCTCGTCGCCGAGCAGGTCGGCGGTCCGGCCGTCGGCCGCGATCACGCCCTCGCTGAGGACCAGGGAGCGGGGGCACAGCTCCAGGGCGTAGGGCAGGTCGTGGGTGACCATCAGGACCGTGACGTCCAGCGAGCGCAGGATGTCGGCGAGCTCGCGGCGCGAGGCCGGGTCGAGGTTGGAGGAGGGCTCGTCCAGGACCAGGATCTCCGGCTCCATGGCGAGCACGGTCGCCACCGCAACCCGGCGCCGCTGGCCGAAGGAGAGATGGTGCGGGGGCCGGTCCTTGAACTCACGCATGCCGACCAGGGCGAGCGCCCGGTCCACGCGCTCCTCCAGCTCCGCGCCCTTCAGCCCGGCGGCCGCCGGTCCGAAGGCGACGTCCTCCCGCACGGTCGGCATGAAGAGCTGGTCGTCGGGGTCCTGGAAGACGATGCCGACCCGGCGCCGGATCTCCGCCATGTGCTGCTTGCCGACCGGCAGCCCGGCCACCGTCACGGTGCCGGTGCCTCCGGTCAGGATGCCGTTGAGGTGCAGGACGAGGGTGGTCTTGCCGGCGCCGTTCGGACCGAGCAGGGCGACCCGCTCGCCGCGCGCGATCGAGAAGTCGACGCCGAACAGGGCCTGGTGCCCGTCGGGGTAGGCGAAGGCGAGGCCCGAGACCTCCAGAGAAGCAGTCACAGGCTCCATCCCAGCAGACAGACGACGAGGGCGGCGGCGGGGAGGGCCAGCGCGTACGACCACTGCGCCCGGGATGCGGTCACCTCGTCGATCACCGGCATCGAGCCGGCGTAGCCGCGGCTGACCATGGCCAGGTGGACGCGCTCGCCGCGCTCGTAGGAGCGGATGAACAGGGCGCCCGCGGACTTGGCGAGCACTCCCCAGTGCCGTATGCCCTTCGCCTCGAAGCCGCGCGACTCCCGCGCGATCCGCATCCGCCGCATCTCGTCCGTGATCACGTCCCCGTAGCGGATCATGAACGAGGCGATCTGCACCAGCAGCGGCGGGAGCCGCAGCCGCTGGAGGCCGAGCAGCAGTTCGCGCAGTTCGGTGGTGGAGGCCAGCAGGACGGAGGCGGCGACGCCCAGCGTGCCCTTGGCCAGCACGTTCCACGCGCCCCACAGGCCGCCGACGCTCAGCGACATGCCGAGCACCTCGACCCGCTCGCCCTCCGCCACGAACGGCATCAGCACCGCGAAGGCGACGAACGGGACCTCGATCAGCAGGCGTTTGAGCAGGAAGCCGGCCGGGACGCGGGCCGCGTACGCCACCGCGGCGAGCAGCAGAGCGTACAGGCCGAAGGCCCACATCGCCTCGCGCGGGGTCGACACCACGACGATCACGAAGGCGAACGTGGCGGCGATCTTGGTGTGCGGCGGCAGACCGTGCACGGGGGAGTGCCCGTGCCGGTAGAGCCGGTGCGCGTGGCCGGCGCCCATGTCAGACGGCCGTGTCCGTGTGGGCCGGCGACGTGTCCTCGCTGCGCCGCCTGCGCACCGCCCAGAACACCGCGCTGCCCGCGACGACCGTGACACCGACGCCGATCACGCCGGCGAGGCCGCCGGACAGGCGCGCGTCGGTGACGTCCTCGACGCCGTAGTCGGCGAGCGGCGAGTCCGCGCTCGCGTGCTCCTCGGTCTTCTTGTCGATGCCCTTGTCGGCGGCGACCTTCTCCAGGCCGTCGGGGTCCGCGGAGGCGTAGAAGCTGACGAAGCCGGCGAGGACCAGGGAGGTGACCAGGCCGGTGATCCACAGCGCCCGGTGCGAGCGGGCGGCGGCGGGCGCGGGCTCCTCGTCGGGCGCGTCGACCAGCTCGCCGCCCACGCGCAGCTTGAGCTTCTGGGTCAGGCCGCGGGCGCCGTACACCAGGTCCGGGCGTACGGCGATGACGGCGCCGACGGTCAGCGCGGTGATCGCGGCCTCGCCGATGCCGATCAGGACGTGCACGCCGACCATGGCGGT
This sequence comes from Streptomyces viridiviolaceus, assembly GCF_014650995.1. Taxonomy (GTDB): domain Bacteria; phylum Actinomycetota; class Actinomycetes; order Streptomycetales; family Streptomycetaceae; genus Streptomyces; species Streptomyces viridiviolaceus. The sequence goes on from NZ_BMWA01000009.1 coordinate 312,322, forward strand.
GGCGACCTTGCCGATCGCGACGTCGGTGGTGCCGCCGATCCAGTACAGGAGCGTGAAGGCGAGGGCGGCGGCCGGGACGGAGACGAGCGCGGCGACGAAGGAGGCGACGGTGACCGACCGGCGCGTGCGCGGCAGGAGCTTCACCAGGCCGCGGAAGAGGGCGTAGGCGACGACGGTCGTGACGATCGCCATGTCGGTGATGTTGACGCCGAGCGCGGTCAGGCCGCCGTCAGCGAACAGGATGCCCTGCATGAGCAGGACGACGGAGACGCACAGGACCCCCGTGAAGGGGCCCACGAGTATCGCGGCGAGCGCGCCGCCGAGCAGGTGGCCGCTGGTCCCCGCCGCGACGGGGAAGTTCAGCATCTGCACCGCGAAGATGAACGCCGCGACCAGGCCCGCCAGGGGCGCGGTCCGCTCGTCGAGCTCCCGGCGCGCGCCGCGCAGGCTGACCGCGATGGCGCCCGCGGCGACGACTCCGGTCACGGCGGAGGTCGGGGCGTCGATGAATCCGTCAGGTACGTGCACCGTTCGATGATAGTGGTCTGTTGCGAACGGCTTGCAAGAGCGAGGCGCTCGTTATCTCAGTTGTGAGATAACGGCCATCTGGAAATGTGTCATCTGGGAAATATGGGACATTGGAGTGGGGGTGGACGCACAGCATCCGCACAGGCGACGCAGTGTAAGGGGCCATCCGATGTCCGTAGTCGAACAGTACGCACGAGCCCACATCCTCACCGACACGGACGGCCCGGACGAGGACGGCGGAGCCGTACCGGTCGTGCTGCGGTACGACCCCGACGACAGTTCCCGGACGGTGAGCGTCAAGCTCCCCGGCCCGGGACCCGGCTCCCGGGAGTGGTCCTTCTCCCGGGCCCTGCTGGAGCAGGGCCTGCGGGCGCCCACCGGAACCGGCGACGTGCGGGTGTGGCCCTGCGGGCGGGTGCAGGCCGTGGTCGAGTTCCACTCCCCGCAGGGCTGCTCGGTCGTCCAGTTCGAGACCAAGACCCTGATGCGGTTCCTGCGGCTCACGTACGTGGCGGCGGCGGAGCCGGTCGCGCACTGAGCCGGGGCCTGCCGGGCCACCGCGCGACGGTGCCGGCCGACGGCCCCGGAGGTGTCAGCCGCCCGCCTTCAGCAGCGACGCCACGATCGGTCCGGCGGTGTCACCGCCGTGCCCGCCCGCCTGCACCACGCCCGCCGCGGCCAGGTCGCCCCGGTACGCGGTGAACCAGCCGTTGGGCTTCTTCTGGCCGTCGACCTCCGCGGATCCGGTCTTCGCCCCGACGTCCCCGCTCACCCCGGACATCGCCTCCGCCGCCGTGCCGTACGCCGCCGTGTAGGACATCAGCTCGCGCAGCTGCGTCAGCGTGGACGCGGACAGCGTGCGGGAGGCGGTGGCGAGCTTCCGCCCGTCCACCGAGGGGGCGACCAGGTACGGCTGGTGGAAGGTGCCCGTCCGGATCGTCGCCGACACGGACGCCATGTTGAGCGGGTTCATCCGCACCCCGCCCTGCCCGATGAGCGAGGCGGCCATCGGGGCCGCGCTCTGCACCGGCACCGCGCCGTCGAAGGACGGCACACCGATCGCCCAGTTGTTCATCGACAGCCCGAACACCTGCTGGGCCTGCTTGGTCAGGTCGTCGTTCTTCAGCTTCGGCGCCTGACTGATGAAGGCGGTGTTGCAGGAACGGGCGAAGCTCGCCTTGAACGTGCCGTCCTTGATCTCGAACTTGTCGTCGTTCTGGAACTTCCAGCCGCCGTAGGTGAAGTACTTGGGGCACGGGTGCTTCTTGTCGATCGACGCCAGGCCCTTCTCGATCAGCAGCGAGGAGGTGATGACCTTCATCGTGGAGCCGGGGGCGAGGGAGCCCTGGAAGGCGGTGTTGAAGCCGTGGCTGCCGTTGGCGGCCGCGAGGATCTCGCCCGTGGAGGCGCGCAGCAGGACGACCGACGCCCGCTCCTTGCCGGCCACCTGCTGCTCGGCGGCGGACTGCAGACGCGGGTCCAGGGTCGTCTTCACGGTGCCGGGCGTGCCCTCGCTCAGCTCCAGCAGCGTCTTGTCGGAGACCTTGGCCGCCTTGGACTCCTTGCCGCGCACCACCCGCAGCTCGATGCCCGCCGAGCCGCCGGCCTTCTCGCCGTACTTCTCCCGCAGTCCGTCCAGGACGGTACCGAGCGAGGGGTACTTCGCGGCCGTGATCTCCCCGCCGTCGCGGTCCAGCGCCTTCACCGGCGGCGTCCCCGACTCCCCGGTGACCAGTTTGTCGCCGTCCCGCAGCTCGGGGTGGACGACGGAAGGCTTCCAGTCCACGCGCGGTTCGCCGTCGCCGGCCCGGCGTACGACGGTCAGCGCGCCGTCGTACGCCAGCGGCTTGCTCGTGTCCTCGAAGGCCACCGTCGCCTTGACGGAGAACGGCACCTCGGCGCCGGACGGCGTGCCCGGGGTGAGGGTGACGTCCTTGATCCGCGCGTCCTCGGTGTAGCCGGTGAGCAGGGCCTCGGCGGCCTCGGCGTCGTCCGTCGCGGCGGCGGCCTCGGCGACCGCGCCGCGCTGCCAGGCCGTGAGGAACCGCTGTGCCGCACCGGTGACCTCGGCCGCCGAGAGCGGGCCGGTCTTCACCTTCTCCCCGGCCGCCGACGTCGTACGTGCCGTGTCCTCGCCGGCCGCCGTGCCGCCGTACAGCGCGTAGGCACCGAACCCGGCACCGCCGACGACCACGGCGACCACGCCGCCGATCACGGCTGGTCTCGTCCTGCGCCGCTCGGCGGCGGCCCTTCTCCTGCCCACTGCGTCCCGTTCCTCGTCGATCCCCAGGGCCTCGGCCCTCGATGCCGTCGTCGCCTCACGCTTCCAACGACGGCGACCACCCTAGGGTCCCGTCCCGCCGGCCGCGTTCAGCCGCCCGCCCTCAGGACGTCCGCCACGATCGGGCCGGCCGCGTCGCCGCCGTGGCCGCCCTCCTCGGTCATGGCCGCCGCCGCCACGTCGCCCCGGAAACCGGTGAACCAGCTGTTGGACGTGGTCTGCCCGTCGACCTCGGCCGACCCGGTCTTCGCGCCGATGTCGCCGCCGAGCCCCGCCATGGCCTCCTGGGCGGTGCCCTGCGTGGCGGTGAGCCGCATCATCTGCTTGAGCTGGGCGGCGGTGCTCTGTGGCAGGCCCTTGGCGGTGGCCAGCTGCCGGCCGTCCAGCTCCGGCGGGACCAGATAGGGCTGGCGGAAGGTGCCGGTGATGGCGGTCGCCGTCACCGAGGCCATGTTCAGCGGGTTCATCTGCACCTGGCCCTGGCCGATGGCGTTGGCCGCGCGGTCCGGGCCGCCCGAGGCGGGCACGCTGCCGTCAAAGGAGACGACGCCGGTCTTCCAGTCGTCCCGCCCCAGCCCGAACCGCTCCTGGGCCTCGGCCGTCAGCGAGGCGTCCGTGAGCGGCTCCTCGTCGACGAGCTTGATGAAGGCGGTGTTGCAGGACCGCAGGAAGCTGTTGGCCAGCGTGGCGCCCTCATCGGGCTCCATGCCCGTCAGGTTCTTGAAGGTCTGGCTCTGCCAGGTGGCGGTGTCCGGGCAGGGCGCCGGGCCGTTCATCGAGGTCACGCCGTTGTCGATGAGCATCGCCGCCGTGATGATCTTCATGGTGGAGCCGGGTGCGACCCGCCCCTGGAAGGCCGCGTTGAAGCCGTCCGCCCGGTTGTTCGCCACGGCCAGCACCTCGCCGGTGCTCGGCTTCACCGCGACCACGGAGGACTCGCCGTACCGCTCGACCGCCTTCTCGGCCGCCGCCTGAACGCCCGCGCTCAGCGTCGTCCGCAGCTTGCCGGGCTCGCCCTCGGCCAGGGTGAGCAACGGGGTGTCGGCGGCCTCCTGGGCCGCGTGCCGGATCACCAGCTCGACGCCGGGGGTGCCACCCGCCTTGTCGCCGTACTTCTGGCGCAGCGTGTCCAGGACCGGCCCGAGCGAGGGGTACTTCTCCTTCGTCAGCACGGTGCCGTTGCGGTCCACCGCCTCGATCGGCGGGCTCGCCGACTCCTCGGTGACCAGTGTGTCGTCCGGCTGCTTCAGCTCGGGGTGGACGACGGACGGCCGCCAGTCGACCAGCGCGCGTCCGGTGGTCTCGCCGCGCACCACGGTCAGCCGGCTCTTGTACGTCAGCGGCTCGGTCTTCCCCTCGAAGGACACCTTCGCGCTGACGGTGAACGGCACGGTGACGCCGCTCGCCGTGCCGGGCGTGATCTTCACGCCGGTGATGTGGGCGTCCTCGCCGTAGGCCGTGAGCAGGGTCTCGGCCGCCGCGTCGTTGTTCGTGTACGACGCGGCCGTCGCCGCCTGTCCCTTCTCCCAGGCCGAGAAGAACTTCTCCGTCGTCTGCGCGACCTCGTCGCCGCTGGGCGGCCCGCTCTTCGGCGCCGAACCGGCCGCCCCCGAGCCCCCGCCGCCGTCCAGCGCCGACACGACGTTGTAGGCGCCGTAGCCCGCTCCGCCCACCATCACGGCGAACACTCCGCCTATGACGGCGGCCTTCACCCCCTTGCCCATTGGGCCGTCCCCTCCCCGTGGGGGCCTCCCCGCACGTCTTCTGAACGTGTTCAGAAAGGCCGATCGTGGCGCTCACTCTAGGCGCACGGAACGACACACGGCACGGACGTTTCCGTTTATTGGCCGAACGGAGATCAGCCGGCTGACCCGGATCGCGGACAGACCGGGGCGTTCCCTGCCGGGCTTGGGGCGTTCCGTGAACCGAGCCCGTACCTGACGGGCCCGCGCCGCCTAGCGCCGCAGCGCCCGATTGCCCCTGCGCGTCCGCTGCACGTCGGCCACGAGCTGGTGCAGGCGCTTTGTCGGGTACAGGCCCAGTTCGTCGCGAAGGCGCCGGGCGTACCGTTCGAAGTGATGGACGGCCTCGGACGCATTGCCCTCGGCCAGGTAGGCCCGGATGAGAGAGGTCTGGCTGCTCTCCCGCAGAGGATCTGCCTGGACGGCCACCTGGGCGGCCGACACCGCTCCGGCGAACTCCTCGGCGTCGATGAACGTGTCCGCCAGGGCCTCGAGGGCGTGCAGACGCAACTGGCGCCAGTTCTCGGCCTCCACGAGGGCCCACTCGTCGTACCAGCCGGGCAACAGGTCCGCGGAGAGGTCGTCGACGGTCGCCGCCGTCACGTGGAGCGCCTCACCCGGGACCCGGCGGGCGACGAGCTGCTGGGCCAGTGACCGTGCGTGGTACAGGTCCACGGTGACGTCCCGCGCGAGCCTGACCTCGGTGGGGGTCACCTCCAGCGCCCTCCTGCCCATGCTGCGCATCCGTGACAACGCCGCCCGCAGATTCGTGTACGCACACTGCTCGGGGGCCTTGGGCCAGAGGTTGCCGGCGATCAGACTCCGGGGTACGGAAGTCCGGCAATTGAGTGCGACAAATGCCAGAAGTCGTTTCGAGCCCACTGGGACTGCCACCGGCACATCGTTGACCAGGAGGTCGAAGCCGCCGAGGAGAGCGATGTGCACGGAGGGCTTGTTCTTCACACCCAGGGCTGAGGAAGCGAGATCACGTGCCGTCATAGCTGCCTTAACGCTTAGGCGGGCCGGTCGGACCGCTCGCCGACCGGCTTCGCTGTCGTTGCCCAGAGGCTTACGATCTACTGTCCTACGGATCTATCTTGCTGTGCCCGTCCACGCTTGTCGAACCGTGCGCGCTTGTTGAAAGGCGGAGGTCGAGGCTGGGGCGGCCGCCCGACAGTCCGCCGCTCCCGGCCCCGGGTCAGGTCCGGAGCCCGGGTGATCGTCACCGCGCGAATTCCATCCCGGTTGCTATTAAGTGAGAATTCCGAAATAGCAGTTCATGACTTTCGGGTGGTGCCGCGCCGGGATGGCAAACGGGTGATTGGGGAACCGACACGGGTCTCCGGGTACGGCGTGAATCCCTTCCCTTTAATACCTTTGGGTCTATTCCATTGCGTCCGGGTAATCGAGCCCGTGCAAGGGGCAGGAACAGAGGCAGGGATCCATGCGTACGTTTCAGAGATTCGTGATCACCACGGCGGCCACGGGCCTGGTCGTCCTCGGCGCGGGCAGCGCCCATGCCATCGGCTTCGGGCACGCCGGCGCCGACGGGAGCCAGTACTCCGTCACCATCGGCCTGCCCGAGGACGCACCGCAGACGCGGCAGGCGGCCGAGGACGGCTCGGGCGGCATCCAGCAGGCCAACGAGCAGCAGGCGCAGGCCGCGCCGGGCGGCGTGCAGCAGGCGAACATCCAGCAGGCGCAGGCCGCGCCGGGCGGCGTGCAGCAGGCGAACATCCAGCAGGCGCAGGGGCTGCTGGGTGGCTTGGTGCAGATCAACATGCAGCAGGTGCAGCCCGCTTCGGCCCCTGCCGCTAGCTGAGCGCCCCGGAGCTCGCCGGTCTGCTCCGGCAACACGAACCCGCCACGAATCCGTGGCGGGTTCCGCCGTTTCCGGACGCGATTCACCACCTTCTGCCAGGGCTTCTGGGGGCCCGGTCACGTCGGCGTCACGCCGCGGTGATGCCGGGCATTCCAGGATGAGCTGGTCCAGGCAAGCGCAAACCGCTTTCACACATGAGGGAAAACACCATGGTGATGAGAAGCATCCGGCAACGAATACCTCGCCTGATAGGCGCGTCCTGCTTGGCGGCGGGGCTCGTCGGCGGGGCCGGCGTTGCGAGCGTCGCGGCAGCGCCTCAGGACGTGTCCAAGGCCTCAACCGCCGTACCCTCACAGTTCTGCGCGGTCAGAGACGTAACGGGCGTCCTCAGGTTCGTTGAATGCCCCGGCATTCAGCAGGGGAACCTGCAGCAGGCGCAGGGTGTGCCCGGTGGGATCCAGCAGGGCAATCTGCAGCAGGCGCAGGGTGTGCCTGGCGGCATTCAGCAGGGGAACCTGCAGCAGGCGCAGGGTGTGCCTGGTGGGATCCAGCAGGGCAATCTGCAGCAGGCGCAGGGTGTGCCTGGCGGCATTCAGCAGGGCAATCTGCAGCAGGCGCAGGGTCGCGGTGGGATCCAGCAGGGGAACCTGCAGCAGGCCCAGGGTGTGCCTGGCGGCATTCAGCAGGGCAATCTGCAGCAGGCTCAGGGTCGCGGTGGGATCCAGCAGGGGAACCTGCAGCAGGCCCAGGGTGTGCCTGGCGGCATTCAGCAGGGGAACCTGCAGCAGGCTCAGGGTCGCGGTGGGATCCAGCAGGGGAACCTGCAGCAGGCGCAGGGTGTGCCTGGTGGCATTCAGCAGGGGAACCTGCAGCAGGCGCAGGGTGTGCCTGGTGGGATCCAGCAGGGCAATCTGCAGCAGGCGCAGGGTCGCGGTGGGATCCAGCAGGGGAACCTGCAGCAGGCGCAGGGTGTGCCTGGTGGCATTCAGCAGGGCAATCTGCAGCAGGCTCAGGGTCGCGGTGGGATCCAGCAGGGGAACCTGCAGCAGGCGCAGGGTGTGCCCGGTGGGATCCAGCAGGGCAATCTGCAGCAGGCTCAGGGTGTGCCTGGTGGCATCCAGCAGGGGAACCTGCAGCAGGCCCAGGGTGCACCCGGTGGCATCCAGCAGGGCAATCTGCAGCAGGCGCAGGGTGCACCCGGTGGGATCCAGCAGGGGAACCTGCAGCAGGCGCAGGGTGCACCCGGTGGGATCCAGCAGGGCAATCTGCAGCAGGCCCAGGGAGCACCTGGTGGCATGCAGCAGGGGAACCTGCAGCAGGCCCAGTGAGCAACCGGTCATGACCGGGTCGCGTGCTGAACGCGCCCGACCCGGTCAGCCGGCCTCGACGACGCGAACCCGCCACGGTCCCGTGGCGGGTTCGCCGATCCGGACCGGAACAGGGCCGGAGCCGTCGGCTAGACCCAGGTGTCCAGCCACATCCGCGACCGCCAGTCGTCGATCGGGATCGCCGTGCCGGTGTACAGCGGCCAGAAGTAGATGAAGTTCCAGGCGATCAGCAGCACCAGCACACCCGCGCCGGTCGCCCCCGCCACCCGCCGGGCGTCACTGGAACCGGCCCGCCCCACGATCGCCCCCAGCAGCATCGCCACCGCCAGGCACAGGAACGGCAGGAAGACGACGGCGTAGAAGAGGAAGATCGTGCGCTCCTGGTACAGGAACCACGGCAGATAGCCGGCCGCCAGCCCGCACGCGATCGCGCCCGCCCGCCAGTCCCGGCGGAAGGCCCAGCGCCACAGGACGTACAGCAGGGCGAAGCAGCCCACCCACCACAGCATCGGCGTGCCGAGCGCCAGCACCTCGCGGGCGCACTTCTCGCCCGCGTCGACCGGGCAGCCGTCCGTGCCGGGCGCCGGGGACTCGTAGAAGTACGAGACCGGCCGGCCCAGGACGATCCAGCTCCACGGGTTGGACTGGTAGGTGTGCGGCGACGTGAGGTGGGTGTGGAAGTCGTACACCTGTGTCTCGTAGTGCCACAGGCTGCGCCACCAGTCCGGGAACAGCCAGGACCAGGAGCTGCCCTTGCCGTCCGTCGCCGCCCAGTCGCGGTAGTAGCCGCCGCTTCCGTCGGCGGGGGAGAGGATCCAGCCGATCCAGGACGCGACGTAGGTGAAGACGGCGACCGGGACCGTCGACAGGAACGCCCATCCCAGGTCGCGCCGGAGCACCGCGAGGTGCGGCCGGCGGGCGCCCGCGACCCGGCGGGAGCCCACGTCCCACAGCACCGCCATCACGCAGAAGGCCGCCGTGATGTACAGGCCGTTCCACTTGGTGCCGATGGCCAGGCCCAGCATCAGCCCCGCCGCGATCCGCCAGGGGCGCCACCCGATGCGGGTGGTCTCGGCGATGTGCGCGTCCGGGCGGACCCGGCCGTCGGCGTCCACGGGCAGCGCGGCGGCGAGTTTCGCGCGCGCCCGGTCCCGGTCCACGACCAGGCAGCCGAACGCGGCCAGCACGAAGAACATCAGCACGCTGTCCAGCAGCGCGGTGCGGCTCATCACGAAGTGCAGCCCGTCCACCGCCATCAGCGCGCCCGCCAGGCACCCCAGGAAGGTCGAGCGGAACAGGCGGCGACCGATACGGCACAGCAGCAGCACCGACAGCGTGCCGAGGAGCGCCGTCATGAACCGCCAGCCGAACGGGTCGAACCCGAACATCAGCTCGCCGAGCCCGATGACGAACTTGCCGACCGGCGGATGGACGACGTACGCCGCGTCCGTCGGGATCGGGACGTCACCGCCGGAGTTCAGGATCAGGTCGTTGGCGTTCTTGTCCCAGTTGACCTCGAACCCGCGGTGGATCAGCGCCCAGGCGTCCTTGGCGTAGTACGTCTCGTCGAATATCACCGCCTTCGGGCTGCCCAGGTTCCAGAACCGCAGCACCCCCGCCAGCAGCGTCACCAGCAGCGGGCCGCCCCAGCCCGACCAGCGCACGATGCGGTCGGCGACCGGCCCCCGCACGCCGAAGAAGGCCCACAGCCGCGGGCCCGGCCGCGTGTACGGCGGCACCAGCCGGTCGCGGACGTCGTCTGCGGGCCCCGCCGTGTAGCCGAAGCGGCGCAGCCGCAGCTGCCAGGTGGGCCGCTGGTCGGGCGGGGCCTGGTCCTTCCGGATGTCCGTGGAGGACGCGGTACTGGTCACCGCGCCATCGTAGGGAACCGTTCTGTGCGCGTCCCGCGCATGGCCCGGACCGGTCCGGATGCGTCCCCGTCCGTCCGCCCCTGGGAGGATGGGGACGTGACTGGAACCCTTGTACTGGCGGGCACCCCCATCGGCGACGTCCAGGACGCCCCGCCCCGGCTCGCCGAGGAGCTGGCCGGCGCCGACGTCGTCGCGGCCGAGGACACCCGGCGGCTGCGCCGGCTGACCCAGGCGCTCGGCGTGACGCCCAAGGGGCGCGTCGTGTCGTACTTCGAGGGCAACGAGTCCGCCCGCACGCCGGAACTGGTCGAGGAGCTGGTGGGCGGCGCGCGCGTGCTGCTGGTGACCGACGCGGGCATGCCGTCGGTGTCCGACCCCGGCTACCGGCTGGTCGCCGCCGCCGTCGAGCGGGACGTGCGGGTCACCGCCGTGCCCGGCCCGTCCGCCGTGCTCACCGCGCTCGCCGTGTCCGGGCTCCCGGTCGACCGGTTCTGCTTCGAGGGCTTCCTGCCGCGCAAGGCGGGCGAGCGGCTGGCCCGGCTGAAGGAGGTGGCCGAGGAGCGCCGGACCCTCGTCTACTTCGAGGCTCCGCACCGGCTCGACGACACCCTCGCCGCCATGGCCGAGGTGTTCGGCGACGGCCGGCGGGCCGCCGTGTGCCGGGAGCTGACCAAGACCTACGAGGAGGTCAGGCGCGGTCCGCTGGGCGAGCTGGCGGCATGGGCGGCCGAGGGCGTGCGCGGGGAGATCACCGTCGTCGTCGAGGGCGCCCCGGCCAGGGGGCCCGAGGAGATCGGGCCCGAGGAGCTGGTGCGCCGGGTGCGGGTGCGCGAGGAGGCGGGGGAGCGGCGCAAGGAGGCGATCGCCGCGGTGGCCGCCGAGGCGGGCGTGCCCAAGCGGGACGTGTTCGACGCGGTGGTGGCGGCGAAGCACGCGGGCGCATGACCGTTCCTTGACCCAGGGCCCCCGGACGGGCCCTCGGACCAAGGGCGGTCCAAATCGGCTCCAACTCCTCGGCAGGTCCGGTGCGCCCGGTCCCGCCGAGGAGTCCACTGGGGGGCAGGGGCACGAACCGTCCCCGTCCAGCGGAACAGCTGATGTCAGGAGCCGGCATGGGTGAGATCACCGGAGTCACCGCCGTCGTCCACGAGTCGTACTCCTTCGCCTGCATGCGCTGCGGGCACGGCTGGGAGCAGTCGTACGAGATAGAGCACCACCGGGACGCCGGTGGCCACGAGTTCGTGCGCTACGTGGCGGGCGGGCGGATCGTGCCCTCCCCGCTGAGCCGCCCCACGTGCGCCAACTGCGACAGCCACGTGGTACGGATCATGCGGCCCGGGCGGGTCGCCTCGGCCCGCGGCACGGCACCGGGGCACCACCGGACGCCCCCCGCGGAGATCCCCCGGCAGCGCTCCCGGCGGCACCACCTGTCCGACCTGCTGCACGCCCTCCACCTCCAGCGCAGGGCGAGCTGACCTTCCGGGAGCTTTCGTAGGATCGGGGCATGCCTTCGAACGCGTCCGACAAGAACGCCGCCCCGCCGCTCCCGGAGCCCCTCCGGGTACCGGTCGCCGACTCGCACACCCACCTCGACATGCAGGCGGGCACGGTGGAGGAGGGCCTCGCCAAGGCCGCGTCGGTCGGTGTCACGACGGTCGTCCAGGTCGGTTGCGACATCAAGGGCTCGCGGTGGGCGGCCGAGACGGCGGCGGCGTTCGACAACGTCCACGCCGCCGTCGCCCTGCACCCCAACGAGGCTCCGCGGATCGTGCACGGCGACCCCGACGGCTGGTCGCGGCAGAGCGCGCGCGAACCGGGCGGGGACGCCGGCCTGGACGAGGCCCTCGCCGAGATCGACCGGCTGGCCGCGCTGGAGCAGGTCAAGGGCGTCGGCGAGACGGGCCTGGACTACTTCCGCACCGGTCCGCAGGGCAAGGAGGCGCAGGAGCGGTCCTTCCGCGCCCACATCGAGATCGCCAAGCGGCACGGCAAGGCCCTGGTCATCCACGACCGCGACGCCCACGCCGACGTCCTGCGCATCCTCAAGGAGGAGGGCGCCCCCGAGCGCACCGTCTTCCACTGCTACTCCGGCGACGCGGACATGGCGGAGATCTGCGCCCGCGCCGGGTACTACATGTCCTTCGCCGGCAACGTCACCTTCAAGAACGCCCAGAACCTGCGCGACGCCCTCGCCGTGGCGCCGCTGGAACTGGTCCTGGTGGAGACCGACGCGCCGTTCCTCACGCCGGTGCCCTACCGGGGCCGGCCCAACGCCCCTTACCTGGTGCCGGTCACGGTGCGTGCGATGGCCGCCGTGCGGGGCATCGACGAGGACGCCCTGGCCACGGCCCTCGCGGCGAACACCGCCCGCGCCTTCGGTTACTGAGCGCGACTGCTGACCGCGACACGAAACTCTCCGTAGCGAAGTCGCTTGGGAGAGTGACGACCGCTCCGCTAGGTTCTGGGGGCCCGATCCGGACCCCTGGAGCGTGTCGGCGTGAGCAGAGCGCAGTTCGAGACGTACGAGACGCACGAGACCGACAAGACGCACGAGACATACGAGAGCTGTGAACCGTATGACGTGCACAGTGCGCCCACCCTGGCGTACGGCGACACCTACCGGCCCGCCTACGAGGTGACCGGCCGCGCCGCGCTGCCCCGGCAGGGCGCCCGGCCCGCGGCGCCGGTTCCCGCACCGGACGGGCGGGCCGCGCGCCGGCGCCGGGCGCGGTACACCGAGCGCGCGGACGCCTCGTTGCGCCGCCTGCTGCCGCGGGCGCTGGTCGTGGCGTTCCTCGCGGGCGGCACCACCGCCTTCGTCGCCGAGGACAAGGCCGTCGAGCTGACCGTCGACGGCACGCCGCGCACCCTGCACACCTTCGCCGACGACGTGACCGAACTGCTCGCCGAGGAGGGCGTCGAGGTGGGCGCCCACGACGTCGTCGTACCCGCCCCCGGCACGCCGCTCACCAGCGGCGACGACGTCACCGTCCGCTACGGCCGCCCCGTCCTGCTCACCCTCGACGGCCGTCGTCGCCAGGTGTGGACGACGGCCGAGACGGTGGAGGGAACGTTGCGGCAGCTCGGAGTCCGTACCGAGGGCGCGTACCTGTCCACCTCGCGCTCCCGGCGCATCGGCCGCGAGGGACTCGCGCTGGACGTCCGTACCGAACGCGTGGTGACGGTCATGGCGGACGGCCGGGCCCGCACCGTCCGCACCAACGCCGCGACCGTGCGCGAGGCCGTCGAGGAGGCCGGGATCACCCTGCGCGGCCAGGACACCACGTCGGTGCCGCCGGCCGGCTTCCCGCGCGACGGGCAGACCGTCACGGTGCTGCGGATCACCGGCTCGCACGAGGTCCACGAGGAACCGATCCCCTTCCGGGTGGAGAGAACGCAGGACCCGTCGCTGTACCGGGGCACCGAGGTCGTCCAGCAGGCGGGACAGCCCGGCCTGCGGCGGACCACGTACGCCGTGCGCACCGTCAACGGGGTCCGGGAAAAGCCGCGCCGTCTGCGCACCGAGGTGGTGCGCGAGCCCCGCCCTCAGGTGGTGCACGTCGGCACGAAACCGCGGCCGGCGTCCGTGGGGGGCACCGGTCACCTGGACTGGCAGGGGCTGGCTGCGTGCGAGTCGGGCGGCCGCCCGGACGCGGTGGACCCCTCGGGCACGTACGGGGGGCTGTACCAGTTCGACACCCGCACCTGGCAGGACCTCGGCGGCCGGGGCCGGCCCCAGGACGCCTCGGCGGCGGAGCAGACCTACCGGGCCAAGAAGCTCTACGTGCGCAGCGGGGCGAGCGCCTGGCCGCACTGCGGGGCACGGCTGCACGGATGACCCCCGGCTACCCTTGCGGGGTGAGCAGCCCCACCCCCGACGCCCTTCTGGGCCCCGCCGACGTCCGCGAACTCGCGGCAGCCCTCGGCGTGCGCCCCACCAAGCAGCGCGGCCAGAACTTCGTGATCGACGCGAACACGGTCCGCCGTATCGTCCGCACCGCCGAGGTCCGCCCCGACGACGTGGTGGTCGAGGTGGGACCGGGTCTCGGCTCGCTCACCCTGGCCCTGCTGGAGGTCGCCGACCGGGTGACCGCCGTCGAGATCGACGACGTCCTCGCCGCGGCCCTGCCCGCCACGGTGGCCGCCCGCATGCCGGGGCGCGCCGACCGCTTCGCGCTGGTCCACTCGGACGCGATGCACGTGACCGAGCTGCCGGGCCCCGCCCCGACCGCGCTGGTCGCCAACCTCCCCTACAACGTCGCCGTGCCCGTGCTCCTGCACATGCTCGACACCTTCCCGAGCATCGAGCGCACCCTCGTCATGGTCCAGTCGGAGGTCGCCGACCGCCTCGCCGCGGGGCCGGGCTCGAAGGTGTACGGCGTGCCCTCCGTGAAGGCCAACTGGTACGCCGAGGTGAAGCGGGCCGGCGCCATCGGCCGCAACGTCTTCTGGCCCGCCCCGAACGTCGACAGCGGACTGGTGTCGCTGGTCCGCCGCAGCGAGCCGCTGAAGACGACGGCCTCGAAGGCCGAGGTCTTCGCCGTCGTCGACGCCGCCTTCGCCCAGCGCCGCAAGACCCTGCGGGCCGCCCTCGCCGGCTGGGCCGGCTCCGCGGCCGCCGCCGAGGCCGCCCTCGTCGCCGCCGGGGTGTCGCCGCAGGCGCGTGGCGAGGCCCTGACCGTGGAAGAGTTCGCGCGTATCGCCGAACACAAGGAGTGACGAGCAAGTGAGCGTGACGGTACGCGTCCCCGCCAAGGTCAACGTCCAGCTCGCCGTGGGCGCCGCCCGCCCGGACGGCTTCCACGACCTGGCCAACGTCTTCCTCGCGGTCTCCCTCCACGACGAGATCACCGCGACCCCTGCACCGGAGGGCCTGCGCGTCACCTGCGAGGGCCCGGACGCCGGCCAGGTCCCCCTGGACCGCACGAACCTGGCGGCCCGCGCCGCCCTCGCCCTCGCCGAGCGCTACGGCCGCGAGCCCGACGTCCACCTGCACATCGCCAAGGACATCCCGGTGGCCGGCGGCATGGCGGGCGGCAGCGCGGACGGCGCGGGCGCGCTGGTGGCCTGCGACGCCCTGTGGGGAACCGGCGCCTCCCGGGACGAGCTGCTCGCGATCTGCGCCGACCTGGGCAGCGACGTGCCGTTCAGCCTGCTCGGCGGGGCGGCGCTCGGCACCGGGCGCGGGGAGAAGCTGACGGAGCTGGAGGTCGGCGGCGACTTCCACTGGGTGTTCGCGATGGCCGCGCGGGGCCTGTCCACCCCGGCCGTCTTCCGCGAGTTCGACCGCCTGACGGAGGGCCTGGACGTCCCCGAGCCGGTCGCCGACCAGGCGGTGCTGGACGCCCTCGCCAAGGGCGACCCCGCCGCGCTCGCCGTGGCCGTCTCCAACGACCTCCAGCCCGCGGCGCTCTCCCTCTTCCCCGAGCTGGCGGACACCCTCGCGGCGGGACGGGCGGCGGGGGCGCTGGCCGCGCTGGTCTCGGGTTCGGGGCCGACGACGGCGTTCCTCGCCTCGGACGCGAAGTCCGCGTCCGACATCGCCGGGGTGCTGCGGGCGTCGGGGACCTGCGCGACGGTGCGGACGGCTTCGGGGCCGGCGGCGGGGGCGACGGTGGTCTGAGGGGCCGGGTCAGAGTCCGTCGATGGCGGTCAGGTCGATGTCGACGGGGTAGGGCTTGGCGACCTTGATCCAGTCGCGGTGCATGCCCATGTGTACGTACGCGCGGGTGAGCAGGTCCAGCTCATAGCGTGAACAAGCGGACTGCGGCCGGTTCCGTCGCGCTCGACGCGCCAGAAGTTGGGGATGCCGGCGGCGGCGTACTTCTGCGGTTTGGTCGTACGGTCGCGGGACTCCGAGTCGGGGGACACGACTTCGACGGCCAACAGCACGTCCTGAGCCTGGTAGCACGTCTGGTCCGGGCCGCTGACCGCATCGGCCAGGACCACGCTCACGTCGGGCTCCGGGCCGTTGCGTCGGTCGAGGATGATGGTCATTTCCCGCTTCACCTTCACCCTGAACTCCTTCGGCACGCTTCGCCGGAGGCCGCTGACCAGCAGGTCGATGACGTCTGCGTGGAAATTGCGCTGCGGACTCACCAGGACGAGGCTCCCGTCGATCAGCTCGGTGTGCGGCGGGAGATCGGGCAGTGTGAACAGGTCGTCCACGGTGTAGCCGTCCACGGGCGGCACCGGCCAGTGAAGGTGGCCATGCTGTACGGGCTCTCGGCGGTCGTCGTCGCTGTCGTTCTTGCTTGTTCCGGTCATGGTTCCTCCCGTGACTCTTCCTCCGCGTGAACGCGGGGGCTTCTCGCTATGCCGACTGGGCTTCGCGACGGACCAGCCCGGCCCGCAGAACGTTCAGGGCTCCCACGGTGTCGGCGTGTGCCGTGTGGCCGCACGAGACGCAGTGGAATTTCTCCTGGGTGGGCCGGTTCTCCTTGGCGGTGTGCCCGCATGCGGGGCACCGCCGGGAGGTGTTGCGGGGGTCCACAGCGATCACTTGTCGTCCGGCACTTTTCAGCCTTGGCGTTCAGGATCGCGAGGAACACCCCCCATCCGGCGTCGGGCGATCGAACGGTTCAGCCCGGCCTTCGCTGCAGCCCCGTTGGGCAGGAACGCGCCTGGCGTCCCGGGGTCGGGCTTTGGTGCGGGGGCGGTGCTCATGCTGCAGATCTTCAGGTCTTCGTACGCGATGAAGTCGTGTGCGCGCACCAGGCCGAGCGCGGTCTTGTGCGCGTGGTCCAGGCGTTGGCGGCGGACCTTGCGGTGCAGGGTTGCGGCCTTCTGGGCGGCCTTGTGCCGGCGCTTGGATCCGCGCGTGCACCGGCTGAGTGCCTGCTGTGCGGCTTTCAATCTGGCGGCGGCCTTGTGGCCGTGGCGGGGATTGGCGATGTGCTCACCGTTGGAGGTGGTGAGGAACGAGGCTATGCCCATGTCGATGCCGACCACGCTGCCCGTCGCGGGCAGCGGCTCGGGCTCGCTCTGTTCGGCGGTCAGTACCACGTACCAGCGCTTGCCCTCGCGCTTGATGCTGACGGTCTTGACCCTGCCGGTCACCGGACGATGCTGGTGCACCTTGACGTGTCCGACACCTTGGAAGCGGACGCGGGTGATCGGATCGTGCGGGGTGGCGTCCCAGCGGCAGCCGTCACCGTCCCTGGGGAAGTCCACGGTGTCGAACCAGTTGACGCCCCGGAAACGGGGGCAGCCCGGCTTCTCCCCGGCCTTCACGCGCCGGAAGAACGCCGCGAACGCCTTGTCCAGGCGGCGCAAGGTTGCCTGCTGAGAGGAGAACGACCAACGCCCCTGCCGCTCTGGGTCGAAGGCGCGGATCTCCTTGAGCTGCGCGGACTGCTGCCCGTACTTGATACTCGTCTTCGACACATGCCGCCAGGCGTCGCGGCGTTCTTGCAATGCACCGTTGTAGAGGGAGCAGTGATCCCGCAGCATCTCGCCGAGCGCGATCTGCTGACGCACGGTGGGCCGCATGAGGAACTTGTACGAACGGATCATCCGGCCCTCCTTTGCTGTCCGGTTGGCACAAGAGTGCTATGCATCGCGCGACCGTATGCGCAGAGCGCTACTTGCCACCACAAAGAGTGACGACCCTCGTCCGCGTCGCCCAGCCCCCCGAAGGGCCTACGCTTGAAAGCTGATCGATCCCCCAGGCAGGAGAGAAATGGCCGTCAACCTGGTCAATGTCGAGAACGTCAGCAAGGTGTACGGCACCCGTGCACTCCTCGACGGCATCTCCCTCGGCGTCTCCGAAGGGGACCGCATCGGTGTCGTCGGGCGCAACGGCGACGGCAAGACCACCATGATCCGGGTGCTCGCCAAGCTGGAGGAGCCGGACACCGGCCGCGTCACCCACTCCGGCGGGCTGAGCCTCGGCGTGCTCACCCAGCACGACTCCCTCGACCCCGAGGCCACCGTCCGCCACGAGGTCATCGGCGACATGGCCGACCACGAGTGGGCGGGCAACGCCAAGATCCGGGACGTGCTGACCGGCCTGTTCGGCGGCCTCGACCTGCCCGGGTTCCCGCAAGGGCTCGACACCGTCATCGGGCCGCTCTCCGGTGGCGAGCGGCGCCGCATCGCGCTCGCCAAGCTGCTCATCGACGAGCAGGACCTGATCGTCCTGGACGAGCCCACCAACCACCTCGACGTCGAGGGCATCGCCTGGCTCGCCCGGCACCTGCGGGAGCGGCGCTCCGCACTCGTCTGCGTCACCCACGACCGCTGGTTCCTCGACCAGGTCTGCACCCGGATGTGGGACGTGCAGCGCGGTGACGTCCACGAGTACGAGGGCGGCTACTCCGACTACGTCTTCGCCCGCGCCGAACGCGAGCGCATCGCCGCGACCGAGGAGGCCAAGCGGCAGAACCTGATCCGCAAGGAGCTGGCCTGGCTGCGGCGCGGCGCCCCCGCCCGCACCTCCAAGCCGCGCTTCCGGGTCGAGGCCGCCAACGAGCTGATCGCGGACGTCCCGCCGCCCCGGGACAGCAGCGAGCTGATGAAGTTCGCCTCCTCCCGGCTCGGCAAGACCGTCTTCGACCTGGAGGACGTGACCGTCCAGGCCGGCCCCAAGGTGCTGCTCAAGCACGTCACCTGGCAGCTCGGTCCCGGCGACCGCATCGGCCTCGTCGGCGTCAACGGCGCGGGCAAGACCTCCCTGCTGCGCGCGCTCGCCGAAGCCGCGTACAGCGAGGGCGAGCGGCAGCCGGCGGGCGGGCAGGTACGCGTCGGCAAGACCGTCAAGCTGGCCTACCTGTCCCAGGAGGTCGCCGAACTGGACCCGGACTGGCGGGTGCTGGAGGCCGTGCAGCGGGTCCGGGAACGCGTCGACCTCGGCAAGGGCCGCGAGATGACCGCCGGACAGCTGTGCGAGACGTTCGGGTTCACCAAGGAGAAGCAGTGGACGCCGGTCGGCGACCTCTCCGGCGGTGAGCGGCGCCGGCTCCAGCTGCTGCGCCTGCTCATGGACGAGCCCAACGTCCTCTTCCTCGACGAGCCCACCAACGACCTCGACATCGAGACCCTGACCCAGCTGGAGGACCTGCTCGACGGCTGGCCCGGCTCGATGATCGTCATCTCCCACGACCGGTTCTTCGTCGAGCGCACCACCGACCGGGTCTTCGCCCTGCTCGGCGACGGCGCGCTGCGGATGCTGCCGCGCGGCATCGACGAGTACCTGGAGCGGCGCCGGAAGATGGAGGAGGCGGCGGCGGCCAACGCCCCGGCGGCGGTGAAGGCGGCGGCGGACGTGCCCGAGAAGAGCGCCGCCGACGTGCGCGCCGCCAAGAAGGAACTCCAGAAGATCGAGCGGCAGTTGGACAAGATCTCCGAGAAGGAGGCCAAGCTGCACGCCCGGATCGCGGAGAACGCCACGGACTTCGCGAAGGTGGCCGAACTGGACGCCGAGCTGCGCGACCTGACGGGGCAGCGCGAGGAGCTGGAACTGCGCTGGCTGGAACTGGCGGAGGACGCCTGACCGGCCGCGGTCACGGCGCGCGCGTCGCGTGAAGGGGGCGTGAAGGCGCGTAACAGAGGCATCACGGGCCGGTCCTCCCTTGGGAACAGGGGCGGATACGGCCCGGTGCCGTGTCCGCGCCAGGTGATAGAAAGGGCCGTCTGAGGACTGTCTGAGTGACTGCCTGAGTACGACTCTGAGATCCGCGCGTACCTCAGGGCGTGGCTAAAAATCAGTGAGTAAGGGGGAACGCGCTGATGACTCAGCCGCCCAACCAGCCGCCGCAGCCCGGTGGCTTCGGAGCACCGCAGGATCCGCCGCCGGGCGGTGGGTCCGGGGCCCCGCCGCCCCCGCAGGGCCCGCCGCAGACCCCGCCGCCTCCGCAGGGCCCGCCGTCCGGAGCGCCGCAGCCGGGGTACGGCTACCCGCAGCAGCAGCCGGGGCCTTACGCGCAGCCGGGCCCGTACACCTCCGGTCCGTACGCCCAGCCCCAGCAGCCGGGTCCGTACGGTCAGCAGCCCGGCTACGGCTACCCGCAGCCGCAGTTCCCCGGCGCCCCCGGCACCCCGCCGCCAGGCGGCTCCGGATCGCGCAACCCCTTCAAGGGCAAGCCCGCCCTCGCCATCGGCGCCGCGGTCGTCGCCCTGCTCGTCGTCGGCGGCAGCGTGTGGGCGGTCACCGGGGGCGACGACGGCAAGGACAAGAAGCCGGTCGCCGAGAAGAGCGACGACGCCAAGCCCTCCGTCTCCGGTGCCCCGCTCAACCCCGGCGACGGCAGCGGCGACGGCGGCGAGGAGACCGAGGACCTCAACGAGGGCCGCCAGGCGGGCGAGTCCAAGGTGCTCTGGTACAAGGAGGCGCCCGACGCGCCCGGTTCCGGCGCCGACGCCCCCGGCATGTGGATCACCGACAAGACCGCGGTGAAGGCGGCGTACAAGCAGCTCTTCGCCTTCGACGTCGGTGACGGCAAGCCCACCTGGGACCCGATCGCCTTCCCGCAGAAGATCTGTGCGGTCACCCCGGAGAAGACCGCCGACGACAAGATCGTCGTCGCCTACATGAGCGGCTCCAGCGACCGCGCCAAGTGCAACCAGCTCCAGGAGATCGACCTCGACACCGGCGAGAAGGGCTGGACCCAGAAGGTCGACGACGGCGAGCTGTTCGACTCCACGCTCTCCGTCGAACTGACCGTCGCCGGCACCACCCTGATGGTCGGCCGCTCCCAGTCCGGCACGGCCTACGACGTGACCAGCGGCAAGAAGCTCTACGACAAGAAGCGGTACGGCGACGACGCCTGCTTCCCCGCCGGGTTCGCCGGCGGCAAGGGCCTGCTCCAGGTCGCCTCCTGCGGCGCCGGCGGCAACAACGAGCACGACGAGGTCCAGGGCCTCGACCCCAAGACCGGCAAGGTCCTGTGGACCCAGAAGTTCGACAAGGGGTGGCGGGTCGCCCGGGCCTACTCCGTCGACCCGGTCGTGATCTACAGCACCAACGAGGACAAGAAGGCCTGGAACATCTCCACCTTCACCGCCGGCGGCAAGTTCCGCTCGCAGGTCGGCTTCGACGAGGACTTCGCCCCCGAGTGCGGCTGGGCCATCCTCGAACGCGATCTCCAGGGCTGCGCGGGCATCGCCGTCGCCGGCGACACCCTCTACCTGCCGACCGAGGCGACCACCGGCGCGAACGAGATCGTCGCGGTCAACCTCGCCAACGGCAAGGAGAAGTGGCGGGTGAAGTCCCCGGCCGACGAGACGATGATGCCGATGAAGGTCGAGGGCGACCAGCTCATCGCGTATGTGCGGCCGTCGTACGACGCCGGCGGGCAGGTCGTGTCGATCCCGACCGGTGGCAGCAGCCACAAGCCGGTCGAGCTGCTGCAGAACCCGCAGGGCACCGCGGACATCGAGAACAGCTTCTACTCCAAGGCGATCGACTGGGTCGACGGGCGCTTCTACATCTCCACCACCCGCCTGACCGGCAACGACGACACGAAGGAGAAGTTGATGCTCGCCTACGGCAAGTGATCTTCTCCGCCCGGTCGTTCCCGTCGCATTCGTCGTCTTCGCTCTTCGAGGTACTCACGTCATGACCCAGCCGCCGCCCCCGCCGCCCAACCAGCCGCCGCAGGGGGGAGGGTTCGGCCCACCGCAGGACCCGCCGCCGCAGCCCGCGCCCGGCGGAAGCGGGCCGAACCTGGGCAAGGCTCCGCAGCCCGGGTACGGCTATCCGCAGGCACCGCAGACGCCCCAGGCACCGCAGACGCCCCCGCAGGCGCCGCCGACCCCGCCGTCGGCTGCGCCGCAGCCCGGGTACGGGTACCCGCAGGCCCCGCCGACGCCCCAGCCCGGTTACGGCTACCCGGGTCAGCAGCCCGGTCCCTATGGACAGCCGCAGCAGCCGGGGCCCTACGGCCAGCCGCCGAACCCGTACGGCCAGCAGCCCGGTCAGCCCGGCTACGGCTACCCGCAGGCGACCGTGCCGCTGCAGCCCCAGGCGGGCGGCTCGGGCGGCGGGCGCAAGATCAACACGCAGGTGGCGATCATCGTCTCCGCCGTCGTCGCGATCGCCCTGATCATCGGCGGCGGCATCTGGTACGCCGGTTCCGGTGACGACGGCGGCAAGGACGACACCGCGAGCTCCAGCGGCGGCACCGGTGGCAAGGGCGGCAAGGACGACAAGGGCGGTACCGGCGGCACATCGTCCGGCGGCGAGGAGAAGGTGCCCGCCGACCCGTCCGCCAAGGTGCTCTTCCAGGTCCCGTCGCCGCCGGTGAGCAAGGACGACAGCAGCGTCGTCGTCTCCGGTTCCTGGCTCACCGACAAGGTGTACGCCAAGAGCGGGATCGCCGAGATCGTCGGCTACGACCCCGACAAGGGCAGCAAGCTGTGGACGATCAAGCTGGACGGTCCGGTGTGCACGGCCGGCAAGCACGTCACCGAGGACAACAAGGCGGTCGTCGTCTACCAGCCCGACATGCCGACCAAGGCCGAGCCCTCGCACGGCTGCAGCCAGGTCGCTCTGATCGACCTGGACGCGGGCAAGAAGGTGTGGACGAAGACCGGCAAGGCCGGTGACCAGCTGATCTCCTTCGACAACGTCACGATCAGCGGCGGCACCGTCGCCGCCGGCAGCACCAGCGGCGGCGTGGCCTTCGACGTCGCCACGGGCGACATCCTGTGGTCCCCGAAGACGACCGACTCCTGCTACGACGCGGGCTACGGCGGCGGCGCGAAGCTCGTCGCGGTGCGCAAGTGCGGTTCGTACGACGCCCGCCAGCTCAACATCCAGACCATCGACCCCAAGACCGGGAAGGTGATCTCGGAGTACAAGATGGCCAAGGGCATCGAGTACGCCGGGGTCGTCTCGACCGACCCGCTGGTCGTGGCCGCCGACGTCGGCGACTCCGCCGGTGACGGCAGCGGCATCTCGGACTTCTTCTCCATCGACAACAAGACCGGCGAACTGCGCACCCGCATCTCGGCGCCCGGCGAGCAGTTCGCGGCGCGCTGCGACACGATCACGAAGATCGAGCACTGCACGGGGCTCGCGGTCGGCGGAGACCGGCTGTACATCCCGACCGAGGAGCACGAGGGCGGCGGCGAGGGGTACAGCCGCACCAATGAGGTCGTCGCGTTCGACCTGGCCACCGGCAAGCAGACCGGGCAGCGCGCCGACGCCGGTGACGGCTACACGATCACCCCGCTGCGCATGGACGGCGGCAACGTGCTGGCCTACAAGCGCCCGCCGTACGACAAGGGCGGCCAGATCGTCAGCATCGACGGCGGTTCGTTCAAGCAGACCACGCTGCTGGAGAACCCGGCGACCGAGACGGTGCGGGACGTGGAGACCAGCATGCTGCCGGAGTACGCCGAGATCCTGTACTCGCAGGGCCACCTGTACATGTCGCAGGTGTACGCCAGTGAACTGACCAGTGCCGACGAGAAGGAGTACCTGGCGGTCGCGTTCGGTACGAGCGGCTGACCGGCTGCTGGAGTTCTGTGCGACGAACGGCCCCGTCCCTGCTCAGGGACGGGGCCGTATTGCGAGGAATTTCGGCGATCCGGGGCAGTTATCACCGGTAGGGGGAGCGCAACGTCGAACAAGCGTGTAACTTCCCGGGGCATGAAGGGCGGGGCGGGGGGCCGGGAGGGGGCTGCCGCTGTCCGTGCCGGGGGGTATCGGGGTGACTGGGGGGTTGCTCGATGGGAGTGCGGCTCATGGTGGTCGATGACCACCGATTGCTCGCCGAGGCGCTGGCCTCGGCGCTGAAGCTGCGGGGGCACCGGGTGCTGGCCGCGACGGCGCCTGCCGCGGGCGCGGCGGAGCTGGTGATCAGCCGGGCGCCGGAGGTGTGCCTGCTGGGCACGGCGACGCCGGCCGAACCGGGGATCTTCGATCCGGTGGTGCGGGTCAAGCGGGAGCGGCCGCAGGTGGCGGTGGTGGTGCTGGGGCCGGTGCCGAGTCCGCGCGGTATCGCGGCGGCCTTTGCGGCCGGGGCCTCGGGGTACGTGCGGCACGACGAGCGCATAGAGGGGGTCGAGCGGGCGATCATGAAGGCGCGGGCGGGGGAGGCGGCGGTGGCGCCGGCGCTGTTGCAGGGGGCCTTCGGTGAGCTGCTGAATCCGGCTGCGCAGCCCGACGACGAGGGGCAGCGGCTGCTGCAGATGCTCACGCCGAGGGAGGTCGAGGTCCTGGTCCGGGTGGCGGACGGGGAGGACACCCGCCTGATCGCGGCGGGGATGGGCATCGCTCCGTCCACCGCCCGGACGCACGTCCAGCGGGTGCTGATGAAACTGGGGGTCGGCTCCCGGCTGGAGGCGGCGGCGCTGGCTGCCCGGACGGGGCTGCTGGATCGGGCGGCGGCGGGGGAGGCGTGAGCTTGCGGGTGCCTGTGGGTGCCTGCGGTGGCCTGCGGCGCTTGGGCGGGGTGCCTGCGGGTGCCTGCGGCGCTTGGGCCGGGGTGCCTGCGGCGGCCTGTGCGGGTGCGGTGGGGGTGCGCGTGGCGCCATCGGTTGCGGTTGTGGGTCGGGGCCGT
>NZ_BMWA01000010.1:0-42144 GCF_014650995.1 Streptomyces viridiviolaceus
GTGTCCCCGGCCGCGGTCCTGGTCCCCTCCTCCGCGGAGGGCAAGGAGATCGCCGCCCGTCTGGCGCTGCGCATCGGTTCGGGCATCATCACCGACGCCGTCGACCTGGAGGCCGGCGACGAGGGTCCGGTGGCCACCCAGTCGGTGTTCGCCGCCGCCTTCACCACCAAGTCCCGCGTCTCCAAGGGCACCCCGGTCATCACGGTCAAGCCGAACTCGGCCGCCGTCGAGGCCGCCCCGGCCGCCGGCGCGGTCGAGGCCCTGTCCGTGTCGTTCTCCGCGCAGGCGACCGGTACCAAGGTCACCGGTCGTACGCCGCGTGAGTCGACCGGGCGTCCGGAGCTGACCGAGGCCGCGATCGTGGTCTCCGGCGGCCGTGGCGTCAACGGCGCGGAGAACTTCGCGCTCATCGAGGCCCTCGCCGACAGCCTGGGTGCGGCCGTGGGTGCCTCGCGTGCCGCGGTGGACGCGGGCTGGTACCCGCACACCAACCAGGTCGGCCAGACCGGCAAGTCCGTCTCGCCGCAGCTGTACATCGCCTCCGGCATCTCCGGCGCGATCCAGCACCGGGCCGGCATGCAGACCTCGAAGACGATCGTGGCGATCAACAAGGACCCGGAGGCCCCGATCTTCGACCTGGTCGACTACGGCGTCGTCGGCGACCTGTTCGACGTCGTCCCGCAGCTCACCGAGGAAGTCAAGACCCGCAAGGGCTGAGCATCCCGCCGGAAGCCGACCGAGGCCCCCGCGACCGTCGCTGGTCGCGGGGGCCTCGGCGTCTGCGCAGGATGGTGTTGACCGACGGGAAGGTCGCCGGATAACTTCGCTCTGCGGATTGTTGATTCCGTACAGTGGAAAATAGGAGGGTATCGGATGGGTCAGCAGGAGAAGGTGGCAACGAGCCTCGCGGGTGCCGTCAGCGAGGAGATCAGTGCCTCCCTCGCGCCGGTCGACGCGGAGCTGGAGCGCCGCTACCCCGGAGACCCGGGCACCCGCCAGCCCGTCCACACCGTCTACGTCCCCGGCGACGTCTTCGCCGCCGACACGATCCGCTCCTGGGGCGACCAGGCCCTCGCCGCACTCGACGAGCACGCCCCGGACGCCGCGTCCTTCGCCGCCGTACTGGGCCTGTCCGACGAACTCGCCGAGCCCGTGTACGCGCGCGTGCGCGCCAAGCTGGAGCGCGAGCCGATCGAGGACCTGCGCGTCGACTTCGAGGACGGCTACGGCAACCGCGCCGACGCCGAGGAGGACGAGGCCGCCGCCCGCGCCGCCCGGTTGATCGCCGAGGCGTACGCCGACGGGACGGCCGCCCCGTACATGGGCATCCGCATGAAGTGCATGGAGGCCCAGGTGCGCGACCGGGGCATCCGCACGCTCGACGTCTTCCTCAGCGGCCTGACGGAGGCCGGCGGCCTGCCGGACGGGCTGGTCCTCACCCTGCCCAAGGTCACCTACCCCGAGCAGGTCACCGCCATGGTGCGGCTCCTGGAGGCGTTCGAGAAGGCACGCGGCCTGGAGCCCGGACGGATCGGCTTCGAGATCCAGATCGAGACCAGCCAGTCCATCCTCGCCTCCGACGGCACCGCCACCGTCGCCCGCATGATCCAGGCCGCCGAGGGCCGCGCCACCGGGCTGCACTACGGGACCTTCGACTACAGCGCCTGCCTCGGTGTCTCCGCCGCCTACCAGGCCAGCGACCACCCCGCCGCCGACCACGCCAAGGCGATCATGCAGGTCGCCGCGGCCGGTACCGGCGTACGCGTCTCGGACGGCTCCACCAACGTCCTGCCGGTCGGCCCCACGGCGAAGGTCCACGACGCCTGGCGCCTGCACTACGGCCTCACCCGCCGCGCCCTGGCCCGCGCCTACTACCAGGGCTGGGACATGCACCCCGGCCACATCCCCACCCGGTACGCCGCCGTCTTCGCCTTCTACCGCGAGGGCTTCGAGCAGGCCGCCGCCCGCCTCGCCCGCTACGCCAGCCGGACCGGTGGCGACGTGATGGACGAGCCCGCCACCGCCAAGGCCCTCAGCGGCTACCTGCTGCGCGGTCTGGACTGCGGTGCCCTCGACATCGCCGAGGTGGCCCGGCTGACCGGCCTCACCCGCGCCGACCTGGAGGGCTTCGCCTCGCCCCGGCGCGGCGACCTCACGGCCTCGGCTTAGCGGACGGCGGCAGGTACCGTTCCAGGCCGGACGCCGTCACCCACTTCTCCTCGGCGAACAGCCGCGTCCCCCGCTCGCACAGCCGCCGGTCGGCCCGTGCCCGCGCGCAGAACTCCTCGGGTGTGACCCCGAACAGTTCCCGCAGCCGGGCCGACCGGACGAGCAGTTCGGCCAGCAGGGCGCGCTGCCCCGGATGGGTGCGCGGTGCTGCGGTGCCGTTGTGCAGGACACCGTGGCGGTTGACGTAGGCGTACGCGCCGCTCAGCACCACGCCGTCGGCCTCGATCCGCACGCCGGGAGCGGGCAGCCAGGCACGGTCGAAGTTGCCGGTCGGCAGCGGCACGCCCTCGCTGACGTCGATCACGGCGAGCTGTTCCGCGTCGAGCCAGATCACGAACAGCTCCCGCACAGTGTCCGGGGCGCTGACCGGCGAGGCGGAGACGTAGCCCAGGCGGCTCACATGGGCCGAGACGCCGATGTCCACGCCGGTGACCCGGGCCTTGACCATCGGGATCGGCGACGTGATGCCGAACCCGGCCATCTTGTGCCGTAACTGGCCCGGGCTCGCGTTGGAGCCGATCGCGAGGACGGGGACGCGGTCCTCGTGGACCGGCCCGTCCAGCGGCAGCAGCCGGTCCCCGACGAGCAGCCCGGACTCGGCCGGCCACGCGCCCGGATACAGCAAGGGGTGCTCGCGCGGCGCCTCGGCCAGCCCCAGCGCCCGCAGCGTCCGGCCCGCCCCGCCCGGCTCGGGCGCGCGGCGGTCACCGGACCGTCGGCCGGGCGGCACGCCGGGATCCCGGGGACCGCCGCCCCGCGAAAGGTCCGCCACGGGCCGCTCAGTCCGCGGGCGGCAGCTCGCCCGAGCCGCGGGTGATCAGCCGGGTCGGCAGTTCGATCCGGTCCGGTGCGAGCAGGGTGCCGTCCAGTTGCCGGAAGAGCCGTTCGGCGGCGGTGCGGCCGAGGGCCGCCGCGTCCTGGGCGACCACCGTGACGCCCGGCTGGAGCAGATCGGCGAGCTCGATGTCGTCGAAGCCGACCAGGGCGACGCTGCGGGCGTGCTCGGCGAGGACCCGGATCACGGTGACCGTCACCCGGTTGTTGCCCGCGAAGACGGCCGTGACCGGATCGGGGCCGGCGAGCATCTCCTCGGCGGCCCGGCGCACCCGCTCCGGGTCGGTGACGCCGAGGGACATCCAGGCGTCCTTCACGGGTATGCCGGCGTCCTCCATGGCCGCCCGGTAGCCGCGCAGCCGCTCGGCGGCGGTGTGGATGCGGGGCATGTCGCCGATGAAGCCGATCCGGCGGTGCCCGTGCGCGATCAGATGGGCCACGCCGTCGCGGGCGCCGCCGAAGTTGTCGGACAGCACCACGTCCGCGTCGATGCGGCCCGCCGGACGGTCGACGAACACCGTGGCGACGCCCGCCTTGATCTCCGGCTCCAGGTACTGGTGGTCGTCCCCGGCCGGAATCACCACCAGCCCGTCCACGCGCCGCGCGCACAGGGCCAGCACCAGTTCCTGCTCGCGGTCCGGGTCCTCCGCGCTGGACCCGTTGATGAGCAGCGCACCGTGGGCGCGGGCCACCTCCTCCACCGCGCGGCTGAGCGGGCCGTAGAACGGGTCCGCCAGGTCCTCCAGGACCAGGCCGACGCTCGCCGTCCGGCCCTTGCGGAGCACCCGCGCGCTGTCGTTGCGGCGGAAGCCGAGCGCGTCGATCGCCTCCTGGACGCGCCGTTCCGTCTCCGGGGTCACGCCCGGTTCCCCGTTGACCACCCGGGAGACGGTCTTCAGCCCGACCCCGGCGCGAGCGGCCACGTCCTTCATGGTCGGGCGGTTGCCGTAGCGGTTCCCGGGAAGGCGGCCTGCGCGGCGGGGCGTGTCGGGCACGGTGTCCTGTCCTGTCCTGTCGTCCACGGGATCGCGTCGGTTCCTGTCGTCCACAGGGGATGCGTCGGTCATGGGTTCGTATGAGGATGTGGCGTCGAGCATAGAGCCTGGACAACGTTGTCAGGTCCAGGGGACACTGTCCATCGCAATCTCGGGCCCGTGCCGTCACCGTGCGACCGGCCTGCTGTTCTCTTGTGATTCTCATGGTTGACGGGGAGATCCGACACTGATGCACACCGACCTCGTGGCCGCGCTGGACATCGGCGGCACCAAGATCGCCGGAGCGCTGGTGGACGGCCACGGCAGGATCCAGGTGCGCGCGCAGCGTGCGACGCCCGCCCGACAGGACGGCGAGACCGTGATGCGGGCCGTCGAGGAGGTGCTCGGGGAACTGACCGCCTCGCCGCTGTGGGGCCGCGCGACGGCCGTCGGCATCGGCAGCGCCGGACCGGTGGACGCCTGCGCCGGCACCGTGAGCCCGGTGAACGTGCCCGGCTGGCGCGACTACCCGCTGGTCCGGCGGGTCCGCGCCGCCGCCGGTGAGCTGCCCGTCGAGCTGATCGGCGACGGGGTGGCCATCACGGCGGCCGAGCACTGGCAGGGCGCCGCCCGCGGGCACGACAACGCGCTGTGCATGGTGGTCTCGACGGGTGTCGGCGGCGGTCTGGTGCTCAACGGCCGGCTGCACCCCGGTCCGACCGGGAACGCCGGCCACATCGGCCACATCAGTGTGGACCTGGACGGCGACCCGTGCCCCTGCGGCGCGCGCGGCTGCGTCGAGCGCATAGCGAGCGGCCCCAACATCGCGCGGCGTGCCCTCGACGGCGGCTGGCGTCCGGGGCCGGACGGCGACACCTCCGCGGCCGCCGTGGCCGCCGCCGCCCGTGCGGGTGATCCCGTCGCCGTGGCGTCGTTCGAACGGGCCGCGCAGGCGCTGGCCGCCGGGATCGCGGCCACCGCGACCCTCGTGGAGATCGACATCGCCGTGGTCGGCGGTGGGGTGGGCAAGGCGGGCGAGGTGCTCTTCGCCCCGCTGCGCAAGGCCCTCACCGACTACGCGACCCTGTCCTTCGTGCAGCGCCTGGCCGTGGTGCCGGCGCAGATGGGCACGGACGCCGGGCTGGTGGGAGCGGCCGCGGCCGCCCTCACCAGGACGGCGGGAGTGACCGCGGCGGGCGTCTGAGGCCCTGCCCGGGCAGCCGGACTGCGGCGCGACGGCGGCCCGCCCCCGGGCGGGCGGCCGCCACCCGGGCCGCGAGCCCCCGATGGAGCCGAGAGCCGAACCCGTCGGCCCCCGTTCGCACCCCCACCCGTTACCCCGGCCCGGCGGACACAGTTGAGTGCGGCATGAAGAAGCGCAGCATGCTCGCCCTCGCCTCCCTCGCCACCGGCTTCGTCGTCGCGGCCGTCACCCCGTCCCACGCACAGGGCGGCCTCCCGGTCGACGTCGAGGCGGAGGACACCGTCGGCGCCGTCGAGAGCACCGTCCTCACCGAAACTCTTCCCCTTGCCCAGGAGGCCCTCGACCACCGGGGCTGACCCGCACGGACCGGTCCGCACGGCGCCGGTGCCCCTCGTCCGGGGGCACCGGCGCCGTTTCGTGCCCCCTCAACTGGGGCTGGTTTCCGTGGCAGGGTGGAGCGGGCAAGCCACAGGGGGCCACCAGAAGAGGGGGAACCGTGATCGTCTGGATCAACGGTGCGTTCGGTGCGGGAAAGACCACCACCGCACGGGAACTGATCGAACTGATCCCGAACAGCACGCTCTTCGACCCCGAGGTCATCGGCGGCGCACTCGCGCACCTGCTGCCGCCCAAACGCCTCGCCGAGGTCGGCGACTTCCAGGACCTCCCGATCTGGCGCCGCCTCGTGATCGACACGGCGGCCGCGATGCTCGCCGAGCTCGGCGGGACCCTCGTGGTCCCCATGACCCTGCTGCGCCAGGAGTACCGCGACGAGATCTTCGGCGGCCTCGCGGCCCGCCGGATCCCGGTCCGGCACATCCTCCTGGCCCCGGCCGAAACGATCCTGCGCGAGCGCATGGCGGGCCGCGAGGTGCCGCAGGACCTGCCCGGCGGCGAGATACGCGTACGGCAGTGGTCGTACGAGCACATCGAGCCCTACCGCGCCGCCCTCGCCTCCTGGCTCACCGCCGACGCGCACCCCGTGGACACCAGTTCCCTCACCGCGTACGAGGCCGCCGCCCGCATCGCCGAGGCGGTCAGCGCGGGCACCGTGCCCGCCTGCGACATCGTGCAGACACCCGAGCCCACCGCCGAGACACTCGCCGCCGGTGTCCTGCTCTTCGACGAACAGGACCGCGTGCTGCTCGTCGACCCCACCTACAAGCCCGGCTGGGAGTTCCCCGGCGGCGTCGTCGAACCCGGGGAGGCGCCCGCGCGTGCCGGGATGCGCGAGGTCACCGAGGAGACCGGGATCGTCCTGGACGACGTACCGGCCCTGCTCGTCGTCGACTGGGAATCGCCCGCGCCGCCGGGCTTCGGTGGTCTGCGGCTGCTCTTCGACGGCGGGCGGCTCGACTCCGCGGACGCCGGCCGGCTGCTGCTGCCCGGTCCCGAGCTGCGCGACTGGCGGTTCGTCACCGAGGAGGAGGCCGCCGACCTGCTGCCCCCGGTCCGCTACACCCGTCTGCGCTGGGCCCTCAGGGCCCGGGAACGGGGGGCGGCGCTGTACCTGGAGGCGGGCACCCCGCTCGGCTGAACTCACCCGGGCGTACCCTGCGCCCGCGCCGCCGCCCTCCGGAGCGCCTCTCCGGCCCGGGCGGTCACCGGGTCCCCGTGGCCGAAGCAGGCCACCTCCGTGTCGAGGCCGGCCAACCGGCGCAAGGAGGCGACGGTCCGGTCCCGGTCGACGTTGAACACGCCCGGCATCACGGTGCCGTCGACGGGCGACGCGGCCACGGCGTCGCCCGTGAACAGCACGCCGTGGCGCGGCAGGTGCAGTGCGATGCTGCCGTCCGTGTGGCCGGGGACGTGGACGACGCGCGCCCCGCCGCCGAAGTCGAGGACGTCGCCCTCCGCCACCTCGCTCACCCGTGCCGGGCGGTCGAAGCCGCCCCGGGGAAGCCGCCGGACGGCCTCGGCGTGCAGGGGGCGCTCCCAGTCCTCGAACACCGGTGGCGGGCCCGGCACCTCGCCCCGTACGACGGGCGCGTCCAGGGCGTGCGCCAGTACGTCGGCGCCGCCGAGCGCCGCGACCTCGCCCGCCCCGCCCGCGTGGTCCTCGTGGAAGTGGGTGAGGACCACGCGCCGTACGCGGCCGACCGCTTCGGCCGCCTCGGCGATGCGCGCGCCCGACCCGGCCGGTCCGGCGTCGATCAGCGTCAGTTCGTCGCCGTCGCGCCAGAGGTAGGCCTGGCCGACCGGGAAGCGCAGCAGGTGCAGGCGCGGGAGGAGTTCGATGACGTCCATGGGACGACCGTAGGGAAGGCCCCGTACGGTGACGAGGGCCCTCTGCCGTCGGCAGAGCGGGCGCTGCGCTCAGCTCGCCGCGTAGTTGCGCAGGAACAGCGCCTCCGCCACCGACAGCCGCTCCAGCTCCTCGGGGGACACGCTCTCGTTCACGGCGTGGATCTGCGCCTCCGGCTCGCTCAGGCCGATCAGCAGGATCTCCGCCCGCGGGTACAGCGCGGCGAGGGTGTTGCACAGCGGGATGGAGCCGCCCTGGCCTGCGTACTGCATCTCCTGTCCGGGGTACGCCACCGCCATCGCGTCCGCCATGGCCTGGTAAGCCGGGCTCGTCGTGTCGGCGCGGAACGGCTGGCCCTGGCCGATCTGCTCGACCTGCACCCGCGCGCCCCACGGCGTGCGCGACTCCAGGTGAGCCTGGAGCAGCTTGGTGGCCTCGGCGGCGTCCACGCCCGGCGGCACCCGGAGGCTGATCAGCGCCCGTGCGCTCGCCTGCACCGAGGGTGTGGCGCCGACGACCGGCGGGCAGTCGATGCCGAGGACGGTGACGGCGGGGCGGGCCCAGATGCGGTCGGCGACGGTGCCGGAGCCGATCAGCTCCACGCCGGAGAGCACCTTGGCGTCCCGGCGGAACTGCTCCTCGTCGTACTCCAGGCCGTCCCACCGGTCGTCCCCGGTCAGCCCGTCGACGGTCGTCGAGCCGTCCTCGGCGCGCAGCGAGTCCAGTACGCGGATCAGCGCTGCCAGCGCGTCGGGGGCTGCGCCGCCGAACTGGCCGGAGTGGAGGTTGCCTTCGAGCGTGTCGACCCGCACCCGCACCAGGGTCATGCCGCGCAGCGTCGAGGTGACCGTCGGCAGACCGACGCGGAAGTTGCCCGCGTCGCCGATGACGATGGTGTCCGCCTCCAGCAGGTCCGGGTGCGCCTCGGCGTACCGCTCCAGACCGCCCGTGCCCTGCTCCTCCGAGCCCTCGGCGATCACCTTGACGTGCACCGGCACTCCGCCGTTGGCCTTCAGCGCGCGCAGGGCGAGCAGGTGCATCAGCACGCCGCCCTTGCAGTCGGCGGCACCGCGCCCGTACCAGCGGCCGTCGCGCTCGGTCAGCTCGAAGGGCGGGGTGGCCCAGCCGGCCTCGTCCAGCGGCGGCTGCACGTCGTAGTGGGCGTAGAGGAGAACCGTCTTGGCGCCCTCGGGGCCGGGCAGGTGGCCGTACACCGACTGTGTGCCGTCCGGCGTGTCGAGCAGGGCCACGTCCTCGAAGCCCTCGGCGCGCAGGGCCGCCGCTATCCAGTTCGCGGCGCCCTCGCTCTCGCTGCGGGGGAACTGGCCGAAGTCCGCCACCGATTTGAAGGCCACCAGCTCGGTGAGCTCCGCCTTCGCCCTCGGCATCAGCGAGGCGACGGTCTCGGCGACCGGATTCGACGACATGGGCACGCTCCTTGTGGGTGCGACGTTGTATCGAGGAGTACTGGGGTTGGTGGGCCGATCCTCCCACAGTGGCCTGCGGCGATGCCCGCCGTAGGATGCGGGGGTCAGGTGCGGCATGCGGTTTGATCGGAGCAGTAGACCATCGTGAGCAGCGAGAACTCTTCGGCGGACGACGCGCGTCAGGTCTGGGACGTCGTCGTGGTGGGCGCGGGACCGGCGGGCGCCACGGCCGCCTACGCGGCGGCGGTCGCGGGGCGGCGCGTGCTGCTGCTGGAGAAGGCGGAGCTGCCCCGCTACAAGACCTGCGGCGGAGGCATCATCGGCCCGTCGCGCGACGCGCTGCCCCCCGGCTTCGAGCTGCCCTTCCGGGACCGTGTGCACGCGGTGACCTTCTCCCACAACGGGCGCTTCACCCGTACCCGGCGTTCCCGGCAGATGCTGTTCGGGCTCATCAACCGGCCGGAGTTCGACCAGCAGCTGGTCGAGCACGCGCAGAAGGCGGGTGCCGAGCTGCGCACCGGAGCGACGGTGACGCGGGTCGAGCAGCACGGGTCCGCGGTGCCGGACCGGCGCACGGTCGCCGTCGTCCTGCAGGGCGGCGAGACGGTGCTGGCCCACGCCGTGGTCGGCGCGGACGGCAGCGCCAGCCGGATAGGGGCGCACGTCGGGGTGAAGCTCGATCAGGTGGACCTCGGCCTGGAGGCGGAGATCCCGGTGCCCGAGACGGTCGCCGAGGACTGGCGGGGGCGGGTCCTCATCGACTGGGGGCCGATGCCCGGCAGTTACGGCTGGGTCTTCCCCAAGGGCGACACACTGACGGTCGGGGTCATCTCGGCCCGCGGCGAGGGCGCGGCGACCAAGCGGTATCTGGAGGACTTCGTCGGCCGGCTCGGTCTGTCCGGCTTCGAACCGAGCATCTCCTCCGGCCATCTGACCCGGTGCCGTGCGGACGACTCGCCGCTGTCGCGCGGGCGGGTGCTGGTGTGCGGCGACGCGGCGGGGCTGCTGGAGCCGTGGACGCGCGAGGGCATCTCCTTCGCGCTGCGGTCGGGACGGCTCGCGGGGGAGTGGGCGGTGCGGATCGCCGAGGCCCACGACGCCGTGGACACGCGCAAGCAGGCCCTGAACTACGCGTTCGCGATCAAGGCCGGGCTCGGGGTCGAGATGAGCGTCGGCAAGCGGATGCTCGCGGTGTTCGAGCGCCGCCCGGGTCTCTTCCACGCGGCGCTGACGGGCTTCCGTCCCGCCTGGAGGGCGTTCAAGGAGATCACGCAGGGCTCGACGTCGCTGGGTGAGCTGGTGCGCGGTCATCCTCTGGCGCAGCGGGCCCTGGCCGCGATGGACCGCAAGGCCGTGGCCCCCGCTGCCGACGAGATCAGCCCGTGAACTCGATCCGGAAGACCGGATGGTCGGGGGCGGACGCGGTGATCTCCTCGTCTGAGGACTTGGCGGTCACCCCCTGGAAGTACTGGTTGACCTCCCAGCCCCACTTCTCCAGATAGGTCCGCAGGATCGGGAGCTTCTCCTCGTCGGGAAGCTCCACGGCGGTGAACACGCGTACCCTGCGCCCGACGCGCAGCTCTCCGCCGCCGGCGGCGCGCATGTTGCGGACCCACTGGGAATGGCCGCGCGCCGACACCAGGTACTGTCCGCCGTCGTACGCGTGCGGGTTGACCGGGATGCGCTGCATCTGTCCGCTCTTGCGGCCGCGGACGGACATCTCCGCGCTGCCCGCGAGGCTGACGCCGTGCCGTGCCAGCCAGCCGATGACGCTGTTGAGCCGGACGTTCATCCGGCTGCCCTTGAGGTAGTACGGCGAGGACGACGACGGCATGGTGACCCCCGGGAAGGTGATGGAGAGAGCAGCGCTCGCTTTTGCGAGCAGTGCTCTCGTTCGAGAGTTCCAGTCTGCAGGAGATGGGCAGGCGAAAGCAAGAGCACTGCTCTCGTCTGTGTGCGCCGCTCTGAATCCGTGGGACACTCCTCGGCATGAGCAGCACCGCACGGGGCGTCCGCGCCCGAGCCAGGATCGAGGTCACCGCCGCCATCAAGGACGAGGCGCGCAGACAGCTCGCGGAGGAGGGCGCCGCGAAGCTGTCGCTGCGGGCCGTCGCCCGTGAGCTGGGCATGGCCTCCTCCGCCCTGTACCGCTACTTCCCGAGCCGGGACGAGCTGCTGACCGCCCTCATCATCGACGCCTACGACTCGATCGGCGCCGCCGCCGAGGCGGCACGCGACGCCGCCTCCGGCAGCGACCCCGCCCGTCGGTGGACCCTCGTGTGCGAGGCCGTACGGGTCTGGGCGCTGGCGCACCCCCACGAGTACGCGCTGATCTACGGTTCGCCCGTGCCCGGCTACACCGCCCCGGACGACACCGTGCCCGCCGCCGCCCGGGTCGGCCACGTGTTCATCGGCATCATGCGCGCCGCACAGGGCGATGCATGCCTGGACCGGCCCGAACTGCCCCCCGGGCTGCGGCCCGAGGCCGACCGGATGACCGCCGACCTCGCCCCCGACCTGCCGCCCGAGAACGTGACGGCGCTCGTCGCGGCCTGGGCCGAGTTGTTCGGTCTGATCGGGTTCGAGGTCTTCGGGCAGTTCAACCGGGTGGTGGAGGACCGGAAGGCGTTCTTCCGGCACGCCGCGGACCGACTCGCCCGCGGCGTCGGCCTGATGCCCCCGCAGCAGGGCGAGGGAGCGACGCCGGCGCGCCGGGCGTGACGCGAGGGACTCAGGCGACCCGGGGCCGGGGCAGCAGCGCCGGGTCCTGTCGCAGGATCCGCGCGTGCAGGGACCGCAGCGCGGGTCCCGGGTCCGCGCCCATCGCCTCCGCCAGCCGCTGCCGCGCCGCCTCGTAGGCGGCCAGGGCGTCGGACGGGCGGCCGGTGCGGCACAGGGCGAGCATCAGCAGCTCCACGAGCCGTTCCCGCAAGGGGTGGGCCGCGACAAGCCGGACCAGTTCGTGGACGTACCCGAAAGCGTTGCCGAGTTCGATCTCACCGGCCAGCCGGGCCTCCAGGACCGTGAGCCGTTTCTCCGCCCAGCGCAGCCGCTCCGCCGCCAGGTAGGGGGCCCGGAGTCCCTCGGCGAACTCGCCGCGCCACAACTCCTCCGCGCGCCGGGCCAGTTCACCCGCCCGGCGCAGGTCGCCGGCGTCCCGTGCGGCCAGCGCCTCGTCCACCAGTTCCCGGCGCCGCCGCAGGTCGTCCGCGTGGACGCCGGTGAGCCGGTAACCGCTGCCCGTCCACGCCAGTTCCGCCCCCTCGCCGAGCGCGCGGCGCAGCCCGGAGACGTACTTCTGCACGAGGTTGCGCACGTGCACCGGCGGCGCGCCGCCCCAGACGGCCTCGACCAGGCCGTCGTAGGAGATCGGACGCCCCTCCTGAAGCAGCAGGACCGCGAGCACCGCGCGCTGCTTCGGCGGGCCGAGCGGGATCTCGTCGCCGTCGCGCAACGCGCGCAGCGGGCCGAGCAGTTCGCAGCGCAGACCGCCGATGGCCCGGGATGTCCCCGTCGTCCCCTCACCCATGGGCCGAGCGTATCCCGGGCGCGGTTCCGGCGGCTTCCGCCGATCCTCCCGATCTTCCAGTGGATCTTCCAGTGGATCTTCCAGCGACCGGACCGACCGTGTGCCTGACCCACCCTCGGAGGCCCACCCCTCGGGCATCCCGGAGAAAGGCCCACTCATGCTCACCCGGCTCGGCCGTCTGGCCGTGCGGCGCAGCCGTGCGGTGCTGATCGGTTTCCTGCTCGCCCTCCTCGGCCTCGGCGCGTACGGCGCCGGCGCCCAGAACGACCTGGACCTCTCGCGCTGGGACGCCCCCGGCACGCAGTCCGTGCGCGCCGGCGACGTCCTGCGCGACGACTTCCGCACCGGCAACCCCAACCTCGCCCTGCTGGTCACGGCCCGCGACGGCGACGTCGACAGCCCGCGCACCGCACGGGCAGCCCGGGAACTCGCCGCCGAGATGGCGAAGTTGCCGCTCGTCACGGACGTCACCTCGTACTGGGACGCCTCCAGCGCGGCCCTGCGCGGCGAGGACGGCCGCCGGGCCCTGATCCTCGTCCGCCTCGAAGGCTCGGCCACCGCCACCCGCGAGGAACTCGCCACGCTGTCCCCGGAGCTGACCCGCACGACCCCGGCACTCGACGTCCGCGTGGGCGGCCAGGAGGAGATCTCCCGGCAGGTCGGCGAACAGGCCCGCACCGACTTCCTGCGGGCGGAGGCGTTCGCCCTGCCCGCCGTGCTGCTCCTGCTGGTCCTCGTGTACCGGCGCACGGCCGCCGCGCTGCTGACGGTCGCCGTCGGCTTGTTCTCCGTCCTCGGCACGCTCGCCGGGCTACGGGCGGTCGCGCAGGTGACGGAGGTGTCGACGTTCGCCGCCAACCTCGCGCTCGTGCTCGGCCTCGGACTGGGCATCGACTACAGCCTGTTCGTGATCAACCGCTACCGCGAGGAGCGCGCCGCCGGGCACGCACAGCCCGAGGCGGTCGTCGGGGCCGCCCGCGCCGCCGGGCGCACCGTGGTGTTCAGCGGGGTCACGGTCGCGGTGTCGTTGTGCGCGCTGCTGGTGTTCCCGTTCTTCTTCCTGAGCTCGTTCGCCTACGCCGGGGTGTTCGTCGTGCTCACCGCGGTCGCCGGGGCGGTGCTGTTCCTGCCCGCCGCGCTCGCCCGCTGGGGGCATCGCGTCGAGCGCCCCGCCGCCCCCGCCTCCGGCTTCTGGCACCGCACCGCTCTCGCCGCCATGCGCCGCCCGCTGCTCGCGGGCGCCGGAGTGGTGGCCGTCCTGCTGGTGGCGGCCTCCCCGCTGCTCGGTCTGCGCTTCGGGCTGCCCGACGAACGCACCCTCCCCGAGGGCACCTCCTCACGCACCACCTCGGAGATCGTGCACCGAGAGTTCGCCGCGGAACCCACGGACACCGTCCAGGTCGTCCTCGGCGAGGGCGAACCGGCCGGCACGCGCGCGTACGCCACCGCCCTCTCCCGCCTCCCCGGCGTGTTCCAGGTCGACGCGCCCGAGGGCACCTTCCGGCAGGGCGAGCGCACCGGCGCCCCGGGCCAGGACCGGCTGACGGCACCCGACGGGCGGGTCCGCCTGGCCGTCGTACCGACGCAGGAGGCCATGCGCGGTGACGTCCCCGCCCTCGTCGCCGGCATCCGGGACACCCCGGCACCGGCCCCCGTCCTCGTCGGCGGGTACCCGGGCGAGACCACCGACTTCCGCGCCACGCTCCTCGACCGGCTCCCGTACGCCGTGGGGATCGTGCTGGTGGCGACGTACGTGATCCTGTTCCTGATGACCGGCAGCGTGCTGCTGCCGGCCAAGGCGACCGTGCTCAATCTGCTCAGCCTGTCCGTGATGTTCGGCTGTCTGGTGTGGGTCTTCCAGGACGGGCACCTGTCCGGCCCCCTCGGCTTCACCCCGACCGGTTCCATCGAGCCGAGCATCCCGGTGCTGATGTTCTGCGTGGCCTACGGACTGTCCATGGACTACGAGGTCTTCTTGCTGGCCCGCATCGCGGAGGAGCACGAACGCACCGGCGACACCGTGCGCGCGGTCGGCGAGGGCATCCGGCGCAGCGCCCCGCTGATCACCGCCGCGGCCGGCATCCTCGCGCTGTCCTTCCTGTCGTACGCCACCGGAGGCGTCGTCTTCCTCAAGGAACTCGGCATCGGCACGGCCCTGACGATCCTCGTCGACGCCACCCTCATCCGGGTGGTGCTGCTGCCGGTGACGATGCGGCTCGCGGGGCGGGCGAACTGGTGGGCACCGCGTCCGCTGCGCCGCCTGCGGGTGAAGGAGGAACCGGCCGCCGACGTACGCCACCGGGAGTACGCGTGATCACCACGCCCGGGTGACGTCGTCCCGGTGCCGCGGCGTCTAGCGTGGCGGACATGGACGGACAGCGCGCGGGCCGGGACGGTGGGCCCCGGTGGTGGCGGGACGGCCCACCGTGGGGGAACCACCGGGGCGACGAGGAACACGCCCCGCGGTGGCCCTGGCCCTCCACCGTGGTGATCACGGCCTTCGTGCTGGCCGGCTCCACCTTCGCCGCCCACGCGCAGGAGGGTGAACGGGTCGCCCTGGACCCCCTCGCACGCGTGCTGCTCGTCCTGACGGGGGCCGCCCTGCTGTGGCGGCAGCGGTACCCGGTGGCCGTCGTCTTCGCCACGGCCGCCACCACCCTGCTCTACCTGGGGACCGGATACCCGTACGGGCCGGTGTTCCTGGCCGTCGCCGTCGCCTGCTTCGGCGCCGTCGTCGCCGGGCACCGCAGGGCCGCCTGGACGGCGATGGGGGCGCTGTGGGCCGGGCACGCCCTGATGGCGCACTGGCTGTACCGGTGGCTGCCGCCGTCCGGGGACTCGGCCGCCTCCTGGGGGCAGGAACTGGTGATCGCCACCTGGGCGGTGGCGATCGTGGCCCTGTCGGAGCTGGCGCGGGCCCGGCGCGAGCAGTGGGCGAGGGAGCGGGCCGAGCGGGCCCAGGCGGCGCAGCGACGTGCGGACGAGGAGCGGCTGCGGATCGCCCGCGAACTGCACGACGTCCTCGCCCACAGCATCTCCGTCATCAACGTGCAGGCCGGCGTCGGCCTCGCCCTTCTCGACAGCGACCCGGAACAGGCCCGCACCGCGCTCACGACCATCAAGGCCAAGAGCAAGGAGGCCCTCGGCGAGGTGCGCCAGGTGCTCGACACCCTCCGCGCCCCCGGTGACGCGCCGCGTGCGCCGGCCCCGGGGCTCGGCCGGCTGCCCGAGCTGGTGCACGAGGCGGCGAGCGCGGGGCTCACGGTCGAGGTCGAGGGGGAGCCGCCGCGGCTCGCGCCCGGCACCGACCTGGCGGCGTTCCGCATCGTCCAGGAGGCGCTGACCAACGTCGTACGGCACTCGGGTTCACGGCACGCGCGCGTGCACCTCGGCCGGGGCGGCGGGACGCTGCGGCTGCGCATCGACGACGACGGGCCGGCGACCGGCGCCGACGCGGGCGGCGGCGGAAACGGACTGGCCGGAATGCGGGAGCGGGCGGCGGCACTGGGTGGCACCATCGAGGCGGGCCCGCGCCCCGACGGCGGCTTCCGGGTGCTCGCGACCCTGCCGCTCACCGTGCGGCACGACAAGGAGGAGGACCGGTGATCCGGGTACTGCTCGCCGACGACCAGTCACTGGTGCGGGCCGGCTTCCGGGCGCTGCTCGACGCGCAGCCGGACATCGAGGTGGCCGGGGAGGCCGCCGACGGCGAGGAGGCGGTGCGGGCGATCCGCGAACTGCGCCCCGACGTCGTCCTGATGGACATCCGCATGCCCCTGCTGGACGGCCTGGCCGCGACCCGCCGCGTCACCGAGGACCCCGCACTGACGGACGTGAAGGTGGTCATGCTCACCACCTTCGAGCTCGACGAGTACGTCTTCGAGGCCATCCGCAACGGTGCCTCCGGCTTCCTGGTCAAGGACACCGAGCCGGACGAACTGCTGCGTGCCGTGCGGGCGGTGGTCGCGGGCGATGCGCTGCTCTCGCCGGGCGTGACCCGCCGGCTGATCGCCGAGTTCGCGGCCCGCTCCAAGGAGCCGGCCGCGGCCGACGGGCTGTCCCTCCTGACCGAGCGGGAGCGGGAGGTGATGGCCCTGGTCGGCATCGGCCTGTCCAACGAGGAGATCGCCCGCCGCCTGGTCGTCAGCCCCCTCACGGCGAAGACCCACGTCAGCCGCACGATGGTGAAGCTGGGCGCCCGGGACCGGGCCCAACTCGTCGTCCTCGCCTACGAGTCGGGGTTGGTCCGGCCGGGCTGGCTGGGCTGATCCGGCCGCCGGAACCGCAGCAGCACGCTCACCACGCGCACGGCGAACACCACGGCGGCCACCGTCGCGCCCGAGCCGACGAGCGTGCCGCGCGCACCGGCCGGCAGGTCGAAGACGTACGCGGGCCCGGCCACGGCCCCGAACAGCACCGCCGCCGCGAACGCCGCGCTGCACAGGGCGTATCCGATCTCGACGGTGATCGCGTCCCGTTCGGCCTGGGTGCGCCGTCGTCCCCCGTGACTGGTCATGCCGGGAGTCTCACAGGCGTGCGTCCGGCGGAGCAAGCACGCTCCGCCGGACGCACGGGTGGAGGCGGTCCCCCTAGTCGCGTACCGGGACGCGCTCCGCCTCCGCAGGGGTGGACTTGGCGACCACGACGGACCGCGGCGTCCGGCGCCGGCGCAGTCCGGTGGCCGTGATCAGCAGGCCGGCGACCGCGATGGCCGTGACCACGACCAGGCCGGGCCGGTAGCCGTCCAGGACGGCCTGGGGCGAGGCGGGCCCCTCGGGCGCGTTGGCGGTCATCACCGCCGTCACCACGGCCAGGAAGAGCGCGCCGCCCACCTGGACGGAGGTGTTGAGCAGACCGGAGACCATGCCCTGCTCGTGCTCGTCGACGCCGTTGGTGGCCTGCACGTTGAGGGACGGGAAGGTCAGCGCGAAGGCGGCGCCGACCAGCAGCATCGTCGGCAGGATCACCGCCGCGTAGACCGGGTCGAGGTCGATCCGCAGGAAGAGCAGGTAGCCGATCACCATCAGGGCGAAGCCGAGCACGATCAGCCGCGGTGTGCCGAACCGGTCGATGACGGCCCCGACCTTGGTCGCGGACAGCGCCACCAGCGCGCCCGCCGGCAGGAAGGCCAGTGCCGTGTGCAGCGCCGACCAGCCGAGCAGGTCCTGCATGTACAGCGTGACCAGGAACTGGAACCCGATGTAGCTGCCGAGGAAGGTCAGCGCGCCGAGCTGGGCGCGGACCTGGGGGCCGGAGCGCAGCACCCCGAGCCGGATCAGGGGGCTCGGGCTGCGTCGCTCGACGGCCACGAACGCCACCAGCAGGGCGACGACGGCGACGAAGGACAGGACCGTGCGGGCCGAGGCCCATCCGGCCTCGGGGGCCTGCACCACCGTGAACACGAGCAGCAGCATCGAGGCGGTGCCGAGGACGGCGCCGGGGACGTCGTAACCGCCCGTACCGCGCTCACGCGGGCTGCGTGGCAGCAGCTTCAGGCCGGCGAGCAGGGCGATCAGCGCGATCGGCGCGGGCAGCAGCATGGTCAGCCGCCAGCTGGCCTCCGTGAGCAGGCCGGAGAAGACCAGCCCCATCGAGTAGCCGGTGGCGCCGCAGGTGGTGTAGATCGACAGGGCGCGGTTGCGCAGCGGGCCCTCGGCGAAGGTCGTCGTGATGATGGAGAGGCCGGCGGGCGCGGTGAAGGCCGCGCTCAGGCCCTTGACGAAGCGGCTGGCGATCAGCAGCGGCCCGGAGTCGACGAGCCCGCCGAGCAGCGAGGCGACCGCGAAGACGCCGAGGGCCACCAGGAAGACCTGGCGCCGGCCCAGCAGGTCGGCCGCGCGTCCGCCCAGCAGGAGCAGGCCGCCGTAGCCCAGGATGTAGCCGCTGACGACCCATTGCAGCGTGGCGGTGGACAGGCCGAGGTCGGCACCGATGGAGGGCAGCGCGACGCCGACCATCGAGACGTCGAGGGCGTCGAGGAACATGGCGGCGCAGAGCACCAGCAGGGTGCCCCACAGTCGGGGGGTCCAGCGTTCCTCGGACCCCGTGGTGGTGAGCGGAGAGGTCATGTGGAAGACAGTACATGCGCATGCATCGAATGCAAGCGCATTTAATTCCCGTGCAACAAAGCTCCGTCTCTGCTACGGTGCGGGCCCATGGCGGCGAAGAAGGCCGAACAGGCGCTCGTGACCCGGTGGCGCGGCATCCTGGCGCTGCACGCCCGTACCCAGTGCGAACTCGACCGTGTGCTGCACCGGCACGGCCTGTGCGCCAGCGACTTCGAGGTGCTCGACGTCCTCGCCGAGAGACGGGGCCGGGGCGGCTCCTGCGCGTTCCGCGTCCAGGAGATCTCCGAGCGGGTCCACCTCAGCCAGAGCGCGCTGTCGCGGCTGGTCGCCCGGCTGGAGAGGGACGGTCTCGTCGAGCGCGGCCTGTGCGCGGAGGACCGCCGAGGCGTGCGGGTGTCGCTCACCGCGAAGGGACGTGCGCTGTACGGCGAGGTGCTGCCGGTGCAACGGGCGGTGCTCACCCGGATGCTGGCCGACTGAGCGGGCCCCTGCGCGGGGTCCGGTTCAGCTTCAGGTGACCCCCGACTTCTCGCGCCACAGCTCGGCGAGGCGGGCGTCGCCGGTCACGACCGGGAACGGCGTCCGGTTCCACAGCGCGAGGTACAACTGCTCGGAGGGACCGGCCAGTTCGCAGTCGGCGTCCCCGATGTCGCCCCGCACCGTGACGGGCGGTTCCGGGGACAGCCGTACGGTCCACACCGCGTCCGGCACGTCCGTCGCCCGGATCCGCAGGGCGCGGGGCTTCTCGCTGCGGACGGCGCTCTTCGCGCGGGCGTGGAATCCGCACAGCAACTCGTCGATTCCGTCCACCGCGAAGTCCTCGCCCACGCCGGAGGGTGTGCCGCCCCTGGCCGACTCGGCGTCGAACCGGTGCACGGTCGTCTCGTGTGCCTGCCGCCTGGCCCAGAAGGCCAGCGGCGACGGCGCGGGCAGGAAGTGCCAGCAGCGCACGTCCGCGGGGGCGGCGCGGAGCGTGTCGACGAGTGCTTGGTGCCCGTCCCGGAACCAGCCAAGCAGCGCGGCCCCGTCCAGGTCGGGCAGGCCGCCGTCGGGGTGGTAGGAGGTGCGCCCCTCGGCGACGAACGCCGTCGCCCACCGGTGCACCATTCCCGTGTGCCGCAGCAGGTCCCGCACCAGCCAGCCCGGACAGGTCGGCACCTCGGCACCACTCCCGACCTCCTCGGCGGCCGCGGCCAGCAGCCGGCCCTCCCGCTCCAGGACATCGACGTGGGCGCCGATCGTCATCGTCTCCATGGCGGAGAGTGTGCCGGATGGAGTGCGGTCGAAGGGGAGGGGTTTCCGGTGTTCTCCCGGTCCGGGGAGGCGCCGGGGGCCGGTGTGTTCGGGCGCCGGGTGCCCGTGCGTTCGGGCGCCGGGGTCCGGTGCGTCCGGGGGGCGTGGCCGGTGCTACGCCTGGCGGTAGGTCGGCCTGGGGGTGCGGGGTGCAGGACGCTGTGTCGCGTCGGCGACGAGTACGGGGGCGGGCGCCGTGCCCTGGTGCGTCGGGCACCGTGCCCGGTGTCCGCCCCTGCGGGGTGGTCAGCCCG
The DNA here is from genome assembly GCF_014650995.1 of Streptomyces viridiviolaceus. Classification (GTDB taxonomy): domain Bacteria; phylum Actinomycetota; class Actinomycetes; order Streptomycetales; family Streptomycetaceae; genus Streptomyces; species Streptomyces viridiviolaceus. Next base: position 20,058 of record NZ_BMWA01000010.1, read on the forward strand.
GCGCCGCCGCGCGTCGGGTCGCGACCGCGATGAGTACGGCCGCCGCCGCGAGCACCGCCACGCTGGTGAGCGCGGCCGGCAGGGAGAACCAGTCGGCCATGAATCCGATCGCGGGCGGGCCGAGCAGCATGCCGCCGTAGCCCAGCGTGGACGCGGTCGCGACGCCGCTCGGGCCGCCCAGCGCCCCGGCCCGTTCCACCGCGACCGGGAAGATGTTGGCCAGCCCGAGTCCGGTGATCGCGAAGCCGAACAGCGCCACCCCCACGGAGGGGGCGAGCGAGCCGAGCAGCATGCCGGCCGTGGCGGTCGTGCCCCCGGCCACCACCGTGGGGGTCCTGCCCAGACGTTCCAGCAGGGTCGTACCGGTCAGCCTGCCGGCGGTCATGGCGAGAGCGAAGCAGGAGTACCCCATGGCCGCGACACCGGGCGAGGCGTCGAGGTCCTGTTCCAGGTGCAGGGCGCCCCAGTCGGCCATGGCGCCCTCGCCGTACGCCGTGCACAGGGCGATCAGCCCCAGGGTGAGCACCAGCCGGCGGGTGCGGGCGTCCGGTCGGCCCGGGGCGGCGTCGTCCCGGGCGGTGTGCTCCGGCGGGGCGGGCGGTTCGCAGCGCAGCAGGGCGCGGCCGGCGACCAGCGTGACGAGCAGGCCGGTCACGGTGAGGGCGGCCAGGTGCTGCGCCGGTGAGAGCCACCCGGCGACGATCGCGCCCAGCCCGGCCCCGACCATGCCGCCCAGGCTGAACGCGGCATGGAAACTGGGCATGATCGGGCGCCGCAGCGCGGCCACCAGATCGACGGCGGCGCTGTTGAAGGCGACGTTGATCCCGCCGTAGGCGCTGCCGAACACCAGCAGAACGACGCCGAGGGCGAGCGCGGAGTGGGTGAGCGGGGGCAGGGCGACACTGAGGCACAGCAGAACCGCGCAGGCCACGGTGACGGGGTGACTGCCGAAGCGCCGGCAGAGCCGGCCGGTGAGGGTCATGGTGACGACGGCGCCCGCCGACACACCGAGCAGGGCCAGGCCGAGAGCGCTGGCGGAGGCCCCGGTCTGCTCCTTGATCGCGGGGATCCGCACCACCCAGCCGGCGAACACGAAGCCGTCGAGGGCGAAGAAGGCGGTCAGAGCGGTGCGGAGGCGCCCGAGATCGTCGCGGGGACCCGGCACGGCGCTGTGCGAACGGGATTTGTTTATCAGCGGCACAAAGTCAGGTTAGGCGGGGTAGAGGGGAGGGACAAGGGCGATCGAGGTCCGTCGGTTCCTCATTCGCCGATGGGACGAGCGAACCGCCTGCCGCGCACTCGTGAGCTGTGAGATGGTCGGGTGCTGAGTGAGGTACCAGCGTCCTGGTGCGTTGTCGGAACAGTCGATCAACAGGCGAAGGACACCGCGGAATATGGCTGAGGTTCTGCTCTACCATCACGTCCAGGGCTTGACCGACGGGGTCCGGGCGTTCGCCGACGACCTGCGACAGGCCGGCCACACCGTACACACTCCGGATCTGTTCGAGGGCCGCACCTTCGGCAGCCTCGAGGAGGGCATGGGGTTCGCGCGGGAAACCGGATTCGGCCCCCTCGGGGAACGCGGTGCGGCAGCGGCCGAGGACCTCGGCCCGGAACTGGTGTACGCCGGCTTCTCGTTCGGCGTGACGATCGCCCAGAAGCTCGCGCAGACGCGGCCCGGCGCACGTGGAGCACTGCTGATGCACTCGTGCATCCCCGTCACCGAGTACGGGGAGTCCTGGCCCGACGGTGTGCCGGTGCAGATCCACGGCAAGGAGGGCGACGAGTTCTTCGACGAAGACCTGCCCGCGGCACGCGAGCTGGCCAAGTCCGCACCGGCCGCGGAGCTGTACGTCTACCCCGGCGAACAGCACCTGTTCACGGACGCCTCTCTCGAGGCCTTCGACGCGGAGGCGACCAAGCTGCTGCTGGAGCGCGTGCGGACGTTCCTCGCCTCGGTCTGACCCTTGCCGCGACCCGGTGGCCGGACTCGTGCCGGCCTCCGTGTGAACCGCGCCGGAAGCCGGCGCCCGCACCCTGCGGCAGGGGATGACCGACAGACCCCGCACTCATGTGGCGAGGGCGGGAGCCTTCCGGGGCGGTGGGCTCCCTGTCCGCCTTCCCGGGCGGATGGTGGCACAGCCCCAACCGTCTCCCCACGGCGGGGTTTTAATCGCATGCCCTGGAGCAGGCCGGCGGCTACGGTGGACGCGTTCAGGTGCGCAGGTTGCGGCTACTTCTCCTGCCAAGAGGGAGACGCGGGTTCGAATCCCGCCGCCGGCCCCGGCCGGTGTCGTCCAGCGGCCCAGGACACCGACGTCGCCGCCACCGACTCGATCTCTGGACACTCAGGCTGAGGCCGCCCGCCTTCGGGGGAAGCGGGCGGTCTTGCCGGTGCTGGTGCGATCCGGGTTCGGGTGCCGGAAAATATGGCGCTCACCGGCGACGACTTTGCTCCGGAACAACAGTCTCCATCGGGAACGCCCCTGCCGGACGTCCCCTGTTCGGGCCGGGGCGAGGCAGATCACGATCCTCGACAGGAGACCAGCCCGACATGAGTGACCCGGCACTGACGGCAGACCGCAATCGCGAGACCGGGGTCTGGTCCTTGATCCGCAGCGAGCGAGCGGCGCTGGCGGCCGATCTCGCAGATCTGACGGACGAGCAGTGGGCGACGCCCTCGCTCTGCACCGGTCTGACGGTGCGTGAGGTGCTGGCGCACCTGACCGCGGGCGCGAGCCTCAACGCCGTGAGGTGGCTGGCGGGTGTGATCCGCTGCCGGTTCGACTTCGACAAGCAGGTGGCCATGCGGCTGGCCGAGCAGCTCGGCGCGACCCCGGGCGAGACCCTTGAACGCTTTCGGCGGATCGTCCCGAGCACGACCAAGCCGCCGTTGCCCGCCATCGCCCTGCTGGGCGAGACGGTCGTGCACGGAGAAGACATCCGGCGCCCGCTGGGCATCCGCCGCGACCACCCGATCGGGGTCGTCACGGAGACGGCCGAGTACTACCGGGGCTCGGACATGGTGGTCGTCGCCAAGGGACGCATCGGTGGCCTGAGACTCGTGGCGGACGACGGTCCCTTCATGACCGGTTCCGGGCCTCTCGTGTCCGGCAGCACCTTGTCCCTGTTGATGGCCATGACCGGGCGCGCGACGTACTGCGACGATCTCGAAGGCGACGGTGTGGAACTCCTCCGCAGCCGTTGCGGACCGGCGTGACAGTGAACGATGTCGTCGACCGGATGCTCCGACGCGGGCGGCGAGGGGTTCAGGACCCCGCGCCCCCCGTCCCCACCGTGCTCTCCCTCACCAGCAGCTGGTGGGGAGCCTTCGTCTCGGTCGGCGGTGGTGCCGAGCCGTCGATGACGGCCAGCAGGGTGCCGACCGCCGTGCGTGCGATCTGGGCCTTGTCGGGGGCGACCGTGGTCAGTGATGGGGAGCTGTACTGCCCCTCCTGGATGCCGTCGACGCCGACGACGGCGATGTCCTCGGGCACCCGTACCCCGGCCCGTGCCGCGGCGCGCATCGCGCCGATGGCCAGCAGGTCGTTGTAGCAGAAGACCGCGTCGGGCGGCTCCGGCAGGGCGAGCAGGTGCTCCATGGCCTGGGCGCCCAGGTGGCGGTGGAAGCGCTGGGTGGGGACGATCAGGTCCTCGTCGACCGTGAGCCCGGCCCGCTCCAGCGCCTGGCGGTAGCCGATGGTGCGCAACTGCGCCGTCTCACCGGTGCTGTACGGCTGGTCGCCGATGGCCGCGACGCGCCGGCGGCCCAGTCCGAGCAGGTGCTCCGTCGCCTCCCGGGCCGCAGCGACGTTGTCGATCGCCACGTGGTGGAAGCTGCCGTTGAAGATGTGCTCGCCGAGCAGCACGACGGGCACCCGGTTGGTGCGGCTGCGCAGTTCCTCCGCCGAGATGGTCAGCGGGCTCAGCAGCAGACCGTCGAACATCGTGGCGCGCGACTCCCGGCCGAGCAGTTCCCGCTCGCGCTCACCGTCACCGTCGGTCTGGTCGAGCATGACGACGTACCCGTGGGCGCGGGTGGCGGTGATCACCTCCCGGGCCAGCTCGGCGAAGTACGGCACGTCGAGCTCGGGGACGACGAGGGCGATCATCCCGCTGCGTCCCCGGCGGAGATTGCGGGCCACCAGATTCGGCCGGTAGTCGAGCTCGTCGAGCGCCGCCTGCACCCGCGTCCGCAGCTCCTCGGAGACGGGGACCGACCCGTTGACCACGTTGGACACGGTGCGGATCGAGACCCCGGCGCGTCGTGCGACGTCGCGGAGCGTGGAGCCGGCCATCCAGTTCCCCCTCACAGCCCTCGCGGGCTTCTTCCGTCGGAAGCATCTCGCGCCGGCGCCGGTGCGACCACCGCTGACGCAGGTTGATGTTACTCAGCTATTGCATCGTTGCAAAAGGCGCAGCATCATCTCTGCATCGTTGCAGAGCAGTTGGCGGCGACCGGCGCACTGCCGTGCGGACGACGCCTGCGCGCAGTCCGGTCCGCCGCGCACGCGTCCCCTCCCTGCTCCCTCGCGACCGCCTTCCCGACAGAGGAGCCGTGCTCATGTCCAGACCACCCGTCCCGCGCCGCAGCGTCCTGCGCGGTGCCCTCGGCGCCGGTGCGCTCGCCGTCGCCGCCGGCCCGCTCGCGGCGTGCGCCCCCGGCTCCTCGGGGTCCGAACCGCGCAAACTGACCGGCACCCCCAGCGCCTCCGCCAAGGGGGAGATCACCATCTGGAACCGCTCGGGCGACCTGTTCAAGGTCTTCGACGCGGCCATCGACGCCTTCCGCAAGGCCTATCCGGACGTCAAGGTGAACCACCAGGCCGTCGACATCGACGCCAAGCTCGCCAACACCCTGATCAGCGGCACCGACCTGCCGGACGGCAGCTTCTGGGACGACGCCAAGATCGGCAGCCAGGCCGAGCACCTGTACGACCTGACGGACCTGATCGCGCCCTACCGGAACAGGACGTCGGCGTACAAGCTGTCGGTCAACACCGTCGACGGCCGGATCTACGGCGTCCCCTGGGACCTCGATCCCGGGCTGCTCTGGTACCGCGAGGACCTGCTGGAGGACGCGGGCGTCGACCCCGCCGACCTCAAGTCCTACGACGACCTGCTGTCGGCGGCCCGGTCGCTGAAGGAGAAGAACCCCGCGGCCCGCCCCATCCACATGGAGAAGGACCCCTTCCTCGGACAGCTCTGGCTGGAGATGCTCGCCGGCCAGCAGGGCACCAGCCTCGCCGACGAGCACGGAAAGGTGCGGCTGGACTCCAAGGAGTACCGCACCATCCTCAACTGGATCCGGGACGCCGTCGACGACGGACTGGTCACCCATGCCGAATACCTCAAGCAGGCCGACCTCGCCGCCCTGGAGAACGGGCAGCAGGCCCTGGTTCCCTGGGCGGTGTGGTGGTCCTTCGCGCCCCAGCAGCTGCTGAAGAAGACCCAGGGCAAGTGGCGGGCCGCCCCCCTGCCCGCCTGGACCCCGGGCGGAGCGCGCAGCGGCGCCATGGGCGGCAGCAGCTTCATCATCCCGGCGAAGGCCAAGAACCCCCACCTGGCCTGGCTGCTCTATGAGTTCCTGTGCTTCAAGGAGCCCGGGTACAGCGCCGTGTACGGCCCGAGCGAGATCTACCCCGGCGGCCTGACCACCTCCGTACCGAGCTACGCCCCCGCCCGCCGCGCCGACAGGCCGCTGTTCGAACCGGTCGCCGCGCTCGGCGGCCAGGACCTGTGGAAGGTCGCCGTCGACGCCGCGGACGCCATCCCGCCCGCCGCGCCGATCCCCGCCTGGTGGAACAAGTCGGTCGACTACCTCGGGAACAACCTGCAGCGGCTGATGGAGGGGAAGATGGCGCCCGACGACGTCATCGACGACTCCACGAAGAAGATCCAGCGCAATCTGGTGGACCGCGCATGACACCCACGACCCTCACCCCGGCACGCCGGGAGCGGGCCGCCCCGGCGCCGCCGCGCCCCGCGCGCTCCCGCCGCCGGCCGTTCCTCACCCCGTACCTCTTCGTCGCCCCGTTCTACGTCGTCTTCGCCGCCTTCGGCCTGTATCCGCTCGTCTTCGCCCTCCAGTTGAGCTTCACCGACTGGAAGGGCGCGGGCGAGGCGCACTTCATCGGCCTGGAGAACTACACCTACCTGCTCACCAGCGAGGAGTTCTGGTCGTCGCTGGGCAACAGCGCGGTGATGTGGCTGCTCATCGTGCCGGTGCAGATCGTCGGGGGCCTGGCCGCCGCGGTCCTGCTGGCCAACGCCAGGCTGCGGCTGCGCGGCATGTTCCGGGTCGCCTTCATCGCGCCGTTCGTCACCCCGCTGGTGGCGATGGCACAGGTCTGGATCGTGGCCTTCGACACCGACTACGGGCTGGTCAACCACCTGCTGGGCCTCGTCGGCCTGCCCGGCGTCGACTGGCTGCAGTCGACCGCCTGGGCCAAACCGACGCTCGCGCTGCTGTTCCTGTGGAAGACCACCGGCTTCGCGGTCATCATCCTGCTCGCCGGACTCCAGGCCGTGCCCGCCGACGTCTACGAGGCCGCCTCCCTCGACGGCGCCTCGCGGAAACGGCAGTTCTGGTCGCTGACGCTGCCGCTGATGCGCCGGAGCATCGCCTTCCTCGTGGTGGTGCAGACCCTCGCGGTGTTCCAGATGTTCGCCGAACCCCACGTGGTCACCCAGGGCGGGCCCTACGGCTCGACCACCACCGGCGGCCTCTACCTCTACAACCACATCACGACGTCCGACCTCGGGACCGGCGCCGCGAACTCCTTCCTGCTGGTGCTGCTGGTGTTCGCCCTGTCCCTGCTGTCCGTGCGTCTGCTCCGCTCCCGGGACGAGTGACCATGATCAGCCAGAGCAAGGAACGCAACAGCGAGCGGCGCAAGAGCCTCTCCCGGCCCGCTCCGGGCCCCTTCCAGTACCTCGTGCTCGGTCTTCTGGCCGTGGTGTTCGTCTACCCCATCTGGTGGGCCGTCAGCTCCTCGCTGAAGCCGCCGGCCGAGATCGTCCGCGACCCGCTGTCCTTCTCGCCGGGCGCGGCCACCCTGGACAACTACCGGGCCATGTTCGACGACGTGCCGATCGGCACCGGGTTCGTCAACACCGTGCTGGTCGTGGCGGTCAAGGGCGCGATGACCATGTTCTTCTGCCCGCTGGCCGGCTACGCCTTCGCCAAGTACCGCTTCCCCGGCAAGAACCTGCTCTTCGGGGTGCTGATGCTCACCCTGATGCTGCCGACCCTCGTGCTGATCATCCCGCTGCTGCTGGAGATGAGCCAACTGGGCTGGGTCAACACCTACCAGGCGTTGATCCTGCCCGGCAGCATCGACGCCTTCAGCATCTTCTGGATGCGGCAGACCATCGCCGCGGTCCCCGACGAACTCCTCGACGCCGGACGCGTGGACGGCGCGAGCGAGTTCGGCATCTTCGCCCGGATCGTGGTGCCCGTCATCCGTCCCGGCATCGCCGCGCTCGGCGTGCTGACCGCCATGAACATCTACAACGACTTCGTCTGGCCCGTCGTCGCCGTCAACGACGAGAGCCACCAGACGCTCCAGGTCGTCCTGTCCACCCTCGCGCAGAACGTCGCCGGCAACCGCGTCGGCGCCGACTTCGCGACCGTCTGGGGCGAACTGCTCGCCGCCGGAAGCATCGCGATGCTGCCCGTGCTGGTGCTGTTCGTCCTGCTGCAACGCCACTTCATCAACGGGATCCTCGCGGGCAGCGTCAAGGGCTGACGCCCCGTCACCCGCCCCTCCCCGCCCCGCGCACCGATCGGAGCACACACCCCATGTCCACCCAGCAGGCCCCTCGTCCCGAATACCCCCGCCCCCACTTCGACCGCTCCCACGCCTGGCTCGGCCTCAACGGCACCTGGGACTTCCGCGCCGACCCCGCCGAGCGGTACTCCGCCGACGCGGCCGACGGCTACGACCAGCGGATCACCGTGCCGTTCGCCTGGGAGACCCCCGCCTCCGGCATCGCCGCGCACTGGCTGCAGACCGCCTGGTACCGGCGTACGTTCACCGTGCCGGCCGACTGGGCAGGCCAGCGCGTCGTGCTGCACTTCGGCGCCGTCCACCACGAGGCCATGGTGTGGGTGAACGGCACCGAGGTCGCCCGCCACGAGGGCGGCTACACCCCCTTCTCGGCCGATGTGACCGACGCCCTCGGCGACGGCGAGCAGCTGCTCACCGTGCGCGTCCACGCCCCCGCCGACAAGCGGGACATCGCCCACGGCAAGCAGCGCAGCATGCCCCGCGACGACTACGACGGCGTCTGCTTCACCCCGTCCTCGGGCATCTGGCAGAGCGTCTGGCTGGAGTCCCGGCCCGCCACCCACCTCGCCTCCCTCCGCCTGCGCCCCAACCACGACCTGACGGGGATCAGCGTCGAAGCCGCCGTGCACGGGCCGGCCGTCGAGGGCGCGTCGCTGCGGCTGCGCGTCCGTGGCGAGGCCACCGCCGTGACGATGACCGTCGACCCCGACGGGCGGGCCCGCACCGAACTCCTCCTCGCCACACCCCGGCACTGGTCGCCCGAGGACCCGCACCTCTACCACGTCGACGCCGAGCTGACCTCCGCGGACGGCACCGACCGGGTCGCCTCCTACACCGGCCTGCGCACCATCACCGTCGACGGCGAGAACCTGTACCTCAACGGGCGCCGGCTGTTCGTCCGCGGCGTGCTCGACCAGGGCTACTGGCCCGACACCGGCATCACCGCCCCCGACGACACGGCCCTGCGCCGGGACCTGGAGCTCGCCGCCGACGCCGGCTACAACCTCGTACGCAAGCACCTCAAGCTGGAGGACCCCCGCTACCTCCACCACGCCGACACCCTCGGCATGCTCCTGTGGGCCGAGCCCGCCTCGCCCGGACGCTTCTCGCCCGCGTCCGTCGCCGCCTTCGCCGAGCAGATCGAGCCGATGGTGGAACGCGACGGCAACAGCCCCGCCATCGTCATCTGGGGCCTGTACAACGAGGAGTGGGGCCTGGACTGGGACATCCCCGGCGACGCGGCCAAGCAGAAGGCCACCGCCGACGCCTACGACCGGCTCAAGGCCCTCGACCCCACCCGCCCGGTCGTCGACAACTCCGGCTGGACCCACGTCAGGACCGACCTGCTCGACTGGCACTACTACGACGAGAGCGCCGCCTCCTGGGCCACCACGGTCGCCGACCTGCTCTCCGGCGCACGCGACGACTTCCCCGTCAAGCTCGGCCCCGACCACGTCGTCCACAAGAAGCTCGCCGTCCCCGCACAGCCCCTGCGCGGCCTGCCCAACCTCAACAGCGAGTACGGCGGCGGCTTCACCGGCCTGGAACGCGCCTGGCACCTGCGCTGGCAGACCCAGGAACTGCGCCGCCACGACCGCCTCGCCGGGTACGTCTACACCGAGCTGTACGACATCGAGCACGAGAGCGCCGGACTGCTGGACTTCCGGCGCGCCGCCAAGGACCTCGCCGGTGTCGACCCGGCCCACGTCAACGCGCCGACCACCCTCGTCCTGGACGTCACACCGGTCGCCCCGGGCCGAGACCTGCTCACCCCCACGCCCGACTTCACCGTGGACCTGCGCGTCTCCCACCACGGGTCCGACCCGGTCGAGGGCACCGTGCACACCACCTGGACCCCGGTGTACGCGCCCACCCCCCGGGACCCGGGCGAGGCGGTGCCCGGCTGCCGTGCCGGGGCCAAGCCGTACGTCCTCGGCGCACCCGTCACCGTGCCCGCCGCCCTGCCCGCCGGCTGGGCCGGCGGTCGGCTGCACCTGGCGCTGGTCGTGGACGGCACCGTCGCCGCCCGCACCGCCCTCGACGTGGACACCCGCACCGAGCCGCACATCGGCGACGACCCGGCCGCCCGCGCCGCCCAGGCCCACTGACCCGCACCACCCGGCACCCACCACCAAGGAGTCGATCCGTGCGCAACCCCTCGCCCAGACGCACATCTCCGGCGCTGCTCGGCGTCCTGGCCCTCGTCGCGGCGCTGCTGTCCCTGTGGACCCAGCCCGCCTCGGCCGCGCCCGCCGGCCAGGTCCTGGCGTCACCCGACCTGGCGGCCCACCCGCAGGGCGACGACAGCTACCCGCGCGCCGTCCGCCTCGACCACGACGGCTCGGCGGGCCAGACCATGCTCGCCACCTACGCCCGGCGCAACCAGGGCACCACCAACACCCTGCCCGTCCACCGCAGCACCGACGGCGGCCGCACCTGGAGCACCACGCCGATCTCCACGATCACCTCCCACACCGCCGGCTGGGACATCGAGGCCCCGGTGCTCTACGAGGTGCCGCGCACCGCGAACGGCCTGAACCAGGGAGACCTGCTCGCCGCCGGCACCGCCTGGCGGGCCGGTGACTACACCACGCAGAAGATCGAGGTCTTCAAGAGCACCGACCACGGCCTGAGCTGGCAGTACCTCTCCGACTGCACCCGGACCAGCGGCCTGCCCGACACCATCGGGCACGGCATCTGGGAACCCTGGTTCCTGCTCGCCCCGAACAACACCCTGGCCTGCTTCATCTCGGACGAGCGGCCCGCGAACAGCCCGACCAACAACCAGGTCATCGGCCACTACACCTCCACCGACGGCGGACGCACCTGGAGCGGCACCCTCACCAAGGACGTCGCCTTCCCCGCCGACGCCCTCGCCCGCCCCGGCATGTCGATCGTCGTCCCGCTGCCGAACGGGCGGTTCATGATGGCGTACGAGATGTGCCGGGACGCCACCGACGCCGACCACGCCTGCGAGGTCTACACCAAGACCAGCCCCGACGGCCTGAACTGGGCGCCCGCCGACGACCCCGGCACCCTCGTGCGCACCGCCGACGGCAGGGAGCTGCTCCACACCCCCTACCTAGCCTGGGTACCGGGCGGCGGCCCCGACGGCACGCTGCTGATGTCCGGCCAGCGCGTCGTGACCGGGCCCACCGGGAACAAGGCCGTGATGGCCGAGTCCGGCAGCGTGCTGTTCGCCAACACCGACCTGGGCGCGGGGGAGTGGACCGAGATCGAGGCCCCGGTCCTGACCGACCCGACCGGCGGCTACAACCCCGGCGAGCCCTCCTGCCCGGCCTACAGCTCACCCGTCGTGCCGCGGGCCGACGGCACCTCCTTCCTCTACCTGACGGCCACCTGGCTCGGCACCGGCAACCAGTGCCAGATCCGTTTCGGCACCGGCGCGCTCGGCGGTCCGGCCGGCCAGGTCACCACGCCGTGGGTGGCGGGCAGGTGCCTGGACGTCGACACCAACACCAGCGGCAACGGCAGGGCCGTCCAGCTGTGGGACTGCAACACCGCCACCGGCCAGCGCTGGTCGGTCGCTCCCGACGGCACGCTGCGCGCCTTCGGCAGATGCCTCGACATCGACGGCAACGGCACGGCCAACTTCACCAAGGTCCAGCTGTGGGACTGCGCCGTGGGCGTCGGCGGCCAGCAGTGGCGCCACCGGAGCGACGGCTCCCTGCTGAACCCGCAGTCCGGCCGCTGCCTGGACATCCCCTCCGGCGCCACGGCCAACGGCACCAAGCTGCAGATCTACGACTGCAACGGCCTCGGCACCCAGAAGTGGAACCTGCCCGGGTAGCGGGGGACGGGGGCGCGGACCGGCGCTCCGGGCGTCGCATACGCTCGGACCACGATGAAGAACAACCTGACCCCCCTGGAGCCGAAGGCCGACAAGGCCACGGTCAGACGGCACAACCTCAGTCTGGTCCTGAGGGCCGTGCACGACGCGGGGGAGGCGACCAGGGCCGGCGTCGCCACGCACGTCGGACTGACCCGCGCGGCGGTGTCGTCCCTGGTCGAGCAGTTGCTGGAGTACGGCTACGTCACCGAAGGGGGCAAGACCAGCAGCGGTCAGGCGGGACGCCCCGGCACCGTCCTGAAGGTGTCCCGTTCCGGTCCGGCCGGCGTCGGCGTCGAGATCAACATCGACTACGTCACCGTGTGCGTCGTCGACCTCGCCGGCACCGACCGGGTCCGGCTCGTGGAACACGTCGACAACCGAGGGGTCCAGCCCTCTCAGGTGCTGGCCCGCGCGGCCCGGCTGGCGGCCCGCGCCATCGGCTCGGCGGCCGAACAGGACCTCGCGCCCGCCGGCGTCCATGTCGCCCTGCCGGGCCTGGTGACCGGGGGCACCGTGCGCCAGGCCCCGAACCTCGGCTGGCAGCGGGTCGCGGTCGAGGGACTGTTCGCCCAGGCGCTGCTGGCCCTGCGTCCCACCCACCGGGCGCTGCCGGTCAGCTCCGACAACGAGGCCAACGCCGCCGCCCTCGCGGAGCTGTGGTTCGGCGCGGGCACCGAGGGCGTGCGCAGCTTCCTCTACCTCACCGGCGAGATCGGCATCGGCGGCGCGCTGGTGCTGGGGGGCGAACTGCTGCGCGGAGCCCATGGCTTCGCCGGGGAGATCGGCCACATGGTGGTCGACCCCGACGGGCCGCTGTGCCGGTGCGGCGCCCGCGGCTGCCTGGAGCAGTACGCCGGCCAGGCCGCCCTGCTCGAGGCCGCGGGCATCGCCGCCGACGCGGGCCTGCCCGGCGTCGCGGAACTCGAACGCCGGGCCCGGCGGGGCGACCCGTCCGCGCTGTCGGCGATCGAGCGGGCGGGGCGTCGGCTCGGCGTCGTGGTGTCGGGCGCGGTGAACCTCTTCGACCCCGACGCGGTGATGCTCGGCGGTGTCTACCGGGAGCTGATGGACTGGCTGGCCCCCGCCGTCGACCGTGAACTCGCGCTCCGCGTGGTCTCGGGGCTGTGGCGCGAGGGCGGTGAACGGCTGAGGGCGTCCTCGTCCCGCGGCGACGCGGCCCGCGGCGCGGCCGGCGTGATCGTACGCGAGGTGTTCGCGGACCCGGCGGCGTACGCCGAACGCGCCGGGAACTGAGGAAAGGGCCGCCCCTCTGCCCGGCGGCCCCTCGGCAGGTCACCCGCGGTGCGCGGCGATCAGCTCCCGGTACCAGTGGTAGCTGTCCTTGGGTGTGCGCTCCTGCGTGTCGTAGTCGACCCGGACGATGCCGAAGCGCTTGTCGTAGCCGAACGCCCATTCGAAGTTGTCCAGCAGGGACCACACGTAGTAGCCGCGCACGTCCACGCCCGCGTCCATCGCCGCCCTCAGTGCGGTCAGGTGCTCGCGCAGGTAGGCCACCCGGTCGGCGTCGTGCACCGTGCCGTCGGCGGCGACCGTGTCGTCCTCCGCGGAGCCGTTCTCCGTGATGTGGACCGGCGGCAGCGCGTCGCCGTACTGCTCCTTCAGCCGCACGAGGAGATCGGTGAACGTGGCCGGGGCGACCGGCCAGCCCATCGCCGTGTGCCGCACGCCGGACAGCACCACCTCCTCGTAGCGGTTGTCGGTCGCCACGCGCCGTGCCGGGTCGCTCTCGCGGTAGGGGGCGTCGGCGACCACGATCGGCCGGTAGTAGTTGATGCCGAGGAAGTCCAGCGGCCGGGAGATCAGCTCCAGGTCGCCGTCCCGCCGGAAGTCCTCCCCGGTGATCAGCTCGCCCCAGGTCTCCTCCTCCGTGGCCGGGTAGCGGCCCGCGAGGATCGGATCGGTCCACACCAGGTTGTGCTGGGTGTCGGCGCGGACCACGGCCGCCAGGTCGGCGGGGGAGCCGGAGGCCGGGAGGTTGCGGTCGAGGTTGAGCGTGATGCCGACCTCGCGCGCCCCGGCCGCCCGCAGCGCCTCGACCGCCAGGCCGTGGCCGACCAGGAGGTGGTGGGCGGCGGCCAGCGCGCCCCGGCCCTCGCGGGCTCCGGGAGCGTGCCGGCCGACGGAGTAGCCGAGGAAGGCACTGCACCAGGGCTCGTTGAGGGTGATCCAGCGCGGCACCCGGTCGCCGAGGTGCTCGGCGACGGCGGCCGTGTACTCGGCGAACCGCTCCGCCGTCTCCCGCACCCGCCAGCCGCCCCGGTCCTCCAGAGCCTGCGGCAGGTCCCAGTGGTAGAGCGTGGCGGCCGGTTCGATGCCCGCCGCGAGCAGTTCGTCGACGAGGCGGGAGTAGAAGTCCAGCCCCTTGGCGTTCACCGGGCCGCCGCCGTCCGGCACGATCCGCGGCCAGGCGATCGAGAAGCGGTACGAGTCCACGCCCAGGTCGCGCAGCAGCACCACGTCCTGCGGATAGCGGTGGTAGTGGTCGCAGGCCACGTCACCGGTGTCGCCGTTCGCCGTCGCACCGGGGGTGTGGCTGTAGGTGTCCCAGATCGACGGGCCGCGACCGTCCTCGTGCGCCGCGCCCTCGATCTGGTACGAGGCGGTCGCGGCACCGAAGACGAAGCCCGGCGGAAAGGAGGGGAAGTCACTCATGCGGGGAAAGCCCATCTCCTGGTCTGGAAGGGTCACTTGACGGAACCGCCGGTGATGCCGGCGGCGATGTACTTCTGGGCGAGGACGAGCAGGACGGCCGCCGGGACCGCGGAGAGCACGGACGCGGCCATCACCGACCCCCAGTCGCCGACGTGCGCGCCGATGTACTGGTAGATGCCCAGCGTGATCGGCTTGACGTCGTCGGTGGTGTTCAGGGTGAGCGCGAACATGAAGTCGCTCCACGAGAACAGGAAGGCGAACAGCCCCGACGTGATCAGCGAGTTGCGGCTCATCGGCAGCACCACCCGCACGAACGTCCGTACCGGCCCGGCACCGTCCATCTGCGCGGCCTCGATCACCTCGCCCGGGATCGAGACCATGAAGGACCGCATCAGCACGATCGAGAACGGGATGCCGAGCGAGGCGTCCGCCAGCATCAGGCCGAAGTAGGAGTTCACCAGTCCCAGGTCGACGTACGAGTTGTAGAGCGCGTTGGCGATCACGATGCCCGGCACCATCTGGGTGATCAGCGTGCCGAACACGATCGTCCGCGAGCCGCGCAGCCCGAACCGCGCCAGCCCGTACGCGGCGGGAGCCGCGACGGCCAGGCAGATGACGACCGCGCCGAGCGAGACGGCCAGCGAGGTCAGCAGATGACCGCCCTGGTCGCTGATGGCCTGGGAGAACCCGGACAGGTCCAGGGTGCCCGGCACCGGGTCGACCTGCAGCAGCCCCGCCTCGGGCTGCAGCGCCGTGTTCAGCATCCAGTACAGCGGGAAGAGCATCACGCACAGGACGATCACACCGGCGACGGTGGATCCCCAGCGGCGCCGGGACGCGGTGGGCGTGTGGGTGGCCATCGTCGGTCACTTCCCCTCGGTGCGGTTGGCCCGCAGGTAGAACACCGCGAACACGGCGGAGATCAGGATGAGTACGTTGCCGACGACCGCGCCCGCGCCGAAGTCCAGCTGCACGAAGGAGTTCTGGTAGGTGAGCGTGCCGAGGGTCTGGGTGGAGTCGGCGGGACCGCCGTCGGTGAGGGCGAGGATCAGGTCGAGGATCTTGACCGTCGACATGAAGCCGAGGACGAGCACCACCGTGATGACCGGCTTGAGCATGGGCAGGGTGATGGAGCGGAAGGTGCGCCACGCCGAGGCCCCGTCCAGGGAGGCCGCCTCGTACAGCTCCTTCGGGATCTCCTGGAGACCGCCGTACAGGATGACCATGTTGAACGGGATGCCGATCCAGATGTTGACCAGGACGACGGACAGCAGGGCCATGTGCGGACTGGTCAGCCATGGAGTGTGACCGCCGAGGCCCAGGGTGTCCAGGAACGAGTTGAGCACGCCCGTGTCCTGGTCGAGGATGCGCCGCCAGACGATGCCGGACACCACCATGGGCACCAGCCAGGGCAGCAGGATCAGCGACCGCAGCGCCCCGCCCAGGGGGAACCGGCGGCTGAAGAACACCGCGAGCGCCAGCCCGATGCAGAACTGGCCGAGCAGCGATCCGGCCGTGAACACGAGGGTGTGCCACAGCGCCTTGCCGAACAGGGCGTCCTGGAACACGTTCGACCAGTTGTCGGTGCCGTTGAAGGGCGCCTCACCGGTGAAGAAGGTCTTCGGCGTGTAGTGCTGGAAGCTCATCACGACGTTGCGGACGAGCGGGTAGCCGAAGAACAGCAGCATGAAGACGACCGCGGGGGCGACGAACCCCCACTGGGCGAGCCTGCGCCGGCGACGCAGCCGGGCCGGGTCCGGCGCGGTGGACGCCGGGGAGGCCGTGACGGGGGCCTGGGCGGTGACGGTGGACGTGGTCATGTGCGCGTACCTCAGTTCCCGCTCGTGGCCCGCTGCTGGGCGCGCTTCAGGGCGGCCTCGCTGGACTGTCCGGTCAGGGCGGACTGGAAGGCGCTCTGCAGGGCGAGCGACACGTTCGACCAGCCGGCGCCGAGCTTGGCCGTACGGGACCGGGCGGCGGCGACCTGGTCGGCGAGCGCGTCCAGCTCGGGCACCCGCTCGCGCCACACGGCGGCGGCCTCGGCGTTGGCCGGGACCATCCAGCTGTTGAGCGCGTAGGTCAGCTGCTCCTTCTCGCCGGCGAGGCAGGCGACGATCCGGCCGGCCGTCCTCTCCCGTGCCTCGTCACCGGTGCCGGGCACGGTGAGCACGGCACCGCCCAGCGGACCCACCGAGTCGTCACCCGCCTCGGGCACCGGGATCTGCGCGATGCCCCAGTGCAGCGACTTGTCCGTGTTGAGGGTCTCCACCTGCCACGGGCCGTTGATCATCATCGCCGCGTTGCCGGCCATGAACTGGTCGTTGACGTCCGCCTGCGTCCAGTTGACCGTCGACTTCGACAGCGAGCCGTCCTTCAGCAGGCTCTTCCAGTAGTCGAGGGCCTCGGCGACCTGCGGGCTGTCCAGCTTCGTCTCGTCGCCGCCGTTGGACCACATGAACGGCGTGAACTGAAAGACGCCGTCCTCGGCGCCGCCCGCGCTGAGCGCCAGACCGTACCGCTTGCCCTGCGTCAGCTTCCGCGCGGTCTCCCGCAGCTCGGCCCAGGTGGCCGGCACCTTCAGACCGGCCTCGTCGAGGATGTCCTTGTTGTAGAAGAGCGCGAGGGTGTTCACCGACCGCGCCGCACCGTAGTACGTGCCCTTGTACGAGCCGAAGTCGACGATGCCCGGCGGGATGTCGTCGGTGCTCAGTCCGAGGCTCCTGAGGTCGACCAGGCCGCCGGCCTCGGCGAAGGTCGGCATCTCGGAGGCGTCGAACTGCACGATGTCAGGGAGGGACTTCGAGGACGCCATGCGCAGCGCCTTGGTCATCACCTGCGCGGCAGGGACGCTCTGCTGCTCGATGGTGACGCCCAGCTGCTCGCCGCAACGGGTCATCGCCTCCGCGTCCCAGCGGTGGTACGACTCGTCGGTCGAGGAGTTCAGCACGGTGTAGACGTCGGCGTCGCGTTGCTGTCCGCAGCCGGTCAGCGCGGCCCCGGCGATCAGCGCGCAGGCGGCGGCGACCGGCGCGACGGCTCTGCGGGAGCGTCCGCGCCCGCCGGGCCCGGTGGCCGGAGGGTGTGCTGTCAAGGCGAGCGAGGTGAAGCGCTTCGACATGGGGCGGCCCTTGCTGTCGTACCGTCCGGCTTCCTCGCCGGACCGTTTTGTTTGATGTGATGACTAATACGTCAAGGACGCGCTGTCGCGCTAGAGCCAAGTGGCCTCGCTCTCTCCGCCCCGTGGCGTGAGGAGACTGTTCGTGTGGGTGATACTGCCTGTTCAGAGCCCTGAAGGTGGCATGAAGGTCTCGGAATGCGGATTTGTTTTGTGTACGATCAAAAAGCTGTGAGACGCCCTCGTGCTCCCACTCGCCAGCCTCCCGCCCCACCCAAGGAAGATCATGAAGTTCACCGACGGCTTCTGGCTCATCCGCGAGGGTGTGCAGCTCTCGTACGCCACCGAGGTACGCGACGTCCGCGCCCAATCGAAGCGCTTCACCGCCTATGCAGCCGTGAAGAAGGTGACGCGGAGGGGGGACACGCTCAACGCGCCGCTGATCACGGTCGACTGCTTCTCTCCGGCCGAGGGCGTCATCGGCGTCCGGGTCACCCACCACTCCGGCAAGCGCCGGCCCGGCCCCGACTTCTCCCTCACGGGCGCGCCGGACGGCGCCGGAGCGGTGCGCCGGGACGGCACCGTCACCGAGCTGACCAGCGGCCCGCTGACCCTGCGGCTCGACCGGGCAGGACCGTGGAGCCTCACCTTCCACGACGCGGACGGGCGCGAGCTGACCCGCGCGAACGCCAAGGGCACCGCGTTCGCCACCACCGGCGACGGAGCCCACCACATGCTGAGCCGGCTCGGACTCGGTGTCGGCGAGCAGATCTACGGCCTCGGCGAGCGCTTCACCCCGTTCGTCAAGAACGGCCAGGTCGTCGACATCTGGCAGGCCGACGGCGGCACCAGCAGCGAACAGTCGTACAAGAACGTCCCGTTCTACCTCTCCTCACGCGGCTACGGCGTCTTCGTCAACCACCCCGGCGCCGTCTCCTTCGAGGTCGGCTCCGAGTCCGTCGGACAGGTGCAGTTCAGCGTCGAGGACCAGACGCTGGAGTACTACGTCGTCGCAGGCCCCGCCCCCAAGGACGTCCTCACCCGCTACACCGCCCTCACCGGCCGCCCCGCCCTGCCGCCCGCCTGGTCCTTCGGTCTGTGGCTCACCACGTCCTTCACCACGTCGTACGACGAGCGGACCGTGATGTCGTTCGTCGACGGCATGGCCGAGCGCGGCATCCCGCTCTCCGTCTTCCACTTCGACTGCTTCTGGATGCGCGAGTACCAGTGGTGCGACTTCCAGTGGGACCCGGACGTCTTCCCCGACCCGGAGGGCATGCTCGCCCGGCTGAAGGCCAAGGGACTGAAGGTCAGCGCCTGGATCAACCCCTACATCGCCCAGAAGTCCCCGCTGTTCGACGAGGCCGCCGCGCTCGGTCACCTGGTGCGGCGCCCGGACGGCGACGTCTGGCAGTGGGACCTGTGGCAGGCCGGCATGGGCCTGGTCGACTTCACCAGGCCCGAGGCCCGCGACTGGTTCGCCTCGAAGCTGAAGCCGCTGCTGGACCAGGGCGTCGACTCCTTCAAGACCGACTTCGGCGAGCGCGTCCCCACCGACGTCGTCTGGCACGACGGCTCCGACCCGGAGCGCATGCACAACTACTACACGCACCTCTACAACCGGACGGTGTTCGAGCTCCTCGAGAAGGAGCGCGGCCAGGGCGAGGCGGTCCTCTTCGCCCGTTCCGCGACCGCGGGCGGCCAGCAGTACCCGGTCCACTGGGGCGGCGACTGCTGGTCGTCCTTCGAGGCCATGGCCGAGTCGCTCAGGGGCGGCCTGTCGCTGTCCCTGAGCGGCTTCGGCTTCTGGAGCCACGACATCGGCGGCTTCGAGGGCACGCCCGACCCCGCGGTCTTCAAGCGGTGGCTGGCCTTCGGCCTGCTCTCCTCGCACAGCCGCCTGCACGGATCCTCGTCGTACCGGGTGCCGTGGGAGTTCGGCGAGGAGGCCGTCGACGTGGCCCGGCGCTTCACCCTGCTCAAGCACCGGCTGATGCCGTACCTGTACGGCGCCGCCGTCGAGGCCCACCACACCGGCGTGCCGGTGATGCGGCCCATGGTCCTCGAATATCCGCAGGACCCGGCGTGCCGCCAACTGGACCGGCAGTACATGCTCGGCCCCGACCTCCTGGTCGCACCCGTGTTCACCGAGGACGGCGAGGTCGAGGTCTACCTGCCCGCCGGCACCTGGACCCACCTGCTGACCGGCGAGCGGGTCACCGGCCCGGCGTGGCGCACCGAGCGGCACGGCTACGACAGCCTCCCGCTGTACGTCAGGGAGGGCGCCGTCCTGCCGCTGGCCTCCGACGACCGGCGACCGGACGGCGACTGGCTGGACGCGCCGACCCTGCTCGTCCACCCGTCCGCCGGGCCCGGGTACGCGGCCGAGGTCACCGTGCCCGACCTGCTGGGCACGCCGGCCGCCACGTTCCGGGTCCGGCGCGACGGCGACGTCCTGCGGGTCACCGCGAGCGGCACCGGCCGGCCGTTCACCGTGCGGGTCGCGGGCGGGGCGAGCGCCGAGGGAACCGGCGAGGTGAGCGTGCCGCTCACGTGAGGCGAGGCGGGCGCGGCCTCGTCCGTCAGCGGGGGAGGCCGCCCAGCGCCGCCAGCAGCCGCTCCACGTCCTCGCCGCAGCTGTACGGCGCGAGCCCGACGCGCACGCCGCCCTCGTCGCCCAGCCCGAGCCGGCGCGCCGCCTCCACGGCGTAGAAGGAACCGGCGGGGGCGTCGACGGCCTGCCCGGCCAGGTGCCGGGAGACGTCGGCCGGGCGCACACCCGCCACCGTGAACAGCAGGGTCGGGGTGCGCAGCCCGGCCCGCGAGTACACGGTGATCCCGCCGAGAGAAGCCAGCCCCTCCTCGATCCGCTCGCGCAGCGCGTCCTCGTGGGCCTCCAGCGCCGCGAAGGAGGCGACGAGCCGGTCCCGGCGGCTGCCCGCCGCGTCCGGCACCAGGTCCGCGAGGAAGTCGACCGCGGCGCGGGCGCCGGCCAGCAGCTCGTAGGGCAGGGTGCCCAGCTCGAAGCGCTCGGGTACGGCGTCGCTGGAGGGCAGCAGCTTGTCGGGGCGCAGGGTCTCCAGGAACTCGGGCCGGGCCGCCAGTACGCCCAGGTGCGGGCCGAGGAACTTGTACGGCGAGCACACCAGCGTGTCCGCGCCCAGCGCCGCCAGGTCGACGGCGGCGTGCGAGGCGTAGTGCACCGCGTCCACGTGCAGCAGCGCCCCGACGCCGTGCGCCAGGGCGGCGACGGCCGGGACGTCGGGCCGGGTGCCGATCAGGTTGGACGCCGCGGTGACCGCGACCAGCCGGGTGCGCGGGGAGAGCACGGCCTCGACGTGCTCGGGGCGCAGCTCCCCGGTCTCCGGGTCGAAGTCGGCCCACCGCACCGTCGCGCCGGCCGCCTGGGCCGCCTGGACCCAGGGCCTGATGTTCGAGTCGTGGTCCAGTCGGGTGACGACCACCTCGTCACCCGGCCCCCAGGTCCTGGCCAGCGTCCGGGACAGGTCGTACGCCAACTGCGTGGCGCTGCGGCCGAAGACCACGCCCCGCGGGTCGGCGCCGAGCAGGTCCGCCAGCGCCCCCCGGGCCTCCGCGACGATGTCGTCGGCGTTGCGCTCGCCCTCGGTGGTCCGCCCCCGGTTGGCCAGTGGCCGGCTCAGGGCCTCCGCGATCGCGTCGATGACCGGCTGGGGCGTCTGGGTGCCGCCGGGCGCGTCGAAGCGGGCGGAACCGGACTTCAGGGCGGGTATCCGAGAGCGGATCGCGTCGGCGTCGAGTGCCATGTGAACTCCTGGTGGGCGCGGATGACTTCGGTCGGGCGTCAGCTGACGCGGTCCTTGTGCCGGGGCGGCATGTACGTGGTGCGGCTGGGACGCACCCCGAGCCGCACCTGCGACTCCAGCCACATGATCGCAGCTCCGGTGGGATCGACGACAGGGACGAAGACACCGTCCCGGGTCAGCCGTTCCTGGAGGGCCGCCGCCACTCCCAGCATGCCGGTGCAGCCGAGCACGACCACGTCCGCCTCCCGGGCGGCCACCGCGGCCCGGGCCTGTCCGGTCAGCGCGTCCAGCAGCCCGTCCCCGGCGTCCAGGTCGAGCACCGGGATGTCCACCGCGCGGATGGATCCGACCCGCTCGGTCAGGCCGTAGCGGCGGACCAGGCCGTTCAGCATCGGCAGCACGTTCGGCAGCACGGTGATCACCCCCGTGCGCTCGCCGAGCGCCAGCGAGGTGAGCACGGCGGGCTCGAAGCCGCCCACCGCGGGAAGGTCCACGATTCTCCCGCGCGGCCTGCACCCCCGGATCGCCGAAACAGCTGACGAAGACCGCGTCGGCCCCGTCCTCGGCGGCCTCGCGCACGGCGTCGAGGATGCCGGGACCGGCCAGCGCCTCGTCGTACGCGGACTCGATGGAGGCCGTGCCGCGCGCGATGCGCCGCACCTCGACCTCCGTGCCGGGTGTGATCCAGGCGCCCACCTCCCTGCGGACCTCCTCGGTGAACGCGTCGGTGATGACCGGCAGCACGACCGTGAGCTTCACAGCACCTCCAGGAGCGGCGGAACGACGTGACACACACCCTGCGAGCGGGCGCCGGCGCCCACAAGGTGCCGCCTGCCCGGTCGTCGGGGCCGGGCTGTGTGACCGGCAC
>NZ_BMWA01000010.1:42240-199317 GCF_014650995.1 Streptomyces viridiviolaceus
GCACTGCGGTCGGCCGGGAGGTGGTCGGTGGTCGGGGTCCGCGCTGTGGTGCGTGTCCGGTTGTCGGGGCCGGGCTGTGTGACCGGCACTGCGGTCGGCCGGGAGGTGGTCGGTGGTCGGGGTCCGCGCTGTGGTGCGTGTCCGGTTGTCGGGGCCGGGCTGTGCGACCCGCCTCGCCGCCGGCCGCGAGACCGTCGGTGGCCGGAATTGCCACTGTGCCACCTGCCCTGTCCTGCGGCGCGAACAGTCCCCGGGCGGGCGTCCCTAGCCTCCTCGCAACCGCTCCCTTCCCCGAGCCGCCCCGCCCCTCCACCCACCTGGAGTCCGCATGGCGTCCTCCGCAGGCCACGACGACCACGCTCTCGCCCGCGTCCCCGAGGCGGCCCGCTTCCACTGGTTCTCGGTCGTCACGGGCCGGGCCACCGTCAGCCGCGAGGCCGTGGAACGTGCCGTCGCGCTCGGCTGGCGGCTGGAGGACTGGCACGTCGGCCTGCACGTCCGCTGCGACACCCCGGCCGCCGCCGACCAGCCGGACACCGTCGGCACCCAGGCGGGCGCCGCCCTCGCCCGCCACGGTGTCGCCGTCCAGGTCGTCGCCGAGCGCGACGGCGGCTGGGCCCTGTGGACCAGCAGCGTCCGCCAGCCCGCCCCCGAGGAGGCCCGGCTGCTGCTGCGCGAGGTCCGCAGGGCGCTCGCCGGAACTGCCCGGCCGATGGCGGCCGGTGGCCGGCATCGGCCGGCCGCACCAGGGCCCGGGCGGGCTCGCGGACACCCTCACCGAGGCCCGCAACGCCGCGCGGGTCGCGGCAGCCCGCGAGTTCCGGCCGGCCGTGGAACACACCGACGAACTCGGCGTCAGCCGGCTGCTGGCAACCTGGCAGCAGTCCGACATCACCCGCGCCTTCGCGGAGACGGCGCTCGCCCCGCTGCGCGACGCCGACCACGCCCACCTCCTGACCGCCCTCCGGGCCTTCCTGGAGAACGGCGGGTCGTCCGCGGCCACGGCACGCGCCCTGGGCCTGCACCGCAACACCGTCGCCGCCCGGCTCCGGCAGGTGCGGGACCGGCCCGGCGTGGACCTGGACGACCCGGGCCACCGGCTCGCCCTGCAGATGGCCTGCCGCGCGGTGCAGCCGCCGGGCCGTTAGGACTCGGCGTGCGCCGGACGGCGCTCACGCCCCCCGGGATGCCGGTGCCGCCAGATCCAGAACACCGCGCACGACAGCAGGGCCCACCCGCCCAGCACCAGGAACGGGAACGCGTGCTGGTGCCCCTGGAAGTACACCGCCGTGTGCTGCGCGTTGACCGAGGCGCCGGGCGGCAGCCACTTCCCGATCTCGCCCAACGGGGACGGCAGCAGCGGCCAGGACACCGCGCCGCCGGACGAGGGGTTGCCCAGCAGGACCATCAGCCCCCACGTCGGCAGCATCGCCCAGCGCCCGAACAGGGTGTTGAACATGGTGAACACCATGCCGCTGGTGAACAGGGTGAGCGCCAGGATCATCCACGACTCCACGAACGGCAGGTCGACCGCGCCCAGCAGCCAGTCCACGGTCGCGGCGATGGCGAACCCGCCGAGCAACGCGTAGGCGAGGGTGAAGAGGATGCGCTCGAAGGGCGTCAGGGACCGTGCGTGCACGCTGAGCTGGATCGCCCCGACGAAGCCGATGATGACGGCGGCCAGCGAGATGTAGAAGATCGCCAGTCCGCGCGGGTCGCCCTCCTGCAGCGGATTGATGTCCCGGACGGTGACCTCGACGCCTGTCTTCCTCCCCACGGCCGGCGCCGTGTCGGCCAGCACCTCCGCGACCGAGGCCCCCGAGGCGCCCGACACGTCGAGGACCGCGGTCCGCCCGTTGTCGCGGATCTCGAAGATCGCGAAGACCTCCTGGTCCTCCACCGCCTGACGGGCCTCGGCGGTGCTGTCGTACGCGTGCACCTTCACGGACGCGTTCAGCGCCTCCTCCAGACCGTCCAGGAAGGCCCGCCCGCGGGTCTGCTCGTACGAGCCGACCACGGCCGTGGGGATCGAGTGCGGCGTCGGGTTGGCCATGGAGTAGGTGTACGAGCCGGCGAAGAGACCGGCCGCGGCCGCCAGGATGAGCACCAGCACGACGGCCGGCCAGAACGGTGACTGGCGGAACTCGGACCACCGCTGTCCGGGTGTCGGCGGCTGGGCGTGTGCACCATGGGACGTGTCGGCCATGGTCAGGACGTTTCCACAAACGGGGTGAAAGGGCATCAAGAGCGCCGTCACCCGTGGGAGCGACGAGGGCGACGGCCACCGGGCCCGGACGGAGGGGTTCCCGTCCGGGCCCGGAGCGCCGCCGTCGGCCGCACGACGCGTTCAGACGCGCACCAGCGGCGTGTCCACGAGGTGCTCCGCCAGGAACCAGGCCTGCAGTTCATTGGTGCGTACGACCTCGGACACCAGGAGGTCGTTGGTCCCGTCGTCCCCCATCTCCTGGGTGCGGGCCGCGGCGTCGTGGCACTCGGTCAGGATCAGCTCGTGCGCCTCCAGCAGCCGCGAGAGCATCGCCGGCACCTCCTCCACGCCGTCCGGAGGGCGCGGCACGGAGGTGATCTCCGCGACGTGCCGGGGGTCGCCGACCGCGACGCCGCCGAGCGTCTGCACGCGCTCGGCGATGGTGTCGACGAGTTCGAGCTGCTCTCCCGCGTGCTTGTCGAGCAGCAGGTGCAGTTGGTAGAACGTCGCCCCGCGCATGAGCCAGTGGTACTTCTTGTACAGGTCGTGCAGGATGCGGGTGTCCGCCAGGACCTTGTTCAGTCGCTGGCTGGAGTAGAGGCGGGTCTCCATGGTCAGCGCCACGGGGAACTGCTTGACCGTGCCGAACTCCTGGATGACCCGGCCTCGCTGATGCAGCCAGGGCTGGCTGCCGTCAGAGCTGTGGTCCGCGGCCGACGGCTTCGGGGTGTTCACGCCTGAACTCCTTCCGGAGGGAGCTGAAGGGTGTGCGCCGGCGCGGTGCGACCGGCTCCGGTCCCCCTGCGACAGTCGACCAGCCGGGTGCCCGCCCCGCAAACGCTGGGACCCGTGCCGGGTCCCCTCCCCGGGCCCGTGCGGGGGGTTGTCCGGATCGCCGCTCCCCACCTAGGCTCTCCCGGAGAGCAAGCGCTTTCTACGGCTGTGTCCGAGGAGAACCGCATGTCCCCACGTACCGCCCGCCGCCGCGTCGCCGTGGTCGGCACCGGAGCCGTGGTCACCGGCAGCCACCTGCCCGCCCTCGGCGCCCACGCCGACCGGGTCGAGCTGGTCGCCGCCGTGGACGTGGACCGGACCCGGCTCGACGCCTTCCGGGAGAGCGCGGGCGGCCGGGTCGCCGGATACCCGTCGCTCGGCGCGATGCTGGACGCCGAACGCCCCGACCTGGTCCTCATCGGCACGCCGCCGTCCCTGCACCGGGAGCAGGTGGTGGCCGCGCTCAAGGCGGGCGCCTGGGTGCTGTGCGAGAAGCCGCTGTGTCTCTCCCTCGCCGAGTACGACGACATCGCGGCGGCCGAGGAGGCCTCGGGGGCGTACGCCTCCGTGGTCCTCCAGCACCGGTACGGCTCCGGCGCGGCGCACGCCCGTGAGCTGATCGCGAGCGGTGAGCTGGGCGCCCCGCTCGTCGCCCACTGCCAGACCACCTGGCACCGCGACGCCGCCTACTACGCCGTCCCGTGGCGCGGACGCTGGGCCTCCGAGGGCGGCGGGCCGACCATGGGCCACGGCATCCACCAGTACGACCTGCTGCTGCACCTGCTCGGCCCCTGGGCGGAGATCCGGGCCATGGCGTCGCGCCTGGTCCGCGACACCGAGAGCGAGGACGTCTCCACGGCTCTGGTGCGGTTCGCGAACGGCGCCCTGGCCACCGTCGTCAACAGCGTCCTCTCCCCGGACGAGGTGAGCCGCGTCCGCGTCGACTGCGCCGACGCCACGGTCGAACTCACCCACCTGTACGGGCACCGCAACGACGACTGGACCTACACCCCTGCCCCGCACGTAGCCCCCGGGCGTGCGGCCGCCTGGCGCAACCCGGCGGCGGACGTGCCCAGCTCACACGAGGCGCAGCTCGGCGCCCTCCTCGACGCCTGGGACGCCGGCGTCGGGCCGCCCGGCAGCGGCGGCCAGGCCCGCGCCACCCTGGAGTTCGCCGCCGCCCTCTACAAGGCGGCGTTCACCGGGCGGCCGGTGCTCGCCGGCGAGATCGGCCCCGGCGACCCCTTCTACCGGGCCATGCACGGAGACCACCCCGGCTGGGCACCCGGGGAGCGCGCATGAGCACCCTCGGCGTCAGCCACGCCCACGGCGACCACATCGCCGTCACCGCCGCGAACGGCGTCGAGATCCTCCGCTACGTCTACCGTCCCGACCCCGTGGCGTTCGAGTCCCGCAAGCCGTACGCCCATCCCGTGCGCACGCTCGCCGGGAACGCTGTGACCGGCTACCGCCCGAACGACCACCGCTGGCACAAGGGCCTGCAGATGACGGCGAGTCATCTGTCCGGCCAGAACTTCTGGGGCGGCAACAGCTACGTCCACGGCGAGGGCTACCTGCCCCTGCCCGAGCGGATCGGCTCGATGCGGCACGACGGTTTTGCCGGGTTCGCGGTCGAGGACGACCGGCTCGCCGTCACCGAACGCCTCACCTGGGTCGAGAACGGCGGTGCCGAGTGGGCCCGCGAGGAGCGCGGGCTGACCGTCCACTCGGTCGACGAAAGCGCCGGCGCCTGGTCCCTGGACTGGTCGATCCGCCTCACCAACACCCGTGCCGAGCCACTGGTGTTCGGCTCGCCGACCGCCGCCGGCCGCGAGCTGGCCGGTTACACCGGCCTGCAGTGGCGCGGCGCCCGGGACTTCACCGGCGGTACCGTCTTCGCCCCGGGCACCGACGCCGAAGCCGCGGAACTGATGGGCACCCGGAGCCCGTGGCTCGCCTTCACCACCGAGCACGACGAGACCGACGACCACTCCACGCTCGTCTTCGCGCACGCGCCCGAGAACCTGGACGAGAAGACCGCGATCCACCCCTCGCACTGGTTCGTGCGATCCGAACCCATCCCGTCGTTGGCGTTCTCCTGGGCGTTCTTCGAGGAGTTCGAGCTGCCGCCCGGGGAATCCTTCGCGTACCGCTACCGGATGGTGGTCGCCGACGGCGCCTGGGACCGCGACCGGGTCGGCGCGTACCTGGAGGGGCTGCCGTGCTGAACGACCCCCTGCCCGGCGCCGTCGGCCTGTCCCGTGTCGGTGCCTACGACTGGGAGGCCGCCGACGGCGTGCGCGGTGGCAGCCCGCACCTGCACCTGGTGTGCACCGAGGCTTACGTCGTCACCGGCGGACGCGGCGCGGTGCAGACGCCGAGCCCGGACGGCTACCGGGACATCCCTCTGGAACCCGGCTCCGTGGCGTGGTTCACGCCCGGCACCGTGCACCGCATGGTGCAGGGCGGCGACCTGCGCGTCACGTGCTGATGCAGAACGGCGGACCGCCCGAGGCCGGGGACTCCGTCTTCACCTTCCCGCCCGAGGTGCTCGCCGGCCCCGAGGCGTACGCCGCCGCGGCGACGCTGCCACCGGGCACCGGCCCGGAGACGGGGACGGCGGCCCGGCGCCGCAGGGATCTCGCCGTCGAGGGCTACCTGACGCTGCGCGATGCCCTGGTCGCCGGCGACGGCGGCCCGTACCGGCGGTTCCAGCGGGCCGCCGCCCGCCTGGTGCGCGACCGGGTGCCCGACTGGCGTGCGCTGTGGCGGGCGGGTGCGACCGCCGCGGCCGAGCGCACCGGCGCCCAGCTCGACGCGCCGGCGGACGGCGACCCGGCCCACCTCGGCGAGGCGACCGCCCATCGGGCGGCGCCCGTGCGGCTCGGCGGCTACGGCATGTGCGGGCGTCGCGACGAGTACGCGTTGCCGGGAACGGCGCTGCCGGATAACGGGGATTGACGTACGTTCACGTCGCGGCTCTGTTCAAATCCGGGGATTTCACGGGGCGTTGGGGTGACAGAGGTGTGAAGGACCTGTCGAGGTGCGCATCATCTTGACATGAACCTGCGGCCCGAGGGGCGGGTCGCAGCCTCATGGAGGTGTGGGATGCACCGAAGACTCGCCACAGGTCTTGC
Source organism: Streptomyces viridiviolaceus (assembly GCF_014650995.1). GTDB lineage: Bacteria > Actinomycetota > Actinomycetes > Streptomycetales > Streptomycetaceae > Streptomyces > Streptomyces viridiviolaceus. The sequence goes on from NZ_BMWA01000010.1 coordinate 48,358, forward strand.
CGCCTCGGCGCTCGCCGTGACCACCGTCGTCGCCACCGCGGCGACGGCCGACGCCGCTCCTGCCGACAAGCCGCAGGTGCTCGCGAGCTGGACCCAGACCAGCGTCTCCAGCTACAACGCCTGGGCTGCCGCCCGGGCGAACCAGTCCGCCTGGTCGGCCTACGGTTTCGACTGGTCCACCGACTACTGCTCCACGTCGCCGGACAACCCCTTCGGTTTCCCCTTCAGCACCTCCTGTGCGCGGCACGACTTCGGCTACCGCAACTACAAGGCCGCGGGCACCTTCAGCGCCAACAAGTCCCGCCTCGACAGCGCCTTCTACGAGGACCTCAAGCGCGTCTGCGCCGGCTACAGCGGCGGCACGAAGACCGCGTGCAACAGCACGGCGTGGACGTACTACCAGGCCGTCAGGGCCTTCGGCTGACCTGCCCGCTCCCGGAGTACGGGTGTCGGCTGTTGCTCGCGCGAGCGGCAGCCGATACGGCAGCCGGCGTTCCGGCGCCCTGGAGCTGCTGCCCGGGAGGCCGTGGCCCGGTCGGGCTCCGAGGAGGGCCGGCCGTGCGTCACGACGGCAGCGAGGGCGCCGCCGAGTACGCCGTCCGGAAATCCGGCGAGGAGGCGGCCGCAGCCGCCGTCAGCGCCACGGCGGCGCCGGCGATGCCGACGACGGCGCCCGCGGCCACGTCGCCGGGGTAGTGCACGCCGGTGTGGACACGGGAGTAGCCGACGGCGCCCGCCAGCACGCCGAGCGGTACGGCCGCCGCCGGCAGGACGACACCGACGGCGGTGGCGAAGGCGACCGCCGAGGCCGTGTGGCCGGAGGGGAACGACGCCGACGTGGGCATGGGCACATGCCGGTCCACGGTCACGCGGGCCGCCTCCCGGTCGGGCCGGGACCTGCGCACCAGCCGTTTGCCGAGCAGGTTCGCGCAGGCCGACGCCACGGCCACCGCACCGACCCCGACGACTGCGGCCCTGCGCGGTCGCGCCCCGCCCAGGGCGAGGGCGGTGGCGATCCCGAGCCAGATCTTCGAGTGGTCGGCCGCGTGGGACAGCCGGCGCAGGGCCCGGTCCAGCGTGGGCGTGGGCGTGGCGGCCACCGCCGCGTACAGGGCGCCGTCCACCGCACGCAGATCACCGAGCACGGCCGCGGGCGCCCGCCGACGGGGGCGTACGGGCCCGGCGGCCGGGGTGAGCGGGCCGGTGGTGTCCCCGTCGGCGTTGGTCGGTTCGGTCATGGGCTCCCTCTCCGCGGGCGGTGCCGGCCGGGCGAGGCCGACGTGCGTGGGCGACGCGGCGTCGCTCCCGTCGCCCGGCCGGTCCGTGCGGTCCCGTGCCGGGCCGCTCCCGTCCGTCTTGTGTCCCGTCGCCGAACCAGCGTCGTCCGTGTCGGGCCGTGCGGCGCCCTGGCAGGGCCCGTCCGGGGGACCGCGCGAATCCCGTGCGGGGCGCCACCGAGCGCCTCCCGCGTGCGTTGCTCGGCTCGGCACGCCGAGCGCGGATGCTCGCACGGGCCGCCGGGGACGGCACCTGGCCGCCGGGCTCGCGGGTGCACGCGTGTCGCCGGGTCGGCCGCCGCGTGCTGGGGTCGGTGTGCCGGTGGTTCGGCCGGTCGTGCGTCGGTGAACCGCGCGGGTCTGCGGGGCGGGTCGGCCGTGCGCCGGTCTGCCTGGGCCGGACGGATCGGTCGGCCGTGTGCCGGGGTCTGCGCGGGCCCGGTCGGACGGCGTGATTCACCGCTCGATGCCGGTGCGCCGCACGGCGTCCGTCCGAGACGGACGCCGTGCGGCGGTGACGGGGACGCCGGAGGCGTCAGGCGGCGGCCTTGAAGCCCCGCAGGCGCAGGGAGTTGCCGACGACGAAGACCGAGGAGAAGGCCATGGCCGCTCCGGCGATCATCGGGTTGAGCAGTCCGGCCGCGGCGAGCGGGAGTGCGGCGACGTTGTAGGCGAAGGCCCAGAACAGGTTGGACTTGATGGTGCCCAGTGTCTTGCGGGCCAGCCGGATGGCGTCGGCGGCGGCGCGCAGGTCGCCGCGGACGAGGGTGAGGTCGCCGGCCTCGATGGCGGCGTCGGTGCCGGTGCCCATGGCCAGTCCCAGGTCGGCCTGGGCGAGCGCCGCGGCGTCGTTGACGCCGTCGCCGACCATGGCCACCGAGCGGCCCTCGCCCTGCAGCCGCTTGACGACGTCGACCTTGTCCTGCGGCAGCACCTCGGCGATGACGTGCTCGGGGTCGATGCCGACCTCACGGGCGACGGACTCGGCCACGGCCCGGTTGTCCCCGGTGAGCAGGACCGGCGTCAGGCCGAGGGCGCGCAGTCGGGCGATCGCCTCCGGGCTGGTGTCCTTCACCGCGTCGGCCACCTCCAGCACCGCCCGCGCCGCACCGTCCCAGGCGACCGCGATCGCGGTGCGGCCCGCCGTCTCCGCCTCGGACTTGGCCCGGGCCAGGTCCGCCGGAAGCGCCATGGCCCACTCGGCGAGCAGCTGCTCCCGGCCGACGAGGACGGCGTGTCCGTCGACGACGCCCTGTACGCCGAGCCCGGGGACGTTCGCGAAGTCCTCGGGGGCGGGCAGCGAACCCAGCTTCGCCGTCGCTCCGTCGGCGACGGCGCGTGCGATCGGGTGCTCGGAGGAGTGCTCCAGCGCGCCCGCGAGGCGCAGCACCTCGGACTCGTCGACCCCGTCGGCGGTGTGCACGGCGAGCAGGGTCATGCGTCCGGTGGTGACCGTGCCGGTCTTGTCGAGGACGACGGTGTCGGCCTTGCGGGTGGACTCCAGGACCTCGGGTCCCTTGATGAGGATGCCGATCTGGGCGCCGCGCCCGGTGCCGACCATCAGCGCGGTCGGCGTGGCCAGGCCCAGGGCGCAGGGGCAGGCGATGATCAGGACCGCGACGGCGGCGGTGAACGCGGCGGTCGGTCCGGCTCCGTTGCCGATCCAGAAGCCGAGGGTGGCCAGGGCCAGGGCGATGACGACGGGGACGAAGACGCCGGAGATGCGGTCGGCGAGCCGCTGGGCGGCGGCCTTGCCGTTCTGCGCGTCCTCGACCAGCTTCGCCATCCGCGCGAGCTGGGTGTCGGCGCCGACCCGGGTGGCCTCGACCACCAGCCGGCCGCCCGCGTTCAGGGTCGCCCCGGTGACGCCGTCGCCCACGCCGACCTCGACGGGCACGGACTCGCCGGTGAGCATGGAGGCGTCCACCGCGGAGGAGCCCTCCACGATCGTGCCGTCCGTGGCGATCTTCTCGCCGGGCCGCACGAGGAAGCGGTCTCCGACGGCCAGGTCGGCGACGGGTACGGTCTGTTCGCTCCCGTCGGGGCGCAGCACGGTGACGTCCTTGGCGCCCAGTTCGAGCAGGGCCTTCAGCGCGGCGCCGGCCTTGCGCTTGGAGCGCGCCTCGAAGTAGCGGCCGGCCAGGATGAAGGCGGTCACGCCGGCGGCGGCCTCCAGGTAGATGTTCCCGGCACCGTCACTGCGGGCGATGGTCAGCTCGAAGGGGTGCGTCATGCCCGGCGTGCCCGCGGTGCCGAGGAACAGCGCCCACAGCGACCACAGGAACGCCGCCGAGGTACCGACCGAGATCAGCGTGTCCATGGTGGCCGCGCCGTGCCGGGCGTTGGTGAAGGCGGCCCTGTGGAAGGGCCACGCGGCGTAGGTGACGACGGGCGCGGCCAGGGTCAGCGACAGCCACTGCCAGTACTCGAACTGCAGCGCCGGCACCATCGCCATCGCGATGACGGGGACGGCCAGCGCGACGGCGGTGACCAGCCGCTGTCTGAGCGGCCGCAGTTCGTCGGCCTCTTCGGCGGCTTCCGTGCCGGCGGCGGGCTCGGACCGTACCGGCTCGGGCTCGCGCGCCGTGTATCCGGTCGCCTCGACCGTGGCGATCAGCTCCGGTACGGACACGTCACCGCTGTAGTGGACCTTGGCCTTCTCCGTCGCGTAGTTGACGGTGGCGGTGACCCCGTCCATCCGGTTGAGCTTCTTCTCGATGCGGGCGGCGCACGAGGCGCAGGTCATTCCGCCGATGGCGAGCTCTATCTCGGCCGGGGCACCGGTCGTACTGGTGGTCATGGCTGCTCCTGATACGGGGTCGTCGGCCGGGGCCCGGCGGGCGGGCCCCGGCGTGTGCGGGGGAGAGCGGGGGGTCAGACGCGGCCGGTCAGCTCGTAGCCGGCCTCGTCGACGACCTCGGCGATCGCCGCGTCGTCCGGTTCGCCGGTGCCGGTGACGGTGACCCGTCCGGTTTCGAGCTCGACGTCCACACCGGTGACCCCGTCCAGCTCGCCGATGACCCGGGTGAGCGTCGCCCTGCAGTGACCGCAGCTCATCCCGGCGACGGCGTAGGTCGTGCTGACGGCGTTGGCGGTCGAAGCCATGAGTTCCTCCAGAGGACTGCGTCACTGATACGGGGCGGGGGTATGCTTGCCGAGTCATGTATACCCCCATGGGGTACCGAACGCAAGCCTCTCCCGCCCTTGACTGGGTACCCCCCAGGGGTATTGTGAAGTGCGTGAAGAGTCCTCGCTCGAGCCTGCGAGGCCCAGAAGTGCACCAACCGAGGAGACGACCGCCATGAACACCGGACTGAGGATCACCGCGTTCGCCGTCGCGCTGGCCGCGACCTTCGGCACGGCCTACGGCGTGGGCAAGGGCGTCGACCCGGTCGTCGCGGACCGCGCTCCCGCGCCCCACGACACGCACGGCGCCGGAACGTCACCCGCCCCCGGGAAGGAGGACGGCCACGAAAGCCCCGAGAGCGCTCCGGCCGGCGGACTGCAGATCTCCCAGAACGGCTACACGCTGGACCTCGCCACCCCGCGCGTCACCGCCGGGCAGCGCACGGAACTGCGCTTCACGGTCCGGGACGCCGGGGGCAAGGCGGTCACCGCCTACCAGCGGGAGCACGGCAAGGAACTGCACCTCATCCTGGCCTCACGCGACCTGGCCACCTACCGCCACCTGCACCCCGTCCGCGCCGCCGACGGCACCTGGAGCACCCACGTCGACCTGCCCCGCGCGGGCGGCTACCGCGTCTTCGCCGACTTCACCCCGGCCGAGCGGGCCGCCGGGAACCTCACCCTCGGCGCGGACCTCGCGGCCTCCGGCCCCTACGAGCCCGCGGACCTGCCGGCACCCGACAGCACCGCCCGTACCGACGGCTACCAGGTCGAACTCGCCGGTTCCCTGCGCCCCGGCAGGGCGAGCGAGCTGAAGCTGAAGGTCTCCCGCGACGGCGAGCCCGTCACCGACCTCCAGCCCTACCTGGGCGCCTACGGACACCTCGTCGCCCTGCGCTCCGGCGACCTCGCCTACCTGCACGTCCACCCGAACGGCGAACCCGGCGACGGCACCACGAAGCCCGGCCCCGAGATCTCCTTCACGACGACGGCTCCCAGCGCCGGCACCTACCGCCTCTTCCTGGACTTCCAGCACGAGGGCGAGGTGCGCACCGCCGCGTTCACGGTCCGCGCCGGAACGGCACCCACCGCACAGGACCCCGCCCCGGCCGACACCGAGGAGCACGGTGACGGTCACGGGCACTGACCGGCCGCAGGGCTAGACCGTCACGACCCGGACCCCCGCGTCCTCGAACCGGCGCACGGTGTCCGGGTCGGCCGCCTCGTCCGTGACCAGCGTGTCCACCGCATCGGCCGCGCAGATCCGGGCGAAGGCCCGCCGGCCCAGCTTGCTGGAGTCCGCCGCCACGACCACCCGCCCGGCGCGCTCGCACAGCAGCCGGTTGATCGCGGCCTCCGCCTCGTCGTGGGCCGCCGCCCCGTGCGCGACGTCGAAGGCGACGACGCCCAGCACCGCCATGTCCACCGTGATCTGGCCCAGCACCCCGTCCGCGAGCGGGCCGATCAGCTCGTACGACTGCGCCCGCGCCACCCCGCCGGTCACCACGATCTTGAACTGCGGCCGGACCGCCAGCTCGTTCGCGATGTTGAGGGCATTGGTCACGACGGTCAGCGCGGGCGTACCGGAGGCCAGGTCGGCGCGCACGGCCAGGGCGCGCGCCACCTCGGTGGTGGTCGTGCCGCCGGTCAGGCCCACCGCCTCGCCGGGTGCCACGAGTGAGGCGACGGCGGTCGCGATGCGCTGCTTCTCGGAGGCGCGCCGGGCCGTCTTGTAGCGCAGCGGCAACTCGTAGGAGACGCCGTGCACGACCGCGCCGCCGCGCGTGCGCACGAGCATCTGCTGTTCCGCGAGCCGGTCGAAGTCGCGGCGGATCGTCGCGGCCGACACCGCCAGCTCGGCGGCGGCCTCCTCGACGTCCAGCCGGCCGCGCTCGACGAGCAGCTCCAGCAGCGCCTTCCAGCGGGCGTCGCGCGACATCCGCACCTCCGTTCCTCGATCCCCCGGCGACCCTAGCGCACCCCGACCTTCCGCTAATTGCTTGATTGTGCTCGAAAGCTCGCTATATCTTGCAGGAACAATCACGCCAGGGAGGGTGCGGCATGACGCATGTCGAGGACGAACTCACCAGCCAGCCCGAGTGCTGGACGCGCGCCGCGGCGGAGGCGGGCCGGCACGGCGGGGCGCTGCCGGCGTCCGGGGAGCGGGTGGCGATCGTCGGCTGCGGCACCTCGTACTTCATGGCCCAGGCGGTGGCCGCCCTGCGCGAGGGCGCGGGCCAGGGCGAGACGGACGCCTTCGCCGCGTCGGAGTTCCCGTACGGCCGCGCGTACGACCGGGTGGTCGCGCTCACCCGCTCCGGCACCACCACCGAAGTGCTGGAACTGCTCGGCAGGGTGAAGGGCCGCGCGCGCACCGTCGCGATCACCGCCGACCCGGACACCCCCGTCATGGCAGCCGCCGACGACGTGGTCGTGCTCGACTTCGCGGACGAGCGGTCCGTCGTGCAGACCCGGTTCGCGACCACCGCGCTGACCCTGCTCCGCGCCCACCTCGGCCTGCACACCGAGGCGGTCGTCGCCGACGCGCGCACCGCACTTGCGGCCGAGCTGCCCGCCGGGCTCGTCGAGTGCACTCAGTTCACCTTCCTCGGCCGGGGCTGGACCGTGGGACTGGCCAACGAGGCCGGGCTGAAGATGCGCGAGGCGTCCCTGTCCTGGACCGAGGCATACCCGGCGATGGAGTACCGACACGGCCCGATCAGCATCACCACCGCCGGCACGGCGACCTGGATGTTCGGCGAGGCGCCCGAGGGGCTGGCCGAACAGGTCCGCCGGACCGGCGGACTGTGGGTGCCCGGGGAACTCGACCCGCTCGCCGAACTGGTCCGCGCCCAGCGGCTCGCCGTCGCCGTCGCGGCCGCCCGGGGCCTCGACGCGGACCGGCCCCGCCACCTCACCCGCTCGGTGATCCTCGCCCCCTGACACCCGGGAAGGGAAGACCGTGCCCCTCGTCACCACCGGCGAACTCGCCACCCGCGCCGCAGCCGGGCGCGCGGCCGTCGCCGCCTTCAACGTCATCACGCTCGAACACATCGAGGCCGTCGTGGCCGGAGCCGAGTCGGTGCGCTCGCCCGTCGTCCTCCAGGTCAGCGAGAACGCGGTGAAGTTCCGCTACGGCCGGCTGCTGCCGCTCGCCCGCGCCGCGGTCGCCGCCGCCGAACGCTCCACCGTGCCCGTCGCCCTGCACCTCGACCATGTCCAGAGCGACAGCCTGCTGCGCCAGGCCCCGGACGCCGGGTTCAGCTCGGTGATGTACGACGCGTCCCGGCTGCCGTACGCGGAGAACCTGGCCGCGACCCGGGCCGCCGCCGACTGGGCGCACGCCCAGGGGCTGTGGATCGAGGCCGAGTTGGGAGAGGTGGGCGGCAAGAACGGTGAGCCGCCGCTCGACGCCCACGCCCCCGGCGCCCGCACCGACCCCGCCGAGGCCCGCGCCTTCGTCGCCGACTCCGGCGTCGACGCCCTGGCCGTCGCCGTCGGCAGCAGCCACGCCATGACCACCCGGACCGCCGCCCTCGACCACGACCTCCTGAAGGAACTGTCCGGCGCCCTGAACGTGCCGCTCGTCCTGCACGGCTCCTCCGGGGTCCCCGACGACGAACTCGCCGCGGCGGTCGCGGGCGGCATCGCCAAGGTCAACGTCGGCACCGCGCTCAACATCGCCATGACCGGCGCGATCAGGGAGTACCTCGCGCTCCACCCGGAGGCGGTCGACTCGCGCGGCTACCTCACCGTCGGCAGGGAGGCCATGGTGCGGGCGGTGGCGGGCATCATCGGGGTGGTCGGCCAGACTACTTCCTGACGGCCCTCAGCACCACGAACTTCCGGTCGCCGGCGACCAGATGGCTGTTGCCGAAAACCCGGCGCAGCTTCACGTGGTAGCCGAGGTGCCGGTTGCCGACCACCCACAGCTCACCGCCCGGCCGCAGCACGCGCCGGGCACCGGTGAACATCCGCCACGCCGTGGCGTCGGTGGTCGCCTGGTGGGAGTGGAAGGGCGGGTTGTTGAGGACCAGCTCGACGCTGCCGTCCGGCACCCCGGACAGCCCGTCGCCGACCCGGAACTCCGCGTGCCCCGGCACCCCGTTCGCCTTGTACGTCGCCTCCGCCGAGGCCACGGCCTGGAACGACTCGTCGGTGAACAGCACCTCGGCCCCGGGGTCGGCCAGCGCCACCGCCGTACCGACGATGCCGTTGCCGCAGCCCAGGTCCACCACCCGCCGGGCGCCGGCGGCCGGCAGGTGCCCGAGGAAGAACCGGGTGCCGATGTCGAGCCGGTCGGCGCAGAAGACACCGGCGTGGTTGACGACGGTGCGGCCCGAGACGGGACCGATGTCGTCGGGCAGCCGGTAGCTGAGCGGCCAGGGGTTGGCGGGCCGCTCCAGCGCGGGGTCCGGCGTGCAGAGGATGAGCCGGGCCTTCTTCTCGGCGAGCGAGGTGCGCGTCGGGCCCAGGATCCGCTCGAACAGGGCCAGCGTCGAGGTGTGGATCTCCTTGACCATGCCGGTACCGACGACGACCGTGCCCTCGTGCACCGACGGCGCCAGCCGCAGGAGCTGGTCCTCCAGCAGGGCCAGGCTCTTCGGCACCCGCACCAGCAGCACGTCGATCCGGTCCGGGGGCGTGTCCTGGGTGGTGAGCAGCCGGACCGTCCCGGACTCCACACCGTGGCGCCGCAGATTGGCGCGTGTCGCCTCCTGCGCGAGGTGGGAGTCGGTGATCTGCACCGGCCGGTGCGCCGCCAGCGCCGTGACCAGCGCTCCCCAGCGGTCCCCGACGACCACGACCGTGCCGGACAGGGACACGTCCTGGTCCGCGAGGTGCCGGAGCAGGTACTCGTCGGAGGCGTCCCAGGCACGCAGCCTCTCGCGCGGATCCTCGGGGAAGCGGGCCGGCGCGAGCTCGCCCCACGGAGTCGTCATACGGTCGTTCATCGTGCGTCCAGGCTAGCCGAGCCCCAGCTCAGGCCGTGTCGTGCAGGATGGAGGCATGGACGCCGAGCTGTTCCCCAGGGCCCGCAGCGAGGTCGCGCCCGGCGCGGTGCACGTACCGGACTGGCTGGACGCCGGGCACCAGCGCGAGCTGCTCGACGCCTGCCGGGACTGGGCCCGCCCCCCGGCCGGCCTGCGCACGGTCCGCACCCCCGGCGGCGGCACGATGACCGCCCGCCAGGTCTGCCTCGGCCGGCACTGGTACCCGTACGGCTACGCCCGCACGGTCGTCGACGGCGACGGCGCCCCGGTGAAGCCCTTCCCGGACTGGCTCGGCGAACTGGGCCGCCGCGCGGTGACCGACGCGCTGGGCGCAGAGGCGGCGGCGGAGGCGGCGTACGACATCGCACTGATCAACTTCTACGACGCCGACGCACGCATGGGCATGCACCGCGACGCCGACGAGAAGGCGGACGCGCCGGTGGTGTCCCTGAGCCTCGGCGACACCTGCGTCTTCCGCTTCGGCAACACCGAGACCCGGGCCCGCCCCTACACCGACGTCGAGCTGCGCAGCGGCGACCTGTTCGTCTTCGGCGGCCCGTCCCGGCTCGCCCACCACGGGGTGCCCCGCGTGCACGCGGGCACGGCACCGCCCGAGTTGGGGATGACCGGCAGGCTGAACATCACGCTCCGGGTCAGCGGACTCTAGGCTCCCGCCGGATCGGGATCATGGGAGACTCGCCCTCATGAGCGGCAAGGCGGACCCCCGGACGGCGGGGGATGGGACCACCTCGAGGACGCGGCTGGACCGGGGGCGCGGCGCGCTCGGGCCCGCGTTGGAGCTCGTGCACACCGGACGCGCGCCCACCCGGGCCGTCCTCACCGCCGAGCTGGGCGTGACCCGGGCCACGGCGGGCGCCGTCGCCGCCGAACTGGAGGCGCTCGGTCTGATCCGGGTGGACGCCCGGCCCGGTGCGGCCGCCGGTTCGCAGGGCCGGCCCTCGCACCGCCTGGCGGTCGCCGAGAACGGTCCCGTCGCCCTCGCCGCCCAGGTCCACGCCGACGGGTTCCGGGCCGCACTGGTCGGCCTCGGCGGCCGGATCGTCGCCACCGCGCCCGGCTGCGAGGTCGTCGACGCCGATCCGGCGAAGGTGCTCGGCTCCGTCGTCGAGGCCGGCGCCGAGCTGCTGAGGCAGACCGGACGGCGCTGCGTCGGCGCGGGCCTCGCCGTGCCGTCCGCAGTCGCCGAGCCGGACGGCCTGGCCCTGAACCCCCTGCACCTGGCCTGGCCCGCGGGCGCGCCCGTGCGGCGGATCTTCGCCGAGCAGGTGCGCGCCGCCGGACTCGACGGACCCGCGTTCGCGGCGAACGACGTGAACCTCGCCGCCCTCGCCGAGCACCGGCACGGAGCCGGACGCGGCGCCCGCGACCTCCTCTGCGTCGCCACCGGCCACCGGGGCGTCGGCGGCGCGCTCGTGCTGGACGGCCGCCTGCACACGGGCAGTTCCGGTCTCGCCCTGGAGGTCGGCCACCTCACCGTCAACCCCGAGGGGCGCCCCTGCCACTGCGGCAGCCGCGGCTGCCTGGACGTGGAGGCCGACCCGCTGGCCTTCCTCACGGCGGCCGGACGGGAGCCCGGCCCCGAGGTGTCCCTGCTCCAGCAGTCCATCGACCTGATCCGCGGCCACTACGACGATCCCGCCGTGCGCACCGCGACCGAGGCCCTCATCGACCGCCTCGGCCTCGGTCTCGCCGGCCTGGTGAACATCCTCAACCCCGACCGCATCATCCTCGGCGGACTGCACCGCGCCCTCCTCGACGCCGACCCCGGGCGCCTGCGCGCGGTCGTCGCCGACCGCAGTCTGTGGGGCCAGAGCGGCGGCGTCCCCATCCTCCCGTGCACCCTGGACCACAACAGTCTGGTCGGCGCGGCCGAACTGGCCTGGCAGCCGGTCCTGGACGACCCGCTGGGGGCGCTCGTCTAGGACACGTACTGGGCGAGGCCGTGGCCGAGCGACCAGTCGGCGTCGGTGTTCTCCGTCAGGGTGACGAAGACGTTCCGCGGCTCCGTGCCGGCGTACGCCTGGGCGAGTTCGGCGATGCGCCGGTACAGCGCCCGCTTCCGCGAAGACGCCCGTCCCGACCGCAGCGTGATCGCCACGAACACGATGCCCTCGTCCCGGTGCACGCCGAGATGGTCGTCGTAGCGCAACGCGCTGCCGTCGCCGTCGTGACCGGTCAGGACCTGGAACCGGTCGTCGGGCGGGATGCCGAGCGTTTCCACCAGGGCCTCGTGGACGGCACGGCCGAGCGCGTCGAGGCGTGCGGCGTCGGTTCCCTGTACGTCGATGCGGACGAACGGCATGGTGGGAGTCTCCCGTCTGGCAGGGGGTTCGGGGCGGCGGTGCTCAGCGCCAGTCGACGGCGAACGCCCGGGCCGGGTTCACCGTGAGGATGCGCCGTACCAGGTCGTCGCCGACGGCGAGCGCGAGCCGCGGGCCCACCCGGCGCAGCAGGTACGGCATTCCGGGCCCCGAGTCCACGGAGCGCGCGGCGGCCGTCGTGGTGTCGCCGCCCAGCAGTATCCGGTCGCCGTGACCGGCCTCGGCCAGGGCCCGCACGGCGTCGGGCATCCGCCAGTCGGTGGCGTGGTTCGCCCGGGACGGCCCGTCGAAGGCCAGGTAGCAGCCCGACGCGGCGGCCTGCCGGTGCACCACGAGGTCGGGGGAGCGGTTGAGGTGGCCGAGGATCACCCGGTGCGGCGGCACGCCCGACTCGCCGCACAGCACATCCAGTACGTCCAGGGCGCCGGTCCCCAGCTCCAGATGGACGGCGACGGGCGCCCCGGTCGCGTGGTGGGCCTCGGCCGCGGCCGCCATGGTCCAGCGGGCGTGCGCGTCCAGCGCGTGGAAGCCTCCCGCCACCTTGACGAGTCCGGCGCGGACGCCCGAGGCGCCGATGCCGTCGGTCAGTTCCGCGACGAAGACGTCGGCGAGCCTGCCCCGCAGGGCCGCGAGGGCGCCTTCCGCGTAGTGGACGTCCTGGTGCAGTCCCGTCGCGGCCACCACGTGCACCCCGGTCTCCCGCGACAACGGCGGCAGGTCGGCGGCGCGCCGGCCCAGTCCGTACGGCGTCCACTGCACCACCGCCCCGCCGCCCTGTTCCCGGAACGCGGTCAGTTCGGCCCGTGCCGCCGGCACGCTCACCAGTTCCTGCCCGGGCAGCCGGGGACTGCCGAAGAACAGGTGGTCGTGCGCGTCGCACATGCCCAACCGCCCGGGCGGCACGTCCCCGAGCACCGTGCGGACCGCGCTCACCACTGGCGCCCCCGGGGCAGACGTGCGCGGCCGGGCGCGGACAGGTGCAGCACCTGGAAGACCTCGCCCCCGGCCTTCGGCGCGTCGTGCGCGTGGAGCGAGAAGTGGACCAGCTCCCAGCGGCTCGTGTCCACGGCCGCCGCCGCCAGCACCGCACCGTCCTCGGCCGCCAGCCGCTCGGTCTCCCGCACCGCCTCCGCCGCCGCCTCGGCGGGCGGCACCCCGTCCGGCACCGTCCGGCGCCGCCGCACCGCCACCCGCGCGCGGGAACCGGCGGCGCCGCCCTCCTCGTACGCCAGACCCGTCCACTGCCGGACCGGCGGGCGGCCGAAGTCGTCGGTGGGCCGCTGGAAGGCGCCCGCGAAGAGGAAGGAGTTCATGCCCTCCACGGTGTTCCAGAGATAGAACGGCGCGTACTGGCTGACCGGCGAGCCGTGCACGCCGCGCTCGCGCATCAGGTACGCCTTGAGGCCGAGTCCCGCCCAGTCGTCCAGCAGATGCCCGGTCCGTGCCACCCGGTCGCGGATGACGTCCATCCGGTAGTCGGCGGGCAGGGTGAACTCGTACTGCATCGCATGCATCCGATACCTCCTCAGGCGGCATGGTCCAGGGGACCGGCATGCGTTCCCCCGTCGGTGGTCGTGCCGTCCGCGGCGGCCCCGACGACCGCCGGACGGCTCATGAAGGTGCGTGACCCGGCGCCGTGCCGGTGCCCTGCCCTTGAGCGGTACGGATGTTCCGCGGGGCGAGCAGGGAGAGCAGTCCCCGCACACCCGCGTCGAAGGCGGCGGGCGAGCCGGACGCCCGGGCCAGGACGTAGCCGCCCTGGACGGTCGCGACGACGGCCGCGGCGATCTCCTCGCCGTCCAGTGACGCCGCGAAGGCGCCCTGTTCCTTGCCCTCCTCGACGATTCCGGCGATCCGCTCCCGGAGCCAGTCCAGCGTCTCGTCGACGGGGGCGCGCAGCGCGGCGTCGGCCATGACGTCCGGATCCATCGTCAGCCGTCCGACCGGACAGCCGCGCAGCACGTCGCGCTCGCGCCGCAGATACGCCTCGATGCGCTCGTACGGCGTGCCCGGCCCGCCGAGCACCCCCTCGGCGGTGGCCCGCAGCTCCTCGGCGGTGCGTCGGATCGCGGTCAGCGCGAGGTCGGGCTTGCCCCTGAAGTGGTGGTACATGCTGCCCTGCCCGGCGCCCGCGCGCTCCAGGATCGCCTTCGGGCTGGTGCCGACGTAGCCGCGTTCCCACAACAGCTCGCGGGTGGACTCGATCAGGCGCTCCGAGGTGCTCATGCACGCACTGTACATACTAGTAGTTACAGAAATCCAGGGTGCGAGGAGCAGGGGCAGGCGGCCCTCGTACTCCCCGCGGGGTAGGCACACTGCCGCTGGCCGTACGACGACCCGGACCCCCCTCCGGGGCGACTCTCGGAAGCGGCAGACGGACATCGCGACCGAGGAGTGGAACGACATGCAGACCCTGGCACAGTTCGGCGACGGCGGGCCCGGCCCCTGGATCCTGCTCTTCCCGGTGATCTGGGCGCTGGTGATCGGCGGCGGCGTCACGCTGCTGCGCCGCACTGTGTGGCGCGGGCGTCACGACGCCCGGCGGCCCGTGGTCGAAAACGGCTCACCCATCGCCGTACTCGGCCACCGCTTCGCCTCCGGCGAGATCGACGAGGACGAGTACTGGCGCCGGCTGTCCGTCCTGGACGAGCAGTTCGGCCGCACCGGCAAGGGGGGCGCGGCCTGACCACGACGACCGCCCCCGGGCCGTCGACGCCGTGAAGCGACGGAGGGGCACGCCCCGGACGGGGTGGGCGCGGACCTCCCGGCCGGACGCTGCACCGCCACACGCGTCACGCGAGGCTGCGGGCTGCCCGTCCGGACGGGCTGCGGGCCCTCGCCACCGCGTGACCGGCGTGCCCCCCGGGCGCACGCCCGGCCCGCGCTCTCCCACGGTCCGGCGGCCGTTGCCCCGCTCGCCGCCGGGACCCGGCGGCCCCCGGCCGTGGCTCAGTGGCCGTGGGCCCCGGACGCGGCACGAAAGCGGGACCCACGGCGGAGGAGGGTCACCGCCCGGTCAGCCGGCAACGGCCGACCGGGCGGGAGCGGGTTGTGGCGCCGCGAGGCCGACGGTGTGGTCGACCTCGGCGAACGCCGCGGCGGGCACCTCCTCGACCAGGCGCCGCGGCGGGCGAGCGGAGACGGGCGCGGGCGGGGCGGTCGTCGGCAGCGTGAACCAGACGACCTTCCCGGACTCGCCGTCCGGCCGGGCGCCCCAGCTCTCGCTCATGGCGGCCACCATGGCCAGGCCGCGCCCGCAGGTGGCCAGCGGCTCGGCATCGTCCACCACGGGCAGCCGGGGATCGCGGTCGCGCACCGAGACGGTGAGCCGGTCGAGCGTCAGCTCTATCTCCACGGTGCATGTCTTGTCGGGACGGGCATGCAGGTGGACGTTGGTCAACAGCTCCGTCACACCGAGCGCCGCCCGGTCGATCAGGGAATCCAAATGCCAGTAGCGCAACTGCGCAGATACGATTCTGCGGACCTGGCCGATCCGCGACGGCAGGGCTTGGAGCTCCACCGTGCAGTGCCTGCTTGGGTGACTGATCACGGCTGCGACTCCCCGACGTAAGAGGTCCGGAAGAACACGGAGTAGGGATCCAGCGGGCCGGCGCGTCAAGCCGCCGCCTGCTGTCGTGGCCGGCGGGCTGGTTCGCAGCGTTATCGCCGGTAAACCCAGAGTGACGTGAGACCAGAGTGACGCAAGGGGTAGGGCACCGCAAGTCACGGACATCTCAGTGACTGCGCCCCGCCGCCCTGCGCACCGCCTCGATGAAGCGGCGTGCCGCGGGCGGTCCGGACTCGCCCGGCGCGGGGTCCCGCTCGCCGAGCGTCAGCAGGTACCGCTTGCCGTTCAGGTCGGCCAGCGCCCGGTCCCCGGCCGCGAACCAGGGCCGGGAGGCGCGCACCGCCTGCACCGGTGCGCTGTCGATCTCACTGCCGTAACTGGTGAGCAACTCCAGCCTGCCGCCGCTGATCCGGACCTGCCCGGCCCGGGTGAGCGAGCGCAGGCGCTTGCCGATCCGCACCCCCGTGGCCGTGAACTCCGGCTCCGCCATGCCTGCGCCCCCTCGTGCGCGTCGGTGTGCCGAACCGTGCACCGGGCTGGGCCGGTACGGGCTCGACTCGTCCTCCAGCGTGCGCCCGTGGCGGGACCTCGTCCCGCCCGGTGAAGTCTGCCCGCACCCGCCGCGGAGCACCAGTGCGCGGGCCGGTCTTCCCGGCCTGCCCGGAGCACTCGCACCAATGCGCCCCCCACTGCGCCGCGCACGCCGCCCCAGGGCCGCCTTTGAGGCCCTCAAAGGTGTGTTTATGCAGGTGAGAAGCGTGTCGAAGGTGCTTATGATCGGGGTGTCGGCCGCGTGACGCGCCGTCGGCGCGCAGCGTAAGGAGCCCCGTCGTGAGCACCCCCCAGCAGACCCGGACCGGCGCGACCCTCGATGTCGACCACAGCGACGCCGCCTACCGTGCGTGGCTGAAAGAGGCCGTGCGCAAGGTCCAGGCCGACGCCAACCGCTCGGCCGACACCCATCTGCTCCGCTTCCCGCTGCCGGAGAAGTGGGGCATCGACCTGTACCTCAAGGACGAGTCCACCCACCCGACCGGCAGCCTCAAGCACCGCCTCGCCCGCTCGCTCTTCCTCTACGGCCTGTGCAACGGCTGGATCCGGCCGGACCGCCCGGTGATCGAGGCGTCCAGCGGCTCGACGGCGGTCTCCGAGGCGTACTTCGCCAAGCTGATCGGCGTGCCCTTCATCGCCGTGATGCCGCGCACGACGAGCGCCGAGAAGATCCGCCTGATCGAATTCCACGGCGGCCGGTGCCACTTCGTGGACGACTCCCGCCGGATGTACGAGGAGTCCGCCCGCCTCGCGGCCGAGACCGGCGGCCATTACATGGACCAGTTCACCTACGCCGAGCGGGCCACGGACTGGCGCGGCAACAACAACATCGCCGAATCGATCTTCCGTCAGCTGCGGTTGGAACGGTTCCCGGAGCCCGCGTGGATCGTCGCCACGGCCGGCACCGGCGGCACCTCGGCGACCCTCGCGCGCTACGTGCACTACATGCAGTACGACACCCGCGTCTGCGTCGCCGACCCGGAGAACTCCTGTTTCTTCGAGGGCTGGACCACCGGCGATCCGGACGTCACCTGCGACTGCGGCTCCCGGATCGAGGGCATCGGCCGGCCGCGGATGGAACCGAGCTTCCTGCCCGGCGCGATCGACCGCATGATGAAGGTGCCCGACGCGGCCAGCGTCGCCGCCGTACGGGCCCTGGAACGGGTCATCGGCCGCAAGGCGGGCGGCTCGACGGGCACCGGCCTGTGGAGCGCACTGAAGATCGTCGCCGAGATGGTGGCCGAGGGCCGCGAGGGCAGCGTGGTGACCCTGCTGTGCGACCCGGGGGACCGCTACCTCGACAAGTACTACTCGGACGCGTGGCTCGCCGGACAGGGCATGGACATCGAGCCGTACACGGCGGCGATCGAGTCCTTGCTGCACACGGGCGTCTGGCCCGACTGAAACCGGCGCGCGGGGCCTACGGGCGGGTCAGGCGCCGGTCCAGCGAGGTGACCGCGGCCCGGAAGGCCCGCCCCAGGCCCGGACGGGCCCGGTTCAGCACGAAACGGAACGGCGCCGTGCCGTCGGCCGCCCACGTCCACTGCACGCGCGTGCCGGCCCCGGCCGGCGTCAGCCGCCACTCCTCGACCAGCGCCCGCGCGCCCGGCACGTTGGTGACGTCCACGCGATAGGCGTACACCTCGGGCCGACGCGCCGTCAGGATCGTCTCCACGAAGCGCGTGCCGCCCCGCAGCCGGACCTCGCGTCCCGCCCCCTCGCCGATGGGCCGGGCGGACGTCACCGCCGAGAACCACGCGGTCCAGCCCGGCACGTCCTCGGCGAGTGCCCGGAAGACCGGATCCGGGGCCGCGGAGATCTCCCGCGCGAAGACCAGGCGTACGGGCGCGGTCCCGACGAAGCCGAGCCCCACCGGGCGCAGACGGCGAACCATCGGACTCCCCCTTGTGCTGCGGCGGACGCGATCGGCCGACGACCGGCGGCCGGGTGACGCCACCATAGCGGGGGCCGCGTCAGGTGTCAGCGGGGCCCGGTCCGCCACCGTGGTCCGGGCCGGTCACTCGTCGTCGGGCTCGCCCGCCACGACCACCCGCAGATGCTCCGCGATCTCCGCGCGCGCCTCGGCCGGCAGACCGGCGTCCGTCACCAGCGTGTCGACCTGGTCCAGCGCGGCGAACGAACTCAGGCCCACCACCCCCCACTTGGTGTGGTCGGCGACCACCACCACCCGCCGCGCCGAATGCACCAGGCGCCGGTTGGTCTCGGCCTCCGCGAGGTTCGGCGTGGACAGCCCGGCCTCGGTCGATATCCCGTGCACGCCGAGGAAGAGCACGTCGAAGTGGAGCGCCGCGATCGCCTGGTCGGCGACCGGACCCACCAGCGAGTCGGAAGGAGTGCGCACCCCGCCGGTCAGCACCACCGTGGCCGCGCCCTGCCGCACACCCGAGGTGCGCTGCGCCGCGTGGAAGACATCGGCGACCCGCACCGAGTTGGTCACCACCGTCAGGTCCGGCACGTCCACCAGCCGGTGCGCCAGTGCGTACGTCGTCGTACCGCCCGACAGCGCGATCGCGGCACCCGGCGCGACCAGTTCCGCGGCGGCCCGCGCGATCTCCTCCTTCGCGGTGGGCTCCAGGCCCGACTTGGCCTCGAACCCCGGCTCGTGCGTGCTCGCCTCGGCCACCGGAACCGCGCCGCCGTGCACCTTCTCCAGCACACCCTGCCGGGCGAGGGCATCGAGATCGCGGCGGACCGTCATGTCCGACACGCCGAGCTTGCGGGTCAGCTCGTTGACCCGGACACCGCCCCGGCGGCGGACCTCGTCGAGGATCAGGGCCCGCCGCTGCTCCGCGAGGAGGTTCTGATTCTCGCTCACGTACGCTCCGGTCCTTTCGCCGCAAAACCGTCCGACACGCCCGGCGCACCCTCCCCGAGCTCTCGACCCGCTCGACCAGGGGACCCCGCCGACGAGGAGTTCTCCCCGCTCCGGTGCGCGGACGTCCCATCCTCGCACGCCCCACCACGGGCCGCGCCACCGGCTGCCCGACGCGCGCAGGCCACCCGGACCTCACTCGCGCGCCACTCCTCACACGGTTCGGGGAGATTCCGTGCCGTCGGGTGTGCGCGGCCCCGCTCACAGGAGATCCTTGTGCCCGCACGGACACAGCCGACGGCACGTCACGGGGGAGCGCGGACAGTGGAAGAGGCGCAGCGACCGGCAGGGACGCACGGAACCGGCAGCCCCGGGCAGCGGCCCGGCGGCACCGGGACCGCCCTGGAACTCCTGGTCCACGGCGTGGGCGGTACGACTCCCCAGGAGATGCTGGAGGACCCCCGCACGGTACGGGTCACCGGCGACGACGTCGCGGCCGTGTTCCGGCGCACCGAGGACGCCGACGCCGAGTCCCGGCCCGAGGACTACCGCGGCCGGCCCGTGCCCGAGGCGTACGTGTGGTGCAACCTCACCTCCGGCAACGGCACCCGCGCCCTGTGGCTGCTGCTCCTGCCGTTCATGGTGGTCAACCTGGCCCACTGGATGCGGCCCACCGCGCACGGCCGGGCCCGCACGGTCCGCCTCTACGGGCTGCTGGTGCGGCTCGCGGGACTGACCCTGACGGTGCTGCTGGTCGCCGCGGCCTGCGAGGTCGCGATCGACCTCGCGGCCTGGCAGTGCGCGGGCACGCGCGCGTGCGCGGAGCGGCACTCCTGGCTCGGCTTCCTGTCGCCGGAGGTGTCGGACGGCGGCTGGTGGAGCCTGCCCGGCCGCAGGCTCGCCCTCGCCGCCGCGGTGCCCGCCGCGCTCACCGGCCTGCTGTGGTACCTGTCCCTGCGCACCTGGCGGGCGTACGAGTCCCAGCAGCCGATGGACCGCGACCCCGAGGAGGACGCCGGCCGCACCGGGCTCGGCCGCCCGGGCTTCTGGTACGGCCGTCGCCTGGTGGCCCGGCTGCGTGCCGCCCACACCGCGGCGGGCCTGCTGACGGTCGCCGCCGCGGTCGGCGCACCGGCGGCCCGCTTCGACCGCCGGCCCGGCGGGCCGGCGCTGCTCGACACGCTCGGCTGGCTCCTGGAGGCGGCGCTGGTCGTCGGCGCGGTCGCCGTGGTGGGCGTGGTCTGCCGGAGGGGCCGCAGCGAGAGGCGTCTCGACCGCGAACTCGACGAGCACCTCGTACGCCGCCTGCCGCTCGCCGCCCTGGCCCTGCTCGCCCTCGCCCTGCTCTACGGCGGCTGGGAGCGGCCCGGGTGGACGTCGGCCGGCCGGCTGCCGGGGGACATGACCTTCGGCGGCATCCCCCTGGTGCAGGGGCTGCTGGTGATCGCCCTGGCAGTCGTCGCCCACCTGCTGCACCGCACCCGCCCCGCCGCCCGCACCGCCATGCGCGGCCTCGGCGGACCCGCCGTCGCCATGCTGGCCTGCGCCCTGGGCGGCGTGATGTCCGGCGGCATCGCCCAGCGCGTGTCGGACTGGCTGGACGGCACCGGAACGTCCATCGACGGCCCGCCCGTCCTGCTGACCTGGCAGGCGTCCGTGATCCCGCCGCTCCTCGTCGTCGTGCTGCTGCTCTGCGGTGCCCTCGCCCGAAGCACCTGGCGCATCGCCCGTGACGAACGCGCAGCCGTGGAGGGCGACCACCCGGGGGAGGCCGGCGACACCGCACGCACCCGCCGCATCGCGACCACCCGCGCGCTGGCCGGTCTCACCGACCGAGGGCCCCTCGTCGTCGCCGTCACCTCCGCCGTGACCCTGCTGCTGGGCGCCGGAGCCCTGGTCGGCGCCCTGGTCACCGACCAGGCGCCGGCCGACGCCACCCGCGGGACGCACCCCTTCCTCCACGGCGCCGCCCAGACCGCACAAGCCCTGGGCTCCTGGCTCATCGGCCTCGGTTTCATACTGTTCGTCACCTGGGGCCGGCGCGCCTACAAGGACGCCTCCGCCCGGCGCACCATCGGCATCCTGTGGGACGTCGGCACCTTCTGGCCGCGCGCCGCCCACCCCTTCGCACCGCCCTGCTACGCCGAGCGCGCGGTGCCCGACCTGACCTGGCGCATGGCCACGTGGACCCGGGCCACCGGCGGGCGGCTGGTCATCTCCGGCCACTCGCAGGGCAGCGTGCTCGCCGCCGCGGCGGCCTGGCAGCTCGCGCCGTCCGCCCGCAGACGGGTCGCCCTGCTGACGTACGGCTCCCCGCTGGAGCGGCTCTACGGCCGCTGGTTCCCGGCCCACTTCGGTCCGGCCGCGCTCGGATCCCTGCACGAGGAGGTCGACTGCTGGCGCAACCTGTACCGGAGCACCGACCCCATCGGCGGCCCGATGCGGCTGCCGGGGGACTCGGGGCCGGCGGTGGACCGCGAACCCCTCAAGGACCCGCTGAACTACGGCCGCACCGAACTCCACCCGCTGCCCGCGCCCATCCTGGGCCACTCCGACTACCAGGCCGACCCGGCCTTCGCCGAGGAACGGCAGCGGCTGCTGGCCAGGCTCCGCACCGACGTCCCGGCACCGCGCCGGACCGGACCGTCCGGCGGGGAGCCCGCAGACCCCCAGGTCCCCTCGGACACCCCCTAGGGCTGCTCCGGCAGGTCCTCGGCGTAGAGCAGGGTCAGGTCGTCCGTGCTGGGGTCCGGCAGCTGGGCGACCCGGCTCGCGTGCCGCTCCACCATGGCCTCGAAGGTCTGGCGCGCGGTGCGGCCGTTGCCGAAGGCGGGGCCCTTGGGGATCGCCGTGAAGTACTTCAGCAGCGCCTGAGCCGCCCCCGGCGCGAGCCGGTACTCGTGCTCGTCGGCCTGCTGCTCCACGATCCGCAGCAGCTCCTCGGGCCCGTAGTCGCCGAAGGTGATCGTCCGTGAGAACCGGGACGCCACACCCGGGTTGACGGACAGGAACCGCTCCATCTCCGCCGTGTAGCCGGCGACGATCACCACGACCGCGTCCCGGTGGTCCTCCATCAGCTTCACCAGCGTGTCGATGGCCTCCTTGCCGAAGTCCCGGCCGGCGTCCTCGGGCGACAGCGCGTACGCCTCGTCGATGAACAGCACGCCGCCGTGCGCACGCTGGAACGCCTCCTGGGTGCGGATCGCCGTGGAGCCGATGTGCTCGCCGACCAGGTCGACCCGGGACACCTCGACGAGGTGGCCCTTCTCCAGCACGCCGAGGGAGGCGAGTATCTCGCCGTAGAGGCGGGCGACCGTCGTCTTGCCCGTGCCGGGGGAGCCGGTGAAGACCAGGTGCCGCTTGACCGACGCGGCCTTCAGGCCCGCCTGCCGGCGGCGCCGGCCCACCTCGATCATGTCGGTCAGGGCCCGCACCTCGCGCTTGACGCTGTCCAGGCCGACCAGCGCGTCCAGTTCGCCGAGCACCGCCTTCGAGGTCCGGGCCGGCACCTCGGGCCCGGCCGCCGCGATCAGCGGCTCCTGCTCGGTGCTGCGCTGGCCGGGGATCGAGCCCAGCAGACCGGGGGAGTTGCCCACGGTCTGCACCGCCGTCTCCCGCGCGGCAGGCGGCCTCGGACCGCCGCTCTCGTCGCTGGTGCAGTCCTCGACGAGCGGGCCGGAGTCCGAGGACGCGTCCGGGCCGCCGTCCGCGAACTCGTACCCGCCGCGCGCGCACCGCTCCGTACGGCACCTGCGCAGCGTCGTGCGGCAGCCGTCGATCACGTGGAAGCCGTAGCCGGCGCTGCCCGTCACCCGGCAGTTGAGGAAGCTGCCGCGGCCCCCCGCCGACACGTAGACGCCGGCCTCCGAGGGGGAGTCGACCGTGCAGCGCTCGATGGTGGGGTCGGCGCCCTTCGTGACGATCACCCCGGTGCGGGTGCCGTCCACGGAGCAGTTGTTCAGGGTGCCGCCGCTGCCGTGGTCGCGGAACCACGCTCCCGTCGCCGCGTCCCGGATCCGGCAGTCGTCGAGCTGGGCCGTGGCGCCGTCGCTCACCGACACCGCCGTGTTGCGCACCTGCGACAGGTCGCTGTCGACGACGTCCGCACGCGAACCACGGTCCAGGACGAACAGCGCATCCGGCACGTCGTGCACCCGGCAGGAGTCCAGCACCGCGGTGGCGCCGTCGCTGACCCAGACCGCCGGATAGTCGCCCGTGCTGTCGAAGATCTCGCACTGGTTGGCGTCCACCCGTGTGCCCGGGTCCCACACCGACAGGCCGTTGCGCCCGAACTGCCGCACGCTGGTGCGGGTCAGCGTGAGGACCGAACGGGAGCGCAGGTCGACCGCGTTCTCCGGGATGTCGTGGATGCGGCAGTCGGCGAGCGTGAGCACGGCGTCGGTGTCCAGCGTGACCCCGTCGGCGGTGGTGCGGTGCACGTCGCAGTCGGTGAGGTGCGCGGTGGCCCGGCCGGTGACGTGGACGCCGCTGCCCCGTACCTCGTAGACCTCGCACCCCACCGCCTCCAGCGCCGAGTGCTCACCCGTCGCCGTCAGCCCCGAGCCCGCGGCGTGGTGGACCCGGCAGCGCTCCAGGCGGGGATGCGCGCCGGAGCGCACCGCGACACCGGCCTGGCCGGCGGAGACCACCTCGCACTCCTCGAACACGCCGCCCGCGCCGTCGAGGACGGCGATGCCGACGCCGGCCGGATTGTCGACGGTGCACCGCCGCACGGTCGGCCGGGCGCTGCCGCGCACCTCGATGCCGGACGCGGACCGGGTGACCACCCTGACGTCGAGCAGCTCCGGTGTGCCCTCCTCGACGAGCAGGGCGGGCGCCGCCGCGTCCTGGCCCTCGACGTGCAAGTCCTGGACCACCGCCGAGGCGCGCACGGTGAGCGGCACGCCGTCGACGGGCGCGATCCGTACGGAACCCTGGGCTCCCTCCGGGCCCCGCAGGGTCACCGCCCGCTGGACGACGAGGTTCTCCCGGTAGGTGCCGGGGGCGATGGTGAGGATGTCCCCGTCGGCCGCGGCCTCCAGGGCGGCGGCGAGCGATGCGTACTCGCCCGTGCGGCGCCGCCACCGCGACGTGCCGGTGTGCGTCACCTGGACCGTGCCCTGTGCCATGGCGTTGCTGTGCCCCCACCTCGTCGTACTGATGGCTCGTTCGCCTGCGGGGCGCCAGGCCCTGTCGCCGGACTCCCGTCTGCCCCGCCACGCCGTGCGCGCACTCGGCCGCACCGGGCCCGGCCCACGTACCTCCGGTACGAGGGTCGGACCCGGCACGCCGACAGCACGCACCTGACGCCGCGAGGCCCGCCCTCGGGCGGACGACGGGAGTCCGGCGACAGGGCCCGGGGCCCCTGCGGTTCTCCCACGCGCGGGTCGATGCCGAACCGGGTTCGGCCGGTCCACCGTAGCGTGCGCGCAGGCGGTGGGTTGACCGGAGGCGGAAGCCCGTCAGCTGCCCGCGCCGGTCCTGCCCCAGTCCGGGCCCGCCCGGTTCCACTCCTGGTCCCAGCGCGCGTACCGGCGGCGGACCATGCGCCAGACGATCAGCCGCCGCCCGGTCTCGATCAGGCCGGCGGACACCAGGGCCGCGCCGAAACCGGCGATGACGGCGTGTGTCGTCGCCGTGGTCGAGTCCAGCGGGCGGGCCACCGTCCGGCCGTGCGCGTCCGTCCATATCGCGAAGCGGTCGCCCGGGCGCGGGTCGTCGAGGCTCGCCGGCACAGGACCGTGGTGGTCGGAGCCGTCCGGCGCGGTCCAGTCGGCGAGGACCCGGCTGCGCAGGTTCCCCGCGGCGGCGGTCTCCGGATCGACGTCCAGCGGGGAGCTGTTCAGCTCGCGGACCACGGTGGCCGTCACCTGGTGGCGGGACTCGTGCTGGGCGTGGACGGACCGCTGCAGGGCGTCCTGGGCGGCGCCGCCCAGGAGCGCTCCGACCAGCGGCGCGACGGACAGGATCAGAACGAGAGCGGCGAGGGCCACCCATGCCTCGGCCAGGTCGGTCGCGCGGCACAGCGGATTGTGCCGCCAGCGCCAGAGTCCTCTGATCGCGCGCACCGTCCGCACCCCCTTCCCGCTCCCGGCCGGGCCGTTCACGCGAGGGCCGCCGAGGAACGGCGTCACGGCACCTCGCAAGGCGGCTCCCGGCCGGGTCTCTCATGAACTTCTCACGAAACCCAACGCCCGGGACGCCGCCCGGGTTCCCGTCCCCAGGAGCGGACCCGGAAGACCGGCAGCCTCAGCCGAGGACCCGGACCGGGTCGCCGACCCGGACGGTGCCGGGGCCGAGGGGCACCAGGTTCTGTCCGAAGACGAGCTTGCCGCCGATGCGGCGGTGCCGTCCGAGACTGTGCAGGGGCTCCCTGCCGCGCTCCGTGGTGTCCTGGTCGGTGGTGGTCACCACGCACCGCCCGCACGGCTTGGCGACGCGGAAGGAGACCTCGCCGATCGCGATGCGCGTCCAGTCGTCCTCGGCCCACGCCTCGGTGCCGGCCACCACCACGTTGGGCCGGAAGCGGTTCATCGGCAGCGGCCCCTCGCCGGCGTGCTCGCCCTCGGCGATCAGGGAGTTGAGGGCGTCCAGGGAGGCCGTGGTCGTGAGCAGGAGCGGATAGCCGTCGGCGAAGGAGACGGTCTCGCCCGGCAGCGCGTACTCCGGGTCGACGGGCCGGCGCGTGGCGGGATCGTCCAGGTGCACCAGTCGCACCGGTGCGCCGAGGAGGGCGCTGCACCAGGCGTGCGCGGCCTCGTCCTCCGCCGGGACCGCCTCGACCTTGTCACGGAAGATCTGCACCGGGACCGTGCCCGACTGCTGCGGGACGGCTACCGACAGCGGCTGTCTGCCGGGTGCGGACAGACGGACGCCGCCGCCGGGCAGGAGCTCGGCGGCGGCCGTCGCGAGGCGCGGCTGCTGTCGTTGTGTGACGACCTTTCCCCCGTCGTCGATCAGCATCCAGCGGCGGTCTCCGGCCAGCCCCCAGGGCTCCACTTCGGCCTCCCGGGGCGCGAGGCCCCGGAACGCCTTGACCGGATGGACGTGAATCGACTGCAGCAGCGCGTTCCCCATGGGGTCATGGTGCCAGGCGGCACCGACGGCCCCGGGAAACGGCTCAGTAGCCGCGGTACTGCTGGTTGTTGTACGGGTCCTGGTACGGCGCCGGAGCGGGCCGGGGGGCCGCGGGGCGCATCGCCTCGTAGCCCGCCGGGCCGGGCGCCGCCGGCCGTTGCTGCTGCGGCTGCTGCATCGGGCCGGGGTAGCCCCGCGGCGCGGTCGCCTGCTGCGGGATGTACGGGGCGGGCGCCTGCTGCAGCGGTGCGGGCTGCGGCACCTGCTGCGGGTAGCCGTAGGAGGGCTGGGACGGGGCCGCCGGGAGGGCGGGCAGGGCCGACGGAAGCGCGGGCAGGTGGCTGCCCGGCGCGTCGTACGCGGCGGGGACCCGGATCGGGGCGATCTGCGGGGTGCCGCGCTCGGCCACGAGCGAGTCGTAGATCGGGGTGTCCGGGAAGGAGGCGGAGTAGTAGCCGCCGCCATAAGTGGAGCGGGGGGAGGTCATGGCACATAAGTTAAGCCCACGATGTGCTGGTTGGGGAGACCGATAAGAGGGTTGTTTTCCGTGTCCGGAGTGACCCGGGATCCCCAATCCGAGCGAACTTGGCAAAAAGGGGCAGCGCGCTCAGCGATTTTCCTGTAAAGGCCGAGTTCCGGGCGGGTTACCGGCGGTTGGCCGGAGGACTTCGCGCACTCCTCGTGGTGACGGGCGGCGGGGGGAATAGGTTGGGCGCGGGAAACTTGGCGGACGGCCGGGGCGCTGCCCGGCGCGGTGACACGTGATGGGGGCGGACATGTCAATGTCGAAAGGGTCGAACACCCCGGTGCCGGCGACGGCACTGCGAGTCGAACTGGGCTGGCGATCCGGCCCCGGCGTGCCCGACGCGGACGCTTCGGCACTGCTCCTGGTGAGTGGGAAGGTCCGCTCCGACGCGGACTTCGTCTTCTACAACCAGCCCGCGCACTCCTCCGGCGCGGTCCGGCACGAGGGCAAGCGGGACGCCGGCGGGCGGGTGACCGACAGCATGCTCGTCGACCTCGCGCGCGTCGAGCCCGCGATCGAGACCGTCATCGTCGCCGCCTCCGCGGACGGCGGGTCGTTCGGTCAGGTCCCGGACCTGTACATCGAGGTGCGGGACGCGGCGCAGAACACCGTGGTGGCCCGCTTCGACAACCCGGGCGCGACGGTCGAGACGGCGTTCGTGCTGGGCGAGTTCTACCGCCGGCAGGGCACCTGGAAGTTCCGGGCCGTCGGCCAGGGCTACAGCAGCGGACTCGAAGGTCTGGCCACGGACTACGGCATCACGGTCGACGAGCCGCAGCAGGCGCCCCCGGCCGCCGCCCCGGCGCCCGCGGCCACCACGCCCCCGCCGGTACCCCCCGCCACCCTGCCGCCCCCCGCCCCTGCGGCGACCCTGCCGCTCGCCCCGCCACCCCCGTCCCCGGCGCCCTCCCCCGAACCGGTCCGCCTCACCAAGGTGACGCTCACCAAGGCGGCACCGTCGGTCTCGCTGACCAAGCAGGGCGGTACCTCGGGTGCCATGCGCGTGAACCTCAACTGGCAGGTGCGCAAACAGTTCTCGGGCTGGGCCCGCAAACTGGGCCGCCCCGTCGCCATGCACGACGACCTCGACCTCGACCTGTGCTGCCTGTACGAACTCAGCGACGGCAGCAAGGGCGTCGTGCAGGCCCTCGGCAACGCCTTCGGCTCGCTGCACCAGCCGCCCTTCATCCACCTCGACGGCGACGACCGCACCGGAGCGGTGGCGACCGGCGAGAACCTCACCGTCAACCTGGACCACAAGCAGTACTTCAGGCGCATCCTCGTCTTCGTCACCATCTACGAGGGAGCGCGCTCCTTCGCCGACCTGCACGCCACGGTCACCCTCCAGCCGCAGTACGGCGCACCGATCGACTTCTCCCTCGACGAGTGCACGGTCCCCTCGACGGTGTGCGCCCTCGCTCTGATCACCAACACCGGCAGCGACCTGGTGGTCCAGCGCGAGGCCCGCTACCTGGTGCCGGAGCGCGGCGTCAGCCCCCAGCGCACGATCGACCACGCATACGGATGGGGCATGAACTGGACCCCCGGCCGGAAATGACCCTCGACCGACGGGTGTTCAGCCCTCGTCGGGCACGGTGCCCGGACGGGCGTAGGTGCGGCCCTTCCAGGCCGCGCCGCGCCCCCGGTAGTGCTGCACCGCGGAGTCGACCGTCATCAGGAGGTACAGCGACGCGGTGAACGGCAGCAGGGGAGCGAGCCACAGCGGCTGCCGGTAGTACCGCAGCATCGGCACGTACGTCCCCGCCATCACCAGCCACGCCAGGGCGCCGAGAACCGCCGCCCCCGCGCTCCCGGTGACCGCGCCGACGGCCACCGCGGCCGGCGGCACCAGGTACACCAGCGTCAGACCGGTCACCGTGCCGAACAGCACCAGTGGGTTGTGCCGCAACTGGGCGTACGCGCTGCGCGAGACCATCCGCCACAGGTCGTGCAGCCGCGGGTAGGGGCGCACGCTGTCCACCAGGTCGGCCAGCCCCAGCCAGATTCGGCCGCCGCTGTCCTTGACGGCCCGGGCGAGGGCCACGTCGTCGATCACCGCGTGCCGGATCGCGTCCGGGATCCGGGCCCGCTCGGCGGCCTCGGAGCGCAGCAGCACGCAGCCGCCCGCCGCAGCGGCCGTCCGCGTCCTCCTCTCCCCCTTCTTCCCGGCCCGCTCCTTGCCGATCCGCCGGAAGGGGTACAGCTGTGCGAAGAAGTAGACGAAGGCCGGCACCACGAGCCGCTCCCAGGGGCTCTCGACGCGCAGGCGGGCCATCTGTGAGACGACGTCGAAGCCGCCCGTGCCGGCCGCGGACACCAGTTCCCGCAGACTGTCCGGCGCGTGGGCGATGTCGGCGTCCGTCAGCAGCAGGTACTCGGGCTCACACGCGCGTGCCAGGGCGATGCCGTGCCGCACCGCCCAGAGCTTGCCCGTCCAGCCCGTGGGCGGCTCGCCGGGCGAGGCCACGGTGAGCGGCAGACCGTGCTGCCGCCCGGCCAGCTCGCGCGCCAGCTCACCGGTGCCGTCCGTGCTGCCGTCGTCGATCAGGAAGACCTCCGCCCGCCCCGGATAGTCCTGGGCCAGCAGCGACGGCAGGCTCGCGGGCAGGACCGCCGCCTCGTCCCGCGCCGGGACGACCACGCACACGGAAGGCCACACGTCGGGTTCCCGGCGGGTCGGCAGCCTGACGTCCGTACGCCAGAAGAAGCCCTGGGCGAGCAGCAGCCACAGCCACGCGGCGAGTGATACGGCGGCGGTCCACACAACGGCGCTCACGTGCGCAGTCTGCCCCACCGGACCGGCCCGCCGCGCGGCATCGATTAAGGTGGCCGGGTGAAGATCGCGCTCATGGACTCCGGAATCGGTCTGCTGGCGGCCACCGCCGCGGTACGGCGTCTGCGGCCGGACGCCGATCTCGTGCTCTCCCTCGACCCCGACGGCATGCCCTGGGGGCCGCGGACGCCCGAGGACCTGACCGAGCGTGCCCTTGCCGTCGCCGAGGCCGCCGCAGCGCACCGGCCGGACGCCCTGATCGTCGGCTGCAACACCGCGACCGTGCACGCCCTGCCGACGCTGCGTGCCCGGCTGGAACCGGCCCTGCCGGTCATCGGCACCGTCCCGGCGATCAAGCCGGCCGCGGCCGGCGGCGGCCCCCTCGCGATCTGGGCGACGCCCGCCACCACCGGCAGCCCCTACCAGCGCGGACTCATCGAGGAGTTCGCCGACGGCGCGAAGGTCACCGAGGTGCCGTGCCCCGGGCTCGCCGAGGCCGTCGAGCACGCGGACGAGGCGGCGATCGACGCCGCCGTCGCCGCCGCGGCGGCACTGACCCCCGACGACGTGACGACCGTCGTCCTGGGCTGCACCCACTACGAGCTTGTCCACGAGCGCATCCGCGAGGCCGTGCAGCGCCCCGGCTTCCCGCCCCTCGTGCTGCACGGCTCCGCCGGCGCCGTCGCCGCACAGGCACTGCGGCGGATCGGTGCCCGGCCCGACCCGGGAGCCCCGGCCGAAGGCACCCTGACCGTCCTGCTGAGCGGACGCGAGGGCCTCCTGCCCGCGCCCGCCCTCGCCTACGAGGAGGGCAGGCTCCTCGGGGCGGCCAGCCCCGCGCGCTGACCGCCGGCCCCGGCACCGGCGTCCCCTCGTCGCTCCGCGCACCCCGGTCGGCCCAGTCACCCTCCGCGACGAGGTACCCGCGCAGCGAAACATGAGTAGTCTCGTAGCCATGAGGCATCGCCACGGCGAGAACGCCCCCATCCCGGACGTCTGGACCGGACGTGCCACCAACCGGGTCCAGTGGTTGCTGGCGCTCATCGGTGCCGCCTGCATGGCACTCGGCATCACCCTGGCCGTCGACTCGGCCTGGGAATCGGGTATCGCCCCGCTCGTCATGGCGGTCGTCGGCTGCATCGCGGCCGGTCTGCTGGTCCTCTTCGGCACCCTGGCGTTCGTGCACGTGGCGCTGAGAGTCGACCAGGAGTGCCTCGAAGTGCGCTGCGGCCACATCGGCGTACCCCGCCGGCGCATCCCGCTCTCCCACGTGGCCGGAGCGGAGTTCGCCCCGCTCGTCACCCCGCGTCACTGGGGCGGCTGGGGGTACCGCTGGCGTCCCGAGAAGGGCACCGCCGTGGTCGTACGGCGCGGCGAGGGCGTGATCCTGCGGCTCTGGGACGGCCACACCTTCACGATCACCGTGGACGACGCCGAGGTGGCCGTACGGGTCATCAAGGAGCGCCTGCGCCCGAAGTCGCCGGGGCCGGCGGCGCACTGAACCACCGGGATCGGCATCGCGGACATGTCATGGGGTGAACCGGTCGCCGTGCGACCGTACTCCGGCCGCCCGCTCCGACGGTTCCTCCGCCGGCGGGCGGGCCGTGGCCAGCCCGGCGAGGAGCCCCGCCCCCACCGTCACCGCGGTGAAACTCAGCGCGTTGCCGACCGCGGCGATGGCCGCGAGACCGGTGAGAGCGACGCCCGCGGTGAGCGCGACCGGCGTGGGACGCGGTGAGCGCCACAGGGCGTACAGCACCCAGCCGAAGGCGGCACCGAGCAGGGCGAGGCCCACGATCCCCTGTTCGGCCGCCTGCTGCCACGCCGCCGAGTGTGGCCTGCCGTCGGGCGGCGACGCCTGGACCGCCGTCGCGCTCAGGTCCCCGAAACGCCCCGGTCCCACGCCGAGGAGCGCGTCCTGCCGCAGCAGCTCCAGGGCGTCGCCCCACAGCCGGACGCGATGGGAGGTGAGCCGGCCCTCCAGGGACGCCGCGAGTCCGTCCGGGACGAAGCGCTCCACGACGGCCCAGGTCAGACCGGTCACCAGCGCCGCCGCCAGACCCAGACCGGCGAGCGCCGCACCGCGGCCGCGCACCCGGCCGGCGGCGAGCGAGCACAGCAGCACCGCGGCACAGGCGACGCAGCCGGCGACCGAGCCCAGCACGGCCGCCGTCACCGCGACGCCGGCGGCGATCAGGCGCAGCGCGAGCCGCGCGGCCGGCACCCGACTGGCCCAGGCCCCGCAGCACGCGGCGCCCGCCGACAGAGCCAGCAGCGCGGCGGTGGCACCGGCGTGCCCGAGCGGCGCGGTGATGCGCGGCCCCGGGGCCAGATGCGGAACCGCCACCGTCAGGGCGGTCCCGGCCAGCGCAGCGGCGCACGGGGCGGCGACCGGCAGGAGCGCGCCGAAGATCCGCCCCACGGCATGACCGGCGGCCACGGCCAGCACCGCGAGCAGTACGCCCTCGGGGCGCCCGTCGCGGGCGGTGGCCGTGATCAGCGACCAGGCGGCGCAGGCCCCGAGGATTGCCACGCCCGCCACGTCGCGTCTGACGTCGTCCGCTTCCCGGCCGTCCGCAGACGTCGTCCCTCTGGAACCCACCGTGTCCCCCGCCCCCGTCGCCCCCGACCCTGACGGGCCCCGCCGCCCGGCCGGATCGGGCCGTGCGACCGGGGCTCCGGCACACCGTAACGGCCGGTCGGCGGATTGGGGACGCCCCGGCGCCCGGTTGTGCGGAAACGTTGCGGCACCGGTCCGCCGCGCAGGCCGCGGCCCCCGCCACCGTGCTGTCGGCGGCAAAGTCACGCGCCGTACACTCCGGGGGTGACCGTCACCGCAACCTCCGTCGGCGAGTCGGACCGGCTCGAGCCCCAAGCCGCGCCCGCGTCGCGTGCCGCCGCGCGGCTCATGCGCTTCCTCCCGGCCGTCGCGGCCGCGCTCTCCGGAGTGCTGCTCTACGTCAGCTTCCCGCCGCGCACCCTGTGGTGGCTGGCCGTGCCCGCCTTCGCCGTCTTCGGCGGGGTGCTGCGCGGACGCGGCTGGAAGGCGGCCCTCGGCCTCGGCTACCTCTTCGGCCTCGGCTTCCTGCTGCCGCTGCTGGTGTGGACCGGTGTGGAGGTGGGCCCCGGCCCCTGGCTCGCCCTCGTCGCGATCGAGGCGGTCTTCGTCGCGCTGGTCGGCGCCGGCGTCGCCGCGGTGTCCAGGCTGCCCGCCTGGCCGGTGTGGGCGGCGGCCGTGTGGATCACCGGAGAGGCCGTACGCGCGCGCGTTCCCTTCGAGGGCTTTCCCTGGGGCAAGATCGCGTTCGGTCAGGCGGACGGCGTGTTCCTCCCGCTCGCCGCCGTCGGCGGCACACCGGTGCTCGGGTTCGCGGTCGTCCTGTGCGGCTTCGGCCTGTGCGAGGCGGTGCGCCTGGCGGTCCGGGCCCGCCGCACCCGTGCCGTACAGCGGGGTGCGGCGGCAGCGGCCCTGCTCGGCGTGGCCGTACCCGTGGTGGCTGCCGTGGCCGCCCGGCCGCTGGTCAGCGACGCGGCGGAGGACGGCACCGCGACGGTCGCCGTGATCCAGGGCAACGTGCCCCGCGCGGGCCTCGACTTCAACGCCCAGCGACGGGCCGTGCTCGACTACCACGCGCGCGAGACGGAACGCCTGGCCGCCGAGGTGAAGGCCGGCAAGGCCGAGCAGCCCGACTTCGTGCTGTGGCCGGAGAACTCCTCCGACATCGACCCGTTCGCCAACGACGACGCCCGCTTCGTCATCGACCGGGCCGCCAAGGCGATCGGCGCGCCCATCTCGGTCGGCGGCGTCGTGGAGCGCGGCGGCAAGCTGTTCAACGAGCAGATCCTGTGGGACCCGGAGAAGGGGCCCGTCGACACCTATGACAAGCGCCAGATCCAGCCGTTCGGCGAGTACCTCCCGCTGCGCCCGCTCATCGGGGCGATCAACGAGAACTGGACGTCGATGGTCCGCCAGGACTTCAGCCGGGGCACCGAGCCGGGCGTGTTCGCCATGCCCGGCGCCACGGTCGGCCTGGTCACCTGTTACGAGGCCGCCTTCGACTGGGCCGTGCGCTCCGAGGTCACCGACGGCGCTCAGATGATCTCCGTACCGAGCAACAACGCGACGTTCGACCGCAGCGAGATGACCTACCAGCAGCTCGCCATGTCCCGCATCCGCGCGGTCGAGCACAGCCGGACCGTCACCGTACCGGTGACCAGCGGAGTCAGCGCGATCATCATGCCGGACGGCAGGATCACCCAGAAAACCGGCATGTACGTGGCGGACTCACTGGTCCAGGAGGTGCCGCTGCGCTCCTCCAGGACGCCCGCGACGGAGCTGGGCGTGGTGCCGGAGATCGCCCTGGTGCTGGTCGCGGCGGGCGGGCTCGGCTGGGCCGTCGGTGCGGGTGTGCGCGGGCGACGCGCCCGTGACGTGTAGCCGTACGCCCGCCGCACGCCTCTCGGCATCGCCGGGAGCGGCCCGACCGGCCCGTTAGGGTCGGACGCATGGCTACTCCCGACTTCATCACCACCCTCCGCTCCACTGCCGGAAACCAGTTGCTCTGGCTCCCCGGAGTCACTGCCGTCGTCTTCGACGACGACGGCAGAGTGCTGCTGGGCCGGCGGTCCGACACAGGGCGTTGGGCGCTGATCGGGGGCATCCCGGAACCGGGAGAGCAGCCCGCCGCCTGCGCGGTGCGCGAGGTGGAGGAGGAGACCGCCGTACGGTGTGTCGTCGAGCGGGTGGTCCTCGTCCAGGCGCTGAACCCGGTCACGTACGACAACGGCGACGTCTGCCAGTTCATGGACATCACGTTCCGCTGCCGGGCCGTCGGCGGCGAGGCCCGGGTAAACGACGACGAGTCGCTCGACGTGGGCTGGTTCGCGGTCGACGCCCTGCCGGACCTCAACGAGTTCGGGCGGTTCCGGATCAAGCAGGCGCTGGCCGACGCCCCCACATGGTTCGACCCCACCGATTCCGCCTGAACTATGGGGCGTGCCCACATGGGGTGTGGGGCGGGGGCTGCCTAGGGTCGGACCATGACCTCGCCCAGCGTCCTCCCGGCCCCTCACGCCTCCTCGCTCGACCTCGGCGGCCGCACCGCCCTTGTCACCGGCGCCGCCGGCGGCATCGGCCGTGCCTGCGCGCTGCGGCTGGCCGCCGCCGGAGCCAAGGTCAGAGCGGTGGACCGGGACGCCGCCGGCCTGGACGCGCTCGCCGAACGAGCCGGTGACCTGGCGGGCACCGTCGAACCGCACGTCCTGGACCTGACCGACCTGGACGCCGCCGAACTCGCGGCCGCCGGCACCGACGTCCTGGTCAACAACGCCGGACTGCAGCTCGTGCGGCCCCTGGAGGACTTCCCCCCGGACGTCTTCCACACCGTGCTCACCGTGATGCTGGAGGCGCCCTTCCGCCTCATCCGCGGCGCCCTGCCCCACATGTACGGGCAGGGCTGGGGCCGCATCGTCAACGTCTCCTCCGTCCACGGCCTGCGTGCCTCCGCCTACAAGGCGGCCTACGTGTCCGCCAAGCACGGACTGGAGGGACTGTCCAAGACCGCCGCCCTCGAAGGCGCCGCCCACGGCGTCACCTCCAACTGCGTGAACCCCGCCTACGTACGCACACCCCTGGTGGAGCGGCAGATCGCCGACCAGGCCCGGGCCCACGGCATTCCCGAGGAGCAGGTGCTCACGGAGGTGATGCTGCGGGACAGCGCCGTACGGCGGCTGATCGAACCGGAGGAGGTCGCCGAGGCCGTGGCGTACCTGTGCAGCCCGCAGGCGTCCTTCGTCACCGGCACCTCGCTCGTCCTGGACGGCGGCTGGACCGCGCACTGAGCGGCGGCCGGCCCCGGCCGCCCGGGTTTTCCACAGGGCTGCCGGGGCGGCCGTGCGATGAGGAATCCTGTGAGCATGTCTCGCGATCACGTGCAGTCCGCCGAGCGTTCCGCCCGCACCGCCGAAGCG
Organism: Streptomyces viridiviolaceus; assembly: GCF_014650995.1. Classification (GTDB taxonomy): domain Bacteria; phylum Actinomycetota; class Actinomycetes; order Streptomycetales; family Streptomycetaceae; genus Streptomyces; species Streptomyces viridiviolaceus. The sequence goes on from NZ_BMWA01000010.1 coordinate 83,396, forward strand.
GCGGCCGGCGATGCCTCCGGCCCGGCTCCCGCCGGCGCCGAGGCGCCGTTTCTGGAGCTGCTGGCCCGGGGCGCCTCGGCGGACGCCTACGAGCAGCCGGTGCTGCTCGCCCGCGCCGAGGGAGGACCGGCCGAGCGGATCGCCGCGCTGGAGCGGGCCAAGCTGCTCGCGCTGCGCGTGCGCTCGGAGCTGGAGGGCCGGCGCCGGCGCGAGGCCGAGCTGTCCGCCCTGTTCGAGACGGCCCACGACCTGGCCGGACTGCGCGACCTGGACGCCGTACTGCGGGCGATCGTGCAGCGGGCCCGCTCACTGCTCGGCACCGACGTGGCCTACCTCAGCCTCAACGACCCGGACCGGGGCGACACGTACATGCGCGTCACCGAGGGCTCGGTCGCGGCCCGTTTCCAGCAGCTGCGCCTCGGCATGGGGGAGGGCCTCGGTGGCCTGGTCGCCCAGACGGCCCGCCCCTACGTCACCGACGACTACTTCAAGGACGCCCGATTCCAGCACACCCGCACCATCGACGCGGGCGTGCGGGACGAGGGGCTCGTCGCGATCCTCGGCGTGCCTTTGATGCTCGGCCACCACGTCATCGGCGTGCTGTTCGCCGCCGACCGGCGGGCCCGCGTCTTCGAGCGGGAGCAGATCGCCCTGCTCGGATCCTTCGCAGCCCTCGCCGCGGCCGCCATCGACACCGCCAACCTGCTCGCCGAGACCCGCTCCGCCCTCGCCGGCCTGGAGCGGGCCAACGAGATCATCCGCGACCGCAGCGGTGTCATCGAGCGCGCCTCCGACGTCCACGACCGGCTCGCCGAACTCGTCCTGCGCGGCGGCGGGGTCCACGACGTGGCCGCCGCCGTCTCCCAGGTCCTCGACGGCACCGTCGAGTTCGCCGAGGCCGCCGCCGCACCGGCCGGCGCCCTGGAGGCGTCCCGCGCCGAGGGACACGCGGTGCGGCACCAGGACGACTGGATCGCCGCCGTCGCCGCCGGCGGCGAACTGCTCGGCGCGCTCGTGCTGCGCGGCCACCCCGGGCTCGACCCCGTCGACCAGCGCACCCTGGAACGCGCCGCGATGGTCACCTCCCTGCTGCTGCTCGCCCGGCGGTCCGCCGCCGAGGCCGAACAACGCGTCCGCGGTGAGCTGCTGGACGACCTCCTCGACGCCCGCGACCGCGACCCGCGCCTGCTGCGCGAGCGCGCCGCCAGGCTGCACGCCGACCTCGACGCCACCCACGTCGTCCTCGCCGCCCGCCTCGACGCCCCCGCGGCCGACGCCGACCACGAGGCGGACGCCCGCAGACGCCTGTGGGCCGCGGCCTCCCACCTCGCGGCGACCCGGCACGGCCTGGCCGCCGCCCGCGACGGCGGCACGGTGCTGCTGCTGCCGCTCGGCACCCGGGACGGTGCCGCCGACCTCGCCCGCCGCACCGCCCGGCAGCTCGGCACGGCCGTCCACGAGGCCGTCACGGTCGGTGCCTCCGCGCCCGTCGAGGAACTCGCGACCCGTCCCGACACCGTGGCCGCCGCGTACACCGAGGCCCGACGGTGTCTGGACGCGCTGCGGGTGCTGGGGCGCTCGGGAGACGGTGCCGCCGCCGAGGACTTCGGGTTCCTCGGACTGCTCCTGGCCGGGGACCGGGACATCGCGGGCTTCGTCGACCGCACCATCGGCCAGGTCGTGGCGTACGACGAGCGGCGCGGCACGGAGCTGGTGCGCACCCTCGACGCGTACTTCGCCTGCGGGATGAGCCCGGCCCGCACCAAGGAGGAGCTGCACGTCCACGTGAACACGGTCGCCCAGCGCCTGGAACGGGTCGGCCGCCTGCTCGGCGAGGACTGGCAGAGCCCCGCGCGGGTGCTGGAGATACAACTCGCCCTGCGGCTGCACCGGTTGTCGGCACCCGCACAGCACTGACCCCCGTACGCGCGGGCGTACGGGGGCCGGTGGCGGCGGACACTCAGACGGTGCGCGCGTCCGCGGCACGGTGAGCGGCCACCTCGTCGTCCTCGGGCGAGGCGACCTCGGCGAGGTCCCGGTGGCGGGTCTCCTTGGCCACGCCCACGGCGATCAGCGTCAGCACGGACGCGGCGATGACGTACAGGGAGATCGGGGTGGAGCTGTCGTAGTCGGACAACAGCGCGGTCGCGATCAGCGGCGCGGGGGCGCCGGCGGCGACCGAGGCGAACTGGGCACCGATGGAGGCACCGGAGTAGCGCATCCGGGTCGCGAACATCTCGGAGAAGAAGGCCGCCTGCGGCGCGTACATCGCGCCGTGCAGCACCAGGCCCACGGTCACCGCGACGATCAGGTTGCCGAACCCGCCGGTGTCGATCAGCTTGAAGAACGGGAACATCCACAGACCGACGCCCGCCGCGCCCAGCAGGTACACCGGCCGGCGGCCGATCCGGTCGGACAGCGCGCCCCAGGCCGGGATGACCGCGAAGTGCACGGCCGAGGCGATCAGCACGGCGTTGAGCGCGGTCTGCTTGGAGACACCGGCCGAGGTGGTGGCGTAGACGAGGATGAAGGCGGTGATGACGTAGTAGCTGATGTTCTCCGCCATACGGGCGCCCATCGCGACCAGCACGTCGCGCCAGTGGTGCCGCAGCACGGCGACCAGCGGAAGCTGCTTGGCCTCCGTCTTGCGGGACTCGGCCTGCGCCAACGCCTGCTTGAAGACAGGCGATTCATCGACAGAGAGACGAATCCACAGACCGACGATCACCAGCACTCCGGAGAGCAGGAACGGGATCCGCCAGCCCCAGCTGTTGAACGCGGACTCCGACAGCACGGCCGTCAGCAGCGACAGCACCCCGGTCGCCAGCAGCTGCCCGGCCGGCGCGCCGGTCTGCGGCCACGAGGCCCAGAACCCGCGCCGCCGCGCGTCCCCGTGCTCGGACACCAGCAGCACGGCGCCGCCCCACTCACCGCCGAGCGCGAAGCCCTGCACGAGCCGCAGCACGGTCAGCAGCACGGGAGCGGCCGTGCCGATGGTCGCGTGCGTGGGCACCAGGCCGATCGCGAACGTGGCCCCGCCCATCATCAGCAGGCTCAGCACCAGCAGCTTCTTGCGCCCGAGCCGGTCGCCGTAGTGCCCGAAGACCAGGGCGCCCAGGGGACGGGCGGCGAACCCGACGGCGTACGTCAGGAACGACAGCAGCGTGCCGACGAGCGGATCGGAGTCCGGGAAGAACAACTCGTTGAAGACAAGGGCGGCGGCGGAGCCGTAGAGGAAGAAGTCGTACCACTCGATGGTGGTGCCGATGAGGCTGGCGGCGACGATGCGCTTGAGGTTGTTCGGCGTCGGTGGAGCGGTTGCTGCGGAGGCCATGTGCGCCACTTCCTCGTGTGCGGTGGGGACGGGTACGTGTCGGGACACCGTAGGAACCCGCAGGTCAGGGGCACATGTGGCGGGGCACCATAGTTCGGGGTTCGGCTATGCGTGCCGCCACCATGCCCGCTCACCGAAGCGTGATTCGGTCGATGGAAACGGTCGAAACGACTGGCGTCCGAGAGGCGTATTTCGGGGTGATTTGACGGTGCCGTGCTGACTCCCGTGCTGGTTTGGTGCTGACCAAAACCCGTGGCGCGTCACCGCGAGCGGCTCCACGGTGAGGCCCGGCCGTCAACTGCACGGAAGACCCGCCGAACGTGACCGTCCGGGACGCCGCCATTTCACTTCCCACGGCAAACGGCGCCGCTGGCCCCACCTACCGACGACACGCCCATCCCTAGAGCGGTGGTGTCTGTCGCGCTGCTTCCAGGTAAACGTCGGGGGCTGGCTTGCCGCGCTCCACGGACTCAACGGTGACCACGACCGGCAGCCCGGCACGCGCCGTGTACCAGTCCTCTTCGGCCTTGTGCCCGTACGGAAGGAACGCCTGGCGCAGTGCGTCAAAACGCCGTCGCCCGTTGTCAACGACCGTGCCGTCCCAGTCCACGATGAGACCGGCGGCGTTGTTCGAGGAGATCAGTCATGGGGGCCTCAACGGTGGAGGACCCGGCCATTCGGATCGACGGCCACGAGGGCCTTCGGCACATCCCCGCCGTCCACTGGCCACGGCAGGCTTCCGAGGGACTGCAGACGGAACCAGCTGGAACCCCGGCAGTTCTGGGGTGGCGACACCCTCGTCCGTGCTTATAGACACATGAGCAGACGTACTCATGCGTCGGTCCGGCTTTCCGCCGGAGGCTGGGCGCATGAGACACATCTATGGCCCCGCCCGCCTGTTTATCCGGTCCGGACACGCTCTCGCAGTGGGCGCCGTCGCCTCCCTGGCCCTTGTCGGCTGTGGCACCGACCGGCCTGGTAGCGGCAGTTCACAGGACGGGCCTGGCACGAGCGCTGGCTCCAAGGTGAGTGCCACGTCGCTGTCGGCCGACCAAGCGGCGTTCGCGAAGATGCTCGAGAGGGTTGCCGCACCGTGTCCTGCCCCCGGCGGGCCTCCCATCGCTTCGCAGCTGCCCGGTTCGCAGGAGGAGCAGAGCCTCGCCCCTGGCGAGACTCCTCCCGCCGAGCCGATCGAACCAGGTGTCCTCCCAGGGCCCGAGCCGGTGTTGAACGCCCGCGACTGGTGCGCGAGCGTCCAGCACGAACAACGCATCATCGAGGCACTGCAGGCGGTTTCGAAGCCCACCCCCGCAAGCGTCCGTAAGACCCTGAACAGGCTCGGATACATCGACGAACGCATGCACGGCCTCAAGCAGGACGGCAAAGTCACGCGCTTCCACCTTGACCTGCGTGAGAACGGCGGTCGACTCTGCGAGGCGGGCACGGCGTCGGGTGAGACAACGGACATGACCCCCTGCGTCGCCCCCGCCACCGGAACAGTCATGGTTGGCAAGGTAGAACTCCAACCTTCATGACCGCATCACCGGCCTAGTCCAAGCCGTCCTCTGCCTGCATCTGGCCAGCACGATGACTCCACCAGACCCGGGGCACATCACCTCCACCGAACGCGGAGCGGTTCAGTGCGTGACGTCCCGGCATCGGTGCCCTCGGGGATGCAGTGCATCCGCTCACCGCACCGCGTGCTGTATGCGCTGGGCGCCGAGGATGTGGAGGACCTAGCCATGCCTCTCGGTAGCGCCCTCGGAAATGGGGGGCCGCACAGCCGGGGTCCGACGACCAGCGTCCGCACGTCAGCGGCGGTGACGCCAAAGAGCCCTGGTGAAGGCCTTCGACGGTGCGAAGCCACGGGCCCTCGGGAATGGATCACGACCTCCCGTGGCTTTCGGGTGTGGACCGCGTCGGGTGGCGATCGCGGCACTCGGCTTCGTTGACAACTTTCAGGGAGTGACAGCAGCATGTCCGTTACACAGCCCGCCGTCGAACGTGTGCGTGTTTCCGCGGAACCCGACTGGTACGAGTCGGCCGGCATCTCGCTTGGCGTCCGGGTCGGGAACCTGGTCTTCACATCGGGACAGGCCCCGATCGACGCCCAGGGGACCACGGTCGGCGTGGGGGACTTCGAGGCCCAGGCCCGTCAGGCGCTCGCGAATCTGTCCACGGTGCTGACGAACGCAGGCTCCAGCCTCGCCGACACGGTCAAAGCGACCGTGTTCGTCACTGACGTCACGCAACAGGACGTCTTCGCCAGACTGCGCGCGGAACACTTCCCGGACAAGCCGCACCTCGCGGAGTCGTTCGTCGAGGTCTCCTCACTCGCCGACCCCGAGTGGATGATCGAGATCGAGGCGATCGGTCTCATTCGCTGAGAAGTGGACATCCCCTAGGGCCAGAGCAAGCCCTGGAGCGCATCGACTACAGGCACAGGGCCAGGCCGACGGCACCTAGCTCTCCCGCTGCCGCAGGTGAGAGACCGGGCCCGGCTGTCAGCGGCAGTCGCCATGTGAGGTGCCCGTCGCACGGGTTGACCCGGCCGACATCGGGCCGGACCTGGTCTTCGGCGCCCGCATCGGCGCCGGGGCGCCGGCCTGCACCGGGCGGCTGCGGACGGTCAGCCGGGAGGTGGAGCTGGGGAGGCGGCGGCGGTGTACTACCGCCGCCCCACCCCCTACGCCGTCCGGTTCGAGCATCTGCCTGCCCAGCAGCGTGACTTCGCCGCCGCGGAGGCCCGGCACGGGCTCGGCGGCATCCTCAACCATCTGCACGGCGCGACGTACGTCAACCACCCGGCGCGATCACGGCTGCGGACTTCAAGCCCGGCCAGCTCCAGCCCTCCGTCCAGCTCGGCCTCACGATCCCGCCGACGCTGGTCACCAACGACGTTGGAACCGCCCGCAAGTTCGCCGCCGACCACGGCCCCGTGATCTACAAGACGTTCCGCGGCCTGCCCCGAGACGGCGGGCCCACCGGAGCGATCTGGGCCCAGCGCGTCGACCACGACACCTTCGCCGACACGCTCGCCGTGACCGCCCACCTGTTCCAGGCGGAGATCCCCAACGGCCGGGTCCAGCGCGGCCGGGTCCAGCTTGGTGGTCAGGCCGCCGCGCGACGACTCGGCGGTCGCAGGAAGGTCATCGAACGCACCATGTCCTGACTGACCGGCTACCGCCTCCTTAACACTGCGACGCCACCGCCTCCTCGTCCGCGTCCGCGTCAACTACCCAATTCGTGGCTAACGGGTCCAGCACCATCCAGGTGGTCCGCTGAGTCTGTTCGAGCACGGGAACCGCGCAGCAGTCATCACCCCGGACTGCCGCAACATCACGCCGACGAGGACGGCCATCTCGCGGACATGGGCGTCGCGTCGCGATCGGGCGGGTCGCGCAAGGGCAGGGTGAGGCGCAAGCACCTCGGCTGGGAGATGGGCGTCGAGTACTTGGTCCACGAGGGCGGGTGGCACCGGTGCGTGGACAGCGATGCAGACCTGAACTGAGACAAGGCCGGTGGGACAGGCCCCGACCGCCTGAGCCCTCCCCGGGAAGGCATGGCGGAGTACTCGACCACCCGGCACAGCAGGGCGGCGCGCCCTCAGGAGCGGCCGGTGTGCAGCACCTCGCGGTCCCACAGGTGGCGTGGCTGCGTGTGCAGCCGCCAGTAGTGCTCCGCGATGTCGTCGGGGTCGAAGTCAGTGCCGGGGGCGACCGGGCCGTCCACGGTGACGCTCGCCGCGTGCACTCCGGAGGGCCCGTACTGCTGATCGAGCAGCGCGATCAGAGTCCGCACGCCTGCCTTGCCCAGGGAGAGGCTCACGTACTGCGGCTTGGGCTCGGGCATGCCGCCCGTGACGAGGAACGTTCCGCTCCCGCGCATCGCCATGGCCGGCGCGAGGCGTGCCGCGGCGTTGAGCGCTCCGACCACGTTGACCGCCCACGCCTCCATATGGTCCCGTACCGACAACTGGCCCAACTCGTCCGCCCGGACCAACGCGGCGTTGTACACGGTGACATCGGGAACGCCGTGCTCCCCGACGGCCTGGTCCAGGGCCGCGTCCAACTCGGCCCGGTCGGTGCTGTCGGCCTGCGCCGTGAGGACCGGCACGCCTTGGGGAGCGATCGCGGCCGCGGTGGCGCGCAGTGTCTGCGCTCCCCTGGCGATCAGCGTGATCGGCAGACCCTCCTTGGCGAACCGACGGGCGACTGCCCGCCCGATCCCCGGTCCCGCACCAATGATCACCGCACCCGGCATTGTCCGGCTCCCCTCTTGACGATCAACGATACTGGGGACGGTAAGGCATCACATCCATGTGAAGGTCAAGGAGTAGGCCGTATGCGAATCGGCGACCTGGCTCACCGAACCGGCGTGAGCAGGAGGCTGTTGCGCTACTACGAGGAGCAGGGCCTGCTCCGGCCGGTCCGGTTGGACAACGGCTACCGCGATTACGCCGAGGCAGACGTCGTCACGGTGAACCACATCCGGTTGATGCTCGACGCCGGGCTCTCCACCTCGGTCATCGCCAAGGTCGTGCACTGCGTGCGCGACAAGGACGAACTGCGAGTGCCGTCCGGCTGTCCCACCTTCATCGGTGAGTTGCGGCGCGAGCGGGCCCGCATCACCGAGACGATCGCCCGACTCGAGGGTTCCCGGCGGATACTGGACCGCGTTCTCGACACCGCGCCCCGCGACGGAGCAGATCCGTCACCCGGGACCGCCTAGCCGGGCGCGCGCCACGGCTTGAGCGTGCCTCTTGAGCCCCCCGTCAGCGGATCGGCCCTTCCTTGTCGGTGCCACAGGCCTGGGGGAAGGTGGGGAAAACGAGGAAGTACGTGGCGTGCTGCTGCGCACCGGCGAGTCACTGGGCCGGACGGTCACCGCCAACCCGTACCTGGACCGCGAGGACGACCCGACCAGGCTGCACGTCACCTTCCTCGCCGAGACGCCGACCCCCGAGCAGGCGGCCGCACCGCGGACATCGGCCGGGAAGACCGCCGAGTTCGCCCTGCTCGGCGACGAGATCCACCTGCACGTGCCGGGCGGCTACGGGCGGACCAAGCTGAACAACGCGTTCATCGAGCGCCGGCTCGGCATCACCGCGACCACCCGGAACTGGAAGACCGGCAAAGCCCTCCAGGGCATGGTTCCCCGGCAGGCAGAACGTGTCGCCGGCCACGTAGGAAGGCAGCACCTGCGGCGATGGCTGGCCTTCCGCGGCATCCGGCACCGTCTCGCCCGCAAGTGCACCGAGTACTCACAACGCCTGGGCCGGCACCACTGGGTCGTAGAGCGGACCATGTCCTGGCTATCCGGCTGCCGGCGCCTCCACCGCCGCTACGAGCAAGCCGGAACGATTCCTCGTCTTCACCGCCATCGCCGCGACCCTCATATGTCACCGCCGACTGGCCAAGTGAAATGGCGTCCAATTGGCGGCTCGTCTGAGCCTGCCGTGCCCCGAGATGTCTACCGGGCGTCGGGGGAAGGGCGGATCCCACCGCACTGACGGTGAAAAGCACCGCTGCGATGCGCATGCCCCACAGCCGGTCGAGGCGGTCGGAGGCGCGGCCCGCTGTCGCCGCGCCGACGGCGCAGCCGAGCAGGGCGGCGGCGATCACATGGGCCAGGAGGCCGTTGAGTCGTCGGAACAGCGGACTCACACCGCCACGGCGTGTCACCGCTATGGCGGTGACACGCCGGCACGATGAGCGCCGCATCGGTTCCGTCGTACCAGCGGTGCCCGCGTCATGCCTGGGCGCGGCTTTCTGGACGAAGCTCTCCAGTGAGCTGGGCGTGATCTGCGGGTACTTGGCGTTGTCCAGGGTGTCGAACTTGGCTTTGCCCGTCACCATGCACCACTGGTACTGCAGACCTACGTAGTCGAAGGGGTTGTGGGTGAGGCCGGCCTGGCGGGTGATCTCCGCGCGCAGTTCGTCGGCGGTGCCGAGGTTCTTCAGGGTGAGGGTGCGGCCGGTGGCCCGCTCGAGGGTCCGGTGGAACTGGCGCATCGACACGACCTCACCGGCGAATCGCTGGGTGCCCTTGGCCTGCGGGTCGAGGGCGACCGCGGCGGTGAAGGCGGCGGTGTCGGCGATCGAGGTGATGTCCAGGGGCTGGTCGGCATCGCCCCAGTGGGAGACGGTGCCCGCCTCCCAGTCGACGATTCCCATGAAGCCGATCATGACCTCGTAGAAGGCGCCATTGAGCACGGAGACCACATCGAGGCCCGTGTCGCCGTACGCGGCCGCGGCCTGGCGACGCCAGTCGATCATGAAGTTGTCGCCGTCGTCCAGCTTGGTGATGTCGACGGCGAAGTCAGACGGGATGAAGCGGCGGGCACCGGCCTTCTCCGCGGCGCGCACCAGGTTCAGCTGCCCGTCCACGATCAGCGCCGGGCCGCCTTGCACCGCCGAGATCACGGTGGTGGCGTCGCCGATCGCGGCGGCCAGCTTCTCCACCGGGTGGGTGATGTCACCCTCGACGAGCTCCAGGCCGCGGGCTTCCAGGGCTGCGAGTGTGGCCTTCTTGTCACCCTCGTTGCCCGGCCGGACAAGAGCTCGCACAGGGGCGCCCCTGTCGAGCAGGGCGCTGACGATCTGGCTGCCCAGCAGGCCGGTGGCGCCGACCACGAAGGTCTTCGATGCGGTGGTCATGGTGTTGCTCTTCTCGGTAGCTTCCGGGCCTCGACCGGCCCGGACAGATGTGAGCCATGCGCGTCCCGTGAGAGGTGGTTCACGGGATGAGCAGGGTCTTGCCGACGGTGCTGCGCGACTCGACGGCGGCATGCGCGTCGGCCGTCCGCTCCAGCGGAAAGCTCTGGCCGACGACCGGCTTGATCTGGCCGGTGACCGCCAGGTCCAGGACGTCGGTGACCAGCTCGCGGGCGAACGCGGGCCGGTTCCAAATGAGGCTCGCGCTGAAGCCGGTCAGGGTCAGGCCGCGGCCGAACAGCTCCATGGGCTTCACGTCGAGCGGCTGCCCGCTGGAGAAGCCGAACACGATCTGGCGGCCGGAGCCCGTGGCGAGCAGCGAGAACGACTCGCGCCCGAGCTGATCGCCGACGTGGTCGTAAACGATCTCGACGGCGCCCTGAGCGGCCTCGCGCACCTGCTCGGTCCATCCGGGCAGCGAGTGGTCGACGACATGGTCGGCGCCCAGCTCCTTGACCACAGCGAGCTTGGCGGCGCCGCGAGCCGTGCCGATCACCGTCGCGCCGGCCTGCTTGAGCAGCTGCACCAGGATTGTGCCGACGGCGCCGGCGGCGGCCTGCACCAGGACCCGGTCGCCCGCGGTGACGCGCGCGGCGTCGATCAGGCCGCGGGCGGTGGCTCCGTAGCGGTAGAGCGCGACAGCGTCCCGGAAGTCCAGCTCGTCGGGCACCGGGACGAGCCCTTCGGCGGGCGCGAGGGCATGTTCGGCGTATCCGCCGGTGCCCCCGGTGGTGGCCAGCACCCGGCTGCCGAGGAGCGCCGCATCGACGCCTGCCCCGACCTCGATGACCTCGCCCGCGATCTCCTTGCCGAGGACCACGGGCAAGGGCGCGCCGCCCAGGGCTGCGCGCATCATGCCTGAGCGGACCTGGGTCTCCAGGAACTGGATGCCGACCGCGGCCACGCGGATCGCCACCTCGCCCCGGGCGGGGTGCGGGTCCGGTAGCTCGGCGACGGTCAGCTGGTCCGGGGGACCGAAATCTTTCAGCAGGACGGCACGCACCTGTCCTCACCCCTTCAATGATGATTGTGAACGGATTGCTGGTGCGCGACGACGGGCACGAGCAGATGGCTGTCGAACCGGCCGCCGGTACGGATGATGTGGTCGTCGGCATGGCGGGTGACGCGACGTGGCCGCGTCGAGGTACAGCGGCGCGTACTCGGTACGGGGATGGGCTGCTTCCGCAACGCGCTTGCGGGGCCGAGCAGGTCACCGGCCGGGCCGCCGAGCGAGGAAGCCGACTGGACATGTCGAGCAGGACCATGAACTGGCCCACGCAGACGAGGGTGGTGATCACCCAGGACGATGCGGTGCGGTCCTGGCGCCGCCGGGCGTCAGGGGGCGGTGTGGTCGTGTCGCCGCCACTCGCGGCATCTCGGGGCCCCGGAGCGGGCCACGGGTCCTACCCTTTCTTCTCGATCGCTTCGGCAAAGGCGGCCAGATTCGCGGCCAGACTCTTGATCTCGGCGGTGCTCCAGTCATCCATCAGCTCGGCCACGATGGCGGCTCGCGCCTGCCAGAGCTTGCGGATGGCGAGCTTGCCGGCCCGACTGACGCTGACCAGCTGGGCGCGGGCGTCCGCCGGATCGGGCTCGCGGACGATGAATCCGCGGGCCTCCAGACGCTTGGCGGGCGGAGTGAGCGTGGACTTGTCGACCTCCATGAGGTTAGCGAGGACCGAGAGCCGTATGGGTGCGTGCTGGGAGATCTGGGCGAGCAATGTGTAGTCGCCCAGAGACAGGTCGAGTCCCGAGGCCGACATGATGCGGCGTCGCGCTGTGGTGGAGAACATCCAGTTCCCCACCACGGCAAGGGCCGACGCCACCTCGAGGGAAGCCGTGAGCTGTTCGTCCGGTCCGCCAGGGGGGGTGGCTGATGCGCGTCCCATGTCCGACACCATCATCTCGTTAGTTGGTTGCGTTCAACCAACTATTACCCCGTGGCCCGGTCTCTGGCAAGTGGGTTCGTCGGATCACAGCCGTGGTGACGGTCCCCTGCCCCAGCGAGCAGGAGCGCCAACTCAACATCTCCAGCGCGCGGGCAGGAGCGCTTCGCCCTGCTGTTCATGGGCATCGCGGGCGGGCTGGGGACCCACACCTTCAACATCAAGGTGGTCACCGCCGCGTCCGGCTGACCCCCTCCCGGGCACCGTCCGGTTCCGCCGCCACCGCCCTCGCGAAGGCCCGTACCGTCTCCGTCTCCCGGTCCCGGTGCCACACCAGGCCGAGAGCCGACTCGGGCAGGCCGTCGACGGGGACGAAGACGACGTCCTCCCGGCGGTGGTGGTCGGCCGTGGGCCGGCACAGCAGCAGCCCGCCGCGCCCGGCCGCGACCAGGCTCAGCCCTTCCTGGAGGGTCGTCACCTCCGGTCCCGGCAGGTCGCCGGGCGCCTGCACCGCCCGCCAGTACGCGGGCGCCGGGGGAGCGGGCCGGACCAGCGGCACGGCGGCCAGCTCGGCGACGGTGAGCGCGGGACGGCCCGCGAACGGGTGGCCGGCGCGGACGGCGACCGTCTGCTGCCGCAGCGAGAAGACCGGGCCCAGCACCAGGTCCCGTTCCTCGACCGGCAGCAGTACGACGGACGCGTCCACCAACCCGTCCCGCACCGCGCCGAACGGGTCCGCGAACGGGATCTCCACCAGCTCCGTCTCACACCCCGGATGCGCGGCATGGAACGCGGTCACCGCCCGCACCAGCCGGGCGTCCGCCGTCCCCTGGAAACCGACCCGCAGCGTGCCCCCGACGCCCCGGGCCGCCGCCCGCGCGCCCTCCACCGCCGCGGCCAGCGCGTCGTAGGCCGGGCGCAGGTCGGCGAGGAACCGCTCGCCGAGCGGGGTGAGCGTCACCCGGCGGCTGGTGCGGTGCACCAGCGTCGCCCCGATCCGCCGCTCCAGGGACCGCAGCAGCTGGCTCACCCGGCTCTGCGAGACGAACAGCCGCTCGCCCGTCCGGCCGAAGTGCCGCTCCTCGGCGAGCACCAGGAAGCATTCCAGTTCACGCGTCTCCAGCCCGGCCACGGCCGACGACCTCCCGCCCGACGATCGATGAGTCCCGCTCATGCAAGGGTGAGGACTTTGCCGTTGTTCCCTGCGCCCCGCCGCCGAAGGGTGGAGGGCATGTCCTCCACGACCACCGACCCCGTCCCGCACGGCACCCCACCCGCCGGCGCACCCCGTCACCCGTGGGCCGCCGTGCTCGCCGTGGCCGCCGCCACCTTCGCGGTCGTCACCACCGAGATGCTCCCCGTCGGCCTGCTCACCTCGCTCGGCACCGGCCTCGGCGTCTCGCCCGGCACCGCGGGCCTGGCCGTCACCCTGCCCGGCCTGGTCGCCGCGGCCGGCGCGCTGCTGCTGCCGGTGGCCGTGCGCCGCGCCGGCCGGCGCACGGTGCTGTGCGCGCTGCTGCTCCTGCTCGCCGCCGCCGACCTGCTGTGCGCGCTCGCCGGCGACTTCACCGTCCTGCTCGCCGCCCGCGCCGTCGTCGGCGTGTGCATCGGCGGGGTGTGGGCGGTGGCCGCGGGGCTCGCCGTACGGCTGGTGCCCGGGGCGTCGGTCGGACGGGCCACCTCGGTGATCTTCAGCGGGATCGCGGTGGCGTCGGTGCTCGGCGTGCCCGCGGGCACCTTCCTCGGGGAACTGGCGGGCTGGCGGTGGGCGTTCGCCGCGCTGGCCGTCCTCGCGCTGGCCGTGGCGGGCGCGCTGGCGCTCGCGCTGCCGCCGCTGCCCGCGGAACGGCCGGCCGGGCCCGGCGCGTTCACGCGGCTGCTGCGCACGCCCCGCTTCTCCCGCGGGCTGCTCGCGGTGGCGCTCCTGGTCACCGGCCACTTCGCCGCGTACACCTACGTCCGGCCCGTCCTCGAACGCGTCCCCGGCACCGGCGCCGGCCAGATCAGCGCCCTGCTCCTCGGCTACGGCCTGGCGGGTGTCGCCGGCACCTTCACGCTGGGCGCGCTCGCCGCCCGCGACCCGCGTCGGGCGCTGCTCACCGTCAGCGCCGGGATCGGCACGGCCGTCGCCCTGCTGGTGCCGTCCGGCGGCTCGGCCACCGCGTCGACGGCCCTGCTCTTGGCTTGGGGCCTGCTGTACGGGGGTGTCTCGGTGTCCGCGCAGAACTGGCTGTCGGCCTCCGCGCCGGGTGCCCGGGATGCGGCGTCGGGCCTGTTCGCGTCGGTGTTCAATGCGGCGATCGCGCTCGGCGCGTTCACCGGCGGCCGGATCGCGGACGGTGCGGGCCTGCCGTACGTGCTGGGCACGGGCGCCGCGCTGGCCCTGCTCGCCCTGGCCGCCGTCGCGTCCGCCGGGGGCGCCGCGGGGGCGGCCACCGACGTCCGGTGACCGCCCCCGTGTGGCACTCCGGGTCACGAGGCGGACAGCTCCGCCGCCACCAGCTCCGCGATCTGCACCGCGTTCAGCGCCGCGCCCTTCATCGACTCCCTGCGCCGCGTGGACCGCCTGCGCCGCCTCATCGAGTACCGGCGCTCCCTGCAACGCGACCGCGCGGGCCTGCGCTGCGCCGAGCACGTGCGTCTCGCCGACCTCCTCCTGGCCGGCGAACGGGCTGGAGGGTCCGCCTTCTTGCGCCGGCACCTGTCGTCGGTGGGCCGGGAGAAGACCGGTCGTCAGGACGAGGCCGGCTGACCGTTCGGACCGGTCAGTTCTCGTCTGCCGGCAGCAGCGCGAGCACGCGGCAGGGCGAGCCGGCCATGGTCACCGCGCCCTCGGCCTCGGCGCGGGCCTCCTCCAGCCGTCCGGCTGCCGGCAGTACGCGTCCGAACCCGCGTCAGAGCCATCCCCGGCGTGCCGCCTGCCATGCGAGTTGCATACGGGTGCCCGCCCCCGCGCGCTCCATCATGCGCTGGATGTGCCGCTGCACCGTGCGTCGGCTGAGGCCGAGTTGGGAGGCGATCGCCTTGTCGGCGACCCCCGCCACCAGCAGGGACAGCAGCTTGCGGTCGATGGCCGGCAGGTCGGGTGAGTCCGTCGTGTCGTCGATGTTCAGCGGCACGGCGTCCTCCCAGTAGCGTTCGAAGAGGGCGAGCAGGGCGCCGAGCAGGTTGCTGTCGCGCACGAGGGCGGTGGTGGGTTCGTCGGGGCTGCCCTGTGGGCCACCGGGCACCAAGGGGAAGATCGCGACCGAGCGGTCCGCGATCGCCAGCCGAAGCGGCAGTTCGGGGACCGTGCGGGCGACCTCGCCCGCACGGACGCCGGCCACCACATTGTCCACGGCTCCCTCGTCGTCGAAGAACGCCTTCTCGTAGAGCACGCGGTACCGGACGCCGCGCGCCAGGGCCTCGAACTCCTCGGCGTTGCTGCCGGACGGCATGGCCACGTACTGGGCCTTGCAGAACCACAGCATCTCCTCGCGTGCCGACGTCTGTATCTGCCGCAGATGCTGGCGCAGGGCCTCGGCGCCGGTGATGACCTCCAGGAGCTGGCCGGCGTGGTGACGCCGTGCCGTGTCCTGGTAGGCCTCGATGAGTCTGGCGGCCTCGACGCGGGCCAGCTCCAATGCGTCGGCGCTGCTCTTGATACGGGGGAGCAGGGCGACGTCGGGAGGGACGGCCCGGAAGACGCGGGGTTCGCCGTCGGTGTGGCTGACCAGCCCCATCCTGGTCAATGAGTCGAGGGCGTGCCCGATGGATTCCGGGTCCATGCCGGTGCGGCGGGCGAGTTCTTCGGCGCTCGCCCGGCCGGAGGCGACGAGGAGCCGGTAGACGGATTCCGCCGGTTCCCGGACTCCCACCGCTTCCAACACTCCGGGTCCCTCCCGAACCGCAACCCACGAGACAGTTGAAAAGCGTACTACATGGCAACGGGGTGCCGGTGGGCGAGCGGCCCCACGCCCGCTCGCCCACCGGCCGTCAGGGGGCTACCTGGTCAGGAGGAAGGCCCGCGTCACCGTCTGCCGTACTGATGCGCCGGCCGCGTCCGTCGCCGTGACGCGGACGCTCACCGGGGTGCTGCCGTGGACCGCCGAAGGGCGGGGGGCCGTGGCCTGGAAGGCGTTGTGGCCGCGATCGCGGACCTGGGCGCGCTGCCAGGTCCTGCCGTCGTCGTAGGACGTCTCCACGCGTGTCCGGACACCGCGGGGAGCGGGCAGTCCCTCCTGCGCGCGGACTGTGACGAGGAAACCGTACTTCCCGCTCGCGGCCAGTGAGTTGTCCGCCGCGACCTGCACCTCGTAGTCGAGTTGGAGCAGGTTGAGAGTGACCGGGGCGTCCGTCGTACCACCGGAGCGGAAGGACCACGACGTGTCCGTCGCCGTCCCGTACCGCCAGTCGTCCGCGACGCGTCGCGTCTTCAGGTCCAGCCGGTAGTCCGCCGGTCCGGTCGGCACCTCCACGTCCTGCCAGGCATCGGCGAGTTCCGCGACCCGCGCGCCGTCACGGTAGAGCGTGGCCCCGGCCGAGTCACCGGACTCCGCGGAGGTCCCGATGCCGCCGCCGTCAGGGGGCAGCAGACGAGACCAGTGGCCTGCCTGGGAGTCGGTGAACTCGGGTACGCGCAGCCGCAGTACGTCGCCGGAACGCACGGTCGGCGTCGTGGTGCCGGCCGGGATCGACGGCCGGACCACGGCCCCCTGCCACGTCTCATCGGCGCGTGTGCCGGCCTTGTAGGAGCGGGGCGTGTCACGCATGCCGAGCGCGAGGGGCAGGTCGACGTCGTAGGTCGTCCGGTGGTGGACCAGGTGCTGCCACGTCGTGTCGCCGGCGCTGACGTACTCGGTCCGTTCGAAACCGGTCGGCACGTACCTGGTGTACTGCAGCCACGCGGAGGTCTGGAACGGCCGCCAGCCGAAGCGCTGCTCGGCGGCCCAGCCCGTACCGCCGTTGTCGGCGTACGTCGTCCGTACGACCGCGCTGTTCGAGGCGGTGACGTCATGGCGGACGTGCCGGGGGATGCGCTGCTTGGCGACCTGCATGACGTCGTAGAGGTAGGGGCTGCGTGCCGTGCCACCGAAGCGCAGCTTCGTGGTGCGGCGGGCGATGCGGTCCAGCAGGTCGTCGCCGGACCGGGCGCCGACGCGGATCGTCGGCAGCGCCATGCGCTCGCCGTCCGGCGTCCAGCGGGTCCAGGCGTTGTCCTCCCAGTGGACCAGGACGACGGCGCGGGCACCGGCCGCCGCGGCCCGCTCGATCGCCGGGCGTTCGTCGATCCCGTCGCGGTTGGTGAGGACGGCCACCTTGCCGCGGGCGTGTGCGAGCGAGGGTTCGGTGGCGTCCCCCGCGGCCATGGCGGTCAGCGTCGAGCCGCCCTCGTCCAGCAGGGGGGAGTTGGGCATGTAGTACGCGTTGAGCCGGTTGCCCGTCCCCGCCACGGTCGCTTCGAGGAGGGGAGCGACCAGTTGCCAGCGCGAGGAGAACTCGAAGGTGCCGTGCGTGACCGTCGCCGTCGGACTGACGTACAGGCGCTTGGCGTTGTCGAAGTACATCGTCCCCTGGAGCGCACTGTGGCCGTCCAGCTCACGGTACGTCTGGTAGCTGAGCGTCCCGCGCTGCTCGGCCGGCTGGGGAGTGCGGATGTCGACCGCGCGCGTCGCGCGGGCGTCCAAGGTGACGACCGTGTCCTTGGTGACGTTCACCTCGGGTTGGATCACCTCACGCAGCTCCTGACCGTCACTCGCCGTGTCGATCGAGGCGTGGGAGACCGAGTAGACACCTTCCTCCACCTCGGCGACCGCCGTGTCGGGGTCGGTGTAGTCGACGAAGCCCTCGGCCCCCCAGATCGTCGGCAGGGCCTGGACGCGGTCGCCGTCCTTGTCGAGCGTCCGGACCGTGAGCCGGTGGACGGGGCCGTGCACGACCAGGCTGAGCGTGGTGTGCACGGTGACCGCGTCGTCCGAGGCGGTGCCGCTGACGTATCCGTAGTACTTGCCCTGGGGCACATGCGCCGGGTCGAGCGTGAGCGGCACCTCGGCAGTCCCGCCCGCCGGGACGCGGACCGTGCCCGAGCCCAGCCGGAGGGCCTCGGCGGGGACGGCCCGGCCGTCCGCCTCCGACCAGCGGGGGGTGAGGGTCAGGGTGACGTCCTCGGCGGAGCTGTTGGTGTACGTGAGCGGCACCGTGCGCGGAGCGGTGGTGCCGGCCTCGAAGGAGCCGAGGGTGACGGTGCCGGTAGCGGACACCGGGCCGAGGGCGGCGGCGACATCGATGCGCCCGCCGCCCTGTTCCGTGACCTTCTGACCCGTCATCGTGTCGGCCGAGCTGATCAGGGCGTCCTTCAGCGCAGTGCCGTCCCAGTCCGGATGGCGCTGGGCGAGCAGGGCCGCGGCGCCCGCCACATGGGGCGTCGCCATGGAGGTGCCGGACGCCGCCACGTGGTGTTCGTCGACCGGGTCGCCCATCGTCGTGCCCGCCGCCCGGGCCGCGACGATGCCCACGCCGGGCGCGGTGACGTCGGGCTTGACCGAGTCGTCGCCGAGCCGGGGACCGCGGCTGGAGAACGCCGCGAGGGAGTCGTCCCGGTCGACGGCGCCGACGGTGAGCGCCGCGTCGGCCGCGCCGGGAGAGCCGACGGTGCGGGCTCCCTGCTCGCCGCTGTTGCCCGCGGCCACGACGAACAGCGTGCCCGTGCGCCGGCCCAGCTCGTTCAGCGCCAGGCTCATCGGATCCCTGCCGTCGGTGGCCTGTTCCGAACCCAGGCTCATGTTGACGACCTGGGCCCCCTCCGAGGCGGCCCACTCCATGCCGGCGATCACCTGGGACTCGGAGCCGTAGCCGTCGTCACCGAGCACCTTGCCGATGAGCAGGTCGGCGTCCGGCGCGACCCCCTTGCGGCTGCCGTCGGACGCTGCTCCGCTGCCCCCGACGATGGACGCGACGTGCGTACCGTGGCCGAAGACGTCACCCGTGCCCGAGCTTCCGGAGAAGTCCTTGGCCTCCGTGATGCGCCCGGCGAGATCGGGGTGCGAGGCGTCCGCCCCCGTGTCCAGGACCGCGACCTTGACGCCGTCACCCCGGAAACCACCGTCCCAGGCGGCCGGCGCGCCGATCTGCCGTGTGCTGCGGTCCAGTACCGGCGCCACGCGTCCGTCCAGCCAGATCCTGGGCATGGTGGAGACCCGATCGGCAGCCACCTCCGTGCCGTCCGGTACGAGGCTTTCCCAGAACCGGCCGAGCTGCTGCTGGTCGACTCGTACGGAGCGGGCCTTGATGCTCGTCAACTCGCGTACGGGGGAGCCGTCGTCGGAGAAGGCGGTCAGCTCCCGGGCCGCCGGAGCCTTCCCGGCGGGCGAGTCGCCCAGGATCAGCGGGAGCGCGTCTGTGTGGGCCTCGTCGTAGCGCTGCGCGATCAGGGCGGTCACGTCGAACAACGCGCCGTCCAGCCGGCCGGCCGACACGAGGCCGGCGGCGTCCGAGGGCAGGACGGTCAGGCGACCGTCCTCCTCCACCGTGCGGAAGACGATGCCCTGCCGTCCAGGACCCGGTTCCACGCCGGCGGTCTGCCGGCCGATACCGGGCACCTTGCGGACGGTCACCTTGTCGCCCGTGATCAGGCGCACGGTCGCCGTTTCGTCGGACGTGACCGCGGTGACGGCCCCGCCCTTCGGCTCCGTGGCGTCGGCGATCACCGGGGACACGGCACCGGCGACCAGCGCCAGGCCCACCGATGTCGCCGCCGCCAGGCGGATCCGTCTTCTCAGTCCCATGCCTTCCCTCACAAGCGATGCGATGTTCATGCGCTCGTCAGAATCCGGCGGTGATGACATCGCTGTCACCCGATTCCGCTGGCACAGGTGCGACATGTCGCAACCGCGACACGCGTCGCCCGTGGGGCACGGCACGAGGGGAACGGGCGGGCTTCCGTCATCTGCGGCTGCGGTCGGCCTCGGACAGGCCGCCCCACACGCCGTAGTGCTCCCGCGTCTCCAGCGCCATCCGTGCGCACTGCTCCCGGACCGGGCAGCCCTCGCACACACGGCGTGCACGCTCCTCGCGTTCGCGCCGGAGGCGACCGCGCTCACCCGTGGGTGAGTAGAAGACGGAGCTGTCCATGCCGCGGCAGGCGGCGAAACGCTGCCAGTCCCACAGGTCGCCCACTGGCTGGAGACGGACTGCGTAACTGGGTGGTCTGGGCATGGCTCAGCTCCCCTCCCGATAGGTTCCACGGTGCTGTCCGGTAGAGAGTGCGCCGGTCGGAGCGCGCGCACATCCGTCGCCTGACTGACCGTCGGAGCGCAGGTGTGACGTTGAGTCGAATGACAGATGTGGTGTCCCCCACTGCCCCGCGACCATCTAGCACGACAGCGTCGGCATCGATCACGGCCGGCGCGCCGACGTATCGGAAAGGGAGTCCGCTCGTGAGCCCCACGGTCAAGCTCGCCGTCATCTACTACTCGTCCACCGGCTTCAGCGCGGAGATCGCCAAGGAGATCTCCGACGCGGCGACCAAGGCGGGAGCGGAGGTACGTCTGCTGAAGGCCGCCGAGCTGGCGCCGGAAGCCGCCATCGCCTCCAACGAGGCATGGGCCGCGCACGCGGCCGCCAGCGCCGGCATCCCCGTCGCCACACCTGACGACGTGGAGTGGGCGGACGCCGTCATCTTCGGCACGCCCACGCGCTTCGGCAACGTCTCCTCCCAGCTCAAGCAGTTCCTTGACACGCTCGGCGGCCTCTGGGCGCAGGGCAAGCTGGCCAACAAGGTCTACAGCGGCTTCGTCACCACGGCGACCACCCACGGTGGCCAGGAGTCGACGCTGCTGGCGCTCTACAACTCGATCCACCACTTCGGCGGCCTGATCGTGTCGCCCGGTTACACCGACCCCGTCAAGTTCGTGGACGGCAACCCCTACGGCACGTCGCACGTGGACGGACAGGGCAACAACCCGATCGGTGACGAGACCCGCAACGCCGCGCGGCACCAGGCCGAGCGCGTGGTCCAGATCGCCGGCGCGCTGAAGGCGGGACTGGCAGCCGCCTGAGCTTCCCACAGGGAGGGACGTCGCGTGTCCGGGAGGGAGATCGATCTCCCTCCCGGACACGCGACGGCGCGTTCACGCCCGTGCGGCGGTTCCCCGCGCAGTCGTGTGACGGATGCGGCCGACGGACGGACGGCCGAGGCTGGAGAGGTACGGAATTCGTGGTGAAGGAGCGGGACATGTCCCAGGCAGACACCGGCGTGGAAGACGTCGACCTCCTCGTCGTCGGAGGCGGCAAGGGCGGCAAGACACTCGCCATGGACATCGCCCGCGGCGGTGGACGTGTGGCCATGGTGGAGCGCGGCATGATCGGCGGCACGTGCATCAACGTGGCGTGCATCCCGACCAAGACCCTGGTGACCAGCGCCAGGCTCCTCGACAGCCTGAGCCGGGCGGAGCAGGTCGGTGTCCGTGCCGAAAAGCCCGTGGCCGACCTCACTCTCCTGCGTGAGCACAAGGAGGGCGTGGTGGCCGGCATGGTCGACCTCAACCACCGTCAGTTCCTCGACAGGGGTATGGACTTCATCCTGGGGACCGCCCGCTTCACCGGTGAACGCACCGTGCGGGTCGAACTGAACGACGGCGGTACCCGAGTCCTGCGCGGCAAGGACGTGGTGATCAACACCGGCACCGTGCCCGGGATCCCCGACATCCCCGGCATCACCGAGGTCGAGCCCCTCACGAGCGAGACGCTGCTGCACCTGGACCGCATCGCCGAGCACCTGGTGGTGATCGGCGGCGGCTACGTCGGACTGGAGTTCGCCCAGATGTTCGCCACATTCGGGAGCCGGGTCACGGTGCTGCACCGCGGTGAGCGGGTGCTGCCCCGGGAGGACCCGGACGTCTCGGAGGCACTGACCGGGTTCCTCGCGGACGCCGGTGTGCGTCTCCACACGGGCGTCACCATCACCGAGGTCTCGCGCGGCCCGTCCGGAGTGACCGTGCGCCTGGGCGACGGAACGGAGGTGACCGGCACGGACGTGCTGGTGGCCGTCGGCCGGGAACCCGTCACGAAGAACCTGGACCTCGACGCGGCGGGCGTGCGGACGGACGACCGGGGCTTCGTGCGGGTCGACGACCGGCTGGCGACATCGGCCCCGCGTACCTGGGCGGTGGGCGACGTCGCAGGAAGTCCCCAGTTCACGCACGTCTCGCTCGACGACTACCGCATCGTCAAGGCGAACATCGCCGGCGGCGACCGTCGGACGACGGGACGGTTGGTGCCCTGGAACCTGTTCACCACGCCCGAGCTGGCCAGGGTCGGCATGACCGAGACCGAGGCCCGGGCCGCGGGCCACGACGTGCGGATCGCTCGCATGCCGGTCGCGGCCATTCCGCGGGCCCGCACGCTGCGGGACACCCGGGGCGTCTGGAAGGCCGTCGTCGACCGGGAAAGCGACCGGATCCTCGGCGTGGCCCTGCTCGGCCCGGACGCCTCGGAGGTGCTGACCGTCGTGCAGACCGCCATGCTGACGGGCGCCCCGTACACGCTGCTCAGGGACTCGATCATCGCCCACCCGACCATGGCGGAGGGCCTGAACATGCTCTTCAACGCCTGGACCGACTGATCCTGCGCGTGCCGGTGCCGTGAAGCAGCGGAGGGCCTGAACATGCTCTTCAACGCCTGGACCGACTGATCCTGCGCGTGCCGGTGCCGTGGAGCAGTCGTCTGACCGATGCGGTTCCGCGGGCCGGTGCGGGAGAGTTTTCGTGGCGGGGCCGGCAGGCGTGCCGGAGCCGCCGAGACATGCCACGTCGTCCAGGGAGCGAACCATGTCGGGAGCCGAAGCCGAGGCCGAGAAGCAGATACTCGGCCGCATCACCGAAATGATCAGCCAGGAGAGGGATTTGCGTGACCGCCTGGCGCAGCACGCCATCGACCGGTCGACCGAGCACGAGCGTCTGAACCGGCTGGAGACCGAACTCGACCAGTGCTGGGACCTGCTGCGGCAGCGGCGGGCCCTGATCACGGCAGGGCAGGATCCGGAAGAGGCACATGTGCGTCCGGCCTCGCAGGTGGAGCACTACCTCTCCTGAACCGACGGCCGCACTCCGGTGTCGACAGCGACCGGACGAATCGGAGAAGAGGGCGACACCCGGTGGTGGGGTGTCGCCCTCTCTCTGTGCTTCCACCGGCTGAACGATCTGGATGCCGGGAGCGGGCGAACACCCCCTGGCCCGCCCGTTCACGTCGTCTGCACCACCCGTCAGGGCAGGTCGAGCAGGGGAGCGTGATTGGCCTTGAACATGCGCTCCCCGGTCTTGCGGAGAGTGAAGTTGCGCAGCGGCGTGGGAAGATTGCGGGCCCTGTCGCGGCGGTGATTCTGGGACACGACCCAGGCGACCCGACCGGCGCGTCGAGACTGGAAGGCGGCGAGGGCGGCGGTGACGTCAGGCGCTGTTCCGAGGGCGTCGGCGAGGACCACGGCGTCCTCGAGGGCCATGGCGCCGCCCTGGGCCATGCTCGGAGAGAAGGCATGGGCGGCGTCACCGACGAGGGCCACGCCCGGGCGCGTCCATACCGTGTTCACGCTCTCGTGCAGTGCGGCGAAGTGCGCATCCGCGCCCTGTTCCAGCAGGCGCGGGACAGGGCCGCCGAAGTCCGCGAAGAGCGTGCGCCAGTCGCCGGCCGGAGCGGTGGGAACGCGGCTGTTGATGTCGGCATAGCAGTAGACGCGGCCGACGCCGAGCCGAACGGTCAGGAATGTCCGGCCCTTGGTGCCCAGGCGCGCGGTCCAGTCGGTGATGCCGGGCGCGGTGTCGTCGGCGATGAACCGCCAGCACAGCTGGCCCAGGAAGCGCGGCTCCGGGCCGCCGAACAGGCAGCGTCGCACGGCGGAGTTGATACCGTCCGCACCCACCACCAGGTCGTACGTTTCTGTGGCGCCGTCCGCGAAGGTCACGGTCGTGTCCTGGGCCACCTCGGTCACCGCGGTGTCGTAACGGACGACTGTGGCATCGACGGCTGTACGCAGCACCTCGTGCAGTTCGCCCCGGGTGATCGCCAGGCAGGGGCCGACATCACCCCAGATCCGCTCCACATCGAATTCGGCGAGCGGGCGCGCGCGGTGGTCGTGGAGCCGCTGCCGTGTCACGGGCTCCGCGAGCTTGGCCACAGCATCCCCCACACCGATGCTCCGGAGCGCGCGGACGGCATTCGCCGGAAGGTAGAGGCCGGCTCCCAGGGTGGCCTGCTCATCCTCGGCACGGCGCTCGACGACGTCCACCGGGAGCTCTCGGTCCATCAGAGCCTTGGCCAGTGCCAGACCGGATATGCCGGCTCCGACGATCAAAGTACGAGGCCTGTTCACAGCGGGATTCCTTTCCACAGGGAGGTGCAGGCGGCCGGAGCGCGTCGGCCGAGGGCCCGCCCCGTTCCGGCCGTGACAGGTGCGATGGCTCCGCGCGGTTTCACAACGTCGAAACCTGGAAGGGAAGCCGAGATGCCGATGGATTGATGAGCACACGGCCTACAAGGTGTCGACCACCCGCAGCGTCGCCATGTCACTGCCGTCGAACACCCAGTCCGGACGGCGCGGAGGCGCCTTGAGCCGTCCCATCACGTCCGCGGGGAAGCCGTCGAGAACGGACCGGGGCGGGAACACACAGCCCCACGTCACCCGGGCACCCGCACTGACGAAACTGTCGGCACCGATGCGACTGCGGGTGTCGACGAGGGCGCCCGCCTCCACCACGGTGCCGCGCTCGATGTGACAGCCGTTGAGGACCGCACCCGGTCCGATCACCACATCGTCCTCGATGACCAGTTCGCTGCCCGCCGCGGCATGCAGCACCGCGTTCACCGAGACGACGACTCCTCCACCGATGCGGACCCCGTTCTGCCGGTTTCCGACGGCCCGGGCTCCGGCACCGATGACCGTCCCCTCACCGACGACCACGTCACCGATCAGTTCCGCGCTCGGGAAGAGAAGAGCCGAGGGCGCCACCCGCGGGGAGGCGCCTCGGTGTGCGTAGAGCTGACCCATCGTGAGGTGCTCCCGGGAAGCGACGGCCGGATGCCAGGCATCGTAGGCGGTTCGTGCGTCGGACGAGCCCGACGGAGGCGAGAACCTGTGCGGACAGGCGGGATACGTGTCCTAACGGGCACTCCGGCAGGCGGTGGACGGTGCGGTGCACGACGGCGGATGCCCCGCAGCGCACGCTGCGGGGCATCCTGTGTGACACGTCCCTGCCGCTGATCTCACG
Source organism: Streptomyces viridiviolaceus (assembly GCF_014650995.1). Classification (GTDB taxonomy): domain Bacteria; phylum Actinomycetota; class Actinomycetes; order Streptomycetales; family Streptomycetaceae; genus Streptomyces; species Streptomyces viridiviolaceus. The sequence continues at coordinate 108,570 of NZ_BMWA01000010.1, forward strand.
GTGAGGTCAGCGGGTGGCCTTGTCGGCCTTCTCGATGAGGTTCGTCACCGCACCGGGTGCGTTCAGCATCACGTTGTGCGACCCGTCGACCTCCACGGTCTTCGCACCGGCGCGCTGGGCCATGAAGCGCTCCAGGTCGGCACCGATGGCGTGGTCCTGGCGGGCCACCAGGTACCAGGACGGCAGCTTCTTCCACGCCGGGTCCTTGGTCTCGCCGTTCAGGGCGGCGGCCGAGACCGGGCGCTGGGCCACCGCCAGCGACGCGGCGGTGGCGCGGGAGACCGTGTTGCTGAGGAAGGTGTCGCGGTACTTCGCCGGGTCGATCGTCAGCTCCACCCCGGTGGACCCGTCGGGGGCGGGGTAGGTGCTCGGCACCACGGGCAGCGGGGCGGTGGGGTGCTCCATCGGGTGCTCGGACAGCTTCGCGACGGTCTCCCCGGCGTCCGGGGCGTACGCGGCGATGTACACCAGGGCCTTGACGTCCGGGTCACTGGCCGCGGCGTTCGTGATGACGGCGCCACCGTAGGAGTGGCCGACCAGAATGATGGGCCCTTCGGTCTGGGCCAGGACGCTGGAGATGTAGGCGGCGTCACCGGGCAGGTCCCGCAGCGGGTTGGCCGGAGCCTTCACCGGGTACCCGTCGGCCTGGAGGCGCTTGACGACACCGTTCCAGCTGGAGGCGTCGGCGAAGGCGCCGTGGACCAGGACGACGGTGGGCTTCGGAGCCGACGTCCCGTGGGACTGGCTGGGCTCGGCACTCGCCAGCGGGGTGAACAGGGCGCCGCCGGCGAGACCGGCGGCCGCGAGGGTGGCCAGCGAGGCGGTGATGACTCGGCGAGAAGGCACGACAATCTCCAAGTGAGGTAAGGCGCAGGGACGGTGCCGTGGTGCGGCAGGCGTTCGTCACTGGCCGGTGATGGACCACCGCGGCCGGCTTTCGTACCGCCCGCGGCTTCCTTCTCAGAGTGCTCCGGGCGGACACCCTTCGGCTTCTGTTGTTTGACTGCTTCCACCCTCACCCGACGCTCTACGTCGTTCCCGGGCAGTGGGGCCGATGTGTCTACGGCCGCAGCACCGAGGGAAGCTGCCGGCGCGACTGCACCCCCACCTTGAGGAAGACCCGCGACAGATGACTGGCGACCGTGCGGTGCGTCAGACCGAGTTGCCAGCCGATCCGCTGGTTCGTCAGTCCTGCGGCGGCCAGCCGGGCCACCTCCGCCTCGCGAGGAGTGAGGCTGAACCGTTCCGCCCACGCCGGGTGACCGGACGCCGTGGTCTCGCCGGCGGCCAGCAGCTCCGACGCGGCACGCTGCGCCCAGGCGTCGGCTCCCAGGGCGCAGAACGAGTCGTGCGCCTGCTGGAGATGGGTACGGGCCTCCAGCACACGCCGTTGCCGGCGCAGCCACTCACCGAAGGCCAGATGAGTGCGCGCCCGCTCGTAGCGCATCGGTGCGCCGGCCGGTGCCAGCGCCGTGGTGAAGTGCCGCTCGGCCGCCTCACCGTCGCTCAGCATCGCGTACGAGCGCGCCACCAGATGCTGCAGCAGCGCCGATCCGGTGTGCCGGCCCACGCGCTCGACCCGTTCCACACCGGCCCTGACCTCGTCCCCTCGGCCGGAGGCCACGGCCGCGGCCACAAGGTCCCCCACTGCCCAGCCGGCGACGATGGGGTCCCAGGCGTCCCCGTCCGTCCTCGACAGCAGGGACAGCTCCTCGAAAGCCTCTTCCGGACGACCGTGGGTGAGGGACATGAGACCACGGGACCAGCGGGTCCGGGCCCAGGCAGCCAGGACGCCCAGCCGCTGGGTGGTCTCGCCCGCTCGCAGGGCGGCGCGGGTGTGCAGGTTGAGGCAGTAGGCGCAGGCGTTGAGCTGGGACACGCGCAGGTTGACCAGTTCCACGAGCGTCCGGTCGAGCCCGGCAGCGGCCGCCGCGTCCTTCGCGGCCTGCGCTGTCGAGGCGAGCGCGCGGTAGGCGTCGGGGTGCTGCTTGTCGATGAAGACCCGGTTGCCGGGTCTCACCGCCGCCGTCTCCGGCATGTCGTCTCCTTCATCGAGCGATCATTCGCCGCCCGCCCTATCATCGACGCATAATTGTTGAAACTCAAACATTCTTTGGTGAGAGGGCTGGAAGCGTGAGCAACACCGAAACACAGCCTGCCGAGCTGAGATGCGGCGGACCGGCCGGCGACGGGGCGTCCCCGGCCGTCGAGGTCCTCACCGCCCGGCAGGTCCCGCTCGGCGGCCCTCGGGCCATGCCGGTGCGGCGGACCCTGCCCCAGCGCGCCCGCACACTGATCGGAGCCTGGTGCTTCGCCGACCACTACGGCCCCGACGGCGTCTCCGCGACGGGCGGAATGGACGTCGCACCGCACCCGCACACAGGTCTGCAGACGGTCAGCTGGCTGTTCAGCGGGGAGATCGAACACCGCGACAGCCTCGGCAGTCACGCCTTTGTCAGGCCTGGTGAACTCAACCTCATGACGGGCGGGTTCGGGATCAGCCACACGGAGGTGTCCACCTCGCGAACGACGATTCTGCACGGCGTCCAGTTGTGGGTGGCACTGCCCGACGAACACCGCGACGCCGCCAGGGACTTCCAGCACTACGTACCCGACCCGGTGCGGCTCGATGGCGGCACCGCCCGTGTCTTCCTCGGCACGCTCGCCGGCGACACCTCCCCGGTGCACACCTTCACGCCCCTCCTCGGTGCGGAACTGTCCGTGGAGCCGGGCGCCACGGTGACGCTCGGCGTCGACCCGGAGTTCGAGCACGGCCTCCTGGTGGACGCCGGTGACGTCCTCCTGAACGGCACGGCCCTGAAGCCGGCCGAACTCGGCTACGCCGCCCCCGGATGCGCCGAGCTCACCGTCGCCAACGAGGGACCCGGCACCGCACGGCTGGTACTGCTGGGCGGGCCCCCCTTCGGCGAGGAGATCGTCATGTGGTGGAACTTCATCGGCCGCACCCACGACGACATCGTCCGGGCCCGCGAGGCCTGGGAGAACGCCTCCGACCGCTTCGGCCGGGTCCAGGGATATCCCGGAGACCGCCTTCCCGCCCCAGCACTCCCCAACGCCACCCTCACCCCGCGCAGGAACCCTGCCCCCGCCACGAAGGACGCACGATGACAGAGCAGGCACCCTCCACCGTCCCCACTGTCCGCCACGTGCCGGACCGGTTCCGCTACGAGATAGAGGTCGACGGCCGGACCGCCGGTTTCACGGCCTACCGGGACCGCGGGGAACAGCAGCGGGTCTTCTACCACACCAAGGTCTACGAGGCGTTCGCCGGCCGGGGACTGGCGTCCCGACTCGTCCGCGAGGCCCTCGGCGACGTGCGGGCGACGGGCAGGCGAGTCGTTCCCGTCTGCCCGTACGTCAAGGCGTTCCTCGAGAAGCACGAGGAGTTCGCGGACATCGCCGACCCCGTGACACCGGATGTGGTGCGGTGGATCGAGGCGGAGCTGAGGTGACGCACCGCCCGAGGAGGGTCGGGTGACCGAGCGCAGTCGCCGCTCGGCGGTGTGCCAGGAGGCGTACCGCCGGACAGCGTCGCGTCCACCGGGAGAGGAGCCGAACCGGGCCCGTCCCTGACGATCCGGATCAGCGGCCCGCGCTCTGGCCACCGTCGACGTGCAGGATCTCGCCCGTCACGAAGCCGGCCGACTCCAGGTAGAGCACGGCGTCCACGATGTCGCTCGTCTCTCCCATGCGACCGACCGGGTGCAGTCCCGCGAGCGTCTCGTGGGCCTCGGCCGGGTGCAGCGGCGTCTTGATGATGCCGGGCGACACCGCGTTCACCCGCACTCCCTTGGACGCGTACTCGATGGCGAGGGACCGGGTGGCCGCGTTGAGGCCGCCCTTGGTCAGCGACGCCAGGACGGAGGGGACCTCCGCCATGGGGTGGTCGACCAGGGTGGTGGTGATGGTGACGATGTGACCGCTGCCCTGCTTGGCCATCGCCTCGGCGGCGGCCTGGGAGACGTGGAAGAACCCGTGCAGGTTCACTCCCAGCATCGTCGCGAAGTCCTCGGCGGTGTACTCCGTGAACGGCTTGGCGATGAACACACCGGCGTTGTTGACCAGGGTGTCGACGCGGCCGAACCGCTCGAGCGCCTCGGCGACGACCCGGGCCGCGGTCGTCGGATCGGCGATGTCACCCGCCACCGTCACCAGGTCGGGGTCCTCCGACGGCTTGATCGACCGCGAGGTCCCGACCACCCGGAAGCCCTTCTCCCGGTAGCCCTTCACCAGCTCGGCGCCGATGCCCTGCGACGCACCGGTGACGATGGCGACCTTCTGATCGTTGCTCATGACTGCTCCTGTCGGTTCCTGGCGGTGCCGCCCCCGACCGGTCGTCGGGGGCGGCGTCTGCTGACACGGCAAGAGTCGTCGATCGCGGGTGCCGGGGAATCCGTCAAATGACCCACGGGGCGACTGCGGCGTTCACCGCCGCACGATGAAGCCTCCCGTCAGCGGTCCGTTCCCGACGGGGTAGGTCCCCGCCGTCTCGCGGCGGACGGTGATCCTCACCCGCGCCTCCTCGCCGGGACGGACCGCTGCTGCCCGGCCTCGCCCGCCACAAGCCGGACGGCGGAGTACGTGCCCTTCGCCTCGCCCACGTTCTTCACCCCCGTCTCCTGCGCTCACACCGATGTCCGGATGCGCGCCCTCCGCATCAGTCGGCGCGACAGTCTTCTGACTGATGCGCACGACGGGCGGGCGACCGAGGCTGAAACGGTCGGACCCATCGTGAGGGAGAGGGACATGGCACAGGCGGACACTTCTGTCGAAGAGGTGGACCTTGCGGACCGGTGCGTTGCCGGTGCCATCCTCCTGCGAGAACGCACGGAGGGCGTCGTCGCAGGAGGGGCCAAGCCCGGTACTCGGCACTTACTCGGCGATGAAAGCATCGGCACGACCGGTCACCAGCTCGTGCGCCCGCGCCTCGCCGCCGTTCCCTCGGCTCGCGAGGGTGCGGCTCAGCAGCAGCTTCCGCTCACCGTCATGGTCAAGGCGGACGACGCCATCACCGCCGAGGGGGCCGAGGCGTACCTCAGGGCGTCGGAAGCGGTGCGGGTGGCGCGCTGGGGAGATTGGCGGAGCGCCGACATGGCACTGGTGCTGGACCGGGTGGCGACGGAGCGGACCGTCGACTGGCTCGAACCACTTCACCGGGAGACCGACGGGGAAGGCCCGCCGGCCCTCCTGATCATCGACGAGATCAGCGAACGGCTGCTGCTGAAGGCCGTGCGTTTCGGGGTGGTCGGCGTGCTCCCGCGTGCCGAGGTCCGGTACGAGACCGTACTGCGGGCGGCCCGGGAGGGCCTGTCGGGGGAGTCGCCCATGCCTCCTCGCCTGGTCCGCTCCCTCGTCCGGGAGCTGCGTGCCCGGGGGACCTCAGGACAGAGGCGGGACGGCGACCTGTCACCGAGGGAGGTGGATGTTCTCCGTCTCCTGGCCGAAGGGCTGAGCACACTGGAGGTCGCGGATCGCCTCAGCTATTCCGAGCGCACCATCAAGAGCGTCCTCCACGAGGTCGTCACGCGGCTGAAGCTGCGCAACCGCACCCACGCAGTGGCATACGCAATCCGCAAGGGGCTCCTCTGACAGCCTCACCCGGCAGCGACCTGTCCATTTCCGGGCGGGGTGACGGCCTGCCCCGATCTCCGGGTCGCCGGAGCGGAAGCTGCGCCTCAGACCGCGGCGAGTTCCGCCCAGCGGGTGACCCCGCCGGAATGGACCCGGATGCCGTGACGCGTGGCCAGGGCGTGGACGATCGCCTCGCCCCTGCCGTGCTCGTCCGGGTCGATCCCGTCGAGCGGCTGGCCCGCCGGACGTGCGGGTCCCGCGTCGGTGACCTCGACCCTCAGGACCCCGTCGCCGTCGTCGGGCACCCACGACAGCCGCAGCTCGGCCGGGGGCAGACCGTGAATGATCGCGTTGGTGACCAGCTCCGACACCATGAGCATCGCATCCTCGACGATTCCCGGACACACCCTCCAGTCCGCGAGGACCTCTGCCGCGCATCGGCGTACGGCCGAAACCGCGCCGGCGACGGGCGGCACCGGACACACGTATTCGCATGCCGCCCGTATCAGCGTGTTGAGCTGTGCCGCCATGTTCTCTCCCGATGGTCCGTGCTGCCGGCCGGGCGCTCTCGGCGCCTGCCGGACTCCAAAGCAAGCTATGGAGACAAATCGGGCGGGTCAATGAACCGCGGTCGGCATTACCGAACGACCCCGTCCGCGAAGGTCATCCGCCCGCGGGGCGAAGCGTCCGCGGCGGTAATAGGCTCGCCTCATGGCCGGCCCAGTCCAGTCGATCGAACGGGCGGCGGCGATTCTGCGCCTGCTGGCCGGTGGGCCACGCCGACTCGGGCTCGGCGAGGTGGCGGCGTCGCTCGGCCTGGCCAAGGGCACCGCCCACGGCATCCTGCGCACGCTGCAGCACGTGGACTTCGTGGAACAGGACGCGGAGACCGGAAAGTACCAGCTCGGAGCCGCCCTGTTGCACCTGGGCACCAGCTATCTGGACGTCAACGAGCTGCGCTCGCGCTCCCTGAACTGGGCCGACGCGCTGGCCGCGCGCAGCGGTGAGGCGGTGCGCCTGGGGACTCCGCTGGAGGGCCAGGTACTCATCGTCCACCACGTGTTCCGACCGGACGACACCTTCCAGACGCTGGACGTGGGATCGCTGCTGCCGCTGCACGCCTCCTCGCTCGGCAAGGTGCTGCTGGCCTTCGGGACCGCGGACCCTGACCCGGAGCCGGGACTGGCGGCGTACACCCGGCACACCCTGATCGATCCCGAGCGGCTCGCCCGGGCGCTCACCGAGGTCAGGGAAGTCGGCTGGGCCGCCGAGATCCAGGAGATGAGCATGGGTGAGGCCGGGCTCGCCGCGCCGATCCGGGGGCACGGCGGCCTCGTCGTCGGCGCCATCGGGCTCTCCGGACCGGTCGAGCGGATCTGCGACAGCCAGGGCCGGCCCCGCCCGCAGCTGATCAGCCTGATCCGGGAGGCCGCCCGGGCGATCTCCAGAGACCTGGGAGCCGCCCGCTGGTAGGCCAGGACAGCCGCCCCTCGACCCGTCGGAAGGCAGAGCCGATCATGGCTGAACGGTACGTAATGTCCATCGATCAGGGCACCAACTCGACCCGCTGCATCCTGTTCGACCTCCGTGGGCGGCTGGTCTCGGTCGCGCAGAAGGAGCACAAGCAGCACTTCCCCCGGCCGGGGTGGGTCGAACACGACGCCGTCGAGATCTGGCAGAACCTGCGGCGCGTCGTGCCCGAGGCCCTGTCCGACGCCGGTGTGGACCACGGGCAGGTGGCCGCCGTCGGCCTCGCCAACCAGCGCGAGACGACGGTGCTGTGGGACCGGCGGACCGGCGCCCCGCTGGGCCGGGCGATCGTCTGGCAGGACACCCGCACGGCACCGCTCGTGGAGGAGCTGCGAGAGCGCCCCGGAGAGGAGTTCTTCCTGGAGCGGTGCGCCCTGCCGCCGTCGACCTACTTCTCGGCGCTGCGCATCCGGTGGCTGTTCGACCACGTCAAGGGCATCGAGCAGCGCGCCAAGGACGGCGAGGTGTTGTTCGGGACGATGGAGAGCTGGCTGATCTGGAACCTCACCGGGGGCGCCGACGGCGGCCTGCACATCACCGACGCCACCAACGCCAGCCGCACGATGCTGATGAACATCCGCACCCTCACCTGGGACGAAGAGCTGCTGGCCTTCTTCGGGGTGCCCCGCTCGATGCTGCCCGAGATCAGATCGTCCGCGGAGACGTACGGCGACGCCCGCGCGCTGCTGCCGGGCGTCTCCATCACGGCCGCGCTCGGCGACCAGCAGGCCGCCCTCTTCGGTCAGACCTGTTTCTCCCCGGGCGAGGCCAAGTGCACCTACGGAACGGGCAGCTTCCTGCTGCTCAACACCGGTCTCGACCTCGTACGGTCCCGGCACGGACTCCTGACGACGGTCGCGTACCAGATCGGGGACCAGGCGCCGGTGTACGCGCTGGAGGGGTCGATCGCCGTCACCGGCGCCCTCGTCCAGTGGTTCCGGGACCGCCTGGGCCTGATCAGCAGCGCCCCGGAGATCGAGACCCTCGCGCGGACGGTCGAGGACAACGGCGGCTGCTACATCGTGCCCGCCTTCTCGGGCCTGTTCGCGCCCCGCTGGCGCAGCGACGCGCGCGGGGTCATCGTCGGCCTCACCTCCTACATCACCAAGGGCCACCTGGCGCGTGCCGTCCTGGAGGCCACCGGCTGGCAGACCCGGGAGGTGGTCGACGCCATGAACGCCGACTCCTCCGTCCCCCTCCAGCAGCTCAAGGTGGACGGGGGCATGACCGCGGACAACCTGCTCATGCAGTTCGTGGCCGACGTGCTCGACGTGCCCGTGGTGCGGCCCATGGTCGCCGAGACGGTCTCCCTCGGGGCCGCCTACGCCGCGGGGCTGGCCGCCGGCTACTGGCCCGGCCTGGAGGTGCTGCGCCGCAACTGGCACCGGGCCGCCCAGTGGATGCCCGCGATGGATCCCGCACGGCGCGAGGCGGAGTACGAGAACTGGCAGCGGGCCGTCGAACGGTCCCTGGGCTGGGTCGGACCACCACGAGCCCCCTGACACGGCCCCGCCGTACCGTCTCCCCGCGGAGCGCTACCTCCGATCCATGACTCGGCCTTCAGCCGCACCGCGGCCCGGCGGGCTCGTGGCCATCTCGTCCCAGGTGGCGCGCGGGGCGTGGTGCCCTCGGCCCGGCCCGCTCCCGCTCGGCGCAGGTGTGCAGGACCAGCATCCGGACCGTCCGACCGCGGTCAATCGGGTCACCGCGACCGCTTGACCGGCTCAGGGCGTGAGGCCCTCGCCGTCGAGCGGTGCCGCCGTCGCCCGGAGCGCGGCCGGGTGCCCGAACAGGCCGGGCAGCCCGCCCGTGTGCAGGAACACCGTTCGCCGCCCGGGCACGACGTCTCCGTCCCGTACGGCGGCGATCAGGCCGGCCATGGCCCGACCGGTGTACACGGGGTCCAGCACAATGCCCTCCGTACGGGCCGCGCGCGCCAGGGCGTCCATGACCGGGGCGGTCAGGGCGCCGTAGCCGGGACCGACCTGGTCGGTGCGTACCCGCAGCGAGCCGGACGGCACGGGGCCGCCTCCCATCCCGGTGAACAGCGCGGAGACCACCGCGACGGGGTCGTCCACGGCGCCGCAGTGCACGCCGAGGACCCGCTCGGGACCGAGTGCGTGGACGAGCCCGGCCATGGTGCCGCCGGAACCCAGGGCCACCACGACCGTGTCGAGATCAGGTGCCTGGGTGAGCAGTTCGCGTCCGCACGCGTCATAGCCGAGCGCCCCCACCGCACTGGAACCGCCGAACGGGAGCAGCGCCGGCCGCGCGCCCCGGTCGCGCAAGGCCGCGGCCACATCCTCGGCCGCCGCTGCGAGCGCGGGCCCGTCCACGTCGCCGGCCCAGACGACCGTCGCGCCGAACAGCGCGTCCAGGACGAGATTGCCCCGAGCCTCGGACCCGGCGGTGCCCGCGAGCACCAGGACCGTCTCCAGGCCGAGGCGGGCACCCGCGGCGGCGGTCAGCCGGGCGTGGTTGCTCTGCGGCGCGCCGGTCGTCACCAGGTGGGTCGCGCCGTCCGCGAGGGCCGCCCCGCACAGCCACTCGAGTTTCCTGGTCTTGTTGCCGCCGCCGCCCATTCCGGTGAGGTCGTCGCGTTTGATCCACAGGTCCTCGGCATCGAGACCGAGCGCGCGGGCCAGCCGGGGGAGCGGCTCCAGCGGGGTGGGCCAGGTGCTGAGCGAGATGGGCTGGGGGACTTCTCTTCCTGAGGACATGAGTTCATGATCTCTCGGCTGGACCACCCGGGTCACCGGCCGTGCCGTCCGGGCGCCCGGTGGGGACCCCGCACTCAGGTTCACGCCCCCGCCCACGGACCCCCGGCCACAGCCGGTCACCCCTCGAACGGCTCACTGGGTCGCGCCGGAGCGGGCGAGAGTGTGTGAGCGGTGTGACCGTGGTGGAAGGGATGGGCGCACACGGACGCAAGGAGGCGCGATGTCGCAGGGACTGGTCGAGGGCGACGCGGCGTGCGCTGCCCCGGGCGTGGGCACGGACCCGTCCCGGTGCGTCTTCGGGCAGCTCAGCGCCGTCGCCGACGCCGTCCTCTACGAGGGCTACCTCCTGTACCCCTACCGGCGGTCCTCGGCCAAGAACCGCGTCCGGTGGCAGTTCGGGGTGCTGTTCCCCCGGGAGTGGGTGGAGTCGGACGGCCCGGTCGTCCCCGGTGTGTCCGGCTCCGCCGACTCCTGGTACCAGCAGACCGAGTGCCTGCTGCGGATCCGGCGGCCCGGCGCCTCCGTCCGGCTGAGGCTGCGCTATCTGCAGATGCAGCGCAAGCAGGTGGAGGAAACCGGCCGAGACGGTGGCCACCGCGCCGTCGAATCGCTGCGGACCGACGGCGGCACGGACCACCTGACCTTCGACGAGGCAGTACCGCGCGAAGCCGATGCCGTGGTCCCGCTGGACGACCTGCTGCACGGTGAGCGCACCGTCACGGTGGAAGCGGCCGCCGATGAGGACATCGACGTACTGCCGGCACACGCCGGGCGGGTGGTGCGGCGCCGCGAGGAGGTACGGGCGAGCGTCACGCTGACGGCCGAGCGGCTCTCGGACGACGTCCGCCGGCTCCGGGTGCGCACCGTGAACACCGGACGTGCCCCGAGGACCCGGGCCGCTCGCGACGAGGCGCTGCGGCGGGCGCTCATCGCCGCCCACACCCTCATCGCCGGCGACGGCGTGGAGTTCGTCTCGCTGATCGACCCACCGGCGGACCTGCGCGACCACGCACGTGCGTGCCGGAACGAGTTCACCTTCCCCGTCCTCGGCGGCGAGCCCCCCACCGGACACGTCCTGCTCTCCTCACCGATCATCCTGCCCGACCACCCCCAGGTGGCCCCGGAGAGCCCGGGCGACCTGCACGACGCGGCGGAGATCGACGAGATCCTCACGCTGCGCACGATGCTGCTGACCGACGAGGAGAAGCGCGAGGCGCGCGCCACCGACCCGCGGGCCGCCGCGATCCTCGACCGGGTCGACACCATGCCCCCGGAGGTCTTCGCACGGCTGCACGGCGCCGTCCGCTCCCTGGCACCGGTCACCGCCCCGGCTGACCCGGTCACCCCCTCGGCAACCCCGTTCACCGAACGCCCCGCCTGGTGGCAGGAGGGCGCCGACGACGGACTGTCCCCGTCCACCGACACGGTGCTCGTCGACGGCGTCCACGTCGGCGGCGGCAGCCGCGTACGGCTCCGCCCGCGGGGACGGGGCGCCGACGCCCAGGACATGTTCCTGGCCGGACGCACCGCCGAGGTGGCCGCCGTCTTCCACGACGTGGACGGCAGCGTGCACCTCGCCGTCACCCTCGACGACGATCCCGCCTCCGAACTGCACACCTGGTACGGCCGCTTCCACTACTTCCGGCCGGACGAGCTCGAACCACTGGAGCCCGCCGCGTCCTCTCACGAGCCGCGGAAACCGGCACCCGCCGCAGCAAGGGCGCGGCACACGAACAACTCCGAGACCCCCTGCAGCGGAGGCCAGTGACATGACGACCCGGAGCAGTACCACCGAAGTCAGCGAAGAACCCAGCCGAGCCGAGGACCGCGAGGGCTTCGACGAGATCCACATCCTCTGGATCTCCGAGGGCATGAGCTGCGACGGCGACACCGTCTCACTGACCGCCGCCGGCCAGCCCTCCATCGAGGACCTGGTGCTCGGGCTCATCCCCGGCCTGCCGAAGGTGAACCTCGTCAACAAGGTGCTGTCCCCGAGCCTGGGCGGCGAGGACTTCCTCGCCCCCTACCGGGCGGCGGTACGCGGCGAGCTGGCCCCGTTCATCCTCGTCATCGAGGGCTCGATCCCCAACCAGAACATCATCGAGGGCGACGGCTACTGGACGTCCTTCGGCAACGACCCGGAGACCGGTGAGCCGCAGACCCTCAACTGGTGGATCGACCAACTGGCCCCCAGGGCCTGGGCGGTGGTGGCCGCCGGTACGTGCGCCACCTTCGGCGGCATCCACGCCATGTCCGGCAACCCGACCGGCTGCATGGGCCTGGCCGACTACCTGGGCTGGGACTTCACCTCGCAGGGCGGGCTGCCCGTGGTGAACGTGCCCGGCTGCCCGATCCAGCCCGAGAACTTCATGGAGACCCTGATCTGGGTCCTCTACCATGCGGCCGGTTCCGCGCCCCCGCCCCCGCTGGACCACATGCTGCGCCCGCAGTGGCTGTTCGGCAAGACGGTGCACGAGGGCTGCGACCGCGGCGCGTACTACGAGCAGGCCGGCTTCGCCAAGGACTACAACTCGCCCAAGTGCCTGGTGAAAACGGGCTGCTGGGGTCCCGTCGTCAACTGCAACGTGCCCAAGCGCGGCTGGATGGCCGGCATTGGCGGTTGCCCGAACGTCGGCGGCATCTGCATCGGCTGCACGATGCCCGGCTTCCCCGACGCGTTCATGCCGTTCATGGACGAGCCCCCGGGCGGAACGCTGTCGTCGCTGGCCATCAAGCCGTACGGGGCCGTCATCCGCCGGCTGCGCGGCATGACGAACGAGCTGGTCAACCACGAGCCCAAGTGGCGTCACAACAAGCGGAAGCTGACCAGCGGCTACAACCCGCGCTGGCGGCCCTGACGCCGAGCGGACCGCGTCCCACCACCACCCACCCACACAGCGCCGACAGCGAGGGGCAGTACCACAGATGACCACCACCGAGGCCCGGCCCACGGAGCGCAAGCCGCCACAGCTCGTGGACATGTCCTGGGATCCGATCACGCGGATCATCGGGAACCTGGGCATCTACACGAAGATCGACTTCGCCAACCGGGAAGTCGTGGAATGCCACAGCACCTCGTCGCTGTTCCGCGGCTACTCGGTGTTCATGAAGGGCAAGGATCCCCGCGACGCGGGCTTCATCACGTCCCGGATCTGCGGCATCTGCGGCGACAACCACACCACCTGCTCCGACTACGCCCAGCAGATGGCCTACGGCGTCAAGCCGCCCCCGCTGGCCGACTACATCGTCAACCTCGGCGAAGCGGCCGAGTACATGTTCGACCACACGATCTTCCAGGACAACCTGGTCTTCGTGGACTTCTGCGAGGCGATGGTCAAGGCCACCAACCCCGGTGTACTGGCCCGCGCCGAACGCACCGAGTCCCCCCGCGGCGAGATCCACGGCTACCGGACGATCGCCGACATCATGCGGGCGTTCAACCCCTTCGAGGGCGCGGTGTACAAGGAAGCCCTCAAGATGAGCCGGGTCACCCGCGAGATGTTCTGTCTCATGGAAGGGCGGCACGTCCACCCGTCCACGCTGTACCCCGGTGGCGTCGGCACGATGCCGCAGCCGACCGCCTTCACCGACTACCTCAGCCGGCTCATGCGGGTCATCGACTTCGTCAAGAAGGCCGTCGCCATGAACGACGACGTCTTCGACTTCTTCTACGAGGCGCTGCCCGGCTACGAGGAGGTCGGCCGCCGCCGCGTCCTGCTGGGCTGCTGGGGGGCCTTCCAGGACCCCCGGACCGTCGACTACCGGTACGAGACGATGAACACCTGGGGCAAGCAGATGTACGTCACCCCGGGCGTCATCGTCGACGGCGAGCTGATCACCAACAACCTCGTCGACATCAACCTGGGCCTGCGGATCCTGCTCGGCAGCTCGTACTACGAGGACTGGACGGGCGAACAGCCCTTCGTCACCCACGACCCGCTCGGCAACCCCGTCGACATGCGCCACCCGTGGAACCAGACCACCGTCCCGGTCCCGCAGAAGCGCGACTTCGACGGCAAGTACAGCTGGGTGATGAGCCCGCGCTGGTACGACAAGGCCAGCGGCCAGCACCTCGCCCTCGACACCGGCGGCGGCCCGCTCGCCCGGCTGTGGTCGACGGCGCTGAGCGGCCTGGTCGACACCCCCTACGTGAAGGCCACGGGCACCAGTGTGCGCATCTCGCTGCCCAAGGGCGAGAAGCTGCCGGAGACGACCCTGGAATGGCGCATCCCGCAGTGGAGCAACACCATCGAACGCGACCGCGCCCGGCCGTACTTCGTCGCCTACGCGGCCGCCATGGCCCTCCAGTTCCTGGAAGAGGCCATGGGGATGGTGCGTGCGGGCGAGACCAAGGTCTTCGAGAACTACGAGGTGCCCGACGAGGCGATCGGCTGCGGCTTCCACGAGGCCGTGCGCGGTGTCCTCTCCCACCACCTGGTGATCAAGGACAAGAAGATCGCCAACTACCACCCGTACCCGCCCACCCCGTGGAACGCCAGCCCCCGCGACATCTACGGCACCCCCGGCCCGTACGAGGACGCCGTCCAGGGGCAGCCCGTCTTCGAGGAGAACGGGCCCGACGACTTCAAGGGCGTCGACATCATGCGTACCGTGCGCAGCTTCGACCCGTGCCTGCCGTGCGGCGTGCACATGTACGTCGGCAAGGGCAGGACGCTGACCACGCTGCACTCGCCGACGTACGGGGCGAACCATGGCTGAGGCCGGTGCCGCACGGCTCGCGGACCCGGACGTCGAGGCCCGGCTCGCCCGGCTCGACGACCTGCTGGAAGGACTCCAGTCGGCACCCGGCCCGGCCACGCGCTCCGCGACCGAGGCGGTACGGCTGCTGACCGAGGTCTACGGCGAGGCGCTGGCCCGCGTCCTGGACCACGCGGACGCACCTCTGGCCGAACGCCTCGCCGACGACGAGCTGCTGGGGCACCTGCTGGTGCTGCACGACATCCATCCCGAGCCCCCCGAACGCCGGGCGGCCCGCGCGGTGGAGCGGCTGCGGCCCGCCGTGCGGGAACGGGGCGGCGACGTCGAGTGGGCAGGGGTGGAGGGGGGCGTGGCCCGAGTGCGGCTCACGTCGGCCGGCGGCTGTGGATCGGGGTGCGGCGGGGGAGGCGGCGAGGTCACCACCGCCGTCCGCGAAGCGGTGCTCGCCGTGGCTCCCGAGCTGACGGCCGTGGAGCCGCTGCCGGACACGCCCGCCCCCGCGTTCGTACCGCTGACCACGCTCACGCACCGGGGCGCCCGGTGACCACGGACGGAGCGCTGGCCCGCCTCATCCGCTCCTCGGCCGACCGCACGGCGGCTGTCGATGCGGAGACGTGCGACCTGTGTGCCGCGCCGGTCGCCGACGAGCACGCCCACCTGTACGACACCGGGCCGGAGCAGGTGCGCTGCGTCTGCGGCCCCTGCTCGGTGCTGTTCGCCGAGGCCGGGGCGGGCGACGGGCACTACCGGCCGGTGCCCCGGCGCCGGGTGCGGCTGCCCCGCGTCGACACGGCGCTGCTGGGCGTGCCGGTCGGCCTGGTCTTCTTCGTGCCGCGGGCCGACGGCACGGTCACCGCGCAGGGCCCGAGCCCGGCAGGGGCCATGCGGTGGGAGGTGGCTGCGGCCGCCTGGCAGCGGCTGACCGGCGTGTGTCCGCAGCTCGCCACCGTGGAACCCGACGTGGAGGCGTTGCTGGTGAACACTGTCCACGGCCTCGACCACCACTGGATCGTGCCGATCGACGACTGCTACCGGATGGTCGCCGTCGTACGCCGGGAGTGGCGCGGTCTGTCGGGCGGAGGCCGGGTCTGGCCGTCCGTCGAGCAGTTCTTCGAGGACCTCACCGAGCGGCCATGAGCACGCACTCCGCAGGGCGGAGGCGAGGAAGGAGCACACCCCATGGGCAGCATCAGAGTGGGCCGGGCCCAGGCGAAACCCGACACGCCCCGGCACGTCGCCGGCATGCACCAGGGCAACAGGGGACGCTACGAGGACCAGACCGGGCACCACGAGGACGGCACCGCCGACGCGCGCCGCTCCACCGGGATCCACTGGAAGCGGCATGACGCCCTCGCGGAGACCATGCCGAACATCTCACCGGGATGAGACACAGCAGGGAGAAGTCGCCGCAATGAAGAAGCACATGCGAGCACGAAGGCCGGCTGCCGTCGGCAGACGGGGCGGGACGAGCGGAAGGCGGGTCCTCAAGGCCGAGGCCGCCGTGATCGGCGGTCTGGCCGTGGCGTTGCTCCTGTGGGAGCTGCCCAGCCTGAGGCGGGAGGCGCGGATCTGGCGGATGGCCGGCGGCTTCCGCGCGGGCCACCGCTATCCGTGAGCCGGCCGTGCACGAACTGTCGATCGCTGCCGCGATCATCGAGCGGGCCGACGAGCTGGCCCGGGCGGACGGGACGGACGCCGTCTCGGCGGTCACCGTCCGGGTCGGCGAGCTGGCGGGCGTCGTCCCCGACGCCCTGAGCTTCGCCTTCGAGGTGGCCCGCGACGGCACCGCCCTCGCCGGGGCCCGGCTCGTGGTCGAGCAGGTCCCCGCGCAGGCCTGGTGCGGCCCGTGTGCCGAGGGGTTCCCCGTGGGCATGCCCCCCTTCTTCTGGTGCCCGCGCTGCGACCGGCCCTCCACCGACCTGCGCAGCGGCCGGGAGCTGGAGATCGCCGGCATCGAGCCGTCACCGGCCTCCGCATAGCCCGAGGGGCCCCGGCCGGCATGCCGGCCGGGGCCCCTCACGTCCCGGTCAGCAGATACGCGGCAGCTGCTCGCCGAGCGGCAGATCCACCACCCGGGTGCCGCCGAGGCCGGTGGCGACCACGACCATGCCCGGATGCTCGGCGACGCACTCGCCGATCACCGCGGCCCCCGTGCCCTGGGGGTGGGCACGCATCGCGGCCAGCACCTCCTCCGCCGCCGCCGGGGGCACGAAGGCGACCAGCCGGCCCTCATTGGCGACGTAAAGGGGGTCGAGCCCGAGGAAACCGCAGGCGTTCGCCACCGCGTCCGGCACCGGAATGGCCCGCTCCTGAAGCCGGACCCCGGTCCCGGAGGCCCGGGCGATCTCGTGGAGGGACGCCCCGAGGCCGCCCCTGGTGGGGTCGCGCAGCACATGGATGTCGGGCGTGACGGCCAGCATCGCCGCCACCAGATCCGCGAGCGGCGCGGTGTCGCTGGCGACCTCCACCCCGAACTCCAGCCCCTCCCGGACGCTCATGATCGCCACCCCGTGCAGGCCGATCGGCCCGCTGACGACCACCACGTCCCCCGGCCGCGCACGCTGGGGCCGGATGTCCACCCCGTCCGGGACGAGCCCCACACCGGCGGTGGTGACGTACACACCGTCGCCGTGCCCGGCCTCCACCACCTTGGTGTCACCCGTGACGACGGTGACCCCGGCAGCCTCGGCCGCCGTTCCCATGGAGCGTGCGATCCGTTCGACGACCGTCAGCTCCACGCCCTCCTCCAGGATGAAGGCGGCGGAGAGATACGCGGGCCGGGCACCGCTCATCGCCAGGTCGTTGACGGTGCCGTTGACCGCGAGGTCACCCAGGCAGCCGCCGGGGAAGAACAGCGGCCTGACCACGTAGGAGTCGGTGGAGAAGGCCAGCCGCGCGCCGCCCAGTCCGAGGACGGCGGAGTCGGCGAGCGAGGCCAGGGTGGCGTTGCCGTAGGCGGGGACGAAGACCTGCTCCATCAGCTCCGCCGACAGCGCACCCCCTCCGCCGTGCCCCATCACCACGACCGGCTGGGCGCGCAGCGGGGCGGGACAGGTCCAGCCGGCCGGGTCGACCACATCGACATGTTCAGGCAACGGGGTTCATCTCCTCCCGCGCGGCCCGGGCGGCCTGCGGCGTCGGGGTGTCGTTCATCCGGCGGTACAGGTAGTAGGCCGCGCAGGCGCCCTCGCTGGAGACCATGGTGGCGCCGAGCGGGGTGCGCGGGGTGCAGGTCGTGCCGAAAGCGGCGCACTCCGTCGGCTTGATCAGCCCCTGGAGCACCTCGCCGCTGCGGCACTCGGCCGGCTCCTCGGTACGGATCCCGGTGACGTCGAAGCGGTGCTCGGCGTCGTACGCGCGGAAGGCGTCGGTCAGGCGCCAGCCACTGGACGGGATGCGCCCGATGCCACGCCAGTTCCGGTCGGTGACCTCGAACACCTCCTCGATCATGCGGACGGCGGCCGGATTGCCGTTCTCGCGCACGGCACGCGCGTAGGCGTTCTCCACCCGGTGCTCGCCGCGTTCCAGCTGGCGGACCGCGCGGCGGATGCCCTCCAGGATGTCCAGCGGTTCGAAGCCGGTCACCACGATCGGAACGCCGTGCCGCTCGGCGAGCTCCGGGTACTCGGCCGTGCCCATCACGCTGCACACGTGCCCGGCGGCCAGGAAGCCCTGCACCCGGCAGGCGGGCGCCGTCATGATGGCCTCGATGGCCGGGGGAACCCGCACGTGGGACACCAGGAGGCTGAAGTTGGTCAGGCCGAGGCGGCGCGCCTGGTGCACGGCCATCGCGTTGGCGGGGGCCGTGGTCTCGAAGCCGATGGCGAAGAAGACCACGTCCCGGTCCGGGTTGCGGCGGGCCAGCTCCAGGGCGTCGAGCGGCGAGTAGACCACCCGTACGTCGCCGCCCTCGCCCTTGACCCGGAACAGATCCCGGTCGGTGCCGGGCACACGGAGCATGTCACCGAAGGAGCAGAAGATCACCCCGGGGCGGGCGGCGATCTCCAGGGCCTTGTCGATGACGTCCAGGGGCGTGACACACACGGGGCAGCCGGGCCCGTGGATCAACTCCACCTCGTCGGGCAGCAGTTGGTCGATGCCGTGCCTGATGATCGAATGGGTCTGCCCGCCGCACACCTCCATCAGGGCCCATGGCCGGGTGGCGGTGGCGCGGATCTCGTCCAGGAGCCGCCGGGCCAGAGAGGGGTCGTTGAACTCGTCGATGTACTTCACGGGGTTCCCGCCTCCTTCGCCGCCTGCGCCCAGGCGTCGCCGAACTCCTCCTCCAGCAGGCCCAGTTCCTCGAAGAGCTTGAGGGAGGCCAGGGCCGACTCCTCGTCCAGGCGCTGGAGCGCGAACCCGACGTGGACGATGACGTACTCACCCACCCGCACGTCGGGCACGTACTCCAGACACGCCTGCTTCTGCACACCGCCGAAGTCGATCAGTCCGGTGAGCGGGTCGGTGCTGTCGTCGATGGCGACGACCTTGCCGGGCACTGCCAAACACATGGGTCACTCCTCTTGTCGTCGGTGGGCCGCGACCATCAGCTGTCCGAGGGCCAACCCACCGTCGTTCGGGGGGACTTCTCCGTGACGGAGCACCGCGAAGCCGTCCCCGGCCAGCAGCCGCGCGCACTCCTCCTCCAGCAGCGCGTTGGCGAAGACGCCGCCGCTCAGGGCGACGGTGGCCAGGCCGGTGTCCCGGCGCGCACGCCGGCAGATCTCCGCGACGGCCCGCGCGACGCCGCGGTGGAAGCGCGCGGCGAGCACGGCGGCCGGGGTTCCCCGCCGCAGGTCGGTGACCAGTGCGCGCAGCACGGGTGCGGGGTCCCACGCGTCGGCGGTGATGCCGAAGGCGTACGCCGAGGTGTCGGCGCTCCAGGCCGCAGCGGCAGCGGCCTCCAGCTCCAGGGCGGCCTGGGCCTCGTATCCCGCGCGGTGGCACACGCCCGCGAGGGACGACACGGCGTCGAAGAGCCGGCCCATGCTGGAGGTCGCCACACAGGCCAGCCCGCGCGTTAACTGACGTTCGAGCAAGGTCAGTTCTTCCGGCGAGCAGGCGGTCACGCTGGGCAGGTCCGCATCCCAGGGCAGGCCCGCGGCCCACAGCCGGGCCAGCGCCAGGCGGCACGGGTTGGCCACCCCCGAGTCCCCGCCGGGCAGTGGGGCGGGTTTCAGGTGGGCGAAGCGCCGGTGGCCCGAGTAGTCGGCGAGCAGGATCTCACCGCCCCAGACGGTGCCGTCGTCGCCGTAGCCGGTGCCGTCGAACGCGACGCCGATCACGGGTGTGGTCCCGTCGAGGCCGTGCTCGGCCATCGCCGAGGCGATGTGCGCGTGGTGATGCTGCACCAGCACCGGTTCGCCCCGCGCCAGTCGGGTGGCCCACCGTGCGGAGTGGTATCCCGGATGCCGGTCCGCGGCGACGATTCCGGGGCCGACGCCGGTCAGGCACCGCATCTGCGACTCCGCCCGCCGGGCCGCCTCCAGGGCGGTCAGGTCTCCCATGTCGCCGATGTGCGGGCCGAACCACGCCTGGTCGCCCTCAGCGACACACAGCGCGTTCTTCAGATCGCCGCCCACCGCGAGCGTGGGCCGCACCGCCACCGGCAGGCGCAGTGGGCGGGGGACATAGCCCCGGGACCGGCGCAGCACCTGCTCGGTGCCGTCGGGGCGCACCCGCAGCAGGGAGTCGTCGCATGGCGAGGCGATGGCCCGGTCGTGGGCGAGCCAGGCGTCGGCCAGTCCCGCGAGCCGGGTCAGTGCCTCGTCGTCGTCCGTGACGATCGGTTCCCCCGAGCGGTTGCCGCTCGTCATCACCAGCACCCGCGGGCCCGGCGCGTCGCCGGACAGCCCGAACAGCAGCGTGTGCAGGGGCGTGTACGGCAGCATCACGCCGAGGTGCGGGCTGCCGGGGCAGACCCCGCGCGCCAGTACGTCCTGCCGCGCGTGCCGGCGCAGCAGGACGATGGGGCGCCGGGGGCCGGTGAGCGTCGCCGCCTCGGCCTCGGACACGACGGCGATCCGCCGCACGGCGTCGAGGTCCGCGCACATCACCGCGAACGGTTTGCCACCGCGCGCCTTGCGGGTCCGCAGCGCGTCGACGGCCCGTGCGTCGGTGGCGTCGCACGCCAGGTGGTAGCCGCCCAGGCCCTTGACGGCGACGATCCGTCCGGCGGCCAGCAGCGCCCGTGCCGTCGCGAGGGCGCCGGCGTCCCGCGCGGGCCGCACACCGCTGCCGGACGCGGGCACCAGACGCAGCCGGGGACCGCAGTCCGGGCAGGCGACGGGCTGGGCGTGGAACCGCCGGTCGCCGGGGTCGCCGTACTCCCGGGCGCAGGCCGGACACATCGGGAAGTCGGTCATCGTCGTGAACGCCCGGTCGTACGGCATCCCCGTGGCGATGGTGAAGCGGGGCCCGCAGTGGGTGCAGGTGACGAACGGGTGCCGGTGGCGGCGGTCGGCCGGATCGGCGAGCTCCCGCAGGCAGTCCGCGCACGTCGCCGTGTCCGGCGGGAGCAGGGTGCGGCCCGGGGACCGGTCGGTGGAACGGATCGTGAAGGCGTCGTCGGCACCGGTGACGGTCAGGTCCTCGACCCCGACGCCGGTGACGGCGGCCAACGGCGGGGGTTCCGTGGCGAGTCGGGAGCAGAAGAGGGCGACACCGTCCGGCGGGCCCTCCACCTCGATGAGCACGCCGTTCGCCGTGTTGCTCACGAACCCGGCCAGCGCGAGGTCGGTGGCCAGGCGGTGGACGAACGGGCGGAACCCCACGCCCTGCACCGTCCCGCGCACGGTGACGCGCCGGCGCACCGCCTGCGCGGCGGGTGCTGTCACGAGACGGGGTCGGGCGCGTGGACATGGCCGTGCGGGTGCGGCGCGAGGGGAGGCCGGTGGACGGATCCCCCGTCCCGCGCGGCGAGCACCCGCTCCAGGACGGTGTCGACGCCGTCGCCGGTGCGGGCGCAGGTCCGTACGACCTCCACTCCCGGGTTGACCCGACGCAGGTTCGCGTGGAAGGCGGACTCGTCGAAACCGGCGGCCTCGGCCAGGTCGGTCTTGGTGAGCACCACCAGATGGGCGGAGCCGAAGGCCGTGGGGTACTTCAGCGGCTTGTCCTCCCCCTCCGTCACCGCCATGAGCACGATCCGCAGGCTCTCCCCGAGGTCGTAGGCCGCCGGGCAGACGAGGTTGCCCACGTTCTCCACGAACAGCAGCGAGGTGTCCTGCGGCAGCCAGCTCTCCACGTGCCCGCGCAGCTGCCGGGCCTCCAGATGGCACAGCCCGTCGGTCAGCAGCTGTTTCACGGGCGCCCCCGAACGGGCGAGCCGGCGCGCGTCGTTCTCGGTCGCCAGGTCCGCGGTGAGCGCGGCGACCGGGACGCGCCGCTCCACCGCCCGGGCCAGCACCCGCCCGAGCAGTTCGGTCTTGCCGCTGCCCGGGCTGGACAGGAGGTTGGCCACACTCACCCCGCGCCGGGCCAGTTCGTCGCGCAGGCTCGCGGCGAGACCGTCGTTCTTGGCCAGGACGGCCTGGGTGACGTCGTCCACGGACTCGCACATGGCGCTGCTCCTCGCGAGGGGATCGGGTGGGTCGGGCTGCTGTCGATCCTCGGCGCCGTCGGCGACCGGGCGGGGGAGACGGGCCGCGGACGGGTCCGGGGATTCCTCCGGGCGGCTCAACGGGGGTGACGCCCTAGGGTCGGCGAGCAGCACCTCGACCATGGCGTGCAGCGCCGTGACGGCCCGCTCGACGGCGTCGCGCACCGTCGCGCTGATGCCGGGGGCGATGTCCTCGTCGCCGCGTGGCCGCACCTCCGGCTCGCAGGCGAGGACGAGGACGCGGGGGAGGGGCTCGTCGCCCAGGTGGGTGGCCAGGGACAGGACCTTCGCCGGGTCCATGCCGTGTGCCTCGGGCGGGGCGCCCGCGGCGCCCTCGGGAAGCTCCGGTTCGATCAGCGACAGGGTGCCCGGCCGGTGACCCCGCACGGCCGCGTCGACCAGGACGGCCGTGTCGTAGCCGCCGAGCAGTTCGTACGCGAGATCCATCCCGCGGATGCCGAAGTCCCGCACCCGCACCCCGGGCGGCAGCGGGCGCCGGTCCAGGGCGCGGATCACCTCGGGGCCGAAGGCGTCGTCCGCGAGGAAGATGTTGCCGACGCCCGCCACCAGCAGGCGCGCACTCATCGCCTGCCTCCCGTGGCCAGCGGCAGGGCGGAGCCGGCCGGCAGCTTCCGGACGAAGGCCGCACGCAAGGCGTGGTACGGGGCCTGCGGATCGAAGAAGACGGCGCGCATGCGGTCGAGTTCGGCCCGGCGGTACTCGGCGAGCGGTCGGCGCTCCTCGTCCGCCTGACGTGCCGCGGCCTTCGCGGCGACCCGCCGGGCGTGGTCGGGCGCGTCGGCGCGCGCGGCCGCCATGCGTTCGACCTCGGCGGTGAACCGCTGCGGCGGTACCGGCACCACGCGGTCCACCAGTCCGATCCGGGCGGCGGCCGCGGCGCTCACCGGCAACGCCTCGCTCGTCAGCCGCCGAGCCGTCTCGGGTCCGACGCGGCGCGGCAGCGTGTACGTCCAGAACTCCGAGCCGTACAGGCCCATGCGCCGGTAGTGCGGGTTGAGGACGACGCCCGAACGGCACCACACCTCGTCGGCGGCCAGGGCGAGCATGACGCCGCCGGCCGCCGCGTTGCCGCCGAGCGCCGCCACGACCAGGCGGTCGGTGGTGCGCAGCACCGCCTCGACCAGGTCGTCCATGGCGTTGAGGTTGGCCCAGGACTCGGCCCCGGGGTCGGCCGACGCCTCGATGACGCTCAGGTGGATGCCGTTGGAGAAGAAGTCGCGGGTTCCGCCGAGCACCAGGACCGACGTCGGGCGGGCGAGCGCGTAGCGGTAGGCGTCGAGCAGCCTGCGGCAGTGGTCGGTGCTCATCGCCCCGCCCGGGAAGGAGAAGCTGAGGAACCCGGTGTCGCCGCGCTGCCGGTACCGGATGTCGGCGAAGGTGCGGCGGTCCGGGGGAAGTTCGAGCGGGACGTCGCTCACCGGCAGCCAGTGCGGGCGGTCGTCGGAGCCGGGCGTCCCTCGGCCGGCCCCGGGCGGCGCGGGGAAGGAGGCGAGTACGGAGGCCGCCGGGCGGCGGAACGGCGCCGGGTCGCCGGAGCTCTTGCGGGGGCGCAGTTCCGGAATCCAGACCGCGCCGTCCCGGGTGGCCCGGCAGACCGCCCCGGCCCGCGTCGCGAGCAGCTCCCCGGGGCGTCCGCCGAGCCGGTCCTCGGGGTGCCCGCCGTGCAGGAACACCTCCCGGCCGAGGAGTTCGTCCAGGACACCCGGCTGCGAGTCGGCACCGCGCAGCTTGCGCAGCACCGTCTCGGTGCTGTCGTTCTCCCAGTCGATCCCGCGCTGCTCCTGGTGGACGAAGTCGCGCCACACCACCCGGATCCCGGGATCGCTCTGCGGCCGCGGCTTGAAGGACCCGTCGGCGTACCGCTGCACGGCCAGCAGGACGGCGGCCGAGGCGGCGTCGGCGACCTCGCCCCGGTACAGGTCGCTCTTGCCGACCGGCGGCACCGCGAAGGACTCGGCGGCCCACACGTCGCCCGCGTCCATCGCGGCCTCGGCCCGGAGAACCGTCACGCCCCAGTGGGACGCCTCCTGGGCGATCGCCCAGTCCAGGGACGACGGGCCACGGTCGCCGGGCGGCCCCGGGTGCACGATGAGGCAGGTGTGCTCCCGCCACACGTCCTCGGGCAGCGCCGTCCTCAGCATCGGAGCGACGATCAGCTCCGGGCCCGTCTCGCGTACGGCGGCCCTGACCGCTTCGGTGCCGTGCGAGGCCAGGACGACGTCCACTCGGTGCCCCTGGTCCGACAGTTCCGCGTACACCCGCTGGGTCAGGCTGTTGAACGCGCTGGCTACGAGCAAGATGTCCATGACGAGGCATGTTCGCCGGTCTCAGGGGGGCCGAGAAGGACCACGGCGGCGTTTCGTCGGCCGTCTTCCTCCATCCGGACCGGGCAGGCCGCCGGCACGGCCTGCCCGGTCCGGTCCCAGGCACGCCAAGTTCACGTCGGGACCGCGACACGGTGCCGGACGCGAGCCGCGGCCGCCCGGGCGCTCACCGTGTGCCGTCGCGGACCACGACGACCGGACAGGCAGCGTGCTGGACGCAGTGCTGGGCCACCGATCCCAACAGCAGTCCTGCGAAGCCCCCGAGACCGCGACTGCCGACCACGAGCAGGGACGCGCCATGTGACGCGTTGAGCAGCACACTGGCGGGGGTGCCGTAGCGCGCCTCGGCACGGACCTCCACCGGCGGCTGCGATCCCACGGTCTCCGCGACGGCCGCTGCGAGCTCCTCCCGTGCCCGGCCCTCCACAGCCGCTTCGTCGCTGCTCGACGGGGGCAGCCAGCCGAGCGCGCCGTGGAACTGCGGAAAGTCCCAGGCGGTCACCGCCTCCACCGCACCGAGGGTGAGCTCCGCCTGACGCACGGCCCAGCGGAGGGCCTGCTTCGACGAGTCCGAACCGTCCACCCCGACCACGATGCGGTCCGTCTCCTCGCGCTGGTCAGCCACGGTTCCTCCTCGGCTCGACGGTGGGGAACGACCGCACGGGGGCCGCGGTCCGCCACCTGCGCTTGGTCTCCAGCATCCGCCGACCGCACCGTGTGCGCAGTCCGGCAGGCCCGGACGGGGCGGGCCCCGCCCGCCCGGACATCGGCTCGTCGTTGACCCGGAAGCACCAATGCCCGCAGTGACCGCTCGCGGGCGCGCTCGGCCTCTGGGAATCTGGGACCCGTTGTGAAGAAGCCGCGCCGCGGGTGGGACGGCGGTTGCGCGATCCGATTGACCCAGGGCTCCGTGACGTCCCCGACCGGGAGGAGCCGACAGGAGGGCGAGACGGTGAAGGCATTCGTCATGAAGGCGATCGGCCAGGTGGGTTTCATGGAGAAGCCGGTCCCCGACGTCGGCTCCCGCGACGCTTTGGTCCGGACGACGAAAGCGCTGATCTGCACCTCCGACTCGCACACCGTGCAGGGAGGCATCGGGCCGCGGGAGAACCTGACGCTGGGCCACGAGGCGGTCGGCGTCGTGGAGACCGTGGGCAGTGACGTCAAGGACTTCCGGCCGGGCGACCGTGTTCTCGTCGGAGCCATCACCCCGGACTGGGGCGACCTCGCCTCCCAGAACGGCTTCCCGTCCCAGTCGGGCGGACCGCTCGGCGGTTTCAAGTTCGCGAACTCCAAGGACGGCGTCTTCGCCGAGTTCTTCCACGTCGGTGACGCCGACGCCAATCTCGCGAGAATCCCCGACGGAATCTCCGACGAAGCGGCCGTCTACTGCGCCGACATGCTCTCGACCGGATTCATGGGCGCCGAGCACGGAAACATTCCGATGGGCGGGACCGTGGCCGTCCTCGCCCAGGGCCCCGTGGGTCTGATGGCGACGGCAGGGGCCAGGCTCAAGGGCGCGGGTCTCGTCATCGGGGTCGAGTCGGTTCCGAGCAGGCAGGAGCTCGCACGCTTCTACGGAGCGGACGAGATCGTCGACTTCACCCGCGAGGACGTGGTCGAACGCGTCATGGAGCTGACGGACGGCCAGGGCGTGGACACCGCGATCGAGGCGCTGGGCGCGGACGTCACCTTCAAGACCGCCGTCGAGATCACCAAGCCCGGCGGGACGGTCTCCAACATCGGCTACTTCGGGTCCGGCGAGTTCGTCAGCATCCCCCGCGTCGCCTGGGGGGTGGGCATGGCCGACAAGACGATCAGCTCCGGCCTCTGCCCCGGCGGGAGGCTCCGGATGGAGCGGCTGCTGCGCGTGCTCGAGAAGGGCCGCCTCGACCCCTCCCGCATGACGACCCACGAATTCTCCTTCGACGACATGGAGCGAGCCTTCGAGGTGTCGGACAAGAAGCTGGAGGACACCGTCAAGGTGCTGGTCGCCTTCTAGACGGACTCGCAGGCACGCACACCAGGCTCGGTAACAGGAGCGAGACGGTATGCAGGATCCCGACCCGCCGTTCCGGCCGGTCCGCCGGCACGACGGCTACCTTCCCCTCGAGGACCTGGGCCTGATCGGGGACGGCACGACCGCGGCACTCGTCGGCCTCGACGGCAGCATCCCCTGGATGTGTCTGCCCCGGTTCGACTCCGAACCGGTGTTCTGCGCGCTGCTGGACCACACCCGCGGCGGCCACTTCACCGTGGCCCCGGAGAACCTGCTCGAGGCACGGCAGCGGTACGAACCCGACACCGGCGTGCTGCACACGGAGCTGCGCAGTGACACGGGCCTGGTGCGCGTCACGGACGCGCTGGTCCTGCGCTCCGGAGCCGATCTCTCGGACGACGCGCCGTCCAGCCGCGGAGAACTCGTGCGCTCCGTGGTCGTCCTGGACGGAGAGGTCCGCCTCGGGGTGCGGCTGGAGCCCCGCGGCGGCGCACAGACCCACCACCTGTACAGCGGGCTGGAGGTGCGGCCCGCCCGCAGGGCCGACCTGCGCCTCCACCTGCGCTCCAGCCGTCCCCTGAGCGGCCTGCGCACCACGCACGACCTGCGCCGCGGCGACCGTCTCGATCTCGTGCTGGCCTGGGGACGCTTCCACCGCCACCACCGCTTCGACCCCGACGCCATGCTGAGCGGCACGGCAGACGCCTGGCGGCGCTGGATGCGCGCCTTCACCTACGCCGGTCCGGAAGAAGCGCTGGTCAGACGTGCCGCGATCACCTTGAAGACGTGCGACGACTGGACCAACGGGTCGCTGGCCGCCGCACCCACCTCCTCCCTGCCCGCGCCGACCGGAGGCATCCGGAACTGGGACTACCGTTACGCCTGGGTCCGGGACGCGGCCTTCGCGGTCTTCGCCCTGCGCCGCATCGGTTTCCACGGCGAGGCCGACGCCTTCCTCGGCTGGGTCCTCGACGCCTTCGAGCGCAGCCGCCGGCCGCGCATCATGTACACCCTGGACGGCGGCCTGGTGCCGGAGGAGATCGAGGACGGTGAGCTGGAGGGCTACCGCGGCTCCTCGCCCGTCCGCTGGGGCAACGGCGCGGCCGATCAGCGCCAGCACGACGTGTACGGCGAGATCCTGGACTGCGCCGACCAGTGGCTGCGCCGGGGCGGTGAGATCCAGCCCGCCATGTGGGCCAGTCTGGCCGGGCTCGCCGACACGGCCGGCAACGCCTGGCACCAGCCGGACCAGGGGATCTGGGAGGTCCGCAGCGAAGGCCGTCCGTTCACCTACTCCGCCGGGCTGTGCCACGTGGCCCTGGACCGTGCGGCGCAGATCGCGGAGCGTTGCGGGCTGCCCGGCGACATCGGCCGCTGGCGTGGCGCGGCGGACCGGCTGCGTGACCTCATCCTGGAGGAGTCCTGGGACGAGGAGGCGCAGACGCTGAGCGTGTACCTGGACGGCGGTGGTGTCGTCGACGCGAGCCTGCTGGGGCTGCCGCTGCGCCATGTCGTACCGGCCGATCATCCCCGGATGGTGGCGACCACCCGGGCCGTCGCCGAGCGTCTTTCGGCCGGGGACGGGCTGCTCCACCGCTATCTGCACGACGAGCATCCCGACGGCCTGGCGGGCGACGAGGGCGCCTTCGTCCTGTGCAGCTTCTGGATGGTGGACAACCTGATCGGCCAGGGGAAGCTCGATGAGGCCGAAGAACTCTACGCGTCGCTGTGTGCGCGAGCGAGCCCGCTGGGGCTGCTGTCCGAGCAGATCGACCCGACCACCGGAGCATTCATGGGCAACTTCCCCCAGGCCTTCAGCCACATCGGGATCATCGCCAGCGGCGTGAACCTCGCACGGGCGAAGGGAGGCTCCCGGTGACGATCCGACGACTCGCCGTGTTCGGCGCGACCGGAGACCTCACCGGCCGGTACCTCCTGCCGGCGCTGGCCGCCCTGCGCGCGGCAGGACGCATCGACGATCGGTTCACATTGACGGGCGCCAGCAGGGAGGAATGGGACGGCGCACGGTACCGGGACTGGGCCGCGGCCCAGCTCGAACGCCACGGCGCCACACTCCCGGCCGAGGCCAGACGGGCCGTCACCGCGTCGGCGGACTACCGCAGGGCCGATGTCACGGACCCCGCGGACGTCGGCGCGGTCGTCGCGGGTGACGACCCCGTCGCCGTCTACCTCGCCCTCCCCCCGGCACTGTTCCCTGCCGCGGTGACCGCGCTGCACGAGGCGGCACTGCCCCGGGGCAGCCGCATCGTCCTGGAGAAACCCTTCGGCGAGGACCTGGCCGGCGCACAGGAACTCAACCGGTTGCTCGCCGACCTCGTACCGGAGAGCGCCGTCTTCCGGGTCGACCACTTCCTGGCCATGACCACCGTCCAGAACGTGCTCGGCAGCAGACTCGCCAACCGGGTGCTCGAACCCATCTGGAACAGTACGCACATCGCCGAGGTCGAGATCGTCTGGGACGAGACTCTCGCCCTCGAGGGGCGGGCCGGCTACTACGACCACGTGGGCGCACTGAAGGACATGGTGCAGAACCACCTGCTGCAACTGCTGTGCCTGGTCGCCATGGAGCCGCCGATCAGCCTGGGCGAACGGGACCTGCGCGACCGGAAGGTCGACGTGCTGAGGTCGGTGCGGCTGCTGACCGACTACGACGTCGCCAACCGCACGCGGCGCGCCCGCTACTCGTCCGGCCGGTGCCAGGACCACGAGGTGCCCGCCTATGCCGACGAAGAAGGTGTGGACGCGCGGCGCCGGACCGAGACCTTCGCCGAGGTCGAACTGGAACTGGACAGCTGGCGCTGGGCGGGCACCAGGTTCCGCCTGCGGAGCGGGAAGGCCCTCGGCAGGGACCGCAAGGAGGTCGCGGTGCGCTTCCGCTCCGTGCCCCACCTGCCCTTCGGGCATGACCAGGACGTCCGGCCCAACGTGCTGCGCTTCGGGCTGGAACCCGAGAGCCTGAGCCTGGACGTGACCGCCACCGGCGCGCGCACCGAGACCCTCACGCAGCTCTCGCTGACCGCCGAGATGGACCCGCCCGACCTGCCCGCCTACGGCCGTTTGCTGCTGGACGTTCTCAATGGCGACCCCGCCCTGTCCATCCGCAGCGACGAGGCGGAGGAGGCCTGGCGCGTCCTCGAGCCGGTCCTGTCCGCCTGGGAGAGGGGCCTGGTGCCCCTGGAGGAGTACCCGGCCGGCTCGGACGGGCCGGAGCCACGGCACGCCACCCCGGGGCGGCGGGACGACCTGCTGCACCAGGACGCGGTCCTGCCGGCCGACTCCTGAGGCCGCACCACCCCACGACAGCCGGGCCGGGCCCGAGGTCGCTCGCCGGTCCTGGAGGAGACAGACCTGATGACCGACAGTCCTGACAGCCGTCCTCCGTGTGTCGTGGTCACCGGGGTGTCCGGCGTGGGCAAGTCCACGATCGCCCGGCGGCTGGCCGAGCGTCTGGGGGTGCCCTTCGCGGAGGCCGACGACTTCCACTCGCCCGCCGGCATCCGGAAGATGTCGTCGGGGTCTGCGCTGGACGACCAGGACCGCCGGCCGTGGCTGGAGTCCGTCGGGCGCTGGCTCGGCGATCGCGACGCGGCCGGGAGCGGGGGAGTGGTGGCCTGCTCCGCTCTGCGCCGACGCTACCGGGACAGCCTGAGGGCGGCCTGCCCGGCCGTCCTGTTCCTCCAGCTCACCGCCGATCGCGAGGTGCTCGCGGACCGGCTCGGCGCGCGTACCGGCCACTTCATGCCGGCGACGCTGCTCGACTCCCAGCTCGCGACGCTCGAACCCCTCGCCCCTGACGAGCGGGGAGCCTGCCTGGACGCCGCACCGGATCCCGAGGAGATCGTCCGGACGGCCGTGGAGCTGCTCACCCGACGATGACCGCCGGGGCCGCGACGGCCAGGTCCTCCGCCCCACCGAGCCGAGGCCACGAGGACCGGCAGCGGCGGTGCCACCGGTCGCCGAGCGGCCCGCGTCGCGACGCCTTCGAGGTACGTGTCTATGATCGCAAGCCTTGCCGGTCCGTCGGTGAGGACCGGGTCGGCGTGGACTCGCTGCGCTTCGGAGTCGTCGGGACGCCGTCCGCGCACGACGGGAGAGGTGCAGCACGATGGTGGACCGCGATGCCCTGGCACTCGACGACCCGGTGGGTGGGTCGCTCAGCGGTCACCACACACGTCTCGCCCGACGGCTCGGCCGGGCCGCCGCCTACCTGCCGGGAGTCGCGACCTTCGCCTCGGTGCCCGCCGCCCCGGATGCCGCGGACTGGGGCGACCTCGCCGGGCTGCTCGGTCCGGGCGAACTCGCCGACATGTTCAGCTGCCCTCACACTCCGCCACCGGACTGGGAGCCGGTCTTCCGCCTGGAAGGGCGCCAGATGGTCTGGCCCGGCAGCGGCCGGCCCGGTCACCCGCGCGCCGACACGGCCACGGGCGTGATCGAGCTGGGCGCCGACGACGTGCCCGAGATGCTCGACCTCGTCGCGCGGACCCAGCCGGGGCCGTTCCGGCCCCGTACCCACGAGCTCGGCACCTATCTCGGCATCCGCGACAACGGCACGTTGGTGGCGATGGCGGGTGAGCGGCTGCGCCCTCCGGGCTGGGCCGAGATCAGCGCCGTCTGCACCGCTCCCGAGGCACGCGGGCGAGGCCACGCAGCCCGTCTGGTCGGTGCGCTCGTCGCGCGGATCGTCGCCCGCGGCGAACGTCCCTTCCTGCACGTGGCCGAGACGAACACCGGCGCGATCGCACTGTACGAGCGGCTCGGTTTCAGGGCCCGCAGGCATGTGACCTTCCGGGGGTTCCGCACTCCCTGACGGCTCCGGCCGTGCACACGGCGCACTGCTCCGTCACGGCGCCCGCCGAGCCCCGCCCGACGCCCGACCGCACAGCCCGCGGCGACCTCGCCTCACGTCCGGGCCGGGCACCGGTCCCCGCCGGGACGCGAAGAGCCCGCCGATGTCACCGGGCAAGGGCGGAACGTACGTGCTCGAGGCTGGTCGTGCGTGCGGCGGTGGGTTCACGCGGACTCGCCGTGCTCGGCGTCGACGCGCGCGGTCACTGCCGGCGTCCCGGCGCCGACCCGCGGGACGGGACAGTGCTTCCCAACGCCCCGGCTGAAGTTTACTCTTCAATCACATCAGGTGCCGCGAGGAGGTCACACCATGGCGGAGCTCGGTCTGGCCGACACGGTCGGCATGCTGCGCCGGAGCGGTGTGCGGACGCGCCACAGCAGCGCCGGGCTCGGGTGGGAGCGGCTGTACCTCTCCGCACAGGAGGAACAGCCCTACCGCGCCGCGTTCGCCCCGGCCCCCACGCACCTGGTGATCCTGCACCTCAACGGCCCCGTGACCGTGCGCCGGGGACGGGGCACGGGTGCCCGGTCCCGGACGATTCCGCCGGGCGGACTGTTCGTGCAGCCGGCCGGCCGGACCCTCTCCGTCGAGCTCGGCGGCCGACTGGACACGATTCACGCCTATCTCAGCGACGACGCCCTGCGCGACGCGAACGGCGGACGGCCGGTGGAACTGTCCGAGGAACTCGGTGCCACCGACCCGCTCACCGAGCAGCTCCTGCTCGCGCTGGCGGGCACGGTCCGCTGCTGGGAGCCCTCGGCCCGTACGTACGCCGACCACCTGACAGGGATGCTCGCCGCGCAGCTCGTGCGCCGGCACCAGGCCCCCACCGCCCCGCCCCCCACCGAGTCAGGGCCGTCCGGGCTGTCCCCTCGGCAGCTCGCCGCCGTGCGCCGGCTCATGGAGGACCGGCTGGCCGACCCCTTGCCCATCGCGGACCTCGCCGCCGCGGCCTCACTGAGCCGCAGCCAGTTCACACGGCAGTTCCGGGCGAGCACGGGCCGGTCGCCGCACCAGTTCCTGCTCGGACTGCGTCTGGAGCGGGCCTGCCGACTGCTGCGGACCTCCTCCGACCCGATCGCGGACGTGGCCACGCGCTGCGGCTTCTCCCACCAGGAGCATCTCACCCGGGTGATGCGCGCCCGGCTCGACACGACCCCGGCCGCTCTTCGCCGGGACGGCTGAGCGCGCGGCGGACGCCGCTCCACTTCACGCCTGTCGCGCGAGCACCCGGCGCAGCGCGCCGAGGAGTTCGTCCCTGGCCGACTCCGCGGTCGTGGGCGAGGCGGCGCTGCGCCAGGCGACATACCCGTCCGGGCGGACCAGCAGGACCCCGTCCTCGGCGATCTCCGAAACGCGGCTCCATTCGCCGTACGCGTCGCGGCACCCCTCGTCGCCGAGGCGGACCACCCGCAGCGGCACGCCGAGGACGTCCTGGCAGGCGCTCGCGGCGCCCTCCCAGAGACCGCCCGACAGGCCGGTCAGCACGGTGAACACGCCGCCGCCCACGACGTCCAGAGTGGACAGGCGTTCCCCCTGCCGGTCGACGAGCCAGGCGTGCGGAAGTTTGGCACCGGGCCGGGTCGTCGGCCGATGGACCAGCTCCCGGTCCTGCTCCCAGGATTCGGCGGGACCTTGGTCAGGGAGCACCGCGGTGGAGACGTAGCGCTGGTTCATCTCGACGCCGTGCGCGTTGAACTCGTAGTTCTTCAGCTGGACCGCTTCTTCCAGCAGCCGTCTCTTCTTGGCGCCCTCGGGCGATCGGGCCCGCAGCGCGGCGAGCCCCTCGGCGATGGCCGCCTCGTCGCTGTCACCGCCGACGCCGAGCACCTCGAAGATCGGCCCGAACTGGTCACGGCTGAGATTGGCCCGTTCGACGATCTCCCGGCCGACGGGAGCGCGTTCGGCACCGTAGGTCTCCAGCAGCTCGGGTCCGGCCTCCCCGCGGATCACCATGGCGAGCTTCCAGGCGAGGTTGTAGGAGTCCTGCACGGAGGTGTTGGAGCCGAGCCCGTTGGACGGCGGGTGGCGGTGCACGGCGTCGCCCGCGCAGAAGACGCGCCCGGACGAGTACTGCGTGGCGTAGGCGTGGTTGACGGTCCACACCGACGTCGACGTGATCTCCACCGGCAGGCCGGGGTCGCCTATGAGGTCGCGCACGATCTGCCGCGCCGCCTCGTCGTCCAGGTCCGGAGGCGGCTGCTC
This sequence comes from Streptomyces viridiviolaceus, assembly GCF_014650995.1. GTDB lineage: Bacteria > Actinomycetota > Actinomycetes > Streptomycetales > Streptomycetaceae > Streptomyces > Streptomyces viridiviolaceus. Next base: position 142,150 of record NZ_BMWA01000010.1, read on the forward strand.
GATGTCGTACCCCCACACCAGCAGCCACTCGTTCCACGGGCGGACCATGCGGACCAGGCCCATGCCGATGCCACCGGTCGCGGCCCCCGGCCGCAGCACCCAGTACAGGACGCTCGGCCGGTGCGCGCAGTACCGGGCGAGGTCGGCCTTGAAGACGATGTTCATGCTCCCGGCCTTGGCCATCCGCCCCTCGAAGGGCAGGCCGAGCTGCTGGGCGACCGTGCTGCGCCCGCCGTCCGCACCGATCAGGTAGCGGGCCCGTACGGTGAACTCGTCGCCGCGGATCCGGTCGCGGAGCAGGGCGGTGACGCCGTCCTCGTCCTGGGTGAAGCGGACGAACTCGGTGTCGAAACGGACCTTGGCGCCGCGGGCCGCCGCGTTGCTCACCAGGATCGGCTCCAGGTAGGTCTGCGGCAGGTCGATCATCTCGCAGGGGCTCTTCGAGCCGTATTCGGTGGCACTGGCGGGTCCCGTGCCCCAGCTGCGGATACGCCCGATCTCGTCCCCGGTGAGCGCCGTGCACAGCACCGTGTCCCCCATCAGCCGGGACGGGCTGCCGGAGGCCAGCGCCTCCGACTCGACACCGAGGTCGCGCAGCACCTCCATGGTGCGCTGGTTGGTGATGTGTGCCCGCGGGGTGTCGGCCAGCCAGCCGTACTTGGTCACCAGCAGGGTGCGGATGCCGTACGTGGCCAGCAGCAGTGCGGCCGAGCCGCCGGCGGGGCCGCTGCCGACGACGAGGACGTCGGTGTCGTACGTGTCGTGCGCGTCGGTGGTGGTCATGGGTGGGCGCTCCTCGGTCATCCGGCCAGGGGGGCGAGACGGAAGGTGTAGTCGAGACGGCGCCACTCGCCGTCGACCCGGCGGCCGTCGGGAGTGGGGCCCGTGTGCGGGGTGAAGTCGGCGACGAGTTCGTCCTTGACGCCGAAGACGGTGTCACTGTCCAGGCGGGCGCCGCCCGAGACGAACAGCTGCGTGACGAGCCGGGTATGGCCGGGCGCATCGCACAGGAAGTGCAGGTGGGCTGCCCGGTAGGGGTGGCGCCCGACCGCGGCGAGCATCTGTCCCACCGGTCCGTCCCCGGGGATCGGGTAGTCCGAGGGCAGGATGGACCAGAAGGTGATGCGCCCGGCGTCGTCGCTGCGCAGCCGGGCGCGCAGCACCGGCCCGTCCAGTTCGGGGAGCTGGACGTCGTAGTAGCCGTCCTCGTCGGACTGCCAGACGTCCACGACCGCGTCCGCGATCGGCTCGCCGGCGGTGTCCGTGACCCGTACGTCGACCCAGAGCGGCGTGCCGGGCAGCCCTCCGGAGATGTCGCTGCCGTGCGTGGCCTCCGGCGGGCCGTCCACGTAGAACGGGCCCAGGACCGCGGACGGAGTGGTGCCGGAGGTGCGGGAGTTGGTGAGCAGGTCAACGGCACTGGATACGCCGAGGGTGTCCGACAGCAGCACGAACTCCTGGCGTGTGGTGTCGCACATCTGCCCGGTGCGGGTGAGGAAGTCGATGGCGTACTGCCATTCCGCGTCGGTGACGTCGTTGGCGGCGACGAAGGTGTGCAGGTGCCGGACGAGGTCGCCGAGCAGGGCGCGGACGCGCGGATCGGGTGCCTGGGCGAAGCTGGCGACCACCTGGTCGGTGAGACGGGCCAGCCGGGTTCCCGTCGAGGGCGGACCCTCGGGGCGACGCCCGTGCCAGGCTCCGGCCAGCAGTTCGGCGATGCCCTCGGTGGTCAGGTCGCGCGGGTTGGGATACGGCGCCGAGGTGGCCAGTTCGGCCGCGCGGGCGAGGCCGGACTCCGGCATTCCCAGGTCGCGCAGCGAGGTGGGGCCGCCGAGGGAGACGACCAGGTCGTGCACGCCGCCGGGGGCGTCGGGCACCCCCAGGGCGTCGGCGATGCGGCGCATCACGTCGGGTACCGCCGGCGCGTTGTGGGCCATGGCATGGGGCAGGACGACGGTGTGCGTCTCGGCGTGCGGCAGGCCGAAGGTGCCGCCGAGGGTGTGACACAGCTTGTGGTGCAGGCCCATGCCGACCGTGGCGAGGCAGGTCCCGGCGAGCCAGGCGGCCTGCAGCAGGTCGGCGCGAGCCGCCGCGTCCGCCGGATCGGAGGCCAGGCGGGGCAGCGCCCGGCCGATCCGGGAGATCGCGTCGAGCGCGTGCTGATCGGTGACCGGGTCGGCGTCGGGGGAGTACAGGGCCTCGACGGCGTGCGCGAGAGCGTTGACGCCGCTCGTGACCGTCATGGACAGCGGCAGGGTGAGCGTGAAGTCGACGTCGTAGACGACGGTCTCCGGCAGGATCTCCGGGGAGGACCGCGTCACCTTGCGCCCGTCGCGGGTCTCGCCGAGCACCGGTGTCACCTCGGATCCGGCGTAGGTGGTCGGCAGGACGACCTGTGGCAGACCCGTGCGCAGGGCCAGGGCCTTCGACAGGCCCGTCGTCGAACCTCCCCCGACGGCCACCACGCAGTCGGCGTCGGTGTCCCGGAGCAGCCCGAGCGCCTGCTCCGTGACCTCGACCGGCGTGTGCATGGCCGCGCCGTCGAACTCCGACACCAGCAGGTCGCCCAGTGCCTCGCGGACCCGCGCGGCGGCCTGCGCCAGGGGCGGGCTGGACAGCAGGAGCACCCGCGAGCAGCCGAGCCGCTCGACCTCCTTGCGAAGCCTGGTCACCGTGCCGGTACCGAAGACCACCCGTGACGGGTGGGACGTATGGACAAACGATTCCATCGAGCTCTGCCTCCGCTGATCGTCCGAATACGTCGGGTACTTGGGCACCGAGTATGGAGATGACGACCAGGTGAACTCCTGCACGATCGGCGCGTCCCGCTGCAAGAAACGCCTGTGTCCGCAGCCGTGCGGGGGACCCACTCGCCGACGCCTCGCCGACGAGGCCGGACGTCACGCCGCCTGCCCGGCTTCGCCTCGGGCCGCACGCATGTGGCGCCATTCCCGAAGGGACGGGCCGTAGGCGGCGCGGAAGGCCGGCTGAAACGAGCGGGGCTGACGAATCCCCGGCGCTGGGCCACCGCCGACGCGGTGGGAGCCGCACGGAGGGCTCCCGGACCGCGACGCCCGCTCGCCGAGCTGCCCGAGCGCGGGCTCGAGCGCCGCCCCGGACGGGGTGAGCCGGTCGGACGGCATGCGTCCGCGTTCCTGGAGGGCCGGCCGGCAGGGTCCGTCTCCGGATCGCCCCGCTGCCGTTCCGGGTGGACGGTCATGTGCCCGAACCCGGCCGTTCCGCGTGGCGGGCCGGAGACCCGGCACGCAGAACGGCCGGCGCGGTCCGTCGGACTCAGCGGCTCACAGTGGTCTCGCGGTCGATGCGTGACAGTTTCTCGGGATTGCGCACCGCGTAGAGCCCGGTGATGAGGCCGTCGTCGATGCGCACCGCGATGACGGTGTCGATCCCGCCGTCCACCCGGAGGACCAGCGCCGGGTGGCCGTTGACCTGCGCCGGCCGCAGCGACGCCGTGGCGTTGATCCTGCGCAGCACGTGGGCCACCCTGCCGGCGCCCACGACGGGCGCGAGCGCCGCCTGCACGACTCCGCCACCGTCACTGAGCAGGACGACGTCCGGCGCGATCATGTCGAGCAGGCGCTGCAGATCGCCCGTCTCGACGGCACGTCGGAACGCCGCGAGCACGTCGCGGGTCTCGGCCTGGGACACGACCCCGCGCGGTCGGCGCGCCGCGACGTGCGTCCGTGCCCGGTGCGCGATCTGGCGCACCGCGGCCGGGCTCTTGTCGACGGCTTCCGCGATCTCGTCGTACCCGAGATCGAACACCTCGCGCAGTACGAACACCGCCCGCTCGACCGGGGCGAGCGTCTCCAGCACCAGCATCATCGCCATCGAGACGCTGTCGGCCAGCTCGACGTCCTCGGCCACGTCGGGGGCGGTCAGCAGCGGTTCGGGCAACCAGGGGCCGACATAGGACTCCTTGCGCCGACGGAGCGCCCGCAGTCGGCTCAGCGCCTGGCGGGTGGTCATCCGGACCAGGTAGGACCGCCGGTCCCGCACCGTGCCGAGGTCGACGCCCGCCCACCGCAGCCACGTCTCCTGCAGGACGTCCTCGGCGTCGGCGGCGGAGCCGAGCATCTCGTAGGCGACGGTGAACAGCAGGTTGCGGTGGGTCACGAACGCGTCCGTGGCGGAGTCCATGCGGGCCTCCCGTACGGTCGGCTCGTCCGTGTCGCCTGTCTGCTCACCGTGCTCGCCCATCGCCGGCTCCCGCTGTCCGCTCTCGTGGTGTCACGCACAAGACGCCGGTCCCGGCCGCTTTGTGACACCCACGATCGGTGGGTCACGTCACATCACCGCGCTGTCACAGGGACCGGGCGGCCGGCATCTCGTGTTCGTCAGGCCGCCGCGGACGATCCGCGCGGCGCGAGCCCACGAGTGAGGACGAAGTCATGGAGCCCCGTTTCAACCTGTTCGACAGCCCCACCGCCGCCAAGATCGCCAAGCGGTTCTACAACGCCTCGTTGCCCCTGGAACAGTCGACGCTGCCGAAGACCCTGAGGGAACTGGTGCAGCTGCGGGTCGGCCAGATCAACGGCTGCGGTCTCTGCGTCGACATCCACACCAAGGAGGCCGCGGCCGCCGGCGAGACCGCGGTCCGGCTCCACCTGGTCGCCGCCTGGCGTCACTCCACCGTGTTCACCGAGGCCGAGCGGGCCGCGCTGGCCCTCGCCGAAGAGGGCACCCGGCTCGGCGACCACGGCGTGTCCGACGAGACCTGGACGGCGGTGCGCAAGCACTACGACGACGATCAGGTCGGGGCGCTGGTCTGCCTGGTCGCCCTGATCAACGCGGCCACCCGGATGAACGTGATCGTGCACAACCCGGGGGGTTCGTACGAGCCCGGCATGTTCGACGGCATGACGGACTGACCGGCGGCCGCCCCGGGCGGCAGGGGACGCCCGGGGCGGCCGGGCCCCTCGTCAGGCAGTGCCCGACTGCCAGATGGTGCTCGCCAGATCCGAGCCGCGGACCAGCTGGATCCTCCAGGGTTCGATGCGGATCACGTGGTACGAGGGGCCCTCCGGGCCGCCCCGCCGGTCGGGGCGCTCCTTCCCGGCGGGGGATCAGTGGGAGGCAGGGATCTCGGCGGGACGGTCGGCAGGCCCGCCCGATGCGGCCACGGTGGCGGCCGGCCTGGTGCGCAGTGCGAAGGCGCTGATCAGCGTGGCGAGCAGGGCTGCGCCGAGCGGGACCCACAGGGCCGCCCGGTAGCCGTCGAGCAGCGCGGCCGGTGACGTCGACGCGGTGGCCGCGACATTGACGGCGGTGGCGGTGGACAGGCCGATCGCGGCGCCGAACTGGAAGGAGGTGTACAGCAGTCCGCCGGCCAGGCCCTGCTCCTCCTCCCGCACGCCCTCGGTGGCGACGATGGTGAGCGGACCGTAGGCGAGGGAGAAGGCGATACCGAGGACGATCAGGCTGGGGAACATCGCCAGGTACGTCCAGTCGGCGCCGACCGGCAGGAACAGGGCGTACGACAGTGAGGCCAGAAGCAGCCCGCCGAAGATCACCCGGGCGTTGCCGAAGCGGTTCACCAGCCGGGGAGTGAGGACCGGGGAGAGGATCGCGTCGACGCCGATCACGATCATCGCGAAGCTGGTCTGCAGGGTCGACCAGTCGCGCAGCTCCTGGAGGTAGAGGACCACCAGGAACTGGAAGCCGAAGAAGCCCGCCGCGAAGAGCAGCCCCACGAGGTTGGCGCGGACCAGGGCGCCGCTGCGGAGGATGCCGAGGCGGACCAGCGGGGATGCCACGCGGCGTTCCGTGACGACGAACGCGGCGAGGAAGGCGAGACCCGCCCCGAGCGTGCCCACGGTCCAGGCGGGGCTCGTGTGGGTGGCGCGTTCCACGCCGAGGACGAGCAGGACGACGGCGGCGGTGATGGTGAGGCCGCCGGCCAGGTCGACGCTCTGGCCGGAGCGGTCGGGACGCGACTGCCGGGGCACGAAGACGAGTGCCGCGACCAGGATCAGCGCGGAGAGCACGACCGGGGCGAAGAACACCCAGCGCCAGCCGACCGAGGTGAGCAGCCCGCCGACGACCAGGCCGATCGAGAAGCCGCCGGCCGCCGTGCCGGAGTAGAAGAGGAGGGCCTTGTTGCGCTGCGGGCCTTCCTCGAAGTTCGTGGTGATGACGGACAGACCGGCCGGTGTCATGAAGGCGGCGGCGATGCCGGTGACGAACCGGGCGACGATCAGCATCCACTCCTCGGTGGCGAACCCGCCCAGACCGGAGAAGACCAGGAAGACGGAGAGCCAGAGGACGAACATCCGGCGGCGCCCGAACAGGTCGGCGGCGCGTCCGCCGACCAGCATGAAGCCGCCGTAACCGAGTACGTAGGCGCTCATGACCCACTGCAGGGAGCCGGTGGACAGGCCGAGGTCGGCACGGATGGACGGCAGGGCCACGTTGAGCATGGCCACATCGATGCCCTCCAGGAAGATCGCGCCGCACAGGACGAGCAGGACGCCCCAGTCGCGTGGGCTCAGGGCGGCCGCCGATTTCTGTGGAGTCATCTCAGTTCCTCGATGGTGTAGGGATGCTGTCGGTGCGATCACCATCGGTCAGGGCGCGGAGGGGGAACAACGGCAAAGATCGCAACGTTCGTTCAACCGGGCTTACCGATCCGATTGACCTGGGGAAGTCGATGGAACGCGATGAACTGGAGTGCTTCCTGCTCCTCGCCGAGGAACTGCACTTCGGTCGCACGGCCGATCGGATGCGGCTGTCCCGGGCCCGGGTGAGCCAGCTCGTACAGCGACTCGAACGCCGCGTCGGCGCACCGCTGTTCACGCGTACCAGCCGCCGTGTCGCCCTGACCTCGCTCGGCCGGCAGTTGCGCGCCGATCTGGAACCGCACCACCGGGCGATCGAAGCCGCCCTGGAGCGGGCTGCCGCCACCGCGCGCGGCATCGACACCGTGCTGCACGTCGGCTTCTCGAACCCGCTGACCGGCGAGATCGTCATGCGGGCGACGGAGGCCCTGCGCGTCAGCCACCCCGGACTCGCCGTCGAGATCTGCGAGGTGCCGCTCGCCGATCCGTACGGGCAGCTGCGCAAGGGCGAGTTCGACGTCCAGATCACGGAACTCCCCGTACGCGAGGAAGACCTGGGCGGGGGACCGACGCTGCTCGCGGAGGAGCGCATGCTCGCGATCGGCTCGGCTCATCCGCTCGCCGACCGGGAGTCGGTGTCCCTGGAGGACCTGGCCGGCGTACCGCTGCTCACGATCGACGGCAAGGTACCCGACTACTGGCTGGAGCATCACGTGCCCGCACACACACCGAGTGGCCGGCCGATCGCCCGCGGCCCCGGTGTGACCAACATGCAGGAGGCGTTGATGCTGGTCGCCGGCGGCAGGGGCGCGCTGCTCGCACCCGCGCACGCGGCGACGTACTACGCCCGCCCCGGTGTCGCCTACGTCCCCTTCGCGGACGCGGAGCCGACCGGCTACGGTCTGGTGTGGCGGGCGGGAGACGCCACCGGCGCGGTGGCGACCTTCGCCGGAATCGCCCGCGAGGTGGCGAGGGACATGGGCGGAGTGACGCGGCTCACCTCGGACCGGGTCGGTTCAGGGAACACCCAGCGGTAGTTCGCCGTTGAACCATCCGTGGGTGCGGATGGGACAGTGTCCCCGGGCCTCACCATCCGCCCACAGGGACGATCGTTCGGCTGAAGCCCTGTGGAGCCTTTCGCCGAGAGGCGACCGCCATCCGCGCCCACCACCGACCGCCCCGACCGTGATTCCCCCGTCCGGTCGGGGCTCTTCTTCGTTCGTGGCCCGTCCGGGCTCGACGCCTCGATCTTGCGCAAAATCATCCATCAATTGCGTTCCTGTGTGTCTCGCTTCGGTCTGCGTGCAGCGTGGAAGCGGCGCAAGCCGCGCAAACCACTTGCGTCGAAATCTCGTTGCTTCGAGGCCCGTTGACAAACAGGAGAACCGCTAGAAATCTGTTGACGCAGTTTCCGCAAAAAATCGACTGTCCTGCTCAATTGGCGTGCATGGATGGTGCTCGCACCCCCTTCCCCCAATGGAACAGAGGACCCCATGAGATGGAGACCCCTCGGCAGACGGCGGCTGACCGGCGCCGTCATAGCCGGGCTCATGACGTTCGGGCCGGCACAGCTGTCCCTCGCCCCCACCGTCCAGGCCGCGCCCGCGCGAACGGCGGCCGCCGACGTCAACCTCGCGCTCGGCCGCCCTGCCACGGCAGGCGGCTCGCACGGCGCCCATCCGGCCGGGAACACCACCGACGGAGCCCAGGCGTCCTACTGGGAGGGCCCCGCCGGCTCGTTCCCGCAGTGGGTGCAGGTCGACCTCGGCGCGGCTCGCACCGTCGACCGGGTGGTGCTCAAGCTGCCGGCGAGCTGGGAGAGCCGCAACCAGACGCTCTCCCTCCAGGGCAGCACCGACGGCTCCACCTTCCGCACGCTCTCCGCCTCCGCCGGACGGGCGTTCGACCCGGCGCGGGCCAACACCGTCGCCGTCGACCTCGCGTCCCCCTCCGAAGCCCGGTACGTCCGCGTCCACGCCACCGGCAACACCGGCTGGAACGCCGCGCAACTGTCCGAGCTGGAGGTGTACGGCGAGGACGGCGGCAGCGAGCCGCCGCCCACCGGCACCAACCTGGCCCGCAACAAGCCGGCCGAGGCCACCTCGTCCGTGCACACCTACGTCGCGGCCAACGCCACCGACGACTCCACCTCCACCTACTGGGAAGCAGCCGGCCACCCCGCGGACCTCACCGTCAAGCTCGGCGCCGACGCGGACGTCAGCGCCGTGGTGGTCAAGCTCAACCCGGACCAGGTGTGGTCGGCCCGGACACAAGGCATCCAGGTCCTCGGCCGGGCGCAGTCCGCGAGCGGCTTCACCACGTTGCGCGACCGCGCCGACTACGCCTTCAGCCCGGCCACCGGCAACTCCGTGACCATCCCGGTCAGCGGCCGCGCCGCCGACGTGCGGCTCAGGTTCTTCTCCAACACCGGTGCGCCCGGCGGCCAGGTGGCCGAGTTCCAGGTCGTCGGCACCGCCGCGCCCGCGCCCGACCTGACGGTCACCGCCCTGGACTGGTCGCCCGCCGCCCCCTCCGAGCGGGACCCGGTCACCGTGAACGCCACGGTCCACAATGCCGGCACCGCGCGATCGGCCGCGACGACCGCCGACGTGAGCGTGGAGGGCACGGTCGCGGGCAGCGCCGCCGTACCCGCGCTCGATCCGGGGGCCTCCGCGAAGGTCGCCGTCTCCACCGGCACCCGCGCGGCCGGCAGCTACGCGGTCTCCGCGGTGGCCGACCCGCGCGACACGATCGCCGAGCTGGACGACACCAACAACAGCCGTACCGCCGCCGACCGGCTGGTCGTCGCCCGGGCCCCCGGTCCGGACCTGGAGGTGCGCTCCATCACCACCAACCCGGCCCACCCGGCCGTGGGTGCGCCCGTGTCCTTCACGGTCGCCGTGCACAACCGCGGTACGACCGCCGCTCCGGCTGGCTCGGTGACCCGGATCCAGGCCGGCACCACCACGCTGAACGGTACGACCGTCCAGGTCGCGCCCGATGCCACGGTCAACGTGGCGATCGAGGGCACCTGGACGGCGACGGGCGGCGGCGCCACCCTCACCGCCACCGCGGACGCCACCGGCGTCGTCACCGAGACCAACGAGGACAACAACGTCCTCGCCAAGCCGATCGTCGTCGGACGCGGCGCCGCCGTGCCCTACACCGAGTACGAGGCGGAGGACGGTCGTTACCAGGGCACCCTGCTCACCACCGACACCAAGCGGACCTTCGGGCACACCAACTTCGGCACCGAGTCCTCCGGCCGAAAGTCGGTCCGACTCGACTCCACCGGCCAGTACGTCGAATTCACCTCCACGACGCCCGCCAACTCCATCGTGGTGCGCAACTCCGTCCCCGACGCCCCCGGCGGCGGGGGAACGGAGGCCACGATCAGCCTCTACGCCGACGGCACCTTCGTACGGAAGCTGACCCTGTCGTCCAAGCACAGCTGGCTGTACGGGAACACCGACGACCCCGAAGGACTCACCAACCGGCCCGGCGGCGACGCCCGGCGGCTCTTCGACGAGTCCCACGCGCTGCTGTCCCAGACCTTCCCCCAGGGCACCAAGTTCCGCCTGCAGCGCGACGCCGGCGACTCGGCCGCCTTCTACGTCATCGATCTGGTCGACCTGGAGCAGGTCGCGCCACCGGCCGCCAAACCGGCGAACTGCACCTCGATCACCGAGTACGGGGCCGTACCGGGCGACGGACTCGACGACACCGACGCCATCCAGCGCGCCGTCACCGCCGACCAGAACGGCCAGATCTCCTGCGTGTGGATCCCGGCCGGGCAGTGGCGCCAGGAGCAGAAGATCCTCACCGACGACCCCCAGAACCGCGGGCAGTTCAACCAGGTCGGCATCCGGGACGTCACCGTCCGCGGGGCCGGCATGTGGCACTCCCAGCTCTACACCCTGACCCCGCCGCACGAGGCCGGCGGCATCAACCATCCGCACGAGGGCAACTTCGGCTTCGACATCGACCACAACACCCAGATCTCCGACATCGCCATCTTCGGCTCGGGCACCATCCGCGGCGGGGACGGCAACCACGAGGGCGGCGTCGGTCTCAACGGACGCTTCGGCAAGAACACGAAGATCACCAACGTGTGGATCGAGCACGCCAACGTCGGCGTCTGGGCCGGCCGCGACTACGCGAACATCCCCGAGCTGTGGGGCCCCGGCGACGGGCTGGAGTTCACCGGCGTGCGGATCCGGAACACCTACGCCGACGGCATCAACTTCGCCAATGGCACCCGCAACTCCACGGTCCACAACTCCTCCTTCCGCAACACCGGCGACGACTCCCTCGCGGTGTGGGCCAGCAAGTACGTGAAGGACACCGCCGTGGACGTCGGCCACGACAACCACTTCCGCAACAACACGATCCAGCTGCCGTGGCGCGCCAACGGAATCGCGGTGTACGGGGGTTACGGCAACACCATCGAGAACAACGTCATATCCGACACGATGAACTACCCCGGCATCATGCTCGCCACCGACCACGACCCGCTGCCCTTCTCCGGCCAGACCCTGATCGCGGGCAACGCCCTGCACCGGACGGGCGGCGCGTTCTGGGCCGAGGCGCAGGAGTTCGGAGCCATCACCCTGTTCGCCCAGGGACAGGACATCCCGGGCGTGACCATCCGGGACACCGAGATCCACGACTCGACGTACGACGGCATCCAGTTCAAGACCGGCGGCGGCGCGATGCCGGGCGTGAAGATCAGCGACGTCCGCATCGACAAGTCCAACAACGGCTCCGGCATCCTCGCGATGAGCGGCGCCCGCGGCAGCGCCACCCTGACGAACGTCACGATCACCGGCTCGGCCCAGGGCGACGTGCTGATCGAACCGGGCTCCCAGTTCACCATCAGCGGCGCACCCGTCGGATCGGCCGCCACCCGCAAGGGCGGCTGAGCGCACATCAGGTCAGCGGTGCTGCCGGCGGTCCGGTCCCGGTCAGCCGGCAGCACCCGTCAACCCGGTGGGGACAGGCGCATCGTCGCGCAGGCGCTCGGCGTTGAGCTCCTCGACCGCGCCGAGCGCGTCGCCGATCGTGGCGTAGTCCACCGCGACGAAGTTGACGGGGCTGCCGCGCCGCCGCTCGCAGTCGTGGGCCCGTTCCAGCACCCTCTGCCGGGAGTTGACCGTACCGGCCTCCAGCCGTCGTCCGCCGCCGGCCGTGACGAAGTGGTTGAGGAGGAACAGGCGCTTGTCCGTGCCGCCCCGGTTCGGCAGGCAGGTCATCTCGTCGGGGCTGCGGACGGCGAAGGGCGTCTCCATGCCGTAACGGTAGAAGTTCCGGTACCACGGGACGGGCCCGTCCGCCTTCTCCGCGAAGACCACCAGACGCCGGCCGCTGTCGATCATGTCCTTGAGCTTCGGCCACGGGCGGTCCGGATCCGTGTCCGGCCGGTGGAGCAGGTCGGCGAGCCCGGCCTGCTCGAAGGCGCTGCGGGTCGCCGCGGCGTCGACGCCGTCCTGCACGATCAGGGTGACGACCTCCGTGGGGTTGGCGCGCAGCCAGTCGCCGATCTGCCGCAGCGTGGGCGCCAGTTCCAGGGCACCTGCGCCGCAGACGGAGTGGCACAGCCACAGGCCCGGGTGCGGCGGGTTCAGCCGCTGCAGGATCCGGGTGAGCCGGCGGCGCAGTTCCGGGGTGAACTCCGAGCTGCCCAGTCGGTCCGCGACCTGCTCGGGCCGCTCCCAGCGGTGCGTGTCGAGGAGCAGCGCGCGCACCCCGGCGTCGAGCTGGCCGACGATGTCCGGGTCCTGGAGGGGGCCGATGAACCGGTCCGCCGTCGTGGCCATCGCGTTGTGCGCCGCGAGCTGGGCGATCTCGTCGTAGCGGGCGTCGCACAGCTCGGGACTGCCCTGGCAGATGCGCGGGGACGGGCCGGTCAGCGCCACCGGGGCCAGCATCGTGCCGACGACCGCGCACGCCGTCACGACGAAGGTCAGGGCCGGGCCGTGACGCGGATCGGTGAGGTCGGGCACCCTGGGCCCGGTCTGCCGGACCCAGGCGACGGTGATCAGCAGGGCGCCGGCCGCGAGGAGGATCACGGCGACGACGGTGGCGGTGCTCAGCAGCCGGTCCACGGCGGTGGCCTGGATGTCGTCGAGGAGCCGCGCGGCCGACGGAGGCCACGACGGGGGCGGCACGAAGAGCGAGGTACCCGGCGTGAGGCGGAGGACGAACACCGCAAGTGCCGTCAGCGACGCGGCGGCGGCCAGGACCCAGCCCAGCGGCATCAGCCGGCGCATGGTGGGTGACGGGGTGGACAACCACAGCAAGGAGAGCGCGGCGGCGCACAGGACGGCGGCCAGGGGCTCCACCACCTCCTGGAAGAGCCGGGTGACGGAGCGCGCGCGATGCACGGGCGCCCACACGTCGCGCGAGGTGTCGAGGTCGACGGTGATGACCCATGTGCCCCGCTCCGCCTCCCGCATCAGCTCCGCGGCGGCCGCCCGGACCCGCTCCGACAGGGCGACCGGCGCGACCGCGGCCAGCGCCGAGCCCACGTCGCCCCGTTCGAGCGCGGCTTCCACCGTGGGTCCGAGGCCGGAGCGCGCGGCGCGGGGCACCAGCCGCAGCAGCGCGTCCGTGGCCGCGACCGCCTGGGCGTGGGAGAGCGGCAGCGACGGCAGACCTTCGAGCGGAGCCTCCCCCGCGACCAATCGGGCGGCGATGTCGGACAGGCGCTGCACGAAGGCCTGGAAGTCGGGCTCGGAGCGCTGCTGCAGGGCGGCCACGGCATCGCCGAAGTAGGCTCGGCTGAGCCGTTCGACGTTCGCGACGACGGGTTCGAGGTCGACCGTGACACGCAGGACGTCGCGATCGCCCTCCAGGTAGTGGATCACCTCGGCGATCTGCCGGTCGCCCAGTGCCCGCAACGTCTCCGGCGGGACCACGACCTTGAGGTTCGACGTGATGGTGGACTGCGGAACGGGCAGCCGGTCCAGCAGCTCCCGGGCCGGCGGCGTACTGCGCGGGTCGACCAGCACCTCGTCGTAGAACCGCTGATAGGCCCGTTCGTCCTCCAGCACCCGTCCGTAGAACTCCGGATCGAGCACGGTGCTGCGCACGACGGCGGCCGTGGCCAGGACGGTCAGGCTGAGCACGGCGACGCTCCAGGCCACCACCTGGACCCACGCCGAGCGAGGAACCGGTCCGTGCATGGCCCCCATTGTCCTGTGCCGCCGGTCGCCCGCCGAGCGGCACGCGCGAGGGGCGGTGGGGAAGCAACCGAACGCCGGCCGGCGTCCGTCGCCCCCACCGCCCCCGGGCCCTGGCGCGTGCGGTGGACGTACTCCGGGTCAGACGGCCGGGGCCGGGTACGTCGGGTACTCCACCCCGGAGACGTGCTGGACGACACGGACGACCTGGCAGGAGTAGCCGAACTCGTTGTCGTACCACAGGTAGAGGATCGCGTTGTCGCCCTCCACCTTGAGGGCGCCGGCGTCGACGATCGAGGCGTGGCGCGAGCCGATGAAGTCGCTGGAGACCGCGTCGGGGGCGCTGATGAAGTCGATCTGGCGCTTGAGCGGCGAGGTCAGCGACACCTCGCGGAGGTGGTCGAGGACCTCCTCGCGGGTGGTCTCGCGGGCGAGCTGCAGGTTGAGGATGGCGATGGAGACGTCCGGCACCGGCACGCGGATCGAGCTTCCGGTGATCTTCGCCTTGAGGTCGGGCAGGGCCTTGGCGACGGCGGAGGCGGCACCGGTCTCGGTGATGACCATGTTCAGCGGCGCGGAACGGCCGCGGCGGTCGGACTTGTGGTAATTGTCCAGCAGGTTCTGGTCGTTGGTGAACGAGTGGACGGTCTCCACGTGACCGCGCAGCACCCCGTACTCGTCCGCCATGGCCTTCAGCGGCGGGACGATCGCGTTGGTGGTGCAGGACGCGCAGGACAGGATCTGCTCGTCCGGCTTGATGGTGTCGTGGTTGACGCCGTGGACGATGTTGGGGACGTCGCCCTTGCCCGGCGCGGTCAGGACGACCTTGTCGATGCCCGGGCGCAGGTGCTTGGACAGGCCCTCGCGGTCGCGCCACTTGCCGGTGTTGTCGATGAGGATCGCGTTCTTGATGCCGTACGCCGTGTAGTCGACCTGCGTCGGGTCGTCGGCGTAGATCACCCGGATCGCGTTGCCGTTGGCGAGGATCGTGCTGTTGTCCTCGTCGACCGTGATGGTGCCCTGGAACTGGCCGTGCACCGAGTCACGGCGCAGCAGCGAGGCCCGCTTGACGATGTCTTCGGCGGCCCGCTCGCCCCCGCCGCGAACGACGATGGCGCGCAGCCGCAGGCCGTTGCCCGACCCGGACTTCTCGATGAGCAGGCGGGCGACGAGCCGGCCGATGCGGCCGAAGCCGTACAGCACGACGTCGCGCGGCTCACGGCGGTCGATCTTGTTCGCACCCGTGGCCCCGGCGACGGCCTCGGCGGTGAACTCCGCCACCGTCAGCCCGCGGTCGTCGTCCTTGTAGGTCGCGGCGAGCATGCCGATGTCGATCTGCGACGGGCCGAGGTCGAGCGTGGTCAGGGCCTGCAGGAAGGGCAGCGTCTCGGTGACCGACAGCTCCGCGCCGGCGATCTGCCGGGCGAACCGGTGGGTCTTCAGGATGCTGACCACCGACTTGTTCACCAGGGAGCGGCTGTGCAGCAGGACGGTGACGTCCCGCTCCCGGTGCAGCTTCCCGATCATCGGGATCATCGACTCCGCGATCTCCTCGCGGTTCTTCCAGTTGGTGAACGAGTCGTCGTTGACAGTCACGTCTCTATCTTTCGAGCTAGGCGGCGCTCATATGCTAACCCGACCGACCGCGGTGATCGATCAAGTGGGCGGGACTGTGATCAATTGCGCAGCCGGCCGGTCCCGCGGGCCGGTGCGGCGAGCCAGGCGAGCGCGGCCACCGTCAGTGCCCGCACACCGGTGTCCAGCGTGGGCTGCAGGACGGGGGCGAAGGCCGGGCTGTGGTTGTGCGGCACCTCCTCCTGGACCGTCCCTTCCCGCTCCGCGGCGGCGTACAGCTGCGGATCGGTGCCGCCGATGCCCCAGTAGGTGTACGGCACGCCGAACGCCGCCGGGATCTCGCTCATGTCCTCGCTGGCCGTCTGGAGGTCGGCCGTGTGCGCGTCCGCGCCGAAGTGACCGGCGAAGGTGTCGGCCACGGTCGCGGTGACGTCCGCGTCGTTGACCGTGGGCGGGAACGACATCAGGTGCTCGATCTTCGGCTCTGCCGGGGCTCCGGACGCCTGGGCCTCGGCACGGACGATCCGTTCGACCGCGGCGAGCACCCGCTCGCGCACGGCGGGATCGTACGTACGGACGTTCAGCTGCAGGACCGCGTGGTCGGGGATGATGTTCGGGCCGGTGCCCGCCTGGATGCTGCCGACGGTCACCACCACGGGCGTGGTGGCGGCGGTCTCCCGCGAGACGACCGTCTGGAGCCGTACCACGCACATCGCCGCCATGACCACCGGGTCGACGGCGGCCTGCGGCGCCGAGCCGTGGCCGCCGCGGCCGTAGAGGGTGACGCGCAGGTTGTCCGCGGCGGACAGGAAGGCGCCGGGCCGGGTGCCGACGTAGCCGGCCGGATACGGCAGCACGTGCTGGGCGAGGACCACGTCCGGCCGGGGCACCTTCCGGGCCAGACCGTCGTCGACCATCGCCCGGGCGCCGTCGCCGTTCTCCTCGGACGGCTGGAAGAGGACCACCAGCGTGCCGCGCCAGGCTTCGGTGGCCGCCGCCATGAGCCGGGCGAAGCCGACCATGCAGGCCACGTGCACATCGTGCCCGCAGGCGTGCATGACCGGCCGCTCCGCGCCCTCGCCGTCGGTCGCCGTCACCGCGGACGCGTACGGCAGGCCGGTCGCCTCCCGCACCGGCAGGGCGTCCATGTCCGCGCGCAGCATCACCGTGGGCCCGGTCCCGCGCCTGAGCACGCCGGTCACGCCCGTGCCCCCGATGCCCGTCGTCACCTCGTACCCGAAGCCCCGCAGGGCCTCGGCCGCCTTCCCGGCCGTACGGTGCTCCCGGAGGCCGAGCTCCGGGTGGGCGTGCAGGTCCCGGTACAGGTCCTCCACGTCGGACCGGATGCCGTCCAGCCCGGCCAGCACGGCGTCCACAGCGGCCCCAGCGGTCATGGCGATGCCTTCTCTCCGTAGTGCTGCGCGGCGGTCCCTCGCTCGACGATCGGGCCCCGCGTCAGCGAAACACCTCCCCCGACGCGCTGCAACCGCCCCTCGGCGCGGGCAGCGGGGGCTTGATCGAAGGAGCCGGTCGGCCAAAGCCGGTGCCATGCACTCGACCCGGGTGTCCTGGCACGTGAACGCTCCGCGCGCGGCCGTGCACCGCGCCCTGGTCGACGCGGACGCCGTCGCGGCACGGCGTGCGCCGGAGGGCGTGACCGCCCAGGTGCACGCCTTCGACGCCGGTGAGGGCGGATCGTTCCGCGTCTCGCTCACCTACGACCTGCCGACCGGGCCCGGCAAGTCGGCTCCGCACACCGACACCTACCACGGGCACTTCGCGCGGCTCGTGCCAGGCGAGCGAGTGGTGGAGGTGCTCGAGTTCGGGACGCGGACCCGGCGCTGCGCGGCACGATGACGTCGACGACCACGCTGACCGACGCGGACGGCGGGACGGACGTCGTCGTGGAGCATGACGGGATCCCCGACGCGGTGCCCGCCGCGGACGACGAGACGGGCACGCGCATGTCCCTGGCGGAACCGGCCGCGCTGGTGGGGGCCGACGGGCGCCCCGCGAGGAGCCGGCCGGTTCAGCGCGCGGCGTCCCAGGTGTGGGCGACGTCCACCACCACGTGGCCGTCCAGCGTCAGCACCCGGAACGGCAGCCGGGCGCGCACGCCGAGCCCGACCTGCGTCTCGCCCTCGAAGCTGCCGGCGAACCGGGTGTCCCTGAAGGTGCGGTACCCGGCGAGGTCCACACCCGGCAGCGGCCGGCCCACCCGCCCGGGATACGTGGGGGAGCCGGTCTCCGGCCGGTAGCCGGGCGCGGCGACCCGCACCTCCAGCACGGCCCCGCCGGCGACCGGGACCGGGCGGCCCGAGCCGTCCTGATGGAGCCGGTCGACGTACCGGACGGTGTGACCGAGCCGGCCGGCACGCGCGCCGGGCACGTCGACGACCATCCGGTCGAAACACGTGTGACGGCCGGTCCTGACGTTCTTCACCGGGGTCGTCGTCGCCGTCGCCCGGGTCTTGTCCAGGCTGCCCCAGCCGCCCGGGCACTGCGTGGTCCGGGCCGCGGTGCCGGCCGGGGCGGCGTCCGCCGCGACCGTCGCCGTCAGGGCGGTGCTCGCGAGCACCACCGCCACCCATGCCGTTCTGCTTCGTCGCATCGCGTCCCCCTGGGATGTACATGTTCCGGTATTGACGGAGACAAGTCGATTGACCGAAAGGTTGCGGTCCTGACGGAGATGCACCCCTGCGGGGGCGGACCGGAAGCCGCCGCAGCCGCCCGCGTCGAACAGGATTGCCCCCGGGACGATCGGGTACGCGAGGCAGGACCGCGCCCCCGCCGATCAGGTCCGGGCGGGCCGCACGACCGCTGCTACCAGGGAACCTGCCATGGATACACCCGCGAACGAGAACCCCGTCACGCCCGCCCAGCGGGCTCTGGACGCGCTCGCCGAGAACACCGAGAACACGGCTGCGTTCGACACGCTCGCGAGCAGCGACGTGCTCGTCCCGGTGCCCGACGACGCGAGCGACCAGGACGCCGCCGACCCCGCGATGCTGGCACTGCCGGTACTGGAACAGCAGGGCGGCCGACAGGTCGTCCCCGTGTTCACCTCGGAGCTGGAGATGGCCGACCTGTTGCCGTTCGTCTCCCGCTACCGTGTGGTGCCGCTCGGTGCCCTCGCCGCGCAGTGGCCGGCCGACGACCTGTCGCTGTCCATCGACGCCGGCTCGGAGCACCGCCTCACGCTCACCTCGGACGGCGTACGCACCTTGCTGGCCCGGCCGTAGGGCCCGTCCGCGGGGCGGGCCCCCGGGTTCGGGATCAGACCTCTTCGTCGCCCAGCATGCGGGCCAGCACGGCCCGCTGCAGCGGCAGCACCTCGGCGTGCAGGTCGCGGCCGCGGCGGGTCAGGGCGACCCAGACGCCGCGCCGGTCCTCCACGCAGACGGACCGCTCCACCAGGCCGTCCTTCTCCAGCCGGGCGATGAGCCGGGACAGCGCGCTCTGGCTGAGGTGGACGCGGCCGACCAGGTTCTGCACCCGGCACTGGTCGCCCTCCTCGGGCGCCGCGGTCGCGAGGATGTCCAGCACCTCGAAGTCGCTCGCACCCAGGCCGTGCGGGTGCAGTACGCGGTCGATCTCGCACATCGTCCGCGCGTGCACCGCGAGAATGCCGCGCCACCGTTCCTCGAGCCGCGTGCCGGCCGCCTTCACTGCCATACCTGCACGGTAACACCGAAACGGTCTTTCATTGAGCGTGCAACTAGTGCGTCCACGGGCGTCTGCGGCACCCGCGCCCCTCATGTCGACTGCCGCCGCACCCGCTCCGTCGGCAGGATCACCGCCGCCGGGTCCTCGCCGCCGATCTGGGCCAGCAGCACCCGGACCATCTCGGCACCGATGCGGTCCCACGGCTGCCCGACGGTCGTCAGCTCGGGGCTCACGGCGACCGCGGCGGGGGAGTCGTCGAACCCGTTGACCGCCACGTCCTCCGGCACCCGCCGCCCCGCCCGCCGCAGTGCCGCCGGCACACCCTGCGCCTTGAGGTCGGAGGCGACGAACACCGCATCCACGTCCGGGGCCCGGGCGAGCGGCCGGTCCGCGCCCGCCTCGCCGTCGGCCCGGCTGTAGTCGCCGGAGACGATGTGCCGCTCGTCGATCCCGACTCCGGCCTCGGTGAGCACCTCCCGGTAGCCGGCCAGGCGCTCGACACCGCCCGGGGTGTCCGGCGGACCGGTGACCACGCCGACCCGTCGGCGCCCCAGCGACAGCAGGTGCCGCACCATGTCCCGGGCGCCGTCCCGGTCGTCCGCCGCCACGTAGCTCACCTTCGAGCCGAGCCCGATCGGCTTGCCGCACGCCACCAGCGGCACCCCCGCGGTGCGCAGTACCTCGGCCGTGAGCGCGCCGACGCCTGCTACGAGGCGCTCTACGACCGCCACCTCACGGTCGACTTCGCCCACCCGGAAGCCGACTTGTGGGCCCGTCCACCTTGTCGTCGTCCCCGCGCTGTACCTGATGACGGAGGCCGCCGGGAACGACCTCGCGGAGTACGTCGAGAGCGGCGGCACCCTCGTCGTGTCGTACTTCTCCGGCATCGTCGACGAGCACGACGCCGCGCACGAGGGCGCCTACCCCGGTGTGCTCAGGGACGTGCTCGGCCTCACCGTCGAGGAGTTCCCACCCTTGCTGGCGGACGAGCGGGTGCGCGTCACCGGCCCGGACGGCTCCGCACTGACCGGCGACGTGTGCACGGAGTTCGTCGTGCCCCGGGGCGCCGAGCCGGTGTGGACGTACGCCGACGGCCCGGCCGCGGGCCGGCCGGCCGTCACCCGCCACCGCCTCGGCGAGGGCACCGCCTGGTACGTCTCCACCCGCCTCGGCCCCGAGGGCCTGGACGCGCTCCTCGGCCGGGCGGCGCAGGACGCGCGCATCGCCCCGCGCGCCGACCTGCCCAGGGACGTCGAAGTGGTGCGCCGCGCAGGCGAGTCGGGCACCTTCCTGTTCGCGATCAACCACAACTCCTCGGACCCCAGGTGCCGCTGGAGGCGCAGGGCACCGAGTTGCTGACCGGGGAACGTGCCGCGGGCCTCCTCGCGGTCCCGGCGGGAGCCGTCCGGGTCGTCCGGCTCGACGGCTGAGCCGCGACTCCCCTCCGCCCGTGCGAGCGCACGAGCCGCGGGCGGAGGGGCCGTCCCTCCCTCGTACCGCCCCTGCCCGGCACACCGCGCGGCA
The DNA here is from genome assembly GCF_014650995.1 of Streptomyces viridiviolaceus. GTDB lineage: Bacteria > Actinomycetota > Actinomycetes > Streptomycetales > Streptomycetaceae > Streptomyces > Streptomyces viridiviolaceus. Next base: position 162,674 of record NZ_BMWA01000010.1, read on the forward strand.
CGGCGATCCGGTACCGGACAAGGGCCGCGGAGTCCGGGACAGCCGGGCCCCGGCTGCGGGACAGTTGGGGGGCAGGTACGGGGACATCCCGGGGAAGGGAGGGCGGGATGCTGAGGACTCCCGTGGGCGGAACGCGTCTGGACATCCTGGAGTGGCTGAAGGACCCCGGCGTCCACTTCCCGCGAGCGCGCCGCGCCGACGTCGCCGCACAGGGTGTCGGCGCCGATCTCGTCGCCGCGAAGCTGGGCGTGCCCCGACGGGTGGCGCTGACCCACCTCGAACTGCTCGTGGACCTCGGCCTGCTCCGCACCAGCAGGATCCGCCGCCGGACGTACTACCGGCGCGACGAGGTGAGGATCGCCGAGGTCGCCCGGATGTTCGAGAAGGGCTGGTAGGCGCCGGCGTGACCGGGGCCCGTCCCGGCGTTAACCTGGCCTCCGGCCGCGGTCACCGCCGCGGCACGGCGGTGGGGCCCGCCGTACCCCGGCCGCGGCACAGCCGCCGCCGACGGTCCCTACGTGCGAACGGGGGCACCTGCTGCCCGGCGAGCAGGAGACGAACCGGCCATGACAGCGCCAGAGACCACCCGGAATCCCGGCGTCCGTCGGGCCGCGCGGCGGCGGCCCGACTGGCGTGGCCAGGCACCCGTCGTGGCGGTCGTGGCGCTCGGCGGAGCCGTCGGCGCCTCCGCCCGGTACGGGGCCTCCCTGTGGTGGCCCACGCCGACCGGCGGATTCCCCTGGACGACCTTCTGGGTCAACGCCGCCGGCTGTGCCGTCATCGGCGTGCTGATGGTGGTCGTCACCGAGCTGCGGGCCGGCCACCGCCTGTTGCGGCCCTTCTTCGGCACCGGGGTGCTCGGCGGCTTCACCACCTTCTCGACGTACGCCGTCGACAGCCGGCAGCTGTTCGCCGCGGGCCACGCCCGTACGGGCCTGGCCTACCTCGCCGCCACCCCGCTCGCGGCGCTCGCGGCGGTGTGGCTCTCCGCGTGGGCGGCCCGCGGCGTCCTGACACGGAGGCAGCCATGACGAGGCCGACCCGCAGCGCCCTGCGCATGACCGTCCTCATCGGCGAGAACGACACCTGGCACCACCGGCCCCTGTACTCGGAGATCGTCCACCGGGCCCACGCGGCGGGCCTCGCGGGCGCGAGCGTCTTCCACGGCATCGAGGGGTTCGGCGCCTCGTCCCTGGTCCACACCGCCCGGCTGCTGTCCCTGAGCGAGAACCTGCCGGTGGCCGTCGTGATCGTCGACACGGAGGAGCGCGTACGGGCCTTCCTGCCGCAGCTCGACGGACTCGTCACCGAGGGTCTGTTGGTCCTCGACGACTGCGAGGTCGTCCGGTACGCCGGGCGGGCGGCGGAACCCGGCGCCCAGGAGGGGGAGAAGCCGTCGTGAACTGGCTGCTGGTCGTCGCGGGCGCCATGGTCGGCGCCCCGCTCCGCTATCTCACCGACCGCGCGGTGCAGTCGCGGCACGACTCCGTCTTCCCCTGGGGCACCTTCGTCGTGAACGTCGTCGGCTGCCTGGTCCTCGGGCTGCTGACCGGCGCGGCGGTGGCGGGAGCCGCCGGCTCCCGCCTCCAACTGCTGCTCGGCACCGGCCTGTGCGGCGCCCTGACGACGTACTCGACCTTCTCGTACGAGACCTTGCGGCTGGCCGAGACGGGCGCCCGCCTCCACGCCGCCGCGAACGTGGTGGCGAGCGTGGCGGCCGGCCTGGGGGCGGCGTTCGCGGGTGTCACCCTGGCCGAGGCCCTCTGGGCGTGACACCACGCGCGCCTCAGCGGGCGTTGCGCAGCGGCTCCCCGACGCTCCGCAGGTGGCCGAGCGCCTCCCGGTGCGAGGCGAGCAGCCCGGTCTGGTGGTACGGAATGCCCAGTTCGGCACAGTACCGCTCGGTGATCTCCTGGGCCCTGCCGAGGGCCGGCGTCGGCATGCTGGGGAAGAGGTGGTGCTCGATCTGGTAGTTGAGCCCGCCCATGAAGGCGTCGATGAGCACACCGCCCCGGACGTTGCGCGAGGTGAGGACCTGACGGCGCAGGAAGTCGAGCCGTGTGCCCTCCTCGATCATCGGCATCCCCTTGTGGTTGGGGGCGAAGACCGATCCGAGGTAGATCCCGAACAGGCCCTGGTGCACGGCGATGAAGGCGAGCGCCTTGCCGGGCGACAGCACCGCGAACAGACCGCCGAAGTAGAGGACGAAATGGACGACGAGCAGCGTCCCCTCCAGCAGCGGCCGCTTCATCGACGGGCTGCGCAGCGCCTTGAAGCTGCTGAAACTGAGGTTGAGCCCTTCCAGGGTGAGCAGCGGAAAGAAAAGGGCAGCCTGGTGCTTTCCGATGAAGCGCGGAATTCCTTGAGCCTTGCTCGCCTGCCGGCGTGACCACACCAGGATGTCGGGGGCGACGTCCGGGTCCTTTCCCTCGTGATTGGGATTGGCGTGGTGGCGGGTGTGCTTGTTCATCCACCAGCCGTAGCTCATGCCGAGCAGCAGGTTGGCGACCAGCAGACCGCCGGCTTCACTGGGGCGCCGGCGGGAGAAGACCTGCCGGTGGGCCAGGTCGTGTGCCGCCAGGCCGAGCTGTCCGAAGACCACCGCCAGGGCGGCGGCGACGATCAGCTGCTGCCAGCTGTCCCCCAGTACGAGGAAGGCGGCGACACCTCCCCCGAGCGTGAGGGCCACGGAGGCGAAACGCACGGTGTAATAAAAAGGGCGGCGCCGGAGCAGCCCCGCCTCGGTCATGCGGCGGGACAGTTCGGAAAAGTCGCTTCCCCTTTCCCCTTCGCGTGTGGACGTGTTCTCCGTGAGCACCATTGGATTGGCCATGCGCTCAAGTATGTGAACGGTTTTCCGGCCGCAGAATGACGCCTGCCCCCGAAGGAGGGTGGAGCCAGCCCCACCGTCCCCCGACCGGCGCGCCCCACCCGCCGGGAGGGACAATGGCGATCATGAGTGCGCCGACGACCTTCCAGCCGATCCTGGAGCGCATCGCCGAGGACATCGAGCGGACCCCCGGCCGCGGCCGGCCCGCCGACTACATCCCGGCGCTCGCCGCCTGCGACCCGCGCCGCTTCGGCATGGCCGTCGCCGAACCGGACGGCACGGTGTACGGCGTGGGGGACTGGCGCGAGCCGTTCTCCACGCAGTCCATCACCAAGGTCTTCACCCTCGCCCTCGACCTGGCCCGCGAGGGCGACGCCCTCTGGGAGCACGTGGGCCGCGAGCCGTCCGGCAACCCGTTCAACTCCCTGGTGCAACTGGAGTACGAGAACGGCATCCCGCGCAACCCGTTCATCAACGCGGGCGCCCTCGTCGTCACCGACCGGCTGCACACCCGCACCGGTGACGCGGCCGGTGAACTGCTGGCCTTCCTGCGGGCGGAGAGCGGCAACCCGGACCTGACCTACGACGAGGAGGTCGCCGCCTCCGAGGCCGCGCACGGCGACCGGAACGCCGCCCTCGGCCACTTCATGGCGTCGTACAGCAACATCGACAACCCCGTTCCCGTCCTGCTGGAGCAGTACTTCCGGCAGTGCTCCGTCGCCGCGTCCTGCGCCGACCTCGCGCTGGCCACCGGGTTCCTGGCCCGGCACGGCATCCGCGCCGACGGCACCCGGCTGCTGACCCGCAGCCAGGCCAAGCAGGTCAACGCCGTGATGCTGACCTGCGGCACGTACGACGCGGCCGGCGACTTCGCCTACCGCGTCGGACTGCCGGGCAAGAGCGGCGTGGGCGGCGGCATCATCGCCGTCGTACCGGGCCGCTGCACGCTGTGCGTGTGGAGCCCCGGCCTGGACGAGCGGGGCAACTCGGTGGCCGGCGTGGCGGCCCTGGACCGCTTCACGACGCTGACCGGACTGTCGGTGTTCTGAGCCGGGGCGGCCGGCCCCGCGGGGACCGGTCCCCGCGGACGTTCCCTCCTCGCTCACACGGCGGCCACACGCAGGCCGCCGGCCGGAAGGCGGCGCGTCGGTTTCCGGCCACCCGGCACCGGCATGCTGACCACGTGGTGTCCGCCCCGCCTTCCGTCGACCTCCGCCGCTGCCGGGCCATCGGCCTGGCCGGCACCGCCTGTCTCGCCGTCGGCGGCGAGACCGCCGGCGCCCTGCCCGTGCGGGAACTGTTCCCTCCCGCCTCCGCACCGGCCACCCTCGGCCTGGTCGCCGTGTACTTCGGTGTCGTGCTGCTCATCGCCGCCTGGGTGCTGCTGGGCCGCCGGCTGCGCGGGCCGGAGCCGCCGACCCCCCGCGCCCTGCTGCTCGTCCTCGCCGTCTGGTCGGCGCCCCTGCTGCTCGCGCCGCCGCTGTTCAGCCGCGACGTCTACAGCTACCTCGCCCAGGGCGCCATGGCCGACGCCGAGATCGACGTGTACACGCAAGGCCCGGCCCGGCTCGGCGGCCCGCTCGCGGCCGAGGTCGCCCCGCTGTGGCAGCACACCGGCGCTCCGTACGGTCCCGTGTTCATCGGTGTCGCCGCCGCCCTGTCCGGGCTCACCCGCGGCGAACTCCCCGCCGGTCTCGTCGGGATGCGCCTCGTCGCGCTGGCCGGGGTGGCGCTCATGGCGGTGGCACTGCCCCGCCTGGCCCGCGCCAGCGGCGCCGACCCGGCCGCCGCCCTGTGGCTCGGCGCCCTCAACCCGCTGGTGCTGCTGCATCTGGTCGCGGGAGCCCACAACGACGCCGTCATGCTCGGGCTGCTCGGCATGGGCCTGGTCGCCGCCCTGGGCCGGTGGCCGGCGGCGGCCGCCGTGCTCGTCACCCTCGCCGCACTGGTCAAGGCACCTGCCGTGCTCGGGCTGGCCGCGGTCGTCGTGCTCCAGGTCCGCGCGGGACGCCGCCCGGCAGGGGCCGTCCTGGCCACCGCCCTCACGGCGCTGGCCACGACCGTCGCCGCCACGGCCGTCACCGGCACGGGATACGGCTGGACCGCCACCCTCAACACCCCCGTGTCGACCGGGAACTGGGCCCTGACCAGCCTCCTCGGCCGGGCCAGCCGCACCCTCCTGGAGCATCTCGGCAGCGACCTCGCACGGCTGGCGGTCCCGGCCTGGCACGCTCTCGGTGTCGTGGCCGCCGTCGTCGCCGTGCTGGTGATCTGGCTGCGGCTGCGCCCGCACCCGGTGTACGCGGTCGGTCTGAGCCTGGCCGCGGTGGCCGCCCTCGGCCCGGCGATACGCCCCTGGTACGCGCTGTGGGGCCTGTTCCTCATCGCCGCCGCCGCGCCCAGCACCGCCGTACGGCACCGCACGGCCGCCGTGACCGGCGTACTCGCGCTCGTCACCCTGCCGGGCGGCGGCCCGGTGGACTCGGGGCAACTAGCGTCCGCGGTCTGTGGCGGTGTGCTCGCCCTGGTCGTGCTCTGGCAGGCACACCAGGTCCGCCACGCCCGGCCGGCCCCTGCGCCGGGAGGAGCGGCGTGAGGCAGCCCCGCACCGACCGCGGCCGGCTGCTGCTGGTCCTCGTCCTCGCCGCCGCCGTGACCGTCTTCACCGCGACGGTGCCGCTGCTGCGGGACTGGTTCGACCTGCGCGTCTACCACGGAGCAGTGCACCACTGGGTCCACGACGGCGGGCGGCTGTACGACTACCGGGTGCCCGGCACGGCGTACGGCTTCACCTACCCGCCGTTCGCGGCGCTCGCCATGCTGCCGATGGCCCTGCTCGGCCTGGGCGCCGCCGTCGCCGTCACCCTGGTGCTGAACCTGGCGGCCCTGACGCTCGTCCTGCGGATCCTCGTGGGGCCGGCCCGGCGGCGCCTCGGCTGGTACGGCTGCGCCCTGGGCGCCTGTTCGCTGGCCCTGTTCGAACCCCTGCGCGACACCGTCAGCTTCGGCCAGGTGAACGTGCTGCTGCTGGCCCTCGTCCTGACCGACGGGTGGCTGCTGGCCACCGGCCGGGGCCGGTGGGCGGGGGTCGGGATCGGCCTCGCGGCCGCGGTCAAGCTCACGCCGGCGCTGTTCATCGTCCTGTTGCTGCTGGCCCGGCGGTGGCGTGCGGCCGGTGTGGCGACAGCCGTCGCCGCCGGGGCGAGCGCGCTCACGGCCTGGGCGGCCCCGGACGCCTCGCGCTTCTACTGGACGGAGGCGATGTGGGACACGAACCGCATCGGCCGCCTCGCCTACGTCTCCAACCAGTCCCTGCAGGGCGTGCTGGCCCGGCTGGACCAGCCGGACCGCGCGGTGTGGGCGACCGTGGCCGTGCTGGTGCTGTGCGTGTGGGCGTGGCGGGCGCGGCGGGCGGTGGCCGCGCGGGACTGGACGGCGGCCTTCGCTCTCACGGGACTGGCCGCCTGCCTGGTCAGTCCGATCACCTGGGTGCACCACCTGGTGTGGCTGCTGCCGTCCTTCGCCGTCCTGGTCCGCGCCGGGCACCCGCGCGTCGCGGGCGCCCTGTACGCGGTGCTGTGCACCAGCGTGGTGTGGCTGTGGACCGACGATCCCTCGGGCCTCGACGGCTTCCTCGGCGCCAACGCCTACGCCTGGATCACTCTCGGCCTGCTGCTGGGGCTGCCGACGGGTCAATCCCGCTCCGCGCGGCGGAGCGTGAGCCGCAGGACCAGGGCGGTGACGCCGGCGCCGAGCCCGGCGGCACCCACGATCGCCCCCGTCTCCGGCCATCCCGGACCGCCCTGAGACGGCCTCGCCGCCGCGCTCGCCGTCGCGGGTACGGCCTGCGGACCCGGTCGCGGCCGGGTCCGCCCGGCGTCGAGGGAGCCGACCGGGTCGACCCGACCGGCCGCCTCGAAGCCCCAGTCGAGCAGCGCGCGGGCCTCCTCGTACACGAGGGGGCCTCCGCCCGCCTGCGGATTCATCACGGTCACCACGAGGGTGCGCCCGTCCCTGCGGGCTGCGGCGACCAGGGTGTTGCCGGCGTTGCTGGTGTAGCCGTTCTTGATGCCGATCAGCCCCGGGTACGGGTCGACACCGTCCGCACCGGTCAGCAGCCGGTTGGTGTTCCGGATCCCGTACGTGCCCCCGTCGCGACCGGGGAACACCGCGTCGATCGTGGCGCAGTACCGCGCGAAGTCGGGGTTGCGCAGCCCCGCGCGGCCGAACACCGCCAGGTCGAACGCCGACGACACCTGACCCGGGGCGTCGTAGCCGTCGGGGGACCGCACCTGCGTGTCGCGGGCCCCGAGCTCCCGGGCCTCGGCCTGCATCCGGGCGGCCGTGGCGTCCCAGCCGCCGGTGAGGGCGGCCAGCACGTGGACGGCGTCGTTGCCGGAGTTGAGGAAGACGCCGTTCCACAGATCGGAGACCCGGTAGCTGAGTCCCTCGACGACGCCGACCAGGCTGCTGCCGGGACCGACGCCGGACAGTTCGCCGGCACTCACCTCGTGGCGGACGCCCCCCGGGAGGACCGGGAGCACGGTGAGGGCGAACAGGGTCTTCAGGGTGCTGGCGGGCGGCAGCTTGCGGTGCGCGTCGTGCGCGGCCAGCACCTCGCCGGTGCGGGCATCGGCCACCACCCAGGACAGGGCCGAGACATCGGGAACCTCCGGCGCCCCGGGGTGGAGCCGGACCTGTGTGCCGGAGCGGTACAGCAAGGACGGATGCGGCGCGGTCGCCCGTGGCCCGCCGGGCGGACCGGGGTCCGGCCGTCCCGTACGGGCCGCCGTGGCGGCGGGCGCGAGCGCCAGCAGGCCCGCCGTGCAGAACACACAGGTGGACAGGGCCGCCCGGGATGAGAATCCGATAGTCATACTGCAAACCTAGGAACGTGCCCCGGCAACGCCGGGCTGCCCGGGCCGAGCCGCGTCCGTGAGCACCCGGATGCCGTATGCGGTGCCGGCGGTCCGTCGGACGGCGATCGGTCAGTCGGCGGGCAGCGTCGGCTGGATCCGCCGCAGGAACGTGGCGTTGTCCGGTGTCCGGCGCATGCGCTCCAGCAGCGTCTCCACCGCGGACCGGTCGTCCCGGGACTGCAGGGCACGCCGCAGCCCGCGCACGGCGGTGGACTCGGCGGCGGACAGCAGCAGTTCCTCGCGGCGGGTGCCGGAGGCGGTGAGGTCCACGGCCGGGAAGACCCGCCGCGAGGCGAGCTCGCGGCTCAGGCGCAGCTCCATGTTGCCGGTGCTCTTCAGCTCCTCGAAGTAGAAGTCGTCGGCACGCGAGCCGGTCTCCACCAGGGCGGTGGCGAGGATGGTGAGCGAGCCGCCCTCCTCGGCCTGCCGGGCCGCGCCGAAAAGGCGTTTCGGCCCGAGCAGCGCACCGGCGTCGACACCTCCGCTGAGGGTCCGACCGCCCGAGGAGGCGGCGTTGTTGTGCGCCCGGCACAGCCGGGTGAGGGAGTCGAGGAGCACGACGACGTCCTCGCCCGCCTCGACGAGCCGCTTGGCCCGCTCGATCACCAGCTCGGCGAGGGCGATGTGCTGCGCCGGCGCCCGGTCGAAGGTCGAGGCGTACACCTCGCCGCGTACGGAGCGCCGCATGTCGGTGACCTCCTCGGGTCGTTCGTCGAGCAGCACCACCATCAGCCGGGAGTCGGGGTGGTTGCCGGCGACGGCGGCGGCGATCTGCTGGAGGAGGACGGTCTTGCCGGTCTTCGGGGGAGCCACGATCAGCCCGCGCTGGCCCTTGCCGACCGGGGAGATCAGATCGGTGACGCGGCCGGTGAGGCCGGCCGCCGGGTGTTCCAGCCGCAGGCGCTCGTACGGATGCAGGGGTGTCAGGTCCCTGAAGTGCCGGCGGCCGCGCAGCCGGTCGGGTGTGCGGCCGTCGACCCGGACGACGTCCGTCGTCCGCCGGTCGCCGCGCACGGCTTCGACCAGATCTCCCTTGCGCAGGCCGTACCGGCGGATCAGCGTGGGGGACAGAGGAAGGTCGGACGGTTCCGGAAGGAGACCCTCCGTGCGCAGGTGGCCCTTCCCGCCCGCGTCGATGTCGAGGACACCGGTGGCGATCTCGGCCGGGGACTGGTGCAGGGGAGGGTGCTCGAGTGTGATGGTCATGGTGGTCGGTCCTCTCGGGGACGCGGGCATGGGACATGCGGAAGGAAGGGGAGAAGCCGTGCGAGGCGGTCGTACGACCGGGCCTGAGGACGGCGGGGAACAGCACCTCGGGTACGGCAGGAAGACCTTGCTCACGAGGTTGTGCCGGGAAGCGGACCGCGCCGGTCGATCAAGGACGGGCGGATCGGCGAACCGAAGGGGAAACAGCACCGGCGCCCGGAACGAGGGCGCAGACAGGTACTGTCCGCACTGTACCACCGAGGGCGGTGGTGTGGCGGTGGGGCGGGACGTTCGGCTTCGTCGCACCCTGCTCAACGCAGTCGGTGCCGCGTCTGTTCCGTCCCGTGGTGCGCGGGTGCTCGCGGTGCTGAAGCGGCGCGCTCCTCTAGGCTGACACGATGTTCAGCCCCGAAGGCCCCAGTCTGCGCGAACTCGCCGTCCAGGCGCTGTCGTCGGTCGAGCGCGGCTACGACCTGCTCGCCCCGAAGTTCGACCACACCCCGTACCGGACGCCGGAATCGGTGCTGGACGCCGTGGCCGCCGCTCTGGCGCCGCTGGGGCCGTTCGGCGCGGGGCTGGACCTGTGCTGCGGCACGGGCGCGGGCGTGGACGTGCTGGCCCGGGTGTGCCGGGACAGCGTGACGGGGCTCGACTTCAGCGCGGGCATGCTGGCGGTCGCGCGCGAGCGCACCCGGCCCCCGGGGCCGGCGGTGTCCTGGGTGCGCGCGGACGCCCGTGCCCTGCCGTTCGGGCCCGCCTTCGACCTCACGGTGAGCTTCGGTGCGTTCGGGCACTTCCTGCCCCGCGAGCTGCCGGGCCTGTTCGCGCAGGTGTACTCGGTGCTGCGCCCGGGCGGCTGCTTCGCCTTCCCCGTCGTCGCACCGCCGCGCCCCGGTTCCGCGGGGTACTGGGCGCTGCTCGGCTTCGACGCGGCCATGCGGGTGCGCAACGCGCTGTGGCGGCCCCCGTTCGTCATGTACTACCGGACGTTCCGGCTCGGGCACGTGGGCCGGGAGCTGGCGCGCGCCGGGTTCCGGGTGGAGCTGCACGCCCTGCCGGGGTTCGGCCGCCGGCCCGACGGCAGTCCGCGGGTCCGGCTGGTCGTGGCGCGCAGACCGGCCCGGGCCCTGTCCGGCGGAGACGGGCTCAGGCCGCCGCCGGCAGGGTGAACTCGTAGACCAGCGCTTCCTGCTGGGCGTCGACGAGGAGGTCGGTGATCTCCAGAGGACGTGCGTACTGGTCGTGCACCCGGCGGGTCACCCGTACCGTCGGGGCACCCGCGAGCCGGGTGATCGAGTCGCGGTGATGCAGCGTCAGACCCGCGCTGGGCATCCAGTCGTAGGCCCGCCGCAGCTGCGCCGCCGCGCCGCCGCGGGCGCGGTCGCGGTACCGGGCCAGCTCCTCGACCTCGGCGAGCGCCACGGCGGAGAACGACGTCACAGCCGAGCGCCGGCCCCGCCCGTCGGCGGTGGCGGACTCGTAGCGGTGCACCAGCGTCGGCCGGTGCGGCGCGAGGCCCAGCGCCTCGGCGTGCTCCGGCGGCGGGGCCTCCCAGGTGACCGTGGCCCGGTCGACGGCGCCCGGGACCGCCGCCCGCGCACCGACCGGGAAGGTGAGCGACGACGGCCTGCGGGCGGGCGGGCCCGTCAGGGTGGCGTGGCTGCCCCGCCGGTCGGTGGTGATCAGGCCGTCCCGGCGCAGGACCTCCAGCGCCTGCCGTACGGTCTCCCGGCTGACCCCGAAGTGCTCCGCCAGCCGGCGCTCGCCCGGCAGCCGCCCGCCCGGCGGCACGGTGCCGTCGGCCAGCTCGCCGAGGAGCTCCACGGCGATCCGTGAGTACAAGGGCTGTGCGAGCGGGTGGTGGTGCGGGGTGGTGCGGGCCATGCCGCCCCTCCTGTCGGTGACGTTCGGCAGCCATGCGGGCTCGGTGCGTCACCAGGACTATCATTGGTCTAAACCAGTTGGGAAGACCGGTCCGCCGGATCGGCCGAAACCGGCCCCGCACACCCGCGCCCGGTCGGCCGGACTCACGCGTACGAGCGCAGCCAGCGCAGCTGGGCGGCCTGCTGGAAGGGACCCCCGCCCTCATGGTCGTTGAAGGCGTAGACCTCTATCGCCTTGTCCTCGTGCGCCCAGGCGTTGAAGGCGGCGAACACCGTCGAGGGCGGGCACGTCTGGTCCTCCAGGGCCGCCGAGAACAGCGCGGGCGCCCGGCCGCGCGCCGCGAAGTGCACGCCGTCGAAGTAGGACAGCGTGCGCAGGGCGTCCTCGGCGCGGCCGCGGTGCGTCTTGAGGTACAGCCCGACCTCCCGGTACGGGTGCCGGTCGGTGAGCGTCGTCGCGCGCGGGAAGTCGCACAGGAACGGAACGTCCGGCGCGACCGCCGTCAGGTCCGGCACCAGGCCGCCGACCGCGATCGTGATGCCGCCGCCCTGGCTGCCGCCGAGGGCCACCGTGCGCGACGCGTCGGTCAGGGGGTGCGAACGGGCCGCCTCGACCGCGCGCACGGCGTCGGTGAAGACCCGGCGGTAGTAGTAGTTCTCGGGTGCGTCGATGCCGCGCGTCATGAACCCCGGGTACGAGGGTGCGCCGCCGACCGGATCCGCCGTCCCGCCCCCGCCGCCCCAGGCGCTGCCCTGACCCCGCGTGTCCATCACGAAGTGGGCCCGGCCCGTGGACGCCCACAGCAGGTGCTCGTGCGGCAGGCCGCGCCCGCCTCCGTAACCGACGAACTCCATGACCAGGGGCAGCGGCTCCTCGGCCGAGGCGGGCAGGATCAGCCAGCCCTTCACCGGGTGACCGCCGAACCCGGCGAACGTCACGTCGTACACCCGCACCGTGGACAAGTCCGTGTCGACCGGTTCGAAGCGGGCGTCCAGGTCGTACTCCCGGGCTTCCTGGAGTGTCTTGGTCCAGAACGCGTCGAAGTCCTCCGGTGCACCGGACTCGCTGCGGTACGCGCGCAGTTCGTCGAGAGGAAGGTCGAACAGGGCCATCGAGAACCGCCTTTGCGGAAGAGACAGGGCGAGGGGTGCCGGATGATCACACGGTACGTGTGTGGTCGGAGGACTCGCCAGGTCTCTGCCGGGCTCACCTCCGGGCGGACCCGGTGCCTCGCTACCCCGATCCGCCGAACAGCAGGTCAACAGGGGGACGGCGTCGGACCGGCGGGAAGCGTGTGCCCCTGGGGGCGATGGCGGGGAACGGGTGGTCGGGTCATCGGAGGCCGGAGGTGCGGGACCGCAGCGGAACGAGTGCCGCGTCAGGCCCGGCGGTGCGTCCACTGCGGCTCGGTACGGGCCCACTCGCGCTCCCACTCGGCCAGCCGGTGCCGCAGGGCCGCCCGGCGTACGACGCAGTTGCCGAGGAGGACCACGAGCGCCGCGCCGACCGTGCCGCAGACGCCGATGGTGACCGTGTGCTGCCAGACGGCCGAGTCACCCATCGGCGGCAGCACGTTGCGGCCACGCGAATCCAGCCACAGGTCGACCACGTCACCGTGCCGTGTGCCGGCCGGAACCCGCGCCATGGTGGTCCGCTCCGCACCGTCCGGCTCGCTCCAGCGCACGGTCGCACGGTAGGAGTGCTGGCCGCCGGTGTTCACCGAGGGAAGCGCGTCGGGACTCCTGCCGACCACCGCTGCGCTGACGCGGTGGCGATCGGCCCGCTGTGCGGCCGCCGTCTCCTGGGCCTGGCCGTGGGCCCACCATGCGGAGGCCGCTCCGAGGAGCGGCGCCCCCAGGAACAGCAGGACCGCGACGGCCAGCACCGTCCACGCCTCGACGACGTCCGACCGGCGCCGCAGCGGATTGCGCCGCCACCGCCAGCCGCGCACCCGGGTTCCCATCTCGACCTCCTCGCGATCATCGTGACCGGAGGGCCGGACGGACGGCCGTACGAAGGTGGGGCCGCCGTTCCCTCCGCATCGCGTCACGCGCTGCGAGTGCCCGCACAGGACTGGTACCCCGTGGGCGCGACTCGCTCACCGCGTCGCCCACCCCGCAACGCCGGACGACCGCTTCGCGCCGCCGGACAGGTGCCCGACGGTGCGAGGGGGAAACCCCCGGACGGGACGGCCTCGCGGTCGCGTCAGCCGAAGCGCTCGATGCGGATGCGGTCCACCGGCTGTCCGGCCGCCACCAGGAGTCGCGAGGCGTGCTCGGCGAAGGCGTTGGAGCCGCACACGTACGCCTCCCAGCCGCCCCCGGGCGGCTCGGCCAGCAGCGGCGCAAGGTGCGCCGCCGCCAGCCGCCCGACGGGCGCCCCGTCCGGGGCGCTCCGGGTGAACACGGGTGTCGTCTCCGCACCGAGCTCCCGCGCGTAGATCAGCTCCTCCGGACTGCGCGCGGACACCAGCAGCCGCAGCGGCACCGTCAGCCCCCGCGCCCGGTGGTGCCGCACCATCGACATCAGCGGGACGACCCCGGAGCCGGCGCCCAGCAGCAGGGCGGGACGGTCGCCCGGCCAGGCGAAGAAGCCGCTCAGCGGACCTCGCACCTCGATCCGGTCACCGGGCCGGGCCACCGTGTGGAACCAGCCCGAGACCTCGCCGTCGGCGACATGGTCGAGGGTCAGCTCGATGTGCCCGGAGTCGTCGGGCGCGGACGCCAGTGAGTAGTGGCGCTGGGCCACGTACCCGTCGCCGGCGGTCAGCCGCAGCATCAGGTGCTGGCCGGGCAGATGGCCCGCCCAGCCGGGCACGGCGAACCGGAAGGTGGCGGCGCGCGGCGTCTCGCGGCGGATCTCGGTGAGCGTGGCGGTCTGCCACGTGCCGGCCACCTGGCCGCTCACCGCGATGCGCCCGGGCACGGCGAACCGCGTCGGGGGAGCGAAGCCCCCGGCCGTGTGCGTCGCTGTCTCAGTCACCGTCTCAGTCACCGGAGTACCGCTGCTCCTCCCAGGGGTTGCCGCGCGCGTGGTAGCCGTTCTGCTCCCAGAAGCCCGGCTCGTCGTGGTCGAGCAGTTCCAGGCCCGCGATCCACTTGACGCTCTTCCAGAAGTACAGGTGCGGCACCACCAGCCGCGCCGGGCCCCCGTGCTCGGGGGCGAGCGGCCGCCCGTCGTACTCCCGCGCGATCCAGGCCCGCCCGCCGGTCAGGTCCGCGAGCGGGAGGTTCGCCGTGTAGCCGGTGTGCGCGTAGGCGACGGCGTGCGTGGCGGACGGCAGCGGGCCCGCCGCATCCAGGAAGGCGTCCAGCGGGACCCCTGCGAAGCGCACCCCGAACTTCGACCAGCCCGTCACGCAGTGGATGTCGCCCTCGTACGCCGACGTCGGCATCCGGCCCGCCTCGGCCCAGCTCCAGGAGCGGGGCTCGGCCACCAGACCGCCGATGCGGAAGGACCAGTCGTCGGGTGACAGGTCGGGCGTGACCTCGGCGGACAGTACGGGCCAGTCGTCGCCGGCGTCGTACTGCCCGGGCGGCAGTCCCGGCCGGGCGGCGCGCGGACGCCCGGTGAAGCCTCGGGTGATGTTCATGCGGTGGGGCCTTTCGGGCCGACGGGCAGGGCGCCCGGATCGGCGGATCGGTGTGTACTCGGTCAACCGTACGTGCCCCGGCGGGGCCGGCCGCCGCCCCCGGTGCCTCAGCCGTTCCCGGGTTCCGGCTCCGGCCACGCGTTGTACCGCTCCAGATACGAGGCGAAGCGCGTCAGGTCCTCCGCGGGCCAGTCCGCGAGACGTTCCCGGAAGGCCGTCCGCCGGCTCTCGGTGACCTGGGCCAGGATGCGCCGTCCCGACTCGGTCAGGTGCAGCACCTGGACGCGGTGGTCGTCCGGGTCGACGCGCCGCTCGACGAGGCCGGTGCGCTCCAGCGCGGCCACCTGGCGGCTGACGGTGGACTTGTCCAGCGCGTAGTGGGCGGCCAGGTCGGTGGCCCGGCAGCCGCCCCTCTCCTCCAGATGGCCGAGCAGCGTGTAGGACACGAGCGACAGCTCGGGATGCATGCGCCCCGCCGAGGCGCGGGCGCGGCGGGCGAAGGCCGTCATCTCGCGCTGGATGGTCTCCACGGCCGTGTCCGCCGCGAAGTCGCCGGGGGCGACAGTCCTCTCACCGGACATCTCGGCTGCCGTCACGGGTCCTCCTTCGCATCTTGGTTGTATAGTACAACTTGAAAAGAGAGTTGTATAAGCCAACCATTGGAGGAATGCGAGCCGATGAGGTCGTACGCCCTGCGCCACGTGCTCACGCACCTGATCACCCCGTTGCTGATGTGCATCGGGATGGGGCTCGCGTACATGGGGGCCTTCGTCACCCCCGAGCCGAACCACCTGCCGGTCGCCGTCGTCGGCTCCGGACCCGAGGCGAAGGTGCTCGCCCAGTCGGTCAAGGACAAGGCGGGGGACGCACTCGACGTACGGACCGTCGCGACCCGGGCCGAGGCCGTCGGCCTGCTGAAGTCCCGGGACATCACCGGCGCCTACGTGCCCGGCACCCACGCGCCCGAGGTCGTCGTGGCCACCGCCGCCTCCGACATGGGCGCCATGGCGGCGGAGAAGGTCTTCTCCCCCCTGGCCGAGCGGCAGGGCGTCCCGCTGAAGGTGACCGACGTGGCCACCCCGGTCGACGACGACCCGACCGGACAGGGTCTGTTCTTCCTGCTGATCGCGGTCAGCATCGGCTCCTACGCGTCCGTGGCCGCGCTCGGCGCCGCCGGGTCCGCCCTGCCCATGCGGATCCGGGCGCTGCTGACGCTCGGCGTCTCGGTCGTGGTCAGCGGCATCGGAGCCCTGCTCGCCGGACCGGTCTTCCACCTCGCGCACCACGACCTCGCCGGCCTGTGGGGCCTGGCGTGGCTCTACGCCGCGGGCATCCTGTTCATTGGCGTGGGGCTGCACACCTTCCTCGGGCGGTGGACCACGCTCGCCATGATGGTGCTGTTCGTGATGCTCAACTTCACCTCCTCCGGCGGCCTGTTCCGGCCCGAACTGCAGAACGGCTTCTTCGGCACCCTGCACGCCTTCTGGAACGGCGCCGGGTTCGTCGAGGGCGCGCGCAGCCTGCTCTACTTCGACGGCGACGGACTGGGCCGCGGCGTCCGGACGCTCGTCACCTGGCTGCTGCTCGGCCTCGCGGTCGTGGCGGCCGCCGCCGTACGCGAGCGCGCGGCGGCACCTGCCACCGCCCTGCCGAAGCACGCGAAGCCGGACGAACGGAAGGCCGTCGAGGCGGCCGAGAAGGAGGCGGACGAAGAGGCCGAGGAGACCGTCGGGGTCTGATCGTTGGGGTAGTGTGACCGTCGGCCGCGGATCGTCCCGGCCGTCGGACGCCGAGGAGGTGAGACCCATTACCGCTGTGTCGGCCCGGGTGTTCTCCTCCCACGGCAGTGCGGTCACCGTCGGCCGGTGACCGGGAGAGCGCCCTTCGGTTCCCGAAAGGCTCTCGGCTTCCATGCCTCCCCTGTCTCCCGCTTCACCTTTCTCCTCTCCTTCGTCTCCTTCCTCTTCCTCGCGTGACTCCGTCGTGGCCGCGCTCCGCGCCGCGGGCTGCGTCTTCGCCGAGGACGAGGCGCAGCTGATCCTCACCGCCGCCCGCACGCCCGAGGAGCTCGCCGCCCTCGTGCACCGCCGCGTCACCGGCCTGCCCCTCGAACTCGTCCTGGGCTGGGCCGAGTTCCGGGGGCTGCGCATCGCGGTCGAGCCCGGTGTCTTCGTGCCCCGCCGCCGCACCGAGTTCCTCGTGGCCCAGGCCCTCGCCCACGCGCCGGACGCGGCCGTCGTCGTGGACCTGTGCTGCGGCTCGGGGGCCGTCGGCGCGGCCCTGGCCGCCGCGCTGGGCCGGCCGGAGGTGCACGCCGCCGACGTCGACCCGGCCGCCGTGCGCTGCGCCCGGGGAAACCTCGCCGCCGCCGGCGGCCTGGTGCACACCGGCGATCTGTTCGAGGCGCTGCCCGGCGCGCTGCGCGGCCGGGTCGACATACTCGCGGCCAACGTGCCCTACGTCCCCACCGACGAGGTCGCCCTGCTGCCCGCCGAGGCCCGTGACCACGAACCACTCGTCGCCCTCGACGGCGGCCCCGACGGCCTCGACGTGCTGCGCCGCGTCGCCGCCGAGGCGCCCGGCTGGCTCGCGCCCGGCGGCTGTGTGCTGGTCGAGACGAGTGAACGCCAGGCGCCGGCCGCGGTCGCCGCCTTCGCCCGCAGCGGCCTGACGACCCGCCTCGCCGTCTCCGAGGAGCTGTACGCGCACGTGGTGATCGGCGTCCGGCCGTAACGGGCGCCGCACCTAGGCCGGCGGCGTGGCCCGGGCGATCAGCAGGGCCACGTCGTCGGAGTTCTCCGGCTCGTGCAGCGTGCGCAGCAGCAGGTCGCAGACTTCCTCGAGCGGGCGGTCCGGACCGTCCAGCAGCCCGAGGAGCGCGTGCAGCCGCTCGTCGAGGGGCTGCCGCCGCGTCTCGACGAGTCCGTCGGTGTACAGCACCAGCCGGTCGCCGGGTTCCAGATCGACGGTGGTGGTGGCGAAGGCGACGCCGCCCACCCCGAGCGGCACCCCGGTGGGCAGGTCGAGCAGTTCCGGGGGCCGGCCGGCGCGGAGGCGGACCGGGGGAAGGTGCCCCGCGTTGGCGATCCGGCACTGGCGCAGGCATGGATCGTGGACCGCGTAGACGCAGGTGGCGATGGCCTGGTCCAGCCCGGCCGCGGTGCGGTCGAGGTGTTCGAGCAGCAGCGCGGGATCGAGGTCGAGGGAGGCGAGGGTGTTCGTCGCGGTGCGCAGCCGCCCCATGGACGCCGCCGCCGTGATGCCGCTGCCCATCACGTCGCCCACGACGAGTGCGGTCTTGCAGCCTTCCAGGGGGATGACGTCGAACCAGTCGCCGCCGACCTCGCTCGTGGCCTCTGCGGGCTGGTACCGGGAGGCGACCTCCAGGCCGCCCGTCACCGGGGGATGGCTCGGCAGCAGGCTCCGCTGGAGGGTCAGGGCGGCGTCGCGGGCGTTCTGGTACCAGCGGGCGTTGTCGATCTGCAGCGCCGCGCGGGCCGCCAGCTCCTTGGCCAGCAGCAGGTCGTCCTCGCCGAACGGCAGCGGATGGCGCATCCGCTTCAGATCGAGGGCGCCGAGCACCTCGCCGCGCGCGATCAGCGGGACGGCCAGATAGGAGTGCACCCCGGCCCGCCGCAGCAGCTCGGCCGCCTCGGGGGAGCGCGCGATCCTGGACAGGTCCTCGTCGCTCACCTGCGGCACCATCACCGGGCGCCCGGTGCGCACGCACTCGGTGACCAGGCGCTCGGGCCCGTACCGGGCGACCTGCCCGGGCGGGTCGGCCGCCCGCAGGGCCTCCGGGGCGTCGTCCGCGTGGACGGCCAGCGCCCGGATCACGGCGGGCTCGGCGGGGCCGAGGGTGCTGCGCCGGCCCTTCACCACGGCCTCCAGAAGGTCCACGGCCGCGATGTCGGCGAGACCGGGCACGGCGACGTCGGCCAGCTCGTGCGCGGTGCGGTCCAGCTCCAGGGTGGTGCCGATGCGGGCGGAGGCGTCGGCGACGGCGACGAGCCGGCGTCGCGCGGCCTCGGTCTCCATGGCCGCCCGGTACTGGTCGGTGACGTCCATGATCGAGACGGCCACACCCAGTACGGCCCCGAGGGCGTCCTCGAGCCGGTACAGCGAGACCGACCAGGCGTGGTCCTCCTCCGGGTCGGCGGGGGTCCGCCCGGTCATGGAGCGGTCGACGACCGGCTGCCCGGTTTCCAGCACCTCGCGGGCGAAGGGCTCCAGCGCGTCGGCGTCGACCATCGGCAGTACGTCGCGGACCGTGCGACCGTAGTGGGCCTCCGCCGGTATGCCGTTCATCTGCTCCATCGCCGGGTTGACCGAGACGTAGCGCAGATCGGTGTCCAGGACCGCCAGGCCGATCGGGGACTTGTTGATCACCCGTGAGGACAGGGCCATGTCCCGCTCCAGCCGGCGCACGGTGGACTGGTCGGCCGCGAGCCCCAGCGCGTAGACGTCGCCGCGGTCGTCCAGCAGGCGCATGTTGCGGAACTCCACCAGCCGGGTGGCGCCGTCCTTGCGGCGGATCGGGAAGGCCCCGGCCCAGCTCTGGCCGGTGTGCATGACGTCGGCGAACAGCTTCACGACCAGGTCGAGATGCTGCTCGTGGACCATGATCCGGGCGGCGTACTCGCCCAGGGCCTCGCTCGCGGAGTAGCCGAACAGCTCCTCCGCCTGCGGGCTCCACAGCACGATCCGCCCCTCGGCGTCCAGGACGACCGAGGCCACGCGCAGCACGTCGAGCAGCCCGCTGGGCCCCGACGGCCCGCGTGGTGGCCCGTCGCCCTCGAACCCGGCAGACCCGGCTGCACTCATCCCACGCCCCGCCTTCGCCGATTCGCGCGGCATGCCTTCCCGATGCCGACTGACCCTGTTCTACCGCGTTCCCACGTGTGCAGGGCCGTTTCTCCGAGGCCCTTGCCGTCTCCTTCCAGCATCTCCCGGCACGGCGCCGACCGCTCCGCGCGAGGGCGGACCAGATTTTGGTCTGTACATGACCGTACACGCGGTCCACACTGGCGCGGAACGCGTACCGCCGCCCGTGTCGCCCACCCCCCACGGAGGAGCCGACCCATGCCTCTGCGCGCCCGGCAACGTTGTCACGCGCCCCTGACCGGACTCGCCGTCCTCGCCGCCGTCGCGGCCCTGTGCGCCGGTCCGCCCGCTTCGGCGGCGCCCGCCGCCCCGGCCGCCGACCTGTGGACCGAGGTGGGCTCCGACCGGGCCGACCCGCTCACCGAGAGCCAGGGCCTCGCCTCGGTCGAGGTCCCGGCCGGCAGCCCCAACCGCTACACCGGGATCGGCACCGTTCCCCTGGGCCTCGCCGGCCGCGGCTGGAACCACGTCGGTGACCCGGACGCGTCCTACGACGGCCACTACATCGAGCCGTACCAGCGGGACACCGGGAGCACCAAGATGTTCCGGGTGCAGGCGCCGGACGGGCGCTGGTCGGAGTACGTCCACACGCTGAGCGCGGGAGAGGCCCTGAACAACTCCTGGGTCGCCGTCTCGCCGGACGGTCAGTGGATGCTGTCCGGCGAGTGGGGCACCATGAACCGGCTGCTGGTCTTCCCGACGCCGGGCGTCAACGCGGCCACCTCGCCCTCGGCGAACCTCCCGCAGGCGGCCACGGTCCACCTCGACCGCGCCGTGCGTGACGTCCAGGGGTGCGACTTCGCCGACGCCACCACGCTGCTGTGCTCCTCCGACGACCCCGCCGGCACCCTCTTCGGCGTCACCAAACCGCTGCTGAGGATCGACCTCTCCGCCCCGCCCGACGGCACGGCGGACGTCACCGGTCATGTCACCGCCCTGCGGCAGCTGCCGCTGCGCAGCTCGTGCTCCGGCACCTTCGAGGCGGAGGGCATCGACTACGACCGACGGACCGGAACCCTGCGCGTGATCGTCGTCTCGCCGGGCTTCTGCGTGCTGACGGACAGCAAGACCTACCGCCTCCTCCGCGGCTGAGACCCGCGGTCGCGCCGTGCCGGTAGTGCTCCGCCCGAGGTGGTGCTTTTCTGGTGGTACGGGCGCGGCCTCCGTGGGGTGGCCGTGCTGCGGGGCGCGCCCGCCGTACCGCACCGCGGCCACGAGAGGAGTGATCGCGATGGCCGGCGAGCATCTGCACCCGGAATCCGTCTCGGTGGAGCTGAGCGGATGCAGCAAGGAGGACGCCCGGATCGTGTTCGACGCCCTGTGCGCGTGCTTCTCGTCCGACCGGTGCGCGGAGGACGTGCCCCGGGACTACCACGAAGTGCGTCCGACCGTGTGGCTGGGCACCTACGACGTGGCCGACGCCCACGAGGGGAAGCGCGGCCCCACCCGGCTCCAGGCCTCCGTCGAGGCCGATGTGCAGGGCGGCTACTGGGCGATCGAGCGGTTCCGCAGCACCCTGGACTCCCTGTTCACCGTGCAGGACCTGAGCATGGCCTCGGGCGACCAGGAGCGGGAACTCCACGTCCGGCTGGCGAGCCGCTGAGCGGGCCCGCTGTGCGCGACCCCACCTTATGCAACTAGTTGCAAAAGGTGGGGTCGTCCTCTACAACAGAGGCACGACACCGCGCACGGAGGGCCCCATGAGCCGTTACCCCCACCTGCTGAGCCCGCTCGACCTGGGCTTCACCACGCTGCCCAACCGGGTCCTGATGGGCTCCATGCACGTGGGCCTGGAGGAGGCCGAGCGCGGATTCGAGCGCATGGCCGCGTTCTACGCCGCCCGGGCACGCGGGGGAGTGGGGCTGATCGTCACCGGCGGCATCGCGCCCAACGACGAGGGCCGGCCGTACGAGGGAGGTGCCAAGCTCACCACCGCCGCGGAGGCCGAGCGGCACCGGACCGTCACCGAGGCCGTGCACCGCGAGGGCGGCCGGATCGCCCTGCAGATCCTGCACTTCGGCCGGTACGCCTACCACGCCGACCTGGTCGCGCCCAGCCCGCTCCAGGCGCCGATCAGCCCCCACGTGCCGCGTGAGCTGACCGACGCCGAGGTCGAGCGCACGATCGACGACTACGCGCGCACCGCCCGCCTCGCCCGCGAGGCCGGTTACGACGGCGTCGAGATCATGGGCTCCGAGGGCTACCTCATCAACGAGTTCATCGCCGCGCGGACCAACCACCGCACCGACCGCTGGGGCGGCTCCTACGAGAACCGCATGCGGTTCCCCGTCGAGATCGTCCGCCGGGTGCGCGAGGCGGTCGGCGAGGACTTCATCGTCGTCTACCGGCTGTCCATGCTGGACCTGGTACCCGGCGGCTCCACGCTCGACGAGGTGATCACGCTCGCGCGGGCCGTCGAGGCCGCCGGGGCGACCATCATCAACACCGGCATCGGCTGGCACGAGGCGCGCATCCCCACCATCGCCACCTCGGTGCCGCGCGGCGCGTACACCTGGGTGACCCAGCGGCTGATGGGCGAGGTGTCGGTACCGCTCGTCACCACCAACCGCATCAACACCCCCGAAGTGGCCGAGCAGTTGCTCGCCGAGGGCACGGCCGACATGGTGTCGATGGCCCGTCCCATGCTCGCCGACCCCGACTTCGTCGCCAAGGCCGCGGCCGGCCGCCCCGAGGCCATCAACACCTGCATCGGCTGCAACCAGGCCTGCCTCGACCACACCTTCAGCGGCAGGATCACCTCCTGCCTGGTCAACCCCCGCGCCTGTCACGAGACCGAGCTGGTCCTGTCCCCGACGCGGCTGCGCAAGCGCGTGGCGGTCGTCGGCGCCGGACCGGCCGGCCTGGCCTGCGCGGTCTCCGCGGCCGAACGCGGCCACGACGTCACGCTGTTCGACGCCGCCGGCGAGATCGGCGGCCAGCTCAACGTCGCCCGCAAGGTCCCCGGCAAGCAGGAGTTCGACGAGACGCTGCGCTACTTCCGTACCCAGCTCGACACGCACGGCGTCGACGTACGCCTCGACACGCCCGTCACCGCCGCCGACCTGGACGGCTACGACGAGGTCGTCGTCGCCACCGGCGTCACCCCGCGGACCCCGGACATCCCCGGTGTCGACCACCCGAGCGTCCTCGGCTACCTCGATGTCCTGCGCGACGGCGCTCCCGTCGGCGACCGGGTGGCGATCCTCGGCGCCGGCGGCATCGGCTTCGACGTCGCCGAGTACCTCACCGACGGCGGCGAAAAGGCGCACGAGGACCCCGCGACGTACTTCCGGCTCTGGGGCGTGGACATGGACTACCGCGCGCCCGGTGGCCTCGCCGCCCCCGAGCGCCCGGCGCCGCCGCGCACCGTCCACCTGCTCCAGCGCAAGACCTCGAAGGTCGGCGCCGGCCTCGGCAAGACCACCGGCTGGATCCACCGCACCGAGCTCAAGCACCGCGGCGTCACCATGGTCCCGGGCGTGCGCTACGACCGGATCGACGACGCCGGGCTCCACGTGACGATCGGTGACGAGAGCACGGTGCTGGAGGTCGACACGATCGTGCTGTGCACGGGCCAGGAGCCGCGCCGCGGCCTGTACGAGGACCTGATCGCCGCCGGGCGCAGCGCACACCTCATCGGCGGCGCGGACGTGGCCGCGGAACTGGACGCCAAGCGCGCGATCCTGCAGGGCACGGAGCTGGCGGCGGCGCTGTAGCCGTCGGCGGCCGTCCCTAGGATGAGCCCATGTCACTCCCGCACGCGATCCTCACCGCCCTGCTCGAGAAGCCGTCGTCGGGGCTGGAGCTCACCCGCCGTTTCGACAAGTCGATCGGGTACTTCTGGTCGGCGACGCACCAGCAGATCTATCGCGAGCTGGGAAAACTGGAGGCCGAAGGGCTGATCCGCGCGCTGCCCGCCCAGCAGCCGGCCCGTGGGCAGAAGAAGAGCTACGAGGTCCTGCCCACGGGCCGGGCGGAACTGACCCGCTGGACGGCCGCAGCCCAGGACCCCAAGCCCCTGCGGGACGTGATGCTGCTGCGCCTGCGCGCCTCGGCCGTGGTCGGCACAGAGGGGATCGAAGCGGACCTCCGACGCCATCTGGAGCTGCACGAGCGGCAGTTGGCGGAGTACGAGGAGATCGAGAAGCGGGACTTCCCGCCGGGGAAGGACAGCACCGAGGACCGGTTGCGGCATCTGGTGCTGCGGGCCGGGATCGACCTGGAGACCTTCTGGACCCAGTGGCTCAGGCACGCGCTGGAGGAGTTCGCCGAGCTGCCCTGACGTCCTCGCGGCGGGGCGCCGTTCACCACCGGCGCGGCTTCGGCCGGCTGCGCCGCAGGAACCAGGCCGCGGCGACGACCCCGGTCCCGGCCAGTGCGCCGCCCGCCACGAGGGTGACCGTGCCGTAGTCCTCGGTGGCGCCGCCGACGCCCCCCAGGACGCCGCGCGGGGACGCCGACGGCGTGGGGGACGCGGTCCGGGGTGCCGGGGCGGCGGGCGCCCCGGAGACGAGGACGGTCTGGGCGCCGGCGGTGCTGCCGTTGGCGCACGCGACGACCACCGTGTACGTGCCCGGGCTGACGTTCGTCCAGGTCGCGGTCTGGCCGGCGCCGGTCCCCGACAGGGGGGCCTGGCGGCCCTGGGCGAAGTTCGCCTGGCCACTGGAGAGCAGGGACGCCGTGCCCCAACTGCCGTTCAGCCGGGCGCAGGCGGTGGTCATGACGGACACCGTGGACCCGCTGGTGCTCACGGAGATCCCCGGCCCCGCGGAGACGGACCCGGCGGCCGGGGCCAGGGGCAGCGCGACTGCGGCTGCCACGGTCAGGCCGGAGCGGAGGAGTGGCGACGGTATGCGCATGGGGACTGCCCTCCGGCGGCACGGTCGGCGGGCATCCCTTGCGCCGCCGGGATCGGGAAGCGTCCGTGCTGCCCTACGGGCAGCCAACAGCGCCGTGGCCCCAGCCGCATGCCGAGCGCGACCGGGCAGGTGACACGCCCCCCGCCGCCGCGGACGCACGGCCGGAGGTCACCGTCGCTCGCCCGTCGTCACCGTCCGCTCCGCCGAGAAGCCGCCCCAGGTGCCGTCGGGCAGCTTGGCCCGGATCCGCACCCGGTGCGTGACCCCGGCCTCCGCTCCCGCGTAGAAGCTGTACTCCGCCCGGTCGCGCGGCGCGTCGCCGCCGTAGACGAGCGAGGTGGCCGGGCGGCCGTCGAGGTGGATCCGGTACTCGGTGACCACGCCGTCCACCCGCGGCGGGACCCAGGTGAGGTCGATGTAGTACGCCTCGTCGGCGTGGTGGGTCGTCGCGCGGAGCCCGGTGGGCGCGCCGGCCCGGCCGTCGTCGGCGCCCGGGGTGGTGAGCCGGACGGCGGCACTGGCGGGGGAGACGTTGTCGGCGGCGTCGCGGGCCCGGACCGTGAAGGAGTAGCGGGTGCCCGGGCGCAGTCCCGCGACGACGGTGGCGGTCTGCCCGCCGCCGACACTGTGGATCCTGGTGTCGCCCTGGTACACCTCGTACGACACCACGCCCCTGTCGTCCGTCGCCGCCGACCAGGTGAGCTGGACGGCCCGGCTGCCGGCCGCCCGGCCACGGGCACCCGGTGGGCGTGTCGGGGCGGAGCGGTCGGCCGCGGCGGCCGCGGGTGTCGTCGCCCGCACCTCCCGGCTGCGCGGTCCGAGGCGCCCGTCGGTGTCCCGCGCCCGAACGGTGAAGACGTACGTCGTCGACGGGCGGAGCCTGGTGACATCCACCATGCGGTCGGCGGCCGGCACCTCCTTCACCTTCGTGGCTCCGCGATACACCTCGTACGCCTCTGCGCCGTCGATCGCGTTCCACATGACGTGCACGCTCGTCGCACTCCCCGCGGCGGCGGTGACGCCGTTCGGCGCCGCCGGGAGCCGGCCGTTCTCCCCGTCACCGCCGGAGTTCCAGCCGCAGGAGGTGATCACGGCGAGTGCTCCGCAGAGGAGGGCGCAGCGGCGCAGGAACTCACGAGCGGCGGGTGCGGCGGGAACGGGGACGCCTCGCACGGCTCTGCCTCCCTGGGGCGACGGCATGACTGCATTGGTCCGGACCAATATGACGCTGATGACGCGACCACATCAAGGGGGCGGTCGTTGGCGACCACCCGGAAGGGTTACGTATGCTGAAGGTCCTGACGGCCGAAATCCCCATGAGAATGGGCGAGTTCGGACCGGTGGCGCGGACGCTGTCGTCGCTGAACCCGCGCCGGCCGGGCGGCCGGGCGGCCGGATCCGGCGTGCCCGGCCCCTGACCGGGACACGCGGAAGTCGCACCGTCCGGCCGTTCAGCGGGGGCCACATGATCCGATACAGGGACAGATCGGCCGACTGTTCGTCACTGTCCCCCAGGAGAGGCTACCCCGTGCGTGTTCAGCTGATGCTGGTAGCGGCCGGCGCCGCCCTGCTCGCCCCCACCACGCTGCCCGTCGCCCCGCCCCCACCGCAGCCGGGCCCACCGTCCCAGCTCCGGTCCGGCCCGCAGGCGCGTACTCCGGCACAGGGCGGAGGAGGAGGCGGCGGACGGGAGGAAGCGGTCGGCGCCGCCGAGCTGCTCGACAAGGTGCGCGACTGCGCCCCCGTCTCGAGCGGGCGGTACCGCAGCGACGCCGGAGCACGGGCGGACATTCCCGTCTGCGGCACCCAGGACGCCGTCTTCTGGAAGGCCGACCTGGACATCGACTGCGACGGCCGGCCCGGTGACGTCTGCAACAGCAGCACCGACCCCCACTTCACCGCCGGCACCGCCTACGTGCAGTCCGACGGCAGTCCGCTGGACGCCGAACGCCTGCCCTTCGTCGTCGTCCCCCAGCCGAGCAGCATCTGGGACTACCGCAAGCACGGCGTCCAAGGCGGTTCGGTCGCGGCCGTCGTCTACGAGGACCGGGTGCGGTACGCGGTCGTCGGCGACGTCGGCCCGCACGACATCATCGGCGAGGCGTCCTACGCCGCGGCGAAGGCCCTCGGCATCCGCGCCGACCCGCGCGGCGGCGGCGCCCCCTCCGGTGTCACCTACATCGTCTTCAAGAACAGCCGGGTCGAACCCATCGAGGACAGCGCCGCCGCCGAACGGACCGGGGAGCTGCTGGCCCGGAAATTCGTCGACGGGAGCTGAGGCCGCGGGCGGTGGGCCGCACCCTTCCCGGCCGGCGCGGACGGAGCCCGAGGCGGCACACGGCCGGCACCCTCCCGGCACGCGTGGCCCGGCCGTCGGGATCCGGGGCGGGACGACGGCCGGAACCCCGTCCCGCCGCCCCGTCCCCGAGCCCGCTACACCTTCCGGTACGAGTAGGCCTCCACGGCCGCCGCCTCCACGGCCTCCAGATCGGCACCGGTGGCCGCCGTGACCACCGCGGCCACCGCTCCCTCGACGAACGGAGCGTCGACCAGGCGGCTGTTCTCCGGGAGTTCGTCGCCCTCGGCGAGCAGGGCCTTGACGGTGAGCACCGCACTGCCGAGGTCCGTGAGGAGGGCGACGCCGGCACCCCGGTCCACGGACGCGGCAGCGGCGGAGATCAACTCCGCGCTGGTGCCGAACCCGCCCCCCTCAGTGCCGCCCGCCGGGGCGACGGGCACCTCCGTGCCACCTCCCGACAGCGCCTTCGCCAGCGCGGCCACCGACGCGGCGACCTCCGCGCTGTGCGACACCAGCACGATTCCGACCAGCCTCTCGTCACTCACCGGCGGCCTCCGCGAGCGCGGCCATCACCAGCGCAGACGAGGTGGCACCGGGGTCCTGGTGCCCGATGCTGCGCTCGCCGAGATAGCTGGCCCTGCCCTTGCGGGCCTGCAAGGGCGTCGTCGCCCGGGCGCCCTCGTCGGCGGCGTCGCGGGCCGCGGCGAACGAGTCGCCGAGGGCGTCCACGGCCGGGACCAAGGCGTCGATCATGGTCTTGTCGCCCGGTGCGGCACCGCCGAGCGTCCTGACCGCGTCCACGCCCGTCCGCAGCGCCTCGGCCAGCTGCTCCGCGCTCACCTCGGCGGCGTCCCCGAGCGCCTTGCCGGTGCGGCGCAGCAGCGTCCCGTAGAGGGGCCCCGACGCGCCGCCGACCGTCGAGATCAGCCGGCGTCCGGCGAGGGTCAGGACCGCACCGGGCGTGTCGGGTTTCTCTTCCTCCAGGGCGGCCGTCACGGCCGTGAACCCGCGCTGGAGATTGGTGCCGTGGTCGGCGTCACCGATGGGCGAGTCGAGGGCGGTGAGCCGTTCCGCCTCCCGGTCGACCAGAGCGGCGGTCGCCGTCATCCAACGGCGGAAGAAATCGGCGTCGAGCACTGGGTCTCCTTGCCTGGTAGGTACGTGGTGAACCCTTACCCGCCGGCCGTCACATGCCCCACCTGAGACCAGGCGTCCTCACCGGCGCGTCCCAGAGAGCGAGCAGTTCCTCGTCGATCTGGCACAGCGTGACCGACGCACCCGCCATGTCGAGGGAGGTGACGTAGTTGCCGACGAGGGTGCGGGCGACGGCGACACCGCGCTCGCCGAGCACGCGCTGCACCTCGGCGTTGAAGCCGTACAGCTCCAGCAGCGGGGTCGCACCCATGCCGTTGACCAGGACCAGGACGGGGTTGCGGGGGCTGAGGTCGGCGAGGACCGCGTCGACGGCCGCATCGGCGATCTCCCCCGCGGTCATCATCGGCCGCCGCTCGCGGCCGGGCTCCCCGTGAATGCCGATGCCGAGTTCCAGTTCCCCGGCCGGCAGGTCGAAGGTGGGGCTGCCCTTGGCCGGCGTGGTGCAGGCGCTGAGCGCGACGCCGAAGCTGCGGGAGTTGTCGTTCACCCGGCGGGCGATCGCCTCGACCTGCTCCAGCGGCCGGCCCTCGTCCGCGGCCGCCCCCGCGATCTTCTCCACGAACAGCGTCGCCCCCGTGCCGCGCCGACCCGCCGTGTACAGGCTGTCGGTCACCGCCACGTCATCGTTGACCAGCACCTTCGCGACCTGGATGCCCTCGTCCTCGGCGAGTTCGGCGGCCATGTCGAAGTTCAGGACGTCACCCGTGTAGTTCTTGACCACGAACAGCACTCCGGCGCCGCTGTCGACGGCCGCGGCCGCCCGCACCATCTGGTCCGGCACCGGCGAGGTGAACACCTCGCCGGGACAGGCCGCCGACAGCATCCCGGGCCCGACGAACCCGCCGTGCAGCGGCTCGTGCCCGGAACCGCCGCCGGACACCAGGGCGACCTTCCCGGCCACGGGGGCGTCCCGCCGTACGATCACCCGGTTCTCGACGTCCACGGCCAACTCGGGATGGGCGGCCGCCATACCGCGCAGCGCGTCCGCGACCACGGTCTCCGGGACGTTGATGAGCATCTTCACGGGTACCTCCTGAAAAGGCTGACAGGTGGGCTATTGGTGTACGTTTTCGCTGGTCAGGGAGACGATGGCCGGTTCGTGATCTCGGTGGTCCGTGGCGGTCGCGAGCGGGTTCTGACGGTGCTGACGCCAGCTCTGCTGACGCAGCGTCAGAGTATTCGTACGGGTCGACTGCGGGCCGGTGCGAGCCCTACGGAGGCAGTATCGACCTTGCGGCCGGGAAGGTCACGTGAGGCGACACCCGGAGCGTTCGGTGGAGGCGACCGAGGCTTTCGGTGTACGCCGCGCCGGCCGTGTGACGCGCAGGGCGGAGCACGACGTGCGCGGGTTGTGCCGACGAGGGTTCTCGGCCGATGTCGAGGAAGCGTTTCCTGCCGACCGAGCATGGTCGACGGCTCATCCCGGGCCCTCGCCGCGAATCCCACGGATTCGGTGATCACCCGGGGGTGATATCGGGGGCGGTCTCGTCACGGGCATGATGCGCGGGAGCGGCCTCCAGGTGTCCGGCCCGGCGGCCGGCCTGTCCGTGCTGGTCTTCGAGGCGGTCCGCGAATGCGGCCTGCCGACGCTCGGTGTGATCGTGGTGTCTGCGGGCCTGCTCCAACTCCTCGAAAGCGTACTGAAGCCGGGTTACTGGTTCGGCCGACCATCTTGCCCACGCCGGAGGCGGGCGCATCCGTTCCGGCCGCCACGTACAGCCGGCTTGCGGTGATCACCGGCCCGATGCCGGCCGGCATTCCCTCGACCACCGACACGCAGATGCCCTTGTAAGGAACACCAGTCAGCGGCGGGTGCTGGTGCGCGGGCCGCCGTACTGGCCGTCGGTGACGTGCTCGAGCCAGTCGACCTCGTCGGTCTCCCACAGCGCGATGTGCGTGGTCCGGAGCGGCGCCGTGCCAGTGCTCCTCGCCCGGCGGCGTCCAGATCACGTCGTCCGGGTGCGCTTCAAGGATCTCGCCGCCGCGGGACTGGATGAGGGCGATGCCCTCGACGATGTAGGGGGTCCGGCCCAGGCCGTGGGAGTGCCAGGCGGTCCGCGCGCCGGGAGCGAAGCGCACCGCGTTCGCGCGCGACTGGGAGGGCTCCTCGCCGCGGTGGATCACATCGGCCCACACATCCCCGGTGAACCCCTCGGAGGGCAGCTTCATCGGCGGCTGCTTCTTCAACGATTCCATGGTGGTGTTCCTGGTGACAGGCGGCGGGTCAGGCTGCGGCCCGCGCGTCGGTGATCTCCTTGAGCTGGGTGATCGCGGTCATGGCGTTCGGCCAGCCGGCGTAGAAGGCGAGGTGCGTGATCGCCTCGGAGAGCTCCTCCACGCTCAGCCCGTTGTCCAGAGCGCCCCCCAGGTGGTAGCTGAGCTGCTCGCCGCGGTACAGCGCCGCGAGCACGCTCACGGTGACCAGGCTGCGGTCGCGCGGGGAGAGCTCGGGCCGCTCCCAGACGTCACCGAAGAGCACCTCGTCGGTGATCTCGACGAGCTTCGGCGCGATGGGGGCCAGCTCCCGAGGCAACACGGGCCGGTACCGGTCCAGGGCCTGGACCCGCGCCCACTGCGCCAGGGGCCTGTCGATGGGCAGATGTCGGGTCTGTGGAGGCCTTGAACGTCCTGACCTGGCCGACCGGCAACGCGAGTTGCGGGGTCTGGGTCGGCACCCATCGGCTTCGGCAGGGACGGGGCACGAGTGCGCTTGGTGCTCTGCCAGGTGGCGGCGCTGCGGTGGGGGCCCGCCAGAAGCCGGCCTTCAGCGGGCGTGGCGAGTGCCGCTAAGCAGGCAAGGGGCGGCCGCACATCTTCGTGGTTACTGGCTGGTTCCGTTCCCCGGGCGACACCTGTCACAGCACAATAATCCTCTTGCGAGGGAAGGGGAGGGGGCGTCATGGACACGGGGAAGCCTCAACTGCTGTTCGTCCATGGGATCGGCGGCCTGAGAGACAGCGTGAGCGAACGCCGGCAGTGGCTCGCAGCGCTCGCCACCGGGGCGCGGGATGCCGGGCTGGCGGATTCGATCTCCGCGCTGACACAGGGCTGGCTCGCGGACGTGACGTTCGCCAACTACAGCGACCTGTTCCACCGCCGTGGCGCCCAGGGCGGGGCGGCCGGTGAGCTCGACCCGGACGAAGTGCCGTTCCTGGCGGGCATGCTGGACTCCATGCTGGAGGAGCTGTCCGAACAGTTCCCGCCGGAGGACAGCCCACAGGATGCTCGGGTCATCCGGGACGCCCGCTTCCAGCTCGACGCCGCGGTGGCAGGACGTCAGGGGCAAGGACCAGGCGACATCGGCCGCCGTCTCGTCGGTGTCACGACGACCGTGCTGCGTCTGCCGGGAGTGCGACGGACAGCGCAATGGATGAACGGCAAGGCGCTTCTGCTGCAGCTTGCCCAGGTGGGGCGCTATCTGGACCGCCGTACGAAGAAGGCGCATGTCGGCGCGGCCGTCCGTGCCCGAGTCGTGGACGGTCTGGACCCTGAGCGCCCTCTGGTGGTGGTGTCGCACAGCCTGGGCACGGTGGTCGCCTACGAAGCCCTGCACGAACACGGCGCCTCTGTGTCCCTCTGGGTCACGCTGGGCTCCCCACTCGCGCTGGGAGCGGTGGTACTGGACCGCCTGGTGCCGACCCCTGCGTCCTGCCCGGAGAACGTCGCGTCCTGGCTGAACTTCTGGGACCGCGACGACATCGTCGTAGGGCGGCCGCAGCTGGCCGACTGGATCGGCCCGAGCACGGGCGGCGTCAAGGCGATCACCACGCGCGTCGACTCCCGTGGTCTGTGGACGCACACCGCCACGAAATACCTGGAGCACGGAGCGGTGGCCCGACCGGTGATCGAGGCTCTGCGCCCGTGAGCAGTGTGACGAATCCTCCGCGCAACGTGCTCGTCGTGGGTGCTCAGTGCAAAGACGGTTCGCGGCTGGAGGGCCTGGAGGAGGCCGCCCGCGCCTTGCACGCTGCCTTGGTGGACCCTCGGCTGGGCGCTTGTGCGGACCGCGGTGGGGACTCCCTGCTGGTCGGAACCGGGCTGGGCAGGGACAGGGTCGTCTCCGCTGTGGAACGCGCTGCTCAGGCGGCGCAGCGTGACGGCGGCCCGCTCGTCCTGGCTTTGCTGGGCCACGGCGAGTTAGGTGACGGCACGCCCCTGCACTTCGTGACGTCGGGGAGGGAGAACGACCCGGAGCTGTCCAACGTGGCTGTCCCCGCCCTGCTGGGCGGTGTGCTGAATCACCCTGGTGTCAGCGGCCTGATCGCCATCGTCGACACCTGTTTCGCCGGCGGAGCGGTGCCGGACTCCTCCCGGATCACCGCCGGCCGGCAGGACGGCAGTGTTCAGTTCGCTCTGCTGTTCGCGGCCACCGCGAAGGAGCAAGCCTTCGACATGCGGCTCAGTACGGAGCTCGTCCGCCTCATGGAAGAAGGCCGGCCCGGCCCGGAGGAAGTCCTGAAGCTGGATGACGATCTTTTGGACAAACTCAGTGAACGGATCCAGGGTCAGCAACCGGGACTGAGCTCCTTCAGAGGAACCGCATCCCTCGGTGCCCCCCTGTGGCTCGCCCGCAACCGCGCCGCCGGGCGCGGTGGCCCTCTCGGTCCGATCGCCAGTAGAGCGGTAAGGGAGACCGTCCAGCGGATCGACCCCGGCCTGCGGCTGTCCACCGAGGAAGAGATCGCTGTCTGGCTGAAAGACGACTCGCCGTCAGTCAATGACGCTTCCTGGTACGCCGTACAGCGGCTGCGGGAGCTGCACGACGAGCTCACGGCCGGACGGAAGACACTGAACGTCATCAGTACCGCGTTCGGCGCGGCATTGACGGAGGACAATCTCAGGCTGGCCGGCATGCTCGCGGGCTTCCCCCTGGACTTCGTGAGGCACGAAGCCCCCCGCCTGAGGGACTTGGTCGAGCATGCCGTCCATCACGGCAGCGCCGCTGAGGGCTCACAGCGAGCACTCGCCCATCTGGTGGCCGCCCTGGCCCATATCACCGGGCACACGGACCGCCTGCCGGAGCAGGTGATCGCCTGGGCCGAGGACCTGGAACTGGCCCCGGCCGTCAACAGCCGCCTGAGCGACCTTAATCAGCAGCGAGACGAGGCGCAGGCCCCGCGTTTGGTACTGGTCCTGGCCGACGAGGGCACCGAAGACGTCGTCGCTGTGGACGCCTGGCTGCTCTTCGGCCGAGCCGTCCTCACCAACCAGCATTTCCCGTGCGGTCGGCAGCGGGACAGCCTCACAGCAGCCATGGCCGAGGCCATCTCCTGGGCAGCGCCCTGGGCGAACATCGTCGGCAGGCCCCTGCAGCACATCGACGTCGCCGCACCTACTCTTGTGCTGCTGGACTGCCCTCCCGAAGAGCAGCTGGTCCACAAGGCCAAGCTGGGCGTCAACTACGTGGTCACCACCCGCTGGTCCGGTCTCCTGACGCCACCTGCGGGCATGACGGTCGACGACATGCTGCAGGTGGGGGAACGGCTCCTGGCCTCCCTGGAAGACGGTGCGTGCCTCGGTCCGGCCTGGCTTCACGAGGAGCACCTGACAGCCCTCGAAGAGCTGCAGGACCACCTGAGCAACCACGGTCGCGGGCAGAAGGTCTGGTCCCTGACCTCCACGCCTGAGGCGGAGTGGGAATTCATCGCGCAGGAACTCCTCGAGCACACGCCTGCCCTGGTGTGGCCTCGGCACAAGGACATCGGCGACGCGCAACTGCTCAAGGACTCCGTCGCCCGTCACTGGCAGGCCCTGCCCCAGCAGATCGCCCACGCCTACCGGACACAGCTGTCCGGAACCAGCCCCGGCGAGGACGGCCTCGAACCCCTCGCCACTGTCAGAGCGGCCTGGCACGACACACACTGGCAGGTCTTCTGTCAAAGACGCGCACGTGCCGTCGTCAGAGCACCGCACGAGACAACGCCCAAGGAGCGAGTATGAACTGGGCCCCGTACTACAAGGGCACGGGCCACCCGGCGGACCAGACCCCGCCCCGCCTGCCGGCCCCGCCCCCCTGGCGCAACCCCGCTCACCGGGCAGACTCCCAGGACGCCGACGCCGAACGGCACACCGACCTGGCGACCGCCTACCGACCGGCTCCAGGGCTCGTCGAAGCTGTCAACGCCGCCCTGCACCTGCGCCGCCCCCTGCTGCTGACCGGCCGGGCAGGGTCGGGGAAGTCCACCGTCATCCGGCAGGTCGCAGCCGAACTCGGCCTGGGCGAGGTACTCCATTGGCACATCACCTCACGCAGCACCCTCGCTGATGCGCTGTACCGCTACGACGCCCTCGGCCGCATCCACGCCCACAACCTGCGCACCCTCACCGGCAAGGCGGAGGGCGCCGAGCACGAGGACGACATCGGCGACTTCGTTCAGCTCGGCCCCCTGGGCACCGCACTGCTGCCCAACGACGTCCCCCGCGCGCTACTGATCGACGAGATCGACAAGAGCGACCTAGACCTGCCCAGCGATCTTCTCGACGTCCTCGAACGAGGCGGATTCGAGATTCCCGAACTCGCGAGGCACCCCAAGCCTGACATCGAGGTCCGGACCGCCGACAAGAACGGCCGGCACGTCGTTCTCGACGGGTGGGTGCAGAGCAGCGAGTTCCCCGTCATCGTGTTGACCAGCAACGGCGAACGTGAGTTTCCAGCTCCGTTCCTGCGCCGCTGCATCCGTTTCGACATGCCGCCACTCTCCGAGCAAGCACTCACTGACATCGTCACCGCCCACCTCGACGCCATCGAGGATCCCGCCACCGCCGACCTCGTCCACAACTTCCTCAAAAGAATGGACAAGGGCGAATACGTCGCCATCGACCAACTCCTCAGCGCCGTCTACCTTCTGCGTGGCGATCACGTAGCGGACCCCGAACAGCGCCAGAGCCTGGAGGCGCTGCTCCTTCAAGGGCTCGGACGTGGCTGAGGACACGGCCGGCCGCCTGGTACGGCTCGCGTCACCGGGCAGTGGCGACATCGACGTCGAACAGGTCCTCGACGCCGTGCTCCTCGCTGCCACCTGGGTACGCGCCAACCGCGGCCACAATTCTTCACGTGTCGGCACGGAAGACACAGGGCAGCCTGAGAGGACACCCCAAGAGGGCGCTTCCCCCAAAGAAGCCACGCAGACAGCAGGTGCCGTGGACACGGCGGGCACCGCTCATCCGACCGCCTCGGTATGGCTCGAGGACCCGACGAGCAATCACCGCATTCCCGGCAAGCAGGCGACCATCGGCCGCGCCACGGCGCTGCCCGACGCCCTGGGTATTGGCCGTGCCCTGCGTCCGCTGCGTCGTCCCTGGCCGTCGGGGGCTCACCGTCGGCTCGATGTCGATGCCACAGTGGAGCACTACACCCGCACGGGGATGCTCATCCCTCGGCTCGCCCCTGCTCCGGAGCCCTGGCTGGAAGTGATCGTCGTCCTGGACCGCGGCACTGCGATGGCCGTCTGGGACGAGGCGGTTCGCGTCTTCACCCAGACGCTGCGCGCCTTGGCAGCCTTCCGTGCCGTCCGCCTCTGGCACCTGGAGCACCCACCCGATGAGCCGCCGGTTCTGCGTGATCACCACGGCAGGACGATTCCCGTGTCGGCGGACACCTCCCACGTCACGCAACCGGCCCGCCGCCTCCTGCTTGTCGTTTCCGACTGCGCAGCACCAGCCTGGCGGCAGGCTGCCCTGTGGCAGACCCTGCACGCCTGGGGCCGCACCGCCCCGGTCGCCCTGATCAACCCACTGCCCAGACGCCTCTGGCAGCGCTCGGGCCTCGACCTGCCTCGCGCCACCGCGACCGCGCCCGTCCCCGCTGCCCCGGGCCGCCTGCTGTCCTTCCGCCCTCCCCGGCTCCTCCGCGAAACCCCGGAAACGAAGCCCTGGCAAGCGCTGCCAGTACTGCAGCTGGAACCCGACCAGATCCTCACCTGGGCACGCACCCTGATGCGTACCGACCCCTCGGGCTGCGGCGCCGTCCTCGTACCCGCCACAGGCCGTTCCCCTCTGCGCCCTCGCCCGGGTATGGCTGCCCAGCCCGAGACCAGGTCCACTGACGACCAAGTCCGCGCACAGGCCGAAGCGTTCACGGACGACCGTGAAGCCCCGGCGGTGCGCCTGGCCATCGCAGCAGTGCCGCTGGGCTCCTTCACACTGCCTGTTCTGGACGTGCTCCGACAGCGCCTCGTACCGGAGGCCGGCCTCGCAGACACAGCCGAGTTCCTCACCGCCGGTCTCCTGACCGCGACGCGATGCGGCGAGGCCGACATCACCTATCATTTCCACCCTGCCGCAGCCGCGCACCTGACCAAGCTGTGCACCCGCCACCAGCTGTGGGACGCCCACTTCGCCCTCACCGACCACCTCGCAGCCAGTGTCCGGGCCCCACACGGCATCCCCGTAGTGCTGCATTCCCCCTTCTCGACCGAAAGCCTGCCCACCGGGGCCCGCCCCATCGCCCGCGCGGCAGCCGCGACAGCCCGACTGCTCGGAGTCGAGCCGACGGAACCTTGGCCGGACGCTGACCGTTCCGTCGCCGGCCGACCATCCGCAGATACGGGCATGGGTCAGGCCGAGGGCCGCGGTCCCGCAAGCGGCCAGCCCGATGCCTCGTCCCCCCGCGCCGATCTCGCCGCATCCTCCAAGCAGCCGAGGGGGACGAGCGAGGCCGTCGAGGCCGAGGAGCAAGAGTCGGCCGGGGCGGAGCAGACGCTGGCGGCGGAAGGTCTCGATACGCTGACCGCGCGCGTCGCTCTCGCCACCTCGCACTGGGACGAGGGGCGGACGAGCGAGGCCATTGCGGTACTCGAGGAGGTGGTCGCCGAAAGCGAGCGGCTTCTGGGTGCGGAAAGCACCGGCACCTTGACAGCACGCGCCAGCCTCGCCGGCTCCTACAGCCTGGTGGGGCGGATGAGCGAAGCCGTGGCCTTGCTGGAGCAGGTGGCTGCGGATCGTGAGCGGATCCAGGGTGCGGACCACGCCGATACTCTGACTGCGCGCGCCAGGCTCGCCACGTCCTATCGGGACG
>NZ_BMWA01000010.1:199416-200419 GCF_014650995.1 Streptomyces viridiviolaceus
GTGGGGCGGCTGAGTGAGGCCATCGAAATCGGGGAGCGGGTGGCTGCGGATCGTGAGCGGCTTCTGGGTGCGGACCACGCCGATACTCTGACTGCGCGCGTCAATCTCGCCACGTCCTATCGGGACGTGGGGCGGCTGAGTGAGGCCATCGAAATCGGGGAGCGGGTGGCTGCGGATCGTGAGCGGCTTCTGGGTGCGGACCACCCCGATACCTTGACGGCGCGCTCGAGCCTCGCCTTTTCCTACTGGGAGGCGGGGCGGACGAGTGATGCCATTGACATCGAGGAGCGGGTGGTCGCCGATCGTGAGCGGATCTCGGGTGCGGACCACCGCAGCACTTTGACCGCGCGTGCAAACCTCGCTGTTTCCTACCAGCAGGCGGGGCGGATGGGCGAGGCCATCGCGTTGCTGGAGCAGGTGGCTGCGGATCGTGAGCGGCTTCTGGGTGCGGACCACCCCGATACCTTGACTGCGCGTGCCAGCCTCACTGTGTCTTACCAGGAGGTCGGGCGGCTGAGTGAGGCCATCGAAATCGGGGAGCGGGTGGCTGCGGATCGTGAGCGGCTTCTGGGTGCGGACCACCCCGATACCTTGACGGCGCGCTCGAGCCTCGCCTTTTCCTACTGGGAGGCGGGGCGGACGAGTGATGCCATTGACATCGAGGAGCGGGTGGTCGCCGATCGTGAGCGGATCTCGGGTGCGGACCACCCCAGCACCCTGACCGCGCGCGCCAGCCTTGCTGCTTCCTACCAGCAGGTCGGGCGGACGAGTGAGGCCATCGCGTTGCTCGAGCGGGTGGCTGCGGATCGTGATCGAACCCTTGGTCCGGAACACCCCGACTCCATCTCCGCACGTGCCAGCCTCGCCGCCTCCTACAAGGAGGCGGGGCGGATGGGCGAGGCCATCGCGTTGCTGGAGCAGGTGGCTGCGGATCGTGAGCGGATTCTTGGTGTGGATCATCTCGACACTTTGACCGCGCGTGCCAGCCTTGCCGCCTCCTACT
>NZ_BMWA01000010.1:200515-328917 GCF_014650995.1 Streptomyces viridiviolaceus
TACTGGGAGGTGGGGCGGACGAGTGAGGCGATCGATATCGAGGAGCAGGTGGCTGCGGATCGTGAGCGGATTCTTGGTGTGGATCATCTCGACACTTTGACCGCGCGGGCCAGCCTTGCCGCCTCCTACTGGGAGGTGGGGCGGACGAGTGAGGCGATCGATATCGAGGAGCAGGTGGCTGCGGATCGTGAGCGGATTCTTGGTGCGGAACATCCCGACACTTTGACCGCGCGCGTCAACCTGGCGGTTTCCTACCAGCAGGCGGGGCGGACGAGTGAGGCGATCGATATCGAGGAGCAGGTGGTCGCCGATCGTGAGCGGATTCTTGGTGCGGAACACCCCGACACCTTGACCGCGCGCGCCAACCTGGCCATCACCTACCAGCAGGCGGGACGCACGCATGACGCCATCGCGTTGCTCAAGGAGGTGACCGGCGACCGCGAACGGACTCTGGGTGCGGACCACTCCAGCACCTCGACCGCGCGGATCAACCTTGCCTCCGCCTACCGGGCAGCGGGGCAGGACGACGAGGCCATCGCGTTGCTGGAGCAGGTGGCTGCGGATCGTGAGCGGATTCTTGGTGTGGATCATCTCGACACTTTGACCGCGCGTGCCAATCTCGCCGTTTCCTACTGGGAGGTGGGGCGGACGAGTGAGGCGATCGATATCGAGGAGCAGGTGGCTGCGGACCGTGAGCGGATTCTGGGTGCGGAACATGCCGACACTCTGACCGCGCGCGCCAACCTAGCCGCCTCTTACCAGCAGGCGGGGCGGATGAGCGAGGCCATCGCCTTGCTGGAGCAAGTGGCTGCCGATCGTGAGCGGATTCAGGGTGCGGAACATCCCGACACCCTGACCGCGCGCGCCGCCCTCGCCACCGCCTCCCAGCAGGCAACCAGGCCGCAAGGTGATCACGCCGGCTAACGGGCTTGAAACTCGGTCTGTTGGGGCTTCGGCGTTGAGCCTCCGGCCGGACCCGCCATAACGGCCCACTACGAGCGGATCGCGGGCCGCTGCGCCGACCGACTCGAAACGGTGGCACATCTGGCGGGCCAGGGCGACCGGTACGCCGTCCACGCCATCACCACGGGCGCGTCCGCGGCCGGACGGGCCCTCGGCGGGCTCGCCAACGTCCTCGGCCCCGACCGGGGTCGTCGTCGCCGGTGGGCGTCCCGCGCATCGGCCGGCTCTACCGGAACGCCCTGACGGCAGCCTTCACCGCGGAACTCCTTCTTCCCTTGCGTGACCGGCGGCCCGAGCCGCCGCGCTTCGGAGACGCCCTGGTGATGGCCGATGTCGCCACCCTGCGAGAAGGAGTGACAGCAGCCGCCGACGGAGCCGACTTCGTCTCCACCACGCTGTCCGGGTACGCGCCCGGCTCTCCCGTCCAGGACGGACCGGACCTGGCTCTGGTGGCGGCCCTCGCCGCCGCGGTGGACGTCCCCGTCACCGCCGAAGGCCGCATCCGTACGCCCGAGGAGGCCGCCCAGGCCCTCGCACACGGCGCACACAGTGTCGGCGTCGGCACGGCCGTCACCGCGCCCACCGCTTTGACCTCCGCCTTCGTCCGGGCCCTGCCGCACCCCTAGGTGCAGCAGGGGACCGAGGCCCACCGGTTCCCCAACACCCCGGTACGCCTGCCCGACGGACTGCACTGGAACCTGCTCGCGCTCTTCCAGGGAACCGTCGACGGACTGCGGGAGGCCGCCCGGGCCGGCGGTGTCGTCTCCATCGGGGTGGACACGTGGGCGGTGGACTACGGACTCCTCGACGCCGACGGCGTACTCGTCGGCACCCCCTACCACTACCGGGACAGCCGCACCGACACCGCCGCCGAGCAGGTCTGGCCCCGCGTCGGACCCGAGGAGCTGTACCGGATCACCGGGCTGCAGCACCTGCCCTTCAACACCGTCTTCCAGCTCGCCTCGGCAGCGGGCAGCAGCCAGTTGCGCGCCGCCCGCACCCTGCTGCTGATACCGGACCTGCTGGTCCACTGGCTGACCGGATCCATCGGGGCGGAGGCGACCAACGCCTCCACCACGGGGCTCTTCGACGCCCGCACGGGCACCTGGTCCGCGGAACTCCTCGACCGGCTCTCCATCGACCCCGGCCTGCTGCCACCCCTGCGCCGACCCGGCGACCCGGCAGGCAGCCTGCTTCCGCACGTCGCCGCCCACACCGATCTGGACGCGAGCACCCCGGTCGTCACCGTCGCCTCGCACGACACCGCATCCGCGGTCGCCGCCGTCCCGGCCACCGAACCGCACTTCGCCTACATCTCGTGCGGCACCTGGTCGCTGGCCGGCCTCGAACTGGACGCCCCGGTCCTGACCGAGACCTCCCGGGCCGCGAACTTCACCAACGAGCTGGGCGTGGACGGCACCGTCCGCTACCTCCGCAACATCATGGGCATGTGGCTGCTGGAGGAGTGCCGCCGGGCCTGGGACGCACAGGGGCTGCCCACACACATCCCCGAGCTCCTCGCCGAGGCCGCCCGGTGCCGGGCCTACGGCGCGATCATCGACCCCGACGACCCCGAGTTCCTCGCCCCGGGCGACATGCCGGAACGGATCCGGGACCACTGCCGCCGCACCGGCCAGCCGGTCCCCGAGAGCCAGGGTGCCGTCGTCCGCTGCATTCTGGAGAGCCTGGCACTGGCCCACCGCCGCACCCTGCGGCAGGCCGCCGAACTCGCCGGCCGCGACATCACCCACATCCATCTCGTCGGTGGCGGCTCACGCAACGACCTGCTCTGCCAGCTCACCGCCGACGCCACCGGACTGCCCGTCATCGCCGGGCCCACCGAAGCCACCGCCCTCGGGAACATCCTCGTCCAGGCCAGGGCCGCCGGACTGGTGGCCGACCTGGCCGCGATGCGCCGACTCGTCGCCTCCACCCAACACCTCAGGCGCTACACCCCCCGCGGCGACAGCGCCGCCTGGGACGCGGCGGCTGCCAGGCTCACCCCTGCCCGAACGGAGCCCTGATGCGCGTAGCTCTCTTCGCCACCTGCGTCAACGACGCCCTGTACCCGTCCACGGCCATCGCCACCGTCAAGGTGCTCGAGCGCCTCGGAGTCGAGGTGGACTTCCCCGCCGCCCAGACGTGCTGCGGCCAGCCGCAGTACAACACCGGTTACCGGCGCGCGACCGAACCGCTGGTGCGCCGCATGGCCCGCGCCTTCGAGGGCTACGACCACGTCGTCGCCCCCTCCGGCTCCTGCGTCGCCATGGTCCGCGACAACTACCCCCGCATCGGCGCCAGAGCGGCAGCCGAAGGCCGCGGACGGGAACTGGCCGGGGCCGCCACGTCCCTGGTGCCGCGCGTCCACGAGCTGACCGAGTTCCTCGTCGACGTGCTGGGGGTGACGGACGTGGGCGCGTACTTCCCCCACACGGTGACCTACCACCCGTCGTGCCACGGGCTGCGCACGCTCGGGCTGGGCGACCGGCCGCGCCGCCTGCTGCAGGCGGTCAAGGGACTGGAACTGATCGAGCTGCCGGGCGCGGAGGAGTGCTGCGGCTTCGGCGGAACGTTCGCCGTGAAGAACGCCGACGTGTCCGAGGCGATGGGCGCCGACAAGATCAGCAATGCCCTGGCCACGGAGGCGGACGTGCTGTGCGGCGCCGACAACTCGTGCCTCATGCACATCGGCGGCATGCTGCGTCGCCGGGAGGCACCGCAGCGGGCACTGCACCTCGCGGAGATTCTCGCGAGCACGGAAGAGGAGCCGCTGCGATGAGTGGAACCTTCATCGGAATGCCGTCCTTCCCCGAGGCGGCACGCGACGCCGTACGCGACACGACGCTGCGCGGCAATCTCCGGCACGCCACGCACACCATCCGCGCCAAGCGGGCGGGGGCGGTCGCCGAACTCGACGACTGGGCGCAGCTGCGCGAGGCCGGCAAGCAGATCAAGGACCGGACGCTGCGTCACCTCGACCGCCACCTGGAGCAGCTGGAACGGGCCGTCACCGCCGCGGGCGGCACCGTGCACTGGGCCGCCGACGCCGAAGAGGCCAACCGCATCGTCGCGGACCTGGTCGAGGCGACCGGCGAGACGGAGGTCGTCAAGGTCAAGTCCATGGCCACCCAGGAGATCGGCCTCAACGCGGCGCTGGAGACGGCCGGCATCCGCG
Organism: Streptomyces viridiviolaceus; assembly: GCF_014650995.1. Classification (GTDB taxonomy): domain Bacteria; phylum Actinomycetota; class Actinomycetes; order Streptomycetales; family Streptomycetaceae; genus Streptomyces; species Streptomyces viridiviolaceus. The sequence goes on from NZ_BMWA01000010.1 coordinate 204,654, forward strand.
CCTACGAGACCGACCTAGCCGAACTCATCGTGCAGCTCGGCGACGACCTGCCCTCCCACATCCTCGTCCCGGCCATCCACCGCAACCGCGGCGAGATCCGCGACATCTTCCGCGACCACATGCAGGACTGGGGGCGCCCCGCCCCGGACGGCCTGACCGACCGGCCCGCGGACCTCGCCGAAGCGGCCCGGCTCCACCTGCGCGAGAAGTTCCTCCGCGCCAAGGTGGGGATCTCCGGTGCCAACTTCATGGTCGCCGAGACCGGCACGCTGGTCGTCGTGGAGTCCGAGGGCAACGGCCGCATGTGCCTGACCCTGCCCGAGACCCTGATCTCCGTGGTCGGCATCGAGAAGGTGATCCCCACCTGGCGCGACCTCGAGGTCTTCCTCCAGCTCCTGCCGCGCTCCTCCACCGCCGAGCGGATGAACCCCTACACCACGATGTGGACGGGCACGACCGACGGGGACGGCCCGCGCGCCTTCCACCTGGTCCTGCTGGACAACGGCCGCACCGACACCCTCGCCGACGAGGTCGGCCGGCAGGCGCTGCGCTGCATCCGCTGCTCGGCGTGCCTGAACGTCTGTCCGGTGTACGAGCGGGCCGGCGGCCACGCCTACGGCTCCGCCTACCCCGGCCCCATCGGCGCCATCCTCACCCCCCAACTGCGGGGCACCGCCACGGAGCTCGACGCGTCACTGCCGTACGCGTCGTCCCTGTGCGGCGCCTGCTACGAAGTGTGCCCGGTGGCCATCGACATCCCCGAAGTCCTCGTCCACCTGCGGGAGAAGGTCGCCGACCAGGGCGGCGCCGGACACCGCCTCGAACGGGCCGCGATGCGGGCGGCGACCTGGCTCCTGGACCACCCGGCCGCCCTCACCGCCGGTGAACGCCTCGCCTCCAGGACGCGGAAGCTGCATCCCAAGCGGCTCCCCGGCCCCGGGGCCCGCGAGTGGACCAACAGTCGTGACCTGCCGGAGCTGCCCGACCGGCCCTTCCGTGACTGGTGGAAGAAGAACCACGCATGACGTCTCCGTCCTCCTCCCGCGACCGCGTCCTGGGCAGAGTGCGCAGGGCCCTCGCCGACGTGCCCGAGGCCCCCGAGGTCGCGCGCGACTACCTCGTGAGCCACACACCCGACGACCCCGCCGGGGTGCTCGACCTCCTCCACGACAACCTCGTCGACTACCGGGCCGGTGTGCACCGCAGCACCCGGCAGGGCCTGCCGGCACTCGTCGGCAGGCTCCTCGCCGAGCGCGGCGCACGCACCGTCGTCGTGCCGCCCGGTCTTCCCGGTGCCTGGCTGGCCGGCTCGGACGCCCGGCAACGGTTCGACGACGTCCCCCTGACCCCGGCCGAACTCGATTCCACCGACGCCGTGGTCACCGGGTGCGCCCTGGCCGTCGCGGAGACCGGCACCGTCGTCCTCGACGCCGGCCCGGGGCAGGGCCGGCGCGCCCTCACCCTCATTCCCGACCTGCACGTCTGTGTCGTCGAAGCCCCCGGCCAGGTGGTCGCCTCGCTCCCGCAGGCCCTGCCCCGCCTCGACCCCACCCGCCCGATGACCTGGATCTCCGGCCCGTCCGCCACGAGCGACATCGAACTCGACCGGGTCGAAGGCGTCCACGGCCCGCGGACCCTGGAGGTCGTCCTGGTGGTGGACTGACGCCGCCGTCGACGCGGCCGGCGCATCGCCGGCCCCGTCGGTCAGTCCAGCCGCCCCACGCGGAACGTGGTCGTGCAGCCGCGTTCCTCGCCGGGAGCCAGGAACGTCATGGAACCGTCCTCCCGGGCCGCGGTCGCGCCGAAGAGCGTGTGGTCGAGGCCCGCGGTGAGCAGCAGTCCCGAGAAGCCGCGCATCATCGACAGGGCACGTCGTCGTCGCGGTACTCGTGCAGACCGGGGTGCCGGAAGCCGGTCGCGGAGCGCCAGCCGAAGCCGCGGCCCGCGAACTCCGTTCGGGCGGGACACCGTCACACGCGATGTCCGTCACTGTCGTAATCAAGCTCGCGGACCTGTCCGTCGCACGCGCCGACGCCCTGCGCGGGCGCGGTGTGAGCGACCTGATCGCACGCCTGACCGCCGAGGCGGGGACGGCCGTGTTCAAGGTGGCGTTCCAGCGCTGGATCGTCGAGCCCGGACAGCGGGACCTCTCACAACTCGTCAGGGAGTGCCTCGACACGCTCGGCGCCGTCGGCGCGGGCCGCTGACCGGCTCCGGCCGCCGGGCGCGCGAACCCGCCCGGCCGAGCCGCGCGGGAGCGCACGGGGGCCGCCGCCCGGATGCGCGGCGTGGCCGTACGTCTGGCGGCTTCCGGCCTGGGTACCCTCCGGCGCATGGCGGTGGACAGGAGGAACAAACCGCCGCACCGGACACCCGAGCGGACGCGGACGAACCGCACGCTCGGGCGGTCCCTGGTGCGGTGGGCGACGACGACCGATCACAAGGTGATCGGCAATCTCTACATGACGACCTCCTTCTGCTTCTTCCTCTTCGGTGGCCTGCTCGCGCTCCTGATGCGCGCCGAACTCGCCCGCCCGGGACTGCAGCTGTTCAGCAGTCACCAGTACAACCAGCTCTTCACCGTGCACGGCACGATCATGATGCTGCTGTTCGCGACCCCGCTGTTCGCCGGATTCGCCAACGCCATCATGCCCCTGCAGATCGGTGCCCCGGACGTCGCCTTCCCCCGGCTCAACGCGCTGTCCTACTGGCTGTACCTCTTCGGCGGTCTGATGGTGGTGGCGGGATTCCTCACCCCCCAGGGAGCTGCGGCCTTCGGCTGGTTCGCCTACGCGCCGCTCAACAGCGCCGTCTTCAGCCCGGGACCGGGCGGTGACCTGTGGGCCATGGGGCTGGTGGTCACCGGCGTGTCCACCACGCTCGGCGCCGTCAACTTCATCACGACCATCCTGTGTCTGCGCGCCCCCGGCATGACCATGTTCCGGATGCCGATCTTCACCTGGAACGTGCTGTTCACCTCGATCCTGGTGCTGCCCGCCTTCCCCGTGCTCACCGCCGCGCTCCTCGCCCTGGAGGCCGACCGCAAGTTCGGCGCGCACATCTACGACGCCGCGAGCGGCGGGGCACTGCTGTGGCAGCACCTGTTCTGGTTCTTCGGCCACCCCGAGGTCTACATCGTCGCGCTGCCGTTCTTCGGCATCGTCACCGAGATCGTCCCGGTGTTCAGTCGCAAGCCGATCTTCGGCTACCTCAGCCTGATCGGCGCCACCATCGCGATCACCATGCTGTCCGCCGTGGTGTGGGCCCATCACATGTTCGCCACCGGTGCCGTGCTGCTGCCGTTCTTCGCGCTGATGTCGTTCCTTATCGCGGTGCCGACGGGAGTAAAGTTCTTCAACTGGATCGGCACGATGATCCGCGGCTCGCTGTCCTTCGAGACGCCGATGCTGTGGTCGTGCGGCTTCCTCGTGACGTTCCTGCTCGGCGGCATGAGCGGCGTCCTGATCGCCTCCCCGCCGCTCGACTTCCACCTCACGGACTCCTACTTCATCGTCGCCCACCTGCACTACGTGCTGTTCGGCACGGTGGTGTTCGCGATGTTCGCGGGTTTCTACTTCTGGTGGCCGAAGTTCACCGGCAGAATGCTCGACGAACGCCTCGGCAAGATCCACTTCTGGACGCTCTTCGTCGGTTTCCAGACCACGTTCCTCGTGCAGCACTGGCTCGGCGAGCAGGGCATGCCGCGCCGTTACGCCGACTACCTGGCCGCGGACGGCTTCACGGCCCTGAACACCATCAGCTCCATCGGCGCCTTCCTGCTCGGCCTGTCCACGCTGCCGTTCCTCTACAACGTGTGGCGCACCCGCCAGTACGGCACCCGCGTGGAGAACGACGACCCCTGGGGCTACGGCCGTTCCCTCGAATGGGCCACCGCGTGCCCACCGCCACGCCACAACTTCCACTCGCTGCCCCGGATCCGTTCCGAGTCCCCGGCGTTCGAGCTGCACCACCCCCACATCAGCCGGCACGACCAGAGGCACGTGCAGTGAAGACCGAGGCGCGTCTGTTCACCCTGGTGGCGGCCTTCTTCGCCGTCATCACGATCGGCTACGGCTACTTCTCCGCCGAGCCGGCCGGCACCGCCGTCCTGACCGTCGCCTTCCTGATGTCGTCGCTCGTCGCGTTCTTCCTCCTCGTGCAGCACCGCAAGCGCGGCCCGCGGGCGCAGGACCGCGACAACGCCGAAGTCGCCGACGGCGCCGGCCCCCTGGAGTTCTTCCCGCCGCGCAGCCACTGGCCGATCATGACCGCCCTGGGCGCGGTCCTCCTCGCGCTCGGCGTCGTCTACGGCCTGTGGCTCGCCCTGCTGGGCCTCGGCGTCCTCGCGGGCGGCACCTTCGGCCTCGTCTTCCAGTACGCGGGACGGGACACTCAGCGCTCCAGCTCGTCCTCGGACGGCTCGGACACCTCCGGCTCCTCCACGTCGACGCGGTCGCCGTAGTACCACTGGCTGAGCGTCGCCCGGAGCCTTGCCACCCGCGGCGCCCCGCCTTCGGGCGCGGCCGGCGCGAGCGGCTCGGGCGGGCGCCCCGTCCGCAGCACGTACCGCGTCTCCTCGTCCAGGGGTTCGTGGCTCTCGGCGTAGCCGCCCGCGAGCGTCTGCCGCACCTCGCCCGTCTCCTCGCCCTCGGCCAGCCGCTCGCGGTCCCCTTCCTGCAGCGCCAGGCAGACCCGCTTGGTCACGACGAAGGCGAGCGGTGGCAGCACCACCAGACAGACACGGAACACCCACGTCAGCAGGTTCAGCGAGATGTCGAAGGTGAAGGCGATGATGTCGTTGCCGCCCGCGGCGGTCAGCACCCCGTAGAAGGTGATCGCGGCGACGCCCAGCCCGGTGCGCACGGGCTTGTTCCGGGGGCGGTCGCACAGATGGTGCTCCTGCCGGTCACCGGTCACCCAGCGCTCGAAGAACGGGTACGCGTAGAGCACCGCGAACAGGGCGCCCGGCAGCACGACCGCGGGCAGCAGCACGTTCCACATCACCGTGTGGCCGGCCACCACCGTCTCCCACGGTGGCACCAGCCGCAGCGCGCCCTCCAGGAAGCCGACGTACCAGTCCGGCTGCGACCCCGTCGAGACGACGTCCGAGCGATAGGGGCCGTACGCCCAGATCGGATTGATCTGGGCCACCGCCGCGAGCACCGTGAGCGCGCCGAAGACCATGAAGAACAGGCCGGTGGAGCCCGCGGCGAACTGCGGGAACATCGGCTTGCCCACGGCGTTGCGGTTGGTGCGGCCGCGGCCGGCCCAGTGGGTGTGCTTGAGGTAGAAGACCAGGATCAGATGGACCGTGAGGAGCCCCAGCAGCAGCCCGGGAACGAGCAGGATGTGCAGCGAGTACAGCCGCGGGATCAGCTCCTCGCCGGGGTACTCGCCACCGAACGCGAACATGCTGACGTACGTCCCCACCACCGGGAGGGACAGCATGATGCCCTGCGCGATGCGCAGACCCGTACCGGACAGCAGATCGTCGGGGAGCGAGTACCCGGCGAAGCCCTCGGCGAGCGACAGCAGGAACAGCGTCACGCCGATCATCCAGTTGGCCTCACGGGGCCGGCGGAACGCGCCGGTGAAGAAGACGCGCAGCAGATGCACTCCGATGGCCGACAGGAACACCAGGGCGGCCCAGTGGTGGAGTTGCCGGATCAGCAGCCCGCCACGGATGTCGAAGCTGATGTCGACCGTCGAGCGGTACGCCTCCGACATGCGCACCCCGAGCAGCGGCCGGTACGAGCCCTCGTAGACGACCTGCGTCATCGAGGGCTGGAAGAACAGCGTCAGCCAGACACCGGTCAGCAGCAGCACGACGAAGCTGTAGAGGGCGATCTCGCCCAGCAGGAACGACCAGTGGTCGGGGAATGCCTTGCGCAGCAGCCCCCCGCCCTCACAGACGGGGAGCCGCTCATCCGCCCAGTCGACCGTGCGTTCGGCCGCGTAGCGGGCCCGCGCGCCGGCGCGGGCCCTTCTCCTCTTCAACAGCACGGCGCATGGGTTCCCCGGCGGCCGTGCCGGAAATCACCTGCGGTCACCCTTCGGCTTGCCCCGCTGGTCCGGAGTGCCGTGCGGCGGCGGGCTGAACGGCTCCGGAGAGGTCGCGGGCGACACGGGCGAACCCGTGTGGCCCTGAGTCTGCTCGGGGCGTACGGCACCGGGGTCGCCGGACGACGGTTCGGCCCCGGACTGCAACTGCTCCAGACGGGTCGCCAGCAGCTCCGTCACCGGGAGACGGTCGGCGTGCGACCGTTCGTACGCCAGCAGTTCCTCCACCTCCTCCACGCCCAGCGACCGGATACGGCTCTCCAGACTCCCGATCGGCAGATGGTCGTAGTCGGGCAGCGGCAGGGTGTTGCGGGCCGGGTCGGCCATGGTTCTCACTTCTCTCTGTGCGGCGGCCCGGGCGCGGCGGCCCCGGCACTCCGGGCCCTTCGAAGGCCTTCGGGTCGGTTCCGGTTCAGCGGGCCCCCGGCCCGCCACTGCCGAACGAACCGCTGCCGCCCTCGTTCCAGCGGGGCCGTTCCCCTTCGGGGGCGGAGCGGCTGCCCTGGTGCCGAAGCTCGTGCGGCAGCATCCGGTCGTCGCTCCTGGGCACCTCCTCGGGCTCCCGGTTCTCCTGGACCTCGCGGACCGGTCCGTCCGCGGGCGGCCGGGGCTGCTCGTCGGGACGGGGCGGCGCGGGCTCCCTGCGTTTGACGCGGATGCCGAACGCGAAGGCGCCGATCAGCAGCGCCACCACCACGACACCCGCCACGATCAGTCCCACACCGGCGGCGCCGGAACTCGCGGCCATCTCCATCCATGCGCTAGTCATGCCGCGCGAGTACCCCCGGCGCACGTCACCAACCTGCTCAGCCCGACCGGGCCGCTCGCGTCTGCGAACGGTTCGCCTTGCGGATGGCGTCGAGCAGTTCCGTCTTGGACATCCGTGACCGGCCCTCGACGCCCAGCCGCCGAGCCACGCCGTAGAGGTGTTCCTTCGAAGCGCTCTCGTCGACGCCCTCGCCGCTGCGGCCGCCCTGCTGCCGGGGCCGGGCCGACTGCGGGTCGGAGGGGCCCTTGCGGCCGCCCTCCTTGCGCTCCCAGTGGTCGCCGACCTTCTCGTACATGTGCTTGAGCGCCCCGTAGGCCACCCGGTGGGCCCGTTCGCCCTCGCCGTACTCCTCCACGGCAGAGTCATGGGCCTTGATCCACGTGCGCTGGGCCTCCTCCGATGACCGCTCCAGGGTCGACGGCAGTTCCTGTCGTCCCGGCATGGTCGTGCACCTCCGTCCGTCGTCGCTTCCGGCGGGTCCACGGGTGCCCGGCGACGAAGCCGGAAAACGGGCCGGAACCCTTGGGAACACCGGGTTCGCCGGGTTTGCCGCCGCCCCTTCCGGCAACCCGCGGAGTGTGACATCGACGACGACTTCCCAGCAGGAGCTCTTCCGCTTCCTCGAAGATCGCTTCGCATGTGCACAGGCGTGCACCGAGTGTGCGCGGGCCTGCGCGCTGCGCGCGAGTCTCGTGGAACCGGACGGGACCGAGAAACAGGAACTGGTGCGCCGCAAGGGCATCATGTGCGCGGAGGTGTGCGACGCGACGTGCCGGGTGCTGTCCGAGCAGAACCAGGTGGACGAGTCCGCGATCCGGGTCCAGCTGGAGTGGTGCCGGCAGGTGTGCCTGGAGAGCGCGCACGTCTTCGACGAATGCCCCGGCGCGGAGGACGGCGCCGAGGCGAGCCGCGCCTGCGCCCGGGCCTGCGACGACTTCCTCGCCACCCTCCGCTGAGGCCCTGGGGCCACGACCCGTACGGCGTTAGCCTGCGGGTATGACGGTGACGCGGACGGGCGACCCGGGGCTGTTCGGCCCGGACTCGGTGACCTGGCAGGCCCATGCCGACCCGATGATGTGGATCGCCGGGATCCGTGCCCTCTACCTCCAGGCCCTGCACCCGCGCGCCGTGCGCGGCGTCATGCAGAACTCCGACTTCCGGCGCGACGCCTGGGGGCGGCTGATGCGCACCGCCGGCTTCGTCGGCACGACGACGTACGGCACCACCGAGGCCGCCGAGCGGGCAGGTGCCCGGGTACGGAAGATCCACCGCATGCTCGGGGCGACGGACCCGGACACGGGGGAGAGGTACGGCATCGACGAACCGGCGCTGCTGCTGTGGGTGCACTGCGCCGAGATCGACTCCTACCTGCACGTGCTCAGACGCTCCGGATTCCCGCTCACCGACGCCCTGGCCGACCGCTACCTCGCCGAGCACCGGCACAGCGCCCGCCTGGTCGGCCTCGACCCCGACGCCGTACCCGCGAGCCGGGCCGAGCTCGCCGCCTACTTCGCACGGGTGCGGCCCGAGCTGGCCGCGGGGGACGAGGCACGCGAGGTGGACGACTTCCTGCTCCGCCCGCCGACGCACCCGCTGCTGGTCCCGGCGCGCGCGTTGCTGTGGCGGCGGGTGGCACAGCTGGCGTACGCCTCCCTACCGCAATACGCGCACGTGCTCTACGGCAGACCGGCCCCCGCACCCGCCACCGTCACCCGCCGGCTACGGGTCACGGGAGCCCTGCTGCGCCGGATTCCCGCACGTCTGCGCTGGCAGCTGCCGCCCAAACACATCCTGCGCGCCATGGCGCGGCTCGGACCGGACGCGCGTCCGGCACCGTACAAACTCGGACGATAAACCGCCATACTGGACCGGCCAGGGGAGGGCGGGGCGACAGTGACGAGGCGGGGGCGGGCGCCGAGATGGGGGACAGCACGCTGATCCAGGGCCGGTACCGGTTGCTCGACCGGATCGGGCGCGGCGGCATGGGCGAGGTATGGCGGGCGCGGGACGAGTCGCTGGGCCGCCGCGTCGCCGTCAAGTGCCTCAAGCCGCTGGGAGCGCAGCACGACCATTCCTTCACCCGCGTCCTGCGGGAGCGGTTCCGGCGCGAGGCCCGCGTGGCCGCCGCCCTCCAGCACCGCGGGGTGACCGTCGTGCACGACTTCGGCGAGTCCGACGGCGTGCTCTTCCTCGTCATGGAACTGCTGGAGGGCCGCAACCTCAGCCAGCTCCTGGAGGACAACAAGCACCACCCGCTGCCGGTCCCCGACGTCGTCGACATCGCCGATCAGGTGGCCGCCGCCCTCGCCTACACCCACGAACAGGGCATCGTCCACCGGGACCTGAAGCCGGCGAACATCGTGCGGCTCGCCGACGGCACGGTGAAGATCTGCGACTTCGGCATCGCCCGGCTCGGCCACGACGTCGGGTTCACCGCCCGCCTCACCGGCACCGGCATCGCCATGGGCACCCCCCACTACATGTCGCCGGAGCAGATCGGCGGCACCGAGGTGGACCGGCGCAGCGACCTCTACTCGCTGGGCTGCGTGCTCTACGAGATCGCCACCGGCGTACCCCCGTTCGATCTCGACGACGCCTGGGCGATCCTCGTCGGCCACCGCGACACCCCGCCCGAACCGCCGCGCCGGCACCGCCCCGAACTGCCCGGGTACCTGGAGCGGATCATCCTGGACCTGCTGGCCAAGCGGCCCGAACGGCGTCCGCAGGACGCCCGTGAACTGGGCCGCCGGATCGCCGCCGGCCGCACGGCACCGGCGTACGTGCCCGTTGTGGCCGCTCCCCGGCCGGAGCTGCCCGAGCCGGTGGGACACAAGCTGCCCTCCTGGACGGCCGGCATGACCACCGGCCACAAGGCGACCGGCACCGGACTGCGCTCCACACCCCCGGACCCCGGGGCCGGTCTGTCCGGCGACTGGATCCCGCGGCCCGCCGACGACGAGGACGCGCGGCCCGTGCCCGACGAGCGGCCCGACCCGCCGCCGGAAGCCGTCACCTCGCTGGCGGGGCGGCACAACGCGGGCCTGAGCCTGGGGCGGCTCGGCCGCTGGACCGAGGCGGGCGAGGTGCACCGCGCGGTGGCGGGCGAACGCGAGCGCCTGCTCGGCCCCGACCACCCCGACACCCTCGCCAGCCGTCACGAGCTCGCCTTCACCCTCAGCCGCACCGGCCGTCCAGCCGACGCGCTGCACGCCTACAAGCGGGTGGCCGAGGCCAGGATCCGCGTGCTCGGCCCCGACCATCCCGACACCCTCGCCACCCGCCAGGAGATGGCGTACGTCCTGGGCCGGCTGGGCCGGTACGACGACGCCCACCAGGTCTACACGTCGGTCCTCGCCGTCCGGGAGCGCACCATGGGCGCCGACCACCCCGACACGCTGCGCTGCCGTCACAACCTCGCCTTCAACCTGGGCCGGCTCGGCCGCCCGGAGGAAGCCCACCGCATGGCCCGCGAGGTGGCCGCCGCCCGCGCCCGCGTGCTCGGTCCCGACCATCCCGACACCCTGGTCACCCGCTACGAGGTCGCCTACGCCCTCGGCCGGCTGGGTCGCTGGCAGGAGGCGCTGCGGACCTACCGCGAGGTCGCCGAGGCCCGCGACCGGGCGCTCGGCCCGGACCACCCCGACACCCTCGCCGCCCGCTACGAGATCGGCATCAGCCTGGGTCGTCTCGGCCGCAGCGCCGAGGCGCTGACGCTGTACGGCGAGCTGGTCGAGGACCGCACCCGCGTCCTGGGCGCCGAGCACCCCGAGACCCTGCGCGCCCGGCACGGCCTGGGCGTCAACCTGGGGCGGCTGGGCCGCTGGGAGGACGCGCTCACCGAGTCCCGCTCGCTGTGCGCGATCCGCGAGCGCGTGCTCGGCCCCGACCACCCGGACACGCTGGTCAGCCGCCGGGAGGTCGCCGTGGGCCTCGGCTGGCTGGGCCGCTGGGCCGACGCCCTGGCCGAGTACCGGCAGGTCGCCGACGCGCGCGAGCGGGTCCTCGGCCCCGACCACCCGGACACCGTCGCCAGCCGTGACGACGAGGCCCACTGCCTGCAGCAGCTCGGCCGGGGCGCCGAGGCCGTGGACCTGTACCGCAGGGCGGCGGTGGTGCGGCGGCAGGGGGCGTCGGGCAGCCGCTGATCCGGGGCACGGCCGGCCTCTGGCGATGTGGATCACGGCGTGCTACCAAGAGCCATGGCCCCACACCACGCATCCCGTGCCTACGACGCCGTCATCGTCGGCGGCGGCCACAACGGCCTGGTCGCCGCCGCCTACCTGGCCCGCGCGGGGCGCTCCGTGCTGGTGCTGGAGCGGCTCGGCCACACCGGGGGCGCGGCCGTCTCCACGCGGCCGTTCGCCGGGGTCGACGCGCGGCTGTCCCGGTACTCGTACCTGGTCAGCCTGCTCCCGAGCAAGATCGTGCGGGACCTGGACCTGGAGTTCCGGGTGCGCGGGCGCACCGTCTCCTCGTACACGCCCGTCGAGCGGGACGGACGGCCCACCGGGCTCCTCGTCGGCGGGGGCGAGCGGCGGACGCGGGAGTCCTTCGCCCGGCTCACCGGCTCGGACCGGGAGTACGCGGCCTGGCAGCGCTTCTACGGCACGACCGGCCGGGTCGCCCGGCGGGTCTTCCCGACGCTCACCGAGCCCTTGCCCACCCGGGAGGAGCTGCGCCGCCGCATCGACGACGAGGAGACCTGGCGGGCCCTGTTCGAGGAGCCGATCGGCGTCGCCGTCGAAAAGCACTTCTCGGACGACCTGGTGCGGGGCGTGGTCCTCACCGACGCACTGATCGGCACCTTCGCCGACGCGCACGATCCCTCCCTGAAGCAGAACCGCTGCTTCCTGTACCACGTGATCGGCGGCGGCACCGGTGCCTGGGACGTTCCGGTCGGCGGCATGGGTGCCCTCACCGACGCGCTGGCGCACGCGGCGCGGGCAGCGGGGGCCGTACTCGCCACCGGGCACGAGGCGGTGCGCATCGACACGGACGGCCGGACGGCCGAGGTCACCTACCGCACGGCCGACGGCGAGGGCGTCGCCGCCGCGCGCCATGTCCTGGTGAACGCCTCGCCGCAGGAGCTGGCGGTCCTGACCGGCGCGGCCCCGCCGCCGCCCGCCGAGGGCGCCCAGCTCAAGGTGAACATGCTGCTGACGCGGCTGCCGGCGCTGCGCGACCCGGCCGTCGACCCCCGCGAGGCGTTCGCCGGGACCTTCCACATCGCCGAGGGCTACGAGCAGCTCGGCGCCGCGTACGCCCGGGCCGCCGCCGGGGAACCGCCCGCCGCGCCCCCCTCCGAGATCTACTGCCACTCCCTGACCGACCCGACGATCCTCGGCCCGGACCTGGCCGAGCGGGGCATGCACACGCTCACCCTGTTCGGCCTGCACACACCCGCGCGGCTGTTCGCACGGGACAATGACGCCGTGCGCGAGGAGCTGCTCGCCTCGACCCTCGCCCAGCTCGACGTCCACCTCGCCGAACCCCTCGCCTCCTGCCTCGCGACCGATGCCGACGGGCGCCCCTGCATCGAGGCGAAGACCCCGCTGGACCTGGAGCGCGACCTGCGCCTGCCGGGCGGCAACATCTTCCACCGCGAGCTGTCCTGGCCCCACGCCCAGGAGGGCGCCGGCCGCTGGGGCGTGGCGACCGGGCACGCGAACGTGCTGCTGTGCGGAGCGGGCGCGGTGCGCGGGGGAGGGGTCAGCGGGGTGCCGGGGCACAACGCGGCCATGGCGGTGCTGGAGTCGCCGGAGCGCTGAGGGTCTGCATGCGTCGGGGTGTGCGGGGTACCGCGACATAACGGAAATTCCGTACAGCCGACCCGCACGGACAAGGAGCCTGTCATGGCCGACCTCAGCCCCATCGACCTGCAGAAGGCCCTCAGCGGCATGGACTACCCGGCGGACAAGAAGGCGCTCGTCGAATGCGCCCGCAAGAACCACGCCGACGACAAGGTCGTGAGCCGCCTCGACGGTCTGAAGGAGAACAGCTTCGACGGGCCGAACGAGGTGCAGAAGGCGGTGTTCAACCGGTAACGGACCCCCGGTCCGCTAGTCCGCCGACGGCGTCCACCCCACGGCCTCGACCCGCGCCGCGTCAGCCGGGCGCGCGTCGTCGAACAGGACGCCGCCGGCCGCCTCGGCGCGCAGCCCGTCGACGTACGCCCCGCGGCCCACGTACAGCCGGTCGGTCGTGTACCGCCAGCGCAGCGTGAGCCCGCGGGCGGCCGGGAGGTCCGCCGTCAGACGGTGCCAGACGCGCCCGGACCAGCCGGAGGCCGAGCCCGCGGGGTGCTCCCGCGGTGTCTCGCCCCGGCGCGTGGTCGTGAACGGCACGGGCCGCCAGGTGTCGCCGCCGTCCGTCGTGGCCTCCAGGACGAGGGCGTCCGACCCCGGCTCGGTGTCCCACCACAGCGCGCAGCGCAGGCGGGCGTCGCCGGCCGACGCGTCCAGCGCGGGGAGCGTGAGCGTCGCCGTCGTGGCGTTCGCCGTCCCGGAGAACCAGGCGGTGCGTCCGTGTGCCGGCCGGACCGGCACGGCGCGTGCCATGTGGGTGCCGGCGGCAACCCGCGGAGCCGAGCCGGAGCGCCAGCTGCGCACGGGGTGCACGGAGTTGCCCAGCACCACCAGGAACGAGTCGGTCGTCGGATCGAGCACCAGCGACGTCCCGGTGAACCCGGTGTGGCCGGCGGTGCGCGGGGTGGCCATCGCGCCCATGTACCAGTGCTGGTACAGCTCGAAGCCGAGCCCGTGCTCGTCCCCCGGGAAGGCGGTGTTGAAGTCGGTGAACATCAACTCCACCGACTCCGGCCGCAGGATGCGCGCCCGGCCGTAGGAGCCGCCGTTGAGCAGCGTGCGGCCGAGAACCGCGAGGTCCCACGCACAGGAGAACACCCCCGCGTGGCCGGCGACACCGCCGAGGCTGAAGGCGTTCTCGTCGTGCACCTCGCCCCACACCAGCCCGCGGTCGAGGCCGGACCAGGGTTTGCGGGCGTCCTCCGTGGCCGCGATCCGGGGTCTCCAGGAGGCGGGCGGGTTGTAGCGGGTGCGGTGCATGCCCAGCGGGGCGGTGATCTCGTCGCGCAGGAGGGCGTCCAGGGTGCGGCCGGTGACCTTCTCCAGGACCAGCTGGAGGGAGATCAGGTTCAGGTCCGAATAGAGATAGGCGGTTCCGGGCGGGCTCACCGGTGCCTCGTCGAAGATCAGCCGGACCTTCTCCTCGTACGTCGGCGCGCTGTACAGCGGGATCCAGGCGCGGAAACCCGAGGTGTGCGTCAGCAGCTGACGAACCGTCATCTCCTGCTTGCCCGCCCGGCCGAACTCCGGCAGGTACGAGGCGACCGGCGCCTCGAGCTCCACGGTGCCCCGCTCGATCTGCTGCACGGCGAGGATCGAGGTGAACAGCTTGGACACCGACGCCAGGTCGAACACCGTCTCCCGGGTCATGGGGATCTGCCGCTCGGCCGGGAACTCGACGCCGGTGTCGGTCTTCTCGTCGTACGCCCGGTAGCGCACCGCCATGCCGATCGGCTCGTGCAGCGCCACCGTGCCGCCGCGCCCGGCGAGCAGCACGGCACCCGCGTACCAGGGGTGCTTGGGGGAGGGGCCGAGGAACGTCTCGGCGTCGGCGACGAGTTGGCGCAGATGGCCGGGGAGCAGTCCGGCGCGCTCGGCGGAGCCGTGCCGCAGGGTGGGACGGCGGCCCGTGCCCGAGGCCGCCGCGGCGGGCCCGGCCGCGAACGGGGCGATCGCCAGGGCGCCGCCCAGCGCCAGGGCACCGGCGCCCAGTTGCCGACGTGTGAATCCGCTCGCCGCCTGCTCCGCCATCGAGAGCCTCCCGTACCGAAGGTGAAAGTATCTTTCCGGGATTGCCGTGCGGGGTGAAACTTTCCTGTCAGTGACGGGATGTGTCAATGGGGCGTGCGGGGCCCGCCCGGTACGACGCCGGGCGGGCCGGGGTGTCAGCGTTCACGCACGCGGACGACCCTGAGTGCGGGCGAGGAGAGGATGTCCCGCTCGCAGAAGCGGGACGTCACCCACCTCTCGCCGGAGAACAGCCGGGTCTGGTCGGCGTGATGCGGCGAGTAGGGGTCGGAGGACTGCGAGTACGTCAGGAGCGTCCGGGCCACCGGGCAGCGGGTCCCGTCCCAGCCGACGGCCTGGATGTAGCTGGAGCCGGTGGTCACCTCGGTGTAGCCGCCACGCGCCGGGTCCCAGACGGGCTCGATCTTGTTCCAGACGCCCAGCGACTCCGTGCCGCCGCCGACGGGGATGCGCTCGCCGCCTCGCACGACGAACTGGTGCTCGCCGAGAGGGGCGTCGAGCGCGATGCCCGCCGCCCGCAGTTCGGCGACGGCGTCGGCGAGGGCGGTGGCGAAGCCCGGCGCCTCGGTGTTCAGTGTGTGCGGGGTGCGGACCGGGTCGGCGGGCGAGAACGGCACCTTCCACAACTGCGCGGCGGGGACGGCCGCCGTGAGTTCGCGCCAGAACCGGTCGAAGAGCAGCGCGCCCCGGCTGCCGGAGTTCACGGTGCGGTCCCAGGAGGCGAGCACGTCGCAGGCATCCCGGACGTCCACGGCCCGCCCGTCGCTGCCCGTCGCCGTGCCGCCGGGCAGCGCGGCACAGCTCCTCGCCGCGTCGGCCGCGGCCACATCACCCGCGGGCACCCGGTTGGCGAACTGCTGCCTCTGCAGGTCCCCCACGGTCAGCCCGCCCCGGCCCGCCAGCGCCGCCACGTCCTCGAGCGCGCCCCGGGTACGCATCGTCCGCTGCGTGCCGACCGTGCCGAAGACCCGCTCGTAACCGGTCAGCGGCCGGTCGGCGTTGGCCAGCCAGGCGCTGTCGTTGGAGTTCTCCGCGTACGGCGCGTCCCGCAGCGTCGGCATCCTGCTCGGGCCGAAGACGCCCGGCTGCACGGCGTCCCGGTCGCGGCCCAGCGCGCAGTCGCCGCGCGAGCCGTCCAGGACCGCCAGTCCCGACGACGGGTAGGTCACCTTGCCGAGCGGCGTGGAGCAGGCCCGAGCCAGCTCGTCGGTGATGCGCGGCAGCACCTGCGACTGGGTGAACAGGGTGTGGCCGCCGGAGTCGGCGGCGATCGTGTTCACCCACGGCAGGCCCTGGGTGCGCCGCAGGGAGTCCAGCACGTCGTCCGTGTCGCGGGCCCGGCTGAAGCCGAGGGCGGTGTCGGAGGCGCGCATGTTGGCGGCGTTGGGGTCGTTCAGCGCGTAGGCCGTCGTGGCCGTCCAGGGCAGCGGCAGGGAGGCGCCGAGCGAGGTGACCACCGGGCCGTACCGGGTCCACCACTGGGTCTTCGTCACCGGGGCGCCGTTGCGCACCGGGACGGTGACGGACCGTTTCGTCATGCGTTCACGCCTGCCGTCCACCAGGTAGACGGTCGGGTCGGCCGGGTCCAGCGTCAGCTGGTGGAGGTTGAGGGTGACGCCCGTGGCGACGGTGTGGCTCCACGCCACGTGCGCGTTGTGGCCTATGGACACCGTCGCCGAGCCGAGCAGCGAGCCGCCCGCGACGTTCAGGCGCCCGGGGATCGTCTGCTGCGACTGCCAGAAGCGGCGCCCGCCCTGCCACGGGTAGTGCGGGTTGCCCAGCAGCAGGCCCCGGCCGTTCGCCGTGGTGGCGCCGCTGAAGGCGACCGCGTTGGAGCCCATGTCGGCGTCGTCCGCGGCGAACAACTGCCGGGCGGCCCGCGCGGTCGCCTCGGCGTCGGGTGCCCGCGAGGGTGCGGTCCCCGGCGTCCCGGCCGGCGGCTGCGCGGCCGTGATGCCGTCCGCACCCCGCCCCTGCCCGCCGAGCACGGAGAGGGCGAAGCCGCGCGCGGCCACGTCAAGCGGCGTCACCGGCCGTACCCAGGCGGCGCCCCGGCACGCCGGGTCGGTGATCCGGTTCTGTTCCAGCCAGGCGTTGTAGCCCGCCGCGAAGCCCCGCATCAGCTCCTTCACGTCGCGGCTGGGGCCGCGCGGCGCCGGTTCGGCGAGCAGCTTCTCCACCGTGCCCGCCTCCCGCACCCCCCGGAAGTACAGGTCGCTGGAGAGGTTCGTGGTGGCGGAGGAGAGCGAGAGGTCGGACGCCGCGTCCGCGCCGAAGTAGCGGGAGCGTTCGCCGCGTACGGTCACGAAACCGTCGGCCAGCGTGCACACCTGGTCGGTGGCCTGCGCCCAGCCGGTGCCGAAGCCGAGATTCGCGTAGTCCTCGGCGACGATGTGCGGAATGCCGTACTCGGTGTAGCGGATGACGGCGGACAGTCCGCCGTGGGACGGATTCTCGTGGCGGCCACCGGGGCGTTCGGCCGCGGCGGCGGGCAGCACGGTCGTGGCGGTGAGCAGGGCGACGGCCGTGACGACGAACCGTCTCAGACGGGTGCGCATCGTGCCTCCCGACGTCATTGGGGGAAGGGGCGGCTGAGCGTACCAGTCGGTATGTGCACGTGTCAGTGCCATGACACCAGGGGTTTCGAAGGTGCCGTCACGCCCTCGGTGACGCGTTCAGCCGCGTTCCTCACCGCCGCCGACGGCGGCTTCGTACGCGAGCAACGTCTCGACGAACAGCCTGCGCTGATCCGGCGTCAGCGGATCGAGGGCCGCACGCCACGCGGTCGCGCCGGGAGCCAGCCAGGCGCGGATGGCGGGTTCCTGCTCCGGTGCGATGGCGACGATCCGGCGGCGCCGGTCGGCCTCGTCCTCGCGGCGCTCCAGGATCCCCTTCCGGCTCAGGTCGCCGATCAGCAGGCTCGCCGTCGTCGGCGCCACCTCCAGCCGTGCGGCCAGTTCGTTCACCGTCATCGGGCCGTCGAACAGCAGGCAGGCGAGCAGGGAGAGATGGCGCGGCGCGAGCTGGAAGGACCGCAGGGCCTCCGGCACGGGGATGCGCTTCGCCCGGCCCACCAGTCGCGGCATGAGCAGCAGCAGGGCCCGGACCGTGTCGTCGACGCCTCCGGCTGCGTCCCCGTTGTCCCGTCCGGGCGCGCTCCCGGGTGTCGGCATCGTGCACTCCCTGGCATTTACCTTTGAAGACAAAGATGCTTTGCTTTGTCCTACGAGCTTTCCGCCATGCTACGCATCGTGTGAACGGAGATCCTGCCATGCCGCACTTCACCGTCCACCTCAGCGAGGAGACCCTCGACGGGACGGTCGAGCCGAAGCTGATCGCCGCCCTGACCGACGCGGTCGGTTCCGTCTACGGAGAGGAGTTCCGCCGCCTGGTCGGCGTCGACCTGATCGGCGTCCCGCAGCACCGGCGCGGCCTCGGCGGTGTGCCGACCGACGCCGATGCCCCCCTGGTGACGTTCAGCCTGCGCGAGGCCGCCCTGCACCTCCCGCAGGTCCCCGAGGCACCCGCCCGCCTCGTCGCCGCCATCACCGGCGCACTGGCCGGCGTACTCGGCGAGGGGGTCCGCGAGCAGACCGTCGTCAGCCTCACCGGCGTGCCGGACGGCCGCAGCGGGGTGGGCGGCACCCTCATGTGAACCCGGCACCCGACCCGCACGGCGCACCGGTGTCTTGACCTCCCCGGGACGCGAGCCGAGGATCGACTGTCATGACGCCCGGACATGGCAGCACGGTCGACGGGGTGCTGCGGCGCAGCGCCCGACGCACCCCGGCGCGCGTCGCGGTGGAGTACCGCGACCGCACGTGGACGTACGAGGAGCTCGACACCGCGGTCTCCCGCGCGGCGAGCGTCCTGCGGGAGCTGGGACTGTCCCCCGGGGACCGGGTCGGCGCCTACGGCCACAACTCGGACGCCTACCTGATCGCGTTCCTGGCCTGTGCCCGGGCGGGCCTGGTGCACGTGCCGGTCAACCAGAACCTGACCGGCGACGACCTCGCCTACATCGTCGGCCAGTCCGGCAGCACGCTGGTCCTGGCCGACCCGGACCTCGCCGGGCGGCTCCCCGACGGGGTCCGTACGCTCCCGCTGCGCGACACCGACGACTCCCTCCTCGCCCGGCTGGCCACGGCTTTCGCGTACGACGGCCTGGAACCGGGCGGTGAGGACCTGGTGCAGCTGCTGTACACCTCGGGCACCACCGCGCTCCCCAAGGGCGCGATGATGACCCACCGCGCGCTGGTGCACGAGTACCTGAGCGCCATCACCGCCCTCGACATCGGCGCCGGCGACCGCCCGGTGCACGCGCTCCCCCTCTACCACTCGGCGCAGATGCACGTCTTCCTGCTGCCCTGCCTCGCGGTCGGCGCGAGCAGCATCATCCTCGACGGGCCCGACGGCGACCGGCTCTTCGACCTGATCGAAGCCGGCCGCGTGGACAGTCTGTTCGCACCGCCGACGGTGTGGATCGGCCTCGCGAACCGCCCCGACTTCACCACTCGTGACCTCGGTGGCCTGCGCAAGGCGTACTACGGTGCCTCGATCATGCCCGTGCCCGTCCTGGAGAGGCTCCGCGGGCGCCTCCCGGACCTCGCCTTCTACAACTGCTTCGGACAGAGCGAGATCGGTCCGCTCGCCACCGTCCTCGGACCCGACGAGCACGAGGGCCGGATGGACTCCTGCGGCCGGCCCGTCCTGTTCGTGGACGCCCGCGTGGTCGACGAGGACGGCAAGGACGTGCCCGAGGGCACCCCCGGCGAGATCGTCTACCGTTCCCCGCAGCTGTGCGAGGGGTACTGGGACAAGCCCGAGGAGACGCGAGAGGCGTTCCGCGGCGGCTGGTTCCACTCCGGCGACCTCGCCGTGCGGGACGCGGACGGCTACTTCACGATCGTCGACCGGGTCAAGGACGTCATCAACTCCGGTGGCGTCCTGGTCGCCTCCCGCCAGGTCGAGGACGCCCTGTACACGCACGAGGCCGTCGCCGAGGCCGCCGTGGTCGGGCTTCCCGACGAACGGTGGATCGAGGCCGTCACGGCGGTCGTCGTCAGGCGCGCGGACGTCACGGAGGAGGACCTGATCGCCCACGCCCGCGAGAAGCTCACCGCCTTCAAGGCACCCAAGCGGGTGCTGTTCGTGGACGAGTTGCCCCGCAACGCCAGCGGCAAGATCCTCAAACGGGAGCTGCGGGACCGCTTCACCGCTGCCCGGGAGTGACGGTCACGGGCACGGGCGCAGATCCACGATCCGCCGGATCTTCCCCACCGACCGCTCCAGCGACTCCGGGTCGACGATCTCCACGCCGACCGAGACGCCGATGCCGTCCTTCACCCCCGCCGCGATGGCCCGCGCCGCCTCCTCGCGCACCTCCGGACCCGCGTCCGGACGGGCCTCGGCCCGTACCGTCAGGGCGTCGAGGCGACCCTCCCGCGTCAGCCGCAGCTGGAAATGGGGCGCGACGCCCGGCGTACGCAGCACGATCTCCTCCACCTGCGTGGGGAAGAGGTTCACGCCGCGCAGGATCACCAGGTCGTCACTGCGGCCGGTGACCTTCTCCATCCGCCGGAACACCCGCGCCGTGCCCGGCAGCAGCCGCGTCAGGTCCCGGGTCCGGTAGCGGACGACGGGCATCGCCTCCTTGGTCAGCGAGGTGAAGACCAGCTCGCCCTCCTCGCCCTCGGGCAGCACCTCGCCGGTGACCGGGTCGACGACCTCCGGATAGAAGTGGTCCTCCCAGATGTGCAGCCCGTCCTTGGTCTCCACGCACTCCTGCGCGACGCCCGGGCCGATCACCTCCGACAGCCCGTATATGTCGACCGCGTCGATCCCGAAACGCTCCTCGATCTCCCGGCGCATCTCCTCGGTCCACGGCTCGGCGCCGAAGACGCCCACGCGCAGCGAGGTGCCGCGCGGATCGACGCCCTGCCGCTCGAACTCGTCCAGGAGGGTGAGCATATAGGAGGGGGTCACCATGATGACCGCGGGCCTCAGGTCCTGGATCAGCTGCACCTGACGAGCCGTCATACCGCCGGAGGCGGGAACGACCGTACACCCCAGCCGCTCCGCGCCGTAGTGCGCGCCGAGCCCGCCCGTGAACAGTCCGTACCCGTACGCCACGTGCACGATGTCCCCGGGCCGGGCACCGGCCGCGCGGAGCGAACGGGCCACCATGTCCGCCCACACCGACAGGTCGCCGTCGGTGTAGCCGACGACCGTGGGGCGTCCCGTCGTGCCGCTGGAGGCGTGCAGCCGGCGGACGCGCTCCCGCGGCACCGCGAACATCCCGTACGGGTAGTTCTCCCGCAGGTCCGCCTTCGTGGTGAAGGGGAAGCGGGCCAGGTCGGCGAGCGAACGGCAGTCCTCGGGGCGCACCCGGGCCTTGTCGAAGGACTCCCGGTAGAACGGCACGTTCTCGTACGCCCGCCGCAGCGAGGCCCGCATCCGGTCCAGCTGCAGTGCCCGCAGCGCCTCGGCGTCGAGCCGCTCCCCCGAGTCCAGCAGGTCCGTCGCGTCCGCCATCGGCACGTCTCCCTCACCAACCGCATCATTCCGGGCGACCGATCATTCGGTCGAGGTGCTGGGGATCAGTAACGCAGGCCGCGTCCGCGCAGGCAAGACCTCCGCCCGCACTTTCTGCCGGACGTCCCGCGGAACTCCGTTGCGGCCGGTCCGCGCGACGGCGAGGATCGGGGCCATGCCGACCTTCACCGCGTCCGACGGCACCCGCCTCGCCCACCACGTCCGGGGCGACGGCGACCCGCTCGTCGTCCTGCCCGGCGGGCCCATGCGGGCCTCCGCCTACCTGGGCGACCTCGGCGGGCTGGCCGCCCACCGCCGGCTGATCCTGCTCGACCTGCGCGGCACCGGGGACTCCGCCGCCCCGGCGGACCCGGCGACCTACCGCTGCGACCGGCTCGTGGACGACGTGGAGGCGCTCCGCATCCACCTCGGATCGGACTGGAGCGCATGGACGTGCTCGCGCACTCGGCGGGCGGCAGCCTCGCGATGCTGTATGCCGCCCGCCACCCGGCCCGCGTGGCCCGCCTCGCGCTCGTCACCGCCACGCCGTGGGCGCTGGGCATGCCGGCGACCGCCGAGGACCGGCTGACGGCGGCGCGGCTGCGCAAGGGCGAGCCGTGGTTCGAGGGCGCCTTCCCGGTGTTCGAGAGCTGGCTGGCGGGGACCGGCGACTACGACCCGGTGTTCACGCCCTTCTTCTACGGGCGCTGGGACGACCCGGCCCGGGAGCACGCCGCGCGCGGCGACGAGGAGTGCAACGACGAGGCCGCCGACGTCTACGGCTCCGAGGGCGCCTACGACCCGCCCGCGACCCGGGCCGCCCTCGCCCGGTGCACCGCCCCGGTCCTCGTGCTCGCCGGCGAACTCGACGGCGGCCCGCGCCCGGAACTGGCCCGCCGCGCCGCCGACGCGTTCCCGCACGCCGAGGTCGCGGTCCAGCCCGGCGCCGGGCACTATCCGTGGCTGGACGACCCCGATTGGTTCGTACGCCGTGTCGTCGCCTTCCTCGGTCAGGACTGAGGCGACCGTGCCGGGACCGCTCCGAGTGACCCGTGTGGTCACGGGCAACCGGTCTGGCGAAAGGTACGCCTCAGGTGGCCTGTTGGCGGTCGGACCCGATCGCTAGGCTGGCCGCGGACGACGATTCGGGAGGAGCACGGACGTGGCCGAGACCACCACCCAGCAGCGCCCGCTCACGGGCTGGGACAAGCCCGAGCTGGACCTCAGCAACGCGCAGTGGCAGTCCAGCAGCCGTGGCCTGGGGGATGTCCAGATCGCCTTTGTCGAGGGGTTCATCGCCATGCGCAACAGTGGCCGCCCGGAAAGCCCTTCCCTGATCTTCACCCCCGCGGAGTGGGGCGCTTTCGTGTCGGGCGCGCGGGAAGGAGAGTTCGACCTCACGTGACCCGCCGGACCGGCCGGTGAGCCGTCCGGCCGATCCGGGGGTGTTCCACCCGTTTTTCCGGACACGCGACCAGGAGCACCCTCCGGGAGCCCGAGCCTGAGCGAGGCTGGCGACCGGAGGGGGAGGTCGTACTCCGGAGGTGAGGAACCCATGAGCACCCTGCCGGTCATCGCGGCGGTCGACGGCTCGGACGACAGCCTGCGTGCCCTGGACTGGGCCCTCGACGCCGCCCGCCGGCGCGAGGCGCCGCTGCGGGTCGTGCACGTGCGGCAGTACGCCGCCTGGGGACAGCCCGACGTCCTCGTCTCCGGCCCCCCGGACATCGGCGAGGACCTGGTGCTGGACCAGGCACGCACCCACCTCGAGGAGCGGACCGACGCGCCGGTGACGGAGTACGTCGGCGTGGAGGGAGTACCGGGCGCCGCGCTGCCGGAGATGGGCGGGGAAGCCCAGCTGCTGGTGCTCGGCTCCCGGGGCCGGGGCGGATTCACCAGCCTGCTGCTCGGGTCCAACGGCCTGGCCGCCGCCCGGGACGCCGAGTGCCCCGTGGTCGTGGTGCCCCGGCCGGGGCGCGAGGTGCTCGGCGAGGCGCCGGCCGAGCCGGGGCCCCGGGTGGTCGTCGGACTGCACGTGGACGGCCCCGACGAGGCCACGCTGTCCTTCGCCTTCACCGAGGCCGCCCTGCGCGGCGCCCGGCTCCAGGTGGTCGCCGCCTACCCGTGGCCGGTGCAGACCTGGGCCGCCGCGGGCCAGATCGTGCCCCCGGTGATCGACGAGGTCTCCATCGAGAGCGAGACCCGGGTCCTCGCCGACGGCTTCCTGGCCCCCCACCGCGAACGGCACCCCGACGTGCGGGCCGAGCCGTACGTCGTTCCGGGCGATGCCGCCGGAAACCTCGTCGCCGCCTCCCGGGACGCCGAGCTGGTCGTCGTCGGCCGGCACCGGCGGCGCCTGCTCGCGCCCGCCCGCATGATGGGCTCGGTCACCCACGCGGTCCTGCTGCACGCCGCGGCCCCGATCGCCGTGGTGCCGCCGGCCCCGCCGGAGGAGTGACCCACGCAGGCGTCCCGTGCAGCCCGCCGTGTCTGTCACCGGCGCCACGGCCGCCTCAGCGGGACACCCGGCTCGCCTCGACCGTCCGGCACGACGGACGCGGCGGGCCGCCGCCGACCCGACGGACCGCAGGGCCCAGGGGCGCGGACCCGCTCCGGCGT
Organism: Streptomyces viridiviolaceus; assembly: GCF_014650995.1. GTDB lineage: Bacteria > Actinomycetota > Actinomycetes > Streptomycetales > Streptomycetaceae > Streptomyces > Streptomyces viridiviolaceus. The sequence goes on from NZ_BMWA01000010.1 coordinate 228,468, forward strand.
CGTCCCGCACGCGGACCGCTGTCGAGGCACGCTCGGCCCGTACCGCACGGCCGTCCACGCCGAACCCGGCCGACGCTGCCCGCCCTCGGCTCCCGGACGGGCCGCCGACACCGCCGCCCGCGTGCCGAGGCCGCCGGCCTCGTGGCGGCCCTGGCAGGGACCGTGATCGTCCGGGCTCGGGCCGGCCCGTCACCCCGGACGACACGGCAGGGCCGCACGGCCGGATCGGCACACGCCCGCACGCCGTTCGGCGGCTTGGTGCACGTACCATGGCGGCATGTCGTTCCTCCGCCGCCGCAGTGCCACACCCGCCGGGCCCGACTTCGACGTACTGGCCATGGACCCGGGCGACTGGCCCGGGAATCTGGGCGCCGGGCTGCTGCCCGCCCCCGACGGCAGCTGCCAGGGCGTCTTCCTGCGCTACGACCTGTTCGGCGGCCGCGGCCCCGCGATGATCATCGGCAATCTGCCGGAGGGCTCGCCGGCCCGCGACGTCCCCGAGGGACAGATCCCGTTCGAGGTGGGCCAGCTGCTGCTGGCCCTGGAGAACGACGAGGAGGTGACGGTCGTCGGCAGCGAGGACGTCCCCGTCATGCAGGGCGACAACCTGCTGATCGTGCGCCGTCTGAAGCTCTCCGAGGGCCGGATCTCCTGTGTGCAGTTCGACCGCAGCGACAAGGTCCTGGTGACCATCGCCGCCTGGGACCGCCCCATCACCGACGACCTGTACGCCCTGCTGAAGCCGCTCCCGGCGGAGCTGTTCCAGCAGGGCTGACCCGGCTACTTCCCGCTGGGCACCAGCGTCACGTCGGCGGCGCGCACGTACGCGACCCGGTGGCCGTACTGGATCTCGTAGTACAGGTCCTTGCCCACCACCACCCGGTGGGAGGCGTCGTCGAAGGTGACCGCGTAGTAGTACTCGCCGGGCACCTGGTCACCGACCACGTACCGCTGGCCCTCGGGCAGTGTGTACGGCAGCGGGGACACGGACTGAGCGGGCACGTCCGCCGGGTAGGCCGCCTTCTCCGGATAGGCCCGCCCGTACACCGGGACGCTCTCCAGGCCCGCCCGCGGGGTGATCAGCCGGCCCGAGGCGGGCACGGCCGTCGGGTTCTTCTCCGGGTTGCGGAACCAGGCCTTCTGGCCCAGGTACCAGATGGCGGTCCAGTCGCCCCAGCGGTCGGCCACGGCGTACTGCTGGCCGGTGGAGACCCGGGAGGACAGGTCGTTCACCCCGGTGGTCGGCGTCGTGCCCAGGCCGACGTCCTTGATTAGGGGCGCCTTCTCGTCGTGGTCGGAGTACAGCCGCACCTCGCTCGAACCGTGCGCCGCGCACGGTACGCCCTTGGTCTCGCAGCCGGTGTACTCCGGCTGGTTGGTGGCGTAGTCGGGGCGGATCGTCACCAGGGCGGCGTCCTTGCCGGCGGTCGGCTCGAAGGGCCGGCCGAGGAGCTGGAAGTAGTGCCGCCAGTCCCAGTAGGGCCCCGGGTCGGTGTGCATGCCGGGGACGGTTCCGGCGGTCGGGCCGGGCACGTTGTCGTGGCCGAGGACGTGCTGCCGGTCCAGCGGGATGTCGTACTCCTTGGCCAGGTACTTCACCAGCCGCGCCGACGAGCGGTACATCGCCTCCGTGTACCAGGCGTCCGGCTCCGCGAGGAAGCCCTCGTGCTCCAGGCCGATCGACTTGGCGTTGATGTACCAGTTCCCCGCGTGCCAGGCCACGTCCTTCGCCTTCACGTGCTGGGCGATATGGCCGTCCGTGGAGCGCAGCGTGTAGTTCCACGACACGTAGGTGGGGTCCTGCACCATGTTCAGGACCCCGTCCCAGGCGCCCTCCGTGTCGTGCACGACGATGTACCGGATGGACTGGGAGGCGGGCCGGTCGCCCAGGTCGTGGTTCCCGTAGTCGCCCGCCCCGAACTCCTTGTACGGCGCCGGGATCCACTCGCAGGACACCGTCGTCGGGCACTCGGTTCCGGCGTCCGCGGCGGGACGCAGGCCGGCCCGGACCAGCTGCCCGGTCTCGGGCGCCACGTCCGGCCGGGCGGCCAGCACGACCCGCTGCCCGGCGTCCGTGGTGCGTTCCTCGCCGCCGCGGATCACCTCGTAGACGTCGTTTGCGTACGCCGCCGCCGTCGCCGAGTCGTCCGCACCCGAGAACCGGGCCACCGCCCCGTACCAGTCCGCCGGGTCGTCGCTGAGGGGCGCGCCCAGGTCCCGCTGGGCGGCGGCGAGCAGCGCGGCGCCGCCCGACACGTTGGCGGCCGGGTCGCTGCGCAGGTCCTCGGGGCTGAGCCCGGTCAGCTCGGCCGCCTTCGGGAGCGTCGTCAGCCGGGCCGGCAGGTCGGCGGTGTCCGGGAGCTTCGCCTCCGCGGGTCGCAGGGGCGCCCGGGCGTCGTCGCCGCGCGGGTCCTCGGTGCCCTCGCTGTGGTGGGAGGCACCGGCCAGCGCCGTGCGTGCGTCGGTGAGGTGCATCGGGCCGTACCCGCCGGTCACGCTGGGCGCGCCGCCGTGGGCGTCCCAGCGGGACTGGAGGTAGGAGACGCCGAGCAGCACGCTCTGCGGCACGTGGTACTCGGCCGCCGCGGTGGCGAACGCCTGTTGGAGGGTCTCGGGGGCGGGCGACGCGTCGGACGGCCGCGCCGTGGACGGGGCCGCGCCGAGGAGCGGCAGCAGCAGCGCCGCGGCGGCGAGGGCGCCGGCCGTGATGCGGACACGTCTGCCGCCGGGCGTGGGATCGGGGACGGGGGCGGAACCTCGCAATGCAGCCTCCTGTGACGGTCGGGCGTGGCGGGGCGTGCGGGGCCGAGCGTCCGTCAGTGGTACCCGGCGGTCCGACGATCCGTCAATCATGCAGGAGCAAAGGCGATTACCCACGTCAGCAGGGGGATGGGCGAGTTTCGTGGCGGACGCTCACGGGCCTGCGGAGCGTCAGTGGCGTACACCAATGGCCGCTGGACACATCCGGGAACACAGAAGTCCGCGGTGCGCCCCGTGCGGGCACACCGCGGACCGCCGTCCCCGTCAGCGAGTGCCGACCGCCGCGCGCACGGCCCGCCGGGCCAGCTGGCAGTCGTCGTGCAGCCGCCGCAGCAGCAGCCGCTGTTCCTCGCCGGACGGCGCAGCACCCGGGTGGGCCGCTCCCGGTGCCGCCGGGGCCGTGTCGTGCATCGAACGCTGCACGGCCGTCTCGTACGTACGGATCTCCCGGGTCAGTACGATCATCAGGTTCACCAGGAACGCGTCACGCGCGGCCGGTCCGCCGGACTGGGCGATCTGGCTGATCTGGCGACGGGCCGCCGGCGCGTCACCGAGGACGGCCCACAGCGTCGCCAGGTCGTAGCCCGGCAGGTACCAGCCCGCGTGCTCCCAGTCCACCAGCACCGGACCGGCCGGGGACATGAGGATGTTGGACAGCAGGGCGTCGCCGTGGCAGAACTGGCCCATGCCCTGACGCCCGGCCGCGTGAGCGATGCCGTGCAGCAGCTTCTGCAGGTCGCCCAGGTCCCGGTCGGTGAGCAGCCCCAGCTCGTGGTACCGGGAGATCCGCGCCGCGTAGTCCAGCGGGGCGTCGAAGGTGCCGGCCGGCGGCCGCCAGGCGCCCAGCCGGCAGATCGCGCCCAGCGCCGCCCTGATGTCCGCCCGCGGCGGGGCCTCCACCGGGTGCCGCTGCAGCGCCGCCGCCCGTCCGGGCATCCGCTCGATCACCAGGGTGCAGTTGTCCGGATCCGCCGCGATCAGCCTCGGCACCCGAACCGGGGGGCGGTGCCGGACGAACGAGCGGTATGCCGCTATTTCGTGCCGGATCCGCTCCGCCCACGCGGGGGAGTGGTCCAGTAAACACTTGGCAACGGCCGTGCTGCGCCCGGTCGTTCCGACCAGGAGCACGGACCGCCCGCTGCGGCGCAGCACCTGCACCGGAGCGAACTCCGGGCAGATCCGGTGCACGGAGGCGATCGCCGTGCGCAGCTGGGCGCCCTGGGGGCCGGACAAGTCGATTCTCCCGCTGAGGGGTTGCGTGCCGGGTGCCGCGCCGCGCCGCGCCCTGCCCGTCCCGAGCACGGGAGCCGCCGGACGCGCGGGGGCGAGGTAGGGGCCGCCGCCCGCCGCCGGGCGGGGGTGCAGCGACCGGGGCGGAGCGGACACGGAGGACGATGCTGCGTACATGGGCGAGACAGATCCCTTCGTGTGCCTGCTGTGCCTGCCTGACAAGCCGCGCCCGTCGAGGGCGGCGCCTGTCTCAAAGAGCCGTCGCGCTGCCCTCCCGGCCGCCGAGGACCACCCTGGGGAGTGCCCCTGCGGCGACCGGTCGGGGTGGCGCGTTCCTACCTGACACCCGTCGGCCCGTGGCACACCATCTGGCGCACCCTGGCGAACGGTGGCGAATAGTCGCCCGGCAACTCTCCCCGGGCTACTGTCAAGTCAGCCGAGAACCTGGGGGCTTGACGTGAGCGGACAACCCAACACCCGCCTATCGGACCTGTTCGGCCTGGCCGGCTGGTCCAAGGGGGAGCTCGCGAGGCTGGTCAACCGGCAGGCGGCGGCCATGGGCCACCCCCAGCTGGCGACCGACACCTCGCGGGTGCGGCGGTGGATCGACATGGGAGAGATCCCGCGCGATCCGGTACCGCGGGTGCTGGCGGTCCTGTTCACCGAGCGTCTCGGCCGTGTCGTGACCATCGAGGACCTCGGTCTGGTACGGCGCGGGCGTGCGGGGAGACGGCAGGGCGGCGGGAGTGCTGAACATCCCGACGGAGTGCCGTGGGCGCCCGAACGGACCGCCGCGGTCCTCACCGAATTCACGGGAATGGACCTCATGCTCAACCGACGCGGCTTGGTGGGCGCGGGCGCCGCGCTCGCCGCGGGATCCGCACTCAGCAGCGCCATGCACGACTGGCTGCACACCGACCCTGTCCTGGCTGCCGACGCTCCCGACCTCGACCACCCCCTGCACGCCGACCCCGCTGGGTTCGACCGCTACGAGGCCGCCCCCATCGGGTCGCAGGAGATCGAGGAACTGGAGCGCTCGGTCGAGGTGTTCCGCGCCTGGGACGCCGCCCGCGGCGGCGGGCTCCAGCGCAAGGCCGTGGTGGGCCAGCTCAACGAGGTGGGCGGCATGCTCGCCTACCATCACCCGTCCCACCTCCAGCGGCGCCTGTGGGGCGTCGCCGCCAACCTCGCCGTCCTCGCCGGCTGGATGTCGCACGACGTGGGCCTGGAGCCCACGGCCCAGAAGTACTTCGTCATCGCCGCCCACGCCGCGCGCGAGGGCGGCGACCGTCCCCGTGCCGGGGAGGCGCTCTCCCGGGCGGCCCGCCAGATGGTGCACCTGGGCCGGCCCGACGACGCGCTGGACCTGATGAAGCTCGCCAAGTCCGGTTCCGGCGAGCGGCTGCTGCCGCGCACCCAGGCGATGTTCCACACCATCGAGGCGTGGGCGCAGGCGTCGATGGGCAAGGGCCAGGCGATGCGCCGCACCCTCGGGCAGGCCGAGGACCTGTTCGTCTCCGACCGGAACGACACCGAGCCGCCGGACTGGATGCAGACCTTCAAGGACGAGGACCTGTACGGCATGACGGCGCTCGCCTACCGCACCCTGGCGGAGTTCGACCCGGGTGCGGCGGTGCACGCCCAGTACTACGCCGAGAAGGCTCTCGAGCTGAGGATCGACGGCCGCGAGCGGTCCAAGATCTTCGACCATCTGTCCATGGCCTCGGCCTGCTTCATCGCGGACGACCCGGAACAGGCGGACCGCTACGCCCGGTTGGCCCTGATGTCGATGGGCTCCAACTCCTCCCAGCGGACCTGGGACCGGCTGCGCCAGATGTACCGGCTCACCGCCGAGTACGCCGGCTACCCGAAGATCCAGGAGCTGCGGGAGGAGATCAAGCTGGCGCTGCCGAAGGGGAGGGGGAGGACCGGCAACAGCGCCCAGGCGTAGCGGGCACCGCTTCCCGCGTGGTTTCTACGACGTCACCCGGGCGACCAGTACGCAGGCGTCGTGCTCGCGTCCGGTCCCGGCGATCGCGGCGAACTCCTCCGTGACGATCCGTACGCCGTCCTGCGCCGAGCGGGCCTCGGTCAGGCGCGGGGTGAGGGCGAGGACCCGGTTCACCGCTGCCGCTCCGCTGTCTCCCGGCACCAGTGCGCCGGTGTGCAGGAGGAGCAGGTCGCCCACCTGGAGGGTCTCCTCGTGCCGCCCGTCCAGCCTGCGCCCCGTTCCGTTGCGGAAGAGCAGCGGGGCGGGGTGTCCGGTGTGCGCCCACCGCAGTGTGCGGGTCCCGGGCCGGAAGCCGCAGCACACGGCGCTGTCCAGGGGCGGCTGGGCGGTCGCCTCGAGTAACGGGGTGAGCCGGCTCAGAAGGTCTCCGGGCGGGGTGTCCGCCATGGCGGCCATGCCGCGCAGGGCACCGACCAGCATCGCCGTGCCCGCCGCCTCGCCGGTGGCGGGGCCGGTGAGCTCGCCGACGGTGAGCAGGGTGCCGTCGTCGCCGAGTGCGCAGGCGTCGTACCAGCCGCCGCCGACCGGGCCCGCCGAGGAGGGCAGATAGCCGGCGGCGAGGTCCAGACCCGGGCGTCCCTGCCCGGGGAAGCGCAGCAGGCCGTGCCACGGTGGCACCGCGGCTGCCCGCTGCCCGGTCCCGGCGTCCCGCGGCCGGCTCCGGAGCGTGTCCCGGGTCTCGCTCACCGTCCGCTGGCTGCGGCGCAGTTCGCTGACGTCCCGCAGCACCGCCCACATCGAGGCGGTGCTGCCGTCGGCGTCGAGCACGGGCTCGCCCATCATGTGCACGAGCCGTACGTCGCCGTCGGGCCGCACGATGCGGAACTCCCCGTCGATGGGCCGGGCGTCGACGAGACAGTCCGTGACCATCGCCGTCAGCTTCGGCCGGTCTCCGTCGTGGACCACGGACGGCAGCTCGTCGAGGCTGAGCGGGGGAGCGGCGGGATCACGGCCGAGGATCTGGTGGAGCTCCTCGGACCAGTCGGCCTCGTCGGTCAGCAGGTTCCACTCCGCGCTGCCGACCCGGCTGAGCAGCGAACCGCTTCGGGGCGCGGGCGCAGGACCGTCCCGCAGCTGGGCCAAGTGCTCGTCAAGATCGCGGAGTTGGTGCAGCGCCAGGTCGCACAGCGCGCGCTGCCAGCGGCCCCGCGGGTCCGTTCCATCGTCCCGGGTGTCCCGCCGTACGGCGTCCACGTCGCCCCTGAGCCGCCGGGCCTGCGATATCAGCGCCTCGACGGAGCCGCGCCCCGGCGGCTGGGCGGCTGGACGGTCCGCGGAGAGATGGGACGGCATGACGCACTCCGGTGTGCAGACGGTACGACCAAGGCGGAACCGAGGCTGGCGGAAGGACCGTTACGACTGTTGCACAGCCCACGACGCCCTGTAAGGGATTTGGCAACACACGATACGGTGGTGCTTCTGGCATATGCCAGCGTCTTCCCGGAGTGACTTCGACGGTCGAACGGCGTACGCGTCGGGAGTGCCAAGTCCCAGGATCTCTACGGAACTTGACGGAGTGGCGGGCCTCGTGGCGTTGTCGTTCTGGTGTTCGCCGGACCTGCGTTCTACGAGGGGGTGTGGAGCGCCGGGCGGGACGCCAGGTCGACGGCCGTCCGGGCTCCCGTCTCCAGGGCCCGTACGCCGGCCTCGGCGACCGCGGAGGCCGCGTACCCGTCCCAGGTGCTCGGGCCGGTGACCCGGCCCCGCCGCGTGGCGTCGACCCAGGCCTGCACCTGGCGGTCGTAGGCGTCCGCGAACCGCACGAGGTAGTCCTGCGTCACCTCCTCGCGGCTGCCGCCCCCCGCCGTCACGACCATCGTGTGCGCGGCCCCGATCCGCGCACTGCCCGCCTCGCAGACCGCCTCGCAGCGGACCTCGTAGCCGAAGCCGCAGTTGACGAAGACCTCCACGTCGACCAGGGCGCCCCCCTCGGTCTCGAACAGCACGAACTGCGGATCGAGCAGCCCCTCGGGCGCGCTCGCCGACGGGCGCGGCCGGAGCACGGTCACCGCGGTCAGCTCCTGGCCGAGCAGCCAGCGGGCCGCGTCGATCTCGTGCGAGACGGAGCTGTTGACCAGCATCGCGGAGGTGAAGCGGGGCGGGGAGGACACGTTGCGATGGATGCAGTGCAGCATGAGCGGCCGCCCCAGCCGCCCGCCGTCCAGCAGCGACTTCAGCTCACGGTATTCGGCGTCGTAGCGCCTCATGAACCCGATCTGCGCCAGCCGCCGGCCCAGCCGGGCCTCCGCCTCCACCACCCGCAGCGCACCCGCGGAGTCGGGCACCATCGGCTTCTCGCACAGCACCGGCAGCCCCCGCGCGAAGGCGGCGAGCAGCGCCTCCTCGTGCGCCTCGCCGGGAGAGGCGATCAGCACGGCCTCGACGCCGGGCGCGTCGAGCGCGGCCTCGGCCTCCGTATGCGTGACGACCCCGTCCATCCCGGCCACCGCGGCCTTCGCCCGCTCGGCGTCGGGATCGGCCACGGCGGCGACCCTGGCCCCGCTCACCACCCGGTCGAGACGCCGTACGTGATCGGCCCCCATGTGTCCCGCGCCCAGGACCGCCACACCCAGCAGCTCGCTCACCCTCCGCCGGCTCCTTCCCGGTTCGCCGTGCGCCCGCCGGGGCGGGCACCTGCACGGCGAACAGGGTTTCATGGTCGTCAAGAGGGCCGTACGGCGCGCGGGCGGCGCACGCGTCAGTACCGCAGCACTCCCGCGATGCCGTTCGCGTCCCCCAGCATGCCGTCCGGTACGAAGCGGACGTCGGCGCCGGTCTCCAGGCACTGCTCCACGATCTCGTCCACGATGTCCTCGCGGGCGTCGAGATCGCCGCTCTCCGCCGGGATCAGATGGTCACCGGCGTCACGCACCGTGACCCGGTAGTTCTCCTCGACGGCCAGCAGCCGTACGCGTCCCGTCCGGGCGCTCTGCCACAGCTCGTCGACCCCGGCCGCGTACTCCTTGCGTCCGCGGGCGGCGACCAGCTCCTCGGCGACCGCGTCGGCGGAGCCGCGGGCCTCCTCGTCGAGCACCGGCCGCACCGCCTGCCGGACGGCCTCGGGCGTGCCGTGCGCCAGGCCGCCGCGCGGGACGAGCACGGCCTCCTTGGTGATGCTGCCGGCCTCTTCGAACAGTGCCAGCGCGGCCTGCGGACCGGTGACGTAGAGCGGCCGCGGGTGTGCGCGCAGCACCTTCGTCATGGCGGTGTCGGCATCCCGCAGGAAGCGGCGGGTGGTCTCGTCCCGGAAGGTGCTGGGCGCGTCCCCGATCCGCTCCTGACGCTCGGGGTCGAAGTTCTCCGGGGGCCGGTCCATCGGGAATCCGCCGGTGCGCTCCTCGACGACGCGGTCGCCTCCGCCGCTCCACAGCGTGACACGGTCGGCGGCGACCGACAGCACCCAGAACGGCCGCTCGGCGGCCTGTGCGGCGACGAGGTTGCGGGTCAGGAAGGTGTCCGAGAGCACCACGCGCTCCGGCACGGAACGGGCGAGCGTCCACACCTGGTGCTCACCGGGAGCGGCGAAGATCGCCAGCCCGTCCTCGGCGTGCGACAGGTCGACCTCGGTGAGGGCCCGGTCGAGTTCCCGGGCGACCTCCATGCGGCGTTCGCGGGTGACCGCCGGATCGTCCTCCAGCTGTTTCTTGGCCTCGGCGACCGCGTTGCGCAGCCGTACCGGGTCCTGGGCGTTGTCGGGTTCTCGGCGGTGTGTCGGCGTCAGCACGGACACTGCCGGATACGGGCGGGGCCGCCGCAGCTCGGCGAGGGTGGCGGGACTGAGATCGTGCTCCATGTCAGCACGATAGGGCGGATGCGCGTATCGGGCATTCGGAGCAAGTCGCCGACTCAGCCGGCTCCGTCCTCACTGGCGCCGCAGGAACTGCCGTCGGGCGGCAGGGTGCCGTACAGGAGGAAGTCGTCGACCTTGCGGTGCACGCACTTGGAGGATGCGTACCCGGTGTGCCCGTCGCCCCTGTTGTCGAGCACCACGGCCGACGGGCCGAGCCGCTCGGCCGTCTCCTGTGTCCAGCGGTACGGCGTCGCCGGGTCGCCGCGCGTGCCGACGAGCAGCATCCTGGAGGTGTCGAGGTCCCTCACCTCGTCACGGATGTAGTCGGTGCCCTTGGGGCGGCCGTAGCACATCAGCACCTGGACGAGCCGGTAGGGGCCGAAGATCGCGGACGCCTCCTCGTACCGCGCGCGCAGCGGGCCCAGGGACCGGGTGACCTGCTCGGTGGTGGGCCGGTCGGGGTCGTCCGCGCAGTTGATCGCCATGAGCGCCGCCGGCAGGTTGTCGAGGGGGACGTCCTCCTCGTCGGTGAGGCCGCCGTCCTCCTGCCGGACGGGCAGGGTGACGCCGCCGGAGATGAAGCCCTCCAGGCCGCTGGTGTCGCCGTGCTCGACCAGTTGTGCGAGGGCGCGCTCCAGTGACGGCCACAGCTGCCGGCTGTAGAGCGCCTGCCCGACGGCACCCACCAGGTCCTGCCCGGTGAAGGGCTCGCCGAAGGCGGACGGCACCGGGTTCGCGTCGAGCGAGCCGACGAGCTGCTCGACCTGGCGCCGGGCGGCCCGGGGGTCCTGGCCGAAGGGGCAGGCGATGTCCTCCACGCACCAGTCGAGGAAGTTCTCCAGCGCGGTCTGCTGTCCCCGCGCGCCGGCCAGCCCCTGTTCGGTCAGGGGTTCCGTCAGCGTGTCCACGCCGTCCAGCACCACCCGGCCCACCTTGTCGGGGAACTGGGCGGCGTACACCGCGCCCAGCCGGGTCCCGTAGGAGAAGCCCAGGTAGTTGAGCTTGTCGTCGCCGAGGGCGCGGCGCATCACGTCCATGTCGCGTGCGGCGTTCACCGTGCCTATGTGGGGCAGGACCGGGCCGGAGCGCTTCGCGCACTCCGCGGCGGCGTCCTGCAGCTGCCGCAGTACGTCCTTCGGATCCCTGAGCTCCTCGTCCCCGTCCGTCGCCTCCACGATGTCCGCCGTGGCCGTGCCGCAGGTGACGGGCGAGGAGCGGCCGACGCCGCGGGGATCGAAGGTCACCACGTCGTAGCCGTTGGTCAGGTGCATGAACTCCTTGCCGGCGGCGGCGAGTTCGCTGACGCCGGATCCGCCCGGGCCGCCGAAGTTCAGCAGTACCGAGCCCCGCGAGTCACCGGTCGCCCGGTACCGGGCGAGGGCCAGGTCGAGCGTCCGCCCGTCGGGCCGGGAGTAGTCGAGGGGGACGGTGACCTTGCCGCACTGCAGGTCCTCGGGCGCCTCCATGCCCTCGCAGGCCGACCAGGTGATCTTCTGGTCGTGGAACCGGGACAGATCGGATCCGTCGTCGTCCGCCGTCGTGACGGGCAGCCCCGCGCCCAGCAGGGCCAGCCCGAGCGCTCCGGTGACGGCGCAGCGCCGGACCGTGGACCGAGTCGACGGCTTGGCCAGCATCGATGCCTCCCGGGCGCCGCGTCGCGGGACCGGGGAACGGCGCCCTCGCTCACCATAAGCGGCCACCGGACGCCCCGCCTCCGGGCGGACCGGACGCCCCGCCCCCGGCCGGCTTTGCCGCTAGTTCGACAAACGGGCCACTCGATGGAGTGAAAGGCGGATAAGCCATAACTCGGATGGTGCGTCCGCGTTTTATCCGGTGCGGGCGAGTGCCCGCGACCAATTCTGGAAGGCAGGGAACCTCATGAGAAGGGTTACCCGAAACGGTGTGCTCGCCGTCGCCGCGTCCGGTGCGATGGCCGTGACCATGCCGGCGTACGCGGCCTTCGCCTCCGACGGCGCCGGCGCTGACGGCTCCGCGGTCGGCTCGCCCGGGGTGCTCTCCGGCAACACCGTGCAGCTCCCGGTGGACGTGCCGGTGAACGTGTGCGGGAACACCGTGAACGTGGTCGGACTCCTCAACCCCGCGGCGGGCAACAGCTGCGCCAACGCGGGCGGGACCGGGACGGCGCGCGACGAGGGCGGTGCGACCGGCGGCACGTCCGCCGGGGGAGCGGTCGCCGAGGGCAGCGCACAGGACTCGCCCGGCGTGCTCTCCGGCAACGGGGTGCAGCTGCCCGTCCACCTCCCGGTGAACGTCAGCGGCAACACGGTGAACGTGGCCGGCGTCGGCAATCCGGCCGTCGGCAACGAGTCCACCAACGGCGTCGACCGCCCCGCGACCCCGGACCGCCCGGCGCAGCCGGCGCCGACCGAGCCCACCGAGGAGCGTGCCCAGCCGGCCCCGGCCCCGGCCCCGCACGCCGCTGCGCCGCAGGCGTCCCTCGCCCGGACGGGAGCGGACCAGACCCTGCCCGTCCTCGCGGGCGGTGCCGCCCTGGTCCTCGGCGGAGCCGTCCTCTACCGGCGCTTCCGGCCCGGGACGGCCGGCTGACCTTCCTCCGGGCCACGCGAGCGCCGTCGGCCGGCCGCGCGCCCACCGGCCCGGCGCCCCTGTCCCGGACACCGAGCGGCGGACCGTGTCCGGGTCCGGGCCGCGAGAGATCGCGCCGGTCCGGTCCCGGACGGTCGAAGACGGCACCCGGCGCTTCCCCCCGGCCGGCCTCGCCGTCGGACAGGGGCGCGCTGTTCGCCCCGCCGGGCCGCCGCCGTCAGCCGTGACCGCCGTGGAAGCGGTGGTGCAGGGCCCGCACCTCCTCCGCCAGTTCGGGCACCGGGCCCTCCACCTCCACACCGGGGGCGACCTCCCGCACCGGCAGTGCCCGGACCGGCGGGGCGGGCACGTCCAGCTCGGCCAGCCAGTCCGTGAGCTGCTGCGACGAGGCGACGTAGACGATGCGCCCGAGGCCCACCCAGGCATGCGCCGCGGCGCACATGGGGCAGTGCTCGCCGGACGTGTACACCGTCGCGGCGGCCCGCTCCCCGGGGGTGAGATGGGCGGCGGACCAGCGCGCGAGCTCGAACTCGGGGTGCCGGGTGCGGTCGCCGGAGGCCACCCGGTTGTGGTCCTCGGCCAGCACCGAGCCGTCCGCGCCCACCAGCACCGAGCCGAACGGCTCGTCCCCGGCCTCCAGTGCCTCGGCCGCCAGCTCCACACAGCGGCGCAGGTACGGCAGTTCGGTTTCCTTCACGACCATGGGGTACGGCCCTCCTCGTGATCCGCTCTCCTGCGGCACCCTACGTGCTCCGCGTCATCGCCCGGCGGAGCCCGAAGACGCCCGCCGGTGCGCCGCCCGGCGCGACTGCCTCCGCGAAGGCCGGCGGGAACGGGCCGTGAACCGTCCGCGCGCTGCCGACCGCTCCTCCTCGTCTCCCGCCAAGCCCTGACGCCCGTCTGGGCAGCTGATGCTTGCTAGGCGTCTCTGCGCGAGTTACAGTCTCTAACTGTTGCGAGCACTGCTCACAGAATCGAGGAGACCGACATGTCCGCCACCACTCCGCAGACGCGGGCCCCGCACGCCGTCCTGGGGGCCGGTCCCGCCGGCACCGCCCTCGCCCGCGAACTGGCCCGCCGGGGTCACCCCGTGCGCCTCGTCGACCGGAAGGGCGGGGGGCCCGCCCTGGAAGGCGTCGAACGGTTCGCCGCCGACGTGAGCACACCGGACGGCGCTCGGGCCGCCGCCGGTGAGGCGGCCGTGGTGTACCACTGCGTCAACGTCGGCTATCACCTCCAGGTCGAGGTGATGCCCCGCGTCCAGCAGGCCGTCCTGGCCGCCGTGCAGGACTCCGGGGCCCGACTGGTCGTGCTCGACACCCTCTACCCGTACGGCGAGACCGGGGGAGCGGTGATGACCGAGGACAGCCCGTGGCAGGCGACCAGCCGCAAGGGCCGCATGCGCGCCGAACTCGACGAGCGGTACCTCGCCGCGCACCGCGCGGGCCGTGCCCGCGTGGTCCTCGGCCGATCCGCCGACTTCGTCGGCCCCGGCGTGCTCAACTCGTCCCTCGGCGCCGCCGTGTTCCCGGGCGCGCTCACCGGCGGAAAGGTCCTCGGGCTCGGGGACATCGACCTGCCGCACAGTCACACCGACATCCGGGACGTGGCGACCGGTCTGGCGACCCTCGGTGAGCGTCCGGAGGGTGACGGACGCGTCTGGCACCTGCCCACCGCGCCCGCCGTCAGCACGCGCGAGATACACGCGATGATCGAGAAGCGCGTGGGCCGTGCCCTGGACGTCGTGGTCCTCGAAGAGCCCCGCCCCTTCGGGCCGTTCGACGAGCAGTTCATGGCCGAGTACGCGGAGATGTTCTACCAGCACACGGAGCCCCAGATCGTGGACTCCTCCGCCTTCGAGCGGGCCTTCGGGACGGCTCCCACTCCGCTCGCGGACACGGTGGAGGCGACCCTGGCCTGGTACCGGGAGTGGCTCACGCGATGATGCGGCGCGGTCACGGGCGCGCCGGTGCGGCGCGCCGGGTCGCCCCGGCGCGCCACGTGCGCCGTCCAGGCCCTACGCCGTCAGCGGCGGGCCCGCGAACGGTCCAGCGCGGTCACGCCGAGTGCCGCGAGGCCGATCTGGATGAGCCACTCGATCCAGTCGACACCCTCGGTGTCGGCCACGTCGAACGCACTCGCGATCCAGGAACCGATCAGCGCGGCCACGATGCCCACGAGGATCGTCCACAGGATGCCGATGCGCTGACGGCCCGGGACGACGAGTCGGCCCAGGATGCCGATGACGATACCGATGACGATGGCACTGATGATGCCGTCGATCTCCATCTCCGCCCCTCTTCGTCAAGACCCCCGCAATAAGCGGATGCCCGCAGAAGGCGGGCACAGTCCGTCCGGGTTTCACCTTGTGACCGAGCGGGGGCGCGTTGACATGCAGGTAATTACCTGCATAACGTGGCGTGTGCGATCAGAGAGCGACCCCGGGGTCCACGGGATGGACAGGGCCTTCAAGGCGCTCGCCGACGACACCCGGCGGCGTCTGCTCGACCTGCTGCGCGAACGCGGCGGGCAGACCCTGGGGGAGCTGTGCCGGGACATCGACATGACACGTCAGTCGGTGACCCAGCACCTGGCCGTCCTGGAGGCCGCCAACCTGATCGGCACGGTGCGGCGGGGGCGGGAGAAGCTGCACTACCTCAACCCGGTCCCGCTCCACGAGATCCAGGAGCGGTGGATCGACAAGTTCGAGCGCCCGCGCCTGAGCGCGCTCGGCGCCGTGAAGCGACGAGCCGAGGAAGCCATGACCGGCAAGCCCGCATTCGTGTATGTCACCTATATCGAGAGCACGCCCGAGAAGGTCTGGGACGCGCTCACCGACGCGGACCTGACCGCCGCCTACTGGGGGCACAGCAACGTCTCGGACTGGCGGCCGGGCTCACGCTGGGAGCACGTCCGCACGGACGGCTCGGGCATCGCCGACGTCGTCGGCACCGTGGTGACCCGCGACCGCCCGCACCGCCTGGTCACCACCTGGGCGGCACCCGACGAGGAGGACCGGCCGGACCGGCACTCCCGCGTCACCTTCGAGATCCAGCCGCACGGCGACATCGTCCGTCTCACGGTCACCCACGAGGACCTCGCCGACGAGGGCGCGCGTGCCGAGGTGGCGACGGGCTGGCCGGCGGTGCTGTCCAACCTCAAGTCGCTCCTGGAGACCGGCAGTCCGCTGCCGCAGGAACCGTGGCAGGTGCCCGGCCGCTGAGTGGCGGAGGAGGCGAGCCGGGCCGGACGTGCACGTGCAGGCCGGTCCTGGTGCGGTCGGCCTGCACGGCGTTCTCTTCCGGTGTGCCTACGGCTTGGCGCTCCTCGCTGCCGTGCCGGCGCAGACCAGCCCCAGGACCAATGCCAGGGCGCCGATGACGATGTTGTTCCACACGACGCCGGCGTCCGGGCTGCTGCCGACGATCCACGGTGAGATGATCATCCACACGCCTATGGCGCACATGGCCCAGCTCAGGCCGTACATGCGCTCCGGGGCCCTGGTGAACCCGAGGGCCAGCAGGCCTATGGCGATGCCCACGATCAGGTTGTGGGGCACCAGCGCGGGCTGGTTCGCCGTGAAGTGGAGGATCCACGGGGACACGGCACAGTACAGACCGAGCAGGAACACCGGTCCGTCCACGAGTGCCACATCGCGACCACCGAGCATGCGGGCGTAGCGTTCCCGCATTTCCGAGGCATCAGGGTGAGTGGTGATGTCACCTCTGGTGTGCGAGACGTTGGCCATGAGTCGTCTCCTTTGACTTGCGGGCCGACCGCGTCCGGTGCGGTTTGCCGTAAGCGTCGGGTATATACATTCTGCGCTTATTTCACCCTTATGTGTAGTGGTCAGTGGGGGTCTCACATGTCTCGCGGGATCGCGGGCACGCGCATCGGTACGGCAGTACGTGTCGATCTACGGACAGTGGAGGTGGCGGCCGCCATGGGGGCGAAGGTCTTGGAGCGGTTTCCCGCGGGAGCTCCCCGCGGATCGTGGCCGGCGGAGGAGTACGCGGCACGCCGCCGCGCGGAGGGCGAGCCCGCCACCGTGGTGATGGACCTGGAGTCGGACGCGTTCCTCGTGGTGGTGCCGAGCCGCGAAGAGGAGTGATCCGGCTCTGCCCGTGCGTGGCGCGTGCGAGGGCATTGCTTGTGACGCCCTCGTGAATTCGAGGTCCGCGACACGAGAACGGATCGGGGACTCCTTGACGGCTCTCACCAGCGGCTGTCACGATCGACGACATGACCATGCGACTGGATCTCACGCGGCGACGCCACGTCGATCTCGCACGCGTTTCCAGCGCTTCCTGTCGCACCGCGGCCTGATCGCTTCCGGTCCGCCGCCGCTTTGCGCACGGTGACGGTCCCGCGCGCATTTCCCCTTCACCGTGCGAATGCGGCGTTCTTTCACGCCGGTTGAATGTACCGAAATCCCCGGCACGCCCGTCGTCCCGGATTTCCGCGACAGGGTTGCGTCGGACCGTGCAGCCGCTGACGTTCGAGCCGGGGACGGGCCGATACGCCGGTGACTTCCGCCGGTTGTGCGACTTCTCCCTCGGACTCCGGCCGCCGCGACGCCCCGGCAGCCGGTGAAGCCGAGCGCACTGGTACTCCAGACCGCCTCCAGCGGGGCGCCGCCCTCGACGCCGGGCGCCCCGCCATCTTCGAAATGAGGGCCCATGGCCACCGTCCTGTCCGTCTCCGGCAGCCCCTCCGCCTCCTCCCGCACCAACCGGCTGCTGCGCCATCTCGACGACCGGCTGATCGCCCAGGGCCACGAGGTGATCCCGCTCGACGTGCGCACCATCCCCGCCGACGCCCTGCTCGGCGCGGACTTCCGGCACCCCGCGATCGTCGAGGCCGGCGAGCTGTTCGCCCGCGCCGACGGCGTCGTCGTCGGCACCCCGGTCTACAAGGCGTCCTACTCCGGCGTCCTGAAGGCCCTCCTCGACCTGCTCCCGCAGTACGCGCTCACCGGCAAGACCGTACTGCCGCTCGCCACGGGCGGCTCCACCGCCCATGTCCTCGCCATCGACTACGCCCTCCGTCCGGTCCTGAACTCCATGGGCGCGGCGCACATCGTGCAGGGCTGGTTCACGCTCGACAGGGACATCACCGCCCATGAGGACGGCTCGGTCACGGTCGCCCCGGGCGCCGCGGAGGCCCTCGCCCAGGTGGTCGACCAGTTCTCGCTGGCCCTGGGCGCCCACGTCCCGGTCCTGGCCGCCGCGGGCTGAGCCCCGGCGCCGCGCGAGGCGGCGGACCGGTCGCCGGCCCGCCGAACCGCCCTTCGGCACCGCCCGGTTGCCGTTCGCTGCCCTTCCCGCCCGGCCGCACCGCCACGGCCCGCTCCACGGACGTCCCTGATCGGAGACCTGACGTGTCCCTCACCTTCCACTGGTTCCTGCCCACCAACGGCGACAGCCGCGACGTCGTCGGCGGCGGCCACGGCAGCCCGGCCACCGCCTTCGGACGGTACCGGCCGCCGACGGTGGCCTATCTGAGCCAGATCGCCCGGGCCGCCGAGAGCCTCGGCTTCACCGGCGCGCTCACGCCCACGGGGGCCTGGTGCGAGGACGCCTGGCTGACCACGGCGATGGTCTCCCGGCACACCGAGCACCTGAAGTTCCTCATCGCCTTCCGTCCCGGCTTCGTCTCGCCCACGCTGGCCGCGCAGATGGCGTCCACCTTCCAGCGGCAGAGCGGCGGGCGGCTGCTCCTGAACGTCGTCACGGGCGGCGAGAGCCATGAGCAGCGGGCCTACGGCGACTTCCTCGACAAGGACGACCGCTACCGCCGCACCGGCGAGTTCCTGCACATCGTCCGTCAGCTGTGGGAGGGCAAGACCGTCGATCTGCACGGCGAGCACATCCGGGTCGAGGACGCCCGGCTCATCCGGGTGCCCGACCCGGTGCCCGAGATCTACTTCGGGGGTTCCTCGCCCATCGCCGGGGAGGTCGCCGCCCGGCACGTCGACGTGTACCTCACCTGGGGCGAACCGCCGGCGCAGGTCGCCGAGAAGATCTCCCGGATCCGGTCGCTGGCCGCGCGGGAGGGCCGCACCCTGCGCTTCGGCATCCGGCTGCACGTCATCACGCGGGACACCTCCGCGCAGGCGTGGGCCGAGGCCGGCCGGCTGCTCGACGGCTTCGATCCGGAGACCGTGCGGGCCGTGCAGACCGGACTCTCCCACAGCGAGTCCGAGGGGCAGCGGCGCATGCTCGCCCTGCACGGCGGCTCCCGCGACGCCCTGGAGATCCACCCCAACCTGTGGGCCGGCATCGGCCTGGTGCGCGGCGGCGCGGGCACCGCGCTGGTCGGCAGCCACGAGGAGGTCGCCGAACGGATCAAGGAGTACGCGGACCTGGGCATCGACGAGTTCGTCCTGTCCGGCTACCCCCACCTGGAGGAGGCGTACTGGTTCGGCGAGGGCGTCCTGCCGCGCCTGGCCGCCCAGGGGCTGTGGCAGCACCCGTACGACGACCGGGCGGGCTCCGCGGCACCGGTGCCGTTCGCCGTCTAGTCGTGGGCCAGCGCGGCGAGGTGCGCTCCCCGCACCGGCGCCGTCTGGCCCTGCACCAGCAGGAACATGGCCTCCCGCGCGAGCCGCTGGGCCGGGCTGTCAAGGCTCATCGAGCGCCCGCCCCCGGCCACGACCGCCGCGGTGGTGGCAGCGCGCAGGAGGTCGTACGCCCGCGTCCTGAGCGCCAGCCGCTCCTCGACGCGTTCGTGCGCGACGGGGTGGTCGGCGAGCGCGTACGCCCGCCGCCTCACCTCGTCCAGCCGGGAACGCAGCGCGCGTGCCGTCTCCTTCGCGTCCGGGGCCCCGTCCAGCAGGCGCAGCGCGGCGTACGCCACGCCGAAGACGGCCGGGGAGGTGTTGGTGCTGCGGGGGATGTCGACGCGGGCGAACTCCTCGCGCGGGGTGCGCAGGACGACCGACTCCCGCGGCACCCACAGGCCGGCCAGCTCCAGGGACACCGTACGGGCGGCCGTCAGCGCAGCGAGTCGCATCGGCGCCGACGGGCGCAGGCCCGGCCGCTCACGGGCTTCGGCGAAGGCGAACACCACCTCGGCCGCGTCGGTCACGCCCGCCAGCAGCATCACGTCGTTCAGACCCCAGCCGGTGTACCAGGGAACGGTGCCGTCGAAGCGCCAGCCGCCCCGCTCGGCGCGGACGCGCACCGGCACCCGGGGGAAGGCGCGCAGGTGCGCGTAGGCGATGCCCGCCAGCAGTTCACCGGTGGCCAGCGGGCGCAGCAGGCGCTCGCGCGCGGGAAGTCCGGGCTCGGCCCTGCCGAGCATCCGCACCGGCGTGTGGTGCTGCGTCTGCACGAACCACGTGGAGCAGCACGCCCCGGCCAGGATCTCGGCGGTCTCCCGGGCCACGGTGTCCGGGGCGCCCGCCCCGCCGTACTCCTCGGGCGCGCTCACTCCGAGCAGTCCGGACCGCCGGACGGCCTCGATGTGGGTCGCGGGCACGCCGTCCCGGTCGACGCGCTGTGCGGACGGGATCAGGAGGTCGTCCGCGAGCCGGCGGGCGCGGGCGACGAGCGGGTGGGGTGCGGTGGTCATGGGGAGATTCTCGCGACCGCCTCCGGGGAAGCGTGCCGCCGGAGCGGGGAGCGTCACGGATGCGGCGGCACGTCACGTCCTGCGGGCGACCGGCCGAGGGGGCTTCTTCACGCCAACGCCGCCGGATCCGGGCCGAGTTGAACTGGTCTACACCCTTGACTGGTACAGACCAAGACGGTTGAGTGTGCCTCCACAACCCCCCACCACGGCCGCCCCCACGCCGTGGCCGGTCCGGCCGGCCCGTGCGCACAAGGCTCTCGCCCCCTGTCCTTGTCCGGGGACGGCCGTGCCCCGCAAAGGAGGCAGACCCGTGTCGAGACGCCGTATCTCCGCCGTGGTGACCGCACTCGCCCTCGCGGGCGCCGTGCCCGTGCTCCTGCCGGCCGCCGAGGCGTCCGCCGCCGCCTGTTCGAGCTACCCGAGCTGGACGGCCGGGAAGTCCTACAACGCCGGTGACATAGTGCGCTACACCGACGGCAAGGCCTACATCGCCGAACACGCCAACCCGGGCTACGACCCGACGATCAGCACCTGGTACTGGGAGCCGTACGCCTGCGACGGCGGATCGCAGACGCCGGTCGGCAATTTCGTCGTCACCGAGGCCCAGTTCAACCAGATGTTCCCGAACCGGAATTCCTTCTACACCTACAGCGGTCTCACCGCCGCGCTCAACGCCTACCCCGGCTTCGCGGCCACCGGCAGCGACACCACCAGGAAGCAGGAGGCCGCCGCCTTCCTCGCCAACGTCAGTCACGAGACAGGCGGACTCGTGCACGTCGTCGAGCAGAACACCGCCAACTACCCGCACTACTGCGACTGGAGCCGGCCCTACGGCTGTCCGGCGGGACAGGCCGCCTACTACGGGCGCGGCCCGATCCAGCTCAGCTGGAACTTCAACTACAAGGCGGCGGGCGACGCCCTGGGCATCGACCTGCTGAACAACCCCTGGCTGGTGCAGAACGACGCGGCCGTGGCCTGGAAGACGGCCCTGTGGTACTGGAACACCCAGTCCGGGCCGGGCACGATGACCCCGCACAACGCCATGGTGAACGGCGCCGGCTTCGGCCAGACGATCCGCTCCATCAACGGCTCCCTGGAGTGCGACGGCAGGAACCCGGCGCAGGTGCAGAGCCGCGTGACCAAGTACCAGCAGTTCACGCAGATCCTCGGCGTCCCGCCGGGCGGCAACCTGTACTGCTGACCCGCGCCGGCGTGTGCGAGACTCCGCCGATGACCTCGGAAACGATCACCGCGGAGTCCGCGGGCTCCTGGACACTCGGTGACCTGCCCGTCCGCCGCATCGGCCTCGGCGCCATGCGGCTGACGGGCAGTGCCGCCTTCCACCTCGGCACCCCGAGCGAGCGGGAGCGGTCCCTCGCCGTACTGCGCCGGGCGGTCGAACTCGGCGTCAACCACATCGACACGGCCGCCTTCTACTTCTCGTCCCTGCGCTCCGCCAACGAGCTCATCAACAGCGCGCTGGCGCCGTACGCCGAGGACCTGGTGATCGTCACCAAGGTGGGCCCGTACCGCGACTGGTCGGGCCGGTGGGGCACCTCCGCCCGCCCCGAGGACCTGCGGGCCCACGTCGAGGAGAACCTGCGCCAGCTCGGCCGGGACCACCTCGACGTCGTCAACCTGCGCCGCATGCGGCAGGACTCGATCGCCGAGCACTTCGGCGCCCTCGCCGAACTGCGTGAGGCGGGCCTGATCCGCCACCTCGGCATCTCCGACGTCGAACCCCGGCACCTCGCCGAGGCCCAGGCCATCGCCCCCGTGGTGTGCGTGCAGAACCGCTACGGACTCGGCCACGACGCCCCCGCCACCGCCGAACTCCTGCGCCTGTGCGGCGAACAGGGCATCGCGTTCGTGCCGTTCTACGCCATCGCCGGCGAGGCCGGACCGCAGGCGGCGGCCACCGACCACGACGAGGCGGTGCGTGCCGTCGCCCGCGCGCACGACGCGAGCCCCGCCCAGGTCCGGATCGCCTGGACCCTGCACCAGGGCCCGCACGTGCTGGCCATCCCCGGCACCGGTGATCCCGGCCACCTCGCCGAGAACGTGGCCGCGGGCGCGCTGCGCCTCACGGAGGAGGACCTGGCACGGCTCGGCGGCGCGTCCACGGTCTGACGCCCGCCGGGGCTCACACGGTCCGGGCGGCGTCCCGCATGAGGTGCCGGCCCTTCAGCTCGTGCTCCTCGTGCCACGCCTGGACCGCACGCGGACGCACCCGGAACCAGGCGTACGGGGCGCTGTCCTCGCGGGGGGCCCAGCCGGTCTTCGCGACGAACGCGCCGGCCGCCTCCACCGGCACCGCCCGCGCCCCGAACGTCTCCACGTCACCGTCGATCAGTACGACGTCCCGGGTGTGTCCGAAGGCCGGCCGAGCCCGGCCGCCCTCGCGCAGCTTGCGGCCGGTGGGGTCGGCCGGCCGCGTGGCCGGCCACAGGCACTCGCCGTGCCACACGAACCACAGCGGGACCAGACACGGCAGCCCGTCGGCGTCCGCGGTGGCCACCCAGATGTCCGTCTCCCGGTCCAGACGGGCCAGTACCTCCTGCTTGCGCCGCTCGGGGCTGCGCGGAGAAGCGGTGATCCTCATGGCGGGGACGCCAACGGACACGACGCCGTCGCGCCTCGGGCCCGAGGCGTAGGGCCAGAGACTGGCGTCGCTCAGGTTTTACGTATAACCTCTCCCGTCAATCGCCCCTCCCGGAAGGCCCCGATGACCCGTATCGCCCTGGTCACCCTCGTCGTCGACGACTACGACGAGGCGATCCGCTTCTACACCGAGGCCCTCGGATTCCGCCTCGCCGAGGACACCCCCCGACCCGACGGCTCCCGCTGGGTCGTCGTGCGGCCGGGGGCGCAGGCCGACGGCACGGCGCTGCTCCTGGCCCGCGCCGCGGGCGAGTCCCAGCGCGCCCGGGTCGGCGACCAGACCGGCGGACGCGTCGGCTTCTTCCTGCACACCGACGACTTCGCCCGCGACCACGCCCGCATGCTCGCCGCCGGCGTGACCTTCCTGGAGGAGCCCCGGCACGAGCCCTACGGCTCGGTCGCCGTCTTCCAGGACCTGTACGGCAACCGCTGGGACCTGCTCCAGCCCGCCGCGTGACGACGGCCCTTCCACGTGACGACAAGCCTTCCGCCCGACGACAAGAACGACTTGCTGAGGAACACCCCGCTCATGACCGCGCCCCACATCGCCACCGACACCCTGCGCCGCCTGCCCAAGGCGGTGCTGCACGATCACCTCGACGGCGGCCTGCGCCCCGCCACCGTGGTGGAACTCGCCCGGGCCGTCGGCCACGACCTGCCCGCCACCGACCCCGGCGAGCTGGCCGCCTGGTTCTACGAGGCCGCCAACTCCGGTGACCTGGTGCGCTACATAGCCACCTTCGAGCACACCCTCGCCGTGATGCAGACCCGCGAGGGCCTGCTGCGCACCGCCGAGGAGTACGTGCTCGACCTCGCCGCGGACGGCGTGGTCTACGCCGAGGTCCGCTACGCCCCCGAGCTGATGCTGGCCGGCGGGCTGGCCCTGGCCGAGGTCGTCGAGACCGTCCAGGAGGGCCTGGCCGCCGGCATGGCCAAGGCAGCGGCCGCCGGAACCCCCGTACGGGTCGGTACCCTGCTGTGCGGCATGCGGATGTTCGACCGCACCCGCGCGACCGCCGACCTGGCGGTCGCCTACCGGGACGCCGGCGTCGTCGGCTTCGACATCGCCGGCGCCGAGGACGGTTTCCCGCCCGCCGACCACCTCGACGCGTTCGAGCACCTGCGTCAAGAGAGCGTGCCGTTCACGATCCACGCCGGGGAGGCGCACGGCCTGCCCAGCATCCACCAGGCACTCCAGGTGTGCGGCGCCCAGCGCATCGGCCACGGCGTGCGCATCGTCGAGGACATCCCCGACCTCGCGGCCGGCAAGCTGGGCCGTCTGGCGGGCTGGGTGCGCGACCGCCGCATCGCCCTGGAGATGTGCCCGACCTCCAACCTCCAGACGGGCGCCGCGACCTCGATCGCCGAGCACCCCATCACGGCGCTGAAGGACCTCGGCTTCCGGGTCACCCTCAACACCGACAACCGCCTCGTCTCGGGCACGACGATGACCCGCGAGATGTCCCTGCTGGTCGAGCAGGCGGGCTGGACGGTCGAGGACCTGCGCACGGTCACGGTGAACGCGGTCAAGAGCGCCTTCATCCCGTTCGACGAGCGCAGGGCCCTGATCGAGGAGGTCGTCCTGCCGGGCTACGCGGCGGCGCTCTGAAGGAGCCCCCGCACATAGGCGGCCTGTCCGACGTGCTGGAGATCGTCGGACAGGACGCTGACCAGCCGCACGCCGAGGGTGACCGGCGGATCCCAGTTCTCGTCCACGATCTGCTCCAGGTCCTTGGCGGACAGACCGCGCAGGGCCCCGAGCGTCTGCTCGTGCACGTCGTCGTAGTAGCCGGTCAGCAGGTCCGCCGAGTCGACCCGCACCTTCGCGACCTTCGCGGAGGTGTGGCCGTACCCGGTGTCGTGGCGCGGCAGTTTGAGCCCGAACCGCTTCTCCCACTCCTGGGCGAGCCACACCTGGTCGAGCCCGAAGGCGTCGGCCACGTGGTCGTCCTGGACCCGCGTGAGGTGCCAGACCAGCCAGGCGACGGAGTTCGCGTCGTCGGCGGGGCGGGCGTTCAGGTCGTCGGGGCCCAGGCCCTCGACGACGGCGTGGACTTCTTCCCGGATGCGGCTGTAGCCCTCGATGAGGATGTCCTTCGCATGCATGCGTCCACCATCGCGCAGTCCGCCGTCACCCGCTTCCCGTTTCCAGCAGCGTCATGAGCGCCCGGGCGGCCGGACTGGTGGCCTGCTCCGGCGGCAGCAGCGCGATGGTCTCGTACGCCGTCCCGCCGGTGTCCTTCAGCGGAAGCGAGGTGAGGGAGACCCGCTTGCGCCGGAAATGCCGTGGCACGACCGCGATGCCGAGGTTCTCGTCGATCAGGTCGAGCAGCCCGTGCACGTCGTTCACCTCCAGCGCGACCGTCCGCCGTACCCCCGCGGCCGCGAACACGGCGTCGGTGACGCGCCGCGGCCCCCAGTCGGGGTGGAAGTCGACGAAGACCTCGTCGGCGAGGTCGCGCGGGGCCAGGACCGCTCCGCCGGCCGCCAGACGGTGGTCGGGGTGGCACAGCACCGTCATCGGCTCGCCGCCCAGCGAGGCCGAGCGGAGCTGGTCCGTGTCCGCCTGCGTCCGGTAGGCGAACGCGAGGTCCAGGCGCCCGGCCGCGACCTCCTCCGCCAGCTCGCCCGAACCCGCTTGCCGCAGCCGGATCTCCACGTCCGGATGGCGCCGCCGGAACGAGGCCAGCAGCCCGGCCACGTACACCCCGGCCACGCACTGCTCGGTGCCCAGCGACAGCGTGCCGCGCAGCACGCCCTGCACCGCGGCCACCGCCTCGTGCGCCGCCCGCACCTGGGCCAGCACCCGCTGCGCCTCGCCCAGCAGCGCCCGCCCGGCCTCCGTCAGTGTGACCCGGCGGGTCGTCCGCACGAACAGCGACGTCTGGAGCTCCCGCTCCAGCGCCCGGATGGACGCCGACAGACCGGACTGGGAGACCAGCAGGCGTTCCGCCGCCCGGGTGAAGTGCTGGTCCTCGGCGACCGCCACGAAGTGCTGGAGATGACGCAGTTCCATGATTGAGAAGCCTAAGCGCTGAATCCCATCGGATTCTTCTGTTGGACCACTGCCCGCAGGTCGCGAAAGAGTGGGACACGGTTCCGTCAGACCCCGGCACACCGTGCCAACCCCTCTGGAGTCGCGTTGTACACCGCACACCCCGACCGCTACGCGGACATGCCCTACCGGCGCACCGGACGCAGCGGTCTGAAGCTTCCCGCGCTCTCGCTCGGCCTGTGGCACAACTTCGGACCCGACCGTCCCGTCGAGACCCAGCGTGCCATCCTGCGCCGCGCCTTCGACCTCGGCGTCACCCACTTCGACCTGGCCAACAACTACGGCCCGCCGCCCGGCGCCGCCGAGTCCGCCCTCGGCGAGGCGCTGAAGGCCGACTTCGCGCCGTACCGGGACGAGCTGGTGATCTCCACCAAGGCGGGCTACCTCATGTGGCCCGGCCCCTACGGCGAGTGGGGCTCGCGCAAGTACCTGCTGTCCTCCCTGGACCAGAGCCTGAAGCGGATGGGCCTGGAGTACGTCGACGTCTTCTATTCGCACCGCCCCGACCCGGAGACTCCGCTGGAGGAGACGATGGGCGCCCTGCACTCGGCGGTCCAGCAGGGCAAGGCCCTGTACGTCGGCGTCTCCAACTACTCCCCGGAACAGACCCGCGAGGCCGCCCGCATCCTCGCCGACCTGGGCACCCCGCTCCTGATCCACCAGCCCCGCTACTCGATGCTGGACCGGCGCCCGGAGAGCGAGGGTCTGCTGGACACCCTCGACGAGCTGCACGTCGGGTCCATCGCCTACTCGCCGCTGGAGCAGGGCCTGCTGACCGCCCGCTACCTCGACGGCATCCCGGAGGGCTCGCGCGCCGCGAGCGACAGCCCGTTCCTGAACTCCGACGCGGTCACCGAGGAGCTGGTCGGCCGGTTGCGGGCCCTGGACGAGGTGGCCGGGTCCCGCGGCCAGTCGCTCGCCCAGATGGCGCTGGCGTGGGTGCTGCGCGGGGGCCGGGTGACCTCCGCCCTGGTCGGTGCCAGCAGCCCCGAGCAGCTGGAGGACAGCGTCTCGGCCGTCCGCAACCTGCACTTCGGTGCCGACGAGCTGGCCCGGATCGACGAGATCGTGAAGCGGTAGCACACCGCCGGGGCCCCGGTGGCGCATGACGGCGCCGCCGGGGCCCCGGCGCGGTCACGAGCCGAGCCGTTCCTCCAGACGGACCGTGACCGTGTCGCCCTCCTCCTTGCCGATGGCCTTGCGGACGGCGGCCTTCACCGGCAGCTTGTGCGTACCGTCGCCCAGTGCCATGAAGGAGCTGCGGAAGGGGTGCCCGTCGATCGTGCCCCGCACCTTGACCAGTCCCCGGGTCCCGAAGAAATCGACGGACCGGGGCCAGACCAGAAAGGTCCAGCCTCCCTCGACGGGGCTCTTGCGCAGTACGGCGGTGAACTCTTCGTCCAGTTCTCGGCTCGCGGTCATCACGTCCTCCGTTCCGGCGGCCGGTCGTTCTGCTCCGGTGGACCGCCGGTGGCCGCGGAACTCATCGCCCGCCGCGAGCGGTCACGCTCCCCGCGGGTACCCGATCCGGGAAGCCCGGCACGCCCCGGATCCAAGGTCGTAAGCGCAGGTCCTGTGACGGATGTCGGCCTCGGTGCCACGTCGCGGCGGCCCTGCCCGCACGCCACCCGTACCGTCGATCGCCTCCGGGGTCATGAGGGTGGGGTCGCCCGCCTGCCGGGTTTCGGCCAACAGGCGCGGTGAATATGCCAGGAGACTGGCCGGAAACTCATGGTGACAGTGGTTCAGCGGTGAACATACTCGACAGCTAGGGCGTCTCACCCCATGCGACGGCGCCCTCACGCACCGCACACGAGCCGCACGGACGCCCTGCCCGACCGGCAGGCGAGCCGTGCGACGGGGGAGGGGAGCAGTGCACGACGAGTTCCTGTGCCATGTCACCGCCTACGGTGTCTGCGACGGCCGGCGGATCGGAGTACCCCTGGGAACCTACCGGGCTCCCACGCTGGCCCTCGCCCTGTGGTGGCTGCGCGACCGCGCGTCCTGGATCGCCGAACGCCTGGACCCGCAGCCCGACAACCCCCGCTTACCCTCCGGCGCCCTGACCCCGGTCGCCGACGACGCTCCCGACGTGCCCCGGGTCCTGCGCTCCTGGTGTGCCGACGACGTGCAACAGGAGTTGATCGCCGACGAGTTGGCGGCGGGTCGGCTGGTGCGCATCGCGACCAGCGACGACACCACGGAGTACGAGCTGCTGGCCGAGTCCGTGGACGCCCTGCGCATGCAGCGGGCCGCCCCGCCGCTGGTGGTGCCCGTCGCCTGACCCGTCCTCCCGCCCGGGCGCAAGAGTGTACGAATCGGTAGAATCCTGGCATGGTGAACAGGCCGGTCGCCCCGACCGCGCCCGAACTCGTCCTGGAGACCGACACCGGCTCCACGGTGATGAGTCCGAGCCGTGACTACCACGTCGGGCGCGACCCGTCGTGCGACATCGTCATCGACGATGCCCGGGTCTCGTGGCACCACGCGGTGCTGCGACCCGAGTACGACCATTGGACGCTCGAGGACGAGAACAGCACCAACGGCACCTACACCGACGGCCACCGCGTCCACGCGTGGGACGTCGGCCCCGGCACCGTCATCCACTTCGGCAGCCCGGCCGACGGGCCGTTCGCGGTCCTCAACCGCCGCCCGGCCCCGGACGCCGCCCCGGTCTCGCTGACCGGCACCCTTCGGCGGCCGACCACCGTGCGGCCGCTGCCCGCCCGCACCGTCCGCATCGGACGGGCCGCCGACAACGACCTCGTCGTCGACGACCTGCTCGTCTCGCGCCACCACGCCGAACTGCGCTCGCTGTCCGACGGGACGTACGAGATCGTCGACCTCCACAGCCACAGCGGCACCTACCTCAACGGCGTGCGCGTCACCAGCGCCGCCGTCGGCACCGGCGACATCGTCGGCATCGGCCACTCCGACTTCTACCTCGTCGGCGACACGCTCCAGGAGTACGTCGACACCGGCGAGGTCTCCCTCGACGTGCAGGACCTCACGGTCGCCGTCGAGCGGGGGCAGCGGACCCTGCTCGACCACGTGTCGTTCCCCGTGGGGGAGAAGAGCCTGCTGGCGGTCGTCGGACCCAGCGGCGCCGGCAAGTCCACGCTCCTCAACGCGCTCACCGGGCAGCGGCCCGCCGACCGCGGCACCGTGCTCTACGACGGCCGTGACCTGTACCACGACTACGCCGAACTCCGTCAGCGCATCGGCCTCGTCCCGCA
Organism: Streptomyces viridiviolaceus; assembly: GCF_014650995.1. Classification (GTDB taxonomy): domain Bacteria; phylum Actinomycetota; class Actinomycetes; order Streptomycetales; family Streptomycetaceae; genus Streptomyces; species Streptomyces viridiviolaceus. The sequence continues at coordinate 257,354 of NZ_BMWA01000010.1, forward strand.
GGACGACATCCTGCACGCCCAGCTGACCGTCCACAGCGCCCTGTCCTACGCGGCCGAGCTGCGCTTCCCGCAGGACACCGCCAAGGCCGAACGGGAGGCCAGGGTCGACGAGGTGATCCGCGAACTGGGCCTGGAGCAGCGCGCCGGGCAGCACGTGCACAGCCTGTCCGGCGGGCAGCGCAAGCGGGTCAGTGTGGCCCTCGAGCTGCTGACCAAGCCGTCGCTGCTCTTCCTCGACGAACCCACCTCCGGCCTCGACCCCGGCATGGACCGCTCCGTGATGCACATGCTGCGCGGCCTCGCCGACGACGGCCGGACCGTCATCGTGGTCACGCACAGCGTCCTCAGCCTCGACGTCTGCGACCGGCTCCTCGTCCTCGCCCCCGGCGGCAAGGTGGCCTACTACGGGCCGCCCGAGGAGGCGCTGCCCTTCTTCGGCTTCGACCAGTGGCCCGAGGCATTCGAAGCCTTCGAGCGGGAGCGCGACCGGGACTGGGCGGGCACCTTCCGCTCCTCGCCCCTGTACGCGCGGTACGTCGCCGACGCCACCGCACAGCCCCGGCGGCCCCGGTCCGGCCCGGTCGTCATCACCCCGCCGCCCCGGCCGCGCACCTGGTGCTCCCAGCTCGGCACGCTGGTGCGCCGGTACACGGCCGCCCTCAGCTCCGACCGCACCTTCCTGGCCATCATGATCGCCCTGCCCTTCGTGATGGGAGCGATGGCCCGCGCCCTGGCCGGCGGCCGGCTGACGCAGCAGACCGCGATGAACGCACTGCTCATCCTGTGCGTCGGCGGTGTGCTCACGGGCGCGGCCAACGGCGTGCGGGAACTGGTCAAGGAGCGCGTGATCTACCAGCGGGAACGGGCGGTCGGCCTGTCCAGATCGGCGTACCTGATGTCGAAGGTCGTCGTCCTGGGCACGGTCACCGTGCTCCAGGCCGTGGTGCTGACGCTGGTCGCCCTCCTCGGGGTGGATCTGAACGCGCCGGGCGGCGAAGGCGTGTTGATGCCGCCCCTTGTGGAGATCACCATCGCGGTCGCCCTGCTGGCGTTCACGGCGATGATGCTCGGGCTGCTGGTGTCGGCGCTGGTGCGCAAGGAAGAGGTGACGATGCCGCTGCTGGTGCTGCTCGCCATCGTCCAGGTCGTCTTCTGCGGCGCCCTGCTCAAGCTGGACGGCGTGCCCGGCCTGGAGCAGCTGTCCTGGCTGGTCCCCGCTCGGTGGGCGCTCGGCGCGATGGCGGGGACGGTCGGACTGGGCCGGATCGTGCCCGGCAGGCTGACCTCCGATCCGCTGTTCGAGCACTCGGCGGGCGTGTGGCTGCTCGACACCGGCATGCTCTTGGTGCTGTCGGCACTCTTCGGTGTCCTCGTGTCCCGGCTGCTGCGCCGCCACGAACCGGTCGTGATGCGCAAGTAGGAGACCCTTCGCCCCACCCCGAGGCCTCATGCGCCTGCCCCGCGAGCACGCACGGGACGCGCGGGCCCGCACGCCGGGCGGACGCTCGGCCTTGCGGACATCCCTAGCGCGGGCGGGCCCGCCTGCCCGCCCACCGCACCGGCAAGGCGCCGAGGAAGCCGGTGACCAGCCCCCACGGCAGGGCCAGACCGACCGCGCCCCACAGCTGCGGCCGGAGGAACAACTCCCCGGACAGACCGCCGTCCAGGTCTCCGATGCCGAGGACCGACAGCCCGTAGTGCGCGGAGATCCGGCCGACGAGGCAGATCATCAGCACCGTGAACGCCAGTGCGACGGCCATGTGCACGGCGTGCCGCCAGGCCGGGATGTCCGCCGGTGAGCGCCGCGCCGCCAGCCACCCGGCGGCCAGCAGCAGGACCACGTCGACGACCGGCAGCCACCACACCCGCCCGTCGTGCTCGGCGAGCGTGCCGAGATCGAGCGTCGCGACGTCCGGCGAACGCAGCACCTCGTCGAGCACGTGCGGCATCGGCAGCCCGAACGGCCCCTCCACGCGCCCGTTCCAGGTGGCGCCGAGGCCGATGGTCAGCGCCGGCCACGCGAGGTTCGGCAGGCCGAGCAGCAGTACGGCGAGGGTCTGCGCCGGCCTGTCGCGCGTCCCGGCGACGACCAGGCCGACGACGACGCCGATCACGACGTACGCGAGCAGCACGACGACCACGGCGTACGCCGCCGGCCGCACCGACGCCTGGTGGCGCAGCAGCCGCGCCGGCAGCGGAGCCCCGCGCGACACCAGCACGGCGAGCACCAGCACGCCCGCCAGCCACAGCAGTCCGAAGAGGACGGTCAGCGGCACGTCCGTGGTGAAGCCGGCCTTCGGAGCGAGCCCGAACAGGTCACCGAGGTCCTCCAGCACCCCCTCCCCGAGGGACACCTCGAAGGTCTGGCGCGCGGCGAAGGACAGCCCGAGGAGCGCGAGCAGCCACAGGACGGCGATCCGGGCGGCCCAGCCGGCCAGTTCCGCGGCACCGGCCACGGCCCGGTGCCGCAGCGGCCGCAGGAAGCCCCGGGCGATCACCAGCGCCCCGGTCAGCGTGACGGACAGCGGCATCACCGTCAGCGCCGCCTCCGTGCCGACGAGCCCCCCGGCGTCCCCGGACATCTCCACCGCGCCACCCACGGCGGTCACCACCGCCGCCGTGACGACCCGGGGGAAGGCGTTGTCCGGCAGGTCCGCCGCACCGGCCGCCCACAGTCCGAGCGCGGCCACGACCCCCATGGCGACCAGCCCGGCCAGCACCGTGCCGAGCGCCTGGAGCCAGCCGTGACGGGCGACCGCCGGGGCGGAGGGAGTTCGCGAGCTCACGCTGCCACGCTAAGCAGCGGCCGACCGGCGCGCCCGTCGGCGCTGCTGCCACCGCACCGCAGCACACCGGCCGCCACGCCTTTCGGCCCGGACCCGGGGGAGTGAGCCGCCGACGCCCGGTGTCGGCCCCGAGCCGCCGCCGGGCCCGCCGGTGGGGCCGGAGCCGGCCTCCGTCTCTGGCGCCGGCAGTCAGCCCGCCCGGACGACCAGGGCGTGGTCGCCGAGGCCGAGCAGGCGGTCGGGCGGCCACTCGTCCAGTGTCGTGACGACCGTCAGGATCCGGCCGGTACGCGGCTCGAACACCACGTCCAGCACCGTGCCGCGCTCGTTCCCGGCCTCGGTCAGGACCCGGCTGCCCAGGATGTCGTGCCGGGGCGGCACCGGCTCCGGAGCCGCGGTCGAACGGACCAGGACGACGTCCGGGCCGAGCGACTCCAGCGCGTCCCAGGCCAGCACGGTCTCCCTGCGCAGACGCCCGCCGCGGACGCGGACGTGACCGACCCTCCCGGACGCGGTGTCGACGGTCAGGGACGTCACGACCCCGAGCTGCGCGGCCCCGGCCGACGCCACCACGGGCCTGCCCCGCACCTGGGAGAACAGCATCACGGCAGCGGGCCCTTCCGCCGGCCCGCGCCTCCGTCGGCCAGGGCGGCGAAGGCCGTCGGGTCGTCGGTGACGCGGTGGACGGCGTCCGCGGGAAGGACGAGTGCCCGTCCCTGGACCGTGAGGCTCTCTCCGCGGGGCACGTACACCCGGCGCCGATGGCGTTTCGGGCCCGTCGCGAACTGCTTGGCCGCGGCCACCCGGAAGCCGACGACACGGCCGCTGGTGCCGCCCTCCACCACGACGTCGAGCACCCTGCCGATGTCGGTGCCCGTCTCCGTCAGCACCCTCGCTCCCAGCACCCGTCCCCGCAGGGGCTCCTCCCGCGCCAGCACGGCGGTGCTCGCCAGCGCCCGCCGGTCGCGGATCATCACCGCGTCGTGGCCGAGCGAGTACACGGCCGTCCACGGCAGGCCGTCCTGCAGCGGGCCGGACAGCAGGCCCCGTCCGCTCAGGGCGAAACCGGTGATCCGGCTCGCCGCCGTGTCGAAGACGGTGTCCTTCACCTGGGCGACGGCGTCGCCGGCCAGGGTGACCACGGGCCGGGTCGTCAGGCTTCGTGCGGCCATCAGCTCGTCCATCGCACGCCCTTCCCGTCGGGCCGGTACCCTTCGGGTGCCCCGCGCGACTGTGACGATGCCCGCAGTGGGGGCCGCGGGGACTGCGCGGCCCCGCTCGGGGTACGAGGACTGGTGCAGTAGCGTCCGGCCAGTCCGGCTTCCGAGAGAGAAACGCATGACCGAGTACCTGGACGGGGCAGTGATACCGACTGGTTTCGACGTGCCCGTGGAACCGCTGCGGCGGGCGGCACACTTCACCGGCGAGCCGGGATGCATCGCGGAGGCGCGTTCCTTCGCCTCGCTCTTCCTCGACCAGCTCAGGACCGAGTGGTGCGCCACGATCGGCCCCCGCGCCGACGGCGCGGTGCTCCTGGTGGTGAGCGAGCTGGTCACCAACGCCGACCGCCACAGCAACGGGCCGTACATCCTGGAGCTGGAGGGCACGGACGACTCGGTGGCGGTGACCGTCTACGACAGCAGCGGTGCGGTGCCCCGGCGTTTCCCCCGGGACCCCGAGCGCGTCGGCAGGCACGGCCTGGAGATCGTCCACGCGCTGGCGGAGACACTCGTCGTCGAACGCGTACCCGTCGGCAAGCGCGTGCGCGCGCTGGTGCGGCTCGAGGACGACTGAGCCTTCGCGCGCCTCCCGGTCACGGAACGGGTGCCGCCCCACCCTGCAGGGGCGGCACCCGCGTTCCCTTCCCGGTGGGGATCAGGCGCAGCCGAGTTCGCCCATCATGCCCTCGCGCAGGCGGGTGATGATCCGCTTGATCAGCCGGGACACGTGCATCTGCGAGCAGCCGAGCTTTTCGCCGATCTCCGCCTGGGTGGCCTCCTCGACGAACCGCATGTGGATGATCTGCCGGTCGCGTTCGCTCAGCTCGGCCATGAGCGGAGCCAGCGAATGGAAGTCCTCGACGAGCCGCAGCCCGTCCTCCTCCACGCCGATGAAGTCGGCGAGCACCGCCTCGCCGCCCTCGGGCCCGTCCCCGGTGAGCGCGGCGTCCAGTGACGAGGAGTTGTATCCGTTGGACGCGATCTGGCCCTCGATCACCTCGTTCTCGCTGATGTTCATCAGCGTGGCGAGCTCGGCGACCGTCGGGTCGCGGTCCAGCCGGCTGGACAGCTCCTCGCGGGCCTTGGCCAGCTCCACCCGCAGCTCCTGCAGCCGCCGCGGCACGTGCACCGCCCAGGTGGTGTCGCGGAAGAACCGCTTGATCTCGCCGACGATGTACGGCAGCGCGAAGGAGGTGAACTCGACCTCGCGCGACAGCTCGAACCGGTCGATGGCCTTGATCAGACCGATCATGCCCGTCTGGACGATGTCCTCCATGTCGTCCCCGCGGCCGCGGAACCGGCCGGCGGCGAACCGCACGAGCGACATGTTCATCTCGATCAGGGTGTTGCGCGCGTACTGGTACTCGTGCGTGCCCTCTTCGAGCTCCGACAGGCGCTGGAAGAACTGGCGGGACAACTGCCGTGCGTCACGCGGGGCCACGGATCGCGGGTCGACCACCCCCGGCAGGGATCCGTCACCCGTCCTGCTCCCGGTGGTCTCCTCGACAACCTGCGCTTCCGGCCGGATCACGGCGGTCTTCATTACCTCTCCCACGAAAGTCACGGTTCGACGTCTCCCTAGGTCCTTCCCGACTGCGGGTACCCGGGTCATGGCACGGCATGCCCTCCGTCCTGCCAGGTGGCGCAAAACGGCGGGTTGCGGCTCGGCGCGGCCCGTGCCGAGCCGGTCACGGTCCGCGCGGTGACGGCGGTATTTCGCGGGTTGTCGCGATATGTCACAGGGTATCCCTGTTTCCGGTGACCGGCACGTCGAACGGCCGCCGCCCATCGGCCCTCGTCCGCTCTGGGCGGAACGTCGATCCCTTCCCCCGCGCAGGGGGATTCCTAGTCTGGAGAGGTGAGCAGCCACGTGCCGAACGAAGCCCGCGTCATCCCCCTGCACCCGCCGGCCGCGCGCCCGGGACAGCGTCCCGTCGCCTCGCCGGCCCCTCCGGACCCGTCGGTACCCGCCGCCAGAGAGCCGCTGTGGCGCGATCTGGTCGGCGACGTCCTGCGGCGTGAACGCCTCGCCCAGGAGCGCACGCTGAAGGAGGTGGCTCAGGCCGCGCGCATCTCCATGCCGTATCTGTCGGAAGTGGAGCGCGGTCGCAAGGAGGCGTCCTCCGAGGTCCTCGCCGCCGCCGCGCACGCCCTCGGACTGGGCCTGGGCGACCTGCTGTCGCGGGCTCAGGGCGAGCTGGTCCGCATCACCGCGCGGCATGCCGGAGCAAGCCGTGGCCGCGGTCCGTCCGGCGCGCGCCACAACGGGCTCTGCCTGGCCGCCTGACGAACCGTGGGGGCCGGCGCCTCGTGGGAGACGAGACGCCGGCCCGCCCTTTCAGACCGTCACCAGGCGTCGGCTGAGGACCTCGTCGGCCAGTCCGTACCCCACGGCCTCCTCGGCCGTGAACACCTTGTCGCGGTCCATGTCCGCGCGCAGCGTCGCGACGTCGTGGTGCGTGTGCCGTGCCAGCACCTCCTCGACCTGGGAGCGGATCCGCACCATCTCCTTGGCCTGGAGCGCCAGATCGGAGACCGTGCCCTGCCGTCCGCCGCTGGCCGGCTGCCCCAGCAGCACCCGCGCGTGCTCCAGCACGAACCGCCGCCTCGGATCTCCGCCGGCCAGCAGCACGGCCGCCGTGGAGGCCGCCTGCCCGACGCAGAACGTGGAGATCGGCGCCTGGACGAAGGTCATGGTGTCGTAGATCGCCATGAGCGAAGTGAACGAGCCGCCGGGGGAGTTGATGTAGATCGCGATCTCGCTCTCCGGCGCCGACGACTCCAGATGGAGGAGTTGCGCGATGACGACGTTGGCCACACCGTCGTCGATCTCGGTGCCCAGGAAGATGATCCGCTCCGACAGCAGCCGGCTGAACACGTCGTAGGACCGTTCACCCTGCGGCGTCCGCTCGACGACGTTCGGAATCGTGTACGTCCCCATGTCACAGCCCCATCCGTCGCCTGGTGGCGGCCGGCCGGACGTCCGCGAGGGACTCGACGACCTGGTCGACCATCCCGTACTCCCTGGCCTCCTCGGCCGTGAACCAGCGGTCGCGGTCGCCGTCCCGGGAGATGGTCTCCGGGCTCTGACCGGTGTGCTCCGCCGTGATCCGTTCGATGGTCCGTTTGGTGAACTCCAGGTTGTCCGCCTGGATCTCGATGTCGGCGGTGGTGCCGCCGATGCCCGCCGACGGCTGGTGCATCATGATCCGCGCGTTCGGCAGGGCATAGCGCTTGCCCGGCGCGCCCACGCTGAGCAGGAACTGCCCCATGCTGGCGGCGAATCCCATGGCGAGCGTCGAGACGTCGTTGGGGACCAGCCGCATCGTGTCGTAGATGGCCAGACCCGCGTGCACCGAACCGCCGGGGCTGTTGATGTACAGACTGATGTCGGTGCGCGGGTCCTCCGCGGACAGGATCAGCAGCTGGGCACAGACCCGGTTGGCCGAGACCTCGTCGACCTGCGTGCCCAGCAGCACGATCCGCTGCGCGAGCAACTGTGCGGCCAGGTGGTCGTCGAACCGGCTGGGAGGGGTGTCGCCCTCCTCGGCCCGGGGCAGGGAGGCCGGCGCGAGGCCGGCGATGAGTGGAGACATCGGCGCTCCTTGTCGAGTGCTGTGTCGAGTCGTCGAGGCTGGTCGTTCGCGGCAGTCGGGCGCCGCGGTCTTCACTGTCGGCCCCCGGCGGGTTCCAGCGGGAGCTTCTCTGCCCGTGGCAGATTCGCCGAGGGCAGAGCGGTCACCCCGCCCGCTCCTGGCGCAACTGCCCGAAGGAGGCCCGGACATCGTCCGCGGACGGGCCGGGTTCCTTCGACCGTCGACCCCGTCGGCGGATGACGACGTCACGGCCGCGACGTGTGTACCGGCCATCCGCATTGTCCGCCGCGTGACCGATGAGTTCCGCCGCGTGGGCCGGTCGACAGTGGTGACCGCGTTCCACGCCCCGCAGGAGGAGCACATGACCACCGACGGATTCACCACGTATCTCTGGTTCGACGGCCAGGCGGAGGAGGCCGCCCACTTCTACGTCTCGGTCTTCAAGAACTCCAGCATCGGCAGTGTCACCCGCTACACCGAGGCCGGGCCGGGCCCGGCGGGTTCGGTGGTGACCGTCGACTTCACGGCCAACGGCCAGAAGTTCGTCGCGCTCAACGGCGGCCCCGAGTTCCGGTTCAGCGAGGCGGTCTCCTTCCAGATTCTCTGCGCCGACCAGGAGGAGATCGACTACTACTGGACCCGGCTCACCGAGGGGGGCGGCGAGGAGGGCCCGTGCGGCTGGCTCAAGGACAAGTACGGGCTGTCCTGGCAGGTGACCCCACAGCGACTGATCGACATGATCAAGGACCCCGACCCGGAGAAGGCGGCCCGGGCCACCCGCGCGATGCTCCGGTCGCACAAGTTCGACATCGCCGAGCTGGAGCGGGCCTACGCGGGCGGGTGACGCGCCCTCGCCCCTCAGCGTGCCCAGGCCCGCTCGCCGACCACGCGCGTGATCTCCCGGGCGATCCGCAGGATGCCGGGGGAGCGGACCGGGCACGGCCTCGGCGTGGACGTCGTGGGTGCCAGACAGAAGTGCAGGTGGTCGTCGCCGCGGTGCAGGGCGGTACGGCCGCGGGCCGGGTCGGTGCAGTAGTCCGGGTGGGCCCGTTCGTAGGCGGTGCAGGGCAGATACCGGGTCCAGGCGTAGCGCGCCGAGGCCGGGCTCACCGCCCTGCCCGCGCCGGCGACGAGATCGCCCGAGGCGGCGGCCCGACGCTCGTACAGGGCGTTCACCCGCCGGACCCGGTCGGGAGCGATCGGGTCCGGTCCCTGCAGCACCCAGACGATCCGGGGACGCCGGGCACCGCCGGCCGCGGCGATCTGCCCGGTGAGCCGCTCGGCGTCGGCGGCGTAGCGCTGGAAGTAGCGGGTGGGGGAGGCGTCGTGGGTGATGCCGTCCATGCAGGGGGTGTAGCCCCAGGAGTTGCCCCAGAACTGCAGCACGACCACGTCCGGGCGCCTCGCCCGCACCAGGGCCGCCGCCTTGTCCCCGGCCGGTACCAGGGAGCGCTCACCCGTGCCCTCCAGGTAGTCGCAGAGCGTGGTGCCCGGGTGAGGGGCACTGGTGTACGTCGCGTGCAGCCGCTCGCGCAGCTCCCGCCCGAGGACCGTCCGGCTCTCCACGGCGAGCGAGTCGCCGAGGTACAGCACGCCGGGCGCTCCGGCGGAAGCGGTCGGGCCCGGGGAGGGTGCGGCGGACCGCCGGTGGGTGGTGGGGGCCGCGCCCGGCGACGAGGACCGGGGCTCCGGCGACACGGACGCGGGATCCGACGGCACGGCCGCCGGATCCCGCGTCCGTGTCGCCGGGTCCTGACAGGCGCCGAGCAGCACCCCGGCCAGCAGCACGCCCACGAACCACGGCTTGCGCATACGGCACACTCCCGTCCCGGCCACCGAAACGGCCCCAGGCAAGCACAGCCGGGGCCGCCGGCGGAAGACACGTCCCGGCCGGTGCCGGCCGCGCTGCCGCACCCTCCGGGGATCCGGCCGGTGCGCAACCGGAGATTCGGCGCGCGGGTCCCCGCCCGGGTGGTTAGCGTGAGGAAACGGACCATCCGACCACCGATCCGTGCGGAAGGCGGCAGCCATGGCCGTGCAACCTGAGGGAGCCCCCTGCTGGGCCGACGCGATGTTCAGTGACGTCGAGGGAGCCAAGCGCTTCTACGGTGACGTCCTCGGCTGGACCTTCGGCGAGTCGGCGCCGGAGTACGGCAACTACACCCAGGCCTACGCGAACGGCAAGGCGGTGGCCGCCGTGGTCCCGCCCATGCCCGGCCAGGAGAGCGAGCCCCAGTGGTGCCTCTACTTCGCCTCCGAGGACGCCGCCGAGACCGCGGGGAAGATCCGCGAGGCCGGCGGCGAGGTGCTGATGGAGCCGATGGAGGTCGGCGACTTCGGCACCATGTGCCTGGCCCGGGACCCCAGCGGTGTCATGTTCGGCGTCTGGCAGGGCGGAACCCACGAGGGGTTCGAGGCGATGGACGAACCCGGCGCGTACTGCTGGGCCGAGGTCTTCACCCGTGAGCCCGAGAAGTCCGACGCGTTCTTCCCGGCGGTCTTCTCCTACTCGGCCAGGCAGATGGAGGACGACCAGGTCGACTTCCGGATCTTCGACCTGGGCGACCGCAGTGTCCTGGGCCGCATGACGATGACGGACGATTTCCCGCCCGAGGTCCCGCCCTACATCAACGTCTACTTCACGGTCGCCGACTGCGACGACGCCGTGGCGCGGGCCACCAGGCTCGGCGGCGTCCTGCGCTTCGGTCCCGTGGACACACCCTTCGGCCGGTTCGCGGCGCTCAGTGATCCGCAGGGCGCGAACTTCTCGGTGATCGACGTCACGAAGACCGAGGGCGAGATGCCGAAGCTCACGGACGTGTCCTGAGCCCGGTCCGGGCAACCCGCCGGGCCATGGCATGATCGGGGCCATGCGTGAACGTGTTGCGGCCGCGTGCGACGGGGCTTCGAAGGGAAACCCGGGCCCGGCGGGCTGGGCCTGGGTCGTCGCCGACGCCTCCGGGACGCCGGCGCGCTGGGAGGCCGGGCCGCTGGGCAGAGCCACCAACAACGTCGCCGAACTCACCGCGCTGGAACGTCTGCTGGCGGCGACCGATCCGGACGTGCCGCTCGAGGTCCGCATGGACTCGCAGTACGCCATGAAGGCCGTCACCACCTGGCTGCCCGGCTGGAAGCGCAACGGCTGGAAGACGGCCGCCGGCAAGCCGGTGGCCAACCAGGAGCTGGTGGTGCGCATCGACGAGCTGCTCGACGGCCGCTCGGTGGAGTTCCGCTACGTGCCCGCCCACCAGGTCGACGGCGACCCGCTCAACGACTTCGCCGACCGGGCCGCCAGCCAGGCGGCCACCGTGCAGGAGCCCGCGGGCAGCGAGCTCGGCTCACCGCCGCCGCCGGCGGCACCGGCCGTCCCGGCGGCCCGGAAGACGCCGCGCCGGGGGCCGGGCGCGGCGTCCCGGAAGGGCGGCGGCGCCTCGTCGCGCACCATCAAGGCGAAGTTCCCCGGCCGCTGCGTGTGCGGCCGCCCCTACGCGGCCGGGGAGCCCATCGCCAAGAACGACCAGGGCTGGGGCCACCCGGACTGCCGTACCGGAGTGCCCGGCTAGTAGCGCGGAGGAGTCAGACGACGCCGCGCCAGCCCCCGGTCTCCCGGCCGCGCGCCTCGATGAAGCTCTTGAACCGCTCCAGGTCGCCCTTGGTCTGCCGGCGCACGACCCCGAGCTTGTCGCCGACCTTCTCGGTGATGCCGTCCGGATGGAAGTCCATCTGCAGCATCACCTTGGTGTGGTCGTCGTCCAGGCGGTGGAAGGTCACCACACCGGCCTGCCTGGCCTCGCCGGACACCGTGGTCCACGCGACCCGTTCGTCCGGGATCTGCTCCGTGATCTCCGCGTCGAACTCCCTGTGCACGCCGTCCACGCTCGTCACCCAGTGCGTGAGGGTGTCGCTGCGCTGTTCGATGCGCTCGACCCCGCTCATGAACTCGGGGAACGACTCGAACTGGGTCCACTGGTTGTAGGCGGTGTGGACGGGGACGCCGACCTCGATGGATTCCTCGACCTGCGACACGCTGTGTCTCCTCCTTCGTCTCGTCGGGTGGAGCCGCGCGGGTACCCCAGCCCCGGGGAGCGAATCCCCCGGGAGCTTCACGATGTGAGCGTGCGTCAGGGACCGCGGGGGCACGTGGTCCGTGTCGGCGGACCACGTCCCCCTGCGGTGGGGGACCACACCTGATGACACACTGGCGGCATGGACGAGCGCACTTTCGACAGGTCGAATCAGCACGCCTCGGTGGTCGGTCTGGGCACCTGGCAACTGGGGGCCGACTGGGGAGACGTCGACGACAAGGAAGCGGAAGCGGTGCTGGAGGCGGCGGCCGAGTCGGGGGTGACCTTCTTCGACACCGCGGACGTCTACGGCGACGGGCGCAGCGAGGAGACCATCGCCACCTTCCTGCGCAGCAGGCCCGATCTGCACGTGCTGGTCGCCACGAAGATGGGCCGCCGGGTCGAGCAGATCCCGCAGAACTACGTCCTGGACAACTTCCGGGCCTGGAACGACCGCTCCCGGCGCAATCTCGGCGTCGACGTCCTCGACCTGGTGCAGCTGCACTGCCCGCCGACCCCCGTGTACTCCAGCGACGAGGTGTTCGACGCCCTGGACACCCTGGTGGAGGAGGAGCGCATCGCCGCGTACGGCGTCAGCGTGGAGACCTGCGAGGAGGCGCTGACCGCGATCGCCCGGCCGAACGTGGCGAGCGTGCAGATCATTCTCAACCCGTTCCGGATGAAGCCGCTGCGCGAGGTCCTGCCGGCGGCCCGGGAAGCGGGCGTCGGCATCATCGCCCGGGTGCCGCTGGCCTCCGGCCTGCTGTCGGGCAAGTACACCAAGGACACGGTCTTCGCCGCGAACGACCACCGCTCCTTCAACCGGCACGGCGAGGCCTTCGACCAGGGCGAGACCTTCTCCGGCGTCGACTTCGCCACGGGCGTCGAGGCCGCCGCCGAGTTCGCCGCCCTCGCCCCCGAGGGCTACACCCCGGCCCAGCTGGCGCTGCGCTGGATCATCCAGCAGCCCGGCGTGACCACCGTGATCCCCGGTGCCCGCTCGCCCGAGCAGGCACGGTCCAACACCGAGGCCGCCCGGCTGCCCGAGCTGTCCGAGGAGACGCTCGCGGCCATCCGCGACCTCTACGACCGGCGCATCAAGGACCAGGTCGAGGGCCGCTGGTAGGACGGCCCGGCCGCCCCTTCCTCACGGCACCAGGAGCAGCTGCCGTTCCTGCTCCTGGTCGCCGGCGGCGGCCCCCTCGTCCCGCGCCGTGAAGGCGTGGGTCAGCGTCTCGCTCGCCGCCTCGACGGCCTGCGGGGTGCCCTGCACGGTGACCGTCACCGGCGCGGAGAGCCGCTCGCCCGTTCCTCGTGGGCCCGGGGCCGCGTCCGGGGCGGGCGGGGAGCTGAAGGTCGCGGTGCGGACCGTCGCCCGCTCGTCGGCCGGGAGGGCGTCGGGCGCCCCGAAGGCACCCTCCAGCGCGCGTACGACCGCCCGCGCGTCGTCGATGCCGCCACCGCTGAGCGTCACGGTGAGCTGAGTGTCGGACATCCTTCGCCTTCCTTCCCGGCCTCTGCGTCGAGTCGCGGTCCGTGTAACCGCCCGCTGATCGCTCAAACCGGACACCGGCGCGGCACGGGGCCTGTCTGCGGGGAACCCGGGAAAGAGGAGATGCAGATTGCGGCACGTCAGAGGGAGGAACAGTGACGGACACGGACTCGGCAGCGGGCTCGGGCCGGCGCAGGGGGCGCAACGAGACCGAGGAGGAGCGGGCGGACCGGATGTGGACGGAGCTCATCCAGGAGGTCCGTGTCGCGCAGATGGGCGTGCAGATCCTGTTCGCCTTCCTGCTCACCGTGGTGTTCACCCCGAAGTACGACGACCTGTCGGACACGGACCGGACGATCTATCTGGTCACCGTCGTCCTGGGAGCCGTGACGACCGGAGCACTGATCGGGCCGGTGTCGCTGCACCGCATCGTCTCCGGGCGGCGGATCAAGCCGCAGGCCGTGCGGTGGGCCTCCCGGCTCACCGTGCTCGGCCTGGTGCTGCTGCTCGCCACGACGGCCGCCTCGCTGCTGCTGATCCTGCGCGTCGCGACCCACGACGGGTTCGTGCCCTATCTGGTCGCCGCCGTCGTGGCCTGGTACCTGCTGTGCTGGTTCGGGATACCCCTGTGGACCCGGCACCGCCACACGTCGCGCTGACCGGCCCCGGTCAGCCCCCGGCGATGACCTCCGCCAGGAAGTCGTCGACGCGCACCTCCTCCCTGCCGGGCCGGACCACCCCATGGGTGTCGCGCAGGAAGGCGGCGACGGCCGGCGCCCACACGTACACCACGGCGCGGTGCCGGCCGCCGTCGGGCCTGGCGTCGCCCAGGAACTCGATGCACAGCTCGTCCCACATGCCCCGCGACTCGGGGCGCAGCCGCACGTCTCCCACGCCCACCGGGCGGGTGAGCCCGGCGCCGACCATCTCCCGGTCCAGCGCCCAGCGCGCGAGCACGCGCCCGTCATGGCTGAACACCATGGTCAGCGCGAACGGGTCCGCGGCGTCGTAGCTCAGATGGGCCATCACGGGGAAGCGGTCCCCGTCGCCCGACTGGAGCTGTACGACGAGGGTCTTGCGCACGAAGGAGTTCACGTCAGGGCCTCCGGGAGAACGGACGTAGAGCCCTCTAGTACCCCGCTCTCCCGCGAGATGCTCAGGCATACGGGTGAACCTCCGGCCCGGCCCGGGTCAGCCCAGGGCGTCCCGCAGCGCGGGCAGCAGCGTCTTCTCCGACCAGTCCAGGAAGGCCGGTTGCGACTCGCCGCCGATCTGCACCAGGGCGATCTCGGTGAACCCGGCGTCGGCGTACGGGCGTACGGCCTCGACGAAGGCGTCCGGGTCGTCACCGCACGGGATCGACTCGGCGACGTCGTCGGGCGTGACGAACTGCGTCGCGGCCTCGAACGAGTCCGGGTGGGGCAGTTCGGAGTTGACCTTCCAGCCGCTGCCGAACCAGCGGAACTGCGCGTGGGCGCGCTTGATCGCCGTGTCCCGGTCGGGGTCGTAGGACACCGGCAGCTGGCCGACGCGCGGCTTGCCCGCGCCGCCGTGCCGGTCGAAGGACTCCACCAGCCCCGGCTCGGGCTCCGTGGCGATCATCAGGTCGGCGTGCTCGCCCGCCAGGGCGCAGGAACGCTCGCCGGAGACGGCGATGCCGATCGGCGGGGGGCTGTCCGGCAGGTCCCACAGCCGGGCCGACTCCACGTCGAAGTGGGTGCCACGACGGTTCACGTGACCGCCCTCGAAGAGCGCCCGGATGATCTCCACGGCCTCCTGGAGCATCTCGTGCCGCACGTCGACGGACGGCCAGCCGCCACCCACCACGTGCTCGTTGAGGTTCTCGCCCGAGCCGAGCCCCAGCCGGAACCGGCCCTCCGACAGCAACTGCAGCGTCGCCGCCTTCTGCGCCACCACCGCCGGGTGGTAGCGGAACGTCGGACACGTCACGTACGTCATCAGCGGAATGCGCGACGTGGCCTGCGCGGCGGCCCCCAGCACGGTCCAGGCGTAGGGGGCGTGCCCCTGCGAGCGCAGCCACGGGAAGTAGTGGTCCGAGGTCACCGAGAAGTCGAAGCCCACCTGCTCGGCGCGCACCACATGGTCGACGAGCTCACGGGGGCCGGCCTGCTCGGTCATCATCGTGTATCCGATTTGCACCATGAATGGCGAGTCCCCGTCCGGGCGGAGCGAAAACGGCACGCCGACCCCTCGGCGGGGGCCGGGTCGCCGCGGGAGGATGCCGCCATGACCGCCCGCCCGCTGCCCTCCGGCACCCCCGCCGCCCACGGTGTCGACGCCGCCGGCGTCCACGCCTTCGTGGACGCCCTCGAAGCCGCCGCGGACATCGAACCGCACAGCCTGATGATCATGCGGCACGACCGCGTGGTGGCCTCCGGCTGGTGGGCGCCCTACACACCCGGACGCCCGCATCTGCTGTACTCGCTCAGCAAGAGCTTCACGGCGACCGCCGCCGGCATCGCCGCCGCCGAGGGACTGCTCCGCCTCGACGACCCGGTGATCTCGTACTTCCCCGAGTTCGCGGACGACGTCACCGACCCGCGCACCCGGGCGATGCTGGTACGGCACGTGGCGTCGATGGCCAGCGGGCACGAGGCCGAGACCCTCGACCGCGCCCACGAGGCCGACCCCGACGACCTGGTGCGCGGGTTCCTGCTGCTGCCGCCCGAGCGCGAGCCGGGGACCGTCTTCGCCTACAACCAGCCCGCCACCTACACCCTCGGCGCCATCGTCCAGCGCGTGACGGGCGAGTCGCTGACCGCCTACCTGCGCCCGCGCCTGCTCGACCCGCTCGGCATCGCGGAGGTGGCGTGGCTCGGCGACCGGAGCGGACGCGAGCTGGGCTTCAGCGGACTGCACGCCACCACCGACGCCGTGGCCCGGCTCGGCCTGCTCCACCTGCGGGACGGGGTCTGGGAGGGCCGGCGGCTGCTGCCCGGGTGGTGGGTCGCCGAGGCCACCCGCGCCCAGGTGACGAACGCGGACGGCACGGCCGAGGGGGCGCTGTCGGACTGGCAGCAGGGCTACGGCTTCCAGTTCTGGATGTCCCGGCACGGTTACCGCGGCGACGGCGCCTACGGTCAGTTCTGCCTGGTGCTCCCCGAGCAGGACGCCGTGATCGCCGCGACCGGGGCGACCGAGCGGATGCAGGAGGTGCTGGACCTGGTCTGGGAGCACCTGCTGCCCGCCTTCCGCCCCGGCCCGCTGCCGGACCGGGCGGAGCGGGACGCGGAACTCGCCGGGCGGCTGGCCCGACTCGCGCTGCCGCCGGCCGCCGGCGGTCCGGTGCCGCCGGACCGGGCCGGTCAGTGGGCCGGGGCCGTGTTCACGCCGCAGGGTGGTGCCTGCCCGCAGCAGCCCCGCCTGACCGAGGTCCGGGTCTCGGCGGACGCCGACGGCTGGGGCCTCGCGCTCACCGAGGACGGGCACCGGCTGGAGCTGCGGCTGGGCCGGGCCGAGTGGGCCGTCACCGAGGAGCCGGTCCCCACCGCGGTGAGCGGCGGATGGACCGACGCGGCGACCCTGGTCGTGCACGTGGTGTTCCTCCACACGCCGCACCGCCTGACGGTGAGCTGCTCCCTGGCGGACCGCACGTTCACCGCGCACTGGGCCACCCGCCCGCTGCGAGAGGTTCCGCTGCGTCTGCTGCGCGCGCCCCGCCGGTCAGGCTGAGCCCTCCCGGAACGTCTCCAGGAACGCGGCGAGCGCCCGCTCGTTGGCCGTCTCCTCCCAGTCGGCGGCCGGAGTCGTCCAGCGCAGCGAGAAGCTGCGCCCGCCGCCGAGGAGGAAACCACGGCCGAACGTGCGCACCCGGGTGCCGTCGTCCCGCGCGAGCCACTCCATGTCGGCCGCCTCGCGTCCCCGGTACGTGGTCGCGCGGATCTCGCCGATCCTCCGGTAGCCGCCCGAACGACGCAGACCGGGCTCGACGTCGTCCCGCCAGACCGCCACGGGGTCCGCGCCCGCCCGCTCGCTGTAGGTGACCGCGAGGGTGCGCGGATCTCCGGACGCGCCGAAGACCACGCGGTACGCCGGCCCGGACACGCGGGAGGTGTCCAGCCGCCGCCAGTCCTCGGGGAGCGCGACGGAGAAGCCCTCCGGCGCGTCGTAGCGGCGGAACCCGGCCGGCACGGCGGTCCCCGGCACCGACGGTGACGGCGTCGCGCTCGGCCGGGGACCGGCACCGGGGCCGGCACCGGCGCCGTCGCCGGCGCCGTCGCCGGGCGGGGCGGCGGGGTCGGCGGGGCGGGCCTGCCCGCCGGTGGCGGAACCGCCGCTACCGGGCAGCCCGAGGGTGGCGGCGAGGACGGCGACGGTGACGGTGACGACGGCCAGGGCGGTGCCCGCGGCCACCGTCCGCCGGCTCCACCTCCGCCCCGCGTGACGGGCGGCGGCGTACGCGCCGCGCAGCCGGGGGCGGGGAACCGGCCGCACGGCCGCCTGGGGTTCCTCGGTCAGCACCCGGGCGAGGGCCTCGCGGACCACCGGAGGGGTCAGCCGCTCCCGGCAGTCCTTGCGGAGCAGCCCCTGGACCGCCCGGGTGAGCGGGCCGGCCCGCACCGGCGTGCGCAGCGGCAGCCTGTCCACGCCCTTCAGCGTGGCCTCGGGTCTGCCCCGGTCACGGAACGGCGGACGGCCCTCGACCATCGTGTAGAGGATCGCGCCCAGGGTCCACAGGTCGGCGGCGGGCCCGATCCGCTCGTCCCGGGCCTGCTCCGGGGAGGCGTACGACGGTGCGGTGAGCCGCGGGGCGAGGGTGGCTCCCGCCAGCCCGAAGCCGGTGACCACCACGGAGCCCTCCTCGCGCACGAAGACCTGCCCGGGGCTCAGCTCACCGTGCGTGATGCCCTGACCGTGCGCGGCCGCCAGTACGTCCAGCAGCTCCGCTCCGACGCGGGCCGCCCGCACGTAGTTGAAGGTGCCCTGCTCGGCGAGGAGTTCGCCCAGCGGCACGCCGCCGACCCACTCGGTGACCGTCCACAGGGAGCCGTACTCCACGACGGCGTCGACCACCGCGGCGATCCGCCCGGGGCACAGCAGCTGCATGGTCTCGCCGGTGCGCATGATCCGTCCGGTGGCCCGGCGGGCGGCCTCGCCGGTCAGGTCCTCGGGGAGCCCGATCTGCGTGACCAGGCACGGGCGGGCCGCCTCGACGTCCTCCCCGGACCAGCAGACGCGGTTCGTCTCGCGGTGGACGACCTCGAGAAGCCGGTACCGTCCGGCGACCCACTCGTGTGTGGAGACGTGCGCCCTGCCCATGGCCATCCCTCGCTCGCGCCCCTGGCTCTCAGCTTGCCCAGAGGTACGGTGAGCGGGCCCGGGTGCGTTCAACGAGTTCGGCACGTTGCGGGGGAAAGCGTCCGCAGCGGTGCGTGCCGTCCCGGACCGGGCGGCGCGCGGGTCAGCGCAGACCGAAGCGGGACGTCCAGGCCGCCATGTCGGCGGCCGTCGCGTTGCCCCCGCACACCACCAGCCCGATCCGGGCGCCGTCCCCCACCCGCTGCACCACGCGCCGGGCCGCGGGCAGCAGACAGCCGGCGGCCGGCTCGGTCCACACCTTCGCGTGCTCGGCGAGTTCCAGCGACCCCTCGAGGGCCTCCCGGTCGGGCACCACGAGGATCTCTTCGACCTGGGCGGCCACATGGTCGTACGTCAGCCGGGACACGGCCGGCGCGCTGAGCGTGGTGACGATCGAGGACAGCGCCACCGGCACCGGGCCGCCCGCCGCCAGCGCCCGCGACATGGCCTCGGCGCCCTCGGTCTCCACGCCCCAGATCCGCAGGCCGGGCCGGCGGGCCCGAAGCGCCGTCGCGACGCCCGCGATCAGCCCGCCGCCCCCGATGCTCACGAGCACGTCGGTGAGCTCCCCGGCGTCCTCGGCGAACTCCAGGCCGACGGTGCCCTGCCCCGCGATCACCACGGGATCGGCGAAGGGGTGCACCAGCGTCAGCCCCTCCTCCTGCAGCCGTGTCACGAGCGCGAAGGCACCGTCCATGTCGTCGGTCAGCCGCACCGACGCACCCGCCTCCTCGGCGGTCTCCACGGAACGGACGGGTGCCGAGCGCGGCATGACCACCGTGGCCTTCACATCGAGCGCCGCGGCCATGACCGCCACGGCGATGCCGTGGTTGCCGCCGCTGACCGCGACGACCCCGGCGGCCCGCTCGGCGTCGGTGAGCGACAGCAGCTTCGCCGTGGCGCCGCGCGCCTTGAAGGAGCCGGTGCGCTGCAGCAGTTCCAGCTTGGCGGTGACCGGAACCCCGAGCAGCGCGGACAGGCCGGGGCTCGGCACGGTCGGGGTGCGCACGACGTGTCCGGCGATCCGCTCGGCCGCGGCTTCGATCTCCGTGATCCCGATCAACGCAGTCATCCTTCCGGCGCGGACGGGGAGCCGCACCACTTCGCACCCTTTCGCGCGACGCGCTCAAGGTCAACACCGTTCCGCGTGCACGGCCTGCCGCTCAGAGGCCCCGCCGCACAGGAGGTCCAGCAGCGAGCGCGGCTCCCCGGCCGGCGCCGTCGCGCGGCCGCCGGCCCGGCCGACCGGAGCGGCCGTCTCCTGCGACCTCAGTGCTGCTGCGCCTTCTGCGGTGTCGCCTCGCTCGGGCGCACCACGACGTACCCCTCACCCTGGAGCATCAGCTGCACGGCCTCCCCGGAACCGCCGCGCAGCATCGACCCGAGGGACTGCGAGCGGTGCAGGGACGTTCCCAGCCCCGCCGTCCAGCCGACGACGGCGTCCGTGTCGACGTACACCGGATACTGCGGCGCGACCGGGATGACCAGCGGATTGCCCTCGCACACCAGCCCCAGCCGGCCGTGCCCCGTGAAGACGCTGTTGAACAGGCCGCCACCGGCGATGCCCGAACCTTTGACGGTGGAGATGCGGTACGACAACGACGCGTCGAAACACAGGACGTTGCGCCCGTTGACGGTGAACTCGTCGCCCGGCTCGACCTCGACGATGAAGCAGTTCTGCGCCTCGTGCGCGAACCACGCCTCACCCTGGCCGCGCACCGCCATCAGCGGGAGCCCCTCGCCGGTGACCGCGCGCTTGAGCATGCCGCCCACGCCCTGGCCCTTGCGCTCGAACTGCAGGTCGCCGCGGTAGGCGACCATCGCTCCCTGCCGGGCGTGCATCTCGCCGTTCACGGCGTACCGGATGCACTTGGCGTTCTCGACGGTCATGCCCGGCGCCGTGGCGGGCTGCACCATGTGCTCGCTGGAAAAGAGGTCACCCTTCATGGGGGCATCCTGGCCCGGACGACCGCGTTCCGCCAAGATCGCCCCTGTGCGTCCCGGTCAGCCGCCGAAGAGCTGCGTCCAGTACGTGCCGGCCCGGCCGCCGCCGGCCAGTCCGACCCCGATGTGCGTGAACTCCGGCTTGAGGATGTTGGCGCGGTGCCCGGGGCTGTTCATCCACCCCTCCACCACGTCGGCGGGGGAGCGCTGGCCGCAGGCGATGTTCTCGCCGATCGTGCGCTGTGCGGAACCCGCGGCGGCGGCCCGGTCCCAGGGCCGGCCGCCGTCCGGGTCGGTGTGGGAGTAGAAGTCGCGGGCCACCATGTCCGCGCTGTGCGCCTGAGCGGCGGCGGTGAGCCGGGGATCGGCTGCCAGCGGGCGCAGACCGGCCCTGGTCCGCTCCCGGTTGGTGAGGCCGACGACGTCGGCTGTCGTCCGGGCCAGGCCGGCCGGTGTCAGCGGCACGGCCCACAGTGCCGTCCAGTACGTGTCGCCCGAGGGCCCGCCGATGACGTACCCCCATCCCACGTGGGTGAAGGCCGCGTCGTGCAGGGTGCGCCGGGTCCGCTCGGTACGCAGGCAGTAGGCGACGAAATCGGCGGGCGTGCGCGGGCCGGAGACCAGGTGCTCCCCTACGGTCAGATACGCGTACCCGGCGCAGACGACGCGCTGGTGGACGGAGACGCCGTCCCGGGTCTCGACGCTCAGGCCGCCGGCGGCGGCCATGGCGGCGGCGTGGTCGCGGGCCGCGGAGGTCAGGCGCGGGTCGGCGGAGACGGGCGGGGAACCGGCGCCCGCACGGGCGGAGTTGACCAGTTCCACGAAACCGTCGGAGCCGGCGGACGGGACCGGCGCCCGGGCGGGCGCCGGCGTCTCGTCCACGACCTCCACCCCGAAGTCCCGGGCGAGCCCGGCGAGCCCGTCGGCGTATCCCTGGCCCAGCGCGCGGAGCTTCCAGCGGTCGCCGCGCCGGTAGAGCTCCGCGAGCAGCAGTACGGTCTCCTGCCGCGGGCGGGACGGGGTGAACCGGGCGAGCGTCCGGCCGCCCGCGTCGGTGACGTGGAGCGCGGGGACGGGCAGGGCGCTCAGAACCGCTCCGGGCTCGGCGGGCTGACCGCGACCGTCACCCGGGTGGCGCCGGGGCGCAGCCGGGCCGGGTCGACGGTGAGCGTGTCGTCCCGCAGCCGGGCCCCGGGGGCGTCCGGCTGGTTGTAGAAGACGAAGTCGTCGTCACCGCCCACCTTGCCGCCGTCGTCCGTGACGAGCGCCGACACGTCGAACGCGCCGGGCACCCGGATGCTCACGGGGCCGCTCGGCAGGGGGAGGTTGCCCCCGGGGACCAACTCGCTCATCGTGCCGCCCTGCTGTGTCGTGGTTCGCGCTCCGCTGGGTGGGTGTGGGGACAACGTCCCCCGGGCGGCCGGGGTTCCCGGCGCCGCCGGCGTCAGCCCGAGGCCGTCGGCTCGGCAGCGATCAGCCCCTGCCGGTAGGCGACCGCCACCGCCTCCGTACGGCTCGCCGCGCTCAGCTTGGCGAGGATGTTGGAGACGTGGACGCTCGCCGTCTTGGCGCTGATGAACAGCTCCTCGCCTATCTGCCGGTTGCTGCGTCCGAGGGCCAGCAGCCGCAGCACCTCCCGCTCACGGGCCGTCAGCACCGAGCCGCGGTCCCCGCCGGCCGGCCCGGGCGTCAGCCGGCCGCGGCGGACCAGATCGTCGAGCCGCTCCCGCAGCAGCGTGGCGCCGAGCCGGTCGGCCTCCCGCCGTACCGCGTCGGCCTCGACGGCGGCCTCCTCGCGGCGGTCGGCCGCCAGCAGCGCCTCGGCCAGCCGCAGCCGGCACCGCGCGTGTTCGTAGGCGTCGAGGTGGGCGAAGCCGGCCACCGCCGCCGCCCAGGCCGCCGGGTCCGGCCCGGACACCGCCCGTCCCCGCTCCGCCTCGGCGCGGGCCAGCCACGCCTGCCCCTCCGGGCCCTGCGACATGCCGCCCTCGCCGTGCCCGGCCGACTCCCGTGCCTGCTCCACGAGGCCGGCCGCGGTGTCCGCCCAGCGGCGCGCCCCCTCCTCGTCACCGGTCAGGCGCAGCTCCGCGGCCCTGTCGGCGACGGCGGCCAGCGCGAGAGCGGCGAGCCGGACCGTGACGTGGGGCAGCGTCCCCGCGGCGTCGGTCAGGGCCTCGACCGTCGACCGCATCCACCGCACGGCCTCCTCCGCATCCCCGCGCAGTGCCGCGGCGTCGGTCAGCACGATGCCCGCGACCAGCGTCCCCATCCAGTCGAACGGCCCCTCCAGCAGCGTGCGGGCGCGCTCGGCGGCCCCGAAGTCGCCGCGCGCCAGCGCCACGTACAGCGGGGGTCCGGCCGTGTAGCCGCCCGCGGCGGGCAGTACCCCGGCTTCGTCCGCCGCCTCGCGCACGCACTCGTCCCAGCGGCCCAGGGTGTACTGCACCAGCAGCCGCAGGTACCGCATCTCCCGCGGGTACGGCGCGGACAGCAGACCGGAGCGGCGGGCCCGGTCCAGTCCCTCCGTCGCCCACGGCAGGCACTCCTGCAGGTCGCCGGACTCGAAGCAGCCGATGGCGAGGTTGAACAGCGCGCGCAGCTCCACCGGCGCGTTGCCCGCCCGCCGCGCCAGCTCCCGGGCCTCCTGGAGCCGTTCGCGGCCCTCCGGCGTGCGCCGGCCGCTGCCCTCCAGGGCGACCAGGGAGACGAGCAGGTCGGCCCGGGCATCGTCGACCCCCAGTGCCTCCGCGACGCGCAGGGCACGGCGGGCGGTGCGCAGCGCGGTCTCGTTGTCCCCCAGCTGGCGGGCGGTCACGACGTGCGTGGCGGCGGCCCACACCCAGGTCGCCGACGGGGGCTCGGCGGGGATCAGGGCGAGGGCCTCGCTGCTGTGGGCGAAGGCGGCCGTGAGACTGTCGACGTTCAGCAGGTTCCCGGCCAGGGTGTAGCGGACGCGGGCGGCCAGCTCCAGGTCCGCGTCCTGGCCGAGGCCGGCCAGCGCCGACCGGGTCAGGGAGACCGCGCGGTGCAGCTCACCGGCGTGCGCGGCCGCCGCCGAGGCACGCAGCGTCAGCGTCACCGTGTCGGTCCCCGCCGGCCGCGCGGAGGCGTCCACCGCCGCCCACAGGTCGAGGGCCGCCTCGACGTGCCGCAGCTCCTCGGCGGGCGCGCCGACGCGCTGGGCGTGGTCGGCGGCCTCCAGCGAGGCGGCGAGCGCCTCGGGCAGGTCGTGGCTCTCCCGGTAGTGGTGGGCGCGCTCGGCCGCGTTCCCGGCGCGGCGGTCCCGCCCGGCCAGCAGCCGGGCGAACGCGCCGTGCAGGCGGGCCCGTTCACCGGGGAGCAGGTCGGCGTAGACCGCCTCCCGCGCGAGGGCGTGCCGGAAGGAGTACGTGTCACCCTCGCCGGGGACCAGGAGCTGCCGTTCCACGGCCTCGCGCAGCGCCGTCTCCAACTCGGCCTCGGGCAGCCCGACGGCGTCCCGCAGCAGGTCGTGCCCGACCCGGCGCCCGGCGACGGCGGCGGTGCGCAGCACCTGCTGTGCGGTGTCGGAGAGCTGCTCGAACCGGATCAGCAGGACGTCGACCAGGCCGGTGGGCACCCCTCCCGCCGGCGTGTCGGTGGCCGCGACCAGCTCCTCCGCGTAGAAGGCGTTGCCCTCCGCGCGCTCGACGATCCGGTGGACCGTGGCGTCCGGCAGCGGACGCTCCCGCAGGGCGCGCACCAGCCGGGCCACGTCGGCGTCGGGCAACGGACGCAGTTCCATCCGCTCCACGGCGGGCAGCCGCACCAGCTCGGCGAGGAGCGGGCGCAGGGGGTGGCGGCGGTGCAGGTCGTCCGCCCGGTACGAGGCGAACACCGCGAGCCGGTGGGCGGGCGCTCCGCCCGCCGGATGCTGGAGGATCCCCCGGCTCAGCAGGAACCGCAGCAGGTCCCGGGAGGACTGGTCGGCCCAGTGCAGGTCCTCCAGGACCAGCAGCAGCGGAGCGGCCTGCGCCAGCTCGACCAGGAGCGCCGCCACACCCTCGAAGAGCCGCAGCCTGGCGTCCGCGTGACGCGTGGCGTCCGTACCGCCGCCGAGCAGCCGGTCGAGCACCGGGTGCGCGGCGAGGACGGGGGCGAACCGCTCGTCCCCGGCGAGCACACCCAGGATCTCGGTGAACGGCAGATACGGCAGACCCACGTCACCGAGGTCGACGCAGTGCCCGGTGAGCACGGTGGTCCCGGCCTGCGCGGCCCGGTCGGCGACCTCGTCCAGCACGCGGGTCTTGCCGACTCCGGCGTCGCCCGCGATCAGCACCGCGCGGGCCGCCCCGCCGCGGGCACGTTCCAGTACGCCGGTAAGGCGGGCGAGTTCGGCCTCACGGCCGACGAGCGGGGTGGTGAATGAGATCTGCGGCACGCCGACCATCCTGGCACGTGCCTCCGACAGCACCGCCGCGGCCGGGGATGCCCCAGCGGGTGTCCGCGCAGTCGCCTGCCCCGCGCTGCCCGGTGCGGCCCCCGCGCGCGGGTGATGCCCCACCGCCGCACCGGGCGAACACCCGAGAACGACCCTGGCGTCCGCCCGGCACTCCGCCGGCCTCCGGCCGGGGTGGGGTGGGGTCCCGGAGCACGCACCGGACGCCGCGGGGCCCGCCCTCCGGGCGGACGACGTGACCTCGCGGACACCCCCGAAGGCGCGGCGGGACGTTCAGCGCCGCAGCGTCCGGGCCCAGTCCCGCGGTACCCGTCCCGCCGGTCCGGGGGACGGCTGGTCCTCGGGGTGGCTCCCGGGCGGGGCGAGGTCGGGTCCGGCCTCGCGCAGCTCGTTCGTCGCGTAGTCCCAGAACCAGTCCTCACCCGGCTCGAAGCTCTGCACCACGGGATGCCCGGTGGCCCGGTAGTGGCCCGTGGCATGCTGCCCCGGCGAGCTGTCGCAGCAGCCGATGTGGCCGCAGGCCGCGCAGCGCCGCAGATGGAACCACCAGCCGCCCGCCGCGTCGCACTCGGCACAGCCGGTGCCGCTCGGTACGGCGGTGGGGTCGATTCCGGTGTCACTGGTCATGCCGGCTCCTCGGTCGGTTCGGATGCGGCGGCGTTGAGCGGAAGCAGGACCTGGAAGCGGGTGTCGCCCGGTTCGGACGTCACCTGGAGCGTGCCGTGGTGCTTGTTGACGACGATCCGCCAGGAGATGTCCAGGCCGAGCCCGGTGCCCTCGCCCACCGGCTTGGTGGTGAAGAACGGGTCGAAGATCCGCCCCCGGATCTCCTGCGGGATCCCGGTGCCGGTGTCGCGGAACTCCACCAGCAGCCGGTCGTGGTCGAGCGCGGTCCGCACGGTCAGTGTGCCCTCCTCGCCCGTGTCGCGCATGGCGGAGACCGCGTTGTCGATCAGGTTGGTCCACACCTGGTTCAGTTCCGCCGGATACCCGGGGACGCTCGGCAGTGTGCGGTCGTACTCCTTGACGACCCGGATCCCGGGGCCGATCTTGCCCGACAGCATCAGCAGGGTGCTGTCGAGGAGTTCATGGACGTCGACGATCCGGTAGGGCGCCCGGTCGAGCTGCGCGTACTGCTTGGCGGCGTCCACGAGGTGGGAGATGCGGGCGGTGGAGTCCGCGATCTCGTCCATCAGCAGCTCGGTCTCCACGGTGTAGTTGAGCCATCCGACCGCCCCCGGCAGGATGTCCTCGTCCACGGCCGCCGCGACCTGGTCCAGCCACTCGGTGTCCAGTCCGGCCTGCACGAAGGTCGGTGCGAGCTGCCAGCCGCCCTCGATGCCGTGGTCGTCGAGCCAGTCGGCGAGCGCGTCCTCGCGGTCGGCGGCCTCCAGCGGGGTGAGCGAGGGTGCCTTGGCGACCCGCTCGGCGGTGCGCTCCTGGACGTCGATGAGGTTCGCCAACGCGTCGCGGGAGAAGGGCCCTTCGGCGATGACGGCGAGCTTGCGCCGCATCTTCGCCACCCGCTCCCGCAGCGTCGCCGTGGCGCGCACGGCCGCGGCGGCCGGATTGTTCAGCTCGTGGGTGAGACCGGCGGACAACGAGCCGAGCGCCAGCAGCCGTTCACGCTGGCCGATGGCCCGCTGCGTGTTCTTCGAGCCGAAGAAGAGCCCCTCCAGCAGATGCACCGCCATCGGGAACCACTCCTGCATGACGCTCGCGAAGGTGTCGGCGGGAAGCACGAAGAACCGCGTCGGCTCGGTGACACGCATGGAGTTGTTGTAGACCTGCGGCACCCGGTCGCCGAGATACGCCTGCATGGAGCCCGCGTACACCCCGCGCTGCGAGGTCCGGGTGACCTCCACGTCGTCCCCGCCGACCCGGCGGGAGAGGACCACCGTGCCCTCCAGCATCACGTAGAAGCACGTGGCCGGCTCCCCTTCGGTGTACACGGGACCGGGTTCGAACAGCTCCACCCGGCCCTCCGCGCACAGCCGGCCGAGCTGCTCCGGCGTCAGCTTCTCGAACAGGAACAGCGCCCCGATCTCCTCGGGCGAGCACGGCATCGACCGCCCGCTCACGACTGCTCCAGGTACCGGTGGACGAGCATCACGGCCATGGCTCCCTCTCCGACGGCGGACGCGACCCGCTTCGCGGACTCGGCGCGGGCGTCGCCCGCCACGAACACGCCCGGGACGCTGGTCTCCAGGTGGTACGGCGGCCGGTCCAGCTCCCAGTCCGCCGGCGGCCGTCCGTCGGGCGTCAGGTCGGGGCCGGCGAGGATGAACCCGCGCCCGTCGCGCAGGACCGTGCCGTCCAGCCAGTCGGTCAGCGGAGCCGCGCCGATGAACACGAACAACCACTGCGCGTCGACGAGTTCGCTGCGGCCGCTGCCCACGTCGCGCAGGGTCAGCCGCTCCAGGTGGCCGTCGCCGTGCGCCTCCTCGACGACCGTGCCGCAGCGCACGACGATGTTGGGCGTCCGCTCGATCTGCTGGATCAGGTAGTGCGACATCGACGCCGACAGCGACGGCCCGCGCACCAGCAGGGTCACCGACTTGGCCCCCCGGGCCAGGTACATCGCCGCCTGACCGGCGGAGTTGGCCCCGCCGACGATGTACACGTCGTGCCCCTGGCAGGAGGCCGCCTCCGTCAGCGCCGACCCGTAGAACACGCCGCAGCCGGTCAGGTCGACCGTGCCCGCAGCGGGGAGCTCCCGGTAGGAGACACCGGTCGCGAGGATCACGCTGTGCGCGGCGACCGCCGAACCGTCCGAGAACCGCACGATCCGCGCCGACCCGCAGATCTCCAGACCGGTCACCTCCCGCGCCGTGAGGATCTCGGCGCCGAACTTCGCCGCCTGCCGCCGGGCCCGCTCGGTGAGCTGCGAGCCCGACACCCCGTCCGGGAAGCCGAGGTAGTTCTCGATCCGCGAGCTCTGCCCGGCCTGC
Source organism: Streptomyces viridiviolaceus (assembly GCF_014650995.1). Classification (GTDB taxonomy): domain Bacteria; phylum Actinomycetota; class Actinomycetes; order Streptomycetales; family Streptomycetaceae; genus Streptomyces; species Streptomyces viridiviolaceus. The sequence continues at coordinate 285,143 of NZ_BMWA01000010.1, forward strand.
CCGCCGGTCGCCGACCGCTCCACCAGAACCGTCCGCAGCCCCTCCGACGCCCCGTACACGGCCGCGCCGAGCCCCGCCGGACCGCCGCCGATCACCACCAGGTCGTAGAAGTCGGACGTCGGCGTCGTCGCCAGGCCCACGTGGGCGGCGAGGTCGGGAGCGTCCGGCTCCACCAGCGGCGTCCCGTCCGCCGTGATCACCACCGGCAGCCGCTGCCCGTCCTGCCCCGCGGCCGACAGCAGCCGCCGCCCCTCCGGCTCGTCGGAGGAGTACCAGCGGTAGGGCACCTGGTTGCGGGCCAGGAACTCCCGGACCTCCGAGGAGCGCGCCGACCAGCGGTGCCCGACGACCTTGGTGCTGGGCACGGGCCGGTGGTCGCCGGTGCGCCACGCCTGGAGCAGGTCGTCCACGACCGGGTAGAGCTTCTCCTCCGGCGGATCCCACGGCTTGAGCAGGTAGTGGTCGAGGTCGACGACGTTGATCGCGTCGATCGCCGCGCCCGTGTCCGCGTACGCCGTCAGCAGCACCCGCCGGGCGCCCGGATACACGTCCAGGGCCTGCTCCAGGAACTCGATGCCGTTCATCCGGGGCATCCGGTAGTCGGCGAGGATCACGGCCACCAGGTCGCCGCGGAGCTTCAGCTCACGCAGCGCGTCGAGCGCGGACTCGCCGGACTCCGCCCGCACGATCCGGTACGAGGCGCCGTAGCGCCGCCGCAGGTCACGGGCGACGGCCCGGGAGACTCCCGGATCGTCGTCCACGGTCATGATGACGGTCCGCGCGGTGTCGGCGGCCTGTGTCATACGTCCCCCACGTCGAGCGGCCGGGTTCACGGCACGGCGTCCCCGTCACCGCACCGGCCTGACGCCCATCGTATGTTCCATCGCCGCGCCCCGCTCAGGCGGACGGGATGCCGCCCGGGGAGCCCAGCACGCAGAACTCGTTGCCCTCCGGGTCGGTCAGCACCACCCACGGCTGCTCGCCCTGCCCGACGTCGGCGCGGCGGGCGCCGAGGGCCAGCAGCCGGGCCACCTCGGCCTGCTGGTCGTCGGGGCGGAAGTCGAGGTGGAGGCGGTTCTTGACGGTCTTGCCCTCGGGCACCCGGGCGAAGAGCAGCCCCGGCAGGCGGTCGGGCTCCGGACGGATCTCGTACTCGTCGGGCGAGTCGCCGACCACCACCCAGCCCAGCGCCTCGGCCCACCAGCGGCCGAGGGCGACAGGATCGGCCGCGTCGACGTTCACCTGCTCCCACTGCAAGGTCATGGCGGCAGCTTAGTGAAGACTGGGTCCGACCGACGGCAGAGCTGACACAGGGAGGAACCGCATGACGCGCCCGATCACGGCAGGGGTGGACGGATCGGAGGAGAGCCTGGCCGCACTGCGCTGGGCGGCCAGGGAGGCGGTCCGCCGGGGGACGCCGCTGCGTGTGGTGCACGCCTGGCGGTTCCAGCCGCGCGAGGTGGTCGGCGCTGCGGACCGGGACACGCAGGAGCAGTGGGTCCGGGACACCGTGGACGAGGCCGTCCGGACCGTCACCGGACGCCATCCGAAGCTGGAGGTGTCCACCGACGTGCGCGAGGGCGACAGCGTCGCCGCCCTGCTCGCCGCGGCGGCCGACGCCGAGACGCTCGTGCTCGGCTCGCGCGGCCACGGCCGGGTCGTCGGCTTCCTGCTCGGCTCCGTCGGCCAGCAGGTGATCGCCGAGACCACGCGGCCCGTCGTCCTCGTCCGGGCCGGGGACCGACCCACCGGGGAGGCCGCCGGCCGGGAGATCGTCGTGGGCCAGCAGGGGGAGCCGGAGGACAGCGCCGACGTGCTCGGCTTCGCCTTCGAGACGGCCGCGGCGCGCGGTGCCACCGTGCGCGCCGTTCGGGCCTGGAGCCTGCCGCCGGTGTTCGCCTACAGCCCCGCCTCCCTCAAGCTGCTCGACGACGCCGGGGGCCTGGAGCCGTACGAGAAGAAGGCGCTCGGCGAGGCGCTGAAGCCGTGGCGCGAGCGCTTCCCCGACGTCCCGGTGGTCGAGCACGTGGAGATCGGCAGCGCCGGGCAGGTGCTGCTGTCGGTGGCCGGACGGGCCCAGCTGATGGTCGTCGGCCGCCGGGCCCGCCGCAGCGCCGTCGGCGCCCGGATCGGCTCGGTCGCGCACGGCGTGCTGCACCACGCGGACTGCCCGGTCGCGGTCGTCCCGCACACGTGACGCGCGCACACGTGCCGCCCGCGGACACGCCTGCCGCGCACCTCACTCAGTCCGCCGTGGGCTGCAGCGTCTCCCGGGCCTTGGGCAGGATGTTCTCGATGTAGTCCGCGACGGCCGTGTCCAGACCGATGTCGTGCTGCGCCCGCTCGGACAGGTACCAGCGGTGCTCCAGCAGCTCGTGGTAGATCTCGGCCGGGTCCATGGAGCCGCGCAGCTCGCGCGGAACGGCCCGCACGGTCGGCCGGAACACCTCCCGCACCCAGCGGTGGGCGAGTACCTCCGGGCGGGCGCCGAGGGGGTCGCCCGGGGCGTAGTCGTCCTGGGTGGCCATCCAGCTCTCCAGGTCGTTCAGCAGCCGCCGGGCCTGGTTCTCCTCGGCGTCCAGGCCCGTCAGGCGCAGCAGCTGGCGCTGGTGGTGGCCCGCGTCGACGACCTTGGGCACGAAGGTCACGGTGTCGCCGTTGCCGGCGTGCTCGATCTGCATCTCGGCCACGTCGAAGCCGAGGTCGTTGAGCCGGCGTATCCGGCGTTCTATGTAGTGGTACTTGCCCGCCGGGTAGACGGAGGTACGGGTCAGTTCCTCCCACAGACTCCGGTAGCGGGCGCAGATCTCGGTGCCGAAGTCCACCGGGTCGACGGACGGGTGCAGGGCTCCCGACGCCTCCAGGTCGAGCAGCTCGCCGCTGATGTTGACGCGGGCGAGGTCCAGGTCGTAGTCGCGCTGTCCGGTGCTCAGCTGCGGGTGCAGTTCCCCGGTCTCGGCGTCCACCAGGTACGCGGCGTAGGCGCCCGCGTCGCGCCGGAACAGCGTGTTGGACAGCGAGCAGTCGCCCCAGGCGAACCCGGCCAGGTGCAGTCGCACCAGCAGCACGGCCAGGGCGTCCATGAGGCGGTGCATGGTCGCCGGGCGCAGCGTCGTCTCGAACATCGACCGGTACGGCATCGAGCCGCCGAGGTGCCGGGTGATCAGCACCGGTTCCAGCGCCTCGCCGGCGCCGTCGGTGCGGCCGGTGACCACGCCCAGGGCGTCCACCGCGGGGATGGCGAGCCGGTCGAGGTCGCGCAGCAGCTCGTACTCGCGCAGCGCGGGCCGTTCGGCGAGCTCCTTGACGGCGATCACCTCTTCCCCGGCCCGGGCGTAGCGGACGACGTGGCGGGAGATGCCGCGCGGCAGCGGCACGAGGTACTCCTCGGGCCACTCCTCCAGAGGCAGGTGCCACGGCAGTTCGAGCAGGAGGGCGGGGTGCTCCGGGTTGGTGGCGCTGATCTGCAAGGCCATGGCCCGACTCTAGAGCGTCCCCTGCCGCGGCCTGCCGCGCGGTGCCGGTCTACAGCGCCCGCTCCACTGCCTGCCGTGCGGCGTCCCGCACCGGGCCGCGGTGGACCGGCCCGTGCCCGGGGAGCAGCAGGTCGCCGTCCAGGCCGGCGAGGACGTCCAGGGAGGCCACGGTCCGCGCCCGCTCGTGGTGGAACATGTCGGGCAGCAGTTGGGGTCCCGCCGCCCGGGAGGTCGGGTGGCCGCTCACCAGGGCGTCGCCGGAGATCACCACTCCGGCGTCCGGCAGGTGGTAGGCGCAGTGCCCGTCGGTGTGCCCGGGCGTGTGCACCGGCACGGGCCGGCCGGGCAGGTCGAGGGCACCGGGCGCCGGGAAGGGTGCCGGGGAGGCGACCGGGATCCGGGCCGTGCCGCCGGAGCGGATCACGTGCACCGCCCAGGGCAGCACGCCCGGCCGCCAGCCGTTGCGCAGCACCGTGCCGACGGAGACCTGGTGGAGGAAGTCCCGCCGGGCGTGCGGCACTTCGGCCTCGTGCATCAGGACCGGCGTGCCGTGGACGGTGCGCAGGTACTCCGCCGAGCCCAGGTGGTCGTTGTGGGCGTGGGTGATCAGTACGGCCGCCACCGCCTCCGGTGAACTCCCCACGGCGGCGAGGGACTCCAGCAGTTGCCGCCGGTCCCCGGGGTAGCCGGTGTCGACGAGCGTCACCGCCTCGCCCTCGGTGAGGATCACCCAGTTGGTGTGGCTGCCGTGCACCAGGTAGGTGCCGTCGGCGACGTGCTGGACGTTGGCGCGCATCGGTCTCTCCGCGTCCCGAGGTGGCTGTCGTCGGACAGCCAACCAGATGCGGGGCCCGCCGACGGGCCCCGCCGCGTCAGCGCACCCCGTGCGGGCGGTACTGGATGCTGATCCGGGGCCCCGCGGCGCGCGTGGACTTGGGGACGCAGTGCTCCCAGGTGCGCTGGCAGGAGCCGCCCATCACGATCAGGTCGCCGTGGCCGAGCGGGCGGCGGACCGTGCTGCCGCCGCCGTGCGCCGGGCGCAGCAGCAGGTCCCGGGGCGCGCCGACCGAGAGGATGGCGACCATGGTGTCCTGGCGCGCGCCCCGCCCGATCCGGTCGCCGTGCCAGGCGACGCTGTCCCGGCCGTCGCGGTAGTAGCACAGCCCGGCCGTGGTGAACGGCTCGCCCAGCTCATCGGCGTAGTGCGCGGACAGCGCGTCGCGCGCCTCGTCCAGGAGCGGGTGCGGCAGCGCGTCCTGGGCGCCGTAGAACGCGAGCAGCCGCGGCACGTCGACCACGTGGTCGTACATGGTGCGCCGCTCGGCGCGCCACGGAACCTCGGCGGCCAGCCGTTCGAACAGCGCGTCGGATCCGCTCAGCCATCCGGGCAGTACGTCTATCCAGGCGCCGGAGCCGAGGTGGGTGCGGCGCAGCCCGTCGAGGGAGCCGAGCCGGGCCTCGTCGGTCTGGTCGAAGAGCGAGCCCTGGAGGTGCTTGGTCATGGTTCCAGCGTACTCCTGATTCGAAAATATGTTCCATTGGTGGTGCGGGCCGGGATTTTTCTCCTGCGCAAGACCTTCGGATACATCGGTGTATCCGATACATTCGCGCATCGAACGGAGGGACGACATGGCGGCGAGGACGACTGGCGGGCGGGTGACCAGGCGACGTGTCCGTACCCGTGCCGACCTCCTGGACGCGGCGTTCGCGGTGTTCGCCGCCAAGGGGTTCGGCCATGTGTCGATCGAGGAGGTCTGCCAGGCCGCCGGCTACAGCCGGGGCGCCTTCTACTCGAACTTCGACAGCCTCGACGAGCTGTTCTTCGCCCTCTACCGCGAACGGGCCGAGCTGATCGCGGAACAGGTGTCCGGGGCCCTCGCCGTGGACGGTCCGGACCTGGACGTGCCCGCCGCCGTGGACCGCGTCACCGAGGTGCTGCTGCTGGACCGGGACTGGCTCCTGGTGAAGACGGACTTCCTGGTGCACGCCGCCCGCGACCCGGCCGTCGCCCGGACCCTGCTCGAGCACCGGGCGCGCCTGCGCCGGGCGATCGCCGACCGGCTCGGCCGGGCGCGCGGCCACTGCGCCCTGCCCGCCGTGCTGGGCGACGCCGACGGCGCCGCGCACGCCGTGGTCGCCGCCTACGACGGGGTCACCACCCAACTGCTGCTGGACGGGGACGTCGCCCGCGCCCGCGGCTGGCTGAAGCAACTGCTCACCGCGCTGCTCACCGACGGCAGCGGCACCACCGCACGAGCCGAACGAATCGTTTGAGGAAGGGACGGTCGCCATGGATGCCGACGTCATCGTCGTCGGAGCGGGCCTCGCGGGACTGGTCGCGGCGCACGAACTGACCAGCCGGGGCAGGAGGGTCGCGCTCGTCGACCAGGAGAACGCGGCCAACCTCGGAGGGCAGGCGTTCTGGTCCTTCGGCGGACTGTTCCTGGTCGACTCCCCGGAGCAGCGGCGCATGGGCGTCAAGGACTCCTTCGACCTCGCCTGGAACGACTGGCAGGGCAGCGCGCAGTTCGACCGGACCGAGGACGAGGACTCCTGGGCCGCGCGCTGGGCCCGGGCGTACGTGGAGTTCGCGGCGGGGGAGAAGCGGTCCTGGCTGGACGGGCACGGCATCAGGTTCCTGCCCACCGTCGGCTGGGCCGAGCGAGGCGACCTCAGGGCCGGCGGGCACGGCAACTCCGTGCCGCGCTTCCACATCGCCTGGGGCACCGGGACGGGCGTCGTCGAACCCTTCGTGCGCCACGCCCGGCAGGCCGCGCGCGACGGGCTGCTCACCTTCCACCACCGCCACCGGGTCGACGAGCTGGTCGTCGTGGGCGGCGCCGCGACCGGCGTGCGCGGCACGGTCCTCGCCGAGGACACCTCGCCCCGCGGCGTCGCCTCCAACCGCGAAGCGGCCGGCGAGTTCGAGCTGACCGCCCAGGCCGTGATCGTCACCTCCGGCGGCATCGGCGCCGACCACGACCTCGTGCGCCGCCACTGGCCCGAACGGCTCGGCACCCCGCCCGCCGAGATGGTCACCGGCGTCCCCGCCTACGTCGACGGACGGATGCTCGACATCAGCGCCGCGGCCGGCGCACGCCTGGTCAACCGCGACCGGATGTGGCACTACACCGAGGGCATCCGCAACTGGGACCCGATCTGGCCCGGCCACGGCATCCGCATCCTGCCCGGACCGTCCTCCATGTGGTTCGACGCCCTCGGCCGTCGTCTGCCCGAGCCCTGCCTGCCGGGCTACGACACCCTCGGCACCCTGCGCCATCTGCGCACGGCCGAGGACCTCGCGGGCCACGACCACTCCTGGTTCATCCTCACCCGGAAGATCGTCGAGAAGGAGTTCGCGCTCTCGGGCTCCGAGCAGAACCCCGACATCACCGCCAAGGACCGCGCTGCCTTCCTGCGCGAACGCCTGCTCGGCAAGGGCGCGCCGGCCCCGGTGGACGCGTTCCTGCGCCAGGGCGCGGACTTCGTGACCGCGCCGAACCTGGAGCAGCTGGTCGACCGGATGAACGGGCTGACCGAGAAGCCGCTCCTCGACGCGGGACGCATCCGCCGTCAGATCGAGGCCCGAGACCTGCAGATCGCCAACCCCTACGCCAAGGACGCGCAGGTCCAGGGCATCCGCAACGCCCGCCGCTACATCGGCGACCGCCTCGGCCGGGTCGCGACCCCGCACCGCATCCTCGACCCGGCGGCGGGCCCGCTGATCGGCGTCAAGCTGCACGTCCTCACCCGCAAGTCCCTCGGCGGCATCCAGACCGACCTCGACTCCCGCGCCCTGGGCACCGACGGCACGCCCGTCGAGGGCCTGTACGCGGCGGGCGAGGTGGCCGGCTTCGGCGGCGGCGGGGTGCACGGCTACAACGCGCTGGAGGGCACCTTCCTCGGCGGCTGCCTCTTCTCCGGCCGGGCCGCGGGCCGGGCCGCGGCCCGGCAGACCGCCTGAGCCTGCGCGGCCGTCCGTCTCCTCACGCCTCGTCGAGGAGGCGGAGCAGCACGGAGGCGTGGCCCCGCTCGGGGGACTTGGACGCCGTCACCAGCGTCACGTCGCCCTTGCGGGCCAGCTCCCGGACGTGGTCGAGGAGCTTCGCCGGCTCGGGGGCGGCGAGCTCGGCCTCGTAGCGCTCGGCGAACTCCTCGTACGAGCCCTCGCCCGAGTGGTACCACTGGCGCAGCTCCGTCGACGGGGTGAGGCCCTTGGGCCACTCGTCCACGTGCGCCTCGTCCTTCGCCACGCCCCGCGGCCACAGCCGGTCGACCAGGACGCGCACGCCGTCGTCCGGCTCGGGCGGGTCGTAGATGCGGCGTACGCGAACGCTCATGGCAGGGCCTTTCCAGGGGGGACGCTGCCGCGAGCCTACGTCCGGCGCGGGCGGGACGTCGGTGACGTGTGAGCCGTTCGGGAACGGCGGGCCGATTCCTCCCGCTCCGTTCGGGTACTCCGTCGGCCCGACGGGCCGACGAGGGGAGGTCAGGACATGGGGGCATCGGACGACCTGCCGGTCGTACGCACACTCGCCGAACTCACCGACCTGGTCCAACGGCACCAGGGCCTGTACGTGCGCTGGTCGCGTGGCCCGGGGACCGACCTCGCCGACGTCTCCCGCACCTCCAGCACCGACGAGCTCACGGGAATACCCATGCCCGGGCTGTCGGCCAACCCGCTGGACGTGGAGGACTGGTGGGGGGACCGGCCGGTACGGGTCTGGGCGGCCCGGCGGCTGCACGACTACGCGCACCTGCCCCATGACAAGGGCCCCGGCGTGCGCGCCTGGGTGCTCACCGGCCGGGAGACGGCCCGCGGCCCCGACAACGAGCCGCTGGTGACCGACGCCCGGCCGATGTGCTGGATCGCCCCGGAGGTCATCGACGAGGCCCGGGCCGAGGTGGAACGCCAGGCGCACCCATGGGGACCGTTGCGCCGCGGCGGGCGCTGAGGCCCGCCGCGGCGCAACGGCCGGGATCAGCCGGAACTCCTCCGTGAGCCCGCGCGCCGCTTCAGCGCGCGGCGCTCCGTCTCGCTGGTCCCGCCCCAGACACCGAGGGACTGCCCCGTGTCGAGCGCCCATTGCAGGCACTGCTCCCGCACCGGGCAGCGTCGGCAGACCGCCTTCGCCTGTTCGGTCTGCACCAGGGCCGGGCCGGTGTTTCCTATCGGGAAGAACAGATCGGGGTCCTCATGGCGGCACGCCGCGTGCTCTCGCCAGTTGTCCATCAAAGTCACCTGCGATCGGATTCGTGTCGTGCCTCGTGAATGCCTTACTCGCTTTCGGGTGACCTGGGGATACCGGGGTGAAACCGGCGATATGCCTTGTGTCGCGCCGGACGCCTACCTCCGCAGCGCCTCCGCCGCGGCCGTCACCACCGCCTCGGCCACCGTGGCCAGCGCCGGGGAGTCGAGCTTCCACTGCTGCCAGTACAGCGGGACGTCGACCGCCAGATCCGGGGCGAGGCCGACGAGCCGGCCGGTGCGCAGCAGCGGCTCCGCCTGCGGTTCCGGCACCATGCCCCAGCCCAGACCGGCGGCGACGGCCTCGACGAAGCCTTCCGACGTCGGGACGTAGTGCCGCGCCGGACTCGCGCCTTCGTGCCCGAGCCGGCGGACGAAGCCGTCCTGGAAGTCGTCCCGCCGGTCGAAGACCACCACCGGCGCCTCGGCGAGCACCTCCCGCAGCGGCCCGGCCGGATGCCGCGCGGCGAAGCCGGGGTTCGCGCACGGCAGGTACCGCATCCGGCCCAGGGCCTGGACGGAGCAGCCCGGTACGGGATCGGGGGACGAGGTGACCGCGGCCATCACCACGCCCTCCCGCAGCAGCGCCGCCGTGTGGTCCTCGTCCTCGCGGCGCAGCTCGAAACAGAGCCCCGGCTCCCGCGGCACCCGCGTGAGGGCCCCGAGGAACCAGGTCGCCAGCGAGTCGGCGTTGACGGCCACGGAGACCCGGGTCGGCTCCCCGGCCCCGCTCAGCCCCAGCTCGGCGGACGCGTCCCGCTCCAGCAGGGCCACCTGGCGGGCCAGCCGCACCAGCACCGCGCCGGACTCCGTGGGCCGGACGGGCTTGGTGCGCAGCAGCAGCACCCGGCCGGTGCGCTGCTCCAGCGCCTTCACGCGCTGGCTGACCGCCGACGGTGTCACGTGCAGCGCGGCGGCCGCCGCGTCGAACGTCCCCTCGTCCACCACGGCCAGCAGCGTGCGGACCTGGTCCAGCGGAAGATCCGCGAGTGCCGTCGTCATCATGGCAGCTAAGGATACGTAAGAATCTTTAGCTGTACGCCCTGTGATCGTCCCTCTAGCGTCGAGCGCATGACCAACACCCTGACCGCGGCGGCCGCCGGCTTCGGCACCGGCCTCTCCCTCATCGTCGCCATCGGTGCCCAGAACGCCTTCGTCCTGCGCCAGGGCATCCGCCGCGACGCGGTCCTCGCCGTGGTCGGCATCTGCGCGCTGTCCGACGCCGTGCTCATCGCCCTCGGTGTCGGGGGCGTCGGCGCGGTGGTGGTGGCGTGGCCGGACGCGCTGACCGCCATCGGCTGGATCGGGGGCGCCTTCCTGCTCGGCTACGGCGCCCTGGCGGCGCGGCGCGTCCTCCGGCCGGGCGGCGCGCTGCGGGCGGACGGCGACCCGGCCGGCTCGCGCCGGCGGGCGGTGCTCACCTGCCTGGCGCTGACGTGGCTCAACCCGCACGTCTACCTCGACACCGTGTTCCTGCTGGGCTCCGTGGCCGCCGACCGGGGGCCGCTGCGCTGGACGTTCGGGCTGGGCGCCGCGTTCGCCAGCCTCTGCTGGTTCGCCGCGCTGGGCTTCGGAGCCCGCCACCTCGGCCGTTTCCTGGCCCGGCCCGCGGCCTGGCGCGTCCTGGACGGACTGGTCGCCGCCACCATGATCGTCCTCGGGGTCACCCTCATCGCCGGAGCCTGAGCCGGACGCCGGCCACGCGGGTCATGCGTGCACGGGCGCGGCTGCCATAGTGAAGCCCGCAGACCGAAAGATGTACCGAGCACGTAGGAAGCGCGTGGACACGAGCGAGAGCAGTACCGAAGCCCAGGCGGAAGCCCCCGCCCCGGAGCAGGCCCGGCGGCGCGGATGGCGTCGCTGGGCGATGGACACCCGGCCCCTGCGCCGCCCCGCCTACCGCCGGCTGTGGTCCTCGACCATCGTCACGGCCGTCGGCAGCCAGCTGACCGCCGTCGCCGTACCCAAGCAGATCTACGACATCACCGGCTCCTCGGCGTGGGTCGGCGCCGCGAGCCTCGCCGGTCTGCTGCCGCTCATCGTGTTCGCGCTCTGGGGCGGCGCCGTCGCCGACACCATGGACCGCCGCAAGCTGCTGCTGATCACCAACGCCGGCATAGCCGTGACCTCCCTGCTGTTCTGGGTGCAGGCCGTCACCGGGCTGGAGTCGGTGGCCGCGCTGATGCTCCTCCTCGCGATGCAGCAGGCCTTCTGGGGACTGAACGCCCCGGCCCGCAACGCCTCCATCGCCCGGCTCGTCCCCGAGGGGGAACTGCCCGCGGCCAACGCCCTCGGCTCGACCGTCATGCAGACCGGCCAGGTGGTCGGGCCGCTGCTCGCCGGTGCGCTCATCCCGCTGATCGGCCTGCCCGAGCTGTACCTCATCGACGCCCTGGCCCTGTGCGTCACCGTGTGGGCGGTCCACAAGCTGCCCGCCCTGCCGCCGACGGGCACGGCGACCCGGCGCGCGGGCATACGGGAGATCGTGGCCGGCTTCCGCTACATCGCCGGGCACGCGGTGCTGCTGCTCTCCTTCCTGGCCGACATCGTCGCCATGGTCCTCGGCATGCCCCGCGCCCTGTTCCCGCAGCTCGCCGCCGAGACCTACGCCCCCTACGGCGAGGGGCTCGCCCTCGGCCTGCTGTTCGCGGCCATCCCCATCGGCGCGGTGGCCGGCGGGCTGTTCTCGGGCACCTTCTCCCGGGCCCGCCGGCACGGCTGGATGGTGATCGGCGCCGTCGTCGTCTGGGGCGCCGCCATCGCCGGCTTCGGACTGAGCGACAGCCTCTGGCTCGCGGTGGCCTTCCTGGCCGTCGCCGGGATCGCCGACATGGTCTCCATGGTCTTCCGCGGGGCGATCCTGCTCTCCGCCGCGACCGACGAGATGCGCGGCCGCACGCAGGGTGTCTTCACCGTCGTCGTCGCGGGCGGGCCGCGACTGGCCGACGTGCTGCACGGCAGCGCGGGCTCGGCCTTTGGACCCCGTACGGCGGTGGCGGGCGGCGGCGTCCTCGTCGTCCTGGTGATGCTGGCCCTGGCCGCCGCGGTGCCGGCGCTGCGCCGCTACCGCGTCTGACGGCTCACAGGGAGCCGTGCCGGTACGGGGCGTAGCTGTCCAGGAGCCGCCCGCGGGTGGTCTCCAGCCGGTGCGCGAGGATCTCGGCGACGGTCCGCACCAGCACGATCCCGAGCTGCGGGTCCTCCTCGCACAGGGCGAGCACCTCCGACGCGTCGAACTCGTAGGCACGCACCGGGCTGAAGGCCTCGGCCCCGAAGTCCCACTCGTACGGCGGGAACAGCCAGGACCAGCCGAGGAGATCGCCGGCGCCGAGGCTGGCGACCGTGACCCGCTGCAGGGACGTCACCTGCTGGGTCAGCGAGACCGCGCCGGAGCGGATGACCCAGAAGCGGTCGGCCTTGCCTCCCGCCTCGAAGATGCGGGTGTCCTCCGGGAAGGACACCTCGCGGGCGAGCGCCGTCAGACGCCGGCGCTGGGGCGGGGGAAGGGCGGTGAGCAGTTTGATCGCTTTGGTCATGACGCGGGGCTCCTCGCCGGCGATTGCGGTTCCGGTGCTTTCCCTACGCCCATTTCAGCCGCTGCCGGCGCCCTGAGCACCTCGACGGACGGGGGATTCGGGACGGATTTCGTGCCGGATCCCGCGCGCCCCGCGGAGGGCATGAAAAAGCCCTGGCTGGACGGGGGAAGCCAGCCAGGGCCGTAAGCGGTGACGCACGGAGGACGCTCGGTCGACTCCGTCGCCACGTATGGGTGAACGCTAAACCATCTTGGGGTCGTTCCGCGAATCCGGGACCGGCTCGGGTGACCCGTCTCACTCCACCGTCACCCGGCCTCCCGCGCGACGACCCTGATCGTCTCCAGTTGCGGGTCGCTGGGGTCCGGGAGGTACATCCCGGCGGCCAGGCCGCTGCTCAGATACCGCAGGACGGGCTCGGTCAGCCGCTCGCCGGGCAGGACGGCCGGGATGCCGGGCGGGTACGGCGTGATCATCTCCGCGGCGACACGACCGGCGGCCCGGTCCAGCGGCACGTCCTCGGTCGGCCCGAAGAAGGCGTCCCGGGGCAGCCGCACCTGCGCCATCCGCAGCTCGGACGGCGACGGCACCGCCACGCGCGCAGCGGGCCCCAGGCCCGGGGCCGCCCGGGCGAGGTCCTCGAGCGCCGCGAGCAGCTCGCCCGTGGTCTCCCGGTCGTCGCCGTGGGTGATCTGCGCACCGATCCGCCGGTGGTCGGTCAGGTGCGCGATCACGCCGCGCCGGGCACGCAGCCAGTCGGCCGCCTGGAAGCCCGTGATGCCGAGGCCGTCGAGGTCGATGACCACGGGCAGCGGGTCGAAGTCGTGCGCCAGACCCGGCCCGCAGAAGTCGTCCCGGTCTTCGACGTGCATCCCGTCGATCTTCTCGACGGCCGCGCGCACGTCGGCCGCGAGATCCAGCGCCGCCCCCATGATCTCCCGCCCGCGCAGCGCCATCTGCCGGCGCCAGCCGTCGAGGCCGGCGAAGATCAACGCCGACGGACTGGTCGTGCCCAGCAGGTCGGCCCGCATGCCGAGCAGCTTCGGCGGGACCAGCTCGCCCCGCAGATGGAAGACCGAGCCCTGCTCCAGGCCGCTGCCCATCTTGTGGATGCTGGTCACGCAGATGTCGGCGCCGGAGTCCATGGCCCAGGACGGCAGCTCCGGGTGGAAGGGCAGGTGCGCGCCCCACGCCTCGTCGACGATCAGCGGAACCGGCCGCCGGTGACAGACCTCGGCGACCGCGCGCAGATCGGCGCCGGCCCCGTACGGCGTCGGGCTGGTGATCAGAGCGCCCTTGGCGTCGGGATGGGCGGCGAACGCCTTCTCGAACTCCTCGGCGGACGGGGGATGGGCCAGGTGCCGCTCCGCGTCCCACCGCGGCTCGACCCAGACCGGTTCGATGCCGGACAGGATCAGCCCCGACACCACGGACTTGTGGGCGTCCCGGCCGATCAGCAGCTTCTCGTGCGGCCCCGCGACGGCCAGCATCGCCGCCTTCACCGACAGGGAACTCCCGCACGTGGAGAAGAACGTGTGCTCGGCGTGCACGGCATCGGCCATCAGCTCCTGGGCGCGCTGCAGCACACGGCCCCCCGTGAGCCGGTCGTCCAGCCCGCCGGTCGCCAGGACGTCGCCGAGGAACACGGCGTCGCCCAGCACCTCGCGCACCGCCGGATCGGCGCCGCGCGCCTGCTTGTGCCCGGGCGGTGTGAACGACAGCCGTCCTTCACGGCGGTAGTCGACGAGGGCTTCCAGGACCGGTGCGCGGGTGTGGTCGGCTGTCATGCCGACCCGGTTTCCCGGCCCGGCGCCCCATCAATCCGACCCGCCACGGGCCGAGCCGCCGGGATCCGTGTGCCTGCCCGGTGTCAGCACCTCGTCCAGCACCCGCAGGACGGCCTCGTACGCCATCGTCCGCACAGCGGCCTCACGCGCCCCTTCCGGGTCGGTCCGCCGCAGCTCTTCCCTCTGCGTCCGCCAGGTCCGCTCCTGCTCCACCGCGCAGGCCCTCGCGCGGTGCATGCGGCGCAGCAGTTCGTCCGAGTCCACAACATCCGTCATGCACTTCGCGTACCCCCGCACGGCCCCGGAATGGCGGTCCGCCCGTTCGCAGGCCCGAGGTTTGGGTGCGCCGCCAGAGGTCAGCCGGACAGCAGAGTCCCCGGCGCCGGCGCGCGGGTGCGGCCGGACCCGGCTTTTCTCATCGACCAGGGAGCCGACGGATGCGCGACAAGCACACACCCGAATCCGCTCTCGGCCGGCCCGGCGCGGGCCGGACCGCACGACCGCGGCCGTGCAAGCCCGCAGAGGCGCGCCGGGCCGTGGAACGCGCGGTCACCGAGTGCTGCCTCGCCGGCCACACCTCGTGCGACGTGGGCGCCCTGTCGGACGCCGTGCTCGTCGCCTCCGAACTGACCACCAACGCGATCCTGCACGGCGGCGGCATCACCGACTTCGAGGTCGACGTCGTCGGACCCGGAGTCCGCGTCTCGGTCAGCGACCGCAGTGACGAACTGCCCGTGGCCGTGTCGCCGACCGACCCCCAGGGACGCCGGCGCGTGGGCGGCCGGGGCTGGCCGATCGTCTGCCGGCTGGCACGGGACGTCCGCGTCTGCGACCTGCCCTCCGGCGGCAAGCGCATCACCGTGCTCGTACCGCTGTCCTGAGTACTTTTGGCAAAGCGGAGTTTGTTCCCCCGGGGTGGGGGCAGTCGCAGTTTCGTGCTTCGGACCGGAGGCGCAGCAGCGGGAGCGTCATGGCTGCTTCGGGCCCTCCGGGTGATCCGGGCGGCGACGTTCCCGCGGACAGTCCCCTGAGACCACCGTTCAGGAGCGAATCCGCATGCTCACAGAAACGCCCACCATCCGTCCCGGTGCTCCCGAGCCCACGGCCGCCGCCACCGCACCCGGCAGGCGCCGGCACGACGACGCCCCCGACACCGCGGCGCTCTTCGCCCGGCTAGCGGAGCTGGCGGACGGGCCCGAACGGGACGCCGTCCGCGACGAACTCGTCACGGCCTGGCTGCCCATGGCCCACCGGATCGCCGGCCGGTTCCGCGACCGCGGCGAGTCCATCGAGGACCTGCGCCAGGTGGCCGCGCTCGGGCTGGTGAAGGCCATCGACCGCTTCGACCCGGGGCGGGGAGCCTTCGAGAGTTACGCCGTGCCGACCATCACCGGCGAGGTCAAGCGGCACTTCCGGGACCGGATGTGGGCCCTGCGGGTACCGCGCCGGGTCCAGGAACTGCGCAACAAGGTGCGGGTGGCTCGCCGCGAACTCACCCAGAGCCCGGGCAGCCCCGAGCCCTCGGTCGCCGACCTCGCCGCCCACACCGGGCTCACCGAGGAAGAGGTGAGCGCCGGCATGGAGGCGCTGGAGAGCTTCAGCACCCTGTCGCTGGACGCCGAACTTTCCGCGGGCGACGACGGGTACAGCCTCGCGGACACCCTCGGCGCGGCGGACTCCTCGTACGACGTCGTGATCGACCGCGAATCCGCCAAGGAGGGCCTGCGCCGCCTGCCCGAACGCGAGCGCGCCATCCTGTACATGCGCTTCTTCGAGGACATGACACAAAGCCGTATCGCCGACCGCCTGGGCATCTCGCAGATGCACGTCTCGCGGCTCATCACCCGCAGCTGCGCCCGCGTGCGCGACGAGGCGATGGGCCGGCGGACGGGCCGCCGGACCTCCGGCCGGCAGACCACGGCCTGAGAACGAAGGAGCGAGACCGATGCTGATGCCTCACCCCGCCGTGCTGCGCAGACTCCTCGACGAGTACGAGGCGGCCGCGGCCGAGCGCCCCGCCGACGGCGCGGCCGAACCCAGCCCGCGGATGCGGGACCTGGCGTACACACTGTGCGTGTCGACCGGCACGCGCGAGGTGGGACTCGCGCTGGAGGCCGCCCGCCGACGGCTCGCGGCCGTCCCCGTGGCCGAGCCCGTGGCCGACTGACCCGCCGTCGGCCGCCGCCGGCCCGACGCGTGCCCGCCCCCGGACGGGGAAGGCGAGGGGACGTGGCCGCCCGCGACCGGTGTCCGGCCGGCCACGTCCCGGTACCGGATGCGGAGGGGTTTCATGGCGGCGTCGGCCGACGACGGGGTGACGGACGAGCGGGCGGAGCACGAGGAGGTGGAACGGCTGCGGGCCGAGCTGCGCGACCTGCGTGCCCGGGCCCGGGTGTACCCCCTGATCTCGCAGGCACAGGGGATGCTGCGCGAGCGCTACCGGCTCGCCGACGCGGAGAGCGCCTTCGCGCTGCTGCAGCGGGCCTCGCAGCGGTTCAACATCAGGATGCGCACGCTGGTGGACGCCGTGGTGACCACGCCGGGCCCGGAACGGCCCGACGTCATGTGGTTCCCGCGGCGCGTCCGCTCGCCGGAGCCCGGACTGCGGCTCTCGGCGGCACGCGACGCGGGTGAGCGCAACCGCGGGGGCGTCCTCGGTGCCGTGCTGAGCCAGACGCTCGCCGTGGTCGGCACCGACATGGGCAACGTGCAGCTGGCCGACCGGGTCCACGGCGGACTGCGCATCGAGAAGCACACCGGTCTCACCCCCGACTTCGTCGACTTCTTCCGGCACGTGGGGGACCGGGGCACGTCCTGTGCGAAGGCCGCCCAGGACGTCACCCAGGTCACCGTGCACGACGTGGGCACGGATCCCGTGTTCACCGAACCGGCCCGCGAGGCCATCCTCACGGCGGGCAGCCGGGCCTGCCACAGCGTGCCGCTCACCACCGCGTCCGGACTGTGCCTCGGCATGGTCTCCGCCCACGTCGACCGTCCCCTGGGCGAGCTCACGCCGGCCCAGCTCAAGGTGCTCGACGCCCTCGGTGCCGAGACGGGCCGGTGGCTGGCCTGGCACGAGCACACGGTGGTCCTCGACGCCCTGGAACACCTCCACGCGCTCGGCCGTGCCGCCCGGGGCTCCCGGCTGCGCCGGAGCTGAACGGTGTGCGCGGGGAAAGCCGGGGCATCCGCAAGGTCCGGGAGGGGAGGCAGACATGAACGCACGTGTCCTGGCACGTACGGGCCGCAGCCGGGCCCGGCGGGCGGCGAACGGATCGGCGGCGGAGGGAGCCGCCCGGGCGGGACTCACCGCCCGCGGCGTGATCTACCTGCTGGTCGGGGTGCTGGCCCTGCAGATCGCCTTCGGCGACGGGCGGCGGCAGGCTGACCGGAGCGGTGCCCTGGCCGAGCTGTCGGACCGGCCCTTCGGTGCGGTACTGCTGTGGGCACTGGGCGCCGGCCTCGTCGGCATGGCCCTGTGGCGGCTGTCGGAGGCGCTGTTCGGCGCCGTGGGCAAGGACGGACACACGGCGAGGAAACGGCTGGCCGCCGCGGCCCGCTGCGTGTTCTACGCCTTCGTCGCCTACTCCGTCCTGGCCTTCGCCGCCGACCCGGGCGGCCACGGAGGCGGATCCGGCGACCAGCAGTCCCGCGACGTCACCGCCAGGGTGATGGAGGTGCCCGCCGGGCGGTGGCTGGTGGCCGCGGCCGGGGCGGCCGTCGTCGTGGCCGGCGTCGTCATCGGCGTACAGGCCCTGCGCCGCAGCTACCGCAAGAAGCTGAAGCCCGGCGAGCTGGACCCCCGCGCCCGGCGGCTGGTGGACGTCACCGGTGTCGGCGGCGGGGTGGCGCGCGGAGCCGTGTTCGCCGCCGCGGGCGCCTTCGCCGTACGGGCCGCGGTCGACTACCGGCCCGACCAGGCCAAGGGCCTCGACGACACCCTCCGCTCCTTCGCCGACACCCCCCTCGGACCATGGCTCCTGGCCTGCGTCGCGGCCGGCCTCGTGCTCTTCGGGGTGTTCTCGTTCGCCCTGGCACGCTGGCGCAGGGTCTGAGTCGCGCCGCACGGGGAACACGGGGCGGATGAGCGAACACGAGATTCCGGAGCCGGAAGGCCGTCCCGTGGACGTCTACCTCGACCTCCTGCGCATCCGCATGGACACCGACGACTACCAGATGCTGCTCAACGTGGTCGAACCGGTGCTGCAGGCGATCGACGAACACCAGATGCCCACCATCGACTTCTCCCTGGACGGCGACAGCGCCGAGGAACTGCCCCAGGAGATCAGGGACGAGGCCGCACTGGTCATCGCCACCGCCGTCACGGGCCGGCTGGACAACGAGGTCGTCGAGATCAGCACCGAGGAGACCGGTCTCGTCCGCGTCGTGACGGACGCCGCGACCGCGTCCGACCCCGAACGCCTCGGCGAGATCGCCGAGTACCTCAAGGAACGCCACCGGCAGAACGAGGAGCTGCGCGGCATCGCCGAGGCGAGCGGCATGCCCACCGACTTCTGACCGCCGTCGGCACGGGCACCGCCCGCGTCCGTCACCGCCTCGGCGTCGCCACGGGCACGCCGAGCGGCCGGGCGAGGCCGACCACCGCCTCGTCCAGGCGCTCCAGGTGCCGCAGCACCCGGCCGGTGACGCGGCCGTACCGCGGTGCGCCGTCCGTGCCGGGCTCCAGCAGCGACGCGATGCTCGGCCCGGTCTCCACCTCCACCTCGGCGTGCTCGTCGGCGACGTGGGCGGCGATCGCCTCGATGTTGCGCACCGTGCGCCGCACCGCTCCGCGCAGCCGCGGGTCGGCCGCGATCGAGGGATGGGTGGGCAGCAGCTCGGCCGTCGCGGCCAGGGACCGCGCGTGGTAGGCGCACGTCTCCAGCAGCGCCACCACGTACTGGGCCGTGTTCCGCCGGGCCCGGAGCGGCGTGATGGGGTGGGTGAGGGGATGGGTGGCCCCGCGCAGATCCCCGAGGGCCTGGTCCAGGTCGCGCGCCGTGTCCAGCAGATCCGCCGCGGGCCCGCCGCTGAGCTGGTCGACGGCGCCCTCGGTGACGTCGACCAGCCGTTCCAGCACGGTGACGAGGAGTTCGTTCGTACGCCGGTCGGTGCGGATCGGCAGCACCAGCGCCGCCGCGATGATCCCGCAGGCCGCACCGAGCGCGGTCTCCTCCACGCGCAGCAGCAGCACCGACAGGCTGTACGTGTGCAGCAGGGTGTACAGCAGCCCCAGCATCGCGGTGACGAAGAACGACATCAGCGTGTAGGACAGCGGCGCCGTGTAGAACATCGCGAAGATGAACAGCAGCACCAGCCCGAACGCCGTCCAGGTGTGGTTCCCGACCAGGCCGGCCAGGACGATCCCGGCCACCACCCCGAGCACGGTGCCCAGCAGCCGGCGGTACCCCTTGACCAGGATCTCGCCGGTGGAGGCGGTGTTCAGGAAGACGATCCAGCACGTGAGCACCGCCCAGTACCAGCGCTGCGAGGACAGGAACTCCCCGCCCACGATGGCGAGCGAGGACCCCACGGCGACCTGGACCGCGGCACGTGTGGTGGGCCGGCGCAGCCCGGTCGGCTCCTCCTCCGGCTCCGCCTCCTCGCTCGCGTCGATGGCGGCGTCCTCGGCGTCCAGCTCCTCGCGCGAACGGGTCGTCGAGGGCGTGTCGTCCGACTCGTCCTGGGGGCCGTCCAGCGCGATCCGCAGTCCCATGACCGCCCGCGCGGTCTCACCGACGCCTCGGAAGACGTCCTGGACGGCGGCCGTGCCCTCGGGCAGGTTCTCCTCCTCGCGGTAGCCGAGGAGCCGGTTGCGCAGATGGGACAGCGCGGTGCCACGGGCCTCCGCGGCGGGCCGCAGCACGAGCGCGCGCAGCGCCCCGAGGTCGCGGCGCAGCATCGCCGTGGTCTCGTCCGGCGAGCCCGTGCGCGCGACCGAGGGCGCCGGCGCGCCCGGCAGATGCAGGGTCAGGGTGTCCGCCCGCTCGGCGCTGCGCGCGGTGAGCAGCAGCAGACCCAGCCGCTCGGCGGCGATCTCGGCGTCCGCGACACGGCGCTGCACGAGCCGCGCCGTGGACTGGTCGGGCGTGCCCTCCTCCAGCCGAGCCTGGATCATCAGGGCCGTCTCGTGCAGGCGGGCGGTGCCGTCGCGCAGGTGCTCCAGCACCCTGTCGATCTCGCCCGGTCCGGCGTCCAGCAGTTCGATCTGCGCCGAGATCAGCTGCGCCAGCCGGGCCCGGAACGCCTGGCGCAGCCGCTGGAGAATGCCCGCCGGGGTCGCCGGTACGACGGCGAAGCGGACCACCGCGCTGCACAGGAACGCCACGGCGATGGCGCCCCACAGCTGGGGCAGCGCCGAGACCTCGGCACCGACGAACAGGGAGAGGAAGTAGACCTGGAAGCCGATCATCCCCAGAGCGGTGCCGCGGTCGCCGAACCGGCGGCCGTAGACGGCGCAGAAGATGAGGACGACGAAGAAGGCGTCACCGGCGACGACGTGCGGGCGCAGCAGCGCGCTCAGCGACACCGAGGCCAGCGCCACGGGCAGGCCCAGGGCGAGGGTGACGGCCTGCGCACCGGGCTGCTTCTCCCGGATGGCGAAGGTCGCGACCATCGCCGCCATGGCGCCCGCGACCAGATGGGTGACATCGGCCCCGAACACGGCGAGCACCGCCAGCGCCAGGGCAATGGCGCCCACCGTCCGCAGGCCGGCCGTCAGCCGCAGCAGACCGGGGTCGGACGCGGCGACGCGGTCCCGCAGCCGTGTCCGCACCGAGCGCCTCGCTGCCTTCACGCCGCCGTACACTCTCCCGTTTCACGCCCGTCCCACACCGAGATCCACTTCTCAGCATGTCATGCCGCGTGCGGCTTCCTGCCGCCGGGTCACAGCTGAGCCCGGCCGCTTCCCTCGATGCGCTCCCGTACCTGCTCCGGTGTCAGATAGGCGTCCGTGTACTCGAAGTCCTTCAGCTTGGCGGGCTTGCGGGCCTGGAAGCCGGTGCGCACGAAGTCGTCACCGGCGATCGCGTTGAGCATCCAGTTCGTCATCACCCGCGCCTTGGCCACCCCGGTGCGCAGGGCCGACCAGTGGTATCCGCGGGCGACCGCCTGGGCGGGCAGACCGTGCAGCTCGATGCCGAGCGGCTTGGAGACCGCGTCGGTGCCGCCGAGGTCCACCACCAGCCCCAGGTCCTTGTGGACGTACGGCCGCATCGGCTGGTTGTGCAGGGTGGCGATGATGTTCTCGGCCACGTGCCGGCCCTGCCGCATCGCGTGCTGCGCGGTGGGCGGGCAGACGGCACCCTCCTGGCCCTTCGCCAGGTCCGGGACGGCGGCGGAGTCGCCCAGCGCGAACACACCGTCGTGGCCCGGCAGGCACATCTCGGCGGTGACCGCGAGCCGCCCCTTGACCGTCTCCGCGCCCAGGGTGGCGATGAGGGGGCTCGCGACCACGCCCGCGGTCCAGATGAGCGTGCGGGTCGGCACCACCCGGCCGTCGGTGAAGGTGACCTCCTCCGCGGCGGCCTTCTCGATGGACACGCCGAGGGAGATGTCGATGCCGCGCCGGCGCAGCACCTCCTGGGCGGCGCGGCCGAGCTTGTCGCCGAGCTCGGGCATCAGCTTCGGGGCGATGTCGATCAGATGCCACTTGATCAGGCTCGGGTCCAGGCGCGGGTAGCGCTTGACGGCGGCGTGCGTGAGGCGTTGCAGACAGGCCGCCGTCTCGGTGCCCGCGTAGCCGCCGCCGACCACCACGAACTGCAGACGGGAGGCCCGCTCGGCCGGATCCTGGCTGGCGTCGGCGAGGTCGAGCTGCGAGATGACGTGGTCGCGGATGTACGCGGCCTCCGCCAGCGTCTTCATCCCGAACGCGTGGTCGGTCAGACCGGGGATGTCGAACGTGCGCGTGATGCTTCCGGGGGCCAGCACGATGTAGTCGTACGGCTCGTTGACGATCTGGTCGGTGATGGTGCGGACGACGCAGACCTTGGCCTTGAGGTCCACGCCGATGGCGCCGCCCGGGATGATCCGGGTGCGGTACTTCTTGCTGCGGCGCAGCGAGAGAGCGATCGACTGGGGCGTCAGCACGCCGGAGGCGACCTGGGGCAGCAGCGGGAGGTAGAGCTGGTAGGCGAACGGCGTCACCAGCGTGACGTCGGCCTCGCCGGGGGCGAGCTTCCTCTCCAGACGGCGGACGCACTCCACGCCGGCGAAACCTGCGCCGACCACAAGGATCCTGGGTCGTGTCACGGTGTTCATTCCTTCCTGCGGCTCCAGGCAGTGTGTCGCGAACGCCATTCGCCTGCCCCTGGATCGCTGCTTCGCACCTCCTCGATCCCACCCCGCCGCCGGGGCTTTGGCGAGCCGGACGAGGCAGGCAGGCGACACCTGCCGACCACCACCATGCCCTGCCCGGGCCAGGAACGCACCGGTCAGGAGTGAACGGGCCGGCGCCCGAGGGGGCCACCCGGCGGGAGAGCGACGTCCCGGCGGTCACCCGGAGCCGCGGACGTGGCACAGCAGCAGGCACACGTCGTCGTCGCGTTCGGAGTCGCTCAGCATCGGATCGAGGATGCTGTCCGCCGAGCCCTCCAGGTCCGAGTCCAACTCGGCGGAGCGGAACGCCCCGAGCGCCGCGGCCAGCCGCTCGATACCCGGGTCTATGCCCCGGGCACGCCGCTCGACCAGCCCGTCCGTGTACAGCGCCAGCGTGGAACCGGGCGCCAGGCGCTCGGTGTGGTCGGCGATCTCCTGCTCGAGCGGGATGCCGAGCATCGCACCGGGCTTGGCGTCCAGGGCCCGCACCCGCCCGTCGGGCGTCCGCAGCACCGGCGGCGGATGGCCCGCGGCGGCCCACGTCATGGTCGGGTCGTCGGGGTGGAAACGGGCGATGACGGCGGTGGCGTACAGATCGGGCTGGAGGTGGTGCAGGAACGTGTGCAGCCGGGTCAGCAGCCGGCCCGGGCTGCCGCCGTCCACGGCGTAGGCGCGCAGGGCGGTGCGCAGCTGACTCATCATCACGGCCGCTCGCAGTCCGTGCCCGGTCACGTCGCCGACCACGGCGATCACCCCGCCGTCGGGCTGGCGGAAGGCGTCGTACCAGTCGCCGCCGATGTTCAGGCCGTGGGTGGCCGGCAGATAACGTGCGGCCAGGCCGAGGCCGGGGGTGGCCGGCAGCTCCGTCAGCAGGGCGCGCTGCAGCGTCTCGGCGATGTCACGGTTCTGCTCGTAGCGCCGGGCGTGGTCGATCGCGATGCTGGCCCGCCGGGTGAGCTCGATCAGCATCACCGCGTCGTCCGGGTCCCAGCGCTCCCCGGGCGGAGAGAGGGTCAGCACGCCCAGCGCCGCGCGCCGGGGCACGAGGGGGATGCACAGCAGGGGGCGGCCCGGATTCAGCATCGACGGCGGCTGGTCGCCGACGCCGGGCAGGCCGCCCGGGTGATCCGCGGCGTACTGCGGCCGTCCGGTGCGGGCCGCGACCACGGCGGCCGCCGGATGGGCGGAGCTGCGGTCGCGGGCCGCGTCCTGGTCGAACAGCCAGACGTCGGCGGTGGCGGCGTACTCCGGCACCAGCAGCTCCGGCAGGCGGCGCACGATCTCGTGGTGGTCGAGCGATGCCGTCAGCACGGCGCTGGCGTCGGCCAGGAACGTCAGCCTGCGACGCGCGTTCTCCGCCTCGGTGCGTGCCTTGCGCTCGGCGGCGAACGCCTCCCGCTGGGCCCGCCCGGCGGCGTCCAGCTCGGCGTGCAGCGCCACGACGCCCTGGTTCGTCTGGTGCAGCTCCTCCCGGTGGAAGGCGACCAGATCCTCCTGCTCCCTGAGCCGGTGGAGCACCAGTGCCGTGTCCTCGTCGGCGTCCAGCAGGGCCTCCGACAGCGCGGCGGGATCGTCCGCCACCGCGTCGCGGCCGGCGCCCTCGGGCGCCTCGGGGCAGGCCACCGCCATCCGCCACGGCGGCTCCCCGGCGGCGCATTCCTCACGCGACGGCGTCACCACCGCGTGCAGCACGCGCTCCCCGGCTCCGGACGGCCCGGACGCGGACGGGCCGGTGTCCAGGGTCAGCCGCCAGGTGCCGCCCTTCGTCAGGCACTGCCGCAGCTGCGCGCCCAGTGAGGCCGCCAGGCGGGTGCGCTCCAGCGGCGGAACACCGTACGCCGCGGCCAGGCGCGCGGTGGCGATACGGGCGCGTGCGGCGTCGGTGACATCGGAGATCTGCCACGTGTGGGTCATGGATGGTCCGGCGGGGTCGGAGTCAGTACGGCCACGGCGGTGTCGTCCCGCACCGGTCGGGCGGAACTGCTGGCGTCGCGTATCGTCACGGCGGCCGTCACCGCCGGGTCCGCAGCCGCGAGGCAGTCGTCCGACGGAGGCGTCCAACGGCTGGGCAGACCGTCGCTGTGCAGGATCAGCAGCCGGTCGTCAGTCCAGGCCGTCTCCTCCTCGCGCACGGTCGTGGGCCGATGGACGCCGACGATGCCGGGCCGGGACAGCAGGGGGCGCCAGACGCCGCCCTCGCGCAGCCGCGCCCCGATGTTGCCGATGCCGGCGAAGCGGAGCCGTCCCGCTCGCGTGTCCACCTGGGCCACCGCGACGGCCGCTCCGCGGGTACCGCCCAGCGCCGCGTCGAGCCGCCGCAGCGCCTCGGCGGGCGTCAGGTGCGCCGCGCCGCGCAGCGCCTCCACCGCCGCGGCCGAGGCGCGGGCCGCCTCGGGACCGTGGCCCAGACCGTCGGCCAGCATCAGCGTCACCCGGTCCTCGGCCCGCACCCACGCCCACGCGTCGCCCGAGTACTCCGCCTCCCCGAAGGGGACGTTCACCCCGCCGGCCCTCACGGCGGCCACCGGGTCCGGACCGCCCCCGGCGGCGCCCCGCGCGGCGTCGCCGACCCGGGCCAGCGCCACCGTGCCCCGGCCCGGGACGCTGTGCAGACCGAAGTCGTCGGCGAGGCGCGCACAGGTACCGAGACCGGCGCCCAGCGACCGGGAGGTGGAGAAGCCGTCGCGTCGCGCGGCGGCCAGATCGGGGATGCCCGGGCCGTGGTCCACCGCCGCCAGCTGCACGAGCCGTGCCGCGTTCCGGCCGCCGGTGAGGGCGGGCGGGTCCACGACGTCGACGAGGAGCCGGCCGCCCCCGGCGTGCTTGAGCAGGTTGGTGGCCAGCTCGGTCGCCACCAGCGCCGCGGCGGCGGTACGCCGTTCGTCCAGCGAGGCCAGGGCCGCCGCGTGCTCCGCCGCCACCCGGGCGTCGCGCACCCGGGTCGAGTCGTGCACGGGCACGTCCCACACGCGTGGCATCAGGACTCCTCCCGCGGCCCCGGCGGCCGGCCCGTCCAGGACGTCACCCGGACGATCGTGCCGGCGCCCGGGCTGCTCTCGATCGCGAACTCGTGGACCAGGCGCCGGGCGCCGCCCAGGCCCATGCCCAGCCCGTCGCCGGACGTGTAGCCGTCACTGAGCGCCTGTTCCAGGTCCGCGATGCCCGGCCCCTCGTCGCTGAAGGTCAGCCGCAGCCCCCGCACACCCCCGCTGACGAGGTGCTGCGTCTCCATCGTGCCGCCGCCGCCGTACACGAGAGTGTTCCGGGCCAGCTCGCTGGCCGCGGTGACCAGCTTGGTCTGGTCCACCAGGCCGAAGCCGAGCTGGGCGGCCGCCTGGCGCACGTGCTGTCGTACCCACACCAGATCCATGTCCGAACGGATCGGCAGGCGGGCCTCAACGCCCGCGGCAGTGTCCATCACGGACTCTCCTGGCGCGTGCCGGCGGAGCGGGACGACGGGGTCGGCCGGGTGAGCAGCTCCATCGCCACCTCGGTGCTGAGCGCGGTGCGCAGCCCCGGCAGCGTCAGACCCAGCTCCACCAGGGTGATGGCCACCGCGGGCCGCATGCCGACCACGACGGTCCGCGCGGCCAGCAGACTGCTCTGCGCGGCGATCTCGGCCAGGACCCGGCCGAGGAAGGAGTCGACGATCTCCACACCGGAGATGTCGATGACCACACCGGTGGCCCCGCTGCGCGCTATGGTCTCGGCGAGGTCCTCCTGGAGCTGATGCGCCGTGCTGTCGTGCAGATCGCCCTGAAGGGTGACCAGCAGGACCTCGCCGAGCCGGAGGACCGGCACATGTCCCGTCACGGGGCCCGGGAACGCCTCGCTCACCGCTCACCCGCACCGTACGGCGTCGGATTGACGATGCCGACCCCGAGCTGGTGCAGGACGTAACCCAGCGCGTCGGCGAGGCTGGACCGGGTGATCACGGTGCCCAGGTCCAGGCCGAGGTGGACCATGGTCTGCGCGATCGCCGGCCGGATCCCGGAGACGATGCACTCCGCGCCCATCAGACGGGCCGCCGCCACCGTCTTCATCAGATGCTGGGCGACCAGGGAGTCGACGGTCGGCACACCGGTGATGTCCAGGATCGCGAAACGCGCCTGCTGGTCGACGATGGCCTCCAGCAGGGTCTCCATCACCACCTGGCTGCGGGCGCTGTCGAGGGTCCCGATCAGCGGGACGGCCACGATGCCGTCCCACAGCTTGATGACGGGCGTGGCCACCTCGAGCAGTTGCAGCCGCTGGCGGTCGATGAGGGCCTGTCCCTCGGTCAGCGCCGTCTGCATCACCACCACCCGCAGGGTGCCCATCAGCACGCTCAGCGTGGTGACACAGGCCCGGGCGTGGTCGGGGGAGGCGTCCGGCAGGTCGGCCAGCAGCAGGTTCTCCACCGGGGGCCGCAGGGCGGCCAGTTCGCTCGACACCTGCGCGGTGCTCAGGCCGGCTCGGGAGCGGGCCGCGCCCATGCGCGCCAACTGTTCGCGCACCGTCGTGAACCCCGCCGCGTCCGGGTCCTCGACCCGCTGGGCGTCCGCCACCTGGGCCAGCGCGTCCACCACGGCCTTCCCCGCCTCCACGGCCTCGTCCCGGGAGAGCGTGAACACGGCGCGGAACAGGGGCTCGTCCGCCCACCGCTGGGCGATCTGTTCCCGGCGGCGCCGCAGGAAGTCCCTGACTTCGTCCGTCGGCGATCCCAGTGTTCCGTCCGCCTCGTGCTCCGGCACTTGATTCACTCCTCATCCGCGGTGCGCCGCACCGGCCGTTGACGGCGGCGCGACGGCGACGTGACTCTGCCGGGCGACAACTGTAACCACCCGCCGACCTCGCACGACACCTGGTTCCGCACGAACGATCCGGTCGAGCGGCAGGTCCCCCGGTCGTCCGACGCGACGCACACCGCTCATGGGAACAGCCGCTCGGACCGCTGGTGCCGGAGTCCGGTTCCGGCCCCTGCCGCCCGAGCGGCTGCCTCCACGGTTGCCGCGGACCGGTCTTCAGGCGTCGGGTTCTGCGCCGTCCGTCGCCTGCTGCGCGTCGACGAGCGCGAGCGCCTCCTCGACGCTCTGCGAGACGGGCACCGTGATGCTGACGCCGGTCAGGTCCAGGATCCGCCGCACCGCCGGGGCGGGGGAGATGATGTGGACGCTGCCGGGAAGGTCGCGGGCCTCCTGGTAGACGCGGAGGATGATGTTCATGCCGGAGGAGTCCATGAACGGGACCGCGGACATGTCCAGCAGGAAGTGCCGCCTGCCGTGGTGCAGCTGGTTGGCCAGGTGGTGCTGGAACTCGGTCGCGGTGTCGACGTCCAGGTAGCCCTCCACCGTGAGCAGCGCGACGTCCTCCCGGGGCAGCGTCACCTCGACGGACAGCGGGTTCTGGGCAATGGGCACGGGTACCTCCAACAAGTGCTGACGGCGGGGACTGGTCACCCCTGTGAGCGAGTTCATGCACGCCGGTTCGGGTGTCTGTGCGGTGATCAAACTCTCATCGCGGCACCCCCCTCTCCTCGGACATGTCCCACCGCGCCGCGCCTACCCGCGAAACCGGCCGCCATACCCGCGGTGCGACGGCCGGGGCCGGGCGACGGTCCTCACCCGACCCGGATGCCCACGATGCACGTGTCGTCGTCGGTGTCCGACCTGCTGTAGGTCAACAGCCGGTCCAGGTGCTGGTCGAGGGTGCTCGGGGCCGGCCGGACGGTGCTCAGCAACTGGGCCAGCGACTCCTCCACGGAGCGGTCGCGGCGCTCGATCAGGCCGTCGGTGTACATCAGCAGGGTGTCCTCCGCCGCCAGTTGGACCTCCGCCTCCTCGTAGGCCGCCTCGGCCACCGCCCCCAGGAGCATCCCCCTGACCAGCGGCAGCGGGTTCGCCTGCGGACCCCGGACCAGCACGGGCGGCAGATGACCCGCCCTGGCCCAGCGCAGCGTCCGCCGTGCCGGGTCGTACAGGCCGCACACCGCCGTGGCGGTGACCGCACCCGTCAGATGGTGCGCCACGATGTTGAGCCACGACAGCAGCTGGCCCGGCCCGGCACCGGTCACCGCAAGACCGCGCAGCGCGTTGCGCAGCACGACCATGCTGGTCGCGGCCTCTATGCCGTGGCCGGCCACGTCGCCCACGCACAGCAGCACCAGCCGGTTGGGCAGCATCACCGCGTCGTACCAGTCGCCGCCCACCAACTGCTCCGTCTCCGCGGGCCGGTAGCGGACGGCCACCTGGAGGTCGGGCACCCGCAGCGGGGCCTGTGCGGGCGGCATGATGGCATGCTGCAGCTGCAGGGTCAGCCGGGCGCGTTCGCTGGCCTGCTGCTCGGTGTGCGCCAGCTGGTCACGCGTCGCGGCGAGCGCCACCTCCGTCCAGTGCTGGGCGGAGATGTCCTGGTACGCACCTCGTACGACGAGCAGACGGCCGTCGGTGTCGAGCACGGGTTCGGCGACGATCCGGATGTGCCGGGTCACCCCGTCGGGACGCTGGAGCCGGAACGCGGCCGAGGCCGGCCGCCGGTGGTGCAGCAGGGTGCGCAGGAACCGGCCGATGGGGACGGCGTCGTCCGGGTGGGCGTGTCCGGGCAGCTCCTCCAGGGGCACGGGGATGCTGGTCGGCGGGCGGCCGTACAGGTCGAACAGCTGCCCGTTCCAGGTGATCTCCCCGGTCAGCACGTTCTCCTCGAAGCCGCCGATCCGGCCGAGGCGCTGGGCGTGCTGGAGCAGACTGGCCAGGCGCGCCGCCTCGTCCTCGATGCGCCATATGAGCAGCACCGCGTTGCCGTGCCGGCTGATGCTGATGTCCGCGACCGCCGACAGCGGCACCTGGTCGACGAGCGCGGTCAGGCTCATGTGCTGGGCCCGGAACGGCTCACCCGTCGCGTACACCCGCTCCACGCGCTGGAAGAGTTCGCTGTCCCCGGCGGCCATCGGATACGCCTCCAGCAGCAGCGCGCCGCCCACGACGGCACGCGGCCGTCCGGCGGGGTCCAGGAAGCGTCTGTTGACGTGCTGGATGCGGAAGTCCACGAGGTGACCGGCACCGTCCAGGTGCGGCACCAGCACCAGGGCGGGGTCGTGCAGCCCGTCGGCCAGGTCCATGAGCTCCACGGCGTCCGGCAGGATCCGCGGCTGGGGACCGGCCCCGTGCGGCGGCGCGTACGTCTCCAGCGTGTGCGCGCACAGCTCGGCCAGGGCCTCCACCTGACGGACGACCTGCGGCGGCTGCGGGGCCAGGGGCACCGGCCAGGCGATCTCCAGCACGCCGTGGAGGCGTCCCCCGGTACCGGCGGGCACGGCGACCCGGCCGCCTTCCGGAAACTGGTGCCGCCCCACGCTGGGCAGCCCGGTCTCGGCCAGGGACGTGATCCACTGCCCGGCGCGTTCCGTCAGACCGCGCCGGGCCACCGTCGCCACGTCCGGCGGGACATAGCGCCAGCGGGTGGCCTCGGCCGGTGAGAACCCCGCGCTGCCCGCCAGGGTGAGCGACCCGTCGGAACCGGCCGCCCAGATCGCCACGGCGGCCGCACCGAGCGGGCGCAGCGCCTGCTCCAGCAGGGCGTCGGCGACGGCCTGGGTGTCGTCCGCGGCCAGCGCACCGCTCTCGGCCGCCCGCAGGCGCACGGCGGCCGACTCGGCCCCGCCGTCCCCCGCGTCGTCGTCGGCGGTGTCGTCCCCGGTCCCGGTGGCGGCGAGGAACGCGTCCGTCACCTCCGACATCCGGTCCCGGGCGGCCTGGTTGATGACGTCGACCGCCAACTCCAGGGGTGTCAGCTGGGCCTGCTCGGCCAGCTCGGCCAGCTGCCGGGCGGCCTGCGCGGGACCGCACCCGAGCCGTTCGACCAGGATGCCCTTGGCGAGTTCGATCAGGGCCCGCCCCTCGGCCTCCGCCTGGGCGGCCCGCACCTCGCGGCTGAGCCGGTCCACCGTGGCCGCCAGCCTGCCCACGGGCGACAGCGGGGGCATTTCGCTCGGGTCGTCGGCCGGCCCGTCGGCGGCGCGGGTCCGTGGCGGAACGGGCGGCGGGGGCGTGGCGGACACGTCCCGCGGCTCGCCGCCGGCCGGTTCGCGCGGCTGCTCGGAGATGCTCACGATGGGGATGCTCCTCGGCTGGGGGCCGGGGCGGAACGCGACACGACACGGCGCGCACCGCCCGGCCCACCGGTGTTCGGGACGGGGGCCGGCGCGCTCATGAGGGCAGCCAGCGCCGGACGCAGGCCATGAGGTCCTGGGTGTCGACGGGCTTGGTGACGTAGTCGCTGGCACCCGAGGCCAGGCTCTTCTCCCGGTCGCCGGGCATCGCCTTCGCCGTGACGGCGATGATCGGCAGCTCGGTGTACTCCGGCATCCGGCGGATCTCGGCCGTCGCCGTGTAGCCGTCCATCTCCGGCATCATCACGTCCATCAGGACCAGTGCCACGTCCGGGTGTTTCACCAGCGTCTCGATGCCCTTGCGCCCGTTCTCCGCGTGCAGGACCCGGAAACCGTGCAGTTCGAGGATGCCGCTGAGCGCGAAGAGGTTGCGCGCGTCGTCGTCGACGACGAGGACCGTGCGGCCGGACGCCCCGTCGGCCGCGGCCTGCGGCGCCGGCCGCTGTGGCTCCTCGACGCGGACCAGGGAGAGCACGTCCCCCGGCTCCTCGGCGGACAGGTGCAGGGCGATCCGCTCGCGCAGCTCGTCGAGGCTGGACAGGAACTCCAGCGCCCCGCCCGGCGCACCGGACCGCAGGCTCTCCTCCAGCGTCGCGTCGGCGCGGTGGCCGCTGTGCACGAGAACCGGCACGCTCGCCAGTGCCGAGTCGCCCCGCAGGGCGTCCAGGAACCGGGTCGCCTCCCCGTCCGGCATGCCCAGCTCCAGGACGACGCAGTGGCACGGATCGGCCGCCAGGGCACCGGCGGCCTCCTGCGCCCCCACGGCCGTGATGACGTCGAGCGGGGGCCGCGCGCCCGCGTCGTCCCGCCCGTGCGTCGTCAGGTCGGCGACCACGCTCTCCGCGACGAGCGTGAGCAGACCGCGCGGCCGTTCCTCCACGACCAGCAGACGCCGGGGACGCTGCCGGTGCCCGCCGATGAGCTCCGGGGCCGACACCGGGCGGTCGAGCACATGGGCCGACGAGTGGGCCGGCGGGTGCTCCGGGGCACGGCCGCGGCCCAGCAGCTCCTCGAAGTCCGGCCGGGCCACGGGCAGGAACAGCGTGAACGTACTGCCCTGGCCCGGCGTGCTGTCCACGGTGACCGCACCGCCGAGCAACTGGGCGATCTCCCGGGTGATGGACAGCCCGAGGCCGGTGCCGCCGTACTTGCGGCTCGTCGTGCCGTCCGCCTGCTGGAACGCCCCGAAGATCGACTCCAGATGCTGCTCCGGGATGCCGATGCCCGTGTCCCTCACCCGGAAGGCCACCACGGCACCGCCCCGGACCACGCCCTGGGGCACCTCCTGGTCCGACGCGGACTCCACGGCCAGCTCCACGCCGCCCCGCTCGGTGAACTTCACCGCGTTGGACAGCAGGTTGCGCAGCACCTGACGCAGCCGCGAGTCGTCGGTGAGGAGGTCCGCCGGCGCACCGGGCGCGGTCGTCACCGTGAAGTCCAGGCCCTTCTGCGTCGTCATGGGCCGGAAGGTCGCCTCGACGTACTCGATGAGCTGCCGCAGCGTGACCCGCTCGGGCGACACGTCCATCTTCCCGGCCTCGACCTTCGACAGGTCGAGGATGTCGTTGATCAGCTGCAGCAGGTCGGAGCCCGCGGAGTGGATGATGCCCGCGTACTCGACCTGCTTCGGGGTGAGGTTGCGCGAGGGGTTCTGGGCGAGCAACTGGGCCAGGATGAGCAGGCTGTTGAGCGGGGTGCGCAGCTCGTGGCTCATGTTCGCCAGGAACTCCGACTTGTACTTCGAGGCCAGCGACAGCTGCTGGGCCCGGGCCTCCAGCTCCTGCCGGGCCTGCTCGATCTGCAGGTTCTTCGCCTCGATGTCCCGGTTCTGCGCCGCGAGCAGGGACGCCTTGTCCTCCAGCTCGGCGTTGGAGCGCTGCAGTTCCTCCTGCTGCACCTGCAACTCGGTCGAGCGGGCCCTGAGTTCCGCCGTCAGACGCTGCGACTCGGCCAGCAGCTCGTCGGTACGGGCGTTGGCCACGATCGTGTTCACGTTGACGCCGATGGTCTCCATCAGCTGGGCCAGGAAGTCCCGGTGGATCTGGGTGAACGGGGTGACCGACGCCAGCTCGATGACGCCGAGGACCTGCCCCTCGACCACGATGGGCACGAGCACCAGGGCGCTGGGCACCACCTGGCCGAGCCCCGAGGAGATGGTCACGTAGCCGGGCGGCAGTTCGTCCACGGTGATGGTCCGCCGGCTGCGCGCCGCCTGGCCGACCAGGGTGCGGCCGAACGGGATGCGCGTGGGTCTGCCGTCGTCGTCGGGATAGCCGTAGGAGCCGACGAGCCGCAGCTCGGGCCCCTCGTCGCCGTCCTCGGCCAGGTAGAAGGCGCCGTACTGGGCCGACACCAGCGGAACCAGCTCGTCCATGATCAGCTCGGCGACCACGGGCAGGTCCCGGTGACCCTGCATCAGGCCGGAGATGCGGGCGAGGTTGGTCTTGAGCCAGTCCTGTTCCTGGTTGGCCCGGGTGGTCTCGCGCAGGGACTGCACCATCGCGTTGATGTTGTCCTTGAGCTCGGCGACCTCGCCGGACGCCTCCACGTTGATGGAGCGGGTCAGATCGCCCTCGGCGACGGCGCTCGTGACCTCGGCGATCGCCCGCACCTGCCGGGTGAGGTTGCCCGCCAGTTCGTTGACGTTCTCCGTCAGCCGCTTCCAGGTGCCGGAGACGCCCTCCACCTCGGCCTGGCCGCCGAGCCGTCCCTCGGTGCCGACCTCGCGCGCGACGCGGGTGACCTCGTCGGCGAAGGCGGAGAGCTGGTCGACCATGGTGTTGATCGTCGTCTTGAGCTCGAGGATCTCGCCGCGGGCGTCCACGTCGATCTTCTTGGAGAGGTCGCCCCGGGCCACCGCCGTCGTCACCAGCGCGATGTTGCGCACCTGGCCGGTGAGGTTGTTGGCCATCGAGTTGACGTTGTCCGTGAGGTCCTTCCAGGTGCCGGCGACGTTCGGCACGTGCGCCTGGCCGCCGAGCCGTCCCTCGGTGCCGACCTCGCGGGCGACGCGCGTGACCTCGTCGGCGAACGCCGAGAGCGTGTCGACCATCGTGTTGATGCCCTCGGCCAGCGCCGCGACCTCGCCCTTGGCCTCCACGGTGATCCGCTGCGACAGGTCGCCCTTGGCCACGGCGGTGGCGACCTGGGCGATGGAACGGACCTGCCCGGTCAGGTTCGACGCCATCACGTTGACGTTGTCGGTGAGGTCCTTCCACGTGCCCGACACGCCGCGCACCTGCGCCTGCCCGCCCAGGTTCCCGGCCGTGCCGACCTCGCGGGCGACGCGGGTGACCTCGTCGGCGAAGGCGGAGAGCTGGTCGACCATCGTGTTGATGGTGTTCTTCAGCTCCAGGATCTCGCCCCGGGCGTCCACGGTGATCTTCTGGGACAGGTCGCCCTCGGCGACGGCGGTCGCCACCTGGGCGACGTTGCGGACCTGGGCGGTGAGGTTGCCCGCCATGAAGTTCACCGAGTCGGTGAGGGCACGCCACGTGCCCTTGACGCCCTGGACGTCCGCCTGACCGCCGAGCCGCCCGTCGGTGCCGACCTCGCGGGCGACGCGGGTGACCTCGTCGGCGAAGGCGGAGAGCTGGTCGACCATCGTGTTGATGGTGTTCTTCAGCTCCAGGATCTCGCCCCGGGCGTCCACGTCGATCTTCTGCGACAGGTCGCCGCGTGCCACGGCCGTGGCCACCTGGGCGATGTCGCGGACCTGGGTGGTGAGGTTGCCCGCCATGGCGTTGACCGAGTCCGTCAGGTCGGCCCAGGTGCCCGAGACCCCCGGCACCCTCGCCTGTCCGCCGAGCGTTCCCTCGGTGCCGACCTCGCGGGCCACGCGGGTGACCTCGGAGGTGAACACGGACAGCTGGTCCACCATGCCGTTGAAGACCTTGGCGATGTCTCCCATCAGCCCGTCCGCGTCGTCCGGCAGGCGGGTCCCGAAGTCCCCGTCCCGCACGGCCGTCAGGCCGGCCAGGAGCCGCCGCAGTTCCTGATCGCCCGGAACCGCATCGCCGGTCCCGGTGCTGTCGCTGGTCATGCGCACCCTCGTTCCGCTCCCCAGGAGTCCTCGGAACCGAGAACTCGGAACCCCTCCGGGCCGATCGGGTGGCCCGGCATGTTTGTGCGTGCATTTCCGCAGTTCAGCGGATCTGCTCGATGAGAAAATACGTCAGAGGCTAACCCAGCCGCCGGACGGGGGACAAAGCGTGGTCGCGCCTTGTGCGGCCCGCTCCGGGAACGGGCCGATACGTGCATGCCGAGCCCCGCCCGGGGTACCCGGACGGGTTCGCCGGCCGCCGGGTCGCCGCCTCCTCGAATGCGACGGCGCGGGCCGGGTATCCGCTGTGGTGGAGCCGCTGCGGCCCAGGAGCCGGAGCGGCCGAGGACTCGTCACCGACGCGGGAGGGAAAGGGGCAGCGTGCCGATGGAGAGCATCTGGTCGTACGCGGCGGACAGCGGCCACGTCGAGGGGCAGGACCTGACGGGCTGCACCGTCGTCGCGAGCGACGGCACCATCGGCCACGTGGACCGGCAGGCCGAACACTTCGGCATGCGGCACCTGGTCGTCGACACCGGCGTCTGGGTCTTCGGCCGGAGCGTGCTCGTGCCGGTCGGGGTGGTCTCGGGCGTCGACCCCGGGGCCCGTACCGTGACGCTGGCCTGCACCAGGGCGGAGATCAAGGCCGCGCCCCGCTTCCGGACCGACAGCGAGACGATGGACCGGGAGTATCTGGCGGCCGTCGGCGACTACTACCACCGGTTGCCGCCGCGGGAGACCTCCGCGAACTGACCCCCATGCCTGACGACAGCACGGCGGAAGCCAGGGACACCACGCACATGGAACCAGACCACGGGACCACCACGGCCGAAACCGGCAGCGCGCCGGTCCGTACCCCGGCGCAGGGCGTCGTGACCAGCGCGGCGGAGGCCCGGGGGCACGCGGAGTCGGTGGTGCGCGCACAGTGGGAGGAGCTGGGCGGCAGGGCGCGGGACGAGGACGTCATCGACCTGCTGCTCGTCGTCTCCGAACTCGTCACCAACGCCATCCGGCACGGCGGCGGACTCGCCGGGTTCGAGGTCCGGCCGGTGGACGACGGGGTCTGGATCGCCGTCCGGGACCACAGCTCCGCCGTGCCCCGGGCCGCCTACGCGTTCCCCACCCGGCACCGGGGCAGCGGATACGGCTGGCCGCTGGTGGCCCGTCTGGCGCGGGACATCGCCGTCGAACCGCGTCCTGGGGGCGGCAAGACGATCAGCGTGCTGGTGCCGGTGCGGGCCGCAGGGGAGCGATGAGGAGCACGGTCACCAGGGGAGGAAGACGTGGATGTCCTTGCCGTGCTCGCCGCTGACGACGCTCACCTGGTCGGACAGCGTGTGGATCAGGTGCCAGCCGATGCCTCCACCGCCGCTGCTCGGGTGGAAGGGGCGCGGCGCGGGCTCGGTCGTGCTGGTGTCGTGCATGACCACGTGCACGCCGTCGAAGGTCCGGCGCAGGCGCAGCTGGAAGGGACCCGGGGCGTACTGCACCGCGTTGGCGGCCAGTTCCGTGACGACCAGCAGGATGTCGTCCCAGTGCTCGGGTGCCGACGGCGGTGACACCCGGGCCAGGTCGTAGAGGAATTCCTCCGCGACGAGGCGCGCACCGGTCACATTGTGCAGCTCCCCGGTGAAGCTGGCGGTGCGGCTCGTGATCTCCTCGGAAGCCAGTGTCCTGTCCCAACGCGACTCGGCTGCCATGTCGCCTTCCCGGCCCGGCACCAGCCGGGCAGTCGTCCTCTGCCTTGCCCTTCTCCTCGTTTGTTAGTTCCCGAGCGCGCGGAGGCTACGCGCGAGGAAACTACCCGCTACCGGAGGAACACGTTGTCCGAGTCGTCCCAGCCGGCCGGATCGTCCGGCGGGGGAGGAGGCCGCCGGCGCGAGCGGGCCTCGTACATCGCGTCGATCTCGAACGCGTAGGTCCGCACGATCTCGTCCCGCCGCAGCTTCATCGAGGGCGTCAGCAGCCCGCCCGCCACGTCGAAGGGCTCCGGCAGGACCCGGAAGACCCGGATGGACTCCGACCGCGAGACGGCACTGTTGGCCGCGGCGACCGCCCGCGCGACCTCCTCCCGCAGGGCGTTCTCCTCACGCGCCTCCCGGACCGGTGCCTCGCCCTGCAGCGCCAGGCCCGCCCGCCAGTGCGTCAGGAAATCCGGGTCCAGCGTGATCAGCGCGCCGACACAGGGCCGGTTGTCTCCGACCACCACCGCCTGGTGGACGAGCGGATGCATCCGCAGCCGTTGCTCCAGGGCGGCCGGGGCCACGCTCTTGCCGCCGCTGGTGATGATGATGTCCTTCTTGCGGCCGGTGATCGCCAGATAGCCCTCGTCGTCCAGGTATCCGAGGTCCCCGGTGGCCAGCCAGCCGCCGTGCAGCACCCTCTGGGTGGCGTCCTCGTCCCCGACGTACCCCTGGAACACCGACGGCCCGCGCACCAGGATCTCCCCGTCGTCGGCGACCCGGACCTCCGACCCCGGCAGCGGCTGCCCCACGGTGCCGGACTTCTCCCGGCCCAGCGGCTGCATCGTCAGCCCGCCGCTGGTCTCCGTCAGCCCGTAGCCGTCGTGGACGTAGATGCCGATGCCCTCGTAGAACAAGGACAGGTCGCGGCTCAGCGGCGAACCGCCGGACGTGGCGCGCCGCACCCGGCCGCCGAGCGCGGCCCGCAGCCGGCGGTACACCGTCCGCTCGAACAGGGCGTGCTGGAGCCGCAGGTCGAACCCGGGTCCCGAGCCCCTGCCCAGCCGCCGGCGTTCCGTGGCCGCGGCGAAGTCCCGCGCCGTGTCGGCCGCCCGCTCGAACAGCGCCCCGCGGCCCTCACACTGGGCCGTGCGCAGGAAGTTCTTGTAGATCTTCTCGAAGACCGACGGGACGGCGTAGAAGTACGTGGGCCGGAAGGAGTGCAGCGCCGAGGACAGCGCCTCCTCGCTCGTCGCGGGCTCGTGCCCCATCAGCAGACCGCCCCGTACGCACAGGCCCTGGACCATCAGCCCGTACACGTGGGAGAAGGGCAGGAAGGCGAGGACGGCACCCTGCTCACCCGGGGGCGCCGCCGTGTGGCCCCAGCCGGCCAGCAGGGTGTCGCAGGGACTGGCCAGGCTGCGGTGGCTCAGCGCGCAGCCCATGGCCCGCCCGGAGGTCCCCGAGGTGTAGGCGACGGCAGCGGTGGAGTCGGGCAGCACGATGCGGCGCATGGAGTCGACCGTGGGGTGCGGGATGAACTCGCCGCGCGCCACGAGATCGTCCAGCGCGCCCGCGTCGAGTTGCCAGACGTGGCGCAGCGCCGGCAGCGAGGCGCACACCGAGCCCACGGTCATCACGCTCTGTTCGTCCTCGACGACCACGGCCACGCAGCCGGCGTCCCGCAGGATCCACTCGACCTGGTCGCGCGAGGAGGTCGGATAGATCGGGACGACCTCGGCGCCCACCGTCCACAGCGCGTAGCTGAGCACCGTCCACTCGTACCGGGTGCGGGCCAGGATCGCCACGCGCTCGCCCGGTGAGATGCCGGACGCGATCAGCCCCTTGGCCACATCGACCACCTGGTCGCGGAATTCCACGGCCGTCACCTCCTCCCAGACGGAGGAGTCCGGACCGGAGCGGCGGGCGAGCACCGGCAGGGCCGGACTGCGGGTGGCCGTCTCGAAGACGCTGTCGGCGAGCCCGCCGGTCAGTAGCGCGGCGGCCGGGGGAGCGAGAGCGAGGTCGCGCATGCGCTGCTCCTGACGTGTACGGGGTGTGACCGGGCCGACGGGCACCGTCATCGGCGGTGCTCGAATCTAGCCGAGGAGACGGCGGCTGGGGACCGGGACGGCAGAAGTGTTCCCGGCTCGGTGATCTCGCCCGATGGGGGGACTCGGACGGCATGAGCTATACGAACCCCGACCCCGACCCCGACCGCACTCCCGGCCTGGAGCCAGGAGGCGGCGTACCGCCCGGCGAGACCCCGCCGGCGGAGAGCAGCATGCCCGAGGCGGGCCCCCAGGAGGTGCACAACCCTCCGAAGGGCTGGGCCAAGGGACCGCTGGCGCTGATCCTCGCCCTCGTGGTGCTCGTCGCCATCGGCTTCCTGGCGTACGCCATCGTCCTGATGCTCTGACCGGCCGTGCCGGACCCGTGACGGAACGGGCGCCTCACGCCGCCTGCGTACGGCGTACGCACTCGGTGACGACGTCCCGCAGGTTGCCGGTGCGTTCCAGCAGTTCCCGCTGGATCCGGGCGCCGTTGCCGCACCGCAGCAGCCGGGCGGCGGACTCCCGCGCCCGGTCCAGGTCCCCGTCTGCCGCCAGCGCTTCCCCGACGTGTTCCAGCAGCGCCCGGACGACCGCTTCGGCGGGCATGCGCCGCATGGTCGCGGGGTGGAGCAGCTCGCTCGTCAGGCCGGACCGGGCCGCCCGCCAGGCCGCGAGGCGCAGCAGGCTCACGCTGTGCTCGGCCGGCTCCCGGCCCTCACGCCACTCGCGTGCGGCGGTGTCGACCAGCGCGCGGGCGAGGGCCGCGATGAGGACGGCGGTCTCGGCGTGCAGGCAGACGTCGGCGACCCGGAACTCCACGGTGGGGTACCGCTGGGACAGCCGGACGTCGAAGTAGATCATTCCCTCGTCGAGGATGGTGCCGGTGGCGACCATGTCCGCCACTCGCCGGTGGTAGCGCTCCGCCGAGCCGAACAGCTCCGTCGGGCCGGCCGACGGCCAGCGCTGCCAGACCCGGCTGCGGTAGCTGCTGTAGCCCGAGTCCTTGCCCTGCCAGAACGGCGAGTTCGCGCTGAGCGCCGCGAGCACCGGGAGCCAGGGCCGCACCCGGTCGATGACCGCCACGCCTTCCTCGTCGGACTCCACCGACACATGCACATGACAGCCCAGTACGAGCTGCTCGTGGACCACGACGCCGTACTGGTCGGCCATCCACTGGTAGCGGCGGTTCACGCCGACGGCGGGGCTGACGGGCAGAGGAGAGGTGGCGAGCGCGGCGACGGTGCACCCTATCTCCCCGGCGAGCCGCGCGGCCTCCTTCCGGCAGCGGACGATCTCCGCGTGCAGACGCTCCAGGTCCGCCTGCGGATGCGTGGCGAACTCGAGCATCTGTTCGTGCAGTTCCTTCTCGAAGACGTCCTGGTCGCCGCCGTTGTGCGAGACCCGGGCGAGGACCGCGGCGGACAGCGCCCGCGGATCGCCGGTCTCGGGGTTCACCAGGAGGAGCTCCTCCTCGACTCCGACGGTGCGCAACGTGATGCCGCCTTTCTGTGGCCCTTCCGCGACGACGAGGATTTCCCCGGTCGTAGGACCCCACTGCCCCGTCGGGCCGGTCGGACACCTGCGTCGCGCCGACGGGTCTCACGGAGCGAGCGGCATCAGCCACACCGTGGCCAGCGGAGGCAGCGTGAGCCGGACGCACCCGTCCTCCGGCTTGACCGGGTCGGGGTTGGTGACGTCGCTGCCGCCGTACCGCGCGGCGTCCGTGTTCAGGACCTCCTGCCAGGCGGTGACGTCCCCGGGCACGTCGAGCCGGTACTCGTGCCGGACGACCGGGGAGAAGTTCGACACCGCGAGCAGCGGTGCGCCCTCCGCGTCGAACCGCAGGAACGCGAACACGTTGTCGTCGGCGGCGTCCACGGCCACCCAGCGGAAGCCGGCCGGATCGGTGTCGCGCTGCCACAGGGCCGGGGTGGCGCGGTAGCGGGCGTTGAGATCGCGCACCAGGTCCCGCACCCCGCGATGGTCGCCCGCCGAGTGGTAGTCGTCGTCGAGCAGCCACCACTCGGGACCGTGCTTCTCGGACCACTCGGCTCCCTGGGCGAACTCCTGTCCCATGAACAACAGTTGCTTGCCGGGGTGGGCCCACATGAACCCGAAGTAGGCGCGGACGTTCGCGCGCCGCTGCCACCAGTCGCCCGGCATCTTCGACACCAGCGCCTGCTTGCCGTGCACCACCTCGTCGTGGGAGATCGGCAGGACGTAGTTCTCGCTGTACGCGTACACCATCGAGAAGGTCATCTCGTGGTGGTGGTACTTGCGGTGCACCGGCTCGTGCGCGATGTACTCCAGCGAGTCGTGCATCCAGCCCATGTTCCACTTGAAGCCGAAGCCGAGGCCGCCGGTGTCGGTCGGCCGCGTCACCCCGCCCCACGCGGTCGACTCCTCCGCGATCGTCACCACGCCGGGGCAGCGGCGGTAGACGGTCGCGTTCATCTCCTGCAGGAACGCCATCGCCGCCAGGTCCTCCCGCCCGCCGTACACGTTGGGCTCCCACTGGCCGGAGTCGCGCGAGTAGTCCAGGTAGAGCATGGACGCGACGGCGTCGACGCGCAGCCCGTCGATGTGGAACTCCTCGCACCAGTACACGGCGTTCGCCACCAGGAAGTTGCGCACCTCCGTGCGGGCGAAGTCGAAGGTGTACGTCCCCCAGTCCGGGTGCTCCGCGCGCCGCGAGTCCCCGGGCTCGTACAGCGGGTCCCCGTCGAAGCGGGCCAGCGCCCAGTCGTCCTTCGGGAAGTGCGCCGGCACCCAGTCCATGATCACGCCGATGCCGGCCCGGTGGAAGGCGTCGACCAGGTACCGGAAGTCGTCGGGCGAGCCGAGCCGCGCGGTCGGCGCGTAGAAGCCGGTGACCTGGTAGCCCCAGGACGGTCCGAAGGGGTGCTCGGCGACCGGCATCAGCTCGACGTGGGTGAAGCCGAGGTCCTTCACGTACGAGGGGAGCACCTCCGCGAGCTCGCGGTAGGTCAGCCCCGGCCGCCAGGACGGCAGGTGCACCTCGTACACGGAGAACGGGGCCTCGTGCGGGTGCGTACCGGCCCGTGACCGCATCCACTGCGCATCGCCCCACTCGTAGTGCGACGCCGTCACGACGGACGCCGTGTCGGGCGGCTCCTGCGTCCGCCGCGCCATCGGGTCGGCCTTGAGGAACCGGTGGCCGTACCGGGAGTGGATCTCGAACTTGTACCGGGCGCCCTCGCCGATGCCGGGCAGGAACAGCTCCCACACGCCGGACGAGCCGAGCGAGCGCATCGGGAACGCCGTGCCGTCCCAGTAGGTGAAGTCACCGGCGACGCGGACCCCCTGGGCGTTGGGCGCCCACACCGTGAAGCGGGTGCCGGCCACGCCCTGGTGGGTCATCGGCTCCGCGCCGAGAGCCCGCCACAGCTGCTCGTGCCGGCCCTCGGAGACCAGGTGGAGATCGAACTCGCCGAGAGCGGGCAGGAACCGGTAGGGGTCGTGCACCTCGTACTCGGCGTCCTCGTACCTCACGACGAGGGTGTAGGCGGGGATCTCCGCCAGCGGCAGCACGCCGGAGAAGAGGCCGTCCTCCTCCGAGGTGAGGGCGTGGCGCTCGCCGTCGACCAGCACGCTCACCCCGCGGGCGAAGGGCCGCAGCGCCCGG
The DNA here is from genome assembly GCF_014650995.1 of Streptomyces viridiviolaceus. GTDB lineage: Bacteria > Actinomycetota > Actinomycetes > Streptomycetales > Streptomycetaceae > Streptomyces > Streptomyces viridiviolaceus. The sequence continues at coordinate 327,076 of NZ_BMWA01000010.1, forward strand.
AAGGCGATGCCGCCGGGAACCGGGTGGGCGCCGAGCAGCGCGTGCGGGTCGTGGTGGGCGCCCGCCAGCAGGCGCCCGCGATCGGCCGGGTCCAGCTCGGGGGCGGTCCCGCACGGCCCGGTCACCGACGGGACGGGGCCGGACGGCTCGGGGAGCGAGGTGTCACGGAGGGCCACGGGTCAGTCTCCTCTCACGGCGAGTCGTTCGATCGCCGCCATGGGAACGGGAAGCCAGTCGGGGCGGTGCCGCGCCTCGTACAGCACCTCGTAAACGGCCCGGTCCGTCTCGTAGGCGCGCAGCAGGCCGTGCTTCTTGCGCGGATCCCACCCGGCGCGGGCCGCGTAGCCCGCGCAGTAGGCCTCGCGGCAGCGGCGCGCCCACTCGGGGCGCCACGGGCGGCGCTGCCGGGCGGCATAGTCGAAGGAGCGCAGCATGCCCGCGATGTCCCGCACGGGGGAGTGGGCGCTGCGCCGTTCGGTGAGCGGGCGGGACGGCTCGCCCTCGAAGTCGATGACGAACCAGTCGCGGCCCGCCCGCAGCACCTGTCCCAGGTGCAGGTCGCCGTGGATGCGCTGAGCGGGTGGCCCCACGTCGCAGGTGGTCAGCGCGGCGAACGCGGCCCGCAGCCGGGGGACGAAGGGCCGCAGTGCGGGGACGCAGTGTGCGGCGTCGGTCAGCCGCTCGGTCATCGCCGTCGCCGTCCGGCCGTTCTCCCCGGGGGCGGCGGCCGGGAAGGCCGAGGCCAGCGCGAGATGCACGTCGGCCGTGGCCCGGCCCAGCTCGTGGGCCTGCGCGGTGAAGTCGTCCCCGCCGGCCAGCGCGTCGAGGGCGAGCGTCCAGCCGTCGGTGGCGTCGTGGAGGAACGGCTGCAGCACGCCGAGCGTCGCCTCGTACGGGTGGCTCGTGCGGAACCAGGCCACAGGGGCGGGGACCCGGTCGCAGCCCTGCAGGGCCAGCGCGGCCGGCACCTCCAGGTCGGGGTTGACGCCGGGCTGGATGCGCCGGAACACCTTCAGGATGAACTCGTCGCCGTACACCAGCGAGGAATTGGACTGCTCGGCGTCCAGCAGCCGCGGCGCGAGCCCCGCGGGCACCGGCCGGGCCGGGTCCGCGTCGAAGCGCAGGGGACCCGCCTTGCCGGGGTGCCGCAGCCGTTCCAGGAGGAGCTGGGCCGTCCGAGGATCCTGCAGCGCGTCGTACACCGTCAGACCCGCCAGCGAGCCGTCCTGCACCTGGCCGATGAGCGCACGGCCCAGGCGCGGCGAGGGCTGCGTGCGCAGACCGAGCAGCAGCTGGTAGCAGTCGCCGCCCGGGGGAGTGACGCCCGGGGCGGGCACGGTGCCGAGACCGGTGTGGACCAGCAGATGCAGACAACCCGGGAACAGCTCGGTCATCGACAGCAGGCCGAGGTCGGCGACGGGCCGGTCCTTGCCCGCGAACCAGCGCTGACGGGGCAGCCACTCACGCAGCAGCCCGCCGAGCGACGCCATGGGCTCGGCGAGATGCGTACGTCTCGGGCGCAGGGGTGCGGTCTTCGGCATGGTGACGCGTCCTTTCCTCGGCCCACGCTCACACTCGGCGGCCGATGCGGGATGCGACTCGGGTGAGCCGGAACCAGTAGAAGCCGTGGCCTCCGAGGGTCAGCAGGTACGGCAGTTCGCCGATGGCGGGGAAGCGGACACCACCGAACAGTTCCACCGGATGGCGCCCGGCGAACTCGCGCAGGTCGAGCTCGGTGGGCTGCGCGAACCGCGCGAAGTTGTTCACGCACAGCACCAGGTCGTCCTCGTACTCGCGCAGGAAGGCCAGCACCGCCGGGTTGGAGGACGGCAGTTCGGTGTA
>NZ_BMWA01000011.1 GCF_014650995.1 Streptomyces viridiviolaceus
CGCTTGGCGTGGGAGATGTCCTGGCCCTTGTACAGGATCTTCCCGCCCGTCGGCTCCAGCAGGCGGGTGATCAGCCGGCCGGTCGTCGACTTGCCGCAGCCCGACTCACCGACCAGGCCGAGGCTCTCGCCCTCGGCGACCTGGAAGTCGACCCCGTCGACGGCCTGGACGGCGCCGACCGTGCGCGGGATCGGGAAGCCGCCCTTGACCGGGAAGTGCTTGGTCAGACCGCTGACGTCCAGGAGCGGTTCCGCGTTGCTCATGATGGTGAAGTCCCGTCTCTTGTACGTCAGTTGTGCCGAGCGCCGGCGAAGTCGGCGAAGAGTTCCCTGCGCTGCTCCGGCGGCAGGTGACAGGCCGAGCCCCGGCCGTCGACCACGTCCAGCAGGGGCCGCTCCGTGGAGCAGCGTCCGCCCGGCACCTTCTCGACGAAGGCGCACCGGGGGTGGAAGCGGCAACCGGAGGGCGGGTTGAGCAGCGAGGGCGGCGAGCCCGGGATCGGCGACAGGGGAACGTCCACCGGTCCGTCCAGGCTCGGCATGGAGCTCATCAGGCCCAGGGTGTAAGGGTGCTGCGGAGTGCGGAGGACCTCGTGCTTGGTGCCGCGCTCCACACACCGGCCGCCGTACATCACCAGCACGTCGTCCGCGATGTCGGCGATGACACCGAGGTCGTGGGTGATGAAGATGATGGCGGTGCCGAACTCCTGCTGGAGGTCCTTGAGCAGGTCCATGATCTGCGCCTGGACCGTCACGTCGAGGGCCGTGGTCGGCTCGTCCGCGATCAGCAGCTCGGGGTCGCAGACCAGCGCCATCGCGATCATCGCGCGCTGGCGCATACCGCCGGAGAACTGGTGCGGGTAGTCGTCCACCCGCACGTCCGGCTGCGGGATGCCCACCCGGCGCAGCATCTCGATCGCCCGCTCCCGGGCCTCCTTCTTGGAGGCACCGGTGTGCTTGCGGTACGTCTCGCCGATCTGCTTGCCGATGGTGTGGTACGGCGACAGCGAGGCCAGCGCGTCCTGGAAGATCATGGACATCTTGTTGCCGCGCAGCCGCTCCAGCTCCCGCTCGGAGGCGGTGAGCAGGTCCTTGTCGTCGAGGACGATCTCGCCCTCGATGGCCGTGCGGTCCCGGTCGTGCAGGCCCAGGATCGTCAGGTTGGTGACCGACTTGCCCGAGCCCGATTCGCCCACGATGCCGAGCGTCTTGCCCTTGGCGAGATCGAAGGAGAGCCCGTCGACGGCCTTAACGATGCCGTCCTCGGTGGAGAAGTGGACCTTCAGGTCCCTGACGGAGAGGAAGGGCTGCTGATCGGTGCTCGTCACGGGGACGCTCCAGGAGGTGATGCGGGGGGTCGCCGGGTGGGGCGGTGGGAAGTGGCGGCTGCGGGCGGAGGTCAGGCGAGCCGGATTCGCGGGTCGATGAGGGCGTAGACGGCGTCGACGATGATGTTGAAGAACACGATCGCGCCGGCCGCCAGCACGGTCACACCCAACTGCATGGGCAGGTCGCTCTGGTCAACGGCCTGGATCGCGAGCCGGCCCACGCCCTGCAGGGAGAAGACCGACTCGGTGATGATCGCGCCGCCGATCAGAACACCGAGGTCGATGCCGAAGATGGTGACGATGGGGCCCATCGCGCCACGCCAGGCGAACCGGAAGAAGACGTTCGACCGGGACAGGCCCTTGGCCCGGGCGGTGCGGACGTAGTCCTCGTTGAGCTGTTCCACCAACTGGGAGCGCGTCATCCGGGTGTAGTTGGCGGTGAAGATGATCGACAGCACCAGCCAGGGCAGCAGCAGTCCGGAGAACCATGCGGCCGGGTTCTCGGTGAGCGGCGTGTACGACGGCTGGCTGAGGATGCCGAGCTGCGCGACCAGGAAGTACATCGCGATGTAGCCGACGAAGTAGATCTGCAGCGAGGAGCCGAGCAGCGACACGGAGCTGGCGAACTTGTCCAGGAACCTGCCCTGCTTGACGGCGGCGAGCATGCCGGCGCCGACACCGACGATCAGGAAGACGACGGCCGAGCCGAAGGCGAGCGAGAGGGTCAGCGGCAGCCGGTCCATGATCGTGCCGAAGACGGGCTCGCTGTTGGCGAAGGAGTAGCCGAGGCAGGGCGCGTCGCAGTAGCCGTACCCGCCGTAGTCGCGGCCGGCGAAGACGCCCACGAGCCAGTGCCAGTACTGCATGATGATCGACTCGTCGATGCCCAGGTTCTGCCGGATCTGCTCCAGCGCCTCCGGCGTGCAGTTCTTGCCGCAGGACATCATCGCGGGGTCACGCGGAACTGCGTAGAAGAGCCAGAAGGTGACGGCGCTGATGATCAGCAGGATGACCATCGCGCCGGAGACTCGGCGGACTAGGAAGCGGAGCATGGGGCGTGACTTTCCGGACGGGGCGCCGTCGCCGGGGTGAAGGGGGGTGGGCCCCTCGGGGCGGCCGTGCGGGTGGTGGCCGCCCCGAGGGATCGTGCGCGCTTACTTCTTGACGTACATCTTGCAGAGGGCGATGCACGTGTTGCCGGCGTCGTACACGACGTTGCCGATCTTCGATCCGTACATCCAGTTGCGGATGGAGTGGTAGTCCGGGACGACCGGCGCCAGCTCCATGATCTGGCGGTCGATGGCGCCCCAGGCCTTGTTGGCCTCCTCCGGGTTGGTGATCTTGGATGCCGCCTCGATGGCCTTGTTCACGCCCGTGTCGTTGAGCTGGGCGTAGTTGTTGCGGCCGTCACCGATGTTCTCGCCGTGCCAGCAGGGGTAGAAGACCGAGTAGCCGTTCGGCCAGTCCGGGCTCCAGCCGGCGGCGAACAGGTCGTACTCGTTGTCGATCTTGCCGATCTGCGTGTAGAAGGTCGACTTGTCGACCTGCTTGTTGACGACCTCGAACCCGGCCGCCTCCAGGGCGTTCTTGATCGCGACGGCCTGCTTCACGGCGTTGTCCGACTGCTGGTACGCGATGACCAGCTTCTGGCCGACCTTGCCGGCCTCCTTCAGCAGCGCCTTGGCCTTGGCCGGGTCGCCGCCGGGCTTCTTGGTCGTGCCGTACAGGTCGAACTTCTCGTGGCCGGGGGTGACCGGGCTGAGGATGGTGGTGGCGATCTCGGTGCTGGCGGCGCCGCCGCGGATCGTCTGCAGCTGCTGGTGCGGCCAGGCGTAGTTGATGGCCTGGCGGACCTTGACGTCCTTGATGCGGGTGGTGTTGATCGGCCAGTAGTAGGTGACCGTGTCGACCTGGGTGAGGACGCGCTTCTTCAGCTCGGCGTTGGTGAGCACCTGGGCGATGCGCTCGGCGGCGACCTCGTTGAAGATCACCATCGAGTACTGGTCGTTGCCCTTGTCCGCGATGAAGCGGTCGGTGGAGGCCAGCGGCTGGAAGCCGAACTGGAAGACGAACTTGTCCGGGTAGGCGTTGCGGATCGAGTCCGTCTTCGGGTCCCAGTGCTCGTTGCGCACGTAGGTCATCGACTTGCCGACCTGACGGCTCTCGATCTTGTACGGACCACAGGAGAACGGGCGCTTGTCGTACTTCTCCTTGGTGTCGTGCTTCTTCGGCACCAGGGAGTAACCGCGCATGGCGAGGGTGTAGTTGAAGTCACCGTGCGCCTCGTTGAGGCGGAAGGTGATGGTCTTGCCGTCGATCTCGATCGAGTCGAGGTGCTTGCCCTCGTAGGGGCCCTTGTACTTGTCGCCGCCCTCGAGCCACGACTGGACGTAGATCGGCCCCTCGGTGACGAACGAGGCGAAGAGGCGCTCGAAGGTGTGACGGAGGTCGTCCATGGTGACGTCCGAGCCGTCTTCCCACTTCAGGCCGTCCTTCAGCGTGAAGGACCAGGTCTTGCCGCCGTCCTTCATCGTGCCGGCGTCGGTGGCGGCGTCGCCGACGAGGGTGCAGCCGCCCTTGTCGTCGATCTTGTAGCCCGTCAGACCGCGCATGATCGGCACGGTGATGGCGGCCTCGGTCGAGACGTAGATCTGCGCCGGGTCCATGTGGTCCATGTCGAACTGGTCCAGCGAGTACGCCGTCCCGCCCTTCACCGCGCCCTTGACCTCGGGGGCCGGGCCGGTCGAGTCGGCCTTGGTACCGACCGGGATGTTCATGGTCTTGCTGCCGCTGACCTTGGGGGCGTCGTTCTTGGCGGAACCGCCGCCGCCCTCGCCGCCGCACGCGGTCAGGACCGAGGACGAGGCCGCGACCACGCCGGTGGCGATGAGGAAGTTTCTACGGGAGAAAGACATGGGACACCTGCCAGAAGAGGGCAAACGGGACGGTTGGGCCGGCCGGACGGCGTTGAACGAGCCGGATGGAACGAACGGTTCAGCGCTTGGACTTCGGGTCGAGCGCGTCGCGCACCGAGTCGCCGAGCAGATTGAAGGCGAGGACGAAGATCACCATCGACAGGCCCGGGAAGAGCATGAAGGTGATGTCCTCGGTGTAGAACTGGGCGCCGCGCTGGATCATGACGCCCCAGTCCGGGGTCGGGTCGATGATGCCGACGCCGAGGAAGGCCAGGCCGGCCTCGGCGGTCACGAAGGCCGGGAGCATCAGCGTGGACTGGATGATGATCGGCGTCCACAGGTTGGGCAGCAGTTCCTTGAAGACGATCCGCCACGGCGACGCGCCGGTGACCTTGGCCGCCTCGACGAACTCCCGCTCCCGCAGGCCGAGTACCTGGCCGCGCAGCAGCCGGGCGAGGGAGGCCCAGCCGAACACCGCGAGCACCAGGATGAGCGAGACCGCCCGTAGCGCGGTCGGGATGTTCTCGTCGTCGGCGACGAAGAGGCCGTAGACGACCGGCATGAAGGCGATGAAGAACAGGGTCGACGGGAACGACAGGAGGATGTCGATGACCCGGCCGACGAAGTAGTCCGTCCTGCCGCCGAGGTAGCCCGCCGTGACGCCGACGACGACGCCCACGACGCAGGTCAGCAGGGTGGCGGCCAGGGCGATGCCCAGCGAGGTGCGGATGCCGTAGAGCAGGAAGGTGAAGACGTCACGGCCGAGCTGCGGCTCGATGCCGAACCAGAACTCCGAGCTCATGCCGCCGTTGGGGCCGGCCGGGTACGCGAAGGCGTTGAGCAGTTCCGGACGCTCGCTGGCGTACGTGGTGTACGGGTCCTTGCCGTAGACCTTGGCGATGAGCGGGGCCGCGAGCGCGATCGCGAAGAAGAAGATCACGATGCAGGCGGATATGACGCCCGTGCGGTCTCGCTTGAAGCGCTTCCAGGCCAGGCGGCCGGGAGAGCGGCTCTCGCTGCCCTTGGGGGTGGCGGGCGCGGGCGACCTGTCGACGCTCTCGTCGGTCACCTCGAGCGGGGCAGCCGCTGATGGAGTTGGGGGGGTCATGGTGCTCCTGGCCCAAGGGAGGGTCTGATGACTCCGCAGGGCACACTCCCCTACGGGCTACGCCGGACTTTTTCAACGCAATTCGCTCAAGGTCAATAAAATCCGGGTCGGCTTGGCTTTCTCTTTACTTTCTTTGCCTTCCCTTGATCACTTCGTAGCTACGCGGGTAGCGTGCTGTGATCGATCCGTGCCTTATGTCGGGCCAATTACGCTAATCGGGCAACGTGTTCGATAAGCGGACGCCAAGTCGTCGAGATGTGTACACCTCGGGTCCGCAATCCAACGGTTCGGCATCGGTTCGTGAGGACCCGTTGCGTCGACTGTTCGAGATCCTTTGTGGCGGGGTATGCGGATTCGCCTGCTCCGCCCGTGGGTGTCGGCGTCCGAGTGGAGGGGTCCTCCAAAGGGAGGTATGCGTGTGCGAGGGGCACCTTTTGCGCTGATATTGGCCGGTAATGGATCAGTGGACGAGTCAGGGCACGAGGAGGCACCATGCGCGGAGCCACGCACGCCAAAAGGGCCGCATGCACGGCGGCGGTAGCCCTCGCGGCGGCGGCCTGCGGAGGTGGGGGAGGCGGCAGCGGCAGTGCCGCCGTGCTCAGTTCCTCGTGGGGTGACCCGCAGAACCCGCTGGAGCCCGCCAACACCAACGAGGTGCAGGGCGGCAAGGTCCTCGACATGATCTTCCGGGGGCTGAAGAAGTACGACCCGGACACCGGCGAGGCCCAGGACATGCTCGCCCAGAAGATCGAGACCTCCGACTCGCAGAACTTCACGATCACCGTCAAGGACGGCTGGACGTTCAGCAACGGCGAGAAGGTGACCGCACAGTCCTTCGTCGACGCCTGGAACTACGGCGCCAGCCTGAGGAACAACCAGCGCAACGCCTACTTCTTCGGCTACATCGACGGCTACGACAAGGTCCACCCCGCGGACGGGAGCAAGCAGAGCGCCGACACCCTGTCCGGACTGAAGGTCACCGGCCCGCTCACCTTCACCGTCAAGCTCAACCAGAAGTTCTCGTCGTTCCCGGAGACCCTCGGCTACGCCGCCTTCGCCCCGCTGCCCCGCGCCTTCTTCGACGACCACGACGCCTGGCTGAAGAAGCCGGTCGGCAATGGTCCGTACATGGTGGACAACTACACCCGCGGCTCCCAGATGTCCCTGCGCAAGTGGGAGGAGTACCCCGGCGCGGACAAGGCCCGCAACGGCGGCGTCGACCTGAAGGTCTACACCGACAGCAACACCGCCTACACCGACCTGCTGGCCGGCAACCTCGACCTGGCCGACGACGTCCCGGCCGCTCAGCTGAAGAACGTCCGGAGCGACCTCGGCGACCGCTACATCAACACCCCGGCCGGCATCATCCAGACGCTCGCCTTCCCGTACTACGACCAGAACTGGAGCAAGGAGGGATCGGAGAAGGTCCGCAAGGGCCTGTCCATGGCGATCGACCGCGAGCAGATCACGAACACGATCTTCCAGAAGACCCGCACCCCCGCCACCGACTGGACCTCACCCGTGCTCGGCGAGGACGGCGGCTTCAAGGAGGGCCTGTGCGGGGAGTCCTGCGAGTACCGGCCCGACGAGGCGAAGAAACTGATCCAGGAGGGCGGCGGGCTGCCCGGCGGACAGGTCAAGATCACCTACAACGCCGACTCGGGCTCCCACAAGCAGTGGGTCGACGCGGTCTGCAACTCCATCAACAACGCCCTGGGCAACGACCGAGCCTGCGTCGGCAACCCGGTCGGCACCTTCGCCGACTTCCGCAACCAGATCACCGGCCGGAAGATGAGCGGCCCGTTCCGCGCCGGCTGGCAGATGGACTACCCGCTCATCCAGAACTTCCTCCAGCCGCTCTACTACACCAACGCCTCCTCCAACGACGGCAAGTGGTCCGACAAGGAGTTCGACGACCTCGTCGACCAGGCCAACGCCGAGACCGACACCGCCAAGGCCGTCCGGACCTTCCAGCAGGCCGAGGAGGTCGTCCGGGACGACATGGCCGCCATCCCGCTCTGGTACCAGAACGGCAGCGCCGGCTACTCGGACCGGCTGTCCGACGTGAAGCTCAACCCGTTCAGCGTCCCGGTCTACAACGAGATCAAGGTCGGCTGAGGGCGTCATGGGACGGTACGTCGTCCGGCGGCTGCTCCAGATGATCCCGGTCTTCATCGGGGCCACGCTGCTGATCTTCCTGATGGTCAACGTGATGGGCGACCCCATCGCCGGCCTGTGCGGTGAACGGGAGTGCGACCCGGCGACGGCCGCCCAGCTGAGGAAGGAGTTCGGCCTCGACAAGCCCGTGTGGCAGCAATACCTGACCTACATGGGCAACGTCTTCACCGGCGACTTCGGCACCGCCTTCAACGGCCAGCCGGTCACCGAGCTGATGGGGACGGCCTTCCCGGTCACCATCCGCCTGACGATCGTGGCCATCGTCGCCGAGATCGTCATCGGCATCACCCTCGGCGTCGTCACCGGTCTGCGCCGCGGACGCCCCGTGGACACGACGGTGCTGGTGCTCACCCTCGTCGTCATCTCCGTCCCCACCTTCGTCACCGGCCTGCTGCTCCAGCTGCTGCTCGGCGTCAAGTGGGAGTGGATCAGGCCGTCGGTCTCCCCCGAGGCCCCCTTCGACGAGCTGATCGTCCCCGGCCTGGTCCTGGCCTCGGTGTCGCTGGCGTACGTCACCCGGCTGACCCGCACCTCCATCGCGGAGAACCGGCGCTCCGACTACGTCCGCACCGCCATCGCCAAGGGCCTGCCCCGGCGCCGGGTCATCACCCGGCACCTGCTGCGCAACTCCCTCATCCCGGTCGTCACCTTCATCGGCACCGACATCGGCGCCCTCATGGGCGGCGCCATCGTCACCGAGCGGATCTTCAACATCCACGGCGTCGGCTACCAGCTCTACCAGGGCATCCTCCGGCAGAACACGCAGACCGTCGTCGGCTTCGTCACCGTCCTCGTCCTGGTCTTCCTGGCCGCCAACCTCCTCGTCGACCTGCTGTACGCCGTACTCGACCCGAGGATCCGCTATGCCTGAGCAGCCGCCGTACGAACCAGAGCGCGCCATCGCCGGCACCGGTACGGGCGGTCAGATGGACCTCGCCGCGAGCGAGGCGACGACCCTGGAAGGGACCCCGGACGGACCCGGGGGATCCGGGCCGGGGGGGTCGTCCGACCTCGGCGGCCGGCCGCGCAGCCTGTGGTCCGACGCCTGGCACGACCTGCGCCGCAACCCGGTCTTCATCATCTCGGGCCTGGTGATCCTCTTCCTGGTCGTCATCTCCGTGTGGCCGTCCCTGATCGCCCCCGGCAACCCGCTCCACTGCGAGCTGTCCAAGGCTCAGGAGGGGTCCCAGCCCGGCCATCCCTTCGGGTACGACGGGCAGGGCTGCGACGTCTACACCCGCACCGTCTACGGCGCCCGCACCTCGGTGCTGGTGGGCGTCCTCGCAACCCTCGGCGTCGCTGTCCTCGGCAGCGTGCTCGGCGGGCTCGCCGGGTTCTTCGGCGGCGTCGGGGACTCGATCCTGTCCCGGATCACCGACGTCTTCTTCGCCATCCCCGTCGTCCTCGGCGGTCTGGTCCTGCTGTCCGTCATCACCAGCAACACCGTCTGGCCGGTCATCGGCTTCATCGTGCTGCTGGGCTGGCCGCAGATCTCCCGCATCGCCCGCGGCTCGGTCATCACCGCCAAGCAGAACGACTACGTCCAGGCCGCCCGCGCCCTCGGCGCCTCCAACTCCCGGCTGCTCCTGCGGCACATCGCGCCCAACGCCGTCGCCCCGGTCATCGTCGTGGCGACCATCGCGCTCGGCACCTACATCGCGCTGGAGGCCACCCTGTCCTACCTCGGCGTCGGGCTGAAGCCGCCCAGCGTGTCCTGGGGCATCGACATCTCCGCCGCATCCCCCTACGTCCGCAACGCCCCGCACGCCCTGCTGTGGCCCTCCGGAGCGCTGGCGGTCACCGTGCTCGCGTTCATCATGCTCGGCGACGCGGTGCGCGACGCCCTCGACCCGAAGCTGAGGTGAGCCGCCGTCATGCTGCTCGAAGTGCGTGACCTGCACGTGGAGTTCCACACCAGGGACGGCGTCGCGAGGGCCGTCAACGGCGTCAGCTACGCGGTGGAGGCGGGCGAGACCCTCGCCGTGCTGGGCGAGTCCGGCTCCGGCAAGTCCGTCACCGCCCAGGCGGTCATGGGCATCCTCGACATGCCTCCGGGCCGGATCACCGCGGGCGAGGTCCTCTTCGAAGGCCGCGACCTGCTGAAGCTGAAGGAGGAGGAACGCCGGAAGGTCCGTGGCGCCGAGATGGCGATGATCTTCCAGGACGCGCTGTCGTCCCTCAACCCCGTGCTCACCGTCGGCGACCAGCTCGGCGAGATGTTCACCGTGCACCGCGGCATGTCCAGGAAGGACGCCCGCGCCAAGGCCGTCGAGCTGATGGACCGGGTACGGATCCCCGCCGCCCGGGAGCGGGTGCGGCAGTACCCGCACCAGTTCTCCGGCGGTATGCGCCAGCGCATCATGATCGCCATGGCGATGGCCCTGGAACCCAAGCTGATCATCGCCGACGAACCGACCACCGCCCTCGACGTCACCGTCCAGGCGCAGGTCATGGAGCTGCTCGCGGAACTCCAGCGCGAGTTCCGCATGGGGCTCATCCTGATCACCCATGACCTGGGCGTGGTCGCGGACGTGGCCGACAAGATCGCCGTGATGTACGCGGGCCGGATCGTGGAGTCGGCCCCGGTACACGACATCTACAAGGCGCCGGCGCATCCGTACACCCGCGGTCTGCTCGACTCCATCCCCCGGCTGGACCAGAAGGGCCGGGAGCTCTACGCCATCAAGGGCCTGCCGCCCAACCTCACCCGCATCCCGCCCGGCTGCGCCTTCCACCCCCGCTGCCCGATGGCCCAGGAGGTCTGCCGCACCGACGTACCACCGCTCTACGACGTCACCGAGTCGGACGCGGAACGCGGGAGCGCCTGTCACTTCTGGAGGGAGTGCCTGCATGGCTGAGCCCATCCTCGAGGTCCGCGGCCTCGTCAAGCACTACCCGCTGACCCGGGGCATCCTCTTCAAGAGGCAGATCGGCGCGGTCAAGGCGGTCGACGGCGTCGACTTCCACCTCGACCGCGGCGAGACCCTCGGCATCGTCGGCGAGTCCGGCTGCGGCAAGTCGACGGTCGCCAAGATGCTGGTCCATCTGGAGCGGCCGACGGCGGGGGAGATCCGCTACAAGGGCGAGGACATCACCCGGCTGTCCGGCAAGGCCCTGAAGGCGGTCCGGCGCAACATCCAGATGGTGTTCCAGGACCCCTACACCTCCCTCAACCCGCGGATGACGGTGGGCGACATCATCGGGGAGGCGTACGACATCCACCCCGAGGTGGCTCCCAAGGGCGAACGTCGCAAGCGGGTCCAGCACCTGCTGGACGTCGTCGGCCTCAACCCCGAGTACATCAACCGCTATCCGCACCAGTTCTCCGGCGGACAGCGCCAGCGCATCGGCATCGCCCGCGGCCTCGCCCTGCGCCCCGAGATCATCGTCGCCGACGAGCCGGTCTCCGCCCTCGACGTCTCCGTCCAGGCACAGGTGATCAACCTGCTGGCACGGCTCCAGGACGAGTTCGACCTCTCCTACATCTTCATCGCCCACGACCTGTCGATCGTCCGGCACATCTCCGACCGCGTCGGCGTGATGTACCTCGGCCGCATCGTGGAGACCGGCCGGGACGCCGAGATCTACGACCACCCCACGCACCCCTACACCCAGGCGCTGCTGTCCGCCGTGCCCGTGCCCGACCCGGAGGCCCGGGAGCACCGTGAGCGGATCATGCTGACCGGCGACGTCCCGTCCCCGACCGACATCCCCTCCGGCTGCCGCTTCCGCACCCGCTGCTGGAAGGCGCGGGAGCGCTGCGCCCTGGAGGTGCCGGCGCTCGCGGTCCCCGAGGAGTTCCGGGACACCTCCGGGCCTGCGGCCCACGACTCGGCGTGCCACTTCGCCGAGACCCTGCCGATGTGGCGCTCCGCGCCGGGGCGGGCGGTGCCGCCCGAGGAAGGCGGCGAGCACGGCAGCGGGCCGGAGTGACATGGCGCACTCCGGCCCGCTCACGGCACCCGCACGGCCGTACGCTGCTGAGCATCGCGCGTCCGTATATCGGTGCCGCTTCCGGGAAGTTGCCTGCGTGTTAACGAAGTTCGTGCGCGTTTGCGCCGCTATGCCAGGGCGCGCTTGAGGAAGTCCACCTGGAGCAGGAGCAGGTTCTCGGCGACCGACTCCTGCGGGGTCATGTGCGTGACGCCCGACAGGGGCAGTACCTCGTGCGGGCGGCCGGCCGCCAGCAGGGCCGAGGACAGGCGCAGGGAGTGGGCGACCACCACGTTGTCGTCCGCCAGCCCGTGGATGATCATCATGGGACGGTGCGGCTCGGCGGCGTCGACCAGGCCCGCGTCGTCGATCACCGAGTTGCGGCGGTAGACGTCCGGCTGCTCCTCCGGGTGGCCGACGTAGCGCTCCTGGTAGTGGGTGTCGTACAGCCGCAGGTCGGTGACCGGGGCGCCCACGATCGCCGCGTGGAAGACGTCCGGACGGCGCAGTGCGGCCAGGGCCGCCAGATAGCCGCCGAAGGACCAGCCCCGGATGGCGACGCGGCTCAGGTCGAGCGGGAAGTCGGCGGCCAGGGCGTGCAGCGCGTCCACCTGGTCCTGGAGGACGACCGCGGCCACGTCGTCCTTGATCGCCTTCTCCCAGGCGGGCGACCGCCCCGGAGTGCCGCGCCCGTCGGCGACGACCACCGCGAAACCCTGGTCGGCGAACCACTGCGAGGTGAGGTGCGCGTTGTGCGCGGCCACCACGCGCTGGCCGTGCGGACCGCCGTAGGGGTCGAGCAGGACCGGCAGGGAGGTGTCACCGTGGTAGTCCGTTGGCATAAGCACGGCGCACGGGACACGGCGTGCGCCCCCCTGGGTAAGGGTCACGCGCGGGGACAAACCGGGATCTTCGGCGTAAGAGGCGACGACCGCCAGCTGCTTCCCGTCCCGCAGTACCTGGGCCCTGGCGCCCGGCCTGGCCGGCGTGGCGGAGACGAGAACGGTCACGCCCCCGGCGCGCACCGCCGAATGCACGCCGGGCTCCTGCGACACCCGCTCCACGCCGAGTTCGTTCACCCGGTACACGTGCACTTCGCCCGTCTCCGGATCGGCCGCCTCTTCGCCCGCCGACGCCGAAACCAGCACGTCGTGGTCGGAGACGTCCAGTACCGCCCGCAGATGCAACTGCGCTCCGGTGAGCGGCCGTTCACCGACCGCCAGGACCCGCGCGCCGCCCTCGTCGGCGATCCGCACCAGCTGCCCGGAGGGGCTCCAGCAGGGCACTCCGGGGAACAGTTCCAGCCAAGTTGGATCTTCGTCGGCGTGCACCATCCGCGTCGTCCCCGACTCCGCGTCCACGGCCAGGAACAACTGACTGCGCTGGTCGCGCGCCTGTACGAGCAGCAGCGGCGCACCCGCCGCTGACCAGTGCACTCGCGCCAGATACGGGTACCGCGCCCGGTCCCAGACGACCTCCGTGCGCCCCCCGTCCAGGCCGATCACGAACAGCCGCACGTCCGCGTTGGCGGTACCCGCCGCCGGATACGGCACGTGTTGTGGATCACGCTCCGGGTGGGCCGGGTCGGAGATCCACCACCGCTCGACCGGCGTGTCGTCCACGCGTGCCACCAGCAGCCGGTCCGACTCGGGGGACCACCAGAAGCCCCGCTGCCGCCCCATCTCCTCGGCGGCGATGAACTCGGCCAGCCCGTACGAGACCCCCTCCGCGTCGGGTCCGGCCAGCACCCGGTCGTCCCCGCCCTCGGCCCCCACGACCCGCAGGGCGCCCTGTGCGACGTACGCGATGTGCCGTCCGTCGGGGGAGGGCCGCGGGTCGATCACGGGGCCGGGAACGGCCAGCTCCCGTGCCGTCCCGGCCCGCAGCTCGGCCGCGAACAGCCGTCCTGACAAGGCGAAAGACGCCAACTCGACGGCCGCGTCGGTGGCGTATCCGACGATGCCGGCGCCACCCTCACGGCTGCGCTCACGGCGCGCCCGCTCCTCGGGTGACAGGTGCTCCTCCGCACCGCCCAGGAGGGCGCGCGGGTCGGCCGCCACGCGCTCCCCGCCGTCCGGAACGTCCAGGACCCACAGCGAATTCGCCCGGTCCGTACCGGAAGAGGAGCGCAGGAAGGCGACACGGGAACCATCGGGTGCCACGGTGAACGAACGCGGCGCGCCGAGCGTGAACCGCTGGGTGCGGGCGTGCCGTTTGGGGAAGGAGTCGGACTCGATCGTCATGCCCCGACCATATTGGCCATGCGCCCCCTTGTGCGGCTGTGCGCCGATCGATGCGCGCGTACGGATAGTTATGATCACTAGCGCATAGTGGGTATCAACCAGGTGCCCGCTGTGTGGATTTATCTGCCCCCATGGTTCCGACTGCGTCCGACCCCCCATGTCCCTGGGTTCCTTTGGAGGTGAGCCGCCGTGGCACTCTCGATTTCGGCGGTGGTGCTGCTGGCGATCATCGTCTTCTTGCTGATCAAGAAGTCAGGACTGAAGGCGGGGCATGCGATCGTCTGCATGCTCCTCGGCTTCTACCTCGCCTCCTCGACCATCGCACCCACGATCAGCGAACTGACGTCGAACATCGCGGGCATGATCGGCAGCATCAACTTCTGACGGGACGGGGACGCCCGGAGCGGGCGTCCCCGACGGTCGGCCGCGTACGCCGGGGACGAACTCCGCCCCGGCGCCCGGCGTGAGGGCGAGCCGGGCCCGCATGCTCTTCGCGTCCCGCCACCCTGAGTTCAGGTGCCGGGTCGCGTTCGAGGATCGCTGCCCGGGCCGTACGCGCTGCGACGAACCGCTCCACCACCTTCCGTATCGGAGCCGTCACGATTCGCCGTGCGGGTGGGGACCGCGCCAGGTGAGGGGAACGGGAGAACGCCTCGTAGGGTGGAGTCCATGACGG
The DNA here is from genome assembly GCF_014650995.1 of Streptomyces viridiviolaceus. GTDB lineage: Bacteria > Actinomycetota > Actinomycetes > Streptomycetales > Streptomycetaceae > Streptomyces > Streptomyces viridiviolaceus. The sequence continues at coordinate 14,381 of NZ_BMWA01000011.1, forward strand.
AACTGCCCGCCCGGCGTCTGCTGCTGGTGCACGCGCACCCGGACGACGAGTCGATCAACAACGGCGTCACCATGGCCAGGTACGCGGCCGAAGGCGCCCACGTGACGCTGGTGACCTGCACCCTCGGCGAGCGGGGCGAGGTCATCCCGCCCGGCCTCGCGCATCTGACGGGGGCCGCCCTGGGCGAGCACCGCCTGGGTGAGCTGACGGCCGCCATGCGCGCGCTCGGCGTCGAGGACTTCCGGCTGCTCGGCGGACCGGGCCGGTTCACCGACTCCGGGATGATGGGCCTGTCCGACAACGACGACCCCGACTGCCTCTGGCAGGCGGACGTCGACCGGGCCGCCGCCCTCCTCGTCGAGGTGATCCGTGAGGTGCGCCCGCAGGTCCTCGTCACCTACGACCCCGACGGCGGATACGGCCACCCCGACCACATCCAGGCGCACCGCATCGCCATGCGCGCCGCCGAACTGGCCGCCGAGGCCGGCTGTCCGATCGCCAAGGTCTACTGGAACCGGGTTCCGCGCCCGGTCGCCGAGCGGGCCTTCGCCCGCCTCGACGACGACCTGCCCGGCCTGCCCTTCGCCAAGGCGGCCGGCGTCGAGGACGTGCCGGGCGTCGTCGGCGAGGAGCGGATCACCGCCGAGATCCGCGGCGACGGGACGGCGTACGCCGGCGCCAAGGCCGCCGCGATGCGCGCGCACGCCACACAGATCACGCTGGCCGAACCGTACTTCGCGCTCTCGAACGAGCTGGCTCAGCCGGTCTTCACCACCGAGTACTACGAACAGGTGCGCGGCGAGCGAGCGGTCGTCGACGGGCGTGAGAGTGACCTGTTCGCCGGAATCGGGGAGGCGTCATGAGCGACCGGACCGCACCCGCGAAGGACGGCTCGATGCTCGCGCAGCCGCTGCGCCCGCCCTCCCCCGGCAGGATCGTCCTCTACCTCGGTCTCTTCGTCCTGGGCGCCGTGGTCGGCGCGGCCGGGGCCCTGATGCAGTCCGCGTGGTTCCCCGGCGGCCTGCTGCTCGCCCTGGCCGCCGAGGCCGGCCTGTGCGTCGGCGCGGGCCGGGCCGTCGGCCGCAGGGGCGGGGCCGTCGCGCCCGCCGTCGGCTGGGCGCTCGCCGTGGTGCTGCTCACCACCAGCCGTCCGGAGGGCGACTTCGTGTTCGCCGCGGGCAGCGGCTCCTATCTCTTCCTGCTCGGCGGCATCGCCGTCGCTGTGATGTGCGCCACCCTCGCGCCGGTGCGGCAACCGGACGGCGACGCCGCCCGACTTGGCAAGTGACGTACCACTTCGCCATACCGTGGGCGTGCGAGTCCGGTGATGGTTTCCCCAGCGGTCATGGGATACACGCGAGAAGCGGCCAGTATGGTGGTGCGCGCCGCCGAGCCGCCCGCTTGAGAAATCGTGACGTGACGGGCGGCGGAGCCAACCGGGAGAACCTGCCTTGAGTCGTGAAACTGACAGTCCGTCCTCCGGGCCCCACGGGCGCGGCGGAGCCGCATACCCCTCCGGCACGCCGCCGTACGGGACCCCGACGGCTTCCGGCGACGGTGCGGACGCGGGCCGTTCGGCCACGCGGCCGGATGAACGCAAGACCGAGACGACGCTGACGACCCGGATCCGGATCAACATCCCCGGGTCGAGGCCGATTCCGCCGGTCGTCGTGCGCAAGCCCGTCGCGGACGCCGAGAGCGGCGAGGGCGACCCGGAGCCGACCGAGTCCTCCGCGCCGGGCAGCGTCACGCCGAGCGTCCCCGCGCCCTCGGCCGCCGTCGAGTCTCCCGCCGAGCACCCCCCGTCCGCCGAGGAGAAGCCGACCAGCGACTGGTTCGCGCCCCGCAAGTCGTCGGCGGGCAAGGGCGGTCAGGGCGGCGGCCCCGCCAAGACCCCCGGGCCGGCGGGCGGTTCCGGTGCGCCCGGCGCGCCGGGAGACCCCGGTGCCTCGGGCGCGGGTACGGGCGCCGGTGCTTCCGGTGCCGGTGCGCCCGGCGGTGCGCGGCCGGGTGCCGGCGGCGGACGCCCCGGTGGCGTGGTCGGCTCCATGAACGTGCCGGGCGGCTCCCGGTCCGGCTCCACCAACGGTGCGGGCCTGCCCGGAGCGACCGGCGGCCCCGTGGCGCCCGGTCACGGCGGCGGCACCGGCTCCTTCGACGTGACCGAGGCCCTGGCGTCGGGCCCGCTGGGCAATGGAACGCGCCCGGGGGCCGACGCCGGCGGCGAGCCGCGCCGTGACGACCTGCCGTACTTCTCGGAGAACGGACGCGACGACCGGAAGGCGCCCGGCGGGCGGAACGGTCAGGGCCCCATGGGACCGACCGGCGGCCCCGTCACCGGAGACGGCCCGCTGCCGGCGCAGCCCGGTGGCGGACGGCCCCGCGGGACCGGTGCGCCCGCCGTGCCGCCGGTACCCGGCGTACCCGGGTTGTCCGGCGAGCCCAAGGGCCTGCGCGGCCCCGGCGGCCAGGCCGGTCCCGGAACACCGGGCGGCCCGGGCGGACCGGGTGCTGCCGGCGGCCCCCGGACCATGGGCGGCCCCGGTGCCATGACCGGCACGGGCCCCGGCGCCGGCCGCGGCCCCGGCGGTGGGCTGAGCGACGACACCGCGATCCTCACCCCGCAGAAGCCGGCCCCCGAACCGCCGGGCGGTGCGCTCGGCTTCGGCAACCCGGACAACGTCTCCGGGAACACCCTCACCAGCGGCATCCCCGTCGTACCCAGCGACCGGAACGTGCCGTTCCAGGGTGGAGCGCCCACCGACGGGCCGCTGCCGCACACGCCGCCGAAGCTGCCCGAGCCGGTCTCGCCGCCCCCGGCGGGCTCCGCCAGGCCGCCCAAGAAGAAGGGGCGGAACAAGCTCGCGCTGCTGGGCGGCGGCGTGATCGCCATCGCCGGTGTCGCGTACGGTGCCGGGCTGCTGATGAACCACTCCGACGTGCCCAAGGGCACCACCGTGCTCGGCGTCGACATCGGCGGCGGCACCCGCGACGACGCCGTCGAGAAGCTGGACGACGCCCTCGCCGCCCGGGTGAACAAGCCGCTGAAGCTCACGGTGGGCGGCGAGAGCGTCTCGCTGAAGCCGGAGCAGGCGGGCCTGCAGTTCGACGCGCAGGCCACGGTCGGCACGGCGGCGCAGAGCGACTACAACCCCGTCTCCGTGATCGGCTCGCTCTTCGGCAACCACCGGGTCGTCGACCCGGTCATGCCCGTCGACGAGGAGAAGCTGCACGCCGCCCTCCAGGACGCGGCCGGCGGCGCGGGATCGGTGACCGAGGGCACCATCGAGTTCAAGTCCGGCAAGGCCGTTCCCGTGTACGGCAAGGCGGGCAAGGGCATCGACGTCGCCAAGTCGACGGAGGCGGTGGAGGAGGCGTACCGCACCCAGGTCGAGACCGGCACCTCCACCCCGGTGAACGTCCCCACGACCGGCCGGCAGCCGACGGTCTCCAGGGCCGAGGTCGACCGGATGATGAAGGAGTTCGCCGAGCCGGCGATGTCCGGCCTGGTCACGGTCCGGACCGACGCCGCGCACACCGTCTCGTTCAGCCCCGAGAAGTCGCTGTGGAAGTTCCTCGGCGTCAAGGCGCAGAACGGCAAGCTGGTCGAGTACTACGACACGGCCGCGCTGCAGAAGCTCTACGGCGACACCTTCGACGGCGTGCTCATCACCCGCGCCACCGGCCAGAAGACCCCGGTCACCGTCCAGGACGTGATCGGCGCCCTGCGCCCGGCGCTGAAGAGCACGGGCAACCGCATCGGCGTCATCGACACCGACCCCAGCTGACGCGCGTCCACGAGGGGCACCCGGCGCACACCGGGCGCCCCTCGCCGGCTGCCGCCGCCTGAGGGCAGTCGCGCCTCCCCCAGTGGCTGGACGGCCTGGGAGGTACCCCCAGGGCGGCACGGGTGGGCGCTGGGGGCACAACCCCCTCCGGGGGAGGCTCCTCGCAGCGCCGAGCGGCGTCCGCCCCGCCCGCACGGCAGACGTTCAGTTCAGCATCGCCCGCGCCGCCCGGGCCTCCGCCCGCACCCGCTCTGCGGCCACCTCGTCCACGGCCCCCACCACCTCCGCGTACGCGTCCAGCTCCACGGCCCCCGCCACGAACTCCCCCCGCTGCACCAGCAGCTGTGCCCGCTCGTACCGCAGGCGCGCCGGATGCGAGGGCAGCAGCAGGGCCAGATCGACGGCCCACAGCCCCACGTCCGACCGCTCGGGGCGGGCCGCGGCCCACGCCCGGATGTTGTTCAGGACGCGCGACACGACGTCCAGCGGCGCCGCCGGCTCGAGCATCGACGGATGCAGGGGCGCCCCCGTCGCCCCGGCCACCAGCATCTCCGCATCGCCGCCGGTGAGCACCCGCCCCCCGTCGAACGGATCGGCGAGCACCTGCCCCTCCTGGGGCCCGAAGCCGACCACGAAGTGCCCCGGCAGCGCGACCCCGTACACCGGGGCCCCCGCCCGCCGGGCCACCTCCAGCCACACCACCGACAGCAGGATCGGCAGGCCGCGCCTGCGTCGCAGCACCTCGTGCAGCAGCGACGACTCCAGGCGCCGGTAGTCCGCTGCGACGCCGTGGAACCCGTACCGCTCGCCGAGCAGGTCCCGCAGCGCCACCGCCCAGGCCCGCGGCGTGCCCGGCCGGAACGGCAGCTGTCCGGCGAGCCGGTCGAGCTCCATCTGCGCGGCGTCCAGGCCCGCCTCGTCCAGCGTGCCGTCCGCCTCCGCGCCCACCAGCAGGCACAGCGCGGACAGATCGGGCCGCTCGGAGCGCGCCTCCTCGGCGAACCGCCGACGCAGCTCGGCGGAACGTTCGGGCGGTGGGGGATGGGGGTGACGCATAGCTGGCTCGTGCCCTCTCGAGGCGATCAGTACCGGTCCGTCCCGGCGGTTTCGGGCTCGCGGTAGTGGTGGTACGCGTGGTGCGCCGTGAAGCCCATCCCGGCGTACAGCGCCCGAGCCGCCGCGTTGTCCGTCTCGACCTGGAGCCAGGCGGCCGACGCGCCCTCGTCGAGCGCCCGCCGGGCCAGCGCGCCCAGCACGGCGGTGGCGAGCCCCCTGCGCCGCTGCGCCGGATCGACCTCGACGGCTGCGAAGGAGGCCCATCGCCCGTCCACCACGCACCGCCCGATCGCGGCCGGCGCGTCCTCGCCGGGCACCGTCGCGAACCACACCGACGGGCCGCTGCCCAGCACCCGCAGCGCCACATCGCTCACACCCTTGCGCTGGTACCGCGCGAGCCACGCCTCGTCCGCCTCCCGGGAGAGGACCACACCGGTCCCCTCCGCCCGGTCGGCGACCGGTGCCAGCGCCCCGATCCACAGCTCGGCCGTCACCTCCCGGACCCAGCCCCGCCGCTCCAGCTCGGCGCACAGCAGCTCCTGCGTGCCCTCGGCGCCGGTGGCTGTCTGGATGTACGCGGGCAGTGCCCGCTCGCCGTACCAGCGCCGTACGGCGGCCAGCGCCTCGTCGAGCGGCAGGCTGGGATCACCGAGCGGGAGCACCGAGTTGGCCCGCCGGGTGAACCCGGAGGCCGCCCTCAGCTCCCAGTCGCCGAGCCGTTCGCTCTCCACCGGCCGCCAGGCCCGCGAGGCGACCCGCGCCAGCTCCTCGTACGAGGCGGCGGGTCCGCGCCGACGCGCCGGAGCGGACGGCACGACTTTCCCCGCGACCAGGGAGGATTCCGCGATACGGACGGTCTCGCCACTCTTCCGTGTGATCAGCAGCACACCGTCGTCCCATGATGTGAGAACACCGACCGTGTCGGTGAACTTCTCACCCGTGACACCAGCATGGCTCAAGCGCCGTACGGAGACTCGTTTGCCCACGTCAGCAGCGGTGATACGGACCTCAAGACGCCCGGCGGCAGAGATTTCCACGGGTCGGTTCACCCCTCCTGTTCGGATCATGCCCAAGAACGGAGATACTAGGGGCGGGCATCGACGACGCCGCGCTCCCGCGCGCCAGGCGGCGGAGCCTGAGGAGGCCCGCCAGCGCCCTATCGAGGAGGAACGACAGCGTGACCTACGTCATCGCGCAGCCTTGTGTCGACGTGAAGGACAAGGCGTGCATCGAGGAGTGCCCGGTCGACTGCATCTACGAGGGCCAGCGGTCCTTGTACATCCACCCGGACGAATGCGTCGACTGTGGTGCCTGTGAGCCGGTCTGCCCGGTCGAGGCGATCTTCTACGAGGACGACACTCCGGAGGAGTGGAAGGACTACTACAAGGCGAACGTCGAGTTCTTCGACGAGCTCGGCTCGCCCGGTGGCGCCAGCAAGCTGGGGCTGATCGAGCGCGACCACCCCTTCATCGCCGCGCTGCCGCCGCAGGCGTAAGTACCCGGGCGGCCCGGAAGCGGCCCGCACCCGTGCCGCCTCGGTCCCGTACGGCCTGAATCGACCCCCGCGTCGGTCGCCGTACGGGACCGAGGCGTTTGCCGTGGGACGGCTGTACGAGGGCTCGTCCGCAGCAGAAAGTGAGCCAGAACCGTGTCCGCAGTCTCCGACCGACTCCCCACCTTCCCCTGGGACAAGCTGGCGCCGTACAAGGCGACGGCCGCCGCCCACCCGGACGGCATCGTCGACCTGTCCGTCGGCACCCCGGTCGACCCGGTCCCCGAGCCGATCCAGAAGGCCCTGATCGACGCGGCGGACTCCCCGGGCTACCCGACCGTCTGGGGCACCCCGGCACTGCGCGACGCGATCACCGGCTGGGTCGAGCGCCGTCTCGGCGCCCGTGACGTCACCCACCACCACGTCCTGCCGATCGTCGGCTCCAAGGAACTCGTCGCCTGGCTCCCGACCCAGCTCGGCCTCGGCCCCGGCGACCGGGTGGCCTTCCCGCGCCTGGCCTACCCGACGTACGAGGTCGGCGCGCGCCTGGCCCGCGCGGAGTACGAGGCGTACGACGACCCGACCGAGCTGGACCCGGCGGGCCTGAAGCTCCTCTGGCTGAACTCCCCGTCCAACCCCACGGGCAGGGTCCTGTCGAAGGCCGAGCTGACCCGGATCGTCGGCTGGGCCCGCGAGCACGGCGTCCTGGTCGTCTCCGACGAGTGCTACCTGGAACTGGGCTGGGAGGCCGACCCGGTCTCGGTGCTGCACCCGGACGTCAACGGCGGTTCGTACGACGGACTGGTCGCCGTGCACTCCCTCTCCAAGCGCTCCAACCTGGCGGGCTACCGCGCGGCCTTCCTGGCCGGCGACCCGGCCGTCCTGGGCCCCCTCCTGGAGGTCCGCAAGCACGGCGGCATGATGACGTCCGCGCCGACGCAGGCGGCCGTGGTGGCGGCCCTGGGCGACGACGAGCACGTCCGCGTCCAGCGCGAGCGCTATGCGGCCCGCCGCACCGCCCTGCGCGACGCCCTCCTCGGCCACGGCTTCCGCATCGAGCACAGCGAGGCCAGCCTCTACCTGTGGGCGACCCGCGACGAGTCCTGCTGGGACACGGTGGCCCGTCTGGCCGAACGCGGCATCCTGGTCGCACCCGGCGACTTCTACGGCCCGGCGGGCGACCGCTTCGTCCGCGTGGCCTTCACTGCGACGGACGAGCGGGTCCGCGCGGCGGTGCAAAGGCTGGCCTGACGGCCCGGCCGCAACGGCGCCTGCCGTGCCCACAGTGCCGGGAGCCGGTCGACGGACCCCGGAGCACCGACGCAGGCACGCACGACGACGGGGCCCGGGGAACGAACCCCGGGCCCCGTCGCAGTACAGCCGGCGGCAGGCCGACCGTCAGCCGAGCGGCAGCCCCTTCGCCGGCAGCGTCTTGGCCGGCAGCGTCTTGGCCGGCAGGGTCTTGGCCCCGGGCAGCCCGCCCTTCGTGGCCGAACCCGCCGTGTCGCCGACGAGGTCCCCCGCGGAGCCGGCCGCGTCCCCGGCGGTCTTCTGCGCGGCGGGCGTGGCCTTCTTGACGACCGAGCCACCGGTCTTGCCGACCGCCGGCACGGCCTTCTTGACGGTCTTGCTGCCGGTGTCGCCCGCGGTCCCGGTGACGTTCTGGGCAGCGCTGTCGACGGTGTTGCCGACGTTCGCCCCGTCCAGGGCGGTCATGCCGCCGAGGTTGGGGGTGGCCGGCAGCTCGGGAGCCGCACTGGCGGAGCCGGCCGCACCGACCCCGGCAGCCGCTCCCGCTGCGACGAGCAGCGCGGCACGGGCGATCCGGCGGGTCAGGGGGAGGGACATGATGCTCCTTCGACGGGAGTGAACGATGGGGTGGACCGCCCCGGCTCTTGATCTACCGGGCTCGGACGCAGTGACTACCGCTCGAGGACCGCGAAGGTTGCGGCGGCACAACGTAAAGAGTTGGCAATGCGTCGCATTATCGGTTGCGCAGAAAAGCGGGCAAAAGGGGTACGGTCGCAAAGTCTGCCGAATCCTTACAGCTCTTTGTTCCCATGGGCTCGCGCCGATTCGAGGGTGACGGCGCGAAAACCTGCACGCCCCGCCGGCCGTATGCCGCGCGGATGACTCGCCCGGGTGAACGGTCGCACTACCGCGCGGTCGTGATCCGGACCGATCCCGCCGCCCGCTCCGCACCCGGAGCGCCGTCCGTTCCCGTCGGGTGCCACCGGCTGTCGGTGTTCCCGGCGGTCCACTCCCGGCCGGCGTACGAGACCCGCTCGATGCGCAGCGCGGAGGCGTTGGCCACCGCCCAGTGCGCGAGCTGCCAGCCGCGCCGCTCCGGGTCCGGCTCCGCGTCCGAGCCCGTCCCGGTGGGCAGCGTCACCGTCCGCCCGTCGGAGCCGCCCGACGGCGAGGGCGCCGACGAGCCGCCCGCCTGCACGCCCACCGGCTGGAGCACATCGCGCCCGAAGTCCCGGACGAGGGCGTCGCGCACCGCGTCCGGCCCCTCGGCCCGGCTCGCGCCCGGGCGCCCCGCACAGGTCAGCGTGGCCGCGGACCGTCCGGTCAGGGCGGCGGCGAGCAGGGTGGCGTCCGGCTCGTGCTTGGCGTACGCCTGCGGGAAACCGCTGCGCTGCACGCGCTGTGCCGCGACGGTCAGGGGCAGCCGCGTGTAGCCGGGGACCTCGACCAGATGGTCGTAGAACTTCCCCGCCGCGTACGCCGGGTCCATGATCTCCTTCGGCGTCCCCCAGCCCTGCGAGGGCCGCTGCTGGAACAGCCCGAGCGAGTCCCGGTCGCCGTGGTCGATGTTGCGCAGTGCCGACTCCTGCAGCGCGGTCGCCAGCGCGATCGTCACGGCCCGTTCGGGCAGGTTGCGTCCGGTGCCCACGGCGGTGATCGTCGCCGCGTTCACCGCCTGCTCCGGGGTGAACTCGTACGTCGCGCCGTCGTCGTCGTCCGAGACGACCTTGCAGCCCGGCGCGCCGGTGCCGCCGGTGATGTACTGCACCACGAGGTAACCGGCGACCGCGAGCAGGACCACGAAGGCCGCCCCGATTCGGAGGAGGCGGCCGCGGCGTTTGCGGGGTGGGGACGGCTGAAGCACGCGTACAAGGTACTGGAGGGCACTGTGGGTTCTGCGCCGGGTGCGGACAGTGCCCGGACGGCCCGGGGCGTTAGGGTCGGATCCATGGCCGATACCCCGCTTGACCTCACGCTGGACGCCGCGGAGCTCACCGCCCGGCTCGTCGACTTCCCCTCCGAGAGCGGTACCGAGAAGCCGCTGGCGGACGCGATCGAGGACGCGCTGCGCGCGCTGCCGCACCTCACGGTCGACCGGTACGGCAACAACGTCGTGGCCCGCACGAACCTGGGCCGCGCGGAGCGCGTGATCCTGGCCGGCCACATCGACACCGTCCCCATCGCCGGCAACGTCCCCTCCCGGCTGGACGAGGACGGCGTCCTGTGGGGCTGCGGCACCTGCGACATGAAGGCGGGCGTCGCGGTGCAGCTGCGCATCGCGGCGACGGTGCCGTCCCCCAACCGCGACCTGACCTTCGTCTTCTACGACAACGAGGAGGTCGCCGCCGACCTGAACGGTCTCAAGCACGTGTCCGAGGTCCACCCCGAGTGGCTGGAGGGCGACTTCGCGGTGCTCCTGGAACCGTCGGACGGCCAGGTGGAGGGCGGCTGCCAGGGCACGCTGCGGGTGCTGCTGAAGACGACGGGCGAGCGGGCGCACTCGGCGCGCGGCTGGATGGGCTCCAACGCGATCCACGCCGCGGCCCCGATCCTCGCGCGCCTCGCCGCGTACGAACCTCGCTACCCGGTGATCGACGGCCTGGAGTACCGGGAGGGCCTGAACGCGGTCGGCATCTCGGGCGGCGTGGCCGGCAACGTCATTCCCGACGAGTGCGTGGTGACCGTCAACTTCCGCTACGCCCCGGACCGCACCGAGGAGGAGGCCGTGGCCCACGTCCGCGAGGTCTTCGCGGACTGCGGGGTGACGGAGTTCGTCGTCGACGACCACAGCGGCGGGGCCCTGCCCGGCCTGTCCCACCCGGCGGCGGCCGCCTTCATCGAGGCGGTGGGGGGCACGCCCCAGCCGAAGTACGGCTGGACGGACGTGTCCCGGTTCTCGGCGCTCGGCATCCCGGCGGTCAACTACGGGCCGGGCAACCCGCACTTGGCGCACAAGCGCGACGAGCGGGTCGAGGTGGCCAAGGTCCTGGCGGGGGAGGAGCGCCTGCGCTCCTGGCTGACGGGCTGAGCCGCCTGACCTGCTTGATCGTGTTTACGGCGCTTCATGGCGGACATGCTGAGGTCCCCCGTACGTAACCCGCGTAGATCTACGCTGATGCGGAAGAACAGCAAGACGGAGGGAGCGCACATGCCTACCGGCAACCCCGAGGGCAAGAAGCAGCCACCGGAGGAGCAGCGCCTTGGACCGGTCCTCCGGCGGCGGGGCCAGGTCCAGGCGAGCACCACGGACCAGCGCCTGCTGGACGAGCGCGCTCCCACGGACTGGGTCCACACCGACCCCTGGCGGGTGCTGCGCATCCAGTCGGAGTTCATCGAGGGCTTCGGCACGCTCGCCGAACTCCCGCCCGCCATCAGCGTCTTCGGCTCCGCCCGCACGCCGGTGGACTCGGCGGAGTACGAGGCCGGCGTCCGCCTCGGCCGCGGCCTGGTGGAGGCGGGCTTCGCCGTCATCACGGGCGGTGGTCCGGGGGCCATGGAGGCAGCCAACAAGGGCGCCTGCGAGGCGAAGGGCATCTCGGTCGGCCTCGGCATCGAGCTGCCGTTCGAGCAAGGGCTGAACCCCTACGTCGACATCGGCCTGAACTTCCGTTACTTCTTCGTCCGCAAGATGATGTTCGTCAAGTACGCACAGGGCTTCGTGGTCCTGCCCGGCGGCCTCGGCACCCTCGACGAGCTCTTCGAGGCCCTCACCCTGGTGCAGACCCAGAAGGTGACCCGCTTCCCCATCGTCCTGTTCGGCACCGACTACTGGGGCGGCCTGATCAAGTGGCTCCGCGAGACCCTGGTGGCCCAGGGCAAGGCCGCGGAGAAGGACCTGCTCCTGTTCCACGTCACGGACGACGTGGACGAGGCAGTGGCCCTGGTCTCGAAGGAGGCGGGCCGCTAGCCCGCCCCACCTGCCCGAGGTTCCGCGAGGGGGCTGTCACGACGGCCTGCAAGGGGGCTGGGCGTGACGGCCTTCGAGGGCCTGGGGCGATGGACTGCCAGGGTGTCGGACGTGCTGGCACACCAGGGTTCGCCGGGTGTGACGGCCCGAGAGGGGTCCGGGCGCGATGGCCTCCGAGGCCCCCCGGGGGCGTGGCGGCCTGCAAGGGGTCCGGGTACGGCGAGCTCTTGGGGGCCCGGGGCGGAGCCCCGTGAGGGGTGCAGGGGACGGAACCCCCGCCGGGGCCCGGGGTGGAGCCCCGGGTGGGGTGGAAGGGGCAAAGCCCCTGGGGACGCGAACGGGTAGGGGCGGCGGGGGCGAGGAACCCCGCCCGCCCGACGGCCGCCGCCGAACCCGCCCCCCAGCCGGGCCTAGGCCAACCCCCGGCGCGCCACCGCCGGCGCCCGGTGCCCGGCGATCGACGCCACCATGTCCAGCACCTGCCGCGTCTCCGCCACCTCGTGCACGCGGTACACCTGCGCCCCCAGCCACGCCGACACCGCCGTCGTGGCCAGCGTCCCGAGCACCCGTTCCTTCACCGGCTTGTCCAACGTCTCTCCGACGAAGTCCTTGTTGGACAGCGACACCAGCACCGGCCACCCGGTGTCCACCATCTCCCCGAGCCGCCGCGTCGCCTCCAGGCTGTGCCGGGTGTTCTTCCCGAAGTCGTGCCCGGGATCGATCAGCACCGACTCCCGCGGCACCCCCACCGCCACCGCCCGCTCGGCCAGCCCCAGCGTCACGTCCAGGATGTCGGCCATGACGTCGTCGTACGTCACCCGGTGCGGCCGCGTCCGCGGCTCCGCGCCGCCCGCGTGCGTGCACACCAGCCCCACCCCGTACCGCCCCGCGACCTCGGCGAGCTTCGGGTCGACGCCGCCCCACGCGTCGTTCAGCAGATCCGCCCCCGCCTCGCACACGGCCTCGCCGACGTCGTGCCGCCAGGTGTCCACGCTGATCACGACGTCCGGGAACCTGCGCCGCACCTCCGCGACGAAGCCGACGGTCCGCCGCGCCTCCTCCTCGGCCGACACCTCCTCGCCCGGCCCGGCCTTCACGCCGCCGATGTCGATGATCGCGGCCCCGTCGGCCACCGCCTGCTCCACGCGGGCGAGCGCCGGTTCGTCGCGGAAGGTGGCCCCCTGGTCGTAGAAGGAGTCCGGGGTCCGGTTCACGATCGCCATGATCACCGGCTCGTGCGCCTCGAATTCGCGCCTGCCCAGCCTGAGCATCCCCTGTGACCTCTCCTCGTCCGTACCGCACACGTCCCGCTCCTCGGGCGCCTGCGACCCTAACTGTCAGACTCGCATGGCACGATCGGACCGACACACCCGACTCCGACCATGGGGGCCCCAGCGATGGTCATGTTCCTGTTCCTCGTCGTCGCACTCGCCGTCGTGGTCGCCGCGGTGACCCTCGCCGTCGTCGGCGGCGGTGACAGCACCCCGCTGCCCGAGGCCGCCCCCGAGCGACTGCGGGACTCCCTGCCCCCCGACCGCCCGGTGGGCCGTGCCGACGTGGAGAACCTCCGCTTCCCGCTCACCGTCCGCGGGTACCGCATGGCGGACGTCGACGACGCCCTCGGCCGCCTCGGCGCCGAACTCGCCGAGCGCGACGCCCGCATCGCCGACCTGGAGTCCGCGCTGGCGGGCGCACGTTCCGCCGCCCACCAGGTCTCCATGGAGAAGCCCGAGCAGGAGGAGCAGCAGTGAGCGCGGGAGAGGCCGTGGCCGGCCCGGACGGCGCGCCCCGCTGCCCCTGGGCCCTGTCCACGACGGACTACGTGTCGTACCACGACGAGGAGTGGGGCCGCCCGGTCCACGGCGACGACGCCCTGTACGAACGCCTCAGCCTGGAGGCGTTCCAGTCCGGTCTGTCCTGGATCACCATCCTGCGCCGCCGCCCCGGCTTCCGTGCCGCCTTCGCGGACTTCAAGATCGCCTCGGTGGCGGTCTTCACCGACGAGGACCGCGAGCGCCTGCTCGCCGACGCCGGCATCATCCGCAACCGCGCCAAGATCGACGCGACCCTCGCCAACGCGCGGGTGCTCGCCGAGTGGGACCCGGGCGCGCTGGACGAGCTGATCTGGTCCCACGCACCGGACCCGGCCGGACGTCCGGTCCCGAAGACCCTCGCCGACGTCCCGGCCGTCACGCCCGAGTCCACGGCCCTGTCGAAAGCCCTCAAGAAGCGCGGCCTGCGCTTCGTCGGCCCCACGACGGCGTACGCCCTGATGCAGGCCTGCGGCCTGGTCGACGACCACCTGGCCGGGTGCGTGGCGCGGCGGGCCTGAGCGGAGCCCGGCCCGCCGCGCCAGGCGCGCTCAGCGCCCGAGGTACTTGGGCTTCTCCTTGTTGACGAAAGCCTGCACCGCGATCGCGTGGTCCGCGGAGGAGCCCGCCCGCGACTGCAGCTCGTCCTCCTTCTCCAGCGTCTCGGAGAGGGAGTGCGCCAGCCCGTACGCCATGGCCTCCTTGATCGCCGCGTACGCCACCGTCGGCCCCTGGGCCAGCGCCCGCGCCGTCTGCTCGGCCTCGCCGCGCAGGTCGGCGGCCGGGACGACACGGTTGGCGATGCCCAGGTCGTGCGCCTCCAGCGCGCCGATGCTGCGTGGGAAGAGCAGCAGGTCGGTGGCGCGCCCCGGGCCGACGACCCGCGGCAGCGTCCAGGAGATGCCCGAGTCCGCGGTCAGGGCGACGCCCGCGAACGAGGTGTTGAAGGACGCCGTGTCCGCGACGATCCGGTAGTCCGCCGCGAGCGCGAACCCGAAGCCCGCCCCCGCCGCCACCCCGTTCACGGCGGCGACCACCGGCTTGGGTGCCTCGGCCAGGGCCCGCACGATCGGGTTGTAGTGCTCGGACACCGTGCTCATGGTCTGGTCCGAGCCGGTCTCCCGGTCGGCGGCCAGCAGCCCGATGTGCTCCTTCAGGTCCTGGCCGACGCAGAACGCCCGCTCCCCGGCGGCGGTCAGCAGCACCGCCCGCACGGCGTCGTCCGCCGCCGCGGACCGCACCGCGTCCCGGAGCGCGACCTTGGTCTCGATGTTCAGCGCGTTCATCGCCTCGGGGCGGTTCAGCGTGATCGTCGCGAGCCCGTCGCTCACCTCGTAGAGCACGGTGTCGGCCATGGGTATCCCCTCCGTGTCGCGGCTGGGGGACGTACCCCTCGGTACGTCCCGTGTCTGCAGGACAGCATGACGGAGATCACCGACGGCGGACCGCTCCGGAGGTGTGACCTGCGTCAAAGAATTCCGGTCCGTATCCATTCGGCGGAAGTGGGTGTGGGCGCGCAGTATCGCAGTCCCCTCGCCGAATTGAGTGGTTTTGCTCGCGCGCGTTGCCCAAGCGATGCCGACCGATGTTGGTCATCGGGTCCTGCGATGCGGGATAATGGCTGGGAAGCAATGTGTTCGATGCCGGTGTCGTGCGTCCATGCCGGACCGCGCGTGCCCTCAAGGGCCGTCGGCTTTGACGGTGAGCTGGTATCAGGAAGGGGAACGAGCATGGCGGCCATGAAGCCGCGGACGGGCGATGGCCCGCTCGAGGTGACCAAGGAGGGGCGGGGCATCGTCATGCGCGTTCCGCTCGAAGGCGGCGGTCGACTCGTCGTCGAGCTGACCCCTGACGAGGCCGACGCGCTCGGCGACGCCCTCAAGAAGGTCGTCGGCTGACGCGCAAGCGACCATACCCGTTCAGTCGCCCCGGTGCCCACGCGGTGCCGGGGCGACTGTTCTTTCACGGACGCCGCCGAAGCGTTCGCCGGGTGATCCCGGCCGGTCGGCCACCCTTCGACCGCGCGCCGGTCGCCGGTCACCGGTTCACCGAGCCCGGCTACCGCTTCACCGCGCACAACAGGCCGTCGCCCACCGGAAGCAGCGACGGCACCAGTTCCTGACTCTCCCGCACCGTGCGCAGCAACTCCCGCAGCCGCAGCACCTCGGTGGGCTGCGGTCCGGAGTCGACGGTCCGGCCGGCGGCGAAGACGCCCTCGAAGACGACCAGCCCTCCGGGGCGCAGCAGGCGCAACGATTCGGCTAGGTAGTCCTGATACTCCAGCCGGTCGCCGTCGCAGAAGACGAGGTCGTAGCCGGCGTCCGCGAGCCGGGGCAGGACGTCGAGGGCACGGCCGGGGATGAAACGGGCCCGGTTGCTGGCGAAGCCCGCGGCCCGGAAGGCCTGGCGGGCGAACTGCTGGTGCTCCGGTTCCGGGTCGACCGTGGTCAGGACACCGTCCGGGCGCATGCCGTGCAGCAGATGGATCCCGGAGACACCGCAGCCCGTGCCGATCTCCGCGACCGCCTTGGCGTCCACGGCGGCGGCGAGCAGTCCCAGCGCGGAGCCCGTGCCGGGCGTCACCGAGCGCAGGCCCGCCTCACGGGCCCGGTCGCGGGCCCAGCGCAGCGCGTCGTCCTCGGCGACATAGGCGTCGGCGAACGCCCAGCTCGTCTGCCGGTTGCCGGTAATGACCCTCTCCTGTCCCCGTCGTTGCCTCGGCGTGACTGTATCCGTTGGCGTCGGGAACCCGCTGATGGGACCGGTCGTTTGGAAAGACGATGGAGCGGTCGTGGCGGCGACGGGGGCAGCGGATGGACGGGAACGCCGAGCAAGTGCTGACGCAGTCGTACGACCCCAGATCAAATTCTCGTAAAACCGCTTATCCGGAGCTAACGGGCGAGGTGGCTATGGTAGGGGCTCCACTGGACACCACCAGAGCCGACAGGGGAGGTGCGGCCGCGCCCGTGGATCGTCGAGGAGTGCTCCGGCGCTTCCTCGGATCGGCGGGCAGGCCGAAATCCGTGAACGACACCGCTGCTGACCACAGCCCCGCCGACGGCCCCGCCGCCGGCCACGCCCAGACCGCGACCTTCTCCACCGACGCGGACGGGCAGGCGTGGACTCCGCCCACCTGGGAGGAGATCGTCAGCACCCACAGCGGCCGGGTCTACCGCCTCGCCTACCGCCTCACCGGCAACCAGCACGACGCCGAGGACCTCACCCAGGAGGTCTTCGTCCGCGTCTTCCGCTCCCTGTCGACCTACACGCCGGGCACCTTCGAGGGCTGGCTGCACCGCATCACGACCAACCTCTTCCTGGACATGGTCCGCCGCAAGCAGCGCATCCGCTTCGACGCGCTCGGCGAGGACGCGGCCGAGCGGCTGCCCAGCAAGGAGCCCACCCCGCAGCAGGTCTTCCACGACGCCCACTTCGACGCGGACGTCCAGCAGGCGCTGGACACCCTCGCGCCCGAGTTCCGCGCCGCCGTCGTCCTGTGCGACATCGAGGGCCTCTCCTACGAGGAGATCGCCGCGACCCTCGGCGTCAAGCTCGGCACGGTCCGCTCCCGCATCCACCGCGGCCGCTCCCAGCTGCGCAAGGCTCTCGCGCACCGCTCACCTCAGGCGCGCGCCGAGCGCCGCTCCTTCGCGGCCCGTGTTCCCGCTCTGAGAGGAGGGGGCGCGAGCGCGTGAGCGAGTCACGGCCGAAATCCGAGGGACACCTCGCAGAGCAGCATCTGGGAGACCGACTCTCCGCCCTGGTGGACGGAGAGCTCGGTCATGACACGCGCGAGCGCGTGCTGGCGCACGTGGCCACCTGTCCGAAGTGCAAGGCCGAGGTGGACGCACAGCGCCGGTTGAAGAACGTCTTCGCGGAAGCCGCCCCGCCCGCTCCCTCCGAGAGCTTCCTGGCCCGTCTCCAGGGGCTTCCCGGGGGAGGCGACCCGGACGGCGGCCCACCGCTGGGCGGCGGAGGATTCTCCGACGGCCTCTCGGGCCGGTTCGGGGCGTCCGGGGCCTTCGGGACCAAGCGGAGCGAGCGCTTCGAGTTCGGCTACGTCCCCGCCCGGACGCACGCGTCCGTCCTGCCGCCCTCTTCGCAGAACCGGGGCTTCCGGATCCATGACGTGGGCCGGCACGACTCCGAGCGGTCGGCCTCCCGCGGACTGCGGTTCGCGTTCGCCGCCGCCGGAGCGGTGTCGCTGGCCGCCATCGCGCTGGGCGGTGTCACCGTCGGCATGCCGGACACCAGCACCGAGGCCCGCGGAGGTTCCGGGTCCGGGAGCAACGTGACGCCGACGCGCCCCCAGGGCACGGGAGCGGCCACGGTCCCCGAGAGCCAGCGCCGCCGCTCGGCGGGACCACTGCTCGGACAGGCCCAGGGCCAGCGGTCGCTCGGTGACACCCCGCTGGCCCCGACGGCGGTCTCGGCGCCGCTGCTGCCCGGGCTGCCGTCTCCCGCCGCGGCCGAGGAGCAGGCCGTGCGCGCGCTGACCACGCCCATGATGGCGGGCGCCGCCGCCATGTCCCCGTTGATACGTCCGCTCGACGCCGTCCCGCCGCTCGCCCTCACCGCCTGGTCGTCGGTGCCCCGGATCGCGCCGCCCGGTCTGCTCGCGGCACCCGTCCCCGACCCGGCGTCGTCCCCCTCGCCCTCGGTGAGTTCCGGCGCGTCCTCCCGTCCGGCACCCTGACCGAGATCTGCGCGCCGGCCCGCGAACCTGATTGAATCCGGTTGGCGCCGGAGCCTTTGGAGTCGACGATCTGCGGTCACCGCCGACGAGCCGTGCCGCGGTCAGGTGTGGGGAGAACATGAACGAGGGGAAGCCCACGAAGGCGAAGTGGTGGGGCCGTCCACGCCCGTCGGCGGAGACGGCGTCCACCGGCGTTCCGGACGGGGCAGCGGCACCGGCGGGCGCGGGCGCGACCGACGGCGACTTCGAGCTGGAACGGCCCCGCGCCGACCGTGTCCCGGCGCCGGCCGAGGACGGCGGAGGCGACTTCGAGCTGGAGCGCCCCACGCCGCCCCGGACGGCCGACGCGGGCGACCACGACGGTGACTACGAGCTGGACCGGCCGACGGCACAGACCGCCGCGCGCCCGGACACCGGCGCCGACGACGCGAGCGGGACCGACGGGCCGACCAGCGCCGAGGAGGCCGCCGGTGCCGCCGACGCGGTGCCCGTGCCGCCGCCCGCTGTCCCGGCCGACGAGCGCCCCCGCCCCCTGCACGACCCCGACCCGTACGGCACCCCGCCGTACGGCGAGCCGGGCCCCTGGGCCCCCGCGCCGCCCGTCCAGCACCCGGCGGCCACCCCGGCGCACGGCACGGCCGTAGCGGCGGCCACCCCGGCGTCCGTGGCGACGGCGCCCGGCGCCCCCGTACCCCCGGCGTCCACCGCGCAGGCCGCGGGGGCACCCGTGCCGCCCGCCCCGCCCGGCGCCGCCGCGCCCGTTCCTTCGCTCGCCGACGCTCCGCCTCCCGTACCCGCTCCCGCCGCCGACCCCTGGCGGCGCTACGACCCCTGGGCGGCCGCGGCCGCCGCCGAGCCCCTCCAGCAGAACGGGGCGGCCGTCGTGACCCGGGAGCAGCGGCGCAGACGGGCGAAGAAGGTGATCGTCGGCGGGGCCCTGCTGATCGCCCTCGTCTCCGGGGGCGTCGGCGGTGCCGTCGGGGCGTATCTGGAGCGCAACGGCGGCGTGGGGACCGTGGAACTGCCGCAGGCCGGCAGCGAATCGGCCGACCGGGCCCCGGACAGCGTGGCCGGGATCGCCGCCCGGGCCCTGCCCAGCGTCGTGACACTCCACGTGAGCGGAAGCGACGCATCGGGCACCGGCACCGGCTTCGTACTCGACGGCCAGGGCCACATCCTGACGAACAATCACGTGGTGGAACCCGCCGGAAGCGGCGGCGAGATATCCGTCACCTTCAACAGCGGCGACACCGCCAAGGCCACGGTCGTCGGGCGTGACAGCGGCTACGACCTCGCCGTGGTCGAGGTGAGCGGAGTGCGGGGCCTCACCCCGATGCCCCTCGGCAACTCCGACAACGTGCGGGTGGGCGACCCGGTCGTCGCCATCGGCGCCCCCTTCGACCTGGCGGGGACGGTCACCTCCGGCATCATCAGCGCCAAGGAACGGCCCATCACGGCGGGCGGCGAGGAGGGCGACGGCAGCGACGTGAGCTACGTCGACGCGCTGCAGACCGACGCGCCCATCAACCCCGGCAACTCCGGCGGGCCCCTCCTGGACTCCCGGGGCCGGGTCATCGGCATCAACTCCGCGATCCGGTCGGCCGACGGCGGCGGTACCGAGTCGGAGGGCGGCCAGGCCGGCTCGATAGGTCTCGGTTTCGCCATCCCCATCAACCAGGGCAAGCGCGTCGCCGAGGAACTGATCAACACGGGCAAGGCCACCCACCCCGTGATCGGCATCACCCTCGACATGAACTACACCGGCGACGGCGCCCGCGTCGGCACCAAGGGCAGCGACGGCGGACCCCCGGTCACCTCGGGCGGTCCCGGTGCCGAGGCAGGCATCGAGGCGGGCGACGTGATCACCGAGGTCGACGGCCAGCGTGTGCACTCCGGCGAGGAACTCATCGTCAAGACCCGTGCCCACCGCCCCGGCGACCGACTGGAACTGACGCTGGAGCGCGACGGCAAGGAGACGAAGGTCTCACTGGTGCTGGGCTCCTCCGACGGCGGCTGAACGGCACGCACAGGCCCCCACAAGGCACCAGGAAGGCAAACAATCCGGAAAGCGGCCGCATACACGCATTCGGAGGTCACGGGACGGTACCGGTGGGACGGGATCGCCGGGTACCGTGGATCCGGCCCGGACATCCCAAGGAGCTTCAGGTGTTCAATGACATAGGACCTCTCGAGCTGGTGACTCTCGTCGTTCTCGCCGTGCTCGTCTTCGGTCCGGACAAGCTCCCCAAGGTCATCCAGGACGTGACGCGGACGATCCGGAAGATCCGGGAGTTCTCGGAGAGCGCCAAGCAGGACATCCGGGAGGAGCTCGGACCCGAGTTCAAGGACTTCGAGTTCGAGGACCTCAACCCCAAGACCTTCATCCGCAAGCAGTTGGACAACGACGAGCTCGGGTTGAAGGAGATCCGCAACGGCTTCGACCTGAAGAAGGAGATGGCCGAGGTCACCGACGCGGTGCACGGCCGGGAGTCCGAGGCGTCGTCCTCCTCCGGCGCCACCGGTTCCGCGGCCTCCTCCGGCGGTCGTGTCGACATGTCCAAGAAGCCCGAGGACACCGACCGCGGCGACCGTCCGCCCTTCGACGCGGACGCCACCTGAGCCCCGCCCGGGAGCTGCCGTACGGCAGGGTGCCCGCCCCGCGTCGTACGTGACGCGTCTCATACCCCGGCCCGGTCGCACACGGCCTGAAGGCGCCTCCGGTGCGACCCACGCGCCGGGCGCTTTCCATGCTGCCCCGAGCGGGGTGGCTATGCTGCCGAGTTGTTGCGCGGACCGTACGTGAACCAGCAACGCCGCCCGAAGGGGGGCGGGCCGTTCCGGTCCGACGAGAGCGAGGAGGCGTCCGGGCACATGGAGACGACGAGTCGGGCAGTCGCGCAGGCGTCGGCCGCGGAGGGCGGACAACCGTCCCCCTCCGCCCGGCGTACGGTCGACGGCTACCTGCGTGCGCCCTTCCCGTGGTACGGCCTCGACGAGGCGTTCACGGGGCGGCGCTGGCTGATGCAGGTCGGCACCGCGGCCGACGAGGCCGTGGAACACGGCTCGTTGGGGCACGGTGACGAACCGTCCGTGCGCAACGAGCACGTGGCGGGCGACGAGCAGGACGCCAAGGAGAAGTTCGCGGTCGTCGTGACCGTCGCGGCCAACCCCGTACGGCGCAGCGCGGACGGCACGGGCGTGCTGGAGGCGACGTCGGTGTCCTCGGCGGCCTGGCTCGCCGGTGTGGGCCTGCTGTCCTTCACCTGGCCCGGCCAGATGGACCACTCCCTGCGCGACGACTGGCTGGAGCAGCAGACCGAGACCGCGTGGGTGCTCGCCGACGACCTCGACGGAGCGGACTGGTCGACGCTCTCGCTGCCCGTGGACGGCGTGCCGACGTCCTTCCACTACCGGGAGTCCGAGTTCGGCTGGGTCCTCGCCGGCTCCACCGAGCAGGGCGTCCACCTGGGCGCCTACGGCAGGGGCATGAGCGCGTACGGGCTGGGGTTCGCCGTGGTCAAGGACATCGAGGCGTACTCGTAGGGCATGCCACGGCACCGGGGCGCCGTCCGCCGGGACGGCGCCCCGATGCCGTGCGGGAGCTCAGAACTTGTTGCGCGGCGTGATGCCCAGCGACAGGCCCGACAGCCCGCGCTGACGCCCGCCGAGCTTGCCGGCGATCGAGCGCAGGGCCGCGCCGGCCGGGGACTCCGGGTCGGACAGCACCACCGGCCTGCCCTCGTCGCCGCCCTCGCGCAGGCGGACGTCGATCGGGATGGAGCCGAGGACCGGGACCGTCGCACCGGTCGTGCGGGTCAGGCCGTCGGCGACCAGCTGGCCGCCGCCCGTGCCGAAGACGTCGACCATCTCGCCGCAGTGCGGGCAGGGCAGCCCGGACATGTTCTCGACGACGCCGACGATCTTCTGGTGGGTCTGGACGGCGATGGCCCCCGCCCGCTCGGCCACCTCGGCCGCCGCCTGCTGAGGCGTCGTCACGACCAGGATCTCGGCGTTCGGGACCAGCTGGGCCACGGAGATGGCGATGTCGCCGGTGCCGGGCGGCAGGTCGAGCAGCAGGACGTCCAGGTCGCCCCAGTACACGTCCGCCAGGAACTGCTGGAGCGCGCGGTGCAGCATCGGGCCGCGCCAGACGACCGGCGCGTTGCCTGGGGTGAACATGCCGATGGAGATGACCTTCACCCCGTTGGCGGAGGGCGGCATGATCATGTTCTCGACCTGGGTGGGACGCCCGTCGGCGCCGAGCATGCGCGGCACGGAGTGGCCGTAGATGTCGGCGTCGACGACACCGACCTTCAGACCGTCGGCCGCCATCGCCGCCGCCAGGTTGACCGTCACCGAGGACTTGCCGACGCCGCCCTTGCCGGAGGCGACCGCGTAGACCCGGGTCAGGTTGCCCGGCTTGGCGAAGGGGACCTCGCGCTCGGCCTGGCCGCCGCGCAGCGCGGAGGCCAGCTCACGGCGCTGCTCGTCGCTCATGACGTCCAGCGTGACGTCGACGCGCGTGACGCCCTCGACGCGGGAGACCGCCTCGGTCACGCGCTGCGTGATGGTGTCCCTCATGGGGCAGCCCGAGACCGTCAGGTACACGGTGACCGCGACCGCTCCGTCCGCGCCGATCTCCACCGATTTGACCATCCCGAGCTCGGTGATGGGCCGGTTGATCTCGGGGTCGTTCACCGTCGCCAGTGCTTCGCGCACCGCGTCTTCCGTAGCCATAGAGACGATGGTACGGCGCCGCCCACGGGGCTCGGAAAGCCCCGTCAGCGGTCGTGTACGTCACGCCCGCCGGAACGATCTGCCGGGAATACGCCGGGGGTGGGACGGTGGCCGTTCTGCCGCTCCTCCAGCTCCTTGATCACGTCCTGCAGTTCGGAGCGGATCCAGTCCCTCGTCGCGACCTCCCCGAGCCCGATCCGCAGGGCGGCGATCTCCCGGGTCAGGTACTCGGTGTCGGCGATCGACCGCTCGTTCTGCTTGCGGTCCTGCTCCAGGTTGACCCGGTCCCGGTCGTCCTGCCGGTTCTGCGCGAGCAGGATCAGCGGGGCCGCGTAGGAGGCCTGCAGGGACAGCGCCAGCGTCAGGAAGATGAACGGGTACTCGTCGAACCGCAGGCTGCTCGGCACCGACACGTTCCACAGCACCCACACGATGATGACCACCGTCATCCAGACGAGGAACCGCCCGGTGCCGATGAAGCGGGCGATCCGCTCCGACAGCCGGCCGAAGGCCTCCGGGTCCCACTCCGGCAGGATCCGGCGGCGCGGCGGGCGGGGCTGGTCCAGGCGGGGACCGCGGGGACGGGGGGCCGCCGTGGCCCCGGACAGCACGCGCTCGCGGGCCGTCGACTCGCGCTCAGGCACCATCGGGGCTCACCTCCCCGTTCGCCTCGTCGAGGTGGTACTCGGTCTCCCGCCAGTCCTCGGGCAGCATGTGGTCCAGGACGTCGTCCACGGTGATCGCGCCCAGCAGTGACCCGGAGTCGTCGACGACAGGGGCGGCGACCATGTCGTACGTGGCGAAGAACCCGGCGACCACGGGCAGCGCGGCGTCCGGCTCCAAAGGTTGCAGGGCGTCGTCGAGGATCGACCCGACCAGGGTGTACGGGGGGTCCCGCAGCAGGCGCTGGAAATGCACCGTGCCCAGGTACTTGCCGGTCGGGGTCTCCTCCGGCGGGCGGCAGACGTAGATCTGGGCCGCGTGCGCCGGCGAGAGGTCGGGATTGCGGATGCGGGCGAGCGCGTCGGCGACGGTCGCGTCGGGCCGCAGCACGATCGGCTCGGTGGTCATCAGACCGCCCGCCGTGTGCTCCTCGTACGCCATCAGCCGCCGCATGTCGGCCGCGTCGGCGGGCTTCATCAGGCTGAGCAGCCGCTCCTTGTCCGCATCCGGCAGCTCGCCGAGCAGGTCGGCCGCGTCGTCGGGGTCCATGGCCTCCAGGACGTCGGCGGCGCGCTCCTCCGCCAGCTTGCCGAAGATCTCGATCTGGTCGTCCTCCGGCAGCTCCTCCAGCACGTCCGCGAGGCGGTCGTCGTCGAGGGCGGCGGCGACCTCGGCGCGGCGCTTGGCGGACAGGTGGTGCAGGACGTTGGCCAGGTCGGCGGGACGCAGCTGTTCGAAGGTGGCGAGCAGGTTCTCGGCGCCCTGCCCGTGCTCCTCCAGGGAGAAGCCGGTGACGCCGGACCACTCCACGGTCAGTGTCTCGCCCCCGCGTCGCCCGCCACCACCCTTCCAGGGAAGCGCTACGCGCCCTTTCTCATCGCGGCGGAAGGCACCGCCCTTGCGGCCCTTGCGCACGAACACCCGGTCGATCTCCCAGTCCCGGCGGGCCGGCAGCTGCTGGACGGCCAGGTCGAGTACGGTCACCTGCTCGCCGGTCTCGACGAGCGTGACGCGCCGGTCGAGCAGCTCACCGAAGACGAGGCGCTCGGTGGGCCGCTGCTCGAACCGCCGGACGTTGAGCACACCGGTCGTGATGACCTGGCCGGACTCGATGCCGGTGACACGGGTCATGGGCAGGAAGATCCGTCGGCGGGTGGCGAGTTCGACGACCAGGCCGAGCAGGCGCGGGGGCTTGTTGCCGACGCGGAGCATGACGACCAGATCGCGGACACGCCCCACCTGGTCGCCGGCCGGGTCGAAGACGGCGATGCCGGAGAGGTGCGAGACGAAGATCCGGGGGGCGCCCGCTGCCATGGCCGCGGCTCCTTTTCGTAAGGCGTGTTTCGTACTGTGTCTCTTTTCCGAATTGCCCGCTCGGACGGCCTTCAGGCTAGCCCGTCCCGAAGGGGATCGCTCCGACGGCCGGTCCGGACGGACTGGCTCCGTTCACCGCCTACGGCCCCGGTACGCTGCCGTACGCCGCTTTGGACCTCTGTCAGAAAGGCAGCCCCACCTGTGACCGTGACTCCCCGGCGCCGAACCCGCAGGGCCGCTCTGGTGGGCGCGGTGTGCGCCCTGGCCGTGGCGGGGACGGGGCTGACGGGATGCAGCAGCGAGGACCCCGACGCGGGCACCAACGGGGTCGGGAAACTCCCGCCGGACAAGATCCAGGCCAAGGCCCGCACCGCCGCCGAGGCCGCCGACGCGGTGCGTCTGCACGGCACCGTGGCCGCCGGCGGGAGCACCTACACCCTCGACATGCAGCTCAAGTCGGAGGGCGGCACCGGGTCGGTCGCCGCCGAGGGCACGACGTTCCGGCTGCTCCGTGTCGGGGAGCAGCTCTTCCTCAAGGCCGACGCCGGGTTCTGGAGCCACGACGGCGGCGATGCCGCCGCCGCGGAGAAGCTCGCCGGCAAGTACGTGAAGGTGCCGGAGGGCGACCCCGCGTACAAGAAGTTCAGCGGCTTCACGGACAAGGACGTCCTCCTCGACGGTCTGCTGACCCTGCACGGCACGGTGGAGACCGACGGCCGTCACGAGCAGGGGGGCGTCCGCACCATCCGCATCACCGGCGACAAGGGCTCCGGCGGCTCGCTGGACGTGTCCCTGGAGGGCACGGCGTACCCGCTGCGCCTGGTCCGGGCGGGCAGTGCGGGCACGCTGAGCTTCTCCGACTGGAACAAGGACTTCGAGCTCAAGGAGCCGGCGAAGGACGACACCCTGGACTACGGCAAGCAGCTGCCGACGTCCTAGGACGCGCCGCGAAGTCCCGTCGTCCGCCCGGAGAGCGGGCCCCGCGGCGTCCGGTGCGTGCTCCCGGAGTCCCGGGCGCACGCGCGCACCGGCCGTCCCCCGGGTGTTCGCCGCGGGGCGGCGCCGGAGGGGGCGCCCACCCGCGCGAGCGCGGCCGGGCGTCGTGGGGCGGGTACGGGGGTCCTGCCCCGCTAGCGGCGCTTCCGGCGCTTCATCAGCAGGCGCGGCAGCCCCGCCGGGACCGGCTCACGTGTCGTCGCCGGCGTCGGCAGGGGCGCCTCGGCCAGCGAACCGTCGGGCAGCGGCGCCGTCGCGCCCGTCGGCTCCAGGCGCAGCACCCGGCACTCACGGGCCCAGCGCTCGGTCATCGCCTCGCCGTCCGGGGCGTTCAGACGCTTGCCCTTGAGGTCGGCGACCGCCGCCTGCCACGCCTCCGAGCCGGAGGGCAGCTCCACGACCCGCGCCGTCCAGGAGACCAGCCGGCCCCCTTTGTCCTTGCTGCGCACCGTCACCTCGGCCGTGGCCCCGTCGGTCAGCCCCGGCAGCGGCTGCTCGCCCGGTCCGTCGCCGACGACGCACGCCGCGCCCTCGTGCCAGACGTGCCACAGCGCACGGGCCGGGACCCCGGGCCCCTTGACCCAGATGAGGCCGGACTTCTTGGTGGCCTCCTCGACGAGGGCCTGGTCGAGCAGCTCGCTTGTCATACGGCCAGCCTATCCAGCGCGGCTCACAGCCAGCCGTTGCGCTTGAGCGTGCGGTGGATGCCCAGGCAGATGGCCACGGTGACGCCGATGACCAGCGGGTACCCGTACTTCCAGCGCAGCTCGGGCATGTGGTCGAAGTTCATGCCGTACACCCCGCACACCATCGTCGGTACGGCGATGATCGCGGCCCATGAGGTGATCTTCCGCATGTCCTCGTTCTGCGCGACGGACGCCTGGGCGAGGTTGGCCTGGAGGATGGAGTTCAGCAGCTCGTCGAAGCCGATGACCTGCTCCTGCACCCGGGCCACGTGGTCGGCGACGTCCCGGAAGTACTTCTGGATCTCCGGGTCGATCAGCCGCATCGGCCGCTCGCTGAGCAGCTGCATGGGCCGCAGCAGGGGCGACACCGCCCGCTTGAACTCCAGCACCTCACGCTTGAGTTGGTAGATGCGGCCGGCGTCCGTGCCCCGCGGGGATCCCTTGCGGCCCGGCGAGAACACCTCCGTCTCGACCTCGTCGATGTCGTCCTGCACGGCGTCGGCGACCGCGATGTAGCCGTCCACCACGTGGTCGGCGATGGCGTGCAGCACCGCCGACGGGCCCTTGAGCAGCAGCTCGGGGTCGTCCTGGAGCCGGTGGCGCAGTGCGCGCAGGGAGCCCTGCCCGCCGTGCCGGACCGTGATGAAGAAGTCCCGCCCGGTGAAGCACATGACCTCGCCGGTCTCGACGACCTCGCTGTTGGCGGTGAGTTCGGCGTGGTCGACGTAGTGGACGGTCTTGAAGACAGTGAACAGCGAGTCGTCGTAGCGCTCCAGCTTGGGTCGCTGGTGGGCCTGGACGGCGTCCTCCACGGCCAGCGGGTGCAGCCCGAACTCGCGGGCGATACCGGCGAATTCGTCCTCGGTGGGCTCGTGCAGGCCGATCCACACGAAGCCGCCGTCGCGGCGCACCTGACGCATGGCCTCGTGCGGGCTCAGCGGGGCGTCGGTCTCGACGCGGCGGCCGTCCCGGTAGACGGCGCAGTCGACGACGGCGGAGGTGGTCGCCGGGTCGCGGGTGGTGTCGTAGGTGCCACCGTCCTTGCGCAGTGAGACGCGGGACGGGCGGACCGCGGCGCGCAGGTCACGGATCATCGACATGGCAGGCTCCTTCGCGACGGGCAGCGAACGGCGCCGGCGACGGGTGGAACTACCCGGAATGAGGACGTCCTGGCTACGCGTGTCTGGCGCGTCCACAAAGCGGGGAGCACCGCACCTTCGCGGTGGCGAGCTTCGCTACTGATTCAGCTGCTGATGCAGACCAAGGCAGATCAGACAGATCAGGCAAAACGAGACGAAGTGCTCTTCCGTGTGAAGGCGCAGGCGACGAGAGGCGGCAGCAGGCAGAGCCGGAGCAGCTGCATCAGCGGCCGGAAGAGCGGGTAATACTGCACGGTCGACTTCGGTCCATGACAGCCCCACCTCCTCCGGCCGGTCCCTCGTGAGGGACGATCCATTCCCCTGTTTACAGGGGTTCCCCGTAGGGGAGTGTTCATAGCGTCGGGGCTTGATCCAGACGCTTCTGCGTGCTGCCCCGATCCGCCGACCCAGAGTATCAGCCGCCCGGCGTGTCAAGGTGCCCCTTTGCCGGGTACTGACGAGTTCTATGCTCGCGGCATGGCTGATGTTCTTCCTCTCGTCGAGGCCCGGTTGCGCAGCGCGCTGGGCGAACCGGACGCGCGCGCGGCGGTCACCTTCCTCGGCACCGACCGCATCGAGGTGCTGCGCTTCCCCGGCGGCGGCCCGGAGGGCGACATCGTCCGCTACGCCACCCTCGGCATGTCCGCGCAGCCCATGGCGGACCCCACGGCCGTGCTGGCCGACCCGGTCAAGGGCCCCCGCGCGGAGCTGGTCCTCTCGGTGCGGGCCGGCCTCGCCGACACCGACAAGGTGCTCCGTCCGCTCGCCGTGCTCGCCGCGTCCCCGCAGGTGGAGGGCGTGGTGGTGACCCCGGGCGCCTCCCTGGACGTGGGCGAACCGCTGTGGCCCGGCGCCCCGTTCACCTCGGTCCTGGTGGCCGAGCCGGGCGGACTGGTCGAGGATCTGGAACTCGACGCGCCGCTGGACCCCGTACGGTTCCTGCCGCTGCTGCCGATGACGGCGAACGAGGCCGCCTGGAAGCGGGTGCACGGCGCACCGGCGCTCCAGGAGCGCTGGCTGACGCACGGGACGGACCTGCGGGATCCGTCCCGCAGATCCGTCCCGCTGGACTGAGTGCCGGATGGCGGTCCCGAGTGACGGATCTCACCAACGTCCTGCCGGAGCCGGTCAGTTGGCGAATGCCGAGACCCCGTCCTCGGCACCGTTCTTCGGTTCGAGTTCCTCGGCCATGGGGGTCCCCCCGCTCGAGCGAAGCCGAGAGTGGGGGAGGGTGAGGGCGCGGCGCCGTACGGCGACCACCGCCGCGCCCAGCACCGCGGTGACCGCGGCCACCACGAACGGGATGTGGATGTCGGTCCACTCCTCGATCTTCGGCGCGAAGTAGGGAGCGGCCGCCGCCGCGAACCAGCGCACGAAGTTGTAGCCGGCGCTCGCCACCGGACGCGGCGCGTCGGAGACCCCGAGCGCCAGTTCGGTGTAGACGGTGTTGTTCACGCCGATGAAGGCACCGGAGAGGATCGTGCAGACGATCGCCGTCGTGTGGTCGCCGTATCCGAGCACCAGCACGTCGGCCGCGAGCAGCACCAGTGAGCCGCCGAGCACCTTCAGCGAGCCGAACCTGGCCTGCATGCGCGGGGCCACGACCACCGAGAAGACGGCGAGCAGCACGCCCCAGGCGAAGAACACGGCACCGGACTTGTACGGGGTCATGTTCAGCACGAACGGCGTGAAGGCCAGCACGGTGAAGAACGTGTAGTTGTAGAAGAACGCCGAGACCGCCGCGGAGGCGAGGCCACCGTGGCCGAGGGCCTTGATCGGGTCCAGCAGCGAGGTCTTCCGGGCCGGCTTCGGCTGCTCCTTCAAGAACGCCGCGATGCACAGGAAGCCGACCGCCATCAGGAACGCGGTGCCGAAGAAGGGGTAGCGCCAGCTGGCGTCACCGAGCAGCGCGCCCAGCAGCGGGCCGCAGGCCATGCCGAGGCCGAGCGCGGACTCGTACAGCAGGATCGCCGCGGCGCTGCCGCCGGCCGCCGCGCCGACGATGACCGCCAGCGCCGTCGAGACGAACAGCGCGTTGCCCAGACCCCAGCCGGCCCGGTAGCCGACGAGCTGGCCGACCGTGTCGGAGGTGCCCGCCAGGCCCGCGAAGACCACGACGAACGCGAGGCCGAGCAACAGGGTCTTGCGCCCGCCGATGCGGCTGGAGACGAAGCCGGTGACCAGCATCGCCACGGCGGTGATGAGGAAGTACGAGGTGAAGAGCAGGGAGACCTGGCTCGCGCTCGCGTCCAGGCCCTTGGCGATGGACGGCAGGATCGGGTCGACGAGTCCGATGCCCATGAAGGCGACCACGGACGCGCCGGCGGTCGCCCACACGGCCTTGGGCTGTCGCAGGATGCCGCCTGCCCCCGCGTCGAAGGGGTCCATGCGTGTCTCCAATCCCGACGGAGGTGGGAGTAGATGGTTGGTATATGCACACAGTAAGTTAGGTGGCCTAATTAATGCAACACGCATCTAGTTGTCGCCGGTCAGCCGCTCCGCCCGGATGGGTGATCGTCCTTGACGTGGCGCAGCGGGGGTAGGACCGTGGGGCTCTATGAGGGGCGAACCCAGTTGCCCGAAGTGTGGTGGCCGGGTCAGGGCTCCCGGCCTTTTCGCCGATTCCTGGCAGTGCGATGTGCACGGCGCCGTGTATCCGCTGCAGCCCGTGATCCCGCCCAGCGTCGAGGCCCTCAGCGTCGTGGTGGCCAGGACGCAGGTGCCGGTCTGGATGCCGTGGCCGCTGCCGGTCGGCTGGCTGTTCACCGGCGTGGCCTGCGCGGGTGACGACCGCAGCGGCGGCCGGGCCACAGCGGTGGCGTGCTCGGGACCCGGCCCGCTCGGCGGAGTCGGTGAGCTGATCCTGGTGGCCGAGGAACTCGGCGTCGGCCTCGGCGCGCGGTACGCGGGCATCGACGCCCCCGACCCGGGGCCGTACATGAACGTCGAGAAGCCGCCCCAGGCCAAGGTGCTCGCCGCCGGCCGGCCGACCCCGCTCTGGCATGTCTCCGGCTCCCCCGTCGACCGTGCCGTCTTCGCGGGGGAGGCGTTCGGGATGTGGCTGTGGGCCGTCGTGTGGCCCGAGCAGACGGGCCTGCTGATGTACGACGAACTGGTGCTGACCGACCTGCGGGACGCGGGGGCCGAGGTGGACCTCGTGCCGTGCGGTGCGCTGTCGCCGCGGCTGATCCAGCCGTAGGGGGCCTGATCGCCGAGGGGGGCGAGCGGAGGTAGGGGGCGCAGGGGCGATGCGGGTGTGACAGGGAAGGAAGGAATTCCGGTTATCCTTGAGCGTCCCCGTCCGTCCCGACATGCCTGGAGTCAGCGTCGTGCGCATCGATCTGCACACCCACTCCACGGCGTCCGACGGTACGGACACCCCGGCCCAGCTGGTGCGCAAGGCCGCCGCGGCCGGACTGGACGTCGTCGCGCTGACCGACCACGACACCACCCGCGGGCACGCCGAGGCACTCGCCGCGCTGCCCGAGGGGCTCACGCTGGTGACCGGCGCCGAGCTGTCCTGCCGTATCGACGGCATCAGCATGCACATGCTGGCCTATCTCTTCGACCCGGAGGAGCCGGCCCTGCTCGCCGAGCGCGAGCTGGTCCGCGACGACCGGGTGCCGCGGGCCAAGGGCATGGTCGCCAAGCTCAACGCGCTGGGCGTCCCCGTCACCTGGGAGCAGGTCGCGCGGATCGCCGGCGACGGATCGGTCGGGCGCCCGCACGTGGCCTCCGCCCTCGTCGAACTCGGGGTCGTGCCCACCGTGGGCGACGCCTTCACCAAGGACTGGCTGGCCGACGGCGGCCGGGCCTACGTGGAGAAGCACGAGACCGACCCCTTCGAGGCGATACGGCTGATCAAGGGCGCCGGCGGGGTCGCGGTGTTCGCGCACCCGGCCGCCGCCAAGCGGGGCCGTACGGTGCCGGAGGCCGCCATCGCCGAGATGGCCGCCGCCGGGCTCGACGGCATCGAGGTCGACCACATGGACCACGACGCGGACACGCGGGCACGGCTGCGGGGGACGGCGAAGGAGCTGGGGCTCCTGGTGACCGGGTCCAGCGACTACCACGGCAGCCGGAAGACCTGTGTGCTCGGCGAGTACACGACGGACCCCGAGGTGTACGGGGAGATCACGCGGCGGGCGTTCGGGGCGTTCCCCGTGCCGGGGGCCGGCGGAGCCTGAGGCGCCCCGGTCGCCCGGGGCGCACCGTGCCGCCCTCCCACTTCCGTATCTCCTCGCAAGGCCAGTACGTCACCCATGTTCGACATCGCCGTCTTCGGCTCTCTGTTCCTGACCCTTTTTGTCATCATGGATCCCCCTGGGATCACCCCGATCTTCCTCGCCCTGACCGCCGGCCGGCCCGCCAAGGTGCAGAGGCGCATGGCCTTCCAGGCGGTCTGTGTGGCCGGGGGCGTGATCACCGTGTTCGGTGTGCTCGGTCACCAGATCCTGAACTACCTGCACGTCTCCGTGCCCGCGCTGATGATCGCGGGCGGTCTGCTGCTCCTGCTGATCGCGCTCGACCTGCTCACCGGCAAGACCGACGAGCCGAAGCAGACCAAGGACGTCAACGTCGCGCTGGTCCCGCTGGGCATGCCGCTGCTCGCCGGCCCCGGTGCGATCGTGTCGGTCATCCTGGCGGTGCAGAAGGCCGACAGCGTGACCACGCAGGTGTCGGTGTGGTCGGCGATCCTCGCCATCCACGTGGTGCTGTGGCTGGTGATGCGGTACTCGCTGCTGATCATCCGCGTCATCAAGGACGGCGGCGTGGTCCTGGTGACCCGCCTCGCCGGCATGATGCTGTCCGCGATCGCGGTGCAGCAGATCATCAACGGCGTCACCCAGGTGATCCAGGGCGCATGAGCAGAGCCCCCGCACGGCGACCGGTTCGTCCGGTTCCGTACGGGGGCTCTCAAGCGTATGCGGACGGCTCCGCGTTACGAGGCCGAGGTGTCGGCCGGGCGGATCCACAGCCGCTGCCCGATGGCGGCGGCCTGCTGAACGATACGGTTGACGGAGGCGGCGTCCACGACGGTGGTGTCCACGGGCGTGCCGTCGACGTCGTCGAGTCGCATGATTTCGAAGCGCATGGGCTTCTCCCTTCGTCTGGTCATCCTCCTGAGGAGAACTACTCGATGGATGGCCACGGGGCGTCGGTGTCCCGTGTTCCATGCGTAGTCAACGACATGCGTGTTTCAAACATTCCCTACGCTAAAGAAATTTTTCGAACAACTAATTACTAGCGCGTAAGTCGCCAGTCGCTTGACCGGTACAGGACTGACCGGGACCGGTTGTGTTCACAGCGTGACCGCCGGGACAATGGAGGCGATGAACGACGACCTCGCGTCCGTGAACGCCCGCATCGACCGCGTCAACGAGCTCCTGCAGCGCATGCTCGCCGAGGTGGCGAAGACACCCTCGACCCATGCGATCTTCGTGGACGCCGGGTACCTCTACGCGGCGGCGGGACGACTGGTCGCCGGGACCGAGGACCGCCGCGCCTTCGACCTGGACGCCGAGGGACTGATCGAGGCGCTCATCGACAAGGCCCGCACGATCTTCGCGGACAGCCGGCTGCTGCGCGTCTACTGGTACGACGGCGCCCGGCGCCGCATCCACACCGCCGAGCAGCAGACCATCGCCGAGCTGCCGGACGTGAAGGTCCGCCTCGGCAACCTCAACGCCAACAACCAGCAGAAGGGCGTCGATTCCCTCATCAGGTCCGACCTGGAGTCACTGGCCCGGCACCGCGCCATCAGCGACGCGGCGCTGCTCGGCGGCGACGAGGACCTGGTCTCGGCGGTCGAGTCCGCCCAGGGCTACGGCGCCCGCGTCCACCTGTGGGGCGTCGAGGCACCCGAGGGCCGCAACCAGGCCGACCCGCTGCTCTGGGAGGTCGACAGCCAGCGCACCTTCGACCTGGAGTTCTTCAAGCCGTACGTGTCCCGGCGCACGGCACACGCCTACGAGGCCACCGGCGTGGCCCGGCCGGGCCGCGAGGACGTCCGGTTCGTGGGCGCGCAGATCGCGGCCAAGTGGCTGGCCGCCCGCGGCCGGGAGTCGCTGGTGGAACTGCTCCCCGGCCACCCCTACCTCCCCGGCTCGGTGGACCAGGACCTGCTCGTGGAGGCCGAGGGGCTGCTGCAGTACTCGCTGCGCGGCCAGGCCGACCTGCGCAGGGCCTTGCGGGACGGCTTCTGGGAGCACCTGCAGTCGCAGTACTAGCCGGCGTCCGGCTGCCCGGTGACGTCGTCCCAGAAGTCGGCGAGGGCGCGGGCGGTCGGCAGGGGCTGGTCCGTGTTGGGGGAGTGCTCGGCGCCGGTGACGACGGTCCGGCGCGCGTTCAGCCGCACCGCCATCTCGTCCAGGAGCGGCACGGGCCAGGTGTCGTCATAGGCGCCCGACAGTACGTGGAACGGCAGCGGCACGGCGGCGAGTTCGGCGACCCGGTCCGGCTCGGTGCACAACTGGCGTCCCGTGGCGCGGAGCTGGGCGGGCCTGGTGCCGAGCCAGCGCTGCCGCAGCCGTGCCTGGTCGCCGAGGCCGCGCGCGGGGCCGCCGACCTCCTCGGGCGGGCCCATGGTCTGGATCACGTCCCAGACCTCCGCCATCGTCATGGTGTCGAGCGCGTCCCGCAGCAGCTTCACACGCTGCTGCTGGGAGACGGAGATCTGCGCCGGGCCCGAGGACATCAGCGTGACGGAGACGAAGGGGGAGCGGTCCAGCAGCACGGCTGCCCGTGCGATCTGTCCGCCGAGCGAGTGCCCGAGCAGGTGCACGGGCTCTCCCAGGGCCGCCGCCTGCGCGAGCACGTCACGGGCCAGCTCGGCCTGCGCGTAGGCGGATTCGTCGGCTTCGGGGCCGTCGGACTCGTACTGCCCCCGACCGTCCACGGCGACGGTCCGGTATCCGCGCGCCGCGAGCGGCTCGTGCAGCAGCGTGAAGTCCTCCTTGCTCCCCGTGAACCCGGGCAGCAGCAGCGCGACGCCCTTCGGCTCGGCACCGTCGGCCACGGGTGCATCGACGACGGCGAACTCGCCGCGCGTGGTGCGCAGCCGGTACGTGCGTGCGTCGGGGGGTGTGGAGAAGCTGGCGTTCTGGCTCACGGGCAGAGGTTATCGGGCGGAGCGGGATCCACCGGGCCGCCGGGGCGCGACAACGCCGCCGGCCCGGCCCCGCGCGTGGCGGGGCCGGGCCGGCGATCGTGTCGGTGGGCGCCGGTCGTGACCGGCCGGGATCAGCCCTCCGTGGACTCCGCGGGCTGCGGTGCGGCTGCGGCGGTCTTGCGGGTGCGGCGCGGCTTGGTCTCCGCCTCGACGGCCTCGCCGCCCGCCTCGGTGGTCGCCGTGGCCTTGCGGGTCCGACGCCGCGGGGCGGCCTCCGGCTCGTGCGTGGCCTGTGCCGGGATGTCGGCGGTGGCCTCGGCGGGCTCGGCGGCCTTGCGGGTGCGGCGGCGGGGCTTCGCCTCCGTGCCCTCGGCCGTGTCGGCGGCGGTTTCGGCCTTGGCGGCGGTCTTCCGGGTGCGTCGGGGCTTGGCCTCGGCGACCTCGGTGCCGTCGGTGGTCTCGGCTGCTGCGGCGGTCTTGCGGGTGCGGCGCGGCTTGGTCTCCGTGCCCTCGGCCGTGTCGGCCGCGGTTTCGGCCTTGGCCGTGGCCTTGCGGGTGCGCCGGGGCTTGGCCTCGGCGGCTTCCGGCTCCTGCGCGGTCTGCGCCGGGATGTCGGCGGTGGCCTCGGCGGGCTCGGCGGCCTTGCGGGTGCGGCGGCGGGGCTTCGCCTCCGTGCCCTCGGCCGTGTCGGCGGCGGTCTCGGCCTTGGCCGTGGCCTTCCGGGTGCGTCGCGGCTTGGCCTCGGCGCCCTCGGTGCCCTCGGCCGTGTCGGCGGCGGTCTCGGCCTTGGCGGCGGTCTTCCGGGTGCGTCGGGGCTTGGCCTCGGCGACCTCGGTGCCGTCGGTGGTCTCGGCCGCTGCGGCGGTCTTGCGGGTGCGGCGCGGCTTGGTCTCCGTGCCCTCGGCCGTGTCGACCGCGGCCTCGGCCGTCGCCGCCGCCTTGCGGGTGCGTCGCGGCTTGGCCTCCGCGGCTTCCTCGGTGGCCTCCGCGGCCGCCGTCTTCCGCGCGCGGCGCGCCTTCGTCTCCGCCGCCTCCGGCGCGGACTCGGTCACACCCTCGGCCGTGTCGACCGCCGCCTCCCCGGCAGCCGTGGCCTTGCGGGTGCGACGGCGGGGCTTGTCCGCGGGTGCCTCGGGCGCCGTGGCCCCGGCGGCCGCCGACGGCTCCACGACCTCCGGCTCGACCGACGCGGTGGCCTCCTGCGGGGCGGTCTCGGCCGACTTGCGGGTACGGGTGCGGCGGCGCGGCTTCGCCGGCGTCTCCACCGTCCCGGTCTCGGCGGCCTCGCCCGTCTCGGGGGCCTCCAGGGCCGCGCCGTCCGCCGTCGCCACGGCGGACACGGCGGCCTCCGGTGCCGCGGAGTCGGCGGTCGCCGACGCCACCGGCTGCTGAGCCGGCGCCCCGGAACGCGTGCGGCGCCTACGGCGCAGGGTGCGGGGACCCTTGGCGGCCTCCGTCTCCGTGCCGCTGTCCGCGCCGCCGGTCACCGACTCGGGTGCCGTGGTCCCGGTGGCCTCGGCGTCCACCGGCGCCCCGCCGCGCATACGGCGACGGCGGCGCGGGGTACGGGAAGGACGCTCGCGGTCGGCGGAACGGGACTCCTCGCGTCCGCCCCGGCCGCCGCGCCCGCGACCGGCCCGGCCGCCCGGCTCGCCCAGGTCCTCCAGCTCCTCCGCCGCCAGTCCGGCGCGGGTGCGCGCCGAGCGCGGCAGGACGCCCTTGGTGCCCTCGGGGATACCGAGGTCGGAGTAGAGGTGCGGGGAGGTGGAGTACGTCTCCGGCGGGTCGTTGAAGTCCAGCTCCAGCGCCTTGTTGATCAGCTGCCAGCGCGGGATGTCGTCCCAGTCGACCAGAGTGATCGCCGTACCCTTCGCACCCGCGCGGCCGGTGCGGCCGATGCGGTGCAGGTACGTCTTCTCCTCTTCCGGCGACTGGTAGTTGATGACGTGCGTCACGCCCTCGACGTCGATGCCGCGGGCGGCGACGTCGGTGCAGACGAGCACGTCCACCTTGCCGTTGCGGAAGGCGCGCAGCGCCTGCTCGCGGGCGCCCTGACCCAGGTCGCCGTGGACGGCGCCGGAGGCGAAACCACGCTGCTGGAGCTGGTCGGCGAGGTCGGCCGCGGTGCGCTTGGTGCGGCAGAAGACCATGGCCAGCCCCCGGCCGTCGGCCTGCAGTATGCGCGCGACCATCTCGGGCTTGTCCATGTTGTGGGCGCGGTAGACGAACTGCTTGATGTTCGCCACCGTCGTGCCCTCGTCGTCCGGCGCGGTGGCGCGGATGTGGGTGGGCTGCGACATGTAGCGGCGGGCCAGTCCGATGACCGCGCCCGGCATGGTCGCCGAGAACAGCATGGTCTGGCGGCGGGCCGGCAGCATGTTGATGATCTTCTCGACGTCGGGCAGGAAGCCCAGGTCGAGCATCTCGTCCGCCTCGTCGAGGACCAGGCACTTGACGTGCCTCAGGTCGAGCTTCTTCTGGCCGGCCAGGTCCAGCAGGCGGCCCGGGGTGCCGACGACCACGTCGACGCCCATCTTCAGGGCCTCGACCTGGGGCTCGTACGCCCGGCCGCCGTAGATCGCGGTGACGCGCACGTTGCGCACCTTGCCGGCGGTCAGCAGGTCGTTGGTCACCTGGGTGCACAGCTCGCGCGTCGGCACGACGACGAGGGCCTGCGGGGCGTCGGTCAGGGACTCGGGGGCGGCGCGGCCGGCCTCGACGTCGGCGGGGACGGTGACGCGCTCGAGGAGCGGAAGGCCGAAGCCCAGCGTCTTGCCGGTGCCGGTCTTCGCCTGGCCGATGACGTCCGTGCCCGAGAGGGCCACGGGAAGCGTCATCTCCTGGATGGGGAAGGGATTGATGATGCCGACGGCCTCCAGGGCCTCGGCGGTCTCGGGGAGGATCCCGAGGGATCGGAACGTCGTAGTCAGGGTGCTGCCTCTTCTGTGTGCGCGGTGCGAGGCGAGCGCGGGGGTCGTGCCAGACCGTGCCGGGGACGTCGGCTGCCTTACGGGCGAGCCGTAGGACACGGGACCTCTGCCGACGCTCTAGCGCTCGTACCGCTGAGGGT
This sequence comes from Streptomyces viridiviolaceus, assembly GCF_014650995.1. Classification (GTDB taxonomy): domain Bacteria; phylum Actinomycetota; class Actinomycetes; order Streptomycetales; family Streptomycetaceae; genus Streptomyces; species Streptomyces viridiviolaceus. The sequence continues at coordinate 52,098 of NZ_BMWA01000011.1, forward strand.
GTCCCTCCGGGTTCCGTACGCACTGTGCCGTACGGACGAGAGGGCTGTCGGGTCGGAGCCGATCGGGCCACCGACCGGGCATCCTCATGCGTGCGGCCCGACGAAGATGTCACGTACCCGTACGTCACATACTCGGCAGGCGCATTACCACCATACCCCGGATTCGCGCACACGCGATGGCCGATTTGGTCAGGTAGTCGTCGTCACACTGATTGACCAGGGCCTTACGGTCGGCGGCGGGCGGGCTATTGTGCGCTGCATGACGAGCTCTGACAAGCCTGGCAACGACGCAGACGCCCCCGCCGAACACACCGGAGTCGCCGCCCGGGACTGGGCGACGGCCTCCGCCGACCCGCAGTACCGCGCCGCGGTCGTGGACCTGCTCGGAGCGCTCGCGTACGGCGAGCTGGCGGCGTTCGAGCGGCTCGCGGAGGACGCCAAGCTGGCGCCGACGCTGGCGGACAAGGCGGAGCTGGCGAAGATGGCCTCGGCGGAGTTCCACCACTTCGAGCGGCTGCGCGACCGGCTCGCCGAGATCGGCGAGGAGCCGACGGCGGCCATGGAGCCGTTCGTGGCCGCCTTCGCCGGCTTCCACAAGCAGACGGCCCCCTCCGACTGGCTGGAGGGGCTCGTCAAGGCGTACGTCGGCGACTCCATCGCCAGTGACTTCTACCGCGAGGTCGCGGCCCGCCTCGACTCGGACACCCGCGAGCTGGTGCTCGCCGTGCTCGACGACACGGGCCACGCCGGCTTCGCCGTGGAGAAGGTGCGCGCGGCGATCGACGCGGACCCGCGGGTGGGCGGGCGGCTGGCGCTGTGGGCGCGGCGGCTGATGGGCGAGGCCCTGTCGCAGTCCCAGCGTGTGGTCGCCGACCGGGACGCGCTGTCGACGATGCTCGTGGGCGGTGTCGCGGACGGCTTCGACCTCGCCGAGGTCGGCAGGATGTTCTCCCGGATCACCGAGGCGCACACCAAGCGGATGGCAGCGCTGGGGCTGGCCGCCTAGGGCAGCCCCTCCGGGCGGTCCCGGTGCCTCACCGGGCGGCGCCGCCGTCGGCGGCCGGTCAGGCGGTCGCCGACCGGCGCCGGAGTCTTCCCGCGGGGCGCAGGAGCAGCGACAGCGAGGCGACGGAGACGGCGGCCGCGCCCACGAGGTTCGGCAGGAGGCTGTCGACGCCCAGCGCGGTGTGCGTGACGAACGCTCCGAAGAGGGCCCCGGCGACACCCGTCGGCAGGACGAGGACCCGGGCCGGCAGCCGGTGCGGCAGCCGGTGGGCGGCGGCCCATGCCAGGGCGAGGCCGAGGATCGCGGCGCTGAGCGCTTCCAACAGCATGTCGGGGGTCCCTCCCACATGGCCGGCCTGCCCGGAACGGTCGTAGCCGTCCTACCCCTGACCTGCGGAATGCAATCCTCCCCTGTGGGCCGGCTGTGACCTTCCGCGCGCCACGGAGGCACCGCAACGCGACCCGGAGCCGTGGGACGTGACCTTCCCCGGTGGGCTGGGGCGCGGGGCGCGGTTCCTTGGAGCGGTGCGGCGCCTGGTGGTTCGGGAGTGCAGGGCCCGGTGGTCTGAGCAGCGACCTGACCGAGGGCTGCGCGTACGGGGCTCGGTGGTCTGGTGCGGAGGCGCAGGGCCCGGTGGTGTGAAAAGCGACCGGCCGGAGAGTCGGAAGGCGGAGAGTCCGGAAGGTGGGGCGCCTTCACAGACACCGGTGCGAGAAGGGCCCGGCGGTGTGTCACCGTCGGGCCCTTGCCGTCCTTCGTCCGGCTACAGCGCGCCGAAGCCCACCTTGCGCGGGGCCGGCTCGCCGATCTCGACGTACGCGAGGCGGTCGGCCGGGACCAGGATCTTGCGGCCGTGTTCGTCCACGAGGCTCAGCAGCTGCGACTTGCCGGCCAGTGCCTCGGAGACCACGCGCTCGACCTCCTCGGCACTCTGACCGCTCTCCAGAACGATCTCGCGGGGCGCGTGCTGCACGCCGATCTTGACCTCCACGGCTATGTCCCTCCGACGGTCAGTGAAGTGCGCGATCTTCCGCGCCGTACCCAGCACACATTAGCCCGGTGAGGGGACGTACACGCTCCGTCGGAGAACGCCAGGAGCGAACAGCCGACGGGAACACGGCCGGGAACGGGGTTTCCGAGGTCAGTGCTGCTGCTCGTTGCCGTGCAGCGGGAAGCCGGCGATGCCCCGCCAGGCCAGCGACGTGAGCAGCTGGACCGCCTGGTCGCGAGGCACACTGCGGTCGCTGTGCAGCCAGGAGCGGGCCACCACCTGGGCGAGCCCGCCCAGACCGGAGGCCAGCAGCATCGACTCGGCACGCGAGAGGCCGGTGTCCTCGGCGATGACGTCGCAGATGGCCTCGGCGCACTCGTTCGTGACCTTGTCCACGCGCTCGCGCACGGCGGGCTCGTTGGTCAGGTCGGACTCGAAGACGAGGCGGAAGGCACCGCCGTCGTCCTCGACGTACGCGAAGTACGCGTCCATCGTCGCCCGGACGCGCTGCTTGTTGTCGGTCGTCGAGGCGAGCGCGCTCCGCACGGACTGGATCAGTGCCTCGCAGTGCTGGTCCAGCAGCGCGAGGTACAGGTCCAGCTTGCCCGGGAAGTGCTGGTAGAGCACCGGCTTGCTGACGCCGGCGCGCTCGGCGATGTCGTCCATCGCGGCCGCGTGGTAGCCCTGCGCCACGAACACTTCCTGAGCGGCGCCCAGCAGCTGGTTCCGTCGGGCACGGCGGGGAAGGCGTGTGCCCCGCGGGCGTACCGCCTCTGTCTGCTCGATGGCTGTCACGCCGCCTCCCAAAGTCGTCCACGTGCGGTGTGCGCCGCGCCGCCATCGTACTTTTCGGTAACCGTGGTGTGCGCGGTGCGAGCGCAGAATTTCACGGACCGGACGGTGTGGAAAGCCGCACAATAGGTTTCAAATGGTTTCAGGCCGGGCAAAAATTGGCCTCTCTCCAGCTGGGTGGCACCTTCCGGGTGCCGTCGCGGCCACCTGGTTCAGCGGTAGTCGTCCTCGTCGTGGGAGACGACCCTGGCCTGTTCCACCAGGTCGGCCTCGTTGGCGCGGTCGGGTTCGACGCCGGTCAGCGGGTCGTCGCGGTCCGGCGCGATGTCCGCGTGCTGCTCGACGGCGTCGGCGTCGGGGGCCTCGACGTCGAATTCCGCGGGTTGCTGGGCCTCGTCGTCCTCGAAGGTCTCGGGGTCGGTGGGGTCGACTGCCATGTTGGGCTCCCTTCCTACGAACGTCCCTGGACATGCAGGGGCCACACGCGGGTGCCCTCTCCACGAGCCTAGGAGACACCCGATTCGGACGCCATGCGATCCGCTTGCGGTCCGTGACGCAGAGCTGTCAGGGGATCCGTACACCTGTACCCGGCTCACCCGGGGTCGCACCCGCGCCTGTGACCGCGAACACATGAGCCGCCGCGTGATCGTCTCGTAACATTGCCGCATGTCTTCGACCGAGCTGCCGTCCGTGCCGCCCGCCAACGTGCTGCCGAAGGTGGCAGCCGTCAAGGTCGCCGAGGGCGAACGGCTCAGGTCGGTCCACCTGCCGGGCATCACACTGACGGTGCGGTCGAGACGGCCGGCGCGGGCGGGACTGCCGCCCGCGTTGTACGTCCACGGACTCGGCGGTTCCTCCCAGAACTGGTCGGCGCTGATGCCGCTGCTGGACGACGTCGTCGACAGCGAGGCCGTCGACCTGCCGGGCTTCGGCGACTCCCCGCCACCGGACGACGGCAACTACTCGGTCACGGGACACGCCCGGGCCGTCATCCGTCATCTCGACGCGTCCGGGCGGGGCCCGGTGCACCTGTTCGGAAACTCGCTCGGCGGCGCCATCGCCACCCGCGTCGCCGCCGCGCGGCCCGACCTGGTGCGGACGCTGACGCTCGTGTCGCCCGCGCTGCCGGAGATCCGCGTGCAGCGCAGCGCCGTACCGACGGGGCTGCTGGCGCTGCCCGGAGTGGCGTCGCTGTTCACCCGGATGACCCGGGAGTGGACCGCGGAGCAGCGGGTCCGCGGGGTCATGGCGCTGTGCTACGGCGACCCCGGGAAGGTGACGCCGGAAGGTTTCCGCAACGCCGTGGAGGAGATGGAGCGGCGGCTGCAACTGCCGTACTTCTGGGACGCGATGGCGCGCTCGGCACGCGGGATCGTCAACGCCTACACCGTCGGCGGCCAGCACGGACTGTGGCGTCAGGCCGAACGGGTCCTCGCACCCACGCTGCTGGTCTACGGTGGTCGGGACCAACTCGTCGGCTACCGGATGGCCCAGCGCGCCGCCCGTGCCTTCCGCGACTCCCGGCTGCTGACCCTGCCGGACGCGGGACACGTGGCGATGATGGAATATCCGGAGACCGTGGCCACGGCGTTCCGTGAACTCCTCGCGGACACCGGGAAGCAGGGCGGCGCCGAGGGCGACGGGCACGACGAGGGTCGCGGAAACGACGTACGTCACGAGAACAGGGACCACCGGGCCGTGGACCACGAGCCCGCCGACGAGAACACGGGAGGCTGAGGCGCGACGTGGGACGCCACAGCCGCCGCGGACCCGCCCCCAAGGGCGACACCGCGGACGCCGCCGCAGCACGGGAGGGCCGCCCCGCGCGGCCGGGCCGTCGGCGTACGCCTGCGCCGCCGGCGGGGGAGCAACTGCTGCCGGGCGGCGGCGGACCGGGCGGGGCCCCGGGGTACGCGGGCCGACGCCTGCCGGACGGAATGGCCGGGTGGGGTCCGGGGCCGTCGGGCGGTCCCTTCGAGGGGGCGCCCGCGCGTGGTGTTCCCAGGTTTCCTGACGGTACGCCGGCGCATGGCGTTCCCCAGGTGCCGGACGGCACTCCGGCCCGTGGTGTTCCTCGGTTCCCCGACGGGACTCCGGCCCGTGGTGTTCCTCGGCTCCCCGACGGCACTCCCGCGCGTGGTGTGCCCCGCTTCCCTGACGGCACCCCCGCCCATGGTGTGCCGCAGGTTCGTGGGGGCCATCCCGAGCAGCGTGAAGCCGGGGGCGGCTGGGGTGAGTTGAGGGCGCGAGCGGCCGGTGTCGGGTACGGCACGCCGCCGGGGGCGCCCGGAGCTCCCGCGCAGTCCGGTCGGTCCGCCGGGCCCGGGACTCTCTTCCCGCGGCAGCGGCAGGCTCCCCCGCACGGGCCGCGGCAGGAGTACCTGGACGCCTTCGGCGAGGACGACGACGACGTCTTCGCGCCCCGCGCGCCTCGCCGCACCACCGTCGCCGCGCAGGTCACCGACCCGTACGCCTCGGTCACCGACTGGAACTCCGGCGACACCGCCCACGTCGACGACGCGCCGCCCACCGGCGGGCCCGCGTCGGCCAAGGGCGGCAAGGGCCGGGCCTTCACCGGCATCGCGGCTGCCGCCGTGACCACCGTGCTGGCGGTCGTCGTGGCCGGTCAGGTCGCTGACGGGCGGGACGGCGAGGACGTGCAGTCGCAGTCCGCCACCGACCAGGCGCGCGATGCCCGCGACCCCGCGTCGCGGGCCGACGGACGGCCGACGCCGACCCCGTCCGGCGCCGCGGTACCGCTGACGTACGAGCAGAAGATGAGCAGGACGTACCCGCTCGGCGCCGCACTCAAGGCCTCGGGGAGGTTCGACGCGGTTCCCGGCATCGACAAGGCGCCGGGCACGGGACAGAAGTACACCTACCGCGTGGACGTCGAGCAGGGGCTCGGACTCGACGGCGAACTCTTCGCGCAGGCCGTGCAGAAGACGCTGAACGACGACCGGAGCTGGGCGCACAACGGTGCCCGCACGTTCGAGCGCATCCATTCCGGGCAGCCCGACTTCGTGATCACACTCGCCAGCCCGGGCACCACCGCCGAATGGTGCGCCAAGTCCGGCCTGGACACCACCGTGGACAACGTGTCCTGCGACTCCGCCGCCACCGAGCGCGTGATGATCAACGCCTACCGGTGGGCCCAGGGCGCGGAGCCGTACGGCGACCGGATCCACGCCTACCGGCAGATGCTGATCAACCACGAGGTCGGCCACCGCCTCGGCTTCAACCACGTCACCTGCGACAAGGACGGCGAACTCGCCCCGGTCATGCAGCAGCAGACCAAGTTCGTCGACCACGACGGGATCGACTGCCGTCCCAACCCCTGGGCGTACCCCGGGGAGTGACCCCGTGAGGCCTGGCCGCCATGTGACGCGTGGTGATCGAGCGATCCCTTAGCGCGACGGAACGCACCCCGCACGGGAAAGTTACGTCCGTTCACCCCTTTTGGTGGCGCGATGGACAACCGTCCGTCGCGCCACCGCCTTGTCCGCATACGTTCGTCCCGCTGCGAGTCGCCGGACCAACGGCGGCTCTCCATACGGGAGATCGGGGGTGCGCGCATGCGCATCGGACTGCTTACGGAGGGTGGCTATCCGTACGTGGGCGGTGACGCCAGGCTCTGGTGCGACCGGCTCGTGCGCGGGCTCGAGCAGCACGAGTTCGACGTCTACGCGCTCAGTCGCAGCGAGCGCCAGGAGGACGAGGGGTGGGTGCCGCTGCCGCCGCAGGTCAGCCGGGTGCGCACCGCGCCGTTGTGGTGCTCCGAGGACGACGGGGTCGTGTACGGGCGGCGCGCGCGCCGGCGTTTCGCCGAGTGCTATGGCGAACTCGCCGCCGCCCTGTGCGGTGTCGCCCTCGTGGACCCGTCCGGTGTGCCGCAGGAGGCGTCCGCCGCCGAGGCGGACCGTTTCGCCAACGCCCTGTACGGCCTCGCCGAACTCGCCCGCGACGAGGGTGGTCTGGCGGGCGCGCTCCGCTCCGACACCGCCGTACGCGCCCTGGAACGCGCCTGTCGCGCGCCCGGCGCCCAGCGTGCCGCGCGTGAGGCACGCGTCCCCGATCTGCTGGCGGTGGCCGAGGGGCTCGAACGCGCCCTGCGCCCCCTGTCGCTCGACTGGTACGAGGACGACGGACTCGGTGCGGTCGACCTGTGCCACGCGGCCTCCGGCGGTACCGCGGCCGTGCCCGGCCTGCTCGCCCGGCACTTCTTCGGCACACCCCTGCTGGTGACCGAGTACGGGGTGCGCCTGCGGACCCACTACCTGACCGCTCGCGACGCCACGCCCCCCATACGGGCGCTGCTCGCCGCCTTCCACGGCCGGCTCGCCGCCGAGATCTACCGGCGGGCCGCCGTGATCACGCCCGGCAACGCGCATGCCCGGCGCTGGCAGGAGCGCTGCGGAGCCGAACGCGGCAAGCTCCGCACGGTCTATCCGGGCATGGATCCCAGCCCCTTCGCGGATGCGGGGGAGACGCCGGAGTGCGCCGACCCGGACACCCTGGTCTGGGTGGGACGCGTCGAGCCCGCCAAGGATCTCGTCTCACTGCTGCACGCGTTCGCGGAGATCCGCAAGGAGGAGCCCGGCACGCGCCTGCGGATCGTCGGCGCTCCCACCGGCCCCGAGGGGGCTGCCTATCTCGCCCACTGCAAGGGACTGGCCGCGCAGCTCTTCCCCGACGAGGCCGACGGGCCGCACGCCGTCGGCGACAACCCGGTCTCCTTCGAGGACATCGGCGGCCCCGAACTCCCGTCCCGCGCCGACGCCTACGCCTCGGGAGCCCTGGTCGTCCTCAGCAGCGTCGTCGAGGGGTTCCCGGTCGGCCTGGTCGAGGCCATGTTCTGTGGTCGCGCGACGGTGTCCACGGACGTCGGCGCCGTGGTCGAGGTCATCGGCGGCACCGGTCTCGTCGTACCCCCGCGCAATCCGCGGGCGCTCGCCGAGGCGTGCGTGACCTTGCTGCGCGACCCCGAGCGCCGTGAGCGCCTGGGGGCAGCCGCGCGCGCCCGCGCACTGGAGCTGTTCACCGTCGAGCAGAACATCACAGCATTTCACGGCATTTACCTGGAGATCCTCTCGCGGACGCCGGTCCGCCGTGTGGTCCTCGACGACACCGGGGAGCCCCTCCCGTTCGCCGCCCCCGCCGAGGCCCACGTCCCCGGTCGCTGGACCGCCCCCGCGTCCCGTGTCGTCGCCCGGGGCGGGCCCGGCTGGGCCATGGACCCGCCCGACCGTACGACTCCCGTCCACGCCACCGAGGGAGCGGCCCGATGAGCGGCCTCGGCGAACTGGACCGCCCCGGCACCCCGGCCGGCCCGGGTGCCTGGGACGAGCGCTCGCGGGAGTACCTGGACACCGCGGGCCCCGGCCCGGGAGCGCCCGTCGGCGAACGGGAGAGCGCCGGGCCCGCCGACGCGGCCCTCGCGGACGGCGGACCGGGCGACGATCGGACACGCACGGACCCCGGCGCGCGGACGGCCTCCGCCTCACCCTCGGCCCCTGCCGCTGCCACAGCCGGCGCACGCTCCGGCCGAACGAGCACGGGCGGCAAGCAGCCCCCCACCGCCCGCAGGGGCGCCGCGGACCCGGTGAAGGCCCTGATGCACCGTCACCGCGACCTGTGCGAACGGGCCGTGGACCCCCTGGAGATCGCGGCGGGCCTGGAGGCGCACGGCGTCACCGACCGGACCGCCGCGCGCTTCCGCCACCGGGACGTCTTCTCCCTCGCGGAGGAGATGTACGCCCGCGTCCCGCGCGACGCCGACACGGCGCCACGCCCCCCGGCGCCGCCGGAGCCCCGGGGCCGTGCCGCCTGGACCGTCCTCGCCCTGCTGCCCGGCGTGCTGTGCGCCGCCGCCGTGGCCGGCCTGCGCCTGACCGACGGCCGGACACGCCTGACCGTGGCAGCCCTCGGCACCCTGGCGGTGACCCTCGCCCTGCGCGCCGCAGTGCGCCGAGGTCCGCTGAGAGCCGCCACGCACACCCCCGGCGCCTGGACCTGCTGGCTCGTCGGCTACGCCCTCCTCGGCGACGGACTGCTCCGCGCCGCCCTCGCCGGGGGACCGGACGGCCTGCCCACCGGCGCCGCCGACCGTCCCTGGCCCCTCACCGTCGCCCCGGTGCAGGCCCTCGCCCTCGCCTGCGCACCCGCGGCCTGGAGCGCCCACCTGTTCGCCGCCGGCGCCCGCCGCAAACTTGCGGCCAGCCGTGGTCTGACCGACTTCTCGGCCTCCGCACGCCCGCTGCTGCTCGGCACCTTCGCCCTGTTCCTGGGCGCCCTGACGGTGCTGCTGTTCCTGACCGGCGCGGTCCTCGACGAGCCCCCCGCCCATCCCCAGGCCCTCACCCTGGGAGCCCTCCTCCTGCTGGCCCGCCTCCTCGTCGTCCACGGCTTCACCCACGCCCCGGCGCTCGTCCTCACGTTCGCGGCGACCGCCGAGGCGACCGCCGTGGCCACCGTCTTCGCCGGTCGCCTCCCCGGCTGCAGCTTCCTGGGGGTCCCCGTGGAAGCCCTCGTCACCGCCTGGGGCCCGGCCGCAGTCCCGACCACGGTCTGCGGCATCGGGTCCCTGGCGCTCCTGCTCCACGCGACACGACGCCTGACCACGGCCTCGGCCCACGCACCGGCGGAGCACCCGCGATGACCGCGCGCTCCCCGTACCCGGCCCAACACCAGGGCGCAGCCTCGCGCACCACACCCGGCCCCCGAACCCTGCACCACCCTTTGAAGGAGAACCCCTGATGACCACCTCCCGACCCGACTCCTCGGCCCCGGGAGCCGCCCGATGAGAGTCCTGCTGATCGGAGCCAACGGCTACCTCGGCCGCTTCGTCGCCGACCGCCTGCTCGCCGACCCGGCCGTCCAGCTCACCGCCCTCGGCCGCGGCGACGACGCCGACGTCCGCTTCGACCTCGCGACCGGGAGCCCCGGCGCCCTCACCCGCTTCCTCGACGCGGTCCACCCCGGAGTCGTCGTCAACTGCGCGGGTGCCACGCGAGGCGGGGCCCGCGAACTCACCCGGCACAACACCGTCGCCGTCGCCACCGTCTGCGAGGCCCTGCGCCGCAGCGGCTGCGGCGCGCGCCTGGTGCAGATCGGCTGCAGCTCGGAGTACGGACCCAGCCAGCCCGGCTCCTCCACCGCCGAGGACGCCGTGCCGCGCCCCGGCGGGCCCTACGGCGTCAGCAAACTCGCCGCGACGGAACTGGTCCTCGGCTCCGGCCTGGACGCCGTCGTCCTGCGCGTCTTCTCGCCCGCCGGCCCCGGCACGCCCGCAGGGTCCCCGCTGGGCCGCCTCGCCGAAGCCATGCGCCGAGCCATGCAGTCCGGCGACGGAGAACTCAGGCTCGGCGGCCTCGGCGTCCAGCGGGACTTCGTCGACGTCCGCGACGTGGCCCGTGCCGTGCACGCTGCCTCGCTCTCCGCCGCCCAGGGCGTCATCAACATCGGCTCGGGCCGCGCCGTCCGGCTTCGCGACGCCGCCGCCACCCTCGCTCGCGTGGCCGGCTACGGCGGCGCCCTGCACGAACTGGACACACCGCCCGGCGCGCTGCGGCCGACCATCGGCCACCCCCGGGCCGAGTCCGTCGGACACCGCGCCGAGTCCCTCGGTCTCCACCGCACCGACTCCGTCGGCCACCACCGTCCCGACCCCCTCGTACATCGCGCCGACGCCGAGCATGCGACGCCGGTGGCCTTTCCCTACCCGGACGGCTGCGGCAGCTGGCAGCAGGCCGATGTGCGCACCGCACGCGACCGGCTCGGCTGGCGGCCCCGGATCAACCTCGAAGAGTCCCTCGCCGACATCTGGATGGAGGCGGCATGCCGTATCTGACCAGCAGGAAAGCGGGCACCGCGAGTACCGGCGTCCGCACCGGCTTCGGTGTCCCCGGCCTGGCCCACCCCCTCGTCGCCCCCGCCGAGTGGGCCACGCTGGCCTGTCCGGGCACACCCCTGCACTGGGTCGTCCTCAACGTCGCCGACGGCCCGGGCGCCCACCCCGACCCGCGCTGCCTGGAGGCGGCCGGCCGTCTGCGCAACGCGGGCGTCCGGGTCCTCGGCCACCTCGACACCGCCTACGGAGCACGCTCCTTCGGCGAGCTGATCTCCGACGCGCACCGGTACATCGACTGGTACCAGGTCGACGGCTTCCTCCTCGACCGCTGCCCGTCCCAACGGTCCGCGCTCTCCGAGATCCGCCGCGCGGTCACCACCCTCCGGGTGATCCGTGAGGAGGCCCACATCGTCCTCGGCCACGGCACCCATCCGTACCCCGGGTATGCCGACACCGCCGACCAGTTGGTCACCTTCTCGGGTGCCTGGAGCGACTACCGCTGGTCGCAGGCCGCCGAGTGGAGCGCCGACCATCCGCCCGAGCGCTTCTGCCACTTCGTCCACGGCGTCCCGCGCGGGCACCTGGAGGAGGCGCTGCGCATCGCCCGCTGGCAGGGGGCCGCGACGATCTACTTCACCGACCGCACGGAGCGCGGCGGCCGCACCGTCCCCTGGGAGACCATGCCCGGCTACTGGGACGACATCGTCTCGCGTGTCGGAACAGGTGTCTCGGAATGAAAAAGGCCGTGGCAGTGTTACGGGGAGAACAACCGTAATGATTGACCGACCAACGGAGTCCCCGTGTCGCTGCCACCCCTGGTCGAGCCGGCCCCCGAGCTCACCGTAGACGAGGTCCGCAGGTACTCCCGCCACCTGATCATCCCCGATGTCGGGATGGACGGGCAGAAGCGGCTGAAGAACGCCAAGGTGCTCGCCGTCGGCGCGGGCGGCCTCGGCTCGCCGACCTTGATGTATCTGGCGGCGGCCGGTGTCGGCACGCTCGGCATCGTGGAGTTCGACGAGGTCGACGAGTCGAACCTGCAGCGCCAGGTCATCCACAGCCAGTCCGACGTCGGCCGCTCCAAGGCCGAGTCCGCCCGTGACACCATCAAGGGCATCAACCCGTACGTGAACGTGGTCCTTCACGAGGAGCGGCTCGAGGCCGACAACGTGATGGACATCTTCAGCCAGTACGACCTGATCGTCGACGGTACGGACAACTTCGCGACCCGCTACCTGGTCAACGACGCCTGCGTACTGCTGAACAAGCCCTACGTCTGGGGCTCGATCTACCGCTTCGACGGCCAGGCGTCCGTCTTCTGGTCCGAGCACGGCCCCTGCTACCGCTGCCTCTACCCGGAGCCCCCGCCCCCCGGCATGGTCCCCTCCTGCGCCGAGGGCGGCGTCCTGGGCGTGCTGTGCGCGTCCATCGGCTCCATCCAGACCAACGAGGCCATCAAGCTCCTCGCGGGCATCGGCGAGCCCCTGGTCGGACGCCTGATGATCTACGACGCCCTGGAGATGCAGTACCGCCAGGTCAAGGTCCGCAAGGACCCCAACTGCGCGGTCTGCGGCGAGAACCCGACCGTCACCGAGCTCATCGACTACGAGGCCTTCTGCGGCGTCGTCTCCGAGGAGGCCCAGGCGGCGGCGGCCGATTCCACGATCACTCCCAAGCAGCTCAAGGAGTGGATCGACGACGGCGAGAACATCGAGCTCATCGACGTCCGCGAGCCGAACGAGTTCGAGATCGTCTCCATCCCCGGCGCCCGCCTGATCCCGAAGAACGAGTTCCTCATGGGCACCGCCCTGGAGAGCCTCCCGCAGGACAAGAAGATCGTCTTGAACTGCAAGACGGGTGTCCGCAGTGCGGAAGTCCTGGCGGTCCTGAAGTCCGCCGGCTTCTCGGACGCCGTCCACGTCGGCGGCGGCGTGATCGGCTGGGTCAACCAGATCGAGCCGGAGAAGCCCGTGTACTGAGCCGTCACCGGCTCGCGACCGCACCCCGGTCTCCGGTCGGCGGGGGCCTCGCGCACCACAGGTGCACGAGGCCCCCGCCGTCGTCATGAGCAGACCTTGCCGTCCTTCGGCACCGTCCCGTCCAGCAGGTAGGCGTTGACCGCGGAGTCGACGCAGTCGCTCCCGCTCCCGTACGCCCCGTGGCCCTCGCCCTTCCAGGTGAGCATCACTCCGACGTCCTTGCCGAGCTCGTCCGCCATCCTGCGGGCGCCCTCGTAGGGCGTGGCCGGGTCGCCGGTGTTGCCGACCACCAGGATCGGAGCCGCACCGGAAGCGCTCACCGCCGGTGTCTCGTGCTGGCCGGCCACCGGCCAGTCGTGGCACCAGCCGGCCGTGTCCCAGCCGAGGAACCTGCCGAACACGGGCGAGATCTTCTCGAACCTGGGCAGCAGCTCCTTGGTCTCCTCGACGGTCGGCCGCTGCTTGTCGTCCAGGCACGATATGACCCGCTGCGAGTGGGTCGTCGTGCCGTAGTGCCCCGAGGAGTCGCGTTCGTTGTAGCCGTCGGCGAGCGCCAGCAGCTCCGAACCGTCGCCCTCCTCCGCCGCTTCCAGCGCGCTCGTCAGCGCCGGCCAGCCGTCCTTGCTGTACAGCGGCAGCACGATCCCCGTGACCGCCAGCGTCTGCGTCAGCTTCCGCCCCGGCGACGACGTCGGCAGCGGCTCCGCGTCGATCCGGTCCAGCAGGGCGGCGATCTTCCGCGTTCCCCGCTCGGGGTCCTGCCCCGTGGATTCGAGGTAGTCGTCCAGTGCGCGCTGGAAGCCCCTGGTCTGGTTCTCGGCGTGGCCCATGGTGTCGGCGCTCGGGTCGACGACCGCGTCGAGGATCATCCGCCCCACGTTCTTCGGGAACAGGTGGGCGTAGACACCGCCGAGTTCCGTGCCGTAGGAGATGCCGAAGTAGTGCATCTTGCCGTCGCCCAGGACGTGCCGCATCAGGTCCATGTCGCGGGCGGTGTCCGTGGTGGAGACGTGGGCCATCAGCTTCCCGGCGGACTTCTCGCAGCCCTTGCCGAAGTCGGCGGCGTCCTTGAGGTAGGCCTCTTCCTCGGCCGGGGTGTCCGGCGTGGTGTCCACCGACTCGGCGGCCTCGATCTCCTCGTCGCCCCGGCAGCGCACGCCCTCACTGGCGGCCACCCCGCGCGGATCCCAGCTCACCAGGTCGTACCGCTCGTGCAGCCGCGAGACGCTGTCTGCGTACGACGGCATCATCGACACGCCCGAGCCGCCGGGCCCGCCGAAATTGAACAGCAGGGAGCCGATGCGCCGGTCCCCGTCGGCCTTGTCGCGGATCAGCGCGAGGCCGATCGTCTCGCCGTCCGGTTTCGCCCAGTCCAGCGGCACCTTGAGCGTGGCGCACTGCCAGTCGCCGCCGGGCGCGGAGGAGTCCGCGGTGCCCTTGCAACGGCCCCAGTCGAGCTGCTGGGAGGCCAGTGAAGCGGGCACCCCGGGCGGAGCGGGGGCCGACGGCCGCCGACTGTCCGTCCCCCGGTCGTCCTGGTCGTCGCCGGACGATCCGCTGCTGCAGCCCGCCGTGATCAGCGCGGCGGCGGCAGTGAGAGCCGTCCACCGGACGAGACGCGCCATGTGCAATCCCCCCTCGCAGGCCGTCCGCGCCGTACGGCGGATGGCGGTCATGCCATGGTAGGCGGATCGCCGGGCAGCCGTTGCGGCCTGTGGATAACGCTCCGACCAGGGGTTTCGTCGGCAAGTGGGTCAGGAGCAGACCGTGCCGGCCGCCGGTGTCCGCCCGTCCAGCAGATAGCCGTCCACGGCGTCCTGCACGCACTTGTTCTTGCTGTCGTAGGCGCCGTGCCCCTGCCCCTTGTACGTCAACTCGACCCCGACGCCCTTCCCCAGCGCGTCCACCATCCGCCCCGCACCCTCGTAGGGCGTGGCCGGGTCCCCGGTGTTGCCGATCACGAGGATCGGCGGGGCGCCGGGAGCGCTGACGTCGGGATGCTCGGCCGCGCCGGCCACCGGCCAGTCGGTGCAGGTGAGCAGGCCCCAGGCGAGCCAGTCGCCGAAGAGGGGGGAGGCGTCCACGAACTCGGGCAGCTTCTTCTCCACGTACGCCGTGTCGTACCGGGGCTTGTCGTCGGCGCAGTTGATGGCGACGTTGGCCGGGATGAGGTTGCTGTACTCGCCGTCCTCGTTGCGCCCGTTCAACGCGTCCGCCAGCGCCATGAGGACCCTGCCGTCGCCGTCGTACGCCTGCTCCAGTCCGTCGGTGAGGTACTCCCAGAAGTCCTTCGAGTACAGCGCCTGAGCGATGCCGGTGGTCGCCGCGGTCTGGGTGAGCTGGCGGGGGTAGATGCCGGGGATCGGCTTACTGTCCAGCTCCTTCAGCAGCCGGGCGATGCGGTTCTTGACGTCCTGGGCGCTGTCCCCGACGGGGCAGTCCTCGACCTTCGTCACGCAGTCCTCGGCGAAGTTGTCGAGGGCGAGCTGGAAGCCCTTGGCCTGCCCGAGCGAGCTCTCTTCGGCGTTCTGCGTCGGGTCGACGACCGCGTCGAAGACGGCGCGGCCGACCTTCTCGGGGAACAGGTGGGCGTAGACGCCGCCGAGTTCGGTGCCGTAGGAGATGCCGAAGTAGTGCAGCTTGTCGTCACCGAGGACCTGGCGCAGCAGATCCATGTCGCGGGCCGCGTCGGTGGTGGCCACGTGCGGCAGCATCTTCCCGGAGTTCTTGTCGCAGGCCGCGTTGAACTCCTGGGTGTTGTCCACCAGCTCCGTGCGCTCGGCGGCGTCGTCGGGAGTGGCGTCCTGCTGGAAGTACCTGTCCAGCTGCTGGTTGTTCAGGCAGATGACGGGGGCGCTGCGGCCGACGCCGCGCGGGTCGAAGCTGACCAGGTCGTAGCGGGTGCGCAGCTTCGCGTAGTCCTGTCCGAAGGCGGGCAGCGTGGTGACGCCCGATCCGCCGGGGCCGCCGAAGTTGAAGACGAGGGAGCCGATCCGCCGGCTTGCGTCACCGCTGGTCTGCGCCCGGATCAGCGCCAGGCCGATCGTCTCGCCCTCGGGGTCGTCCCAGTCGCGCGGGGCCTTCATGGTGGCGCACTGCCACGCGTCGCCGTCCGGCAGCGGGGAGGGGGCGGGACCGCCGCCCTCGGCCTGGGACGGTGCGGGGCAGGCCTTCCAGCTGAGCCTCTGGTCCGTCAGGTCCCCGTCGGTTCCGGAGTCGTCGCCGCAGCCCGCCAGTACGGCGGACAGCAGCAAGGTGGTGGTGAGAGCAGCGGCGCGCAGCCGGGCGGAATTCGGCATGAACCCATCGTGCGGTCGCGCGCGGCCGTGCGCTCGGGGCGGGAGCCGTACGAGGTACGCAGCTTGCCGGGACCGCGTCCGGGGCCCTGGCCGGAGCCGGGCTAGAGCGCCTCTTTCCTCGACAGGTGGTTGAAGGCCAGCCAGCCCGGCAGCACGGGCAGCCACAGGGTGAGCAGCCGGAACAGCAGCACCGCCGGTGCGGCGACCTCCTTGGGGAGGCCGACGGCGATCAGACCGAGCGTCAGGGTGGCCTCCACCGCGCCCACGCCGCCCGGCGTCGGCGCCGCCGACCCCAGCGCGTTGCCCGCGAGGAAGACGACGGCGACGCTGGCGAGGCTGATCGACGTCGACTCGTCGCCGAACGCGCGGATCGAGGCGTCCAGGCACATCACGAAGCAGGCCGTGAGCAGCAGCATGCCGCCGATGCCGGTGACCAGCTTCTGCGGCCGCTGCAGCACGTCCAGCATGCGCGGCACGACGCCCGCGAAAAGCGACCGCACGCGCGTGACGACGAATTTCCGGAGGAACGGCACCGACGTCACCACGAGCACGAGCACCGCCACGGTCAGCAGACCCGCGATGACCGTCCGGGACGGGGACAGCGACGGCGTCTTCTCGGTACCGGTCAGATAGCCGAAGGACAGCAGCATCAGGATGTGGCAGCCGAGCCCGAACAGCTGCGACGCGCCGACACTCGCCACCGCGAGCCCCGGCCGTACGCCCGCGCGCTGCAGGAAGCGTGTGTTCAGGGCGACGCCGCCGACCGCCGCGGGAGCGATGATCTTCACGAACGACCCGGCGACCTGCGCGGCCACGGTCCGCAGGAACGGCACCCGCTCGGGCACGAACCCCAGCAGGGCCATCGCCGCCGCCACGTAGCTCGCCGCCGAGAACAGCACCGCCGCGGCGACCCAGCCCCACTCGGCGTTGGCGATCAGTGGTCCGAACTCGATGTGGGTGAGCTGGGTCAGCAGGAAGTACGCGCCGATCGCGCCCGCGATGAAGCTGATCAGCGTGCGCGGACGGACCCGCTCCAGGCGGGCCGGCTCGACCGGGGCCTGCGGCCTGATCAGCAGCACCTGGTGCCGGATCTGTGTGAGCAGGTCTTCTTCGCGGGCCTCGTCCAGCGCCTCGTCCAGGGCCCGCTTCTCGGCCCGCTGCTCCGCCCGCACGGCCTTCTTGTCGGGCTTGTCGAGTACGACCCCCGGTTCCTCCCCGGCGGCCTCCAGGCGGCTCTGCTTGGCCTGCCGGGACGCCTCCAGGACCGCGTCGCGCTCGCGCTGGGCCCGTTCCCGGGCCAGCTTGCGCAGGGTCGCGCGCGTGGAGCGGCTGAGCGCGATGGGCTGGAGCATCGGCAGGCAGTCGGCCACGGCGTCGGGGCCCAGCACGTTCACCGCCGAGGCCACCGCGCGTTCGGCGCCCACCCTCAGGCCGAGCGTGACCAGGAGCTGCGAGATGTCCATGCGCAGCAGCAGGTCGCCGGCGGCGATCTCGCCGATGCGCAGTTCGGTGAGGATCACCGTGCCGGAGCGATCCACCAGGATCGCGTCGCCCACCAGCCTGCGGTGCGCGATGCGCCGGGACTGCAGGGCCCGGACCTGTTCCCAGGTGCCGCGCAGCAGGTCGTCGGTGATCTCCTCGTCCGGCAGCGAGTCGAGGGTGCGCCCGCCGGTGTGCTCGTAGACGAGCATCACGGCGTCGGGACCCAGTTCGGACGTCGCGATCAGCTTGGGCGCGTTGGCTCCGGCCGCGATCGCCGCGTAGGCGAGCAGTGCCTCCTGCTCCAGTGCCTGGCGCAGCGACTGCAGGCTGCTGCGGGTGGCGAAGCCGCGCAGTGTCAGATTGCGGTACGCCCGGTAGAAGAAGCCCTGCGCCTGCTGTTCCCGGTCCACCACCGTCACGTCCAGCGGCGGGCCGTCCTCCAGCGTGACGAAGTAGCGCCGCCCCCGGTCACCGGTCTCGGAGGTGTCCGAGGAGGCGTCCTCGCGCGAGGCCGTCACCGGGCGGAAGCCGACGGTCCTGAGGCCCGCCATCAGTGTCCGTCCGGTGGGGCGGACGTTGGGCGAGCCGACCGCGTACAGGGTGCCGTACGCCACGGACCAGCCGATCAGGACCGTCAGGATGATCGAGAACGGCGTCGTGTAGCCGGTGACGAGCATCGAGAAGGCGTCGAGGAGCAGCACGATCCACAGCACCGCGCGCCAGCGGGGCCTGCGGGACATGCCGACGGCCGTCATGTACGCGATGACCGGCGCCAGGTAGCCGTGCACCGGGTCGGTGAGGGCGTGGATGTCGCCCGGCGAGGGCTGGGTGAGCGCCTCCTGGATGGAGCCCGGGGCCGCCTTGGCGACCCACAGGTCGGTGGCGAGGGTCACCCCGTGCGCGAGGACCGCGGCGAGCACGCCGTCGGCGATCCGCAGCCCGTCCCGTTTGATCAGGCGCTCGATCGCGAAGGCGACCGGCACCAGGAGGATCGCGATGCTGGACGCCAGACCCGCGATCTTGATCAGCAGATCGGGTGCCTGTCCGGTGCCCTTGGTGATGTCCTGTTCGAGCCCCGAGGTGGTGCCGTGCGCGAAGGCCGCGATGGCGAGCAGTACGCCGACGGCGAGCACGCCCACGGCGAGCCGCATGAGGTCGGACGGCCGGTGCACGCGCGCGGGGAGCAGCGGTTCGTCGCCCTCCACCTCGTCGATGTGCGCCACGTCGGCGTGGTCCGCGGCCGTCGCCGGCCTGCCTCCTGCAGCCCGCTCGGAGCCCTTCTCGGCGCCCTCGTCAGCGGTGCCCGGGCGTGACGAAGCGTCAGGGGTGCCCTCGGCGTCGTCGGGGTGCACACCCTGCTGCTTCATCGCCTCTTCTTGCTCTCGTATCACTGGTCACCGCCCGCACGATGGTGGCATGCCGTACCGACACTCGGGGGCATCAGGGTGCCCGTGCGGGCCGCACAGTCTGCCGGAAGCGGCGCCCGTGGGCGAGGGCCGCGCACCGCCGTTAGCGCGTCGCACTGTCGGTGGGGTGGGGCAGGATGGGGCGGATGAGCGAGCACAGCCTTCCCGACGACGCCCGCCCGGAGCAGGCGGACGCACTTCCGGAGTACGCCGAGCGGGTCCTGGAGGTCACCGAGCTCATCCCGCCGGGGCGCGTCATGACGTACGGCGACGTCGCGGAGTGGCTGGACGAGGGCGGTCCCCGGCAGGTCGGCCGGGTGATGTCCCTCTACGGGGGCGGCGTTCCGTGGTGGCGCGTCGTGCGCGCGGACGGCGTCCTGCTCGCCGGCCACGAACTGGAGGCGCTCGGCCACTACCGGGCGGAGGGCACGCCTCTGAAGGAGGCGAGCAGGGCCGCGGAGGGCCATCTGCCGCGCCTCGACCTGAAGCGGGCGCGGTGGGACGGCGGTGAACGCGCGCAGGGTCACACCTGACAGCTTCCGCCATCGGACGTACCGAGGTGTGACGTTTGATCCTGATGAGGGAAATCGGGCACATCGGGCACACCCGTGGCATGACGTACGTTCGAGGGTCGGGAGACGTCTGTGCCGCCAGCGATCCGAGGGAAGAAGGGGAAGGCCTGCTTCCGCCTCATCCCTCGGCGTAGCGTCGGCTGCGCGCGTCCCCCTCATCCCACGACCACCGTCCCCGCGGGGCGGGCGACCCACCAGCACACCCACCAGGACCGGCGAACCACGTGAGCTCCTCTTCCTCCACCAGGCGTCCGTCGCACCCGCAGGTGCGACGGGGGGACCGTGGCGCTTACCGACTGGTCCGTACCCCGCCGGCACCCGTCGATCCCCCTCGTCTGGACGCAGCCCAGCGTGCCGTGGTTGACCACGGCACCGGCCCCCTGCTCGTCCTCGCGGGGCCCGGCACCGGAAAGACCACCACGCTCGTGGAGTCCGTGGCGGACCGGATCGCCAGGGGCGGCGACCCGGAACGGATCCTGGTGCTCACCTTCAGCCGCAAGGCTGGCGTCGAACTGCGCGACCGGATGGCACGGCGCATCGGGGCCGCGCGCGCTCCCCGGGCGACCACCTTCCACTCGTTCGGTTACGCCCTCGTCCGCGCCCACCAGGACAGCGACCTGTTCGTGGAGCCGCTGCGCCTGCTCTCCGGCCCGGAACAGGACGTGACCGTGCGCGAGCTGCTCGCCGGTCAGGCGGAGCTGGAGCGGCTCGGCCTGGCGCACGTGCGCTGGCCCGACGAACTGCGCGCCTGCCTGACCACCCGCGGGTTCGCCGACGAGGTCCGCGCGGTCCTCGCCCGCAGCCGGGAGCTGGGCCTCGGCCCGGACGCACTGGAGGCGTTCGCCCGGCGCATCGGCCGCCCCGACTGGCGGGCCGCCGCCGTCTTCCTCGCCGAGTACCTGGACGTACTCGACCTGCAGGGCGTGCTCGACTACGCGGAACTCGTCCACCGCGCCGTGCTCCTCGCCCGCCGCCCGGAGGTCGCCGCGCACCTGGCCGCGCAGTACGACGCCGTGTACGTCGACGAGTACCAGGACACCGATCCGGCCCAGGTACGGCTGCTGCACGCCCTGGCAGGCGGTGGCCGCACCCTCGTCGCCTTCGGGGACCCCGACCAGTCGATCTACGCCTTCCGGGGCGCGGACGTCAACGGCATCCTGGAGTTCCCGTACGCCTTCCCGCGCGCGGACGGCCGCCCGGCGCCCGTCGAGGTCCTGCGCACCTCCCGCCGTTCCGGGACCGCCCTGCTGGCGGCCACCCGGCTGCTGACCCAGCGCATGCCGCTGACCCGGCTCCCCGCCGACAAGGTGCGCGCCCACCGTGATCTCGTCCCCGTACGCGGCGGGGGCCGCGTCGAGGTGTACACCTACCCGACGCCCGGCACCGAGCTGGACAACATCGCCGACATCCTGCGCCGGGCGCACCTGGAGGACGGTGTTCCGTGGAGCGAGATGGCCGTCCTGGTGCGCGCGGGCTCCCGCACCATCCCGACGGTCCGCCGCGCCCTCACCGCCGCCGGCGTCCCGCTCGACATCGACGGCGACGACCTGCCCCTGCGCCACGAACCGGCGGTGGCACCGCTGCTGACGGCGCTGCGTGCGGTGGCGAGGGCGGAGGCGTCCAGCCGCACCGGGGGAGCGGGGTCCGCGGACCAGCCGGATTCCGCCGAGGCCCCGGGCGCACCGCCGGACGCCTGCTGGCTGGACACCGAGACCGCGCTGACCCTCCTCACCTCACCGCTCGGCGGCATGGACGCCGCCGACCTGCGCCGCCTCGGCCGCGCCCTGCGCGAGGAGGAGCGCGCCGCCGGCAACCCGTTGCCGCCGCCCTCGGACGAACTGCTCGCACGTGCCCTGGCCGAGCCGGAGCGGCTGGCGGTGCACGACCCCGCGTACGCGCGCGGTGCCCAGCGGCTCGGCGCCCTGCTCCGCAAGGCCCGGGAACGTCTCGCGCGCGGCGGCAGCGCCGAGGAGGCCCTGTGGGACCTGTGGGACGGCACGCCGTGGCCCGCGCGCCTGGAGCGGTCCGCCCGGCGCGGCGGTGCGGCCGGACGCAACGCCGACCGTGATCTCGACGCCGTGTGCGCGCTCTTCACGACCGCCGCCCGTGCCGAGGAGCGCACCGGCGGCAGCGGCACCCTGAACTTCCTCGAGGAGATCGAGGCCGAGGACATCGCCGCCGACACCCTCACGCGGCGTGCCGTACGCCCCGAGGCGGTGCGTCTGATGACCGCGCACCGAGCCAAGGGACTGGAGTGGCGCCTGGTCGTCGTCGCGGGCGTCCAGGAGGGCCTGTGGCCGGACCTGCGCCGCCGAGGCTCCCTGCTGGAGGCCGACCGGATCGGCCGTGACGGACTCGCCGAGCCCCTCACGCCCGGAGCGCTGCTCGCCGAGGAACGCCGCCTCTTCTACGTGGCCGCCACGCGCGCGCGTGAACGGCTCGTCGTGACCGCGGTGAAGGCACCGGCCGACGACGGCGACCAGCCCTCGCGGTTCCTGTCGGAACTCGGTGTCGAACCCGGCGACGTCACGGGCCGCCCGCGCCGCCCGCTGTCCGTCGCGGCCCTGGTCGCCGAGCTGCGCGCCACGACGGTCGACCCGCGTGTCTCCGACACCCTGAGGGAGGCCGCCGCCCAGCGGCTGGCCCGTCTCGCCGCCCTCGTCGACGAGGACGGCCGCCCGCTGGTGCCCTCGGCCCACCCGTACCGCTGGTGGGGCATGTGGGACCCGACCGAGAGCAAGGTGCCGCTGCGCGACCGCGACCACCCCGTCACCCTCTCCGGCAGCGCCCTCGACCAGCTCGCCAACACGTGCGCCCTGCAGTGGTTCCTGGGCCGGGAGGTGAAGGCCGACGCGCCCGCCACCGTCGCCCAGGGCTTCGGCAACGTCGTGCACGTCCTCGCCGACGAGGTCGCCTCCGGGCACACCCCGGCCGATCTCGACGTCCTCATGGAACGCCTGGACTCGGTGTGGAACGCGCTCGCCTTCGACGCGCCGTGGAAGTCGGCGCAGGAGAAGGCCAACGCGCGCGTCGCGCTCGAACGGTTCCTGAAGTGGCACGTCATGGACCGTGCCGGGCGCACGCCGGTGGCGAGCGAGCACGACTTCGACGTGACCTTGGAGGCGGGCGACTACGAGGTGCGCATCCGCGGCCAGATGGACCGCGTCGAGGCCGACGGTGACGGCCGCGCCTACGTCGTCGACTTCAAGACCGGCAAGCAGGCGCCCAGTGCGGCCGAGGTGGCCCGCCATCCCCAGCTCGCCGTCTACCAGCTCGCCGTCCGCGAGGGTGCCGTCGACGACGCGTTCGGCGGACAGCGCCCCGAACCGGGCGGTGCGGAGCTCGTCCAGCTCCGTCAGGGCGCGGCCAAGCGGGACGGCGGCGAGACACTGCCGAAGGTCCAGGCACAGGACGCCATCGAGGGGGCGGCGGGGGAGTGGGTCGGCGAACTGCTGGCCACGGCCGCCGGCAAGGTCCTCGACGAACGGTTCACCCCGACCGCGGGCCAGCACTGCACGCACTGCGCGTTCCGCGCGTCGTGCAGCGCGCGGCCCGAGGGGCGGCACGTCGTGGAGTGAGCTACGGCACGTCGTGGTCCGAGGAAGTCTGGTGTGATGAGCCGCACCACACGTGCTGACCTGCGCTTATGTGGGGCCTGAAGGGCAACCCGGCATCGGCTGTCAGTGGCCGCCGCTAGCCTCTCTGACGTGCCCGCCCGTATCACCGATCCCGATCAGCTCAAGGAGCTCCTCGGGATCCCGTTCACCCCGGAGCAGACGGCCTGCATCATCGCGCCGCCCGCCCCGCAGGTGATCGTGGCCGGAGCGGGGTCGGGCAAGACGACGGTGATGGCGGCCCGCGTCGTGTGGCTGGTCGGCACCGGCCAGGTCGCCCCCGAGCAGGTGCTCGGCCTCACCTTCACCAACAAGGCCGCCGGGGAACTGGCCGAACGGGTCCGCAAAGCACTGATCAAGGCCGGCGTCACCGACCCGGACGTGATCGACCCGGACAACCCGCCGGGCGAGCCGGTGATCTCCACGTACCACGCCTTCGCGGGCCGCCTGCTGACCGACCACGGCCTGCGCCTCGGGCTGGAACCGACCTCCCGGCTGCTCGCCGACGCGACCCGCTACCAGCTCGCCGCGCGGGTCCTGCGCGAGGCCCCGGGCCCCTACCCTGCGCTCACCCGCTCCTTCGCCGACCTGGTCAGCGACCTCCTCGCCCTCGACGCCGAGCTCGCCGAGCACCTCGTACGGCCCGAGGAACTGCGCACCTGGGACGCCGGCCTCCTGCTGTCCCTGCAGAGCGTCAAGCTCACCAACGCCGAACTGCGCAAGGTCCCGGAGGCCGCCGCCGCCCGCCGGGAACTTGCCGACCTGGTGATCCGCTACCGGGCCGCCAAGCGCGAACGCGATCTGCTCGACTTCGGCGACCAGATCGCCCTGTCCGCACAGCTCGCCGGACTCCCCGAGGTCGGCCGCGTCCTGCGCGACGAGTTCCGCGTCGTCCTGCTCGACGAGTACCAGGACACCTCGGTGGCCCAGCGCATCCTCCTGGCGGGCCTGTTCGGCGACGGCACCGGCCACCCCGTGACCGCGGTCGGCGACCCCTGCCAGGCGATCTACGGCTGGCGCGGCGCCTCCGTCGCCAACCTCGACGACTTCCCCGAACACTTCGCCCACGCCGACGGCCGCCCCGCCACCCGCCAGGCGCTCAGCGAGAACCGGCGCAGCGGCGGGCGCCTCCTGGACCTCGCCAACGGCCTCGCCGAGCCCCTGCGCGCCATGCACGCGGGCGTGGAGGCCCTCCGACCCGCCCCCGGCGCCGAACGCGACGGCACGGTCCGCTGCGCCCTGCTGCGCACCCACGCCGAGGAGATCGAGTGGGTCGCCGACTCCGTCGCCCACCTGGTCCGTACCGGCAAGGCTCCCGGTGAGATCGCCGTCCTGTGCCGCACGGCCACCGACTTCGCCGAGATCCAGGGCGCGCTGGTGGCCCGGGACGTCCCCGTGGAGGTGGTGGGCCTCTCGGGGCTGCTGCACCTGCCCGAGGTGGCCGACCTGGTCGCCGTCTGCGAGGTCCTCCAGGACCCCGGAGCCAACGCCTCCCTGGTCCGCCTGCTCACCGGCCCGCGCTGGCGGATCGGCCCGCGCGACCTCGCCCTCCTGGGCAGGCGTGCCCGGCTCCTCGTGACGCACGCGCGCGTGGACGGCAACGACGATCCGGACCGACGGCTCGCGGAGGCCGTCGAGGGAGTCGACCCGTCCGAGGTGATATCGCTCGCGGACGCACTGGACACCTTCCTGGAGACCCCGCTCGACGGCACCGGGGACGACGACGGGCTGCCGTTCTCCCCGGACGCGCGCGTGCGGTTCGCGCGCCTGGCCACCGAACTGCGCGAACTGCGCCGCTCGCTGTCCGACCCGCTCATGGACGTCCTGCACCGCGTCCTCGCCGTCACCGGCCTGGAGGTCGAGCTGTCGGCGTCCCCGCACGCCCTGGCCGCTCGCCGCCGCGAGACCCTGTCGAACTTCCTCGACATCGCGGCCTCCTTCGCCGCGAGCGACGGCGAGGCCACCCTGCTCGCCTTCCTCGGTTTCCTGCGCACCGCCGCGCAGTACGAGAAGGGCCTCGACAACGCCCTCCCGGGCGGCGAGAACACCGTCAAGGTGCTCACCGCGCACAAGTCCAAGGGCCTGGAGTGGGACGTCGTGGCCGTCCCCGGGCTGGTCAACGGCACCTTCCCCAGTGCCCAGGGCCGCGAGAAGTGGACCGCCCAGGGCAAGGTGCTGCCGCACGGACTGCGCGGAGACGCCGACACCCTGCCCGACGTCCACTCCTGGGACTCCCGGGGCCTGAAGGCCTTCCACGAGGCGATGAAGGACCACCAGCACACCGAGGAACTCCGCCTCGGCTACGTCACCTTCACCCGCCCCCGCTCCCTGCTGCTGGGCTCTGGCCACTGGTGGGGGCCAAGCCAGAAGAAGCCCCGCGGGCCGTCCGACTTCCTCACGGCCCTGTACGAGCACTGCGCCGCCGGACACGGCGAGATCGAGGCATGGGCGGACGAACCCGCCGAGGACGAGGAGAACCCGGCCCTGCTGCGGGCCACCGCCGACCGGGCATGGCCGCTGCCCCTGGACGACGACGCCCTCGCCCGGCGCAGGGCAGCCGCCGAGACGGTCCTCGCCCACCTGGAGAACCTCGCCTCCCCGGAGGAGGGCCGCCCCGGCGCCGCACCCGAACCGGACACCTACGACGACCCGGACTGGCCGCCGCCACCGGAGGACGACGAGGCGTTCCCCGCAGCACCCGAGGCGGAGGAAGCGGACCCGGCCGACTGGGACTCCTGGACCACGGACCGTCCGGCGACCGCCCCGGTCTCCGCCGGCCCGGACCGCCCGACCGTCCCCCGCCAGGCGACGGCTCCGGGGCGGTTCGACGGCCCCGACCTCCCACGTCCCCACCCCGAGGACCCCGAGCCGGACCAGGACCACCCGAACCTCCGGGAACCGGCCCCGAGCCGCCTCACTCCGGAAGAGGCCCGCACCGTCGCCTCCTGGGACCGCGACCTCGACGCCCTCACCGGCGAGCTGCTGCGTGCCCGCCAGAGCGTCACCGAGGTGCACCTCCCGGCGTCGCTGACCGCCTCGCAGCTGCTGCGTCTGGCCGCCGATCCGGACGGCTTCGCCCAGGAGCTGGCCCGCCCCATGCCCCGCCCGCCCCAGCCCGCCGCCCGACGCGGCACCCGTTTCCACGCCTGGATCGAGGCACGCTTCGAAGAGCTGACGCTGCCCATGCTGGGACCGGAGGACCTGCCCGGCAGCGAGGCCGAGATCGCCGACGAACGCGACCTGCAGTTCCTCAAGGACGCCTTCGAACGCACCGAGTACGCGCACCGCACCCCGTACCGCGTCGAGGCGCCCTTCCAGCTCACGCTCGCCGGCCGCGTCGTACGAGGCCGCATCGACGCCGTCTACAAGGAGGGCGACGGGAGCACCGCGACATACGAGATCGTCGACTGGAAGACCCACCGCTCCGGCACGGCCGACCCGCTCCAGCTCGCGGTGTACCGCCTCGCCTGGGCCGAGCAGCAGCACGTACCGCTGGAGTCGGTGACGGCCTCCTTCCTGTACGTACGCAGCGGCGAGGTCGTACGGCCCGTCGGCCTCCCCGACCGCGCCGCGCTGGAGCGCCTGCTGCTGGACGGGACCTACGGTGACGAACCGCACGATCAGGGGGTCCGTACGGGCCGATAGGCTCGTGAGCATGAGCCAGACCCCGGACAGCGCCGTCCGTACGTACATCGAGCACCACCGCACAGCCTTCCTCGACGACCTCGCCGAGTGGCTGCGCATCCCGTCCGTGTCGGCCCAGCCCGACCACGCGACCGACGTACGCCGCAGCGCCGACTGGCTCGCCGCCAAGCTGACGGAGACGGGCTTCACGACCGCCGAGGTCTGGCAGACGCCGGGCGCCCCGGCGGTCTTCGCCGAGTGGCCCTCCGGGGATCCCGAGGCGCCGACCGTCCTCGTCTACGGCCACCACGACGTGCAGCCCGCCGCCCGTGAGGACGGCTGGAACAGCGATCCCTTCGAGCCCGTCGTCCGGGAGAACCGGCTCTACGCGCGCGGGGCCGCCGACGACAAGGGCCAGGTGTTCTTCCACACACTCGGCGTCCGCGCCCACCTCGCCGCCACCGGCCGCACCGCCCCGGCCGTCAACCTCAAGCTGCTGATCGAGGGCGAGGAGGAATCCGGCTCCCCGCACTTCCGCGCCCTGGTCGAGGAGCGCGCCGAGCGCCTCAGCGCCGACGCCGTGATCGTCTCCGACACCGGCATGTGGTCCGAGGACACCCCTACCGTGTGCACCGGCATGCGCGGCCTCGCCGAATGCGAGATCCGGCTGTACGGCCCGGACCAGGACATCCACTCCGGATCCTTCGGCGGCGCGGTGCCCAACCCGGCCACGGCCGCCGCCCGCCTCGTCGCCGCCCTGCACGACGAGCACTCACGCGTGGCGGTCCCCGGTTTCTACGACGGCGTGATCGAACTCACCGAACGCGAACGCGACCTCTTCGCCGAGCTGCCCTTCGACGAGCAGCAGTGGCTGCGCACGGCCAAGTCGTACGCCGCTCACGGCGAAGCCGGCCACACCACCCTGGAACGCATCTGGGCCCGCCCCACCGCCGAGGTCAACGGCATCGGCGGCGGCTACCAGGGCCCGGGCAGCAAGACGATCATCCCGTCCTCCGCCATGGTGAAGCTCTCCTTCCGCCTGGTCGCGGGCCAGGACCCCGACCACATCGAGAAGGCCGTCCGCGCCTGGGCCGCCGAGCAGGTGCCCGCCGGGATCCGCTGCGAGATCGCCTTCGGCGCGGCCACGCGCCCCTGCCTGACCCCCTTGGACCATCCGGCGCTGCAGTCCGTGGTGCGCGCCATGGGGCGCGCCTTCGAGAAGCCGGTCCGCTTCACCCGCGAGGGCGGCTCCGGACCCGCCGCCGACCTTCAGGAGGTCCTCGGCGCACCTGTGCTCTTCCTGGGCATCTCCGTCCCCTCCGACGGCTGGCACGCCCCCGACGAGAAGGTCGAGCTCGACCTGCTCCTCAAGGGTGTCGAAACCTCCGCCTACCTGTGGGGCGATCTGGCGGAGCACTGGCGCCATGCGCCCTGAGCGCTCCGCACCGTACGGACCGGCGATCCGGGCACGGCACACTGATAGGGCCGCCCCGCACCGCCGAGCCCTCCCGGACCCGGTCGCCACCCGCCGTACGACCCGCTGAACCGCCCGACGAACCACAAACCGCTGCACCGGGGGAGTTGGAAGCACCCGTGACCACCTGGACCGACCACATCGCCGACCGACCCATCTCGCTCACCGCCCCGAGCGGCATCGACCGTGCCGCGCACCACCGGCTCGACGAGGCCTGGCTCGCCGCGGCGTGGAGCCACCCCTCGACGCGCTGCTTCGTGGTCTCCGGCGGTCAGGTCCTCATCGACGAGACACCGGACGGAGACACCGAACTCGTCATGACGCCCTCGTTCGAGGCCCCACTGACCGAAGCGCACCGGTACTTCCTGGGCACCGACGGGGACGGCGTCAGCTACTTCGCCCTCCAGAAGGACTCCCTGCCCGGTCGCATGGACCAGTCGGCGCGCCCGGCGGGCCTGCGCGAGGCCGGTCTGCTCCTGTCGCCCAGGGACGCGGGACTGATGGCGCACGCGGTCGCCCTGGAGAACTGGCAGCGCCTGCACCGCTTCTGCTCCCGCTGCGGGGAGCGCACCGTCATCGCGGCGGCCGGCCACATCCGCCGCTGCCCCGCCTGCGGTGCCGAGCACTACCCGCGGACCGACCCCGCGGTGATCATGTCCGTCACCGACGAGGACGACCGCATCCTGCTCGGCCGCCAGGTCCACTGGCCCGAGGGCCGCTTCTCGACGCTCGCCGGCTTCGTGGAGCCCGGCGAGTCCATCGAACAGTCGGTGCGCCGCGAGGTCTACGAGGAGGTCGGCATCACCGTCGGTCCGGTCGAGTACATCGCGAGCCAGCCCTGGCCCTTCCCGTCGAGTCTCATGCTGGGCTTCACGGCCCGCGCCACCTCGACCGACATCACCGTCGACGGTGACGAGATCCACGAGGCCCGCTGGTTCTCCCGCGACGAACTGGACGCCGCCTTCGAGTCCGGCGAGGTGCTCCCGCCCTACGGCATCTCGATCGCGGCCCGCCTGATCGAGCTCTGGTACGGCAAGCCGCTGCCGACGCGCAGCTTCGTCTGAGGCACGACAGAGGGGTGGTTCCTCCCGATCCGGAAGGAACCACCCCTCTACTGCATGACGAACCGTTCCGCCTAGGCGCCGATCTTCTGCTTGACCTGGGCCAGCGACGGGTTCGTCAGCGTCGAGCCGTCCTGGAAGAGCACGGTCGGGACCGTCTGGTTTCCGCCATTCGCCTTCTCCACGAACGCGGCGGACTCCGGGTCCTGCTCGATGTTGATCTCGGTGTACGCGATGCCCTCGCGGTCCATCTGGCTCTTCAGCCGACGGCAGTAGCCGCACCACGTGGTGCTGTACATCGTCACAGTGCCCGGCATGTCTCTCGCGCTCCTTCGGCGGCTCGGGGGAAGTGTGCTCGCAGGGGGTGAACGTACTTGAAAGCGCCACCATTCCCGCGGGCGGTGCCGAAGCCCCGGCCGCCGGACGCCCGCAACCGTGATGCCTGTCGCATTGATACGACTATCGGTGCGTGCCTGTGGACAACCGGCTCACCCGTCTCGGCCGACCTGGCAGCATGGCTGTGTGACAGCAGCAACGCACTCCACCCTCTTCCCGCAGGTACCGGACTCTGCCGACGCGGTGCTCGAAGGGCTCGACCCCGAGCAGCGCGAGGTGGCCACCGCCCTGCGCGGTCCGGTGTGCGTGCTGGCGGGTGCCGGTACGGGCAAGACCCGGGCGATCACCCACCGCATCGCCTACGGGGTGCGCGCCGGGATCCTCCAGCCCTCCAGCGTGCTCGCCGTCACCTTCACCAACCGCGCCGCCGGGGAGATGCGCGGCCGGCTGCGCCAGCTCGGCGCCGCCGGCGTGCAGGCTCGCACGTTCCACTCGGCGGCACTGCGCCAGCTCCAGTATTTCTGGCCGAAAGCGATCGGTGGCTCACTGCCCCGGCTCGTCGACCGCAAGATCCAGCTCGTCGCCGATGCCGCCGCGGCCTGCCGTGTCCGCCTCGACCGCGGCGAGCTGCGCGACGTCACCGCCGAGATCGAGTGGTCCAAGGTCACCCAGACCGTCCCCGCCGACTATGCCCTCGCGGTGGCCAAGGCCGGCCGTGAGGCCCCCCGCGACCCGGCGGAGATCGCCCAGCTGTACTCCGCCTACGAGGACCTCAAGCGCGGACGCGGCGTCATCGACTTCGAGGACGTGCTGCTGCTGACGGTGGCGGTCCTGCAGGACCGCCAGGACGTCGCCGAGCAGGTCCGCGCCCAGTACCAGCACTTCGTGGTGGACGAGTACCAGGACGTCAGCCCGCTCCAGCAGCGGCTGCTGGAACTGTGGCTCGGTGACCGCGACGACCTGTGCGTGGTCGGCGACGCCAGTCAGACGATCTACTCGTTCACGGGAGCAACCCCCGACCATCTGCTCGACTTCCGTGTCCGTCACCCCGGCGCCACGGTCGTCAAGCTGGTCCGTGACTACCGCTCCACCCCGCAGGTCGTCCACCTCGCCAACGGCCTGCTCGCCCAGGCCCGGGGCCGGGCCGCCGACCACCGCCTCGAACTGGTCTCCCAGCGCCCCCCGGGCCCCGAGCCCGTCTACACCGAGTACACCGACGAGCCCGCCGAGGCCGAAGGCGCCGCCCGCCGCATCCGCGAGCTCATGGACGCGGGTGTCCCGGCCGCCGAGATCGCGATCCTGTTCCGCACGAACTCGCAGTCCGAGACCTACGAACAGGCCCTGGCCGACGCCGGCGTGCCCTACCAGCTGCGCGGTGCCGAGCGCTTCTTCGACCGCCCCGAGGTCCGCAAGGCCGGCAGCGCCCTGCGGGCCGCGGCCCGCTTCGGCGGCAACGACTCCCTCCTCGACGACGCCGTCGACCTGCCCTCCCAGGTTCGGGCCGTGCTGTCGGGGGAGGGCTGGACACCGCAGCCCCCGGCCGGGTCCGGCGCCGTCCGGGAACGCTGGGAGTCGCTGGCCGCCCTGGTGAACCTCGCCCAGGACTTCGCCGCCGCCAGAGCGGGCGCCACCCTGGGCGACCTCGTCGCGGAGCTCGACGAGCGGGCGAATGCGCAACACGCCCCGACCGTGCAGGGCGTCACGCTCGCCTCCCTGCACTCGGCCAAGGGCCTGGAGTGGGACGCCGTCTTCCTGGTGGGCGTCGCCGAGGGCATGATGCCGATCACCTACGCAAAGACCGACGAGCAGATCGAGGAGGAGCGACGCCTCCTCTACGTGGGCGTCACCCGCGCGCGCGAACGCCTGCACCTTTCCTGGGCACTGGCCCGCTCGCCCGGCGGGCGCCCGAACCGCCGGCCCAGTCGCTTCCTCCAGGGACTGCGCCCGGGTTCCGCCGCTTCCGGTGGCCGCCCGGCCGCAGGTGGCGCCGGCGGCGTGGAGCGCGGCTTCAGAAGCGGCGCCGTAGTGGACGCGGCCCCCCGGCGTGTCCCACGGACCCCGGCCCGCTGCCGGGTCTGCGGCCGCACCCTCACGGACGCCGGCGAGATGAAGCTGATGCGCTGCGAGGACTGTCCCTCGGACATGGACGAGGGTGTCTACGAGCGGTTGCGTGAGTGGCGCGCGGTCCAGGCGGGGCGCAGCGGACAGCCCGCCTTCTGCGTCTTCACCGACAAGACGCTGATGGCGATCGCCGAGTCCGTCCCGGAGGACGAGCGCGAGCTGGCGCGGATCCCAGGGGTCGGAGCGCGCAAGCTCAACCGCTACGGAGCCGACGTGCTGGCCATCTGCGCAGGCCAGGACATCGCCGGGGTTGACGAGGAGGGCTGAAGCAAACTCGTCGAAAAAATAGTTTGCGCATGCCCCAGGAATCCCCATAGGTTCTTGGACACGGGAGCAGCGGCCTTCCCGGAGGCCCTGAATCCGTGTTGTACTTGCATATCCGCGGACCGGTTCACCCCGGTCCCCCGAGACGCCGAGAGGAGGCGAGTCCAGTGATCAGCATCAACAGCAGCTCCATCGTCAAAATGACCGATCGCTCGGCCGTCTCCCTGTGCATGCTCGGCGTTTCCAACCCGGGCACCGGTCTGTCCGGCATTCCTGCCGTCCGTCCGGCGTCCTCCGCTGCCGCCGCGGGCCTTCCCGTCCGCGAGCGCAGCGAGCGACCGACCAAGGCACTGGAAGCAGCAGTAGTGGCACAGGCGCATGCCTATGCCTTTACGGCGACCGGTGCCGGATTCCGGAAGCAGACGACGCAGCACCACCTGATGTGGGCCTTCCGTGGGCCAGAACCCTGGAGTGATCCAGCCTGATCGCCGATCAGGCCGGCGCCTTCAGGGCCGCGGAACCCCATCCGGGATCCGCGGCCCTTCTGTTTTCCCCGAACGGGGGAGACAGCGCGAAGGAGCCTCGGGACAAGAAAAGAACCCGGTACCAAGCCGCCACCCGGCCGACCGGCCGGAACGACCAGACGAGGAAGACCAACCGTGCAACTCGAAGCGCACGCCCCGTCCGTACCGCCTTCCGACACGATCCCCAAGCCCGGCCTCACGGAGGACTCCACCTTGACCCCGCTCACCGCGCTCACCGCGCTCGACGACGCCATCGAGAACCTCGGCGTGCCCGTCCCGTGCCGTTCCTACGACCCGGAGGTCTTCTTCGCGGAGTCGCCGGCGGACGTGGAGTACGCCAAGTCCCTCTGCCGCACCTGCCCGCTGATCGAGGCCTGCCTCGCCGGCGCCAAGGAGCGGCGTGAGCCCTGGGGCGTCTGGGGTGGCGAGCTGTTCGTCCAGGGTGTCGTCGTCGCCCGGAAGCGGCCGCGTGGCCGCCCGCGCAAGAACCCGGTCACGGCATGAACACCGCAGGAACGATCGACCGCCCCCTCACGCACGACCCCAAGAAGCAGGCCCCGATGAAGCCGTCCACCGACGAGATCACAGGCTCCGCGCCTGAAGACTTCACCACCACCGGCGCGAAGGATTCGCGCCAGAACAGGACCCGAGAGATGCAACTCATCCCAGAAGCCCTGGCACGTGCGCATATGCACGAGCGCCTGCATGAGGCCGAGCGGGAGCGCCGGGCTCTGCGCCTGGTGACCGCCCGCCGGATGCAGCGCAGGGCGGAGCGCGCCTCGCTGCGCGCCCGGCGTGCGCTCGCCATGGCGGTCATGCAGTAACCGACCACACACCAGAAGCGGTGGCCTCCCGGCCAGGGAGGCGGAGCTCTCCCCGCGGGGGCCGGTACGTCCGAACGGGCCGGCCCCCGCGGCGCGTTCCGCCCGGCCGTGCCCGGCGGAACGCAGCACTCAGGCTTCCGCTGCCTTCTCCTGGTCCGCCGTCTCCTCCTCGGGAACGAACCCCGGCAGCCATTCCTCCAGCTCGGCCCGCAGCCGCACCGCGGCTCCCAGCTGGCACAGCACCCCGATCGTGCTCAGTGTCACCCGGTGGATCAGGAGATAGGCCGGGGGCAGGTTGAGCTGCTTGGCCAGTTGGTAAGCCGGAGAGCGGGGATCGGCGATCCGGGCCGCCTGGCTGCGCATCCAGCCGCGCGTGAAGGTGAATTCGTCGACCCGGGCCGGCTCGATGATCGGCAGGAGATAGTCGAGGACGGCGTCGGGGTCCAGCTCTATCGACTCCTTGACGAAGCCCTCCGCGCACAGCATCTCGTAGACGGCCTCAGCCTCGCCGTCGAGTGTCATGCGCAGGGCCTCGCCGATGGGTGTCGGCAGCCCGCCCGGGAGGCGGTCGACCGTGCCGAAGTCGAGGACGCCCAGACGCCAGTCCTCGTCACCGTCGGGCCCGCCGGGCAGCAGACGGAAGTTGCCCGGGTGCGGGTCCGCGTGCAGGAGGCCGGTGCGGGCCGGACCGGAGAAGAGGAAGTGGGCCAGCAGCTGACCGGCCCGGTCCCGCTGTTCCGGGGTGCCGTCCGCGATGATCTCCGACAGCGGTAGGCCGTCGATCCACTCGGTGATGAGGACCTGCTCGCACTGGTGGACGACGTCGGGCACGACGATGTCCGGGTCGTCCCTGAACTCCTCGGCGTGGGCCCGCTGGGCCTGCGCCTCCAGGTCGTAGTCCAGTTCCTCGGAGACCCGGTCCTTCAGCTCCGTGATCAGCGGCTTGATGTCCATGCCGGGGATCAGCGGGCCCAAGAGGCGGGCGAACCGGCTGAGTTGGTTCAGGTCGGAGAGCAGGGCCTCGCCGGCACCCGGGTACTGCACCTTGACCGCCACCTCACGGCCGTCGTGCCACACCGCCCGGTGCACCTGGCCGATCGAGGCCGCGGCGGCCGGCTTGTCCTCGAACTCCTCGAACAGGTCGTGCCAGTCCTCGCCGAGCCGCTCCTCGAGCACGGAGTGCACCGTGCGCGTCGGCATGGGCGGCGCCGCCTCCTGCAGCTTGGTCAGTGCCGCCCGGTAGGGGCCGGCGATCTCCTCGGGCAGCGCCGACTCGAAGACGGACAGCGCCTGGCCGAACTTCATCGCGCCGCCCTTGAGCTCGCCGAGCACCTTGAACAGCTGCTCGGCGGTGCGCTGCTGCAGCTGCTGGCCGACGATCTCCGCGGACTCGCCGACGATCCGCTTGCCGAGTCCCCAGGTCGCCCGTCCGGCGAAGCCGAGCGGGAGCGCGGCGAGCTTGGCGGTCCGGGTGACCGCCTTCCGGGGAAGATCAGACATGCGCCCTCCAAGTCCCAGCCGGCCGTGCGGCCCCTGCCCTGTGGCGTACTTCTGCCGACGGCCATTGCTCCGCCATTGTCTCGCGCCGATCCTCTTCTTCTGAGGTGTGTTCCTGCTTACCTTTCGCCGCGGCTCCGCACGGACACTCGGGGTGCGCCCGGACGGGCCGCGCGCACCAGTGCAGGCCGGGCAGCGCGGCCTCCCAGCGCGCACCACAGCTGGAGGGCGTGCGGCCGTCCAGGAAAGCGAGCGCGTGGGCGGCCGCCAGCCCTGCGACGGCCGTGGCCAGCGTGAGGTCGCAGGGACGCACTCGGCGCTGTCTGCCGGAGCGCCACTGCGCGACCAGGCGAGGCCAGGCCGGGTCCCGGTCGGTGCGGTCGGCGTGCAGGCAGCCGGCGCAGCCCGTCTCACCGGGCAGGACCAGGGGGCCGACGACACCGGTTCCCTCCACCACACCGGCATACAGATGGACCGTGCCCGTCGCCATGAAGGGTTCCGCGGCAAAGGGATCGGGAGCGTGCACGGCGACGTCGTCGCGCGGGGCGAGGACCACCAGGGAGAAGCCCGGGCCGCCGTCCTCCGGCGCCGTCGTGGGGACACGGCGCGGCGGACGGTCCGGGGCCGCCCGGCGTACGGCCCGGCGGGCCGACTCGTCCCGGCGGTCGCCGACGGCCTCGGCGGGCTGCCCGCCCGGCGCGACGTCCCACGGCTCGACCCGGCCGCCGTCGCGCACGTCGACCTGCCCGACGCCCGCGCCCGACAGCAGCGAGGCCAGGACCGCGCCCACCCGGCCCGCACCCCTGACCTGAACCCGCAGGGCACGCCGGGCGGCCAGGGACCTGAGCGCCTCGCCCGGTTCGCAGGTCGTCAGGGACAGCGAGGCCAGGTCGGGGCGGAGCCGGTCGAGGACCTGCTTCTTCTCCCGCAAGGCGTCGGCGTCCGGCCCACCGCCCCGGGAGTCGTCGAGGAGCCCGGCTCGTGCCAGGCGCTCCACCAGCCGGTCGACATGACCGTCCGGCAGATCCATGCGGCGCCCTTCCTCTCGCAGGAGCGCCGTGCCGCGCGTGCCGTTGAGCAGTTCCAGGAAACTGCCCGTGGCCGTGTCCACCGGGCCGAGCGTCAGCGCGTGCGCCGGCGTCATCCCGAACTGGACGGTGTTGAGATCGCGCCAGCCGCGCCTGAGCGCCGGCTTCACCATCGGATGCATGACAGGCCCCCCGTATGTCCGGTCCCGGAACGTCCCCGTGTGCCCGGCGGTGGTCGGTCGCATGGTCGGTCGTGGATCCGCCGGCGACTGCCAGCATGCCCGGCCGCGGCGCCGGGCGTCGAAAGTTGTCCACAAGCGGTGGGTATTCGTCGTACAAATCAGTCGCACACCGGAAAGGGCGGTGGCGGATCGGCACCGAACCTCCCCGGAGTCGGGACTTCCCCGGGTGCAGCGGGTAACGTCGGGGCGTGTCCGCCGACCCACTGCACCGTGCCGGAGCGCCACAGCGCACGCCGACGAATCCGCCGCCCAGCGGCTCGGGGGCGAGCGCGATCGAGGTCCGCAGGAGCACCCGCCGGCGCAGAACGGTGTCCGCGTACCGTGAGGGCGACCGCACGGTCGTCCTCATCCCCGCCCGCATGTCCAAGGCGGAGGAACAGCGCTGGGTGAGCGTCATGCTCGACAAGCTCGCCGCCCAGGAGAGCAAGCGGGTCCTCGGTGACGCCGAGCTGACCGAGCGCGCGGAGCGCCTGTCGGCCCAGTACTTCGACGGGCGAGCCCGGCCCGCCTCGGTCCGCTGGGTGACCAACCAGAACACACGCTGGGGTTCGTGCACCCCTGCCGAGGGAAGCATCCGTCTGTCGCACCGCCTGCAGGGCATGCCCGAGTACGTCATCGACTACGTCCTCCTGCACGAGCTGGCGCATCTGCTCGTTCCCGGGCACGGACCCCGTTTCTGGCGGCTGCTGGAGGCGTATCCGCGCACCGAGCGGGCCCGCGGGTACCTCGAGGGCGTCGTCGCCGCAGACCGGCTGCCGCACGTGCCGGGCGCCCGGAGCGAGTAGGCCGCGTCCGCTGCCTCGATGCGTCCGATACGGCCCCGCGCGGGTTCTGTACCGGGTCTGTACCGACATCGTCCGGTGTCCGACTTTGCCGTTAGCCTGGCGCGACGCACTCACACTCGGATGGGGGACGGTCGTTACGCATGGCCAGGGAATTCCAACGCGGCCACAAGGCCAGGATCAGTGACCTCACCTCGGGCACGGATCTGTACGTAGGCGTGCAGATCACCGGACCCGGGCTGAGCTTCGACATCAGCTGCTTCGGCCTCGACGCCGACGAACGGCTCACGGACGACCGGTACTTCGTCTTCTACAACCAGCCGAAGTCCCCCGAGGAGTCCATCCAGCTCCTGGGCGCCCAGGCGGGCGACACGGAGTCCTTCCGGGTCACGTTGGACAGGATCCCGCCGCAGATCAAGAAGCTCTCCTTCACGGCGACGATCGACGGCGCCGGGCAGATGTCGCAGGTGGGACCCGGGTACATCCGGATCGTCGCGGGCGGCGAGGAGGTGGCCCGGTACCCCTTCAACGGCTCGGAGTTCTCCACCGAGCGAGCCGTGATGCTGGGCGACTTCTACCTGAAGGACGTGTGGCGGTTCGCCGCCGTCGGACAGGGCTTCGACGGTGGTCTCGACGCGCTGCTGAAGAACTTCGGCGGCGAGGTGGCCGAGGAGGAGCCGCCCGCCCCGCAGCAGCCGCAGGCCGCCGCTCCGGGCTTCGCCCCGCCCGCGCAGGCCTCGCCGCCGCCCGCGTTCGCCGCCCCCGGAACCCCGGAACCGGCCCCCGTCCCGCAGCCCGCTCCGGCCCCCGCTCCGCAGGGCTTCGCGCCGCCGCCCGGCGCCACCCCGCCCCCCGCCCCGGCGCCCGACGTGCACGCCCAGCCGACCATCGTCGCGCCCATGCACACACCGCCCGCCGGCTCCCCGGTGCCGCCCCCGGCCCCGGCGCCCGCGCCGTACGGCCAGCAGCCGCCCTACGGCCAACCGGGCCAGCAGCCGCCGTACGGCCAGGGACCCGGCCAGACCGCCCCGCCGCCTCCCGGTTACGCCCAGCCGCCGGCGCCCCAGGCCCCTGCCCCGCCGCCCGGTTACGGTCAGCCGACCCCGCCCCCGGGCTACGGCCAGCAGGTCCCCCACGGTCAGCCACCCGTCCAGCACGGGCAGATCCCCGGCCAGCAGGCCCCTTACGGCGCGCCGCAGGGCGTGCCCCAGGGGGCGCCGCAGGGGGCCGGCGTGGCAGCCGCGCTCCAGCAGTTCCGGGAGACCGGCACCGGGCAGCGCTGGACGCAGCAGAACAAGAAGCTGGTCCGCGTCGACCTCGGGGTGGGCGGTCAGCCCGTACTGGCCCGGCAGGGCAGCATGGTGCTCTACCAGGGCAAGGTCGACTTCAGCTACAAGGGCGCCGGGTTCGCCGGCCGGGTCGTGGGCAACGCGACCGGCCAGGAGATGCAGCTGATGCGCTGTACGGGCAAGGGACAGGTGTTCCTCGCCGACAACTCCACGATGCTGCACCCCATCGAGCTCCAGGGCGACGCCGTGTGCGTCTCCGCGGAGAACGTCCTCGCCTTCGACGAGAGCCTCCAGTACGAGGTCCGCCGCATCGAGGGGCACGGCATCCCCGGGGGCGCGCTGTTCACGATGCAGTTCCAGGGAACGGGCACGATCGTCGTCAAGACGCACGGCATGCCCGTGGTGCTGCCGGTGACGCCCACCACCTTCGCCGACTGCAACGCCGTGGTCGCCTGGTCGGCCGCCGCCCAGGTGGTCGTCTCCAGCCAGGTGCGGATGCGTCGCAACTCCTACCCAGGCGACACGGGCGAGAGCGTCAACCTCCAGTTCCGGGCGGCGCCCGGCAACTTCGTCGTCGTCCAGCCGTACGAGATCTGAGGGAGAGCCCGACATGAACCAGCCGCTCGCGGGCTACGCCCCCGCACCCGTCACCGCCCGCATGGAGAACCACGGCAACCACATGCTGAAGGTCGCCATGCAGACCGGCAACGACCTCCTCGCGCGCGTGGGCTCGATGGTCGCCTACGAGGGGTTCGTGCAGTACGAGCCCAACCCGCCGGCCGTCCGCCAGATCGCGAAGGACTGGATGACCGGCGAGGGCGCGCCCCTGATGAAGTGCTCCGGCGACGGCCTGCTCTACCTCGCCGACTACGGTGCGAACGTCGTCGTCATCAACCTCAATGGCGACGGGATCTCTGTCAACGCCACCAACCTGCTCGCCTTCGACGCCCACCTCACCTGGGGGGTGGAGCGGGTCAAGGGGCTGGCGAAGTTCGCCGGACAGGGCCTGTGGAACACCAAGATCTCCGGACAGGGCTGGGTCGCGCTCACCTCCCGGGGCAAGCCGATCGTCGTCGACTGCGGCGGCGGCGAGGACGAGACGTACGTCGACCCGGACGCGCTCGTCGCCTGGTCCCCGAACCTCAAGGTGAAGGGCAAGCGCAGCTTCAAGGCGCAGTCGCTGATCGGCCGCGGCAGCGGCGAGGCCTACCAGATGGCCTTCTCCGGTCAGGGCATCGTCGTCGTCCAGCCCAGCGAGGACAGCACCGACCGCCTCCGGGTCCGGGGCTGAGGGGGAGACAGAACACCATGCAGAGCCCGCTTTTCGCCTACAACGACCAGCAGACCCAGGAACGCTGGAGCCTGCAGAACAAGCACATGCTCCGCGTCGCCCTGGAGGGCCACGACGACGTGCTCGCCCGCAAGGGCACGATGGTCGCCTACCAGGGGCTCGTCGAGTTCGACGCCGAGTACCAGAGCAACAGCCAGTCACGCTCGCGTGCGCACACCGGTGAGGGCCTGGACCTGATGCGCTGCCACGGACAGGGCACGGTCTTCTTCGCCAACCTCGCCCAGTACATCCACGTGATGGAGGTCGACCAGGAGGGGCTCACCGTCGACAGCAGCTATGTGCTGGCCATGGACTCCTCCCTGCACCACGAGGTCGTCGCCGTCGACAGCCTGTACGGCATCTCCGGCTCGGGGAAGTACCAGCTCAACATCACCGGCCGCGGCAGGGTCGCCCTGATGACCTCGGGCGCCCCGCTGCTGATGCAGGTGACGCCGGACAAGTACGTCAACTGCGACGCCGACGCGATCGTCGCCTGGTCCACGGGGCTGCGGGTGCAGATGCAGGCCCAGACGCACTCCTCCGGGGTCTGGCGGCGCCGCGGCAACACCGGTGAGGGCTGGGAGCTCAGCTTCATGGGCAGCGGCTTCGCCCTCGTCCAGCCCAGCGAGCTGCTGCCGCCGCAGAACGCCCAGATCGGGTCGGGCCTCGCCGCGCAGTACGGCATGGGCCAGCAGGGGGCCCGGGGGCAGAACCAGGGCAACGTCTGGAGCTGACCGTCGCCGGGAGCAGACGTCAGGGGCGGCCACCAGTGCGGCCGCCCCTCACCGGTTGCCGAGGCTCACAGCCTGGCGCGCGTGGCCTCCAGCAGGCGTACGACCGACCCGTCGGCCACGTCCGCGACCTCGTGGTAGGCGAACCAGCGCAGATCCAGGGACTCGTCGCTGATCGCCTCCACGGCACCCGTCGGGGCCACCGCGGCGTACTGGACGTCCAGGTGCCACGCACAGGGCGTGTGATGGCGGTCCAGTCGCACCGGACCGCCGGGCACCAGAGCCAGGTCCGGGATGCCGGACTCCTCGGTCCCCTCGCGCAGCGCGGCCGCCGCCAGTGTCGCGTCGCCGGGCTCGCAGTGGCCGCCCATCTGCAGCCACATGCGCAGCTTTCCGTGCAGGGTCAGCAGGACACGCTCGCGCGTCGGGTCGACCACCAGGGCGCTCGCCGTGATGTGACCGTCCCGGCAGGCCTTCCACAGGCCGTCGGGGTGGGCCGCCAGGTGGTCCAGATAGACCTGCCGCAGCTCGTCCTGGCCCTCGTAGTCCTTCAGGACCAGGACGGCGTCGTCATGGAGGCTCACTCGGCGTCGTCGCCCGTGTTCTTGTCCTCGCCCTCGTCCTTCTTCCTCAGGTCGGGCTTGCCCGCGGCCTCGCCGAGCATCTTGTCCAGCTCGGAGAAGTCCAGCTGCTCGCGGTGCACGAAACCGTCCGGGTCGTCCAGGTCGGTGGCCGTCGGCAGCATGTCCGGGTGGGCCCACAGGCCGTCCCGGCCGTCGACACCGCGCGCGTCCGTCAGCGACGCCCACAGGCGGGAGGCGTCACGCAGGCGGCGCGGGCGCAGCTCCAGGCCGATCAGCGTGGCGAAGGTCTGCTCGGCCGGGCCGCCCGAGGCGCGGCGGCGGCGCAGCGTCTCGCGCAGTGCGTCCGCGGACGACAGACGCGGCTTGGCGGCGGCGTGGACCACCGCGTCCACCCAGCCCTCGACGAGCGCCAGGGCCGTCTCCAGACGGGCCAGGGCCGCCTTCTGCTCGGGGGTGTCCTCCGGCTGGAACATGCCCTGCTGGAGGGCTTCCTGCAGCTGCTCGGGGTTCTGCGGGTCGAACTGGCCGACCACGTCCTCCAGCTTGGCCGTGTCGACCTTGATCCCGCGCGCGTAGCCGTCGACCGCGCCGAACAGGTGCGAGCGCAGCCACGGCACGTGCGCGAAGAGGCGCTGGTGGGCGGCCTCGCGCAGGGCGAGGTACAGCCGCACCTCCTCCTGCGGCACGCCGAGGTCCTTGCCGAACGCCTCGATGTTCGCCGGCAGCAGCGCGGCCCGGCCTGCCGGACCGAGCGGCAGACCGATGTCGGACGAGCCGACGACCTCGCCGGCGAGCACGCCGACGGCCTGCCCGATCTGCGTGCCGAACATGGCGCCCCCCATGGAGCGCATCATGCCGATCAGCGGGCCGGCCATGGCCTGCATCTCCTCGGGCAGCACATCGCCCATGGCGTTGCCGACGCGCTCGGCGACCGGGTCCACGAGCTCCTGCCAGGCGGGAAGGGTCGCCTCGACCCACTCCGCGCGGCTCCAGGCCACCGCGGAGCCCGCGCCGGAGGGCAGGGCGGTCGCGTCGTCCAGCCACAGGTCCGCCAGGCGGACGGCCTCCTGGACGGCGCTGCGCTCGGCGGGGCCGACGCTGGCGTCCTTGGTGCCGTTCGGGGCGCCCTGGGCGACGGTCTGGCGGGCGATCTGCTTGGCCATGTCCCAGTTCACCGGACCGCCCTCGTAGGAGAGCATCTGGCCCAGCTGCTGGAACGCGGCGCCCAGGTCGGTGGGGTTCAGCGAACCGAACATGGCAGCGAACGGATTGTCCGCACCGGGGCCGCCCGGGCCTCCGGCTCCGGGCAGCCCGAAACCGAACGGGTTGGCAGGTCCCTGACCACCGCCGCTCTGCTGGTCCTTCTTCTTGCCCTCGTCGCCGTCGTCCGGCTCCTCCGGCGGAAGGCCGAATCCGAATGGGGTGTCACTCACGGGGTTCCTCGGCTGGTAGGGCCGCCGGTTCTTTCCGGCGGCACGGCTGCCCGACATCACCACCCAGCGTAGACACCCCGGGCGGTTCGGGCCTCGGTGCTTCGCCGACTGACGGCCTGCGGCAGGATGGATGCCACCTGGTACGTACGCGTCGCTCGCGCCCGTACAGAAGACAACCGCTGGAGACGCCCGGTGAGTTCCCCAGATCCGCAGGTTCGCGCAGCGCGAAACCAGTCAACCAGTTCCGTCGGCCCCAACGCCCGCGGACCCGTAGTCGCGGTCACCGGTGCCGCGACCGGCGTCGGCGCGCTGCTCACCGAGCGGCTGGCCGCGTCGGACGAGATCAAGCAGGTCCTCGCCATCGACGAGCGGCGCGGCGAGTGCGCAGCGGCGCAGTGGCACATCCTGGACGTACGGGATCCGGCCATCGCCGACAAGCTGCGCGGGGCGGACGTGGTGGTGCACCTGGCGCTCGACCTCGACCTGGAGACCGACGGTGCCGCCAGGACCGCTTACAACGTCCGGGGGACGCAGACCGTTCTGACCGCGGCCGCGGCCGCCGGCGTCCACCGGGTCGTGCTGTGCACGTCCTCGATGGTCTACGGGGCGTTGCCGGACAACGAGCTGCCGCTGTCGGAGGACGCCGAGCTGCGGGCCACGGCCGAGGCGACCGGGGTCGGGGACCTGCTGGAGATCGAGCGGCTGGCGCGGCGGGCTCCGCGGGCGCATCCGGGGCTGAACGTCACCGTGGTGCGTCCGGCGGTGCTGGTGGGAGGCACCGACACCGCGCTCACCAGGTATTTCGAGTCGCCTCGCCTGCTCGTCGTGGCCGGCTCGCGGCCCGCCTGGCAGTTCTGCCACGTCGAGGACCTGTGCAGCGCCCTGGAGTACGCCGTACTGGAGAAGGCCGAGGGCGAGCTGGCCGTCGGCTGTGACGGATGGCTGGAGCAGGAGGAGGTCGAGGAGCTCAGCGGGATCCGGCGGATGGAGCTGCCGTCGGCGGTCGCGCTGGGCGCGGCGGCCCGGCTGCACCGGATCGGGCTGACGCCCTCGCCGGCCGGGGACCTGGCGTACACGATGTACCCCTGGGTGGTGAGCGGCAGCCGGCTGCACGACGCCGGGTGGCGGCCGAAGTACACCAACGAGGAGGTGCTCGCGGAGCTGCTGGAGGAGGTCTCCGGTCGGCACACGGTCGCCGGTCGCCGCCTCGGGCGGAAGGACGCGACGGCGGCGGGTGCCGCGGGAGCGACGGTGGCGCTGCTCGGTGCCGCCGCGGTGGTCCGGCGGGCACGCAAGGCCCGGCGACGGATCTGAGGCGGGCTTCCGCCGAACGGGTCACCTTCTC
The DNA here is from genome assembly GCF_014650995.1 of Streptomyces viridiviolaceus. Classification (GTDB taxonomy): domain Bacteria; phylum Actinomycetota; class Actinomycetes; order Streptomycetales; family Streptomycetaceae; genus Streptomyces; species Streptomyces viridiviolaceus. The sequence goes on from NZ_BMWA01000011.1 coordinate 95,577, forward strand.
CGTCCGAGCCTTCTCCGTCCGAGCCGCGCGGACGGCCGCCTGTAGGAGGCTCCAAAGCGGTACGCGCGCGTGCCGGGTGATAGCGCTATTCCGCCTCGTCCGGGCCGTGGGGCACGATGGACCCATGGCATCCACGAACGACCACCCCGGCGAGCAGGCGGCGCCGGACCCCGTCAAGCTGATCGGCATCCGGGAGACGCCCCTCTCCGTGGACGAGGTCTTCCGGGCCGTCGGCGACGACGCGTCCGGGGGGACCGCACTGTTCGTGGGAACCGTGCGGAACCACGACGGGGGCGCCGACGTCGACCGGCTCGGGTATTCCTGCCACCCCAGTGCCGAGGCCGAGATGCGGCGCATCGCCGAGAAGGTGGTCGCGGAGTACCCGGTGCGGGCGCTGGCCGCCGTGCACCGTGTGGGGGACCTGGAGGTCGGGGATCTCGCCGTCGTCGTCGCCGTGTCCTGTCCGCACCGGGGCGAGGCGTTCGACGCGTGCCGGAAGCTGATCGACGACCTGAAGCACGAAGTGCCCATCTGGAAGCACCAGACCTTCTCCGACGGGACCGAGGAGTGGGTCGGCGCCTGCTGAGCGTCACACCGTCACCCGTGGCGTCCCCCTGTCGCCCGCTGTCCCTCCGGTTGCGTAACCGCCCCCCCGGCGTGAGCGTTGTCACTGCAGATGGTTAATCTGCTGATCAGTCAGTCGCGGACGCTCATGGGGTTGGGAGGTCGGCATGGCGGCGCTCGCCTGGTTGCTGATTCCGCTTGTGGCTGCTGTCGTCGCGGGTCTGTGGGGCAGTTGGGCCAACCGGACGCGCAAGGTACGCAGTGACGGTCCCGAGCTCGACGGGTACGCCCGGTTCCGCGAAGCCATGGAGAGGTCCCGCACGGGCGCCTGACGGGAGGCCGCCCTGACGGTGTTCCGACAGCCGCGTCCCGTACTGTCGTGCCATGCCACGCCGCACCGCGACGATGCTCGCCTCCACCCTGATGCTGATCGCGCTCCTGTGCGCGGGAGTCTTCATCCCCGTGCCGTACGCGGAGATGTCCCCGGGGCCGACGGTGAACACGCTCGGGGACCACGACGGTGAGCCGGTGCTGCAGATCTCGGGGCACAAGACCTATGAGACGAGCGGGCATCTGAACATGACCACCGTCCGGGTCACCAGCGCCGACTACCGGATGAACCTCGTGGAGGCCGTCTACGGCTGGCTGGCGCACGACAACCGGGTGGTCCCGCACGACACCCTCTACCCCGACGGCAAGACCGAGGAAGAGGCCACCCAGGAGAACGCCGAGGAGTTCAGCCAGTCCCAGGAGAGCGCCAAGGTCGCCGCCCTGAAGGAGCTCGACATCCCGGTGAAGTCCTGGGTGGTCGTCTCCACGGTCGTCAAGGACTCCCCGGCCGAGGGCCGGCTGCACGCCGGCGACGTGATCAAGGCCGTGGACGGCAGGACGGTCGGGGAGCCCGGCGACGTCGCCGATCTGGTGACCGAGCACAAGCCCGGACAGGACGTCGTCTTCACGGTCGTGCCCGCCAAGGAGCAGGCCGCCGCGGAGAAGGAGAACCGGACGCCGACGAAGACCGAGGAAGTGACGATCACCACGACGACCTCGGACGACGCCGGTGAGAAACGCGCCGTCGTCGGCATCTCCGCCGGGACCGACCACACGTTCCCGTTCTCCATCGACATCAAGCTCGCCGACGTCGGCGGTCCCAGCGCCGGCCTGATGTTCGCGCTCGGCATCTACGACAAGCTCACCCCGGGCAGCCTCACCGGCGGCAAGTTCGTCGCCGGCACCGGCACCATCGACGACGCGGGCAAGGTGGGCCCGATCGGCGGCATCGGGATGAAGACCCTGGGCGCGCGCAGCAAGGGCGCCCAGTACTTCCTGACACCCGCCGACAACTGCGCGGCCGCCGCCGCGGACATCCCCGAGGGGCTCACCCTGGTCAAGGTGGACACCATCGACGACGCCCTCGGCGCCCTGAAGGACATCCGCTCGGGGAAGACCGGCGACCTGCCGAAGTGCACGACGAAGTAGCCGGACCGAGCGGTCCTGCGGCTACTCCTCGAACGTCGCCGTCAGGGCCTGGGCCAGGCCCGGCACCAGATCGGAGCCCGTGAGGACCTCCGTGGGGGAGTCCTTCTCGCGCAGCCGCAGGGCCGACTCACGGGTGCCGTCGCGCAGCACCGCCACCGTCATGCGGACCTCCTGGCGGTCCGGGTGCTCCGCCACCCACTGGGCGAGCTTGGCCTCGTCCAGGCCGCCGGGCACCTGCGCCTCGGCGGACGGCGGCAGCATCAGCCGCTCCACGGCGAGCGCGCAGCCGGCCACCGCGTCCGGCCAGGCGATCGTGCCCAGGAACTCGTCCAGCGGCTGATCCGTTGGAATCTCGTCCTGCTCGATCGGGGTCAGGCCGGAGGTCTCCGGCTCGTCCGGAAGACCGAGCCGGTCCGCGAGCGTGGGCTGCTCGGCCCGCAGCCGTGCGGTGTCTACAAGTGCGAAGAGGCGTGCGGGCTGGTCCCAGCCGAGGCCGGAGACGTACTCGTCGATCTCGAGTACGGCCCGGGTGAGCGGGCTCGCTGCCATGGGGGTGTTGGACATGGTCACAATCCTGCCTCGTTCCTGGCCCGAATCGGGAACCGAGTAAACGATGAGTAAGTTGCATAGGTGTGGGCCCACGATGACGGGGGCGCACGGGGGGCCCACGAACCCGAGGGCCTGACGGATCAACAGCGAACTTCGAGGTGCGCACCTTGGCTTTCCAGATGCCGGACCGCGGCGGAGGCCCGACAGGGCCGCGGATGAGAGTGGGACGCCCGTCCCGGCGTGTCCGGACCCTGCTGATGACGCTTGGTGTCCTTGCCGTGCTCGGCATGGCGTTCACCATGTTCGCGGGCTTCTGGACGGACTGGCTGTGGTACCGGTCGGTCCACTACTCGTCGGTGTTCACGACGACCCTGTGGACCAAGATCGGGCTCTTCTTCGTCTTCGGTCTGCTCATGGCGCTCGCCGTCGGGTTCAACATCTGGCTCGCCCACCGGCTGCGTCCGCCGCTGAGCGCCATGTCGATGGAGCAGCAGAACCTCGACCGGTACCGGATGGGCATCGCCCCGTACAAGAAGTGGCTGCTGCTCGGCATCACCGCCCTGGTCGGCCTGATCGCCGGCGCCTCGGCGTCCAGCCAGTGGCGGACCTGGCTGATGTGGGTCAACGGCGTGCCCTTCGGACAGAAGGACCCCCAGTTCAAGCTGGACGTCTCCTTCTACGCCTTCGACCTGCCCTGGTACCGGTTCCTGCTCGGCTTCGGCTTCGCCGCCGCGATCCTCTCCGTGATCGCCGCCGCGCTCACCCACTACCTGTACGGCGGACTGCGCATCACCAGCCCGGGCGCCCGCGCCACGGCCGCCGCCACCGGGCACCTGTCGGTGCTCCTCGGCGTCTTCGTCGCGCTGAAGGCGGTCGCCTACTGGCTGGACCGGTACGGGCTGGCGGTGAAGTCCAGCGACTTCAAGGCCACCGACAACTGGACGGGCCTGCGCTACGTCGACGCCAACGCCTACCTGCCGGCCAAGACGATCCTCTTCTGCATCGCCGTCATCTGCGCGCTGCTGTTCTTCGCCACCCTGTGGCGGCGGACCTGGCAGCTGCCTGTGATCGGCTTCGGCCTGATGGTGCTGTCGGCGATCCTCATCGGCGGCCTGTACCCGGCGCTCGTGCAGAAGTTCCAGGTCCAGCCGAACGAGCAGGCCAAGGAAGCGCCGTACGTCGAGAAGAACCTCAACGCCACGCGTGAGGCGTACGGCATCGAGGGCACGCAGGTCACCGAGTACTCCGGCAAGGGCAACAGCGACGACAAGGCCAAGCTCCGCGACGACGCCGACGCCACGGCGTCCATCCGGATCATGGACCCCAACATCGTCTCGCCGACGTTCCAGCAGCTCCAGCAGATGCGGAACTACTACGCGTTCCCGAACAACCTGGACGTCGACCGGTACTCCAAGGACGGCAAGGACCAGGACACGGTCATCGGCCTGCGCGAGCTGAACCTCGCCGGCATCCCGAAGAAGAACTGGATCAACAACCACTTCCGTTACACCCACGGCTACGGCGTGGTGGCGGCCAAGGGCACCGAGGTCGACTCCGAGGGCCGCCCGGTCTTCACCGAGTCCAACCTGCCGTCCAAGGGCGACCTGCCCAGGTACGAGCAGCGGATCTACTACGGCGAGAAGACCAACACGTACTCGATCGTCGGCGGTCCCCAGAAGGAGATCGACTACTCCGACGACAGCGGTGAGAAGACCACCAGCTACAAGGGCGACGGCGGGGTGGACCTGTCCAACCCGATCAACCGGGCCGCGTACGCGGTGGCGTTCAGCGAGCCGCAGATCCTGTACTCCGGTGCGATCGGCGACGGGTCGAAGATCCTGTACAACCGCACGCCCAAGGAGCGCGTCGAGGCGGTCGCCCCATGGCTGACCATCGACGGCGACGCCTATCCGGCGGTGGTGGACGGCCGCATCCAGTGGATCGTCGACGCGTACACCACGACGAACGGCTATCCGTACGCCTCCCGTACGACGCTCGGCAGCACCACGGCCGACTCGCTGACCGCCAGCAACGACTCACGCGCGGTCGTGGCCCAGCAGAACCAGGTCAACTACATCCGCAACTCGGTGAAGGCGACCGTCGACGCGTACACCGGCGACGTCAAGCTCTACCAGTGGGACACCAAGGACCCGGTCCTGAAGACCTGGATGAAGGCGTTCCCCGACACGGTGGAGGCCAAGAGCGAGATCTCCGACGCGCTGATGGCGCATCTCCGCTACCCGCAGGACCTGTTCAAGGTCCAGCGCGAGCTGCTCACCCGCTACCACGTGAAGGACGCGGAGACGTTCCTCAGCGGCAGCGAGGTGTGGCAGGTGCCGGACGACCCGACCAACAAGTCGGGCAACGCGGTGCCGCCGTACTACCTGAGCATGAAGATGCCCGACCAGGAGCAGCAGGCGTTCTCGCTCACGACGACGTTCACGCCCAACGGACGTGACAACCTCAGCGCCTTCATGGCGGTCGACGCCGAGGCGGGCACCAGCGGCTACGGCAAGATCAGAATCCTGAAACTGCCGACGAGCACGACCGTCGACGGACCCAAGCAGGTCCAGAGCCAGTTCAACTCCGAACAGGACATCGCCGAGTCGATCAGGCTGCTGAGAGGCGGCGACTCGGAGGTCGAGTACGGCAACCTGCTGACGGTGCCGCTCGACGGAGGGCTGCTGTACGTGGAGCCGGTCTACGTACGCGGTGGCGGACTCAAGTACCCGTTGCTGCGGAAGGTCCTGGTGACCTACGGAGGCAACACCGCCTTCGAGAACACGCTCGACGAGGCCCTCAACAAGGTCTTCGGAGCGGAGGGTTCGGCGGCCGAGCCGCCCAAGGAGGACGGGGACACCACCAAGCCGCCGCCGACGTCCACCAACCCGACGGTCCAAGAGGCGCTGAACGACGCCCAGAAGGCCTTCGAGGCCGGCCAGGAGGCCCTGAAGGAGAACGACTGGACGGCGTACGGCGAGGCGCAGAAGGACCTCGAGGACGCCCTGCGGCGGGCCGAGGAAGCACAGGCCAAGGCCGACGAGAGCGGTAAGAACGGGGACGGCGGGGCCAGTCCCGGTCCGACCCCGACCGACGGCGGATGATCATGCCGAGCCGCTCCGCCCCGCGCCGTGATACGGTTGTGAACACAACGGCGCGGGGTGGAGCAGCTCGGTAGCTCGCTGGGCTCATAACCCAGAGGTCGCAGGTTCAAATCCTGTCCCCGCTACTGGTGTCGTTCGCAGTTCGCGAGTGACGGCAAAGGCCCGGATCCCTCAAGGGATCCGGGCCTTTGTGATGTGCGAACGCATGTGCTGGCACAGGTGACGGCCGCGCCGACAACGGGAGTTGGGGGATCTGTGTTTGACTTGTCTCCCTGTGGGCATGTCGACAAAACGCTGAAGTGACCTCAATGGCTGCGGTATACCTGATGTACCCAGGTTGCAGGTGGTGCGACGATGGACGTTATGGGGGACAAGGCAAATCTGTTCGGAACAGGGCGTTTTGCGCAGCCCTCCGGTCGGGAGGAGACCGGGGACGAGGCCCAGGAAGCCGCCGACGAGGCCGCCGAGGAAGTACGCCAGAGGCTTGCCGCCGAGGCCGGTGACGTCGAGGCGATGAGCGTCCTCGGGGCGATGCTGCTGCGCCGCGGCGATCTCGACGGAGCCGAGTCCCACCTGCGTGCCGCCACCGCCGCCGGCGACCGGGCCGCCGCCAACAACCTCGGTGTCCTGCTGCACCAGCGCGGGTACGCCGACGAGGCAGCCGGATGGTGGCGGATCGCAGCCGTCGCCGGATCCGCCGCGGCCGCCCACGCGCTGGGACGGCACTTCCGCGAGCGCGGGGACGAGCCCGCCGCCGAGTACTGGCTGCGCCAGTCCGCCGAGCAGGGACACGCGCTGGGCGCCTACGCGCTCGCCGACCTGCTGGAGCACCGTGGAGACCCGGGGGCCGAGAAGTGGATGCGGGCCGCGGCCGAGCAGGGGCACCGGGAGGCCGCGTACCGGCTGGCGCGGACGCTGGACCGGCGGTCCACGCGGGAGTCCGACGGCGACGGGGGCGCCGGAACCACCGCGGCGGCCGAGGCCGAGCAGTGGTACCGGCAGGCCGCCGCCCGCGGTCACCGCAGGGCGGCACTGCACCTCGGGGCGATCCTGGAGAAGCGGGGCGAGCTCAAGGAGGCCGGGCGCTGGTACCTGACGTCCGCCAAGGACGGCGAGGCGCGCGCCGCATGCGCGCTGGGCTTCCTGCTGCGCGACGCCGGCGACGGTGAGAGCGCCGCCGTGTGGTGGCTGCGGGCCGCGCAGGACGGGGACGGCAACGCGGCCAACGCGCTCGGCGCGCTGCACGCCGAGCGCGGCGAGACCCAGACCGCCGAGCGGTGGTACCGGGCGGCGATGGACGCCGGGGACGACAACGGCGCCTACAACCTAGGTCTGCTCTGCGCCGAGCAGGGACGGACCGCGCAGGCCGAGCAGTGGTACCGGCGCGCGGCGTACGCCGGACACCGCGAGGCCGCGAACGCGCTCGCGATCCTGCTGCTGAGGAGCGGGGACGAGACCGGTGCCGAGCCGTGGTTCTCCAAGGCCGCGGAGGCGGGAAGCGTCGACGCGGCCTTCAACCTCGGCATCCTGCACGCAGGGCGGCGCGAGGACCGGGCGGCGCTCAGGTGGTACGAGCAGGCGGCGGCCGCCGGGCACACGGAGGCGGCGCTGCAGGTCGGAATGGCTCGGCTGCGGGCCGGCGACGAGCGGGACGCGGAGCGCTTCCTGCGGTGCGCCGCGGGGGGCGGCAGCGCGGAGGCCGCGTACCGGCTGGCGACCCTGCTCGACGCACGCCGGCCGCCGGCGCCCGCGCACGAGCTGGGCGAGAGCGCGCACGAGAGGACCGAGTGCGAGGAGTGGTACGAGCGGGCGGCCTCCCAGGGGCACCGCCGGGCCCAGGTGCGGGTCGGGATGCTGGCCGCGGCCCGGGGGGACGTCATCGACGCGGCGCGCTGGTACCGGGAGGCGGCCGAGGCCGGCTCCCGCAACGGCGCGTTCAACCTGGGGCTGCTGCTGGCCCGGGAGGGGAGCGAGCCGGAGGCCGTCGTCTGGTGGAGACGGGCGGCCGACGCCGGGCACGGACGGGCGGCGCTGCGCCTCGCCCTGGTCTGTGCCCGCCGGGGGGACCTGGCCGAGGGGCAGCGGTGGGCCGACCGGGCGGTGTCGCTGGGGCCCGGGGAGGTGGCGGAGCGGGCGGCGCGGTTGCGGGACGCGTTGCGGGAAGAGCTGTCGGCGTAGCGCGGGTCGGGGCCGGGTCGGCGTGCGCAACAGGAGATTTGCTTCTGGACGTGCCCTTGACGTAATGTTGCATTCACCGACGCGGGGTGGAGCAGCTCGGTAGCTCGCTGGGCTCATAACCCAGAGGTCGCAGGTTCAAATCCTGTCCCCGCTACTGAAGGCCGAGGGTCGGAATCCGAAAGGGTTCCGGCCCTCGGTGCGTTCGGCGGTCACGGCCCGCACGCCCTGGCGTCGTCGCGGCCGCCGCACTCGGCGCGGAAAGCCCCGGCACCGAGAGGTGCCGGGGCTTTCCGCGAAAGCTGGGGCTTACGCCGACGCGCAGTTGGGGCAGGTGCCGCGGTACGTCACCTCGACGTCCGAGACCGTGAAACCGAAGCGCTCGGAGTCGGGGAGATCGGCCAGCGGGTTGCCGGTCGGGTGCACGTCCCGGATCGCGCCGCACTGGGCGCACACCAGGTGGTGGTGCGGCCGGTGCGCGTTCGGGTCGTACCGCTTGGCGCGCTTGTCGGTCGCGACCTCGAGCACCTCACCGAGCGTGACCAGTTCGCCCAGGGTGTTGTACACGGTCGCCCGGGAGATCTCGGGGAGCTTCGCCACGGCCCGGGCGTGCACCTCGTCGGCCGTCAGATGGACGTGTTCGCCGTCGAGGACCTCGGCCACCACGCGCCGCTGCGCGGTCATGCGCCATCCGCGTCCACGCAGCCGTTCCAGAAGGTCACTCATACAGACCAGCCTAACAGCAAGGGGGACCAGGTCCCGAACGGGTGTGACTTTGGAGTCTTACTTGACTTAGACATTGTCCATTGTAGGATCGGGATCGGCATTAGCCAAGGGACAGGTATTGCAGGAATGGCGCAGGAGGCCCACGTGACTCAGGGACCGCTCACTACGGAAGCCGGTGCTCCGGTAGCCGACAACCAGAACAGCGAGACCGCGGGCGTCGGCGGCCCCGTGCTCGTCCAGGACCAGCTCCTCCTGGAGAAGCTGGCCCACTTCAACCGTGAGCGCATTCCGGAGCGTGTGGTGCACGCCCGTGGCGCGGGCGCCTACGGCACCTTCACGGTCACCGCCGACGTCACCAAGTACACGAGGGCGAAGTTCCTCTCCGAGATCGGCAAGCAGACGGAGACCTTCCTGCGCTTCTCGACCGTGGCCGGCAACCTGGGTGCGGCGGACGCCGTCCGCGACCCGCGCGGCTTCGCGCTGAAGTTCTACACCGAAGAGGGCAACTACGACCTCGTCGGCAACAACACCCCGGTGTTCTTCATCAAGGACGCCATCAAGTTCCCGGACTTCATCCACACCCAGAAGCGCGACCCGTACACCGGTTCGCAGGAGGCGGACAACGTCTGGGACTTCTGGAGCCTTTCGCCCGAGTCCACGCACCAGGTGACCTGGCTGTTCGGTGACCGCGGCATCCCGGCGTCCTACCGCCACATGGACGGCTTCGGCTCGCACACCTACCAGTGGAACAACGAGGCCGGCGAGGCCTTCTGGGTCAAGTACCACTTCAAGACGGACCAGGGCATCAAGAACCTGACCGCCGAGGAGGCCGCCAAGCTGGCCGGTGAGGACCCCGACTCCCACCAGCGCGACCTGCGCGAGGCCATCGAGCGCGGCGACTACCCGTCCTGGACCGTCGGCGTGCAGATCATGCCGGTGGCCGAGGCGGCGAAGTACCGCTTCAACCCGTTCGACCTGACCAAGGTGTGGCCGCACGCGGACTACCCGGTCATCGAGTTCGGCAAGCTGGAGCTCAACCGCAACCCGGAGAACATCTTCGCCGAGGTCGAGCAGTCGATCTTCTCCCCGGCGCACTTCGTGCCCGGCATCGGCCCGTCCCCGGACAAGATGCTCCAGGGCCGCCTCTTCGCCTACGGCGACGCCCACCGGTACCGCGTCGGCATCAACGCCGACCACCTGCCGGTGAACCGCCCGCACGCCACCGAGGCGCGCACCCACTCCCGTGACGGCTACCTGTACGACGGCCGCCACAAGGGCGCGAAGAACTACGAGCCGAACAGCTTCGGCGGCCCGTTCCAGACGGACCGGGCGCTGTGGCAGCCGGTCGCGGTCACCGGTGTCACCGGCGACCACGAGGCTCCCTCGCACGCCGAGGACAACGACTTCGTGCAGGCGGGCAACCTCTACCGCCTGATGACGGACGAGGAGAAGGAGCGCCTGATCAACAACCTGGCGGGCTCCATCTCGCAGGTCTCGCGCGAGGACATCGCCGAGCGCGCGATCAACAACTTCCGCCAGGCGGACGGCGACTTCGGCAAGCGGCTGGAGGCCGCGGTCCAGGCCCTGCGCGGCTGACGTCCAGCACTGGACCGCTTGTCGTGGCGGCGGGCCGGATCCCCGGGGACGGGGGTCCGGCCCGTTCGTGCGTCGTCAGGCGGTCACGGCTGCCTCGGACTGCTGCCGTGCCGGCGTCCAGCAGCGGATGATGTCGCGGACCGAGACGATGCCGGCGGGCTCACCCCGGTCGAGGACGATCAGGTGGCGGAACCCGCCGTGTGCCATCGCCCGTGCCGCCTCCTCCACGGTCCAGGACGGCGCCGCGAACACGACGTCGGTGGTGGTGTGGGCGTGGGCGCGCTCGGTGTCCGGGTCCTGGCCCAGGCCGACGGAGACGAGGACGTCGCGTTCGGTGAGGATGCCGATACCGCCGGCGTCCGGGTCGTGGACCACGGCCGCGCCGACGCGGCGGGCGGACATCAGGGCGGCGGCCTGACGCAGGGTGTGGGTGGGGCCGATGGTGAGGACGACCGTGCTCATGGCTTCGTGGACGAGCATGGATGGAGCCACCTCCTGCCGAACCCATGACTTAGTTCATGGATTCACAAATTCACAAGTGGGGGGACTCTCAGAGTGGCAGGCAAAGCGGAGGTCAACAAGAGGGCGCTCAGTAGCGCTGGTTGAGGTACCCCAGCAGTTCGTCGTGCAGCAGGCCGTTCGACGCCGCCGCATTGCCGCTGTGCGGGCCGGGGCGGCCGTCGAGGCCGGTGAAGTTGCCGCCGGCCTCCGTGACGATGATCGCGTTGGCGGCCATGTCCCACAGGGAGAGCTCGGGTTCGGCGCAGAGGTCGACCGAGCCCTCGGCGACCATCATGTACGGCCAGAAGTCGCCGTACGCGCGCGTGCGCCACACCTCGCGGGTCAGGTCCAGGAAGCCGTCCAGCCGGCCCTGCTCCTCCCAGCCGCTGAGCGAGGAGTACGCGAAGGAGGCGTCCGAGAGTGTCGAGACCTGCGACACGTGCAGCCGGGAGGCCGAGGTCAGGCTGCGGCCCGTGAAGGCGCCGTGGCCCTTCGCGGCCCACCAGCGGCGGCCGAGCGCCGGGGCGGAGACGAGGCCGACGACGGGCTCGTAGCCGCCCGCGCCCGCTTCCATGAGGGCGATGAGGGTGGCCCAGACGGGCACGCCGCGCACGTAGTTCTTGGTGCCGTCGATCGGGTCGACGACCCAGCGGCGGGGGCCGGTGCCCTCGACGCCGTACTCCTCGCCGAGGACCGCGTCGCGCGGGCGGGCGCGCTGCAGGTGGCCGCGGATCAGTTCCTCGGCGGCCTTGTCCGCTTCGCTCACCGGGGTCATGTCCGGCTTCGTCTCGACCTTCAGGTCGAGGGCCTTGAAGCGGTCCATCGTGGCGGCGTCGGCGGCGTCCGCGAGGACGTGGGCGAGGCGGAGGTCGTCGAGGTAGTCCGGCATGCGGCCACGGTATCCGCCGGGGGTGGGGCGGGGCCACCGGGGGCTTGGCGGGGCGTGTCCGGTCGGGGCGGGACGTGGCACGACGGGGGTGCGTCCGGCCGGCGTCGGACGGGGCGCAGGCCGAGGGTGGGGTGGGTCGCGCGGCCCGGCGCTTGCGGGGTGCCGCTGCGCCCACCCTCCCCCACTCCCGGCGTCGCTCGAGCGGGGGACCCCCGTCGCCCCAGCGGCACGACTGCCCGCGGCTGGGGCGGCTGCGGTGGTGCGAGGGGCCTTGACAGTGGTGCTGGGCCCGTCAAATCTGGGCGCAGAGTCGCTCGGCCCGACGGAGGCGATGATGCCTGCAGCCCGGGAGTCCCTGCTCGACGCCGCCTACACCGCGCTGGCGCGTCGGCCGTGGTCCGCTGTGCGGATGGTGGACGTGGCCGCGGCGGCCGGGGTGTCCCGGCAGACGCTGTACAACGAGTTCGGCAGCAAGGAAGGGCTCGCCCGGGCACTCGTCCGCAGGGAGGCCGACGGGTTCCTCGCGGGGGTGGAGCGTGCCCTCGCCGGGGCCGGAGATCCCCGTGAACGGCTCACCGCCACCGCCGAGTGGACCGCGTCGGCCGCCCGCGAGAACGCCTTGGTGCGGGCCATGCTCACCGGCTGCTGGGGCGAGCGGCTGCCCTCGCCGGCGCTGAAGGCGGTGCCGTCCTCCTCCGCCGTGCCCGCACAGCGCCGGGCCGACGGTCCGCTGCCCTCGCCCGGCGATCTCGTGGCCCTCGTCCGCGACCGTGCCGTCGCCGTCCTGTCCGGATGCGGCCTGCCCGGGCCGGACGCCGCCGACCTGTACCGCTCCTGCGAACTCGTCGTCCGTCTCGCGCTGTCCTGCGTCGCCGCCCCGCCGGGCGACGGGGGAGTGGCCGAGCTCGTACGGACCTCGCTGCCGGGCCAGTTGACGCCCTGACGCGCGACGGGCGCCGGCTCAGTGCGCCGAACCGGACAGCTGCAGTCCGATGACGCCGATGATGACCAGACTGATCGAGACGATCTTCAGCGTCGACACCAGGTCGCCGAGGAACACCATGCCGTAGATCGCGGTGCCGGCCGCGCCGATGCCGGTCCACACCGCGTACGCCGGCCCGACGTCGAGCTTCTTCAGGGAGAGGGTCAGCAGGCCGAAGCTGCCCAGCGCGAAGACGCAGAAGGCGACGGTCGGCCACAGCCGGGTGAAGCCGTGCGACAGCTTCAGGCACACGGCGAAGCCGGTCTCGAGCAACCCGGCCACTATGACGAGCAGCCACGCCATGTGTCGTCCTCCCGTAGTCCCACGAACCGCGACCGCTTCGTCAGGCTTTGCTCAGGCTTGGATCCGGCTTGGTGCGATTATGCACTTACCGAGTCGACGCGGGGGCAAACAACGCGGAGGTCAGCAGCCCTCCCGGGGCGGACGTCAGTCGCCTTCCTTCCGTTCCCGCGTCGCCAGCAGCCGGCGCAGCGAGTACAGCCGCGCCGGGTCGGCGTGCCCCTCGGTCACCCACGCGTCCAGCGCGCAGTCGGGTTCGTCGTGGCTGCACGCGCGCGGGCAGCCCTCCGTGCCGGGCTCCAGGTCGGGGAAGGCGTGGATCACACGGGACGGGTCGATGTGCGCCAGCCCGAACGACCGTACGCCCGGGGTGTCGACGACCCAGCCGTCGTCGTCCGACAGCGGCAGGGCGAGCGCGGAGGTCGTCGTGTGCCGGCCGCGGCCGGTCACCGCGTTCACGTGGCCCGTGGTGCGCCGGCGCTCCTCAGGCACGAGCGCGTTGACGAGGGTCGTCTTGCCGACGCCCGAGTGGCCCACGAAGGCCGTGATCTTGCCGTCCAGATGCTCCCGTACGCGATCGGCGGCGTCGCCGTTCTCCAGTTCCTCGCGGCTGGTGACGACGTACGGGATGTCCAACGCGCCGTAGAGGCCCAGGAGTTCGTCCGGTGCGGCGAGGTCCGACTTGGTCATCACCAGCAGTGGCGTGAGCCCGCCGTCGAACGCCGCGACCAGGCAGCGGTCGATCAGGCGGGGCCGCGGCTCGGGGTCGGCGAGGGCGGTGACGATGGCGAGTTGGTCGGCGTTGGCGACGACCACCCGCTCGTAGGGGTCGTCGTCGTCGGCCGTGCGGCGCAGCACCGACGTGCGCTCCTCGATGCGGACGATCCTCGCGAGCGTGTCCTTCTTGCCGGAGAGGTCGCCGACCAGCGCGACCCGGTCGCCGACGACCGCGGCCTTGCGGCCCAGTTCGCGGGCCTTCATCGCCATGACCGTACGGTCCTCGACGAGGCAGGTCAGCCGGCCCCGGTCGACCGTGAGGACCATGCCCTCGGCGGCGTCCTCGTGCTTGGGCCGGATGTGCGTGCGCGGGCGGTTGCCCTTGCGGTTGGGACGCGTGCGGATGTCGTCCTCGTCGGTGTGCTTGCCGTAGCGGCGCATGACGTGTCCCTACGCCCCGAGCATCCCGGTCCACAGTTCGGGGAAGTCGGGCAGGGTCTTCGCCGTCGTCGCCACGTTCTCGATCCGCACTCCTTCCACCGCGAGGCCGATGATCGCGCCGGCGGTGGCCATGCGGTGGTCCTCGTAGGTGTGGAAGATCCCGCCGTGCAGCGGGCGCGGGCGGATGTGCAGGCCGTCGGCGGTCTCGGTGACGTCACCGCCGAGTTCGTTGATCTCCTTGGTGAGCGCGGCCAGGCGGTCCGTCTCGTGCAGGCGCAGGTGCGCCACCCCGCGCAGGGTCGAGGGGGAGTCCGCGAGGGCGGCGACGGCCGCGATGCCCGGGGTGAGTTCGCCGACCTCACCGAGGTCGACGTCGATGCCGTGCACGGCACCGGAACCGGTGAACACCAGGCCGTAGTCGGTCAGTTCGCAGGAGCCGCCCATCTCGGTGAAGATCTCCCGCAGCCGGTCGCCGGGCTGGGTGGTGCGGGCCGGCCAGTCGGGGACGACGACCTTGCCGCCGGTCACCAGCGCCGCCGCGAGGAACGGCTGGGCGTTGGACAGGTCGGGCTCGATCGTCAGGTCCCGGCCGAGCAGGGCGCCGGGCGTGACCCGCCAGACGTTCGGCTCGCCGCCGGACTCCGGGGTGTCCACCTGGGCTCCGACCGAGCGCAGCATGTCCACGGTCATGCGGATGTGCGGCATGGACGGCAGCGCCGAACCGGTGTGCCGGACCTCGACGCCCTGGTTGAAACGCGGGCCGGACAGCAGCAGGGCGCTGACGAACTGGGAGGACGACGACGCGTCGATCTCCACCGGGCCGCCCTCCAGGGCGCCGCCGCCGTGCACGGTCATCGGCAGGGCACCGCGCCCGTCGTCGTCGATGCGTGCGCCGAGGACGCGCAGCGCGTCGATCACACCGTTCAGGGGACGCTCGTACGAACGCGGGTCGCCGTCGAAGCGGACCGTGCCGTCGGCGAGCGTGGCGACCGGCGGCAGGAAGCGCATGACCGTGCCGGCGTTGCCGACGTCGACCGTGGCCGGGCCGTGCAGGCCGGCCGGGATGACGCGCCAGAACTCGCCGGTGCCCTCCGGGCCGACGCCCTCCTCGATGCCCACGCCCATCGCGCGCAGCGCCTCGGCCATCAGCAGGGTGTCGCGGGAGCGCAGCGGGCGGCGCAGCCAGCCGGGCTCGGAGGCGAGGGCGGCCAGGACCAGGGCGCGGTTGGTGACCGATTTGGACCCGGGCACGTGGACCGTCGCGTCGACGGCTCCGCTCGCGTGCGGGGCGGGCCAGAGGGCGGTGTGTGCATCGTTCGGGGCCATGGGCCCCACTTTAGTGGGCGGCCGTCCTTCGGGTGCGGCGCCGCCGGGCCGGTCGCGCCCCCGCGGGCGAGCCGCACACCGCTACGGCCGCGTCCCCTGTGACCTTGCCCCTTCGCCGTGCGTCACAGCCCCAGCAGCCAGCGTCCCCCGCCGATCAGCGAGCACAGCGACACCGCGTGGAACAGGAAGAACCACACCCCCGCCGGCGCGTGCGTCAGCCGGGCCAACTGGTCCGCGTCCGAGTCGCCGGCGCCTCCCCGCGCCCGCTTGGCCTGCAGCTCGAACGCCGGGCGCACCCCGCCCAGCAGCAGGAACCACACCGCCGCGTAGGCGAACGCCGCCTGCACCTGCGGTCCGGTCAGCCAGGACACCAGGACGAAGGTGCCGCCGGTGAGGACCACCGTCAGCACCCCGTACGCGTTGCGGACCATCACCAGCAGGGCGACGAGCAGCGCCGTCGCCGCCCACAGCAGCAGCGTGATCCGTCCCGATGCCAGCAGCGCGGCGCCGCCGAGGCCCAGCAGCGGGGGAGCGGTGTAGCCGGCGGCCGCCGTCAGGATCATGCCCAGCCCGTGCGGCTTGCCGCGGCTGACGGTCAGGCCGCTGGTGTCCGAGTGCAGCGTGATGCCGGTCAGGGTGCGCCCGGTGAGCAGCGCCACCAGTCCGTGGCCGCCCTCGTGCGCGATGGTGATCGCGTTGCGGGCCAGGCGCCACAACCCGTGCGGTACGACCGCGGCGAGCGCGACGGCCAGGGTGACGATCACCACCCACAGCTCGGGGTCGGGCTGGGTGCCGGAGACCTCGTCCCAGAGGGAGGCGAGCGAGGCCGATGCGAGGTGGACCATGTCGGGTGAGGGCTCCTCGGTAGAGCGCGGGGTCTGGCAGTGTGGCACGTATGTGCGGACGGTATGCAGCGAGTCGTGGCCCCGAGGATCTCGCAGGAATCTTTGAGATCGAGAAGTGGGAGCCGCAGGAGACCCTGGAACCCGACTACAACGTGGCTCCGACCAAGGAGGTCCACGTCGTCCTGGACCGTCCTCTGAAGGACGCGCAGGACCCGAAGCCGGTTCGCCAGCTGCGCAAGCTGAAGTGGGGACTCGTGCCGTCCTGGTCCAAGACGCCCGAGGGCGGCGCCCGGATGATCAACGCGCGCGCGGAGACGGTGCACGAGAAGCCGTCGTTCCGCCGCGCCTTCGCCGCCCGGCGCTGCATCGTGCCCGCCGACGGCTACTACGAGTGGGTCACCGGCAAGCAGGAGCGCGACCTGGAGGTCGAGGGCAGGAAGAAGCGGCCACGCAAGCAGCCGTACTTCGTGACACCGGCCGACGGCTCCGTGTTCGCGATGGCCGGACTGTACGAGTTCTGGCGGGACAGGACACTGCCGGACGACCATCCGCAGGCCTGGTGGGTGACGTGCTCGGTGATCACGACCGAGGCGGAGACCACGCCGCTCGCGGTCGCCCCGGCCGACGGGCCGCGCGCGCTGGCCGACATCCACCCGCGGATGCCGCTGATGCTGACTCCCGACCGGTGGGACGCCTGGCTCGACCCGGCGCGCACGGACCCCGACGACCTGAGGTCCCTGCTGTCGCCGCCGCCCGCCGGGCTGATGCGGGCGTTCCCCGTCTCCACCGCCGTCAGCAACGTCCGCAACAACGGACCGGAACTGCTGAAGGAGCTGGACGGGCCGGAAGAGGGCACACTCTTCTGATGTGACCCGCGAGACATCGAGAGCCTGACGTGACCGGCAAGACCACTGAGACCACTCAGACGACCGCGACCACCGCGACCACCGAGAGCGTCGACACGGACGCCGGTACCGCACGCATCACCTGGCACCGGGCGAAGCGGCCCCGCCTCGTGCTGGCCGCGAGCCACGGGGCCGGCGGCGGCATCGGAGCGCGCGACCTCCAGGCACTGGCGGCCGCGCTGCCCGCGCACGGGGTGACCGTCGCCCTGGTCGAGCAGCCCTGGCGGGTGGCCGGGAAGAAGCTGGCGCCCGCGCCGAAGACCCTGGACGCCGGCTGGCGGGGCGTATGGCCCGCGCTGGCCGCGCCCGGCCTTCCGGTGATCTCCGGCGGACGCAGCGCCGGGGCCCGGGTCGCCTGCCGTACCGCCGCCGGACTGGGCGCCCACGCGGTCCTCGCCCTCAGCTTCCCGCTGCACCCGCCGGGCAGGCCCGAGAAGTCCCGCGCGGACGAGTTGCTCGGCGCCGGCGTGCCCACCCTCGTCGTGCAGGGCGGCAACGACCCGTTCGGGAAGCCGGAGGAGTTCCCCGACGGCGACCACCGGCTGATCGAGGTGCCGTACGGCGACCACGGCTTCGCCGTGCCCAAGCGGGCGGAGATCACGCAGGAGCGGGCCCTGGAGCTGATCACCGAAGGCGTTTCGGAGTGGGTCGGCTCACTCGGGTGAGGCCCCGGGAATGACGGGCGTCCGGCCACTGTTGTGGCGGACATACGTTGCTGAGAATCAGCACCGACGCCGTAGGAGAGGAAGTCCGCCGCATGGGTTCAGCCTTCTGCCCGAGTCGCAGCAGCCGCGCCGACCTGGACTGGACGGTGCTGCACGCGGCGAAGACCGCCCCTATTCGGGCGGCGGGCGGACCGGATCGTCGTCTATCCTCCGATTCGAGTGGGGCCGGTTTCGGTTCCACGACGTCACTGGAGGAGGTGGGTCCGGTCACTGGGACCGACGCAGGGACCGACAACGGCCAGGCGGAGCAGCCCGAGGGCCGGGGCACGGGCACGGAGTCGACCGCGGAGCGCAGCGCGCGCTTCGAGCGTGACGCGCTCGAGTTCCTCGACCAGATGTACTCGGCTGCCCTGCGCATGACGCGCAACCCGGCCGATGCCGAGGACCTGGTGCAGGAGACGTACGCCAAGGCGTACGCGTCGTTCCACCAGTTCCGCGAGGGCACCAACCTCAAGGCGTGGCTGTACCGGATCCTCACGAACACCTTCATCAACTCGTACCGCAAGAAGCAGCGCGAACCCCAGCGCAGCGCGGCCGAGGAGATCGAGGACTGGCAGCTCGCGCGCGCCGAGTCGCACATGTCGACCGGTCTGCGCTCCGCGGAGTCGCAGGCGCTGGATCACCTGCCCGACTCCGACGTGAAGCAGGCGCTCCAGGCGATCCCCGAGGAATTCCGCATCGCCGTGTATCTCGCGGATGTGGAGGGCTTTGCCTACAAGGAGATCGCCGACATCATGGGGACACCCATCGGTACGGTGATGTCCCGGCTGCACCGGGGCCGCCGTCAGCTGCGCGGCATGCTGGAGGACTACGCCCGTGACCGCGGTCTGGTCCCGGCCGGCGCCGGAGAGTCGAACGAAGCGAAAGGCTCGGGGTCATGAGCTGCGGAGAGCCGCACGAGACGGATTGCAGCGAGATCCTCGATCATCTCTACGAGTTCCTCGACCGTGAGATGCCGGATGCCGAGTGCACCAAGTTCGAGCATCACTTCGAGGAGTGCTCGCCGTGCCTGGAGAAGTACGGGCTCGAGCAGGCCGTGAAGAAGCTGGTCAAGCGCTGCTGCGGCCATGACGACGTGCCGGGCGACCTGCGCGCCAAGGTCATGGGCCGGATCGACCTGATCCGCTCCGGGCAGTCCGTGCCCGAGCACGACGTCACGGCCGCTCCCGCGACACCGCAGGAGTCCTGAGTTCGGCGCGTCACTCGTACGTGCTAATCCGCGGGTCATCGACCCGCGTGCCCCCCTGCCGCCGCCCTAGGCTCCGGAGCCTGACAGGCGTGGCCGGGGGGAGGGCTCATGGACGCGATACCGGGGCGGGCGCGTGCGTACGTCGCCGGTGGCGTCGTCGCCGCCCTGCTCTGCCTGCGCCCGCTGCCCGCCGTGCACACGCCCTGGGGGGCCGTGCTGCTCCTCGCCGCCCTGTACGCGGGCTGTGAGCATGTCGCACGGTCGCGTTCCGTAGGCACCTGCTACCCCGTCCTGTTCGCCGGGGCCTTCCTGCTGCCGCCGCCCGCCGCCGCGCTCGTGGCGTTGCCCGGGGTGCTGCTGGCCCCCGTGGAGCAGCCGCCCTTCGCCCTGCGGCGGATCTGGCGGGCCGCGCAGCTGATGCTGGCCGTGTGGGCCGCGGCCCGGGTCCACCGGTACCTGGGCGGGCAGGCCGCGGTCCTGGCGCCCGACTTCCCCTACGCGCTCGTGCCGGCCGGAGCCGCCGTGCTGGCGTTCTGCCTGGTGCTGACCCTGCTGGACGGCGGGATCCTGGCGCCGGCCGACCGGGTGTCCGTGGGCCGGGCCTGGTGCGGGCTGTTCGCGCGGTCGCTCGCGCCGGTCTCCGTGCACGGGCTCGTCGGGCTGATGATGGCGGTGCTGTGGCGCAGCCCGTACGGCCCCGTCGCCGCGCTGCTGGTGCTGCTGCCGATGTGCGTGGCGTGGTGGGCGTTCGCCCAGTACCACCGGGAGAGGGCCGCGCACCAGGCGACGATCCGCGCGCTGGTGCAGGCCGTCGACATCAAGGACGGCTACACGCGCGGTCACAGCGAGCGGGTCGGACAGGCGTCGATGATGATCGCCCGCGAGCTGGGCATGGACGACGAGCGGGTCGAGGTGCTCCGCTTCGCGGGCATCCTGCACGACGTGGGCAAGCTCGGGGTCCCCACCAGGCTGCTGCGCAAGGACGGGCCGCTGACGCCCGAGGAGCGTCGGGTGATCGAGCTGCATCCCGAGTACGGGCACGAGATGGTGCGCGGCATCCGCTTCCTCGGGGAGGCGCGGGCCGCCGTCCTGCACCACCACGAACGGCTGGACGGCAGCGGCTACCCCTACGGGCTGGCCGGCGCCCAGATCCCGGAGTCGGCACGGGTGGTGGCCGTCGCCGACGCGTTCGACGCGATGACGTCCACCCGGTCCTACAGCCGCGCCCGGCCCGTCGAGGCCGCGGTGGAGGAACTCCAGCGGTGCGCGGGGGCGCAGTTCGACGCGCGGATGGTGGGGGCGTTGGTGCGGGCGCTGGACCGGCACGGATGGCGCCCCGCGGTGACGGCGGACGGCCCCCCGCCCACCGCACCCCCGCCGACGCCGCCACCCTCGCCCGATCGGACCGGGCGCCCCGTTCCCGACTCGTCCGTGCGGCCGTCGTCGGGTTCGGTCGGGGGGTCGTCGTCGGGTGTGGTGGTGCGTTCCTCGTCTGATCCGGCGGGGCGGGCGTTGTCGGGTGGGGCTGGGCGTTTCGTGCCCGATTCGGCTGTGCGGCCGTCGTCGGGTTCGGTCGGGGGGTCGTCGTCGGGTGTGGTGGTGCGTTCCTCGTGCGATCCGGCGGGGCGGGCGTTGTCGGGTGGGGCTGGGCGTTTCGTGCCCGATTCGGATGTGCGGCCGTCGTCGGGCTCGACTGTGCGGCCGTCGTCCGATGCCATGGTGCTGCCGTCGTCCGATCCGACCGGGCGGCCCTCGCCCGGCTCGGCCGAGCGGCCGTCGTCGGCCGATGCGGTCGCGGGGGCGTCCTGGCCCGGGCGGAGCGGTGCGGGGACGTCGTCGGAGCGGGCTGGTGGGCGGGCTTCGGTCGGTCCGAGTGGTGTGCGGTCGTCGTCGGGGCGGGACGGTGCGGGGGCTTCGTCCGACCCGGCCCGTGGGCGGTCCGAGGACAGGTGGAGCGGTGCGGGGGACCCGTCCGGTGCGGGCGAGGCGCGGTCCGCGCGGGATCCGGCCGGTGCACGGCCCTCGTCAGAGCCGAGCGCCGCGCGACCCCGCGGCGTGGGCCGGAGCGGGTCATGAGGCCGGTGCGACTTCCTCCGGTCCTCCCCGCGATCCACGTCTGCGCGGGCCTCGTCGCGCTCTCCTGCCTCGCCTCCGTCCTGTGGACCGGACTGGAGGACCGCCCCGTCGCCCTCGCCTTCGGTGCCCTCGTCACCCTGGGGGAGCTGACCCGCCGCACCGCGACCGAGGCCCGGGAGGCGGCGCCGCTCGGAGCGGCGGGTGCCCTGGCGTACGCCCTGCTCGGCGAGGACGCCGGGCGGCCCGCCCAGCACGGCGTCGCCCAGACCGTCACCGTGGTGCTCGCGGCCTCGCTGCTCGGCAGCGTGCCGCACATCGCGCGCGGTGGCGGGCCCGTGCTGGACCAGGTGGCGCGGCGTGTGCTCACCGTCGCCTTCGCCGCCGTGTGCTTCCAGCCGCTGTCCAGCCAGGGTGTCTTCCGCGACTGGGGCGGCCCCGCCCACGCGCTG
The DNA here is from genome assembly GCF_014650995.1 of Streptomyces viridiviolaceus. Classification (GTDB taxonomy): domain Bacteria; phylum Actinomycetota; class Actinomycetes; order Streptomycetales; family Streptomycetaceae; genus Streptomyces; species Streptomyces viridiviolaceus. The sequence continues at coordinate 117,115 of NZ_BMWA01000011.1, forward strand.
CTCCTGCTCGCGCTGCTCGCCGTGACCGCGCTGTGCGACGCCGTGCTCGCCGCGGCACCCGCGCACGCGCGCACCGGGTGGCCCTTCGGACCGCTGCTGCGCGAGGAACTGCGCGGCATGGTCGGGATCACCTCCGCCGTGTGCGCGACGGGAGCGGTGATGGCACTCGCGGTGGCCGTCGCCGGGCTGTGGGCGCTGCCCGTCTTCTCCGTGCCGCTGCTGCTCACCCAGCTGTCCTACCGCCGCTACGCCGCCGTGAGGGCCACCTACCGGCAGACCATCGCCTCCCTCGCCCGGGCCACCGAGATCGCCGGCTACACCCCGGCCGGGCACGCCCGGCGCGTCGCCGAACTCGGCGTGGCCGTCGGGCGTGACCTGGGCCTGTCCGGGCCGGACCTGACCGTGCTGGAGTACGCGGCCCTCATGCACGACATCGGGCAGCTCAGCCTGGTCGACCCGGTTCCGGCCGGCGCCACCGCCGGCCTGCCCGCCGCGCAGCAGCGGCGGATCGCGCTGCTCGGCGGGGCGGTCGTCCGCCAGACCGGGGTCGACGCGGCGGTCGCGGTCGTGGTGGAGAGGCAGGCCGACCCCTGCCGGGAGCAGCCGGTCGCCGCGCGGATCGTACGGGCCGTGAACGCCTACGAGGAGAAGGCGCGGGACGCCGGTCCCCAGGGTGCCCTCACGGCGCTGGAGGAACTGCGTCTGGCCACCGCGGGTGACTACGCTCCCGAGGTCGTGGAGTCACTCGCACGGGTACTCTCGCGGGGCCGGCCCGGGCTGTCTGACCCTGCCCGAGCTGGGTAACCCATGGGTAATGAGCGCGCTTCCAGCCGCACGTGGTTGGATGCGAAGGAGAGGGTGTCCGGGGGCGCAGCAAGGCACAGCCAGCCCACTGAACGGAACTGGCAGGCGGGAATCGTGAGGATCTTCGGCAAGGGACGGCACCGGCCCTCCGCCTCCTGGCGGCAGGCCACCGACCGCGCGTTCACGCTGATCGGCGACGGTCGGTACGAGGACGCCGGCGCACTGCTGACGCGGGCCGCCGACCTGGAACCCTGGCTGTCGGAGTCGTGGTTCAACCTCGCCCTGCTGCACAAGTTCCGGCACGACTGGGAGCAGGCCAGGGCGGCGGGCCTGCGGGCCGTGGCGCTGCTCGACCGGGACACCGGGGCGCCCGACTGGTGGAACGTCGGCATCGCCGCCACCGCCCTGCAGGACTGGCCGCTGGCCCGGCGGGCCTGGCAGGCGTACGGGCTGCGCACGCCGGGGGACGCGACGGACTCCGGCGAGCCGCTCGGCATGGACCTCGGCAGCGCGGCCGTACGGCTGTCCCCGGAAGGGGAGGCCGAGGTGGTGTGGGGGCGGCGGCTGGACCCCGCCCGGATCGAGGTGCTGTCCATTCCGCTGCCGTCCTCGGGGCGGCGCTGGGGCGAGGTCGTGCTGCACGACGGAGTGCCGCACGGCGAGCGGACCACCGCCGCCGGGCACGCCTACCCGGTCTTCGACGAGATCGAGCTGTGGGCGCCGTCGCCCGTGCCGACCTGGGTGGTGCTGCTGGAGGCCGCCACCGAGTCCGACCGGGACGCGCTGGAGCAGCTCGCCGCCGACGCCGGCTTCGCCGCCGAGGACTGGTCGTCCTCCGTACGTCTGCTGTGCCGGATGTGCTCGGAGTCCCGGATGCCGTCCGACGAGGGCGACGGTGAGCACCTCGACCCGCACGATCACAGCGAACCGGGCCACCCGGGGCCGCTCGGCCACCGCACGGACGGGCAGCTGTGGGTGCCGGAGCGGGAGTGCGGGGTGGCCGCGCCGGCTGCGCTGGTGAGGGGGTTGCTGGACGGGTGGGTCGCGGACAGCCCGGATTCGCGCGACTGGCGGGATCTTGAAGAGGTCTGCTGAGAGCCGTTGCCGACAGCGGGTCCGTCGTGGCTGGTCGCGCCCAGGCGGCGGAGCCGCACAGCGACACAGTCCCGCGCCCTGAGGGGCGCTCCCCCCGTACCCTGTATCAGGCATCGAACCCGGGTTTCACTCAGGAAGGCATTCGTCGGTCATGGCGCAGCAGGACACCGATCAGCAGCACGCGGGCGTGCTCCCCGTGGACGACGAGGGCTTCGTCGTCGACACCGAGGACTGCGAGGAGCGCGAGACCGCCTGGCGTGAGCGCGGCACCTCGCGTCCGATCACGGTGGTCGGGAACCCGGTCCTGCACAAGGAGTGCAAGGACGTCACCGAGTTCGGGGACGAGCTCCAGCAGCTGGTCGCGGACATGTTCGCCAGCCAGCGCACCGCCGAGGGCGTGGGCCTGGCCGCCAACCAGATCGGCGTCGACAAGAAGGTCTTCGTCTACGACTGCCCCGACGACGAGGGCGTCCGGCACGTCGGCGTGGTCTGCAACCCCAAGCTCGTCGAACTGCCCGCCGACCGGCGCCGGCTGGACGACAGCAACGAGGGTTGCCTGTCCGTGCCGACCGCCTACGCGCCGCTCGCCCGCCCCGACTACGCCGAGGTGACCGGGCAGGACGAGAAGGGCAACCCGATCAAGGTGCGCGGTACCGGATACTTCGCGCGGTGCCTGCAGCACGAGACCGACCACCTGTACGGGTACCTCTACATCGACCGGCTCTCCAAGCGCGAACGCAAGGACGCGCTGCGGCAGATGGCCGAGAACGAGCCGCGCTACCCGGTGGTCGCGAACGACTGAGACCGCCCCACCGGCCCCACCATCCTCGCGCGCACGGCGCCTGTTCGGGAACACCTCCCGCAGCAGGCGCCGTTCGTCTGTCCGTCACCTGTTCGATCCCGCACGCTCTTCCGCTGATCCCAAACCTGTCACACAACAGGAGAATTCAGGCATCACGGGGTAGTGAATGGAGCAAATCCGTTCCCAGAACGGTCAGTTGTGGTGCTGAATAGGAAGTGTGGGGATACGCAACGGCGCACGCCCCGCACAACCGGAGGGGTGCGCCACCGGCGGCTGAGAGGGGTTTGTTCGTGCATGCTTTCTCACACGGCACCACAGCGGCACCGACGGCGATCGCGGTACCACCACAGCTTTCACTCCCGGTGATCGAGGCGGCCTTTCCCCGGCAACTGCACCCGTATTGGCCGAGGCTCCAGGAGAAGACCCGCACCTGGCTGCTCGAAAAGCGCCTCATGCCGGCGGACAAGGTGGAGGAATATGCCGATGGCCTGTGCTACACGGACCTCATGGCGGGGTACTACCTGGGCGCCCCCGACGAGGTCCTCCAGGCGATAGCGGACTACAGCGCGTGGTTCTTCGTCTGGGACGACCGGCACGACCGCGACATCGTCCACCGCCGCCCTGCCGCCTGGCGGAGGCTGCGGGACCGGCTGCACACGGCTCTCGACTCCCCCGGGGACCATCTGCGTCACGAGGACGCGCTGGTCGCCGGGTTCGCCGACAGCGTGCAGCGCCTGTACGCGTTCCTGCCGGCGACGTGGAACGCCCGGTTCGCCCGGCACTTCCACACGGTGATCGAGGCCTACGACCGGGAGTTCCACAACCGGACCCACGGAATCGTGCCCGGCGTCGAGGAGTACCTCGAACTGCGCCGGCTCACCTTCGCCCACTGGATCTGGACCGACCTGCTGGAGCCGAGCGCGGGCTGCGAACTCCCGGACAGCGTAAGGAAACACCCCGCATATCGCCGGGCGGCGCTGTTGAGCCAGGAATTCGCCGCCTGGTACAACGACCTCTGCTCGCTGCCGAAGGAAATAGCGGGCGACGAGGTGCACAATCTCGGAATCAGCCTCATCACGCATGAGGGGCTGACTCTGGAGGAAGCCGTCGTAGAAGTCCGGCGACGCGTCGAGGAATGCATCACGGAATTCATCGTGGTGGAAAGGGAGGTGTTACGGTTCGCCGACGAACTCGCCGACGGAACCGTGCGCGGAAAAGAACTGAGCGGCGCCGTGCGCGCCTGCGTCGGCAATATGCGGAACTGGTTCAGTTCCGTCTACTGGTTCCACCACGAGTCCGGCCGGTACATGGTCGACAGCTGGGACGACCGGTCCACGCCCCCGTACGTCAACAACGAAGCGGCAGGTGAGAAATGACCGTCGAGTCCGTCAACCCCGAGACCCGGGCGGAGCCGGCGACGGAGCTGCGCGAGCCGCCCCTGGCCGGCGGCGGCGTCCCGCTCCTCGGCCACGGCTGGAAGCTCGCCCGCGACCCGCTGGCCTTCATGGCCCAGCTGCGCGACCACGGCGACGTCGTCCGCATCAAGCTCGGCCCGAAGACCGTGTACGCGGTCACCACCCCAGCCCTCACCGGCGCCCTGGCGCTGAGCCCCGACTACCACATCGCCGGACCGCTGTGGGAGTCCCTGGAGGGCCTGCTCGGCAAGGAGGGCGTGGCGACCGCCAACGGCCCGCTGCACCGGCGCCAGCGGCGCACCATCCAGCCGGCCTTCAAGCTCGACGCCATCCCGGCCTACGGGCCGATCATGGAGGAGGAGGCGCACGCGCTCACCGAGCGGTGGCAGCCCGGCCGGACCATCGACGCCACCTCCGAGTCCTTCCGCGTCGCCGTGCGCGTCGCGGCCCGCTGCCTGCTGCGCGGCCAGTACATGGACGAGCGCGCCGAGCGCCTGTGCGTCGCCCTCGCCACCGTCTTCCGGGGCATGTACCGGCGCATGGTGGTCCCGCTCGGACCGCTCTACCGGCTGCCGCTGCCCGCCAACCGGGAATTCAACAGCGCCCTGGCCGATTTGCATCTCCTGGTCGACGAGATCATCGCCGAGCGCCGCGCATCCGGTCAAAAGCCGGACGATTTGCTGACGGCATTGCTGGAAGCAAAGGACGACAATGGCGACCCGATCGGGGAACAGGAGATCCACGACCAGGTCGTCGCGATACTCACCCCCGGCAGTGAAACCATCGCCTCCACGATCATGTGGTTGCTGCAGGCACTTGCCGAACACCCGGAACACACCGACCGCATCCGCGACGAAGTGGAAGCTGTCACCGGTGGGCGCCCCGTGGCATTCGAGGACGTCCGCAAGCTCACGCACACCGCCAATGTCATCGTCGAGGCGATGCGTTTGCGTCCCGCCGTATGGGTATTGACGCGCCGAGCGGTGGTCGACACGGAACTCGGTGACTATCGCATTCCGGCCGGGTCCGACATCATCTACAGCCCGTACGCCATCCAGCGCGATCCGAAGTCGTACGCCGCTCACCTGGAGTTCGACCCCGACCGTTGGCTTCCGGAGCGCGTGAAGGACCTGCCGAAATACGCCATGAGGCCGTTCAGCCTGGGCAACCGCAAGTGCCCCAGCGACCACTTCTCGATGGCGCAGCTCACCCTGATCACGGCGGCGCTGGCCACCAAGTACCGCTTCGAGCAGGTCCCGGGCTCGAACGACGCCGTCCGCGTGGGCATCACCCTTCGTCCCCACGACCTGCTGGTCAGGCCCGTGGCGAGGTGAGGCGGCTCAGGCGGCGGCCTCCGGGCCCCGGAAGGTGCGCCGGTAGGCGTGCGGGGTGGTGCCCAGAGCCCTGACGAACTGGTGCCTGAGGGCCGCCGCCGTACCGAAGCCGGTGCGCCAGGCGATCGCGTCCATCGTCTCGTCCGTCGCCTCCAGCAGCCGCTGGGCCAGCAGCACGCGCTGGCGCAGGATCCAGCGGTAGGGAGTCGTACCCGTCTCCTGCTGGAAGCGGCGGGCGAAGGTGCGCGGGGACATGTGCGCACGGGCGGCGAGCTGCTCGACGGTGACCTCCTGGTCGAGGTGCCGTTCCATCCAGGCCAGCACCTCGCCGACGGTGTCGCAGGCGGAGCGCGGCAGCGGCCGCTCGATGTACTGCGCCTGTCCGCCGGCCCGGTGCGGCGGTACGACCATGCGCCGGGCGATCTTGTTGGCGACCTCCGGCCCCTGCTCCTTGCGGACGATGTGCAGACAGGCGTCGATCCCGGCGGCCGTGCCCGCGGAGGTGATCACCGGGTCCTCGTCGACGTAGAGCACGTCCGGCGCCACGGCCGCCCGCGGGAACTGCCGGGCCAGCTCGGCGGCGTGGTGCCAGTGCACCGCGCACCGCCGCCCGTCCAGCAGCCCGGCGGCGCCCAGCACGAAGACCCCCGAGCACACGCTCAGCACCCGCGCGCCCCGGTCCACGGCCCGCCGCAGGGCGTCCAGCAGCTCGGGCGGATACTCCCGGCGGGCGTAGTCGCTCCCGGCCGGCACGGCGATCAGGTCCGCCTCGTCGAGCCGGTCGAGACCGTACGGCGTGGAGACGCTCAGCCCGCCGACGTGGGTGCTCAGCGCGGGGCCCTCCGCGGAGACCACCGCGAAGTCGTACACCGGCAGTCCGTCGTCGCTGCGGTCGATGCCGAATACCTCGCAGACCACGCCGAGTTCGAAGGGATGCACACCGTCCAGCAGGACCGTGGCCACGTTCTGCAGCATGCCGCCAGTGTGCCTCGGGAGTGGCAGGAAATCGAGGGCCTACGGCAGTCCTGCCACTCCCGGTAAGGAGTATCCGGCGCGACAGTGGTGTCATGACCGGAGAACAGACGGAAGCCCTGATCGGAATGCTCGTGACCTTCGGACTCCTGGTCCTCATGGTCCTCCCCTCGCTGACCGGCATCGTGCGCGACCGGCGCATCGACCGTCAGCTCAGGGAGGCCCAGGAGGGCGCCCGGGAGGCCGGGAGGAAGGAGGCGCAGAAGACTCAGAAGTCCTCGGACAGGTCGACGGTGCCCTCCACCGCCACCTGGTACGCCGAGGGACGCCGCTCGAAGAAGTTGGTCAGCTCCTGAACCCCCTGGAGCTCCATGAAGGAGAAGGGGTTCTCGGAGCCGTACACCGGGGCGAAGCCGAGCCGCGTCAGACGCTGATCGGCCACGCACTCCAGGTACTGCCGCATCGAGTCGGTGTTCATGCCCGGGAGGCCGTCACCGCACAGGTCGCGCGCGAACTGCAGCTCGGCCTCGACGGCCTCCCCCAGCATGTCGGTGACCTGCTGCCGGAGCGCGTCGTCGAAGAGCTCCGGCTCCTCCTTGCGCACGGTGTCGACCACGTCGAAGGCGAAGGACATGTGCATCGTCTCGTCCCGGAACACCCAGTTGGTGCCGGTGGCCAGACCGTGCAGCAGGCCCCGGCTGCGGAACCAGTACACGTAGGCGAAGGCGCCGTAGAAGAACAGGCCCTCGATGCACGCGGCGAAGCAGATGAGGTTGAGCAGGAAGCGGCGCCGGTCGGCCCGGGTCTCCAGGCGGTCGATCTCCTCCACCGAGTCCATCCACGTGAAGCAGAACTCGGCCTTCTCCCGGATGGAGGGGATGTTCTCCACGGCCGCGAACGCGGCGGCGCGGTCGTCCGGGTCGGGGAGGTAGGTGTCCAGCAGGGTCAGATAGAACTGGACGTGGACGGCCTCCTCGAAGAGCTGGCGGGACAGGTACAGCCGCGCCTCGGGGGAGTTGATGTGCTTGTACAGGGTCAGCACCAGGTTGTTCGCCACGATCGAGTCGCCGGTGGCGAAGAAGGCGACCAGCCGGCCGATGAGGTGCTGCTCGGCCGGGCTGAGCCTGGCGAGGTCGGCCACGTCCGAGTGGAGGTCGACCTCCTCCACGGTCCAGGTGTTCTTGATGGCGTCCCGGTAGCGCTCGTAGAAGTCCGGGTAGCGCATGGGGCGCAGGGTCAGCTCGAAGCCGGGGTCGAGCAGGTTCTTGGTCGTGCCGGACGGGGTTTCGGTGGTCATTACTGGCAGGCCTCGCAGGACTCGGGGTTTTCCAGGGAGCAGGCGACCGCTTCGGGGTCCGGGGTGGCCTGCACGGGGACGGCGGCGCGGGCCGCGCGGGCGATGCGGGTCGCCGGGCGCGAGCGCAGGTAGTACGTGGTCTTCAGGCCCTGCTTCCAGGCGTACGCGTACATCGAGGAGAGCTTCCCGATGGTCGGCGTCTCCATGAACAGGTTCAGGGACTGTGCCTGGTCGAGGTACGGCGTGCGGGCGGCGGCCATGTCGATCAGGCCGCGCTGCGGGATCTCCCAGGCGGTGCGGTACAGCCTGCGCACGTCCTCGGGGATCCAGGCGAAGTCCTGCACCGAGCCGTTCGCCTCGCGCAGCGCCTCACGGGTGCGGGCGTCCCACACGCCGAGCTGCTTGAGGTCGTTCACCAGGTAGGAGTTGACCTGGAGGAACTCGCCGGACAGCGTCTCGCGCTTGAACAGGTTGGACACCTGCGGCTCGATGCACTCGTAGACGCCCGCGATGGAGGCGATCGTGGCGGTGGGCGCGATCGCGAGGAGCAGGGAGTTGCGCAGGCCGGTCGCGGCGATGCGGGTCCGCAGGGCCGCCCAGCGCTCGGGCCAGGCCGGCTCGACACCGTAGTGGTCGGGGTGCAGGACGCCCCGGGCCGTACGGGTCTTCTCCCACGCCGGCAGCGGGCCGTTGCGCTCGGCGAGGTCCGCGGAGGTCTCGTAGGCGGCGAGCATGATCCGCTCGGCGATACGGGTGGAGAGGGCACGCGCCTCGGGGGAGTCGAAGGGCAGCCGCAGCTGGAAGAAGACGTCCTGGAGGCCCATCGCACCGAGGCCCACCGGACGCCAGCGGGCGTTGGAGCGGCCCGCCTGCTCGGTCGGGTAGAAGTTGATGTCGACGACCCGGTCCAGGAAGGTCACGGCGGTACGGACCGTGGCGTCCAGCCGCTCCCAGTCGATGTCCCCGCCGGCCACGAAGGCGCCGAGGTTGACCGAGCCCAGATTGCAGACGGCCGTCTCCCCGTCGTCCGTGACCTCCAGGATCTCCGTGCAGAGGTTGGAGGAGTGGACGACGTGACCGGGCTCCGCGGTCTGGTTGGCGGTGCGGTTGGCGGTGTCCTTGAAGGTCATCCAGCCGTTGCCGGTCTGTGCGAGGGTGCGCATCATGCGGCCGTACAGCTCACGGGCGGGGAGGGTCTTCTTCGCCAGACCCCTCGCCTCGGCCTCCCGGTAGGCCGCGTCGAACTCCTCGCCCCACAGGTCGACCAGCTCGGGCACGTCGGAGGGGGAGAACAGCGACCACTGCCCGTCGGCGTCCACCCGGCGCATGAACTCGTCCGGGATCCAGTGCGCGAGGTTCAGGTTGTGCGTGCGGCGGGCGTCCTCGCCGGTGTTGTCCCGCAGCTCCAGGAACTCCTCGATGTCCGCGTGCCAGGTCTCCAGGTAGACCGCCGCCGCCCCCTTGCGGCGGCCGCCCTGGTTCACCGCGGCGACCGAGGCGTCCAGCGTCTTCAGGAACGGGACGATGCCGTTGGAGTGCCCGTTGGTGCCGCGGATCAGCGAACCGCGGGCGCGGACGCGGGAGTAGGCGATGCCGATGCCGCCGGCGTGCTTGGAGAGGCGGGCGACCTGGAGGTAGCGCTCGTAGATCGAGTCCAGCTCGTCCTTGGGGGAGTCCAGGAGGTAGCAGGACGACATCTGGGCGTGCCGGGTACCGGAGTTGAACAGGGTGGGGGAGGAGGGCAGATAGTCCAGGCGGCTCATCAGCCCGTAGAGCGCGGCCACTTCGCGGGCGGACCGCTCGGTGTCGTCCTCGGCGAGGCCGGCGGCGACGCGCAGCAGGAAGTGCTGGGGCGTCTCGACGACCTTGCGGGTGATCGGGTGCCGGAGCAGATAGCGGCTGTACAGCGTGCGCAGGCCGAAGTAGCCGAACCGGTCGTCGGCGTCCGGGTCGATCAGCGCGTCCAGCCGGTCCGCGTGCAGCCGGACGAAGGCGGCCGTGCGGTCGGCGATCAGGCCCTCGCGGTGGCCGGTGGCGACGGACTCGGTGAAGCTCGTGACGCCCTGGGAGGCGGCCTCGGCGCGGATGCCGATGGTCAGCAGCCGGGCGGCCAGCCGGGAGTAGGCGGGGTCCTCCGAGATCAGGCCGGCCGCGGCCTCCGTGGCCAGCTCCCGCAGCTCCGTCTCGTCGGCGTGCGCGGACCGGCCGCGCAGTGCGGCGGCGGCGACCCGGCCGGGGTCGGTGTCGGGGAGGTCGGCGGTCAGCCCGGTCAGGGTCCGCAGCAGCGCGGCACCGGGTCCGTCGGGTTCCTCGGTCACCGGGGTCGCTGAAGCCGGATCGGCTGGCGCGATGGTCACGTGGGGCTCTCCCTCGCTCGGCACGGGGCCTGGCGGAGGGCAGGGGGCAGCTCACGAGCGCGCACGGCGTCGCGTCCACCGGCCCACTCCACGAGGCCCGGACGTCATGGCACCCGGACCGGGACGGCCGGGCGCACTGTCGGCAGGTCCTCGGACTGAAGCCTGGGCGGGCTCACGTGAAAACACAGCTACGCGAACACGCACAAGTACACCGTTGCGGGACAGTTCCGGATTCGCACCGGATTCCCCTGCGGCGACAGCGAGCATGAGCATACATCTTGTGCCGGGTTCCGGTGACACCCCCAGATGTTGTGTCTCGTAGGCTTCAGCTCATTCTTGCGAGGAATCCCAGGGCTTCAGCCCCGGGAGAAATCGCATCCTCGTGCACCGCGCGCAGCGCCGCGGTGTCGTTGTGCGCGTCCGGCCGCGCAGCGGCCGGTCTTGCTCCCTGTCGGGGTTGCGGGGTAGGGGGGCCCTGGGGCGGGGGTGCCACTCGTTGGGGTGGTGCGTGGGGAACGTGTGGTGGGCTGTCGTGCAGATGTCCACGATCGGTGATCGTGAAGCTGGTGGTGCAGGTCGGACTGCTGCCGACGCCGGTGCAGGCGGCGGCCCTGAAGGCGACCCTGCGTGCCTGCAATCAGGCGGCGACCTGGGCGAGTGAGGTGGCCTTCGAACACGGGGAGTTCAAGAACTTCACCCTGTGCAAGCGGGAGTTGTGGCGACGCGGGGCCCCGCCAACGGCCCCTGCCCCACCTCCGCAACAGCGGGCCGGGGCTGGACGCAAACGCGGCATCACCGCCAGTGATGCCCGTTGTGCAAGCCAGGGACTTCAGTCCCGGGTCGTTGACAGGGTCAACTCGTAGGTGAGGAGAGTGATGTCGTCCAGGTCCGGGAGCGGGTTCCAGTCCCGCTCCGGGGTGCGGACGAAGCCCAGACGTTCGTAGATCCGGTGCGCGGCGCGCATCGTGCGCTGGGTCGACAGCACCAGACGCTCACAGCCCCCGACGGTCCGGGCGCGGTCGACGCAGGAGCGCACCAGGGCCTCGCCGACGCCGCGTCCGCGTGCCTCCCGGGCGACGGCGAGCATGCGTATCTCGGCCTCGCCGGGCGCGGCGATGTCGGCCATGGGGCCGCCGGACGGCACGAACGTGACGCCGCCCAGGACCCGGTCGTCCGCCGCGGCGACCAGCACCTCGGCGGCGGCCGCCCGCTTGGCCACGTCCCGCAGTTCGCGGAGGTACGCGTCGCTCTCCCCGAAGTCGAGGAGGCCGTCATGGAGGTATGCCTGCGCGGTGATCTCGCCGAGGGTGCCGTACTCGCCGGGTGCCGCCTGCCGGATGACGATGTCCATGGGGGCGAGTGTGCCGGACGGGTACGACGACGGGCCGCCGGATTTCTCCGACGGCCCGTTGCGTACGGGGTGTCAGTGCGACGTACCCGCCGTGGCCGGCGGCAGCTCGACCTGGACGCCCGGGTCGCCCGCGTCCGCCGTGTAGTCCTCCGGCTTGGTCTCGTCCACGCCCTCCGGGGCCTTGACGGCCTTCAGGACGAAGGTCAGGACCACGGTGACCAGGACGTTCAGCACGAAGGCGGTGAGACCGATGTAGCCGATCTCGCCGATGCCGGGGATCTCCTTGGAGGAGCCGCCGAAGTGCTTCTGCGTCGGCGAGGCGACGCCGTACGCGGCGGCCGTTCCGTAGACCATGCCGACCGCCCAGCCGGCGAGCAGCGCCCAGCGGTGGAACCACCGGGTGAACAGGCCGCCGACCAGGGCCGGGAAGGTCTGCAGGATCCAGATTCCGCCGAGCAGCTGGAAGTTGATCGCGACCGTCTTGTCCATGCCGAGGACGAAGACCAGCGCGCCCACCTTCACCAGCAGCGACACCAGCTTGGAGACCTTCGTCTCCTGGGCCGGGGTGGCGTCCGGCTTGATGAAGTCCTTGTAGATGTTGCGGGTGAAGAGGTTCGCGGCCGCGATCGACATGATCGCCGCCGGGACCAGCGCGCCGATGCCGATCGCCGCGAAGGCCACGCCCGCGAACCAGTCCGGGAACATGTTCTCGAACAGCTGCGGGATCGCCAACTGCCCGTTGCTGACCTTGACGCCGGCCGCGATCGCCATGAAGCCCAGCAGCGCCAGAAGACCGAGCATCAGCGAGTACAGGGGCAGGATCGTGGTGTTGCGGCGGATCACCTCACGGCTGCGCGAGGACAGCGTCGCGGTGATCGAGTGCGGGTACATGAAGAGCGCGAGCGCCGAGCCGAGCGCCAGCGTGGCGTACGTCCACTGGCCCGCCTCGCCCGGAGCCAGCGCGCCGCGCGGCTGCCCGGTGGCCGGGTTGGTCTGGCTGAACGCCTCGCCGGCCTTGGCGAAGATGTCGTCGAACCCGCCCAGCTTGATCGGGATGTAGATGATCGCCACCGCGATCACGATGTAGATCAGCGTGTCCTTCACGAACGCGATCAGCGCGGGCGCCCGCAGCCCCGACGAGTAGGTGTACGCCGCGAGCACGCCGAAGGCGATCAGCAGCGGCAGGTCCTTGATGAACCAGTGGGTGTCCTCACCGCCCCCGACGCCCATCACGTCCAGCACGGCCTGGATGCCGACGAGCTGGAGCGCGATGTACGGCATCGTGGCCAGGATGCCGGTGACGGCGACCGCCAGCGACAGGCCCTTCGAGCCGAACCGGCCGCGCACGAAGTCCGAGGTCGTCACGTAGCCGTGCTTGTGGGAGACCGACCACAGGCGGGGCAGGAAGGTGAAGATCAGCGGGTAGACCAGGATGGTGTACGGCACGGCGAAGAAGCCGGCCGCGCCCGCCGCGTAGATCGCCGCGGGGACGGCCACGAAGGTGTACGCCGTGTACAGGTCGCCGCCCAGCAGGAACCAGGTGACCCAGGTGCCGAACGAGCGGCCGCCCAGGCCCCACTCGTCGAGGCTGTGCTCGTTCTCGGCCTTGCGCCAGCGCGCGGCCAGGAAGCCCATGGCGGTGACGAGCACGAAGAAGAAGATGAAGACGGCGAGTGCGACGCCGTTCACGCCGTCGTTCACTTGGCCCCGCCTCCCCGGCGAGCGCGCTGGTCACGCTGCCACAACTTGTACGCGATCATGGTCAGGGCGGTGGAGATCAGCACCCAGGCCATCTGGTACCAGTAGAAGAACGGGATGCCTATGAAGGCCGGGTCCGTCTTCGCGTACGAACCGACCCACAACATGGCGACGAACGGTGCGAAAAGGCAGAGGGCGATGACGACGCGCATGGGCGTCACCACCGGCCCTCTGTTCACTTCTGGGGCTTGTGACATGTGGCGACTCCGTCCCCTCACTGATCACCTGGTGCGGTGCGCACGAAATGTAGGTGACCCGTCAACAGAGCGGAAGCCCTTGTCCGCATATCGGTCCGCAACCGCAACGTAACGTGCGGTGCGGGCGCGTGCGCTCTCAGTCCTGGGGGCGCTTCAGTCGCGCGACGAACTTGTAGCGGTCGCCCCGGTACACCGACCGCACCCACTCGACCGGCTGTCCGTCCCGGTCCCGCGAGTGCCGGGAGAGCATCAGCATGGGCAGGCCCACGTCGGTGCCGAGCAGGCCCGCCTCGCGCGGGGTGGCCAGCGAGGTCTCGATGGTCTCCTCGGCCTCGGCGAGGTGGACGTCGTACACCTCGGCGAGCGCCGTGTAGAGGGACGTGTACTTGACGAGGGAGCGGCGCAGCGCCGGGAAGCGCTTCGCCGACAGGTGCGTGGTCTCGATGGCCATGGGCTCGCCGTTGGCCATGCGCAGCCGTTCGATGCGCAGAACCCGTCCGCCCGTGCTGATGTCCAGCAGACCGGCGAGCCGGTCGTCGGCGGTGATGTAGCCGATGTCCAGCAGCTGGGAGGTGGGTTCGAGGCCCTGGGCCCGCATGTCCTCGGTGTAGGAGGTGAGTTGCAGGGCCTGCGAGACCTTGGGCTTGGCGACGAACGTGCCCTTGCCCTGGATGCGCTCCAGCCGGCCCTCGACGACCAGTTCCTGCAGGGCCTGGCGGACGGTCGTGCGCGAGGTGTCGAACTCCGCGGCCAGGGTGCGCTCGGGCGGGACGGGTGTGCCCGGCGCCTGTGTCCGGGTCATGTCGAGCAGGTGCTTCTTCAGACGGTAGTACTTGGGCACGCGCGCGGTACGGACGGTCGCCCCACCCTCGTTCTCCGCACTGCTGACGTCGGTGCTCATGCTCTGCCTTCCCGGCTCCGGGTGCCGAAGCGACCGACATCACCTATCGGCCACGGCTCACATCGTGGCACGGCTTCGTGCCGGGAGAGTCCCGCACGCTCCGTGATCCCTTCTGTATACCTCCGGTGCCCCGGTTGGTCTAGTCCACCGCGCCGAGGCGATGGCCCCGGCCGAGGTCCGCGCGGTGGCCCGATGTGCCGCTTGCGAAATGAAAAGTCCCTGCATATCGCGGTCCCATAACGGACGTCTGGTGCCCGCTCGAACACCCTTGACAGCCCTATTGGTCTGGGCCAAGCTCCCCCGTACTGGTCTACACCATTGGTCCAGTCCCGGCCCCAAGGGCGGTACGCGTTCACGCTCGACCGCGGGGAGGCAGGGGGGTTTGTGGCATCCCTGAGGAGGGTGGCGTGAAGCGCAAGCTGGCAGCCGCGATCGGTATCGCGGGCATGATGGTCTCCATCGCGGCGTGCGGGGGGTCGGACGACGGCGCGTCCAAGCAGGACCCGAAGGACCGCAAGGGCGAACTCACCGTCTGGCTCATGGTGGACGCCCAGAGCAGCTGGCCCGAGCTGGTCAAGCAGGCGAACGCCGACTTCAACAAGAAGTACCCCGGCGTCAAGGTCAACGTCCAGTACCAGCAGTGGGCCGACAAGACCAAGAAGCTCGACGCCGCGCTCTCCGGCGACAAGTTCCCCGATGTGGTCGAGCTGGGCAACACCGAGACGATGACCTACATCCTCAACGGTGCCCTCGGCGAGATCGACGAGAAGAAGTACGACAACTCCGACACCTGGATCAAGGGCCTGAAGGACACCTGCTCGTACGAGGGCAAGCTGTACTGCGTCCCGTACTACGCCGGTGCCCGCGTCGCCATCTACAACAAGGACATGTTCAAGGCCGGCACCGGCTCGGACCAGCTGCCGACGACCGAGGCCGAACTGCTCAAGGCGCTCGACAAGGTCCAGGACAAGTACAAGAAGGACAACGCCTTCTCCTCGCTGTACCTGCCGGGGCGCTACTGGTACGCCGCCATGTCCTACGTCGCCGCCTACGGCGGCCAGATCGCCACCTACGACGAGGGCGGCAAGGAGTGGAAGGCCGCACTCTCCTCGCCGGAGTCCCAGAAGGGCATCCAGCACTTCGTCGACCTGGTCAAGAAGTACAACAACGGTGACCAGACCAAGGACGAGCAGGACCACGCCAACGTCATGGCCAACGAGAAGGCGGCCATGCTCTACGGCAACGGCTGGGAGGCCGGCAGCGTCGTCGACTCCAAGACGAACGGCAACCCCAGGCTGAAGGACAAGATCGTCACGGCGGGCATGCCCGGCCCGAACGGCAAGGCGCTGCCCTCCTTCATCGGCGGCTCCGACCTGGCCACGATCTCCAAGTCCGAGAACCAGGACATGGCGCAGGACTGGATCTCGATGTTCACCAACGAGAAGGCCCAGGCCGCGCTGGCCGCCAAGGACATCCTGCCCAACAACACCAAGCAGCTGGAGCCGCTGAAGTCCAAGCCGGCGACGGCCCCGATCGCCAACGCCGTCCCCGACGCCTGGTTCACCCCGATCGCCCCCGGCTGGGCCGCGATCGAGAAGAAGGAGACCCTCGAGACGATGCTCCTGGACATCCTCAAGGGCAAGTCGGTCGCCGAGGCCACCAAGGCGGCGGACGCGGAGATCAACTCGATGATCAACGAGACCGCCTGAGCCCTGAGCCCAGGTGCCCAGCCCTCGTTGACCTCCGGTGCCTTGTCCGGCCGCCCGGCTGGACAAGGCCGGTTGGGTGTGCCGGCCGCCCGGGGTGTGCCGGCCACCGATCCGATGCAGACCCTTCGAACGGAAGGCCAGCACAGTGAGTGCCGCCGACATCAAAGCAGCCGAGCCGGAGGTGTCCGCTCCGCGGGCGCGCGACGGTGACGGCCCGGCACCGTCCACCCCTCGGCGAAGCCGGTGGACGAACGGGCCCCTGCTGCCCTACCTGCTGATCGCCCCGGCTGTCGTGGCACTCGCCGCGGTGTTCGTCTGGCCGCTGATCAAGACCGTGATCATGTCCTTCCAGGACGTCGGCCGACGGGAACTGTGGACGGGACAGGCCGCCGAGTGGGTCGGCTTCGAGCAGTTCACCAACATCCTCGGTGACGGCGAGTTCTACGACGTCCTGTGGCGCACCGTCCTGTTCATGGTCGTGTGCGTCGTCGCCACCATGGCGCTCGGGCTCTTCCTCGCCCACTCCATGCAGCGCATGACCAAGGCGGTACGCCTGCTGCTGACCGGCGCGCTCATCGCCGCCTGGTCCCTGCCCCTGCTCGTCGCCACCTCGATCTTCCGCTGGTTCGCCGACTCCGACTACGGCGTCGCCAACATGGTGCTGACCAAGTACCTCGGCCTCGACTACCAGGGCCACAACTGGTGGCTCGACCCCAAGCAGGGCTTCTTCATGATCGGCGCCGTGGTGGTGTGGGGCGCGGTGCCGTTCGTCGCCGTCACCCTGTACGCCGCGCTCACCCAGGTGCCGGCCGAACTGGAGGAGGCCGCGGAACTCGACGGTGCCGGACGGATCGGCGTCTTCCGCTACGTGACCTGGCCGGTGATCAAACCCGTCTTCCAGATGGTGGCCACGCTCTCGGTGATCTGGGACTTCAACGTCTTCGGCCAGGTCTTCCTGATGCGCGGCAACAAGCCGGAACCCGAGTACAACCTCCTCGGCCTCTACTCCTACGAGAAGGCCTTCGAGTCGAACTCCTTCAGCCAGGGCGCCGCCATCGCGCTGATCACCGTGCTGCTCCTGTCCGGCGTGGCCGTCTACTACCTGCGCCAGCTGCTCAAGATCGGAGAGGTCGAGTGAGCGACACCACCGCCACGACCGCCACGAAGACCGTGGGAGCCTCGGCGCCCGCCCACCGGCCCGACCGCAAGAAGCCCAGTCGTCACTTCCACAACGCCGTGGGCGTCGTCGCCTTCCTGGTGATGGCCTTCCCGGTGTACTGGCTCGTGGTCAGCGCCCTGCGCCCCAACGCCGAGATCCGCTCCTACGACCAGAAGCTCTGGCCGACGTCCCTGACCCTGGACAACTTCCGCCGGGCGATCGACGCGCCGAACTTCGGCACCGCCATCCAGTCCAGCCTGATCGTCTGCGTGACCGCCGTCGTCGGGGCGATGGTGCTGTCCACCATCGCGGCCTTCGCCATCGGCCGCTTCCGGTTCGCCGGCCGCAAGATCTTCATGATCGTGCTGCTCGTGGTGCAGCTGCTGCCGCCGACGGCCATGCTCATCCCCCTCTACATCCAGTTGAACGACCTGGGCGCGATCAACGAGTACTGGGGCGTCATCGTCATCTACCTCGTCTCCACGCTGCCGTTCGCCACCTGGATGATCCGCGGGTTCGTCGTGAACATCCCCCTGGAGCTGGAAGAGGCCGCGATGGTGGACGGCTGCTCCCGCATGGGCGCCTTTTGGCGCGTGGTGTTCCCGCTGCTCGCGCCGGGTCTCGCCGCCGCGTCGATCTTCTCGCTGATCAACGCGTGGAACGAGTACCTGCTCGCCTACATCGTGCTGCAGGACAACGACAAGTACACGCTCAACGTCTGGCTCATGAACTTCACCACCTCGCGCGGCACCGACTACGGCGCCCTGATGGCCGCCTCGACGCTGATCGCGATACCCGTCGTCGCGTTCTTCATGATCGTCCAGAAGAAGATGGCCGCCGGCCTCACCTCCGGCGCCGTGAAGGGATAACGCCACCCGATGACGACTTTCGCCCGTGGTACCGACACCCTCACGCGCGACGCGCTGACGGTCCTCCAGCCCGGCTTCACCGGCACCACCGCCCCCGACTGGCTGCTGCGCCGCCTCGGCCAGGGACTGGCCTCCGTCGGCCTGTTCGGTCGCAACATCGCCTCGCCCGAGCAACTCGCCGCCCTGACCGCCCAGCTGCGCGCCGAACGCGAGGACGTGCTGGTCGCGATCGACGAGGAGGGCGGCGACGTCACCCGCCTGGAGGTGCGCACCGGTTCCTCCTTCCCCGGCAACCACGCGCTCGGCGCGGTGGACGACGTGGAACTGACCCGCCAGGTGGCCGCGGAACTGGGCCGCCGCCTCGCGGCCTGCGGGGTGAACTTCAACTGGGCCCCGTCCGCCGACGTGAACTCCGACCCGGACAACCCGGTCATCGGCGTGCGCTCCTTCGGCGCCGACGCACGCCTGGTCGCCCGCCACACCGCCGCCTACGTCACCGGCCTGCAGTCGGTGGGAGTGGCCGCCTGCACCAAGCACTTCCCCGGCCACGGCGACACGGCCGTCGACTCCCACCACGCCATGCCCCGCATCGACGTGGACGCCGCCGTGCTCGCCGAGCGCGAACTGGCCCCCTTCCGGGAGGCGATCGCCGCGGGCACCCGCGCGGTGATGAGCGCCCACATCCTGGTCCCCGCCCTGGACCCGGAGCGGCCGGCCACCCTCTCCCGCCGCATCCTGACCGATCTGCTGCGCGGCGAACTCGGCTACGACGGCCTGATCGTCACCGACGGCATGGAGATGCGGGCCATCGCGGGCACCTACGGCATCGAACGCGGCAGCGTGCTGGCCGTCGCGGCCGGCGCCGACGCGATCTGCGTGGGCGGCGGCCTCGCGGACGACGACATCGTCCTGCGGCTGCGGGACGCCCTGGTCGACGCCGTCCGCTCGGGCGAGCTGCCCGAGGAACGGCTGGCGGACGCGGCGGAACGCGTCCGCGCCCTGGCCCGCTGGACGGCCGCGGACCCGGCCCGCACGCGGGCCGGGTCCGCGGCCGACGGCGATGTGGGCCTGCGCGCCGCCCGCCGCGCCCTGAAGGCCACCGCCGCCGAGAGCTTCGCTCCCGTCACCGAACCGCCCTACGTCGCCTCCTTCACCCCCGTCGCCAACATCGCGGTCGGCGACGAGACCCCCTGGGGCGTCGCCGCGGAGCTCCTGCGTCTGCTGCCCGGCACGCAGACCGGCGGCTTCGCGGGACCGGACGCCGGTAACCAGGTGCTGGAGGCGGCCGGCGCCCGCCGCATCGTGGCCGTCGTCCGCGACGAGCACCGTCACCCCTGGATGGCGGCGGCCCTCGACACCCTGCTCAAGGCCCGCCCCGACACCGTGGTGGTCGAGATGGGCGTTCCGCAGGCCGCGCCGCGCGGTGCCCTGCACCTGGCCACCCACGGTGCGGCCCGCGTCTGCGGCCGGGCGGCGGCGGAGGCCATCGCGGGCGCGTGAGCGCACGCCCACCGGTACGACGAAGGCGCCGGGCCCCGCCATGGGGACCGGCGCCTTCTCACGGGCACCGCGGTCGATCGAAGGCTCAGAGCCCCTGCCACTCGGGCTTGTGCGCGTACGTGTGCCGGAAGTAGTCGGCGAGCTTCAGCTTGGAGGCGGCGGCCTCGTCCACGACGACCGTGGCATGCGGGTGCAGCTGCAGCGCGGAGGCCGGGCACACGGCCGCGACCGGTCCCTCGACACTCGCGGCCACCGCGTCGGCCTTGCCCTCACCGGTGGCGAGCAGCACCAGGTGCCGCGCCTCCAGGATGGTGCCGATGCCCTGCGTGATGACGTGGTGCGGCACCTGATCGATGTCGCCGTCGAAGAAGCGGGCGTTGTCGACGCGGGTCTGCTCGGTCAGCGTCTTGATCCGGGTCCGCGAGGCCAGCGACGAGCACGGCTCGTTGAACCCGATGTGCCCGTCGGTGCCGATCCCCAGCAACTGCAGGTCCACCCCGCCGGCCGCGGCCAGCGCACTGTCGTACGCCTCGCAGGCCCCCTGGACGTCCTCGGCCGTGCCGTCGGGCCCCATGAAGGCGTCCATGCCGATGCGCAGCGGCTCCAGCACCTCGCGCCGCAGCACCGAGCGGTAGGACTCCAGGTGTTCCGCGGGCAGTCCCACGTACTCGTCGAGCTGGGCGATCCGCGCCCGCGCGGTGTCCACGGCACCCGAGCGCACCTTGGCCGCCAGCGCCTCGTACACGGGCAGCGGCGTCGAGCCGGTGGCCACCCCGAGCAGGGCGTCGGGCTTGCGCCGGAGCAGCTGCGCCATGGCCTCGGCGATGAGCTCGCCGCCCGCCTTGGCGTCGGGAACGATGACAACTTCCACGCTGGGCCTGCCGTTCTGAAGAGGGGACTCGAGAACCCGAAGGACATATGTGGTTTAGACCAATCTAACAGAGCGGGGTCCTCTTTCCCCCGGTTTCCCGGCGGCCGTCCGGCAGCCCGTTCCGGCTCAGCGCGGGCGCGTCCGGTCCGGATGGAGTGGAATGAAGAAGAGGGGCCGAGAAGCACCGCGCCGGACCGGCGAAGCCGTACGGCACGGCGGCGTGCCGCCGCCCGGCCGCCTCACCGCCCCGTGGGCGGGTGCACCCGGCCACCGCACCCGCTCCTCGTCCGCCTCCCCGGCCACCGCACTCCCGTCGGCCCTGAGAACCCCGCCCGCCTTCAGGCCCCGCGACGCACCACCGTTCCACAGCACCGGCACCCACCCCGCACCCCGGAGGGAACCCGCATGACCGCCGCCCCCGCACCGGGCCTCCACAGCGACCTGCCCGGCCGCATCATGGCCCGGGAGATGGCCGAGCAGCCCGCCGTCCTGCGCCGGATCCTGGACGACGGCGCCGCCTCCATCCGGCAGGTGGCCCGCGAGATCGCCGCCCGCGCACCCCGTTTCGTGCTGCTGACCGCCCGCGGCTCCTCCGACAACGCCGCGCTGTACGCCAAGTACCTCCTGGAGATCCGCCTCGGCCTGCCCTGCGGTCTGGCCTCGATGTCGACCACCACCGCCTACGGTGCCCGCCCGCACCTCACCGACGTCCTCGTCATCACCGTCAGCCAGTCCCGCGGCTCGCCGGACCTGGTGGCCTCCACCCGCGCCGCCCGCGAGGCCGGCGCCATCACCCTGGCGGTGACCAACAACCCCGACTCCGCGCTGGCCGGCGTCTCCGAGTACCACGTCGACATCATGGCCGGACCGGAGAGGGCCCTGCCCGCGACCAAGACCTACACCGCCTCCCTTCTCGCCCTGTACCTCTTCACCGAGGGCCTGCGCGACGGCGACGGCGCGGCCGCCCGGGTGCTGCCGGACCTCGCCGATCGGCTGCTCGCCCGGCAGGACGAGGTGCGCGCTCTCGCCGCCCGCTACCGCTTCGCCGAGCGCATGGTGATCACCTCGCGCGGTTACGGCTATCCCACGGCCAAGGAGGCCGCTCTCAAACTCATGGAGACCAGCTACATCCCTGCCCTCTCGTACTCCGGAGCCGACCTTCTGCACGGCCCGCTCGCCATGGTCGACAACGTCTCACCGGTGATCGCCGTCGTCACCGACGGCAAGGGCGGCGAGGCGCTCCAGCCCGTGCTGGACCGGCTGCGCGGCCGGGGCGCCGACCTGTTCGTCGTCGGCCCCAGGAGCCGGGTCGAGCGGGCGTCCGCCGGATTCGTGATGCCCACCGAGGGCGTGGCCGAGGAGGTCCAGCCCGTGCTGGAGATCATCCCGCTCCAGCTGCTGGCGTACGAGGTCACGATCGCCCGCGGCCAGGACCCGGACGCCCCCCGCGCCCTGGCGAAGGTGACGGAGACCCACTGAGCCCGCGGACGCGAGCTAGGTCAGCGAACCTCCCGTCGCGTCGACCCAGCTCCCGGTGACCCACCGGCCCGCGTCCGACGCCAGGAAGGCGACCACGTCGGCGACCTCGGCCGGCGTCCCCACCCCGCCCAGCGCCGAGAGCGCCGCCGCCCGAGCCCAGCCGTCCGCACTGCCGTGCAGCAGCTCGGCCGTGTTGTCCGTGTCGATGATGCCGGGCGCCACCGAGTTCACCGTGATGCCGCGGGCGCCCAGCACCTTGGAGAGGTCGCGGGAGAAGACGTCCAGCGCGCCCTTCGTCATCGCGTACGCCATGTTGTCCGGCATCACCGCGGTGCGGGCCAGCCCCGACGAGACGTTGACGACCCGGCCGCCGTCGCGCAGCCGCCCCATGCCGTGGCGGAGGATGAAGAACGGCGCCCTCACGTTCACCGCGAAGACCCTGTCGTACTCCTCCTCACTTATCTCCCCGATCGGTCGCGTACTGCCGATCCCGGCGTTGTTCACCAGGATGTCCAGGCCGTCCGCGTGCCGGTCGAACTCCTGCCACAGTGCCTCCGCGTCCCCGGGAACGCCCAGCTCCACCCCGATCGTGAACGCCGAGCCGCCCGCCGCCTCGATCGCGGCGACCGTCTCCTTCGCCGCCGCCTCGCTCCTGCCGTAGTGCACCGCGACCCGTGCGCCGTCGCGGCCCAGCCGCTCGGCGATGCCCCGTCCGATGCCCCTGCTCGCCCCCGTGACGAGAGCCGTCCTGCCCGTGAGCACGCCCATGCCGGCGCCCCCTTCGCATTTTCTAGTGGTCGCTACAGAAATGACGGTACCGCAGCCCGCAGACATTTCTCTAGTGCCCGCTATAAAATGAACCCCATGGTGAGCAGCGAGGAGACCGAGCGGGGCGGGGCGCCGGCCCGGTCCGCGACCGAGACCCGCGGCCGTCCGGCCAGGGCGCGCGGACGCCCCCGCTCCTTCGACCGGGAAGCGGCCCTGGAGAGGGCGCTCATGGCCTTCTGGGAACACGGCTACGAGGCCACGTCCGTCTCCGACCTCACCCGGGTCATGGACATCGGCGCCCCGAGTCTGTACGCGGCCTTCGGCGACAAGCGCACGCTCTTCGAGGAAGTCGTCCGGGAGTACGGCACGCGGTACGGCTCCTTCGGCGACCGGGCCCTCGCCGAGGAGCCGACGGCCCGGGCGGGCATAGAGCGCATGCTCCGCGAGGCGGCCGTGGAGTACACGACCCCCGGGCGTCCGCACGGCTGCCTCGTCATCCACGCCGCCGCCAACTGCTCCACCCCCGAGGTGGAGGAGTCCCTGCGCGAGCGGCGCAACGCCAACATCGCCGCGTTCGAGCGCCGCATCCGCGCCGACGTCGCCGCGGGTGTCCTGCCGGAGGGCACCGACGCCGCCGCCCTCGCCCGGCACGCCGGCGCGATCATCCAGGGCATGTCCCAGCAGGCGCGCGACGGCGCGAGTCGCGAGGAACTGGAGTCGCTCGCGGAAATCGCCCTCGCCGTCTGGCCCCGCTCGTGAGCCAACAGGGTTAGGCTTCTGCCCGGTGCTCGGACGTCCGAGCAGTCGTCGGAAGTGACAACAACAAACACCGTCCAGCGCATGGACATGCACAGTGGTCTAGTCCACAATGGCCACTGAGGCACTTACGCAAGGTGAACATCAGGCTTCCGCCTTCCCCGCACAGGAGGGCGGGACCGAGGAACCGGAGCTCTCTGCCCTGACTGCCCCGGCTCCTCACCCTTCGGCCGACCGGGACCGCACACCCCACGGCCGATGTTGCTCCGGGCTGCGGTGCCGGGAGGGTTGAGGGTCCCTCTCAGGCGCCGCGGCCCGCGGGTGTTCCCGGGACCTTTCCGGAGGTGCTCCCGGTGACCGGTGGGGCGCGATCCGGCTGGTTTCGATCGCTGTCCGAACCGCCAGGTACGCTCGGCAACGTGCCCTCCATGAACGAACTCGTACGCCAGCACACCGCCCTCGACGACTCCGACCTCGAGTGGCTCCATCTGCTGGTCTCGGAGTGGCAGCTCCTCTCCGACCTCTCCTTCGCCGACCTCGTCCTGTGGGTCCCCACCCGCGACGGCACGCGGTACGTGTCCGTCGCCCAGATGCGGCCCAACACCGGCCCGACCTCGTACCAGGACGACATGGTCGGCCACCTGGTCCCGCGCGGCCGGCGCCCCATGCTGGACGCCGCCCTGGACGAGGGCCGGATCGTGCGCGAGGGCGACCCGGAGTGGCGCGAAGAGGTCCCCGTCCGCGTCGAGTCGATCCCCGTGCGACGCCAGGGCCGCGTCCTTGGGGTCATCGCCCGCAACACCAACCTCCTCACCGTGCGCACCCCGAGCCGGCTGGAGCTCACCTACCTCCAGAGCGCCTCGGACCTCGCGCAGATGATCGCGGCCGGCGCCTTCCCGTTCGAGAACCAGCAGGTCGACATGGACGCCTCGCCCCGCGTCGGCGACGGCCTCATCCGGCTCGACGCGGAAGGCATCGTGCACTACGCGTCCCCGAACGCTCTGTCCGCGTACCACCGCATGGGCCTGGCCGCCGATCTGGTCGGCCACCACCTGGGCAGGACGACCGCCGAACTCGCCCCGTCCCGCGGCCCGGTGGACGAGGCGCTCGCCAAGGTGGCCAGCGGCTGGGCGCCGCGCGAGTTCGAGATCGAGGCGAACGACGGGGTGATCCAGTTCCGCGCGATCCCGCTCAAGCCGAAGGGCACGCGCATCGGTTCCCTGGTACTGCTCCGCGACGTCACCGAACTGCGGCGCCGCGAGCGCGAGTTGATCACCAAGGACGCGACCATCCGGGAGATCCACCACCGGGTGAAGAACAACCTCCAGACGGTCGCGGCCCTGCTCCGCCTCCAGGCCCGGCGCATCGGTTCGGAGCGGGGCCGCGAAGCCCTCGAAGAGGCCGTACGCCGGGTCGGCTCGATCGCGATCGTCCATGAGACGCTGTCTCAGAACCTGGACGAGCGCGTGGAGTTCGACGAGATCGCCGACCGCGTGCTGGCGATGGTGGCCGAGATCTCACCCGGCAAGGTCACCGGCCGGCGCACCGGCCGCTTCGGCATCCTGGACGCCGAGGTCGCCACGCCCCTGTCGATGGTGCTGACCGAAGTCCTGCAGAACGCGCTGGAGCACGGCTTCCGCGAGGGCGACACCGGCACGGTGGAGGTCTCCGCGGTCCGTGGCGGCACCACGAAGGAGGCCCGCCTCCTCGTCACCGTCCAGGACGACGGCGTCGGCCTGCCCGAGGACTTCGACCCGCACCGCTCCGGCAATCTCGGACTGCAGATCGTCCGCACCCTGGTGGAGGGCGAACTGGGCGGCACCTTCGACATGGTCCCGGCCCCGGAGCGCGGCACTCGGGTGATCCTGGACATACCGGTGCCGCCGCAGAAGTAGGACGGCGGACAGCAAAAAGCCCCGGACCGGTGAAGGTCCGGGGCCAGTGCTCGTGCGATGGGGGTCCCCCCGGCTCGAGCGAAGTCGAGGGTTGGGGAGCATCGGGGGTACTGCGCGCTGCGGCTCGGGGGCGGGAGTTGCGTACTCGCTGTACGCGCCGCCAAGCTCAGGCTGTCAGCAGGGGTGGATGGTCAGGCGGAGGCCTGACGGGCCCGGTTGCGGGCGGCGCGGCGCTTCATCGCACGGCGCTCGTCCTCGCTGAGACCACCCCAGACGCCGGAGTCCTGGCCGGACTCGAGCGCCCACTGCAGACACTGCTCGATCACCGGGCAGCGACGGCAGACGGCCTTGGCTTCCTCGATCTGCAGCAGCGCGGGACCGGTGTTGCCGATGGGGAAGAAGAGCTCGGGGTCTTCCTCGCGGCAAACGGCGCGGTGACGCCAGTCCATGGCTGCTACCTCTCCTTGGTATTACGTGCAGGTTGCTTGTGAATGTGAACGCTTTCACGAATCCCTCAACAAGGGAAGGGCCTACCGCCAGGTTCCCTGGCGTGGTCCTGTGGTTTGAAGAGGGGTTCCGGTGATCTGTGGAGGCCGGTCTTGCGGGCCGTCCCGATCGCCAAGAAGAGACTCGCAAACCTCGGCGGCGGATACAACCCCTTCCGGAAAGTTTTTTTTGATTCTTCGGTGTCGACTAGGTCACAGCCGTACTTCCATGGGGTGGACCCTGGTCTAAACGTTCGAGTGAAAGGACTTTTGCCGGTTCTGCTCACACAATCACACGCAGTGCACGGCGTACGCCTGTGAACGTCACGCTCGTTCGCAGCCCCAGGTGGTCACCGTCCATCTGGAGGGGCAGCGGCACCTTCGAATGCAAGGTGAACTCGGTCATGTCGTGCAGTGAGGCGGCATGCCGGCCACGGGGTCCGCGCTCCGGGGACGAAGTGAGCAACTGCGTGCCATACCGGGCAACCGCGGCCGTCGACAGACGGCGCAGGCCGAAGACGTCGAGCCCGGTGTCGAACGAGGCCTCGGGCGACGCGTAGATCGGGCGGTTGCCGAGGAACGTCCACGGCGAGGTGTTCGAGACTATGGACAGCACCAGATCTGTGACCGGTTCCTCACCGGCCCGCTCCAGGGTGATCGTCCCGCTGCGGCGGTGCGGCTCGCCGATGAGCTGGCGCACCACCTGGCGGACGTAGAGGGCGTGCGTGGACTTCTTGCCACGCTCGCGGTGCTGCTCGACCCGGCCGACCACGCCGGCGTCGAAACCGAGTCCGGCGTTGAAGGTGAACCAGCGGGCCGGGACGGACTCGTCGTCCGAGCCCGGCGTGCCCGAGGCGAGGCCCAGTCCGACGGTCCGCTCGCTGCCCTCGCGCAGTGCGTCCAGCAGCGCGCCGGTGGCCTCCACCGCGTGGTTGGGCAGGCCGAGGGCGCGGGCGAAGACGTTGGTGGAACCACCGGGGACCACCGCCAGGCCGGGCAGGTGCTCGGGGTCGGGGCCGGCGTGCAGCAGGCCGTTGACGACCTCATTGACCGTGCCGTCGCCGCCGAGCGCCACCACCAGCTCGATGTCGTCGCTCTGGGCCGCCTGCCGGCCCAGGTCGCGCGCGTGGCCGCGGTACTCGGTGGTGACCGCCTCCAGCTTCATCTCGCTCGCGAGCGCGTGGATCAGCACGTCGCGCGTACGCGCACTCGTGGTGGTTGCCGCCGGATTGACCACGAGAAGTGCACGCATGGGTTGCAGGGTACCTACTGGGCGGTACCTGGCCCAGACCGAGGCGGAGATCGGCCATAGATCGGCGCGCGAACCGGCGTGCGGGCCCGCCACGGGCGCCCGCACGGTGAGGGCTACCCTTCAGGGGTGAGCAGTGAGCAGACCCCCACGCCCGAAGCCGCCGAAGAGGCGGGCCCCCGTCCCGGCCGGCTGACCGCGGCCGCGGCACTCGCCGCGCTGGAGGGGCTGGCGCTCGTCGTCGGCGGCGCCTGGATGCTCGTGGGCGGCCTCACCGGTCACCCCGACGACCGGACCTCGGCCCTCACCGGCGGTGCCACGCTCATCGTCCTCGCCCTGCTGCCGCTGCTCGCCGCCCGCGGGCTGCTGGCCCGGCGCAGCTGGAGCCGGGGGCCCGCCGTCATCACGCAGATCATGGCGCTGCCCGTGGCCTACAACCTGCTGCAGGTCGACAGCATCGCCATCCCGGCGGGGATCGTCCTCGGGGTCGTGGCCGTCACGGCGCTGGTGCTGCTGGTGAACCCCACGACCACCCGGGCCCTCGGGATCCGGGGGCCCGGCAGCGTCGAGAAGTAACCCCGCTCGACCGCTGCTGCTCGGCGGTGGCTACTCCTCGACCAGCAGCTTCTCCCGCAGCTGGGCCAGCGTGCGCGCCAACAGCCGCGACACGTGCATCTGCGAGATCCCGACCTCCTGCGCGATCTGGGACTGGGTCATGTTGCCGAAGAAGCGCAGCAGCAGGATCCGCTTCTCCCGCGGCGGCAGGTCCTCCAGCAGCGGTTTGAGGGACTCCCGGTACTCGACGCCCTCCAGCGCCTCGTCCTCGGCGCCGAGGGTGTCCGCGACCGCCGGGGACTCGTCGTCGGTGTCCGGGACGTCCAGGGACAGTGTGGAGTACGCGTTGGCGGACTCCAGGCCCTCCAGGACCTCCTCCTCCGAGATCGACAGCTTCTCGGCGAGCTCGTGGACCGTGGGGGAGCGGCCGTGCAGCTGGGAGAGCTCCGCCGTGGCCGTGGTCAGCGACAGCCGCAGCTCCTGCAGCCGGCGCGGGACCCGCACCGCCCAGCCCTTGTCCCGGAAGTGCCGCTTGATCTCACCGACGACCGTGGGGGTGGCGTAGGTGGAGAACTCCACCCCGCGGTCCGGGTCGAAACGGTCGACGGACTTGATCAGTCCGATGGTGGCGACCTGCGTGAGGTCGTCCAGGGGCTCACCGCGGTTGCGGAAGCGGCGCGCGAGATGCTCGACGAGCGGCAGGTGCATGCGGACCAGCTGGTTGCGCAGCTCCGCGTACTCCGGGCTGTCCTTCGGCAGCGAACGCAGCTCGGCGAACTTCGCGCGCGCCCCGCTGCGGTCCTGCGGGTCGTGCTGCGTGCCCTGCGCGCCGCGTGCGCCGGACACGTGGTCCTCGGAGTACCGCTCGTGCTCGCTCATCGTCCCGCCCGTCGCCCTTTCCCGAGCCCTCGCCTCCGCGCGGGCGGGCCGGACCGGGGTGACCCCGGTCCGGCCGTCCGCAGGCGTGCTCCGCACGGCACCGTCCCCCTGTCCGGTCCGCTGCCCGTCGCCCGGGACGACCGCCTCCGCGGCGGCCTCCTCCGGATGCGGCCGGGCCTGCTCGGGGATGCCGTCGATGCCGTCCGCCACGCGTCCGGCACCGTCCGGAGAACGTGCGCCCTCGGCCGGCAGCTCCCGTGTGTCGCGCTCTTCGTCCCGCACCGGCCCGTCCCCGTCCCTCACGTCGGCCCGGGTCCCGCGCCGCGCTGTTTGTAAAGGCTGATCGAAACGGTTTTGTCCTCGTCCACGGCGGAGGAGACCTTGCCCGCGAGGGCGGACAGGACGGTCCAGGCGAAGGTGTCCCGCGAGGGGGCGTGACCGTCCGTGGTCGGCGCCGAGACCGTGACCTCGAGCGAGTCGTCGACAAGCCGGAAGACGCAACTGAGCACCGAGCCCGGCACGGCCTGCTGAAGCAGGATCGCGCAGGCCTCGTCCACTGCGATGCGCAGGTCCTCGATCTCGTCGAGGGTGAAGTCCAAACGGGCCGCGAGGCCGGCCGTCGCCGTACGCAGCACCGACAGGTAGGCACCCGCGGCCGGCAGCCGGACTTCCACGAAGTCCTGGGTCGCGGGCTCGCCTGCGATCTGGGACACCCTCACCTCCAAGGTGGTACAAGCGTTACAGGGCCGAGGGTCGCCCCCGGGGTAACGCGACACGTGGTTCAGCGGTGACGTTATCGCGCTCCGAACTTTTCTGTCCCCGAGACCCCAACCCCTTGCTGTCACTCATAGTAAACACGTGAACACGCACAGTGGCTAGGGGTTGGGCGGGCTCAAATCGGGAGAGCGCGCCGGGTTGACGTACCCAGGCGTCAGACGGTCGAACCGTCCCCGCGACAGGTCACACGAGTACGTGGTCGATGAAGCACCAGCGCCAGCTCTCCCCGGGCTCGAAGGTCCTCATCAACGGGTGGCCGGTCTCCTTGTAGTGCGCCGTCGCGTGCCGTCCCGGCGAGGAGTCGCAGCAGCCGACGTGACCGCAGGTGAGGCACAGCCGCAGCTGCACCGGGTCCGTGCCCTCGGCCAGACATTCCGGACAGGTGTCGCCCAGCGGCTCGGGTTCCTGGTGCGGCAGCGCGTCGGCGTGCGTGCACTGTTTCATGATTGCCAGGTTACGACGGGTCTGCGGATGACCGCGCGGAATAAGAGGGTGGGCGAGGACGATGGACGTGATGCCACTGCTGTTGCTGGTGGCGGGGAGCGCCGCGATCGCCGCGGCGGGCCGGCGCACCCCGGTGCCGGCGCCGCTGCTGCTGGTCGCGGCCGGTCTGGCGGTGAGCTACGTCCCCGGCGTGCCCGACTACACCCTCGACCCGCACGTCGTCCTGCCGCTGCTGCTGCCCCCGCTGCTGTACACGGCGGCCACCGACAGCTCCTACCTGGACCTGCGTGCCCAGCTGCGCCCCGTGGCGCTGCTGTCCGTGGGCTACGTGCTCTTCGCGACCTTCGTCGTCGGCTGGGCCGTGTACCTGATCGTGCCGGGCCTGCCGCTGACGGCGGCGCTGGTGCTCGGCGCGGTGGTGGCGCCGCCGGACGCCGTCGCCGCCACCGCGGTCGCCCGCCGGGTGGGCCTGCCCTCCCGGATCACCACGATCCTCCAGGGCGAGTCCCTGGTGAACGACGCCACCGCGATCACCGCCTTCAAGGTGGCGCTCGCCGCCGCCGTCGGCGAGGGCGCCACCTGGGCCGGCGGGATCGCCGAGTTCCTGATCGCGGCGATCGGCGGCGTCGGCGTCGGGCTGGTGCTGATGGTGCCGATCCACTGGCTGCGCACCCACGTGAGGGAGGCGCTGCTGCAGAACACGCTCTCCCTGCTGATCCCGTTCGTCGCCTACGCGGCGGCCGAGCAGGTGCACGCCTCCGGTGTGCTGGCCGTGGTGGTCGTCGCGCTCCATCTCGGCCACCGCGCGTGGGAGGTCGATTTCGCCACCCGCCTCCAGGAGGAGGCCGTGTGGAAGATGGTCGCGTTCGTGCTGGAGTCGGCGGTGTTCGCCCTGATCGGCCTGCAGCTGCCGGTGGTCCTGAGGGGCCTCGGCACGTACGAGGGCGCCGACGCCGCCTGGTACGCGGTCGCCGTCTTCCTGGTCGTGGCCGTGGCCCGGTTCGTGTGGGTGTACCCGGCGACCTTCCTGCCCCGGATGCTGTCGGCACGCATCCGCGCGCGCGAGGAGAACCCGACCTGGAAGGGCCCGTTCGTCATCGGCTGGGCCGGGATGCGGGGCGTGGTCTCCCTCGCCATCGCCTTCTCCATCCCGCTCACCGTGGACGGCGGCGAACCCTTCCCGCAGCGCAACCTCATCCTGTTCCTGACCTTCACGACGGTCATCGGCACGCTCGTCGTCCAGGGCGTGACGCTGCCGCCCCTGATCCGCCTGCTGAAGTTCCCCGGACCCGACGTGCAGGCCCAGACGCTCGCGGAGGCCAATGCCCAGGCCCAGGCGTCCCGGGCCGCCGAGCAGCGCCTGGACGACCTCCTCAACGACGAGCGCAACGCCCTGCCGGGCCCGCTCGCCGAGCGCCTGCGCACGGTCCTGGAACGCCGCCGCAACGCCGTCTGGGAGCGCCTCGGCCAGGTCAACCCGGTCACCGGGGAGACCGTCGACGACACCTACCGGCGGCTGTCGCGGGAGATGATCGGCGCGGAGCGCGAGGTGTTCGTCCGGTTGCGGGACGGCCGCTACATCGACGACGAGATGCTGCGGACGCTGCTGCGGAGGCTGGACCTGGAAGAGGCGGCGGCCTACCGGGAGGCGGCCTGAAGGGGATGCCGGGGGCTCAGGGGAACGGGCGGCCGGTGACGACCGCCGCCAGCGTCGTCCCGGGCGCGAACGCGCCCTCCCGGGCCAGCACGAGAAGGCCGTAGAGCATCTTCGCGACGTACAGGCGTTCCACGGGCAGGCCGTGACGGCGCTCGAAGTCGTCGGCGAACGCGCCCAGCTCGGCGGTGGTGCGGGCGTAACCGCCGAAGTGGAAGCGGTCGTCGAGGCTCCAGGTGCCGCGGGGCCCGCCGAACGCCAGCTCCTGCAGCCGCCGTATGTCGCCGGCCAGGAAACCGCCCTTGAGCACGGGTATGCCCAGCGCCCGCCCACCCGGGCCGAGCCCGGCGGCCAGTCCCGCGAGCGTGCCGCCCGTGCCGCAGGCGAGCGCGACGACGTCGGCGCGGCCGTCGAGCTCCTCACCGAGCGTCCGGCAGCCACGGACGGCCTCCGCGTTGCTGCCGCCCTCGGGTATGACGTGGGCGTCCTCGGCGCCCGCCGCGCGCAGGAGGGCCGCCAGGGTGTCGGGATCGGTCTTGCGGCGGTACGCCGACCGGTCGACGAAGTGCAGCCGCATCCCGTCGGCCGCGCACCGGGCCAGGGACGGGTTGAGCGGCCGTCCGGCCAGCTCCTGCCCGCGCACCACGCCGACCGTGGGCAGACCGAGCAGTCGGCCGGCCGCGGCCGTGGCACGCAGATGGTTGGAGTAGGCGCCGCCGAATGTGACGACACCGCGGCCGTCCGCCGCGGCGAGGTTCGGCGCGAGTTTCCGCCATTTGTTGCCGACCAGCTCCGGGTGGATCAGATCGTCCCGCTTCAGCAGCAACCGCACGCCGTGCCGCTCGAACCGCTCGTCCGCGACCTCCTGCAACGGCGACGGCAGCCGGGGGCGAAGGCCGGCGAGGCCGGGGGCGTCGGTGCTGGTCACCCCACCATTGTCACCCCGGCACCGCGCGGCGCCCGGATCACTTCAGCCGGTCCCGGATGCGCCCGCGCATCGACGCCATCGAGAAGCCCCGCGGGTCCACCTTGCCCGGCTGCCACTCCAGGTGGCCGATGACCGACCGCTCGTTCCAGCCGTGGTGGCGGCAGACCGCCGCGGCGGCTCTCTCGATGGCCTTCAACTGCGCCGCGGGCCAGGGGTCCTCACCGTCGCCCAGGTTCTCGCACTCGAAGCCGTAGAAGTGCCGGTTGCCGTCGGTGTTCGCCTCGTTGTCCCGCGGCAGCGCCTTCTCGGCGATCACCGCGCGCAGCACCTCGTCGTCGCCGAGCCCGGCGTGGTTGGCACGGCCGTACCCGACCAGGTGGACCTTGCCGTCCTTGGTGATCACACCGTGGCACAGCGGGCCGGGCAGTCCCTCGTAGCCGTTGCGGCAGATCTCCACCGTCCGTGCGCTGCCCCTGGTCACCGTGTGGTGGATCATCACGCCGTGGACGGGGCCCCAGGGGCCCTTGTGGTTGCGGTTGTGGTGCCGCCAGTCACCGACCTCGACGACGGTGAGGCCCTCCGCTCTGAGGGCTTTCAGGAAACTGCCCGTGGACATGGGTGAGGCCATGACCGGCTCCTTCGTCCAGCGCGACGGCCGCCCGGCGCGACCGCCCCTACCGGTGCTTGTACCGAAACGGAGCGCCTCTCACCACGTGCTCGGAACGTGTTCGGGTCGTGTGCGAGCCGATCCGGACAAGGTCCGGCCCGGTGGGCCCCGTGGGCGGCCGCCGGGCGCGCCCCCTATGTGCCCCGCCCGCCGGTGATCCATTCCCGCTCTTTCGTGTAATAGCACCGGCACGCTACGTGAGGAAGGCTGGTCCGTGCACATCGATGCCGGGCGCAGGTGCGTCCGGCATGTACCGGGAGGGCAATTCCTTATGTCGGTAGGCGAAGAGGTCCGCACCGAGCAGACCAGGCCGCAGCAGAGCCTCGGCACGGCGGCCGCGCGGAACCTGGCCACCACCACCAAGTCCGTACCCCAGATGCAGGAGATCAGCTCCCGCTGGCTGCTGCGCACCCTTCCCTGGGTGGACGTCCAGGGCGGCACGTACCGGGTGAACCGGCGCCTGACCTTCGCCGTCGGCGACGGCCGGGTGACGTTCGTGAAGACCGGCGACCGCGTCGAGGTCATCCCCGCGGAGCTGGGCGAACTGCCGGCCCTGCGGTCGTACGAGGACGAGGAGGTGCTCTCGGAACTCGCCCAGCGCTGCGAGCAGCGGGAGTTCGGCCCGGGAGAGGTGATCGCCTCGTTCGGCAGCCAGGCCGACGAGGTGTACCTGCTGGCGCACGGCAAGGTGGAGAAGATCGGCACCGGCCCCTACGGGGACGACGCGGTTCTCGGGGTCCTCGCCGACGGCTCCTACTTCGGTGACCAGGCCCTGCTCGACGGCGACGCCATCTGGGAGTACACCGCCCGCACGGTCACCGCGTGCACGGTGCTCGTGCTGCCCCGTCAGGACGTGGAGCAGATCGCGGAGCGCGCGGACTCGCTGCGCGAGCACCTCCGGCAGCGCCGCTCCATCCCCGAGCAGCGCACCAACAAGCACGGTGAGAAGGCGATCGACCTCGCCGCAGGCCACAGCGGGGAGCCCGACATCCCGCACACCTTCGTCGACTACGAGGCCAGGCCCCGCGAGTACGAACTGAGCGTGGCCCAGACCGTGCTGCGCATCCACTCCCGCGTGGCCGACCTGTACAACCAGCCGATGAACCAGACCGAGCAGCAGATCCGGCTGACGGTCGAGGCACTGAAGGAGCGTCAGGAGCACGAGCTGGTCAACAACCGCGAGTTCGGCCTCCTGCACAACTGCGAGTACGACCAGCGGATCCAGCCGCACGACGGGGTGCCGGGCCCGGACGACATGGACGAGCTGCTCAGCCGGCGGCGCGGCACCAAGCTGTTCCTCGCCCACCCGCGCGCGATCGCCGCGTTCGGCCGCGAGCTGAACAAGCGCGGACTCGTGCCCGAGACCATCGACATCGGCGGCAACCGCATTCCCACCTGGCGGGGCGTGCCGATCTACCCGTGCAACAAGATCCCCGTCACCGAGTCCCGTACGTCCTCGATCATCGCGATGCGTACGGGCGAGCAGGACCAGGGCGTCATCGGCCTGCGGGCCACCGGCATCCCGGACGAGATCGAGCCGAGCCTGTCGGTGCGCTTCATGGGCATCAACGAACAGGCCATCATCAAGTACCTGGTGACCGCCTACTACTCGGCCGCGGTCCTCGTGCCGGACGCACTCGGCGTCCTGGAGAACGTCGAGATCGGCCGCTGGCGGTGACGCCTGTCTCCCGAACGCCGTGTTCCCGCCCGCCCGGGCGGGTACACCCCGGGGGTACGGAGGCGGGCCGATGGGGGGAATGAGTCCATGACGGAGACTCGGCACAGCGCCGTCGAGACGCGAGGTCCCACCGGAACCCTGGAAAGGCACGGACCCATCGGGACGCAGCGGGACAAGGGGCCGGGGGCGGCCGACGGGCAGGAGGCGGAGGCGCTGCTGCGGCAGGCCAGGGCGTCGGTCGACCCGGAGCTGCGGGCCGCCATCGCGTCCCTGCCCGTTTCGATGCGCCGGATCGCGCTGTACCACTTCGGCTGGGAGCACGCGGACGGCACGCCGGCCGAGGGCAACGCGGGCAAGGCGATCCGCCCGGCGCTCGTCCTCGCCTCGGCCGCCGCGCTCGGCGGCACGGGGGCCCGCGCGGCGGCCGTCCGGGCGGCAGTGGCGGTGGAACTGGTCCACAACTTCAGCCTGCTGCACGACGACGTGATGGACCGGGACACCACCCGGCGACACCGGCCCACCGCCTGGACCGTGTTCGGCGACGCCGACGCGATCCTCGCGGGGGACGCCCTCCAGGCACTGGCCCTGCGGCTGCTCGCCGCGGATCCGCACCCGGCGTCCGCGGCGGCGGTCACCCGGCTCGCGGACTGCGTCGTGGAGCTGTGCGCCGGCCAGCACGCGGACACGGCCATGGAGCGGCGCGGCCCGGACGAGGTCACGCTCGAGGAGACGCTCGCCATGGCCGAGGCCAAGACGGGCGCGCTGCTGGGGTGTGCCTGTGCCCTCGGCGGGCTGTACGCCGGCGCGACCGAGGAGGACGTCGAGGCGCTGGACGCCTTCGGCCGCGAGGCCGGGCTGGCCTTCCAGCTCATCGACGACGTCATCGGCATATGGGGCGACCCGTGCCGCACCGGCAAACCGGCCGGCGCGGACCTGGCCGTCCGCAAGAAGTCGCTGCCGGTGGTCGCCGCCCTCACCTCCGGCACGCCGGCTGCGGTCGAACTGGCCGAGCTGTACGGGGTGCCCTACGAGGACGACAAGGAGGAGCTGGAGCGCATCGCACTGGCTGTGGAGCGGGCCGGTGGCCGGGACTGGGCGCAGGCCAAGGCGGCCGACCGGATGGCGAGGGCCATGCACGAGCTGTCCCGTGCCGTACCCGACCCGGAGGCCGCCGGCGGCCTGCTCTCGCTGGCGGAGTTCGTGACCCGGCGCAGCACCTGACCGGCCGCGGA
The DNA here is from genome assembly GCF_014650995.1 of Streptomyces viridiviolaceus. Lineage (GTDB taxonomy): Bacteria > Actinomycetota > Actinomycetes > Streptomycetales > Streptomycetaceae > Streptomyces > Streptomyces viridiviolaceus. The sequence goes on from NZ_BMWA01000011.1 coordinate 152,952, forward strand.
AGGCTCCGGAGCCCGTGCAAGGCCGTACGGCACCTGACCCCGTACGGCCGCAGCGCCCAGGGCTCCGGTCCGGCGGGTCCCGCACTTCCCCACGGTGTGCGGGGCCCGTCCCCTTCAGCCGTGCCTCCGCACGGCCCCACACCTCGCCCCGCACGGCCCGCGTCGCCCGATAGTCTTCAACGGCCTTGCAGGGAAGCGCTGTTGAATCGAAGGGGCGGGCGGGACATGGGCGTGGCGATCCGGACGGCGGGGGAGGGCGACCGGGAGCTGGTCGTCCGGCTGCTGGACGAGGCGTTCCGGGACGATCCGGTGAGCAGCTGGGTCTTCCCCGGCGCGGAGTACCGCCGTAAGACCCACCACAGGCTCATGGCCGCCTTCACCGACGCCGTGCTCGCCGACGGGCGCATAGACGTCACCGAGGACGGTGCGGCCTGCGCGCTGTGGCTGTCGGTGCCCGCGCACGAGCACGGCGGCGACGGGCCGGACGAGGGCCCCGCCCAGGTCCGCGAGGCCGTCGACCCGGGCAACGAACGCGTCGAGCTGATCGGCCGGCTGACGGCCGGCATCCACCCCTCCGGCCGGGCCCACGAGTACCTCTGGATGATCGGCGTGGTCCCGGAGCGGCAGGGCGAGGGCCTGGGCACCGCGCTCATCGCGTCGGTCCTCGACCGCTGCGACCGCGAGGGCCTGCCGGCCTATCTGGAGGCGAGCAGCGCACGCAGCCGCGGGCTGTACGAACGTCTCGGCTTCGAGCTCACGGGCGAGGTCCTGGACCTGCCGGACGGCCCCCGCATGTGGCCGATGTGGCGCGAGCCGCTGCGCCCGGCGCGCCGGTAGCCGGTACGCGCCTGCGGCAACGGGGCGCAGGCGCGCAGGCACAGCAGGGAGCACTGAGCCGCCGCCCGCTCTACGCTGGGGACATGGACGGCACAAAGCACGTCTGCCCCAGCTGCGGGCAGGCGGTCGAGACGGTCGTCCGGCGCCACAAGACGCTGGGCGCGTGGGTACCGGTATGGGTGCCAGGCCCGTGCCGCAACCCGGCCTGCGAGGCACGCTCCGACGAGAGCGCGGAAGCCGCGGAGACCGGAGAGGACAAGAAGGACGGCGGGTCCGACACCCGGATTCGGGCCTCCAGGCCGCGGGAAAGGGCCACGGAGAACTCCTGAACCCAACTCTCCGGGTCCGGCGAGCCGATCCGCGGCCAGGACCGGCCGAACCCGCACGGGCCCGGCTGGTCCGGCGAGGCGAGAACGGCGGGACGGCGATCACCGACGGGCCGTACGCCCGCTGCCCCTGGCTCGAGGGACGACCGCGCGAAGCGTACGACGAACGGGTACGCCGAAGGGGCCCGGCCGGGTACGGCCGGGCCCCTTCGGGTTGCCCGTCGGCCTGCGATGGTGCACCGATCGCCGGCCCGGAGAGGGACTGACCGCAGGTCAGGCCTTCTTGGTCTCCCAGAAGATCTTGTCGATCTGGGCGATGTAGTCCAGGGCCTTCTGGCCGGTGGCCGGGTCGGTCGACGCCTTGGCGGCCGACAGGGCCTTCAGGGTGTCGTTGACCAGCTGGTGCAGCTCGGGGTACTTCTCGAAGTGCGGCGGCTTGAAGTAGTCGCTCCAGAGCACGGAGACGTGGTGCTTCGCGAGCTCTGCGCGCTGCTCCTTGATGACCGTGGCACGCGCCTGGAAGTGCGGGTCGTCGTTGCCGGCCATCTTCTCCTGGACGGCCTTCACCGACTCCGCCTCGATGCGGGCCTGGGCAGGGTCGTACACGCCGCAGGGCAGGTCGCAGTGGGCGCTGACCTTGGCCTTGGGGGCAAACAGGCGGGAAAGCATGAAGCGTTCCTTCCTCGTGATCGTCTTCTCAGGGGGGACATTACTCCCTGGGAGGCCCGATTTCGCGAGTGCCCCCGTGGGCTTAGGACAAAAGTCCGGGGTCAGACTGAGACTGGTGGAGGAAGAACCGGGGAGGTGCCGGGTGATGCCGGAGCTGTCGCAGGAGACCGATCGCGCGAGAGGACCGCTGCCGTTCGGGCCGGCCGAGGTGACCGGGCCGTCGATGGTGCCCACGCTGCACCACGGGGACCTGCTCCTCGTGCACTGGGGGGCCAGGATCAAACCCGGTGACGTCGTCGTGCTGCGGCACCCCTTCCAGCAGGACCTGCTCGTGGTCAAGCGGGCCGCACAGCGGCGTGAGGCCGGTTGGTGGGTGCTCGGGGACAACGCGTTCGCGGGGGGCGACAGCACCGACTACGGGGCCGTTCCCGAGGAGTTCGTCCTCGGCAGGGTCCGTTTCCGCTACCGGCCGCTCCGCCGCGATCAGCGCTCGCCGTTCACCGTGGTCCGCTGGGCGCTGTCGGCCGTCCGACCGGTGCTGTCCGACCGGTCCGCCTCCAGGCGCTTGCGAGCGCGGTAGGCCGCCACGTTGGCGCGGGTGGCGCAGCGGTCGGAGCAGTAGCGCCGGGAGCGGTTGGTGGAGGTGTCCAGGTAGGCGTTGCGGCAGGGGGCCGCCTCGCACAGGCCCAGGCGGTCCACGCCGTACTCCGTGAGGTGGAACGCCAGGCCCATCGCCGCGATGGCGGCGAAACCGGCGGTCGCGTTGGACGGATGGTCCGCCAGGTGCATGTGCCACAGGGGGCGGCCGTCGTCGTCGCGGTGGTCGTGCCCGGAGATCTGCGGGCTCACCGGGAACTCCAGGAGGAGGGAGTTCAGCAGGTCCACCGCGAGCGTCTCGTCGCCGCCGTCCGCGGCCTCGAAGACGGCGCGCAGCCGTGCCCGGACCGAGCGGAACCGGGTCACGTCCGCCTCCGCGGCGCGCCGGGCCGCCGACTGATTGGCGCCGAAGAGTTCGCGGACGGCCTCGATCGACGTCAGTGAGTCCTTGCCCCGGGCCGGTTCCTCGGTGTTGACGAGACGCACGGCGTAATCCGAGTAATAGGCCAGTTCCACTTGTAGTCCTTACGAAGGGGCTCTATGGTCGTGCCTGCGATCAGGTAACAGCTGATCGTGGTTCCAGGGTATTACGTGACGTACCTCAGGAGGGGTCGATGACGGACGCGGACATCACCACCACGAACGCAGCCGACTGGCACGCCTGGCAGGAGAGCTGGGACCGGCAGCAGGAGTGGTACATGCCCGACCGCGAGGAACGCTTCCGGATCATGCTCGACATGGTGGAGGCCCTGGTCGGCACCGCACCGCGCGTGCTCGACCTCGCGTGCGGCACGGGAACCATCACGGCGCGGCTGCTCGCGCGGTTCCCGGACGCCCTCAGCACCGGCGTCGACCTCGACCCCGCGCTCCTGGCCATCGCCGAGGGCACCTTCGAGGGCGACGAGCGGGTCTCCCTCGTCACCGCCGACCTCAAGGACCCCGACTGGACGGCGAAGCTGCCGTACGACTCCTACGACGCCGTCCTGACCGCCACGGCCCTGCACTGGTTCCACAGCGAACCCCTCGCCGCCCTCTACGGTCAGGTCGCGGGCGTCGTCCGCGACGGCGGTGTCTTCATGAACGCGGACCACATGATCGACGACACGACGCCCCGGATCAACGCGGCCGAGCGCGCCCAGCGGCACGCGCGCATGGAGAGCGCCAAGCAGGAAGGCGCCCTCGACTGGTCCGAGTGGTGGCAGGTCGCCGCCAAGGACCCGGTGCTGGCGCAGCCCACGGCCCGGCGTTTCGAGATCTACGGCGAGCACGCCGACGGCGACATGCCGTCGGCGGCGTGGCACGCGCGCGTGCTGCGCGAGAAGGGCTTCGGCGAGGTGCGGCCCGTGTGGTGCTCGCCGTCGGACACGCTGCTGCTGGCGCTGAAGTAGCCCGAAGGGGCGGTACGGGAACACCCCGTACCGCCCCTTCGCGTGCGTACCGTCAGAGCACCTTGGACAGGAACGCCTTCGTCCGTTCGTGCTGCGGGTCGGTCAGGACGTCGCGCGGGTTGCCCGACTCGACCACCACGCCGCCGTCCATGAAGACCAGGCTGTCGCCCACCTCGCGGGCGAAGCCCATCTCGTGGGTGACGACGACCATTGTCATGCCCGACTCGGCGAGGTCGCGCATGACGTCGAGGACGTCGCCGACCAGCTCCGGGTCGAGGGCCGAGGTCGGCTCGTCGAACAGCATCAGCTTCGGGTCCATCGCGAGCGCCCGGGCGATCGCGACCCGCTGCTGCTGGCCGCCGGAGAGCTGCGAGGGGTAGTTGCCGGCCTTGTCGGCCAGGCCCACGCGGTCCAGGAGCTGCATCGCGCGCTCCCTGGCCTGGCCCTTGCTCACGCCCTTGACCTGCACCGGCGCCTCGATGACGTTCTCGGCGGCCGTCATGTGCGGGAAGAGGTTGAAGCGCTGGAAGACCATGCCGATGTCCCGGCGCTTGACGGCGACCTCGCTGTCCTTCAGCTCGTACAGCTTGTCGCCCTTCTGGCGGTAGCCGACCAGCTCGCCGTCGACGTACAGACGGCCGGCGTTGATCTTCTCCAGGTGGTTGATGCACCTGAGGAAGGTCGACTTGCCGGAGCCGGAGGGGCCGATGAGGCAGAACACCTCGCCGGACTTCACCTCCAGGTCGATGCCCTTGAGCACCTCGACGGGACCGAAGGACTTGTGGACGCCCTCGGCCTTGACCATGGGCACGGTGGAGTCCTTCACGACGGCGTCCGTCCTGCTGAGCTTCTCGGTCATGCCGCCGCTCCCTTCCGGCTCGACAGGGAGAACAGGTTCGCCTTCACCTTCTGCCACGGCGTGGGCGGCAGCTGGCGGCTGGCGCCGCGGGCGTAGTAGCGCTCCAGGTAGTACTGGCCGACGCTGAAGACCGATGTCAGCAGCAGGTACCAGGCCGCGGCCAGGAACAGCATCTCGGCGGGGGCGCCGGAGGTCTGGCCGATGTCCTGGGCGACGCGGAACAGTTCGGAGTACTGGACGACCGACACCAGCGAGGTCGTCTTCAGCATGTTGATGACCTCGTTGCCCGTCGGCGGCACGATCACGCGCATCGCCTGCGGGACGACGATCCGGCGCAGCGTCTTGGCGTGGCTCATGCCCAGCGCGTGCGCCGCCTCGGTCTGGCCCTCGTCGACGGCGAGCAGACCGGCGCGGCAGATCTCCGCCATGTACGCGGCCTCGTTGAGGCCGAGGCCGAGCAGCGCCGTCAGGAACGGCGTCATGAAGTCCGACCACTCGTCCCGGTAGAACGGGCCGAGGTTGATGTACTCGAAGACCAGGCCCAGGTTGAACCAGACGACCAGCTGGACCAGCACGGGCGTGCCGCGGAAGAACCAGATGTAGAACCACGCGATGGACGAGGTCACCGGGTTCTTCGACAGGCGCATCACGGCGAGCAGGATGCCGCCGACGACGCCGATGAGCATGGCCAGGACGGTCAGCAGCAGCGTCTTGCCCATGCCGGACAGGATGCGGTCGTCGAAGAAGTAGTCCGGGATCGCGCCCCAGTTGATCTTGCCCTGGGAGAAGGCGTAGACGACCGCCGCCAGCAGCGCGAGAGCGATGACGGCGGAGATGTACCGGCCGTAGTGCCGTACCGGGATGGCCTTGATGGCCTCCGGTCCGGCCGGGGGCGTGCCGGCCGGACCGCCCGCCGTCTTGTCGATGTCAACAGTCACGGGTGATGCCTTTCAGTGCCGCCCCGCGGTCACTTGCCGCCGTTGATGGTGCCCTCCGTGACGGCACCGTCCGCCACGCCCCACTTGTCGAGGATCTTCTTGTACTCGCCGTTCGCGATGACCGCGTCCAGAGCGGCCTTCAGGGCGTCGCGGAGCTGGGTGTTGTCCTTTGCGACCGCGATGCCGTACGGCGCGGCCTCGACCTGCTCGCCGACGAGCTGGAAGTCCTTGCCGCCGCCGGAGGTCTTCACCGCGTAGGCCGCGACCGGGAAGTCGGAGGAGCCGGCGTCGGCGCCGCCCGCGCGCAGGCGGGTCTGGGCCTGCTGGTCGTTGTCGAAGGCCTCGATGGAGATCTTCTTGCCGGCCGGGCACTTCTGGGCCTCGGCCTTGGCGAGGTCCTCCGACACCGTGCCGCGCTGGAGCACGATCTTCTTGCCGCACAGGTCGGACCAGGTCTTGATGCCCTGGTCGTCGCCCTTCTTGGTGTAGATCGAGACACCGGCGGTGAAGTAGTCCACGAAGTCGACGCCCTCACCGACCTTCTTGCCGGTGTCGGAGTCGATGCCCTCCTGGCGGTCCTTCGTGTCGGTCATCGCGGACATGGCGATGTCGTAGCGCTTGGAGCGCAGACCGGTGATCAGGGTGTCGAACGTGCCGTTCTCGAACTCGAACTTCACGCCGAGCTGCTTGCCCATCGCGTCCGCGAGGTCCGGGTCGATACCGACCGTCTTGCCGGAGCCGTCCTTGAATTCGACGGGTGCGTACGCGATGTCGGACCCGACCTTGACGACGCCCTTGTCGCGGATGGACTGGGGCAGCTTGTCGGCCAGCGGGGCCGCGCTCGTGGACTGCTCGTCCTTGCTGGAGCCGCTGTCCTCGGTCTGGTCGCCGCATCCGGTGAGCAGCAGAGCGCCTGCGACCGCGATCGCACCGACCGCTGCAGTGCGGGAGTACGCGGCGGTCGTACGACGGGTGGAGCTTGCGGTCATGGTGGTTCCTCCGGCGGAAGATGGAGTTGCCGATGGGGCGGGGGCGCCGGCCGAGTCGATCGGCAGGTGCCGTGGGGTCGACGAGAGCACACGCCTTCGAGTGTCGCGACCTCGTGTGATTACGGCATCTTGCCATTCGGACTGAGCCATTCGAGGGGGACGCAATGTCAAAATCGGATAACGGGTGACGCCCCTCGGCGACCCGAACCGCACCAGGTCGGTACATCACGACCGAACCTTTGCGGGAATCCGCCCTTCCGGCCGGAAGATCTTCGGCGCATCTCGGTATGCGGGCATCGCGCGCCGATCCGTGCGGCCGTTCAGGCGCCGTTTCCGGTGTTTGTCAAGAGCTGCCGAGAAGTTGTCCGGATGCCTGTCTATGAGTCATGTCACCGACATACGACGTTCGGGGTCCGGCATGTGAGCTTGCGCTTAACGGACTCGTCGCAGGGGGCGTCCGTCGGGTAAGAAGGTTCTTTACACCCCTCATCAGGGGCTCAGGGCGCGTGTGCGGCGTGCCCGTCGCGCAGGGTCCATGTGCAACAACGGCCAGGTCCTTGCGCGGTGCCCGCCCGCTCCTCACCAGGAGCGGACAAACCCTCAAACCATGAACAATTAAGGGGTAAAACGAAGTGGCAGCGGAGATCGTCAATCCTCGCAGCGACAGCGACGCCAGTACGGAGCAGGAGGCGGGGGCGGAGCCCCTCGACACCTTCGATCCCGCGTTCGCGCTGCACCGCGGCGGCAAGATGGCCGTGCAGGCCACCGTGCCGGTGCGTGACAAGGACGACCTGTCCCTGGCATACACGCCCGGCGTCGCGAAGGTGTGCAGCGCGATCGCCGAGAAGCCGGAGCTCGTTCACGACTACACGTGGAAGTCGTCCGTCGTGGCGGTGGTGACGGACGGTACGGCCGTCCTCGGGCTCGGGGACATCGGGCCGGAGGCCTCTCTTCCGGTGATGGAAGGGAAAGCGATCCTGTTCAAGCAGTTCGGCGGTGTGGACGCGGTTCCGATCGCGCTCGACTGCACGGACGCCGACGAGATCGTCGAGACGGTGGTGCGGCTCGCGCCCTCGTTCGGCGGGGTCAACCTGGAGGACATCTCGGCGCCGCGGTGCTTCGAGATCGAGCGGAAGCTGCAGGAGCGGCTGGACATTCCGATCTTCCACGACGACCAGCACGGCACGGCGGTCGTGACGCTGGCGGCGCTGCGGAACGCCGCGCGGCTGAGCGGACGGACGCTGGGCGAGCTGCGGGCGGTGATCTCGGGCGCGGGTGCGGCCGGGGTGGCCATCGCCAAGATGCTCGTCGAGGCCGGGATCGGGGACGTCGCGGTGGCCGACCGGAAGGGGGTCGTCTCGGCGGACCGGGACGATCTGACGCCGGTGAAGCGGGAGCTGGCCTCCTTCACGAACAAGGCGGGGCTGTCCGGGTCGCTGGAGGCGGCGCTCGCCGGTGCCGACGTCTTCATCGGGGTCTCCGGCGGTACGGTGCCGGAGCCGGCGGTGGCGTCGATGGCCGAGGGGGCGTTCGTGTTCGCGATGGCGAACCCGAATCCCGAGGTGCACCCGGACGTCGCGCACAAGTACGCGGCGGTCGTGGCGACGGGGCGGTCCGACTTCCCGAACCAGATCAACAACGTGCTGGCGTTCCCGGGCATCTTCGCGGGGGCGCTGCAGGTGCGGGCCTCCCGGATCACCGAGGGCATGAAGCTCGCGGCGGCCGAGGCGCTTGCGTCGGTCGTCGGTGACGACCTCGCGGCGGACTACGTCATCCCGTCCCCGTTCGACGAGCGGGTCGCTCCCGCGGTCACGGCGGCGGTGGCGGCGGCCGCTCGGGCGGAGGGCGTCGCGCGTCGGTGACGCCGTGCAGGTGAACGGCCCCGTCCTTGGGTGGGCGGGGCCGTTTTCCATGTCTACGCCGGTGGTCTTGGGATGACGATGCCTGCGGCGGCCTGTGCGGGTTCGGTGGGCGTGCGCGTAGCGCTTTCGGTTGTGGGTGGGTCGGGGCCGCGCCGGGGGGTGTCCGTCCTCGGAACGGCGCGGAATCGGTCACCTACCGAGGTGCCCGTGTTGACGCGCCAACCGCTGCGGGCGGACACCCCCCGACACGGCCCTCTCCCGCCGTACGCGACTGCGGGTCCGTCGCGGTGCCCGCGCAACGCAACGCCGCGCCGGCGTGCCCGCCGGGTGCCGCGTCGCTGACGTGACCGCGGGTGCCGTGCCGCCCAGCCGCAGGTTGCCGGGGTCGCCCTGCCGCGGGCAGTCGTGCCTCCCCCAGTGCCTGAACGGCCTGGGAGGTACCCCCAGGGGCGGCACGGGTGGGCGATGCGGGGCCCTGCTCGAGCGAAGCCGAGAGTGGGGGAGGCAACCCGTCAGTGCCGGGCCGCGCGACCCACCCCCGGCCCGCACCCGCGCCGTCGGGTGGCAAGAGGGCGTGTGTCACAGGGGCGCGTGGTTTCGGATGGGCGACGCGGAACCTATCGTCAAGGTCATGTTCGCTGTCTACGCCGCCCGAATCGACCGCGACCAGCCGCTCTCCGGACTGGAATTGGGAGAGCGCCCGGCTCCCGAGGCCCGCCCCGGCTGGAGTGTCGTCGACGTCAGGGCCGCCTCCCTCAATCACCACGACCTCTGGTCCCTGCGCGGTGTCGGTCTCCCGGAGGACCGGCTGCCGATGATCCTCGGCTGCGATGCCGCCGGGGTCGACGAGGACGGCAACGAGGTCGTCCTGCACTCCGTGATCGGTCAGACCGGGTACGGGGTGGGACCCAAGGAGCCCCGGTCCATCCTCACCGAGCGCTATCAGGGCACCTTCGCCGAACGGGTCGCCGTACCGACGTGGAACGTCCTGCCGAAGCCCAAGGAACTGTCCTTTGAGGAGGCCGCCTGCCTGCCGACCGCCTGGCTGACGGCGTACCGGATGCTGTTCACCAACGCCGGGGTGCGTCCCGGTGACTCGGTGCTGGTGCAGGGGGCCGGCGGCGGGGTCGCCACGGCCGCCATCGTGCTGGGGAAGGCCGCCGGGCTTCGTGTCTTCGCCACCAGCCGGGACGAGGCCAAGCGGAAGCGTGCCGTGGAACTGGGGGCCGTGGAGGCGGTGGAGCCGGGTGCCCGGCTGCCGCAGCGGGTCGACGCCGTGATCGAGACGGTAGGCGCGGCGACGTGGTCCCACTCGGTGAAGTCCCTGCGGCCCGGTGGGACGGTCGTCATCTCGGGTGCCACGAGTGGTGACCGTCCCTCGCATGCCGAGCTGACCCGGATCTTCTTCCTGGAGCTCAAGGTCGTCGGGTCCACGATGGGCACCAAGGAGGAGTTGGAGGATCTGCTGTCCTTCTGCGCCGCCACCGGTGTGCGGCCCGTCATCGACGAGGTGCTGCCGATGGACCGGGCGCGCGAGGGCTTCGAGCGGATGGAGTCCGGGGAGCAGTTCGGCAAGATCGTGCTCAGCGGTTCCTGAGGGTTCTCGGCGAGGTCGTCACGGCGGGTCCGGTGGTTCGGGCCCGCCCTTTCTTCGGCCGCCCTGTCAACTAGGGTTGACAGGGCGAAGGTGTCAACTTACGTTGACTGCATGACTGAAGCTACGGATCTCGCCGCACGCGCGGGTGATCGCGATCCTCGGGTCGGGCTGCGGGCCGTCGCCGCACTGCGCAGGCTGCTGGAGCAGCTGGAGTCGGTGCAGGTGCGCAGTGCGCGCAATCAGGGGTGGTCGTGGCAGGAGATCGCCACGGAGCTCGGGGTGAGCAGGCAGGCCGTGCACAAGAAGTACGGGAGGCATTGATGTTCGAGCGGTTCACGAAGGACGCCCGCGCCGTCGTCCAGGGGGCGGTCGAGTGCGCCGAGAGGGCGAAGGCGTCGACTGTCGACGCCGAGCACCTGCTGCTCGCGCTGCTGGAGCGTGAGGGGAGCCGTGGCTCGTTCGCGCTGGCGGCGCTCGGGGCCGGTGAGCGCAAGGAGTCGGTGCGGCAGGCGCTGGAGGACGCGCGGCGGCGTGCCGGACTGTCGCAGGCCGAGACCGACGCCCTCGCCGGGCTCGGGATCGACGTCTCCGAGATCGTCGCCCGGGTGGAGGAGGCGCACGGCGTCGGGGCGATGTCCGGCGGGCGGACGGACAAGGGGCGGCGGCCGGGGCGGCCCGGCTTCGGCCGGGGGGCCAAGGACGTGCTGGAGAAGGCGCTGAGGGTCGCCGTCGCCCGGCGTGACCGGCACATCGGGGACGAGCACATCCTTCTCGCTCTGACCGTGCGTCCCGGCGTGCCGGCCGAGGTGCTCGCCGACCACGGAGTGACCCATGAGTCGCTGACCAGGGTGCTGGGGGGCGAGGGGGAGGCCTGCGCCTGAGGTGGGTGTGCGCCCCCGGCGGCGCGGCGCGCTCCCGGTGGAGGAGGCGTCGCCCGGGGGCGCCGCGGGGTCAGTCCTTCGGGGCCCGCAGTATCGCCCCGATGTGCGCCGCCGCCGTCGAGAGGTGGCGGCGGGCGTCGCGCAGTTGGTCGGCCGTGACGCCGTGGTCCCGGGCCGCGTCGCGGATGTCGTCCCGGAAGCGGTCGAGCAGCCGGTCGAGGTCGCGGGACGGGTCACCGGTGGAGTTCGCGGGGTCCTCGTGAGCCCAGGCCGGTGCGTAATCGGCCGGGAAGTCCTCCGGGGTGTGGGAGTACTCCGGCCGGGGCGGTGCCGGCGTGTCGGTCCCGGCGCGTCCGAAGCCCCAGTCCTTCCCGAACTCCTTGCCGAACTCGCCGACCTCCTTGGCCAGTTCGCTCAGACCTTCCCGCAGGCCCGTCGGCCAGTCGCCCCGCGCGAAGTGGTCCTGCACCTGCTCCTGGACCCGCCTGGCGATGCGCTGCACCTCCTCCTGTGCCTGGGCCCGGGCCCGCTCCTGCGCCTCCTGGGCCTGGTGCCGGGCCCGCTGGGCCTCTTCGCGGGCGCGGCGGCTCTCGTCCTTGGCGCGGCGGGCCTGGTCCTTCCATTCCTGCTTGACGCGCCGCATCTCCTCCTTGGCGGCGCGCCAGGCCTCCTGGTCGGTGTACGTGGCGTCGCCGAAGGTGCCGGTCCGCTCGCCGGTGCCGGCGCCCCGGCGGGCCTCGCTGGCCGCCGCGCGCATCTCGCGGCGCAGGTCGCCCGCCGCACCGCGGACGTCGGCCCGGATCTCGGCGGCGAGTTCGGCCACCGACTCCCGGATCTCCAGTTCCAGGTCGGCCAGCTCACCGCTGCGGTCGGCCAGTTCGGCCCGGCCGGCGTCCGTGATGGCGTAGACCTTCCGGCCGCCCTCGGTGGTGTGGGTGACCAGGCCCTCGGCCTCCAGCTTGGCCAGGCGCGGGTACACGGTGCCCGCCGACGGTGCGTACAGCCCCTGGAAGCGCTCTTCGAGGAGGCGGATCACCTCGTAGCCGTGACGCGGGGCCTCGTCCAGCAGCTTGAGGAGGTAGAGGCGCAGGCGGCCGTGGGCGAAGACGGGGGACATGTCAGAGCACCTTCTTGTCGGTCGTACCGTCGGCCGGGGCGCCGGTGGCGCCGTTCCCCGGGCCGGAACCGGAATTGTCCCCCGGGTCGCCGGGGGCGCCCGGGCCGCCGGTCGCCGGACCGGCGTCCTGCGGTTCCTCCGCCCATGGCCCGTCCTCCGTCGGCGGCCGGCGCAGCAGGGCGATCGAACCGGAGACCGTGGTGGCCTTCAGCCTGCCGTTGCCCGCGCCGAGCCGGCCGGTGATGCGCTTGGCGCCCCACTGCCCGGCGACCCGCAGGTCCTCGAAGGCGCTGGAGACGGTGCCGCTCGCCGTGTTCGCCTCCACCTCGGCGTCGGCGGGGTGGGGCAGCCGGATGGCGATCTCGCCCGAGACGCTGGTCAGACCGATGTCGGTGGGCCCGCCGGCCGTGTCGAGGTCGACGATCATCGAACCGCTCACCGAGTCGGCCCTCACGGAGGAACCCGCCTCGACCACCGTGAGGTCCCCGGAGACGGAGTTGAACCGGAGGTCTCCGGTGAGTGCCTGCGCCTCCACGTTCCCCGACACGGTGTCGGCGCGGACCGGGCCCGCGAGGCTCACCAGCGTGGTGTCCCCGGAGACCCCCTTCACCTCCGCGCGTCCGTCGATGCCGGAGACCACGGCCGTGGCGCTGACCACGCCCACCTCCACGCGGGTGTCCGACGGGACGGCCAGGGAGACCACCGCGCTGCGCCGCCAGCCCTTGCGGTCGAGCCACTTGAGGAAGCCCTTCCAGGGCAGGTCCTCGTAGGCCACCGTGAGTGTGCCGCCCTCGTGGGTCACGATCAGGGGCGGTCCCTCGATCTCGGAGACCTCCAGGCGGGCGGAACCCTCGTCCGTGCCCACCACGTTCACCGTTCCGTTGACGATGCGTACCTGGAGCTCGCCCACCGGCTCGTCGAAGGTGAGCTTCCTGGGTGCCGCGACGGACCACTCGGACATGGGCAGACCTCCTCGACCGGACGCGCCATATCGCGTCCTCCATCACTCACGATATATCGCAGGTGCCGGAAGTCAAGGTCCGCGGCTGTGGCACCCCCACCCGCCCCGGACCGCGCGTTGCATAGGCTTGGGGGCGGAATCGGAACACGGACGCACGCAGGGGAACACACGCCATGTACTTCACCGACCGCGGTATCGAGGAGCTGGAGAAGCGGCGCGGCGAGGAAGAGGTCACCTTCGAGTGGCTCGCCGAGCAGTTGCGTACGTTCGTGGACCTCAACCCCGACTTCGAGGTGCCCGTCGAGCGGCTCGCCACCTGGCTCGCGCGGCTGGACGACGAAGACGACGAGTAGGCCCCGGCGCCCTGGAGCCGGGCCGGGAGTCGCTGCGCCGGCAGGACGGCCGCTCGGGGCGCCCGGCATGCGCACACCGTCTCTGCCCGTCGGCGTACCCGGCCCTCCCGGGACCTCGGACGCCGTCTCGGCCGACCGCGGCAAAGGAGACGCCGTCTCGGCCGACCGCGGCAAAGGGCCCGGCCCCGAGTCCTGGTGACTCGGGGCCGGGCCCTTCGGCTGTGGACGCGGCGCGCGGAGCGCCGGGTTCAGAGGCTCACGCCTCGAACACCTCACGCACCAGCTGCTCCTGCTCGGCCTGGTGCCGCTTGGCGGAACCGACGGCCGGGGACGAGCTGTGCGGGCGCGAGATGCGGCGCAGGCGCTCGCCGTGCGGGACGTCGGCGCCGACCGCCAGGTCCAGGTGGTCGATCAGGTTCAGGGCGATGAACGGCCACGCACCCTGGTTCGCCGGCTCCTCCTGGGCCCACAGGTACTTCTCGGCGTTCGGGTACTTGGCGATCTCCGCCTGGAGCTCGGCACCCGGCAGCGGGTACAGGCGCTCGATGCGGATGATGGCCGTGTCCGTGACGCCGCGCTTCTTCCGCTCGGCCTCCAGGTCGTAGTAGACCTTGCCGGCGCAGAAGACGACCTTCTTCACCGCGGCCGGGTCGACCGAGGCGTCGCCGATGACCGGGCGGAACTGGCCCGTCGTGAACTCCTCCGCCTTCGAGGCCGCCGCCTTCAGGCGCAGCATCGACTTCGGGGTGAAGACGACCAGCGGCTTGTGGTGCGGGTTGTGCACCTGCCACCGCAGGAGGTGGAAGTAGTTCGACGGCGACGTCGGCATGGCGACCGTCATGTTGTTCTGCGCGCAGAGCTGCAGGAAGCGCTCCGGGCGGGCCGAGGAGTGGTCCGGACCCTGGCCCTCGTAGCCGTGCGGCAGCAGGAGCACCACGCCGCTCGTCTGGTTCCACTTCTGCTCCGCCGACGAGATGAACTCGTCCACGACCGTCTGGGCGCCGTTGACGAAGTCGCCGAACTGCGCCTCCCACATCACGAGCGCGTCGGGGCGGGCCAGCGAGTAGCCGTACTCGAAGCCCATCGCCGCGTACTCGGAGAGGAGGGAGTTGTAGACGTTCAGGCGGGCCTGGTCCTCGGACAGGTACAGCAGCGGGGTGTAGTCCTCGCCCGTCGCGCGGTCGATGAGCACCGCGTGGCGCTGGCCGAAGGTGCCGCGCTGGGAGTCCTGGCCGGCGAGCCGGACCGGGACGCCCTCCAGCAGGAGGGAGCCGACGGCGAGGGTCTCGCCCATGCCCCAGTCGATGGTGCCGTCCTCGACCATCGCCGCCCGGCGCTGCAGCTGCGGCAGCAGGCGCGGGTGGACGGTGATGTGGTCGGGGATGTTGACCTGGGACTCGGCGATCCGCTTGACGACCTCGGAGGTGACCGCGGTGTTCACGGCGACCGGGAACTCGGCCTGCGGGTCGGTCGGCTCCACGGCGGCCGGCTGCGAGGTGGCCTCGCGGACCTCCGTGAAGACCTTCTCCAGCTGGCCCTGGTAGTCCTGCAGCGCCTGCTCGGCCTCTTCCAGGGTGATGTCGCCGCGACCGATGAGGGACTCGGTGTAGAGCTTGCGCACCGAGCGCTTCTTGTCGATCAGGTCGTACATCAGCGGCTGGGTGAAGGCCGGGTTGTCCGACTCGTTGTGACCGCGGCGGCGGTAGCAGATGAGGTCGATGACCACGTCCTTGTTGAACGCCTGGCGGAACTCGAACGCCAGCCGCGCAACGCGGACGACGGCCTCGGGGTCGTCGCCGTTCACGTGGAAGATCGGGGCCTCGATCATGCGGGCCACGTCCGTGGCGTACATGGACGAACGCGACGACTCGGGGGCCGCGGTGAAGCCGACCTGGTTGTTGATGACGATGTGGACCGTGCCGCCGGTGCGGTAGCCGCGCAGCTGCGACATGTTCAGGGTCTCGGCCACCACGCCCTGGCCCGCGAAGGCCGCGTCGCCGTGGATCGCCACCGGCAGGACGGTGAAGTCCGTGCCGCCCTTGTTGATGATGTCCTGCTTGGCGCGGGCGACGCCCTCCAGGACCGGGTCCACCGCCTCCAGGTGCGAGGGGTTCGCGACCAGGGAGACCTTGATCTGCTCGCCGTCCAGGCCCGTGAAGGTGCCCTCGGCGCCCAGGTGGTACTTCACGTCGCCGGAGCCGTGCATCGACTTCGGGTCGAGGTTGCCCTCGAACTCGCGGAAGATCTGCGCGTACGACTTGCCGACGATGTTCGCCAGGACGTTCAGGCGGCCGCGGTGGGCCATGCCGATGACGACCTCGTCCAGGCGGGACTCGGCCGCCGAGTCGAGGACCGCGTCCAGCAGCGGGATGACGGACTCGCCGCCCTCCAGGGAGAAGCGCTTCTGGCCGACGTACTTCGTCTGCAGGAAGGTCTCGAAGGCCTCCGCCGCGTTCAGGCGGCGCAGGATGCGCAGCTGCTCCTCGCGCTCCGGCTTGGAGTGCGCGCGCTCCACGCGGTCCTGGATCCACTTGCGCTGCTTCGGGTCCTGGATGTGCATGAACTCGATGCCGGTGGTGCGGCAGTACGAGTCGCGCAGCACGCCGAGGATGTCGCGCAGCTTCATCATCGACTTGCCGGCGAAGCCGCCGACGGCGAACTCGCGCTCCAGGTCCCACAGGGTGAGGCCGTGCTCGGTGATGTCCAGGTCGGGGTGCTTGCGCTGCTGGTACTCCAGCGGGTCGGTGTCGGCCATGACGTGGCCGCGGACCCGGTAGGAGTGGATCAGCTCGAAGACGCGGGCGGCCTTCGTGACGTCGTCGTCGTGGGAGGCGTCGATGTCCTTGAGCCAGCGGACCGGCTCGTAGGGGATGCGCAGCGCCTCGAAGATCTCGTCGTAGAAGTCGTTCTCGCCGAGCAGGAGGTTGGCGACCTGGCGGAGGAACTCGCCGGAGGCGGCGCCCTGGATCACCCGGTGGTCGTAGGTCGACGTGAGCGTCATGACCTTCGAGATGCCGAGCTTGTTCAGGGTGTCCTGGCTGGTGCCCTGGAACTCCGCCGGGTAGTCCATGGAGCCGACGCCCATGATGACCGACTGGCCGGGCATCAGGCGCGGCACCGAGTGCACGGTGCCGAGGCCGCCGGGGTTGGTCAGGGAGACCGTGACGCCGGTGAAGTCGTCCATCGTCAGCTTGCCGTCGCGGGCGCGGCGGACGATGTCCTCGTAGGCCTGCCAGAACTCGAAGAAGTTCAGCGTCTCGGCCTTCTTGATCGCCGCGACGACCAGCTGGCGGTCGCCGTTGGGCTTGACCAGGTCGATGGCGAGGCCGAGGTTGACGTGCGCCGGCTTGATCAGCGTCGGCTTGCCGTCCTTCTCGCCGAACGCGTAGTTCATCGACGGCATGGCCTTGATGGCCTGCACCATCGCGTAGCCGATCAGGTGCGTGAAGGAGATCTTCCCGCCCCGGGCGCGCTTGAGGTGGTTGTTGATGACGATGCGGTTGTCGAACAGCAGCTTCACCGGGACCGCGCGCACGGACGTGGCCGTGGGCAGCTCCAGCGAGGCGTTCATGTTCTTCGCCACCGCGGCGGCGGGGCCGCGCAGCGTGACCAGCTCGGGGCCCGCGGGCGCCTCCTTGGCCGGCTCGGCCTTCGCCGGCGCCTTGGCGGCGGGCTTCGCGGCCGGGGCGGCGGGAGCGGCGGCCTTGGCGGCCGGGGCCGCCGGGGCGGCGGGCTTCGCGGCGGCGGCCGGCTGGGGAGCGGCCGGGGCCTGGGCGGGCTTCGCCGGAGCGGCCGGAGCCGCGGCCGGGGCCTGCGCCTGCGGCGCCGGGGCGGCCTGGGGCGCGCTCGTGGTCTCCGCGGTCGCGACGCCCGACGCGGCCTGGGCGGCGGCCGCCCCCGGCTTGTAGTCGGCGAAGAAGTCCCACCAGGCACGGTCCACGGAATTCGGGTCCTGGAGGTACTGCTGATAGATCTCGTCGACGAGCCACTCATTGGGACCGAACGCCGCAGCGGGGTTCTTGCCCGCTTGGTCGGTGTCGGTCGAGATGCTCGAGTTACTGGGGGACTGTGGCGACACGGCGGCAACCGCCCTCTTCCGCTTCACAAGGTGATGGACAGCGGGAATTAAGGCTACGCCTCCAAGAGCGGGAAGGTCAGGCCGGGCCCGTTCATCGTCGCGTAAGTCACATTGCAGACCGTGTTTCGGCGCTGGAAATGGCGGGAAACAAGCGTGGTTCTGCTTCAGATGGGAACGGGGCACCGGGACCCGGCGCAGGCGAGGCGCGGGCCTGTGGCTGATCACACGTGTCCGTCGGCGCGGACGCTCGTGGATCTTGTGGCTCCGCTTCGAACTGTACGTCAACTTGGCGAAGACGGAAGGCCCGGAAGGGTGACGAGGATCCGGCAGCCCCGCTCGGATTCGGCCACACCGATCCGGCCGCCGTGGAGATCCACCGCCCAGCGCGCGATCGCCAGGCCGAGCCCCGTGCCCCCGTCGCTGCCCGGGCCGTGCGGCCGGGACACCGCTCCGCGGTTGAACCGCTCGAACACCCGGTGCCACTCCGACCGGGGAATGCCGGGACCCTCGTCCAGAACCTCCAGCTCGAGCGACTCCGGAAGGGCCCCGCGCCGCGCCTTGACCGTCACCCGGCCGTGCGGCGGGCTGTGCTTGACCGCGTTGTCGATGAGGTTGGCGACCACCTGGTGGATGCGCTCGGGGTCCGCGTGCGCGGTCAGCTCCGACGGGAAGACGTCCAGGGCCAGGTGGACGTCCTTGCGGGTGTGGCTGCCGGACCCGGAGGCGATGCCCGCGCGCGCCGACGCGACCATGTTGGCCTCCTTCAGCACGCCCGACAGGTAGGGCCACACCTCGAAGCGCCGCTTGCGCAGCGGTACGACGCCGTTGTCCAGGCGGGAGAGGTCCAGCAGCGTCTCCACCAGCCGGCCGAGCCGCTCGGTCTGCTTCAGCGCCGTCCGCATGGTCTCCGGGTCGGCCTCGGTGACGCCGTCGACGATGTTCTCCAGCACCGCGCGCAGCCCCGCGATGGGCGTGCGCAGCTCGTGGGAGACGTTCGCCACCAGCTCCTTGCGCTGCCGGTCCTGGGCCTCCAGGTCGTCGGCCATGCGGTTGATCGTGACGGCCAGGTCGCCCAGCTCGTCGCGGCGGTTCTCACGCACCCGGCGGGTGTAGTCGCCGTGCGAGATGGACCGCGCCACCGCGTTCATCTCGTCCAGCGGCGCGGTCAGCGAGTGGGCCACGAACTGCGTGATCAGCAGTGTGGCGATCATCGAGAAGACCGTGATGAAGCGCAGCTCCGTCTTGGTGTGCACCGCTATCACCGACAGCCCGGTGGTGATCAGCACCGAGGTGACGACCAGCGCACCCAGCTTGGTCTTGATCGAGAACGGGCGTACGCCGCCCCAGGGTTCCCCGGGGCTCCTCCGTGCGGCTTCCCGCCCTCGGCTCATGGCGTCGGCGTCTCCAGCGCGTAGCCCACACCGTGCACGGTACGGATCCGCTCGGCGCCGATCTTCCGCCGCAGAGCCTTGATGTGGCTGTCCACGGTCCGGGTGCCGGAGGCGTCCGCCCAGTCCCACACCTCGGCCAGCAGCTGCTCACGGGAGAGCACCGCGCGCGGGGTGTTCGCCAGGCACACCAGCAGGTCGAACTCGGTGGGCGTGAGGTGGACGTCCTCGCTGCGCACCCGCACCCGGCGCTGCGCGTGGTCGATCTCCAGCTCGCCGAGCCGCAGGATGCCGCTGCGCGGCGTCGAGGCGGCCACCACGGCCCGCTCCACGCGGCGCAGCAGCACGTGGACGCGGGCCGCCAGCTCCCGCATCGAGAACGGCTTCGTCATGTAGTCGTCGGCGCCGACGCCGAGCCCGACCAGCATGTCCGTCTCGTCGTCGCGCGCGGTGAGCATCAGCACCGGCACCGGGCGCTGGGCCTGCACGCGCCGGCAGACCTCCAGGCCGTCGAAGCCGGGCAGCATGATGTCGAGGATCAGCAGGTCGGGCTGCCAAGCCTCGGCCGTGTCGACGGCGGACGGACCGTCGCCCGCCGTTTGCACCAGGAATCCCTCGGCACGCAGGCGGGTCGCGATGGCGTCCACGATCGTCTGGTCGTCCTCGACCACCAGCACCCGGCGCTGAGCGCCCGGGGTGGCCGCCGCCGTGCCGTTGTGGGAGGTGTGTGTCTGCTCCATCGCCCGCCCCTGAGGTGTGCTTTCCGGAATCCGTGGGGTGATCCCATGACTGCGATTGACGCTTGAATGATCCGCGCCAAGGCAGCAGCGTACGGGGACTCACCGGGCCTTTGCTATCCAGGTCCGACGCCGAGGTGGACGACGTCCGGAACGCCCCGGGCAACGGGGATCTCTTCGGTACGCACCTGCTGGAACCCGGCATTACGCAAGGATTCTTCGAATTCCGGAGAGGGCTGCGCCGACCATACGGCGAGCACCCCGCCGGGTCTCAACACCCTTGCGCAGCAAGCCAGTCCGGCCGGTGCGTACAACCCGTCGTTGCCCTCGGTGACGGTCCAGCCGGGGCCGTTGTCGATGTCGAGGCACAGGGCGTCGTACGTGGCGCATGTCTCATTGACGTATGCGACCAGATCCGCTTCCACGACCTCCGTGCGCGGGTCGGCCAGAGCCCCCGCGGAGAAGGGGGCCAAGGGTCCGTCGCGGTGCCAGTCGATGACGGCGCGCTCGCGTTCGACGACCGTGATGCGGCCCCAGCGGGGGTCGGCGGCGGCGTGTGCGAGCGAGAAGCCGACGCCCAGCCCGCCGATCAGCACGTGCGGCGCGGCCCGCTCGCCGAGCGCCTCGGCCGCCACGTCGACGAGCCGCCGCTCCGAGCGCCCGTCGGAGGTGTCCATCAGGAAGCAGCCGTTCGCGATGATCTGGAGCAACGCTCCGTGACGGCGCAGGACGACCTCGCCGTACGGGCCCTCGCGACGGTCCAGCACTTCGGGTTTCTCGAACGAGGTGGTGGACATCGACCCATCCTGGCAGGCGGGGCGGGCGCAGTGGGCGGAATTACCGGCGGACCGCCCGTGCTGGTGAAAGGGGACCGCCGTGGTCCGCCCCCCGGGGACCCGTCGGCCCATGATCGCTGAGAGCGAACACGGCGTGGGGAACAATCCGCCTGCGGCAAGCATTGAGTCCACGTAACTCAACTTGACTGCCGAAGGGGAGATCATGGCTGCTGAGTCCACGGCGTTCACACCGCTCACCCTGCCCGTGCTGCCGCTCGACGACGAGGTCGTGCTGCCCGGGATGGTGGTCCCGCTGGATCTGAGCGACACCGAGGTGCGGGCCGCGGTGGAGGCCGCACAGGCCGCCGCGAGGTCGGAACCGGGCAAGCCCCGGGTCCTCCTCGTCCCGCGCGTCGACGGCACGTACGCCGGCACCGGCGTCCTCGGCACGGTCGAGCAGGTCGGCCGCCTCGCCGACGGCGACCCGGGCGCTCTGATCCGCGGCCGGGGCCGGGTGAAGATCGGCGCCGGCACCACCGGTCCCGGCGCGGCGCTGTGGGTCGAGGGCACGCGGATCGACGAGAGCGTGCCCGAGCCGCTGCCCGGGCAGGTCGCCGAACTGGTCAAGGAGTACAAGGCCCTCGCCACCGCCTGGCTGCGCAAGCGCGGCGCCTGGCAGGTCGTGGACCGCGTCCAGGCGATCGACGACGTCTCCGCGCTGGCCGACAACTCCGGCTACTCGCCGTTCCTGACCACCGACCAGAAGGTCGAGCTGCTGGAGACCGCCGACCCGGTCGCCCGGCTGAAGCTCGCCACGAAGCAACTGCGCGACCACCTCGCCGAGCAGGACGTCGCCGAGACCATCGCCAAGGACGTCCAGGAGGGCGTCGACAAGCAGCAGCGCGAATTCCTTCTGCGCCGCCAGCTGGAGGCCGTGCGCAAGGAACTGCGCGAGCTCAACGGCGAACAGGACGGCGAGGAGTCCGACGACTACCGCGCCCGTGTGGAGGCCGCCGACCTGCCCGACAAGGTCCGCGAGGCCGCGCTCAAGGAGGTCGACAAGCTGGAGCGCGCCTCCGACCAGTCGCCCGAGGGGTCGTGGATCCGCACCTGGCTCGACACCGTCCTCGAACTGCCGTGGAACGAGCGCACCGAGGACGCCTACGACATCCAGGGCGCCAAGGCGGTGCTCGACGCCGAGCACGCCGGCCTGGAGGACGTGAAGGAGCGGATCACCGAGTACCTGGCGGTGCGCAAGCGGCGCGCCGACCGCGGGCTCGGCGTCGTCGGCGGGCGGCGCGGGGGCGCCGTGCTGGCCCTGGTGGGCCCGCCCGGCGTCGGCAAGACCAGCCTGGGCGAGTCCGTCGCGCACGCCATGGGCCGCAAGTTCGTGCGGGTCGCCCTCGGCGGCGTCCGCGACGAGGCCGAGATCCGCGGCCACCGGCGTACGTACGTGGGCGCGCTGCCCGGCCGAATCGTCCGCGCGATCAAGGAGGCCGGCTCGATGAACCCGGTCGTCCTGCTGGACGAGATCGACAAGGTCGGCTCCGACTTCCGCGGCGACCCTGCCGCGGCCCTGCTGGAGGTCCTGGACCCGGCCCAGAACCACACCTTCCGGGACCACTACCTGGAGGTCGAACTCGACCTGTCGGACGTGGTGTTCCTCGCCACCGCCAACGTCCTCGAAGCCATTCCCGAGGCCCTGCTCGACCGCATGGAGCTGGTCCGGCTCGACGGCTACACCGAGGACGAGAAGGTCGTCATCGCCCGCGACCACCTGCTCCCGCGCCAGCTGGAGCGGGCGGGCCTGGGCCCGGACGAGGTGACCCTCGACGAGAGCGCGCTGCGCAAGCTGGCCGGCGAGTACACGCGTGAGGCGGGCGTGCGCAACCTGGAGCGGTCCGTCGCACGGCTGCTGCGCAAGATCGCGGCCCAGCACGAACTGGGGGAGCGGAAGCTGCCGTTCACCGTCACCGACGGCGATCTGCGCGCCCTGATCGGCCGGCCGCACCACGTGCCCGAGTCCGCCCAGGACCCGGCCGAGCGCCGCACCTCGGTGCCGGGTGTGGCCACGGGCCTCGCGGTCACCGGAGCGGGCGGCGACGTGCTGTACGTCGAGGCGTCCCTCGCCGACCCCGAGACGGGCGCGTCGGGCCTGACGCTGACCGGGCAGCTGGGCGACGTGATGAAGGAGTCGGCGCAGATCGCGCTGAGCTTCCTGCGCAGCCACGGCGCCGAGCTGGAGCTGCCGGTGGCCGACCTGAAGGACCGGGGCGTGCACATCCACTTCCCGGCGGGCGCGGTCCCCAAGGACGGCCCCAGCGCCGGCATCACGATGACGACGGCCCTCGCCTCGCTCCTGTCGGGCCGGCTGGTACGCACCGACGTGGCGATGACCGGTGAGGTCTCGCTGACCGGGCGCGTGCTGCCGATCGGCGGGGTGAAGCAGAAGCTGCTCGCGGCGCACCGGGCGGGCATCACCACGGTGATCATCCCCAAGCGCAACGAGCCCGACCTGGACGACGTCCCGGCGGAGGTGCTGGACAAGCTCGACGTCCACACCGTCACGGACGTCCGCCAGGTCCTGGAGCTGGCGCTCGCGCCGGCCACGAACGGCGCGGTGCCGGAGGTTCCGGCGGCGGCGTGACGGACGCCCCCGGATGAGGGGAGGCCCGGGTCCCGTGAGGGAGGCCCGGGCCTTCACCGTACGTGCGCGTCAGCCGTTGGCGAGCGCCTGGACGCGGTCGAGGGCGCCGTTGAACCTGTTGTGGTCGCCGACCGTCGGGCCGGACGAGGTGTACTGCCACATCGTGTAGTACGACCAGCCCGCCGGAAGGGTGCCCACCGTCGAGGCGTAGCGGGCGATCCACAGCGGGTTGTAGGCGGCGAAGCCGGAGTAGTTGCCGGTGCACTGGGTCCACCAGCTGGTGGCCGTGTAGATCACGGCGTCCCGGCCGGTGCGGGCCTTGTAGGTGTTCAGGAAGTCGCGGATCCAGGAGACCATCTGGCTCTGCGTCTTGCCGTAGCAGGCGGCCCCGTACGGGTTCCACTCGATGTCCAGGGCGCCCGGCAGCGTCTTGCCGTCGCGGGACCAGCCGCCGCCGTGGTCGACGAAGTAGTTGGCCTGGGTGGCGCCGCTGGTGGTGTCGGGGGTGGCGAAGTGGTACGCGCCGCGGATCATGCCTACGTTGTAGGAGCCGTTGTACTGCTGGGCGAAGTAGGGGTTCGTGTAGTACGTCCCCTCGGTCGCCTTCACGTAGGCCCACTTGACCCCGCTGTTCCACAGGGTCGACCAGGCGACGTTGCCCTGGTGGCTGGAGACGTCGACGCCCTCCGTCTGGGTGGCGTCGCCGGGTACGGGTGTGCCGTGCTGCCCGTCGTGTTCCACCACGCCCATGCCCATGTGGGCGGATCCGCGCGGCGGTGTGTCGGCGGCCGACGAGGACTGGGCGGGGACGGTGAGGAGCAGGGAGAACGCGGCGAGCAGGATCCCGGTGAGGGTCAGGCGCCGGCCGCGGGCCGATCCGGATCTGTGCACGGGCATGGACGTGCCTCCGAAGGCTCGGTGGTGCACGGTGGGGGATGGTGTGAGCATGCCATTCATTGACCGGTGAAGAAGCTACGCACGTAGAACGCCCGGTGGGAAGAGGGTTCGGAAGCTGCCGTTGGTCTAAGCCTGCGAAATACTTGCGGAGCTGCGGCGATGGCGGCCCGTGGCGAAAACTTTCAGGACCGGGAAAATTCAGGCAGGGGCTGACGTGCACGAAGACGGAAACGGCGGCTGTCGTGGAGTCGACTCCGGGGGTGCCCCCTCCGGGGGAGAACCGCGCAGTGGTGTGAACCAGCCGGAATTCCTGGCGCTGGAGCGCGAGTTGACGGTGCTGCTGCGACGTGCCCGGGCCAACCAGGGCGAGATGGCGCGGGAGGTCCACCCGGACCTGGAGTCCTCCGCGTACGGGCTCCTCGTACGGCTCGGCGAGTGCGGCGGGCAGCGGGCGACGGAACTGGCCGCCTACATCGGCGTCGGCAAGGCGACGATGTCCCGGCAACTGCGCGCCCTGGAGGAACTGGGCCTCGTCACCCGCGAGCCCGACCCCGCCGACGGCCGCGCCTGGGTGGTCACCCTGACCCGCGAGGGCCAGGAACGCGTCGGCCGCGTGCGGGAGGCCCGCCGGGCCCGCTACGCCCGCCGGCTCGCCGACTGGGACCCGCGCGAGGTGGCGGAGCTGGCCCGGCTGCTGCACGAACTCAACCGCGGCATGGAGAAGTAGCCCGCCGCCGCACCGACGGCCGCGCCCGCCGTGCGTGCGGCTGCGCGCGTCCGACGGCCCGACCGGCGACTTCGCCCCGGGGCGCGCGTCGTGCTCGTCCCGGGCGAGGGCCGCCGTAGGTGCCCTGTTCGCACCACCGCACGGTCCCGGCGGACCGGCGTGCGTGCCCCGAGGCGACCATCACCCGTATCCCTGCGTGAACCCCCTGCTTCCCCCTGGCGGGACCACCGCGGGCGCGGTCGGAGTGGACCGCCGCCAGACGGCGTGCGTGTCCGGAGTTGATCAGCGTGGGGTTCTGCGGGTGCAGGCTGGGTGTTCCTCAGCCGGAGCATCGCGTGCGCGGTCGGAGCGGGTCGCCGCCCGGAACGGCGTGCGTGTCCGGAGCCGACTGCGGGAACCCCGGTTTCCCCTGGTCGGGCCATGAGCGGTCCGTTGCCCGCGTCCCCGCCCGGCCGCCCTGCGTGCCCGGGGGCGAGGGCCGCGCGCGGGGCGGTTCAGAGTTCCGCGTAGGCCACCGTCGCGTCGTCGTGCGTCTTGCCGCGGCCCAGGAACGTCCGCGTCCCCGCGTCGCCGCGCTCCAGCTCCCGCACCCGGTCCACCAACGCCCGTGCGCCCTCCTTGCGCACGAGGCCGAAGCAGTCCGTCCAGTCGCCCTCCCGGAACTTCTCCACCCACCGCGTCGCTCCGTCCGTCAGCGCGGCCAGGGCCCGCACCCGGTCCCGCGGCAGCACCCCCGTCACCGCCCGGGCCGCCACCGACGGATCGGCCGCCGCCGTGAAGAAGCCGCCTTCCTTGTTGCGGAGGGTGGAGTCCACCAGCGCGTCCGTGGCGAGGGCCGAACGGGGCAGGCGGGCCAGCCGGTCGTCGAGGAGGGCCGTGACCGCGCCGTCGGGGGCCTCCACCAGCAGCGCCGAGTCCGACAGGACCAGGTACTCGACCACGGTGGGCGACCAGCGGGCCAGAACCACCGTTGCCTGCGGTGTCCGCGGGTGAGAAAGCTCACAGGTTTCCGCGTGTGCCGCGGAGGTACGCGCGATGGCGCGGTGCAGGGCTTCGGCGAGGGGAACATCCGGGAGTGAAACGGTCAGTTCGGTCAGGGCGCCACCGAGGCGCGCTGTGAACCAGGGGACGGAATGCAGACAGCCCGTCCCGCCGGAGGGCGGTGTCACGCCGTCCAGCACGACGAGTGAACCGCCCTGTCCGGAGGCCGGTAGTCCGACGCTCGCGAAGTCCTCGTTGGGGCGGTCGGGACTGCCGGGTTCCGAGACGAGTTCCGTGCGCATCCGGCCAGTCTGCACGACCCCTTCACACTGTCCGCAAAAGGCTGGCATCTCTTCCGGAATCGGCCCGGCAGCGCAGGTCAGGCGTCGGATTTGGGGTGGAATGCTTCACTCCGGGAACGCGTGGCGGCAAATAGTGCCATCGCCCGCCGCAGACGTCCAACCGGCACGCCGCGGGGGCAGGGTGCATGAGCCAGGGGAACTTGCTCCCCAACTCCCGTCCGGGGTTCACTCCTTCGGGTGGCGGGTCAGGTGATGCACGCCCACTGCCCACCGGCACTGGGAGGGTCGGGAACCGGTGGGGGGTCCTGCCCTGCTCATGGGTCTCCCCGCTCGACGCCGAGTCGGGTGCGGGGGAGCAGAGCTCGGGGGAGAGTGCATGCGCCGACCGGCCAGTTGACGGAGCGCCACCCGGGCCCACGGGTACACGAGTCAGGAATGCGAGCACCGGTGCAGAAGACGCGGCCTCGTCGCACAGGCAAGCAGACGACCCCCGCGGGGGGCGCGGAGCGGACCCCCGGCGTCACCGCCCCGGAAACGCCGGCGCCCCCCGTCGGCAAGGGCCGCCCGACCCACGTACGCAACCGGCTGATCGTCGCCGTGGCGGTCGTGGCCGCCGCCATCGCCGGAGCCGGAGCGCCCTCGGTCGTCGCCGCCTCCGGGCAACTGAGCGAGACCCAGGACCTGGTGACGCTCGCCGAGCGGACCCAGGACGCGCTGACCCTCGCCCACTCCCTCGCCGACGAGCGGGACGAGGTCACCTCCTACATCGCCGCAGGCCGCCCCAAGTCGAAGGCGCCGTCGGAGCAGCGCAGCGCCCGCGTGGACCGGCAGGTGGAGGAACTGGGCGCCGACACCGACACGCCCGCCTCCCTGCGCGAGGACCTCGACGCCATCGCGTC
Source organism: Streptomyces viridiviolaceus (assembly GCF_014650995.1). GTDB lineage: Bacteria > Actinomycetota > Actinomycetes > Streptomycetales > Streptomycetaceae > Streptomyces > Streptomyces viridiviolaceus. The sequence continues at coordinate 179,758 of NZ_BMWA01000011.1, forward strand.
GCTGCGCCGAGCGGCCCTCACCGGGAAGAGCACCGCCCTCGAGGCGCACGAGGCGTACTCGGAGGCGATCGCCGAACTCCACGCCCTCGCCGAGGAACTGGCCGAGCAGCTGCCGCCCCGCGCGGGCGCCGGTGCGTACGCCCTGGCCGAGCTGGACACCGCCGTCCAGCAGGCCGCCGCCACCCGAGGGCTGCTGCTGGCGGCCCTGAACGTGCCGAGCAGCACCCAGACCGTCATCGACCCGATCACCGGCCTGCCGACCGAGACGACCACGTCCTCGGACGCCGAAGCCGAGCAGCGCGACGCGCTCGCCGCCGCCGCCCAGCAGGCCCGGGTGCGCTCCGACGCCGCCCTCGCCGACTTCCGCGAGGGCGCGCCGAAGAAGGCCCGGGACAGCTACGACGCCACGGTCACCGGCCCCGAGGTCAACTCCGCCGAGAAGTACCTCGCCGGCCTCACCGACCAGCCCACCCTCTCCGACGACGACCTCGGCACCAGCGTGAAGAGGCTGGACGCCGCGCTGTCCGCCCGCGTCGACGCGATGCGCGGTGCCGAGTCCGCGCTCTACGACAAGCGCACCAAGTCCCTGGAGCAGCTGCGCGACGACGACGTCACCGCGCTGGAGATCCGGATCGCCGCCCTCGGCGCCCTGATGCTGCTCGCCGTCGGCATCGCCACGGCCATGGCCCGCACCCTCACCCGCCCGCTCTCCGTGCTGCGCCGCGGCTCGGCCCGGCTCGCGGAAGCGGAGGACCCGACGGTCGAGGAGCCCGTCGCCTTCACCGGCCGCAACGACGAGTTCGCCCAGGTCGTCCGCTCCGTCAACGCCCTGCACGCGCACGCCGCCACCCTCGCCGAGCGCGTCACCACGCTGGAGGCCGACCGCAAGCACCTCGTCGGCCAGCGGCAGAAGATGGCCGACGCCCGCGAGGAGCTGCGCGCCGAACTGGCCGATTCCGCCGCCCAGCTGGAGGTCATGCGCAAGAGCATCGGCGGCACCTTCGTCAACCTCGCGCTGCGCACTCTCGGCCTGGTGGAGCGGCAACTGGCCGTCATCGAGAGCCTGGAGGAGCGCGAGCAGGACCCGGAGCGGCTGTCCACCCTGTTCAAGCTCGACCACTTCGCCACGGTCATGCGCCGGCACAGTGAGAACCTCCTCGTGCTGGCCGGTACCGAGCACGTCCAGCACACCGCCGGGCCGGTGCCGCTGGTCGACGTCGTCCGGGCCGCCGTCAGCGAGATCGAGCGCTACGAGCGGGTCCGTATCGCCGCGCTGCCGCCCCACGCGCACGTGGCCGGTTTCGCCGCGGACGACCTCTCCCACCTGCTGGCCGAGCTGATGGAGAACGCCACCACGTTCTCGCCCCCGGACCTGCCCGTCGAGGTCTCCGGCTGGCTGCTGGAGAACGGCGAGGTCATGCTCTCCGTCCAGGACGAGGGCATCGGCACGACCAGCGAGCGGCTGGAGCGGCTCAACGCCCGGCTCACCGACTTCGACCCGGACGCGCCCTACGACCAGGAGGGCGAGGACGGGCTCGGGCTCGGCCTGTACGTGGTGGCCCGGCTCGCCCACCGCCACGGGGCGCGGGTGCAGCTGAGGGAGCAGAAGCAGGGCGGTGTCGCGGCCGTCGTGGTGCTGCCGAAGATGCTGCTCGCGGCGGCACCGCCGGCCGCCGTCGCGCCGTCCGCCTCGCCGGTGGGCGAGGGCACCCACTCCTTCTCCCTGCCGGGAGCCGACGCGGAGGCCAACTCCAACGTCCTGCACGGCCGCGTGGAGAAGGGCGTCGACCCGCTGGTGGCCTCGGCGGAACAGGCCGTACGGCGCGCGGAGGCCGAGGCGGAGACCCGAACCGGGAAGGACGCCGACACCGGGACCGGTACGGCGTCGCCCACTCCTCTGGCGGAGCGGGACTCGGCACCGGACGCCCCGGTGGAGGCCGGCGAGGCGCCCGCGGAGAAGCCGGCCGCCGCTGAGCCCGCCGAGGAGGCGACGGCCCGCGAGAAGCGCGAGGCCGCTCCCGGCAGCCCCGGCGCCCTCCCGGACGAGACGACGATGGAGCTCCTGATCCCGGCACAGGCGACGGAGCCCGACCCCGCACCGGCAGCGGCACCCGACCCCTACGCCATCGGCCCCGACGCCCACGAACGCACCGCGGACGAGGCCGCCGAGCCGGCCGAGCCCGTCACCGACAAGGGGCTGCCCAAGCGGACCCCGAAGCTCACCACACCCGCGTCGACACCGCGCCCGCGCACGGGTTCCGTCGACGCCGAGGCACTGCGCCGCCGCCTGGGCGGATTCCGCCGGGGGGCGGAGGCCGGGCGGCGCGATGTCGAGGCGGAGATCGGCGACCGGACAGATCAGCACCAGGCGCCGACCGCCGCAGCAGGTACAACCGAAGAAGCCACGGGGGGCACTGTCGAGGAGGCAAGCAGTTGACCGCGCCCAGTACCTTCGGACTGAGCAGTGAAGCCCGCAATCTGCACTGGCTGCTGACCAACCTCGTCGAGGAGGTGCCCGGCATCCTCTCGGTCGCGGTGGTCTCCTCGGACGGACTGCTGCTGCTCTCCTCCGACCCCGAGCGGAACGACGCGGCCCGGCAGGCCGGGACCGAGCGGCGCACCGGCCCGCGCGGCTCCGCCGCCGACCTGGCCACCATCGTCTCCGGCGTCGGCAGCCTGACCATCGGCGCGGCCCGGCTGATGGACTTCGGCGGGGTGAAGCACACGATGGTCGCGATGGACGAGGGCAGCCTGTTCGTCATGTCGATCAGCGACGGCTCACTGCTCGGCGTGCACGGCTCCGCGGACTGCGACATGAGCGTCGTCGCCTACCACATGGCGCTGTTCGTCGGCCGCGCCGGCCACGTCCTGACCCCCGAACTCCGCAGCGAGCTGCGGAAATCCCTGGAGTCCGAGTCGACGGGGAGTGCCCGATGAGCAGTAGTCCCAGGAAGACCCCGAACAACCTCCCCGTACGTGGCGCGGACCGCAAGCCGGCCCGCGTACGTCCGTACTCGCTCACCGGCGGCCGTACCCGGTTCGGCCACGTGCTCCTCGTCGAGACCTTCGTGGGGACCACCGCCGCGCTCGAAGCCGCCGAGGAGCGCAGGGAACTGACGAACGGCCATCTCACCTCCCGCGTGATGCCGGAGATGCGGGCCATCGTCGAACTGTGCCGCCGTATGCGTACGGTGGCCGAGATCGCCGCGCTGCTGAAGATGCCGCTCGGCGTGGTCCGCGTGCTCCTCAGCGACCTCGCGGACCAGGGAAAGATCCGTGTATACGGCACCGGAACCGGCCACGGCACGGGCCGTCCGGACCGCGCTCTGCTGGAAAGGGTGCTCAGTGGACTCCGTCGTCTCTGACGCCGCCGCCTTCGGCGTCTCCCCCCTCGTCGAGCCCGACGAGCCCGTACAGCCCTGGCAGACGGACCGCAACCGCGCCCCGATCGCGACGAAGATCGTGGTGGCGGGCGGGTTCGGTGTCGGCAAGACCACGCTGGTCACCTCCGTCTCGGAGATCACGCCCCTGCAGACCGAGGCGCTGATGACCGAGGCGAGCGAGGAGACCGACGACCTCACCGCCACGCCGGACAAGCTCACCACCACGGTGGCCATGGACTTCGGCCGCATCACGCTCGACGACGACCTGGTGCTCTACCTGTTCGGCACGCCGGGCCAGCAGCGGTTCTGGTTCATGTGGGACGACCTGGTGCGCGGCGCGATCGGCGCCGTGGTGATGGCCGACACCCGCCGCCTGAAGGACAGCTTCCCGGCGCTCGACTACTTCGAGAGCTGCGGACTGCCCTACGTCGTCGCGGTCAACCACTTCGACGGCAGTGAGCTGTTCGAAGCGGAGGACGTGCGGGAGGCGTTGACGATCCCCGCGCACATACCTGTAATGATCATGGATGCGCGCCGTCGGATCTCGGTCATCGAGACCCTCTTGTCCCTCGTGGGCCACGCGCTCGACGAAACCCCCGAGTAGGAGACGAACCCCCGCATGCGGAAGATACTCGTCGTCGGAGCCGGTCAGTCCGGTCTCCAGCTCGCCCTCGGCCTCCAGTCGCACGGGTACGAGGTCACCCTGATGTCCAACCGGACCGCGGACGAGATCCGCACGGGCCGGGTCATGTCGACGCAGTGCATGTTCCACACGGCACTCCAGCACGAGCGCGACCTCCAGCTGAACTTCTGGGAGTCCCAGGCCCCGAAGATCGAAGGACTCGGCGTCTCGGTGGCGGCCCCCGGCTCCTTCGACCCGGGCCCGTCGCAGCGCGCGATCGACTGGTTGGGACGGCTCGACGGGTTCGCGCAGTCGGTGGACCAGCGGGTGAAGATGGCCGGCTGGATGGAGACCTTCGCCCAGCGCGGCGGCCAGCTGGTCATCCACGGCGCTGCGGTCGGCGACCTGGACTACTTCTCCCGCGCCTACGACCTCGTCCTGGTCTCGGCGGGCAAGGGCGAGCTGGTGCAGATGTTCGGCCGGGACGCGTCCCGCTCCCCGTACAGCGAGCCGCAGCGCGCGCTGGCGGTGGCCTACGTCCACGGCCTGGGCCCGCGCCCGGAGCACCCGGACACCGAGGCCGTCCGCTGCAACCTGGTGCCCGGCGTCGGCGAGATGTTCATCATGCCGACCTTCACCACCTCCGGCCGCGCCGACATCCTGTTCTGGGAGGGCATACCCGGCGGCCCCCTCGACGCCTTCAAGGACGTGAAGGACCCGGGGGAGCACCTCTCCCTGACCCTGGAACTCATGGAGAAGTTCCTCCCCTGGGAGTACGCGCGGGCCACCAAGGTCGAACTGACCGACGCCGGCGGCACCCTCGCCGGCCGCTACGCACCCACCGTCCGCAACCCCATCGGCCGCCTGCCCGGCGGCGGCCTGGTCCTGGGCGTCGCCGACGTGGTCGTCGCCAACGACCCGATCACCGGCCAGGGCTCGAACTCCGCCTCCAAGTGCGCCGCCTCCTACCTCGCCTCGATCCTGGAGAACGGCGAGAAGGAGTTCGACGAGTCCTGGATGCAGTCGACCTTCGACCGCTACTGGGAGACGGCCCAGCACGTCACCAAGTGGACGAACGCCATGCTCGCCCCGCCGCCGGAGCACATCCTGAACCTCATCGGCGCCGCCGGCCAGCTCCAGCCGGTCGCGGACCGCTTCGCCAACGGCTTCAACAACCCGGCCGACTTCGAGAACTTCTTCTACGAGCCGCAGAAGACCGAGGCCTACCTGGCGGAGGTCTCCGGCGCCGCGGGCGCGTAAGCGGCGGCGTACCCCGCGTCGGACCCGTCCGTCGCCCCCGCGGGGAGCCTCGGCGGAACGTACCGCCGCACGGGCTCCCCGGCGGGGTCGGGCCGCACGGCGCCCAGGACCGGGTTGGCCGCGATGGGCGAAACCTTGACCCTGGCGCCGGGACGCGGAGCCTGGACGACCATCCCGCCGCCCAGGTACATCGCCACGTGGGTGGCCTCGGGGAAGTAGACGACGAGGTCACCCGGGCGCAGCTCGCCGAGCGGGACGCGCTGCAGCCGGGCCCACTGCTCCTGGCTGGTCCGCGGGATCGGCGTCCCGGCCCGCTCCCACGCCTGGGACGTCAGTCCCGAGCAGTCGTACGACGCCGGGCCCTCCGCGCCCCACTGGTACGGCTTCCCGACCTGCTCCACCGCGAAGCGCACCGCCCGGTCGCCCGCCGCGGAGGGCTTGCCGTCGCCGCTCAGCGCCCCGGACGCGATGAACCGTTCCTGCGCCTTCGCGATGCCGGCCGCCTCGAACGCGGCCAGCTCGGTCAGCTTCCGCGGGGTGAGCGAGGCGAGCAGTTTTTCGACGTCCCGGAGCCGGTCGTCCACGTCGTCCCGCTGCTTCTTCTGCTGCTCGGCGAGGGCGATGTGCCCGTCGAGGGCCTTGCGGGCCCGGCGGGCCAGCTCGTCCGCCTTCCTCTCGTTCCCGGTCAGCCGGCCCACCGTCTCGGCCCGCTTCCGCGCCAGCTGCCCGATGACATGGCCCTGGTCGAGCGCGCGCTGCGGATCGCGGGCCAGCAGCAGCCGTACGTAGGGGGAGAGGTCGCTGCTGTTCTGGTACTGCTGCCGGGCCAGCCGCCCCGCCGCGCCGCGGCTGTCGTGCAGGGACAGCCGGGCCCGGGCCAGCTCGGCGTCCAGGCGCTTCACCTCGGCGCGCTGCTTCTTCAGCCGCTCCTCGGTGCCGTTGTAGGTCTCGGTGGCCTTCTCGGCCTCCCGGTACAACCGCTGAAGATCCGTCAGCAGCTCGGCGACGGTGCGCTCGGCGGGTCGGGCGGGTCCGGCGGGTTCGGGACCGGCCTCGGCGGGCACGGGTGCGAGGACGATCCCGGTCGCCACCGCCGTCGTGCACACCAGACGCAGAAGCCTTCCTGACACGTCATCACCTCCGATGCGGAGCGGCCCGTCCACTCCGCACGGCGAGCATCAGACGTGTGCACGCGGTGCGTGCGTCAAGCATGCGCGGTTCGGCGGAACGGGATCACCCTTCCGCGTCGTCCGGCTTGACGGACGGCGTGGCGTCTGGCTTCGACCAGGGCCACCTCCGGCGGCCGCCCTTCTTGCCCGTGGGGTCGTAGGCGTACTTCCAGCGGGCGAACCCGATCCGGCCGCCTCCCTCGCGCGGGACACGGCGGTAGACCAGCACCGTGGGCGGCCCGCCGTCCGGGGCCGGGACCGGGATGCGGTACGTCTTCGGCGGGTGCCCGGTCATCCCGACGAGCACGGGCAGCACCCGCCCGTCCATGGGGCCGCCCTCGAAGGGGGTGTCTTCGCTCTTCACGGCACCAGTGTCAGACATCCGCCGCCAGCGCCTCGACCAGCGCCTCGGTCTGCGGGTCGCGCCGCGCGGTGACGCTCAGCACGGCAACGAACTGGTCCACGAGCCACTCCCGCAGCTCCTCGACGGGCGGCTGCTTGCCCTCGTCCAGCCAGATCAGGGAGGCCGCCTCCACGGCCGTGATCCACATCCGGACGGTCATCCGCAGCCGGGGGCCGGGCTCGGTGACCTCCAGGTGGCTCATGATGTGCTCGGCGGCGGCCCGGCGCACGCCGTCCACGATGGCCGTGGTCCGCGAGGTCTCGGCCACGCTGCCGCCGCGCAGCAGGGCGCTGAAGCCGGTGTCGTGCTGGTCCACGAAGGCCAGATACCGGTCCAGGGCCCGGGACAGGCGGGCCAGCAGCGGGCCGTTGCGGGGTTCGTCGAAGCACAGCCGCAGCTCGTCGGCGGCCGACCGGAGGGCGGCCTCGTACAGCTGCTGCTTGCCGCCGGGGAAGTACCGGTACACCAGGGGGCGAGAGACCCCGGCCCGCTCCGCCACGTCGTCCAGGGAGACCTCCTCCGGCGGCCGGTGCGCGAAGAGGGCGAGCGCGGCGTCGAGCAGCTGACTGCGGCGCTCCTCGACGCTGAGCCGGCGGTAGGCGGGGGTGGGGGCCTGCGGGGTCATGAACCGCAGCGTAATCGCTCCGCTTCCGGGGCCGGGTGCGGCCGTTGTGCGAGCGGCGGCCGAAAGGTGCCGTCCGGTGCGGTGGGCGGGGGCGGGTCGCGCGGTCCGGCGCTGCGGGGTGCCTCCCCGCTCTCGGCTTCGCTCGAGCGGGGGGACCCCCATCGCCCACCCGTGCCGCCCTGCGGCACGGCGGCCAGCGGCCGCGTCCTACGCCAGCAGGCCCGACGACCTCCACAGCCGCCGCCCGACGCCCCGCAGGACGCCGATGTCGTCCAGGAAGTCGGTCAGCCGCTTGGCGCCTGTCTGCATCACCTCGCGGCGGTGACCGCTGGCCTTGACCTGGGCCATGGCCTCCCGCTTGTCCAGTCCCACGTTCGTGTAGACCTCGGGGTTGATGAAGGCGACCGAGAAGACCCGGGCGAACTCACCCGAGGTGATGCGGGTGAACTCCTGCGACCACTTCGGGGCCGTCACCATCTGCCGACGCAGCTCCTCGCGCGCGTACCGCACGTGGCGCGCCTCCTCCACCACGTGGATGCGCGTGACGCCCCGGATCAACGGCTGGATCCGCTCGTCGGGGAAGGTCAGGCGCTGCATCCAGTCCAGGACCTCCTCGCCGAGCAGCGTGGCGGTGAAGGAGCCGGGCGTGGTGGAGATCGTCTTGAACAGACGGCCCAGGTGCTGGTGGACCGGGCTCACCGGGTACCACGGGGTCTCACCGCGGGATATCAGCCGGGCGAACATCTTCGAGTGCCGGCACTCGTCCTCGATCTCGGTGAGCGCGTACCGCACGTGCGCGCTCGTCGCCGACTTGTCGTAGATGTGCCGGACCAGCAGCTGCATCAGGATGAGCTCGAACCAGATGCCGAGCGAGGCGAGCGCGGCGGCCTCGTGCTGGGAGAGCAGGATCCGCTGCTCCTCGCTCATCCGCTTCCACATCGGGGTGTCGTACAGCGACACGAGCTCCGGCGGCCAGAACCATTTGCCCTCCTCGAAGGGCGCGTCCCAGTCCAGCTCCTTGTCCGGGTCGAAGGAGTGCTTGGCGGAAGAGTCGAGCAGCCGTTCGGCCACCTGCTCCCGGTCCTTGAGCAGGCCGAGCGCGTCGCGCAGGCCATCGAGCGCGTCGGCTTCCGTCAGGGTCGTCATGGCTGTCCCACCTCGTCGTACGGGATTGCGTCGGGTTACCCGCGGTCACTCACTCGTCTTATGAGACTGCCTGTCAGCAAGCCCGTCAATCCCCCGCGCGCGACTTGTTTACTCCGCGTCTACTTCAGGCCGGGCAGCCCGGCCCGCGGGGCAGGAGATGCGCAGCGGGAAGGCGCACGGCGCACGACGGAGCCGTCACGGTCCCCCGGCCGCTCGAACCGCTCCCGGGGCCGCGCCGGCGGCAGGTCGGGGTACCGTCCGTCCGGTACCCCGGTCTCACGACGCGAGCACCGCCTCCATCACCGCCCGCGCGATCGGCGCCGCCAGCCCGCCCCCGCTGACCCGCTCGCGGTCCGCCGCCGACCCCTCGACCACCACCGCCACCGCGACCGCCGGTTCCGGGGCCCGCTCGCTCTGCGCCCAGGAGACGAACCAGGCGTACGGCGTGCCCGAGTTGCCGACGCCGTGCTGCGCGGTGCCGGTCTTGCCGCCGACGACGGCGCCGCGGATCGCCGCCTTCGACCCGGTGCCGTTCTCCACGACGCCGGTCATCAGCTTCTTCAGCAGGGCGGCCGTGGCCGGCAGCATCGCCTGCCGGGAGGGGCTCGACCCGGCGGCCGCCACCAGGCTGCCGCCCGCCCGGACCGTCCGCTCCACCAGGTACGGCGCCCGCAGCTGCCCGTCGTTGGCCACGGCCGCCGCCACCATCGCCATCTGCAGCGGGGTGGCGCGCGTGTTGTACTGTCCGATCGACGACAGCCCGAGCTGGGCCTTGTCCACCGAGGTGTCGAAGGTGCTCCGCGAGACGGAGAAGGGGACCAGCAGCCCGTCGTCGTTGAAACCGAAGCCCTCCGCCGTGGCCGCCATGTCCGTCGCGCCCACGTCCACGCCGAGCTTGGCGAACACCGTGTTGCAGGACCGCTCGAAGGCCTCCCGCAGCGAGGCGTCCTTGCACCCGCCGGACTCGTTCGTCAGCCGCGTCCGCGTCCCCGGCAGGGTGTACGGGTCGGGCGAGCGGGTCGGCGCGTCGAGGTTCCGGATCACGCCGGCGTCCAGCGCCGCCGCCGCGGTGACCACCTTGAACGTGGAACCCGGCGGATAGGTCCGGCGCACGGCCCGGTTGAGCATCGGCTTGTCCGGGTCCTCGTTCAGCCGCCGCCAGGTCCGGCCGGCGGTCGCATCGTTCCCGGACAGCCTCTGGGGGTCGTACGAGGGGGCGGACGCCAGGGCCAGGATCCGGCCGGTCGACGGCTCGACCGCGGCCACCGCCCCCTTGTGCGGGCCGAGCCCCTCGTACGCCGCCCGCTGCGCGGCCCGGTTGATCGTCGTCACGACGTCGCCGCCCGGATTGCGGGCCCCCGTGACGTCGTTCCACAGGGGGAGCGGCGCGAGCATCGGGTCCGCGCCGGAGAGCAGGCCGTCCTCGGTGTGCTCCAGCAGCGTCGTCCCGTACTCCTGGGAGGCGAAGCCGGTGATCGGCGCGTACAGCGGGCCGTCCCGGTAGGTCCGTTCGAACCGCAGGTGCTCTCCGGTGTCCCGGGAGCCGGTGACCGGCTCGCCGCCGACCAGGATGTCCCCGCGGGGCTGCTGGTAACGGGCGATGTCGGGGCGGCGGTTGGCGGGGTTGGCGTCGTACTCGGGGGCCTGGACCACCTGCACGCGGGCGGCGTTCACCAGCAGGGCGACCAGCAGCAGGGCGCAGAAGGCGGCGGCGTGCCGGATGTGCCGTGTCACGCGTCCTCCCGGGCCCGCACCGCCCCGGACGTCACAGTCCCCTCCCTCACGCCGTCACCCGCCCGGAGTGCTCGCGGCGCGCCGCGTGGCTGACCCGGATCAGCAGGGCCACGATCGCCCAGTTGGTGACGACCGAGGAGCCGCCCTGGGCCAGGAACGGCATCGCCATCCCGGTCAGTGGGATCAGCCCGGTCACCCCGCCCGCGATCACGAAGACCTGGAGCGCCACGATCGAGGAGAGGCCCACCGCGAGCAGCCGGCCGAACGGGTCGCGCAGGGCGAGCCCCGCCCGGTAGCCGCGCTCCACCAGCAGGGCGTACAGCAGGAAGATCGCGGTCAGGCCGAGGAAGCCCAGCTCCTCCCCGGCCGTGGCCAGGATGAAGTCCGACTTGGTGGCGAAGCCGATGAGGACGGAGTGGCCGAGGCCGAGGCCCGTCCCGGTCAGGCCGCCCGCCGCGAACGCGAACAGCGACTGGGCCAGCTGGTTCGGCCCCTGCCCGGCCTCGATCGACGCGAAGGGGTGCAGCCAGTCCTCCACCCGGCTGTGCACGTGCGGCTCCAGCCAGCCCACGGCGACCGCGCCCAGCGAGGCCAGCAGCAGGCCGACGGCGATCCATCCGGTGCGGCCGGTGGCCACGTACAGCAGGACGACGAACAGGCCGAAGAAGAGCAGCGAGGTCCCGAGGTCCCGTTCCAGGACCAGGACGCCGACGCTGACCAGCCACACGGCCACGATCGGGCCGAGCACCCGCCCGGTGGGCAGCTGCAGGCGCCACGCCTGCCGGCCCGCGTAGGCCAGCGCGCTGCGGTTGGCGGCCAGGTACGCGGCGAAGAACACCGCCAGCAGCACCTTCGCGAACTCGCCCGGCTGGATGGAGAAGCCGGCCACCCTGATCCAGATGCGGGCGCCGTTCACCGCCGGGAACAGGATCGGCAGCGTGAGCAGGATCAGCGCGACGACCACGCAGACGTAGGTGTAGCGCGCGAGGACGCGGTGGTCGCGCAGGATCAGCACCACGACGATGAACAGCCCGACGCCCAGCGTGGACCACACCAGCTGGGTGGGCGCCGCTCGGTCGCCCGGCGTCTCCAGGTCGAGCCGGTAGATCAGCACCAGGCCGAGGCCGTTGAGCAGCACGCCGATGGGCAGCAGCAGCGGATCGGCGCAAGGGGCGCGCAGGCGGACCGCCACATGGGCGAGCAGCGCGAGCACCCCGAGCCCGGCACCGTAGCCGGCGGCGCCGGGCGGAAGGGTGCCCTGCTGCGCGAGGCCGACGTTGCAGTAGCCGTACACCGACAGCAGGACGGCCACGACGATGAGCGCCAGTTCGATGCCGCGCCGCCGGGGGAGGCGGCCGACGGGAGCGGGGGCGTCCGCCGCCGCCACGGTGATTCCGGTTCCGGCCTTCGTCATGTCCGGAACTTACCCAAATGGTGCGTCTTGCTGGTCTTCCGCATCGGCACCAGCGCGGCGCGGGGCGACGACGGCCATGGCGATGCGGCACGCGAAGGGGGAGTGCGGGGGCACGGCGGTCACCTCCAGCGGGAGCGAACGGGCCACGGCTGACCCATCGCCACATTAGGAGCGGCGCGTGGGGCGCGCCCGTCTCGCTGCGCCATCGGTGAGAGGACGCCGACCCCGGGTGACGGGCTGTCGGAACGGACCGGCGGGCGTCAGGGCCGGCGAGGCAGCGTCAGGGTCGCCACCGCGCCGCCGCCGGGCGCGTTCGTGAACTCCAGTCGCGCGCCGAGCACCTCAGCCTGCCCGAGCGCGATCGTCAGCCCGAGCCCGTGCCCCCTCGTCCCGCCCTCCGTGCGGAACCGCTGCGGCCCGTGCGCCAGGAGGTAGGCCGGATATCCGTCCCCGTGGTCCCGCACGGTGATCACCGGACCGTCCACCGTCAGCACCACCGGCGTCCGTCCGTGCCGGTGCGCGTTCGCGACCAGGTTGCCGAGCACCCGCTCCAGCCGCCGCCGGTCGGTCTCCACGCGCGCGTCCCGCACGACGTCGACCCGCGTGTCGGTGCCGGAGCCCCGGACCACCCGTTCGGCGAGCGCGCCCAGCGCCTCGGTGTCCACCTCCAGCCGTTCCCGTCCGGTGTCGAGCCGGGAGATCTCCAGCAGGTCCTCGGTGAGCGTGCGCAGGGCGGCCACCCGGTCCCGCACCAGCTCGGTCGGGCGGCCCGGCGGCAGCAGCTCGGCCGCCGCGTGCAGGCCGGTCAGCGGGGTGCGCAGTTCGTGCGCCACGTCCGCAGTGAACCGCTGCTCGGCGAGCAGCTTGCCCTGCAGCGACGACGCCATGGAGTCCAGCGCGGCGGCGACCGAGGCCACCTCGTCCTGCGGACGCGTCGGATCCTTCGCGCGGGGGTCGTCCACCCGGGCGTCGAGGTCGCCCGCGCTGATCCGCCGCGCCACCCGCGCCGTCGTGTGCAGCCGCCGCGTCACCCGCGTCACGGCGAACGACCCCACCAGCAGCGTCGCCCCGATGGCCAGCGCCGAGGACCACACGATCGCCCGGTCGAGGCCGTCGATCGTGCCCTTGCCCTGGGAGTAGTCGACCTCGGCTGCGAGGACCCGGCCGCCGTCGGCGGGGCCCGCCGCCCACATGATGGGGCGGCCGTCGTGCTCGGCGACCGTCGTCCCGCGCTCGCCCGTGGCGGCCAGCTCCCGCAGCCGCTCCGGCAGCCCCGGGGGATCGACGCCCGCGCCCGGCCCGAGGGGGTTCCCGGCCTCGTACGCCTCCGTCGCCTCCCGGAGCCGGGCGAGGGCGGCGTCACGGGCCCGGTCCACGGTCTGGCCGGTCACCGAGACGTGCACCAGGACACCGAGCAGCGCGGCCAGCGCGCAGCACATCACGGTGATGAACGCGGCGGCCTTCACGGCGAGCGCGCCGGCCCACCGCGGGAGCACGATCCTCATCGCCCACTCGCCGAGGGGGAGCGCGAGGGAGCGGGCGGGGGCGAGGTGTGCTGCGACGGCTTCCCGTGGCCGGTGCGCAGCATCTCGTCGTGGGTGAGGAGCATCGCGCGCTGATCGGGGTCCCAGGTCCACTGGAGGCGGTACTCGTACCCCGCCACCTCGGACGGCGACCGGATGATCAGCGACCGCCCGGCGACCTCGACCGCGCTCACGGCGTCCTCGTAGGACATCACCCGCACGAGCCTGTCCCGCTCGACCGTGTAGACGCGCACGGCGGTCATCTTCTCCGGCAGGAGCCGGAACCCCAGCGTCATCTCGGCCCGTCCGTCACCGGTCAGGTCGCGGAAGTACGGCGTGAGCACCGGGCACCGGCCGCGCTCCCCGTCCGGGCCGCAGTCGGCCATCCGGCGGGCCGTCTCGCGGTACGGCGCCTTCGCGCCCGCGTACTCGTCCGGGTGCTCGCCGATCTCCGCCCGTACGACGGCCACCGGGTCCGCCCTGCGGATGTCCCCGCCGGGCACGGCGACACCCTTGACGACCTCGTGGTCCACCTCGCCGATGTCGTAGGCGGGACTCGACGCCGGCGTCAGGTCCGGCCACAGCCGGGCCGGGCTCGCCGCGGTCGGGGTCGGCCCGGCGCTGCGCAGCCCGCCGGTGTCACCGCAGCCGGCCACGGCCGCCCCGGTCGCGGCCGTCACCAGGGACAGGGCGAGGGCGGCACAGACGCGGGCTGCGCGCCCGCGGCGGCTGGGGAGCACTGCACTCCTGCGGTTCGGGGAACGTCGATGGCCCTGTACACCCTATTCGTACGGAAGTCCACTCTGCCTGCGTGGGGGCGCGGCCGGGCTACTCGGCCAGTTCCTCCAGCAGCCGGGCCGTGGGCAGGCCGGCCCGCAGGTACTCCACGAACAGCTCGTTGTGCAGCGCCCACGGCGAGCGCCGGGACCGGATCAGCCGGATCGCCTCCTCGGCGCTGCCGCCCCGGCGCATCAGCGCGTGGGCGACGACCAGCCCCGAGCGGTTGTAGCCGTGGTAACAGCGGACGAGGACCCTGCGGCCCTGGTCCAGCGCCTCGGCCGCCGCCTCCGCCAGCCGGATCACGCCCGCGAGCTGGGTCCCGTCGAGCGGTCCGTCGGGAATCGGCCACACATGGTGCTCGACGCCCGGGTCGGGGCCGTGCCCAGGCAGCCGCAGCAGGGTCTGCACGAGATCGAACTCGTCCCTCACCACGGCCAACTCCACCTGCCCGGCCTGCCGCCGGAACTCGTGCCCGCCCATCCACAGACCGGGCACGATCTCGCACCACGGCCTGTCCGGGGCCGGTACGTCGGGTACCTTCCCGCGCGTACGCAACGGCGCCTCCCCACCATCCCCGCCCGTCGGGCAGACCCAACTCCTGTCAAAGGTAACCGGGTTCTTGCCCCCGGAGCACCCCGCCTGTTCCCATGGTCATGGGGTGATGGTGCATGAGTGGACTGCGCGTCATACCGACCTGGCGGCACGGTCAGGAGCGGCTCTACGTCTGCCTCCCGGACGGCAGGAACATCGCCTGGTACGACCGCGAGGCCGCCCGGGTCAACCTCCTCGGCGACGACCGCAGGGACGACGTGCTCGAAGCCCTGGGGCCCTTCCTCACCGGCCCCGTCACCGTGGGCCCGCCGCCGGTCCCCACCCCCGCCGAGCTGGCCCGGCTCGCCCTCCACCCGGACGACGACCTCGCCCCCAACCGGCCCGGCGAGGCTCATCTGATCGCCCTGGAGCGCGATCCGGGAACGGCGCACCGGCTGCGCCCCGACCCGCGCCGCCGGGCGCTGGCCGCCGAGCAGACGACGGGGCGGGCCCTCGACCGCCTCGACGGCGCGGGCTGGCACGCTCTGCACTCCATCGCGCTGCCGGGCGGCGACCGCATCCACCACCTGGCCATCGGCCCCGGCGGCCTCTTCGCCCTGCACGTGCTGCCGGCCCGCAGACAGCGGGTCCGGATCGCCGACCCCCTGGTCGCCGTGGGCCGTCACGAGCCGCGGCCGCTGCTGCGCCGCGTCCGCGCGGACGCCGACCGCGCCTCCTACGCCCTGACGGCCGAGGTGCACCCCGTGCTGGTCCTGGTCGAGCCGGCGGACACCGCCCTGACCACTCCGCCGCGCGAGGTCCGCGTCCTCACCGACGCGGAGCTGCCGAACCTGGTCCGCCTGGGCGGCGTGCTCAAACCGGCGGACGTGGAGGCCCTGCACGCGATGGCCCGGGACCGCAACACGTGGACGCGGGTGTGACGGCCGCCGTTCCCCGGGGCCCGTCCCGGCCCCAGGGCCTGTCGGACGGTTCCCGTCCGCCCCGCGACGCCACGCACGCTCCTGCGGAGGGGCACCGGGTGCAGACCCGAGTACGTCCAGTACGAGGGTCCGCCGCCGGCGCGCCGAGAGCACGCACCTGACGCCGCGGGGCCGCCCTCCGGGCGACGACGGGAATGGCCGGACAGGCCCTACGGCAGGGCGGCCGCACGCCGCCGATCGAACAGCGGCGCGAGCAGGTCGCCGTGGTCCTGCACCCGCGGCCCGACCTCCCCGGCCCGGAACACCAGCTGCTCCGCCCGTCGGCACCGGGCCACCTCCTCCCACGTCACCGGCGCGGAGACGGCCGGCTCGGTGCGGGCCCGCACCGTGTACGGAGCGGCCGTCGTCTTGCGCGCGGCGTTCTGGCTCCAGTCCACGAACACCTTCCCCGGCCGCAGGCTGCGCGTCATCCGGTGCACCACGAGCCGCGGCATGGCCCGCTCCGCCTCCACGGCCAGCGCCTTCGCGTACTCCGACACCCGCTCGGACGACGACCCCCGCACCGCCGCCAGCAGATGCAGCCCCTTGGCCCCGGACGTCTTGGCGAACGCCTCGACGCCGTCGGCCGCGAGCCGCTCCCGCAGCCACAGGGCGACCTCGCAGCAGTGGACGACGGTGGCGGGCGGCCCCGGGTCGAGGTCGAACACCAGGCGGTCGGCCTCGCCGGGGTCGTCGGCGACCCACTGGTGCGTGTGGAACTCGGTCACCAGGTTCGCCGCCCACATCAGGCTGGGCAGGTCCTGCACCAGCACCATCCGCGCCGGCCCCTCCGACCGGGGCACCTCGGCCGTGGTGACCCACTCGGGCGTACCCGGCGGCACGTTCTTGGTGAAGAACAGCTGGCCGTCCGGGCCGTCCGGGTACCGCAGGAACGACACCGGACGGTCCCGCAGGTGCGGCAGCAGCACCTCCGCGGTCGTCGCGTAGTAGTGCAGCAGCTCGGCCTTCGTGAAGCCGGTCGCGGGATACAGCACCTTCTCCAGGTTGCTGAGGGCCACCCGTCGCCCCTCCACCTCTGTGATAGGCGCCATACGATGAGAATCTCACGAATCGCTCGAAACACGGACAAGTCGCCCTGGGGGGCAATCGACCGGAAAGGTGCTGCACGTGCGATCCATCTGGAACGGCGCCATCTCGTTCGGCCTGGTCAGCATCCCGATCAAGTTGGTGAACGCGACCGAGAGCCACTCGATCGCCTTCCGTCAGATCCACACGGAGGACGGCGGCCGGATCCGCTACCGAAAGGTCTGCGAACTGGAGGACCGCGAGGTCACCCAGGGCGAGATCGGCAAGGGCTACGAGGACGCCGACGGCACGATCATCCCGATCACGGACGACGACCTCTCCCACCTGCCGATCCCCACGGCACGGACGATCGAGATCGTGGCCTTCGTACCGGAGGAGCGCATCGACCCGCTCCAGATGGGCGCCGCGTACTACCTGGCGGCGAGCGGCGCCCCCGCCGCCAAGCCGTACACGCTGCTGCGCGAGGCGCTCAAGCGCAGCAACCGCGTCGCCATCGCGAAGTACGCGCTGCGCGGCCGCGAGCGGCTGGGCATGCTGCGGGTCGTCGGCGACGCCATCGCCATGCACGGCCTGCTCTGGCCGGACGAGGTACGCGCCCCCGAGGGCGTCGCACCGGACGCCGGCGTCACGGTCCGCGACCAGGAACTGGACCTCGCGGACGCCCTCATGGACACGCTCGGCGAGATCGACCTGGACGACCTGCACGACGAGTACCGCGAGGCGCTGGAGGAGGTCATCGCCGCCAAGGCCGCCGGGGAGGCGCCGCCCGAGACGCCCGAGCCGGCCACCTCCGGCAAGGTGCTGGACCTGATGGCGGCCCTGGAGAGCAGTGTGCGGGCGGCCCGGGAGTCCCGCGGCGAACCGGCCGAGGAGGCCGAGGTCAGGTCGCTCCCGCCGCGCAAGACGGCGTCCCGGGGGACCCCCAAGGAGACCGGCGGCAAGAAGTCGACGTCGACGGCCGCGAAGAAGACCGCGGCGAAGAAGACGGCGGCGTCGACGAAGAAGTCGACGGCGAAGTCGGCCCAGTCCGGGAAGAAGACGGCGGCGGCCAAGGGCACCGCCAAGAAGGCGACGGCCAAGAGCACGGGTTCCAAGAGCACCGCGAAGAAGACGGCGTCCCGCAGGCGCAGCGCCTGACGCCTGCGGGGCCTCCCGGGGTGGCCGGGCACCGGTGGGCGGCAGCTGCCCCTGCCGTGACGAGGCGCCCCGTGATCAGGCGTTCAGTCGATCGTCCAGGGGGCGGAGGACCGTGTGGGCTCGAAGACCACGGGGCTCGCGGACCCGGAGGCACCGGGCGAGAGGGACGCGCCCGGCGAAGGGGACGCCGTCGCGGGCAGGTCGACGGGAGCCTCCTCCAGTCGCTGCCCGATCGTTTCTCCCGGCCCGTCGGCCGGGGCGACCGAGTCGGTGGACAACTGCGACCACGCCGTCAGCGCGAGGGTCACGGCCGCGGCCGTACCGATCACCCGGCCGACCCGCCGGAGCCGGGCACGGCCGTCCAGGTCACGCCAGGCGGGGCCGGTCCACACGTCGTCTGCCTGCCACAGCTCGCCGACCGCCTCCGGCGTGCCGGGGACCGGCGGCCCGGGACGCCAGCCCGGCGTCCGCTCCCGGGCCGCGGGCTCCCTGAGGGCGGAGGCTCGGATGGCACGCTCGTTGTCCATGAGGAACTTCTGCCACACCGCCTCGGGGACGGTGGGCGCACCGTCCGGCTCTTCCGGCGTTCCGCCGCTGCCCGGCCAGGGAGTGGTCACGGTCCCCTCTTCTTCCTCTCGCGCTCTCGCGCCCTCGCGTTTCCGGCCGGCGGGGCGGTCACGGAAGAGCGGGAGCGGAGCCCGCCGACGGCCTGTGTGCCGCGCATGGCCGGATCATGTGCCGGTGCCACCCCGGGGTGCCTCCACGGAATGTACATGCGCGGCCGCCGGGCGCCGCAGGCGGCACCGGGTCGTGACGGAGTCGAGGGCCGGCCCGCCCCCGCTCAGCGGACGGTCGGTGCCGCCGTCGGCGTCGGCGTGGCCGTGTTCACGTCCAGGTCCGGGCGGGGCTTGAGGACGAGGACCCGCTCTCCCGGCTGCGGCGGGGGCGGGGTGACCTTCTCCTCGGGGAGCTTCGCCGGTCCGGTCTGCTGGAAGGTGACCTGGTCGTACTCGACGAGTCCGGTCTTCTCCAGGACCGTGATGTGGTCCAGGACGGTGTCGTTGGCCAGGTCGGCCAGCTGACGGACCAGGGTGTTCTTGGTGGTCGCCCGGATCTTGGCGATGGCCGGGAAGATCTGCCCGTGGGTCACGCGCATGATGTTGACGGCCGTCGAGTCGAACTCCCTGCCGCTCTTGGAGTCCACGGTCGCCACGAAGCCCTCCTGCTGCGGTGACGCCTTGTTGGGCAGCGTGATGCCCAGTTCGGGAGCGATCTCACGGCACATCGCGTCCAGGCCGGCGTGCCCGACGACCAGGTGCTCGCCGGCCTCCTTCATCTCCTTCGTCGTGCCGCGCGCCATGGCCATCTCGCCCAGCGGGTACTCCCACAGCCCGGCCGCCCGGACCTTGACCACGAAGTCCCGGTCGGCCTCGGTGAGCGGCCCGTACTTGGTGCCGGCGATGACGCGGCCGGGATCGCCGTCGGCCTTGTCCAGACCGAGCACGGCCGGGAAGGCCAGCGCGGTGAGGGTCAGGGTCATCGCACCGAACAGGACGACGACTCCGATCCTGCTGCGGGACAGGCGCATGATGCCTCCAGGGGCGACGCGAGCGACTCGTACGCCAGGAGGTACGCAAGCGGCGGACGGATCAATCACCGCGCCGGGGTAAAACTTGCCGGCCACCTGCCCCTGGAGGCCGGGGTGCGGGCGCCCCCTGGCTCCTGCCGCCGGCGCCCCGGACCCGGTCTCCGGCCGCCTCCTGGGCCGGGCCTCCGGGCCGTGCCCCGGTCCCGTCCCGACGCCGGCCTCGGCCGTGTCCCGGCCGTGCCCTGGGGTCGACGCCGGATGGTCACGCTTGCGGGTTCCCGTGCCGGATCCCACCGTCGGGCGACGCCGCAGGGCTTCCCGGGGACGGGCGCCGAGGCGGGAGCCGATCCCGCCTCCGATCTCCCACCGGGGGCTCACGGACGGGCGGGGCGAGGCCCCACGCCACCCCGGTGGCCACCCGGCGCGGCCCCTGGGCTTCTCGACCCCGCCCCCTGACCCCGGGGCGGCCCCGACGCGGACCCTGCTGGCGCCCAAGCACCGGGCTGCGCGTCTGGGCTGCGTCTTTGGTCCTGGTTCCGGGTTGGGAGGCGGTCCTGACGGGGCTGTGCCGGCGGTCGCGCGGCGGGCTGGGCGTCTGGGCCCTGCCTTTGGGCCTGTCCCGGGTTGGGAGGCGCCCCTGACGCGGACCGTGCCGCCGGTCGCGCGGCGGGCTGGGCGTCTGGGCTGCGTCTTTGGTCCCGGTTCCGGGTCGGGAGGCGTCCCTGACGCGGACCGTGCCGGCGGTCGCGCTTGGGCTGTGCGTCTGGGCCACGCTCTGGTCCTGGCTCCCGGGCCGCACCCTCGGTCCTGCGTCAGGTACATGCCTCAGGGCCCGCGTCCGGCTCCGTGCCGGGCCTCGCCGCCGGCTGGTGCCGGCGGCGAGGAGTCGGCAAGGTACGACCTGGGTTGTACCGCGCGGCGACGAGCCCCGGTTCGGTCAGCCGAGGTCGGCGCCGTACACGCGGTCCACCGTCATCGTGATCAGCACCCGGCGGTCGGACACCATCACCGACCGGTACTCGGCCCAGTCCGGGTGCTCCCCGGCGGCGGCCCGGTAGTACTCCACCAGTGCCTCGACCTCCGGGCCGTGGGGGTCCGTGCCCGGACCGGTGAGGGTCGCGACGCCCTCCGCGGTGGCCCAGGACCTGCCGTCGGGGCTGGTCACCTCCAGGGTGGCCCGCGGGTCCCGGCGCAGGTTGGCCGTCTTGGCCAGCCCGTCGCGGGTGGAGATGCGGATGACGCCGGCCTCGTGGTCGTAGGCGGGCATGACGGGGGAGAGCTGGGGGCGGCCGTCGGCCTTGATGGTCGCGAGCACGCCGAGCCGGCTCTGCGCCAGCAGCGCGCGGGCGTCGAAGGACGGTGTGGTGGTCATGGCAGGATCATCACCCTTCCCTCCGCGGGGTGTCCCGCGAATCCCCCCGTCGGCCCCGCTCAGGGAACGGCTGGACCACCCAGGTAGCCGCCGTCGCGGTCGTACGGCCAGGCGTTGGCCACGCAGCCCTTGAGGCCCTTGATCTGCTGCATCATCGCCGGAGCGGGCCGGCCGGGCCCCGGGCAGGTCTCGTGGCCGCGCCCGATCCGGTGGCCGACCTCGTGGTTGACGATCAGCGCCCGGTACTCGCCGATCGGGCCGTCGAACTCGGGGGAGCCGAGAACCCAGCGCTTGAGGTTCACCACGACGTCCGTCCCCACGCTGCAGTTCACCTCACCCCGGGTGAGCAGCCCCGCCGCGCCGCAGATCTCGTCCACGGTGCCCGGCGTGGCGATCTTCACCACGAAGTCGTACGAACCCGAGCCGACCAGCCGGAAGGAGTTGGCCCCGTCCCGGGTCCAGCCCCGGCGGTCGGCGAGCACGGCGGAGATCTCGGCGGCGGCGGCGCTCGGCCGGATGTCGATGCCGTCCTCGACGAGCACCTTGTAGCGCCGTACCCGGCTGCCCGTACCCACGGTCGTCCCGTCGGCCCGAGCGGTCGTGAAGGTTCCGGGTCCCGTCGTGGGGACGGCGATGGTGGAGGGGGAGGGCGAGGCCGACGGGGAGGCGGAAGCGGACGGCGAGGCTGAGGAGCCGGGCCCCGTACTCGCGGTCGCCGTCGCGTCGGGAGACGGGCCGGCCGGCGGCCCTGCGGCCTCCAGGGCGTCGGCCACGTCGGCAGCCTGGTCGTCCGTGACCACGGGCCGCGTGTCCCGCCAGTACGCCACGGCGGCGCCGGCCGTGAGCAGGACCGCACCGAAGGCCAGCCCGGCCAGGGCCACCCGGGCACGGCTGCGGCGCCGCCGTCCGCGGGCGCGGGACCCTCGCGGGGCACGGCCCGCCGGGTTTCCTCGCTGGGGCTGGCGGGCTGTGCGTCGGCCCACGACGGGCGTCCTCTCTGCTGGGCGGCCGGGCGAGCGGCGGAACCCGGTCCGACCGCTGCGAACGCCCGGCTCGACGGCGGAACGCCGGGCGGTGACACGGGCGCACCGCACTCCCGTGCGGTGGTGTGCCACCAAGATCAAAGCGGACGGGCACACAGAACCGTCACAGGCCACCACGTGGGGCTTCTCACGCGGGCGTTCGACTCCGCGGGCACAACCATCCGGCACTCTCAGGAGTCCGCGCGCCCGCTCCCGCACGCCCGTCGGGGCTGCCCGAAAGATGCTGGGCAGCCCCGACGCGGACGAACCGGCCGTCAGCCGACGGGAGTCCGTTCCCAGCGGTAGAAGCAGCGCGCCATCGCGTCCTTGGGACTGCGCCACGTCGCCGGGTCGTACGCGGAGACGTACGGGGAGAGCCGCTCGCTGACCTGGCGGAACTCGGGATGGCCGGTCAGTCCCGCGATGGTGGCGGCCGGGTCGCTCTCGCTCTCGATGAGGTGCAGGTACACGTCACCGAACTCGAAGAGGCTGCGCCCGGTGACGCCCACCAGGTGCGGCAGTTCGCCACGGTCGGACTCGGCGAACACCTTGGCGATGTCGGGTGCCGCGCCCGGTGCCATACGGGCCACGATCAGGGTGTGGTGCATGGGGAGGCCGTCCTTCGGTCGGTGTCAGTCGGCGAGCGCCGCGGCGGTCCGCCGCTCGCCCGCGGCCTGCTCGATCCGGTCCCGGATCAGGGCCATCTGCGTACGGGAGTTGCGGTTGATGTTGTCCGTCATCCAGGCGTCGTCCACGGGCGCGTCCGGCTTCATCGCGAAGTCCTGGATCCAACGCATTCGAGTACCCTCCGCGGTCTCGGCGTACTCCCAGACGATGTTCATGAACTGGAAGGGACCGGTCTCGACCCGGTGGGCGCGCACCGTGCGCGACACGGGGTCGGCGACGCGCTCGGACACCCAGCTCCACACCTTCCCGTTCTCGTCCGGGTGCATGGTGAGCCGGAAGGTGACGCTGTCGCCGTCCCGTTCCAGCACCTCCACGGAGGCGTACTCGCTGAACAGCCGCGGCCAGCCCTCGATGTCGTTGGTGATGTCCCAGACGAGCTGCATCGGCGCGGCGATGGTGATCTCGTTCTCGGTGTGCCCTGCCATGTCACACTCCCGTCTTCAGGGCGCCGTTGACCAGCGCGAGGAAATCCGCGGGCGTCTTGCAGCGCTCCGCCTGCTCCGGCAGGCCGAAGCCGTACCGCTTCTCCAACTCGGCCACGATGCCCAGCAGGCCGAGCGAGTCCAGACCGAAGGTGTCGAAGCCGGCCTCGGCCTGACGACGCAGGGTGACGGGGTCGACGTGCACCCCGGCCGTCCGCTTCATCAGCGTCGACAGATCCTCGATGGTCATCTGGTAGTCCAATTGATCGGTCATGCGGATGTGCTCCTTCACTCGGAGGATGGCGCCGCGCCCCGTCGCAGGACGAGCGCCGAGTTGAAGCCCATGAGCCCTCGACTGAGGACCAGGGCGGTACGCGGCTCGGCGGGCCGTGCCCGGCCGGCCACCAGGTCCAGGTCGTGGCACACGTCGGACACGTGCGGCGTGGGCGGGATCAGTCCGTGCTCCATGGCGAGCACCGCGGACGCCACGTCGAGCACCGGTGCCGCGCAGTACGCCCGTCCCGTCCCGGTCTTGGGCGCGGTGACGGGCACGCGCCGCGCGTGCGGGCCGAGCGCATCGGCCAGCGCCAGGGCCTCGGCCCGGTCCGCCTCCGGGACACCGAGGGCGTCCGCGAACACGACGTCCACCTCCTCGGGCCGGCAGCCGGCCTCCGCCAGCGCCCCCTCGATCGCCCGGGCCAGTCCGGCCCGGGACTCCTCCCAGCGGGAGGCACCCGTGAACGTCGCCGCGTGCCCCGCCACCGTCGCCCGCGCCTCCGCCCCGCGCTCCCGCGCCGCCTCCTCGGCCTCCACCAGCAGCACGGCCCCGCCCTCGGCGGGCACGAAACCGCAGGCGGCGTCCGTGAACGGGCGGTAGGCGCGGTCCGGTTCGGTGGCACGGCTCAACTCGGGGTAGCCCAGCTGGCAGACGATCGAGTACGGGGCCAGTGGCGCCTCCGTCGCGCCGCAGACGACCGTGTCGGTGCCCTGCCGCACCGACAGCGCGGCACGCGCCAGGGCGTCCAGGCCGCCCGCCTCGTCCCCGGCCACCACACCGCAAGGTCCCTTGAAGTCGTTGCGGATGGAGATCTGGCCGGTGCTGGCCGCGTAGAACCAGGCGATCGACTGGTACGGACCCACGTACCGCGACCCCTGACCCCACAGGTTCTGCAGCTCCCGCTGCCCGAACTCGCCGCCGCCCGACCCCGCGGCCGTCACGACGCCCACCGAGTACGGCGACTCGACGTCGGCGCGGCCGAACCGGGCGTCGGCCAGGGCCAGTTCGGCCGCGGCGAGGGCGAAGTGCGTGAACCGGTCGGTCTGGACGAGGTACCTCCCCTCGATCACCTCCTCCGCGTCGAAGCCCCGCACCTCGCCCGCCACGCGCAGCGGCATGTGGTCACAGCCCTCCCTGGTGACCGGACCGAGGCTGCTGGCTCCGTCCACGGTCGCCTTCCAGAACGCCTCGACCCCGATGCCGTGCGGAGCCACCACGCCCAGGCCGGTGACGACCGCGCGCCGGGACCGTTGTCGTCCGCTCATCGCCCTCCTCCTTCGAAGCCGGAACCGGAACCGCAGCCGCTCAGCACGACCGCGGACTGGAAACCGCCGAAACCGCTGCCCACGGACAGCACGTGCCGCAGCGCCCGCTCCCGTGCCTCGCGCGGCACGTAGTCCAGGTCGCACTCGGGGTCCGGGGTCTCGTAGTTGGCCGTGGGCGGCACCACCTGGTGTGCCAGCGCGAGGACACACGCGGCGAGCTCGATCGAGCCGATCGCGCCGAGCGAGTGGCCCACCATGGACTTGATCGAGCTCATGGGGGTCGCGTAAGCGTGCTGGCCCAGCGACCGCTTGACGGCCGCGGTCTCGTGCCGGTCGTTCTGCTGGGTGCCGGAGCCGTGCGCGTTGACGTAATCGACGGCCGAGCCGTCCAGCCGGGCCATGTCGAGCGCGGTGTCGATCGCCCGCGCCATCTCCAGGCCCTCCTTGGTGAGCCCGGTCATGTGGTACGCGTTGCCGAAGGTCGCGTAGCCGGAGATCTCGCAGTACACCTCCGCACCGCGGGCCCGGGCGTGCTCCAGGTCCTCCAGGACCAGCACCGCGGCGCCCTCGCCCATCACGAACCCGTTGCGGTCGGCGTCGAACGGGCGGGAGGCGTGCGCGGGGTCTTCGTTGTTCGGCGAGGTCGCCTTGATGGCGTCGAAGCATGCCATCGTGATCGGGGATATCGGAGAGTCGGCGGCGCCCGCCAGGCACACGTCGACGCGCCCCTCGGCGACGGCGTGGTAGGCGTACCCCACCGCGTCGAGGCCGGACGTGCACCCGGTGGACACCGTCTGCACCGGACCGTGGAGACCGAACTGCTCGGCCACGGCCGAGGCCAGCGTGCTGGGAGTGAAGGCGCGGTGCAGATGCGGTTCCGCCTTCCGGTCGTCGACGTCCCAGCGCGAGCCCCGCTCACTGACCAGGACGTAGTCGTGCTCCAGACGGGTGGTGCCGCCGACCGCGGTGCCCAACGTGGCGCCCGCCCGCCACGGATCCTCCCGGCCCAGGTCGAGGTTCGCGTCCCGGACCGCCTCGGCGGCGGCGACGAGCGCGAACTGCACGTACCGGTCGGACCGCTGGACCGTTGCCAGGTCCAGACCGTGCGCGGAGGGATCGAAGTCGCACTCGGCGGCGATCTGCGAGCGCAGCTCGACCGGGTCGAACAGGGAGATGCGACGCGTCGCCGTGCGGCCGTTGGACAGCAGGTCCCAGAACTGCGGGACGCCGATCCCGCCGGGGGCGACGACGCCTATGCCGGTGACCGCGACCCGACGCCCGTTCATGAGATCACCTCGGCGGCAGCGGCCGGGCGCTCGCTCCCGGGCACGTTCCCCTGCGTCTCGTCCTCCGTGTCCACATGGCCGAGCTCCGGCCGCGGGGCCAGCGGGCCCAGGTGGAAGACGATGCGCGCCTCCGTGTCTCCGACGTTGCGGAAGCGGTGCCGCACATTCGGTGGGATCAGCATCCCCTGCCCGGTGCCCAGGGGGTGGGGCGCGCCGTCCACGTCGACCTCGAACGAGCCGTCCGTGACGTACACGAACTCCTCGGAGTACGGGTGGTAGTGCTCGCCGATGCGCTCCCCGGGCTGCACGATGGCCACGCCCATGAAGCCGCTGGTCGACCCGGCCGTGCTGGGGGTGAGAAGGGCGCGGAGGTCACCGCCGCGCCGGCGGTTCGGCGCTACGTCGCCGAGGGAGACGATGCGTGCCTGCTGGTCTGTCATATCGGTCACTCCGGAGAACGGGAGGCGGTGGGAGAAGTAGGGGACGCGGCACGGACGGCGAGCCGAGAGGCACAGGGCCGGTGGACGCCGGTCGGCCGGGACCGCGAGGTCAGGAGGCCGGCGAACGCCGGTCCGTCAGGGGCCGCATACGGGCGTGCGCGAGCAGCCGCAGCAGCGTGCGGTGGTCCGTCAACGGCCCGTCGAGGCCGGCGGCGGCCGTGTCCAGCAGCCGTCCGGCCTGCGCGGCGGCACCGTCGTCACCGGCGGCCCCTCGCAGGGCCAGCACGAACGCGGGCGCCTCGTCCGGCTCGCCCGCCACGTCGACGACCCGGGTGACGAGGTCGTCGCGGTGGAAGACCGTGGCGGCGCGGACCGGATTGCCCGGCGCGTGGGCCGCGGCCTCGTCCTGCCGGGCCAGCAACCGGGCCAGTTCGGCACCGGCACCGGGTACGACCGGATAGAACAGCGCGATCCGCTGCGGGGCCGCCGCCTGGCCCCCGGACGCCACATGGTGGACGGCCGGCATGGCGGCCAGGGTGAAGAACCGCCGTGCGGACTGCGGGTCGTCGAGGTCGCGTTCCCGCTCCAGATGGGGGTTGAGCGCCTCCTCGACGGCCCGCACCTCGGGCTGCCGGGCGACATGGCGCAGCGCGGTCTGCAGATCGCCCCGCACCTCCACCGCCCGCACGACCCGGTTGCCGTGCAGGAACAGCGAGGTGCGCAGCAGCCGGGTGGCGTCGTCGACACGCGGCTCGGGCGATGCGTAACCGGAAAGGATCTCGGCGACCGCGGCCTCGCTGCCGGGCCGCACGGTGAAGGTCAGCGCATGCCGGACGATGTTGCTCCCCACCCGGGGAGCGGCCCGCAGCTGCTCGTCGGCGCCCTTCGGCGGACCCGCGTGGACGCCGGCGGTCTCCCGCAGGACGCTGTAGCGCAGCGAGCGGGTGTCGCGGACGCAGTTCTGCAGGGGCTGGACCGTGTCCAGGTGCTCCTCGCTGTTGACCCAGGACAGGAAGGGAGCCGCGCTCTCCCATTCGCTGGTGAGGAGCCACTGGGTGGGATTCTCCAAGGACTGGCACAGCTGGTCGCTGACATGGCCCGGCACGGCGGCGACCCGGTGACGAATGCGCTCGTAGGCCTCCAGGAACTCCTGTTGGGTTCCGTCGTGGATGTCCAGCATCAGAACGACCCGCACTCGTGATCCGTCGAACGCCGATGTCGATACGCCGTCCGCGGCCGCGGACCAGACGCCCGGGACCTTTGTGGACACGGTGCCCGCGGACACGGCGTCCGTCGCCACGGCGTCTGTCGCCACGGCGTCTGTCGGGACGGCGTCTGTCGACAGGGCGGGAGAGACCGTCATCCGCCACCTCTTCTCGGGGGAACTTCCTCATGGACTGGGAGCGACCGCCGCGCCGCGTCGCGTGACGAGGCGGATCCGCCGGTCGCGTAAGCACGATCGTGGGCCGTACCCCGGGAGACCGCGAACCAGACGGGTTAAGCGGGTGAAGCCTGAGCCGCCGCAGGCCTCGCGGGGCATGCATGAAGATCCCGGCCGGGCCCCGTCCGAACGCCGCGGGCCGACCGGCGGCTACCGGCCCCGACAGCCGCAGCCGCATCCGTACGTACGCACCGGAAGAACGGACTCGACGAACGGACGGGACGAACGGACGAGACGAACGGGCGAGACGAACGGACGAGGTGACACGAACGGACGGGGCGACCAGCGCGCCACGACAACACGTCCCGACAACGACACGTCCCGACACGAGGGAGGCCACGACGCAATGGAGGACGAGCGATGAACGAACGAGCCGAGCGAGCCCAGGGCATCGACGGGGCCGCCGGGGCCGAGGGCAGGGGAGCGGACAGAGCCGGCCCCGGGGCCCACCGGGTCCCCGTGCTCATCGTCGGAGGCTCCCTGGTCGGCCTGTCGACCTCGGTGTTCCTGGGCCGGCTGGGGATCCGGCACACGCTGGTGGAGCGCCACGCGGGCACCTCCATCCACCCCCGCGGGCGCGGCAACAACGTCCGCACCATGGAGATCTACCGCGTGGCCGGCGTCGAGCCGGCCATCCGCCGGGCGGCCGCCACGCTGGCCGACAACCACGGCATCCTCCAGACACCCACCCTCGTCGGCGACGCGGGCGAGTGGCTGTTCAAGGAGATCGACCCGGGCAACGGACTGGCCCGCTTCAGCCCCAGCTCATGGTGCCTGTGCAGCCAGAACGACCTGGAACCGGAACTCCTGGACCACGCCGTCGGCCTGGGCGGCGACCTGCGTTTCCACACGGAACTGCTGTCGTTCGAGGCCGACGCGGACGGCGTCACGGCGATCGTGAAGAGCCGGGAGACGGGCGAACACACCACGATCCGCGCGGACTACCTCGTGGCCGCCGACGGTCCCCGCAGCCCCGTCCGTGAACAGCTCGGCATCGGACAGAGCGGCCCCGGCGACCTCTTCCACAACATCAGCATCACCTTCCGCTCCCGCCGCCTGGCCGACGTCGTGGGCGACCGCCGCTTCATCGTCTGCTACCTCACCACCCCGGACGCCGACGGCGCCCTGCTCCCGGTGGACAACGTCGAGAACTGGGTCTTCCACGCCCCCTGGCACCCCGAACACGGCGAGGCCCTCGAGGAATTCACCGACGAACGCTGCATCGACCACATCCGCCGGGCGGTCGGCGATCCCGACATCGACGTGGAGATCACCGGCAGGGCCCCCTGGCACGCCGCCCAGCGCGTGGCACGCAGCTACCGCTCGGGCCGCATCCTGCTGGCCGGCGACTCGGCCCACGAGATGTCCCCCACCGGAGCCTTCGGCTCCAACACTGGCATCCAGGACGCCCACAACCTTGCCTGGAAGCTCGCCGCGGTCCTGGACGGCTGGGCCGGTGAGGGCCTCCTCGACACCTACGACGCCGAACGCCGCCCGGTCGCGGAGGCCACCAGCGCCCGCGCGGCCGGCCGCTCGGTGGAACACAGCCACCCCGGCTTCACTCCGCCTGTCGGCGGCGTGGGAGGCATGGGCGGTCCGGGAGGTCCCGGCGGCGCTCCGGGAGGCCCGGGCGGCGCTGGCATCGGCGGCCCAGGTGGCGGTGGCCCCGGCGGCGCTGGCATCGGCGGCCCAGGTGGCGGTGGCCCCGGCGGCGCTCCGGGAGGTCAGGGCGGCCCGGGCGGCCCCGGCGGCGGCCCGGGGCGAGGCATCCTCAACGTCGCCCTCGGCTACCGCTACCCGCAGGGCGCCGTGGTCGGCGCCGACCCGGCGACCCCGGTCGTCCCGGACGGGCTGGACCTCTCCGGTGCCCCCGGCAGCAGGGCCCCCCACCTCTGGCTCCGCCGCGGCACCGACCGCATCTCCACCCTCGACCTCTACGAACGCACCCTGGTCCTGCTCAGCGACGCGGTGGAGGGCGGCGACTGGCACGAGGCGGCGACGCGCGTGGCCGAGGAGATGCCGGTCCCGCTGGCGTCGTACCGCATCGGCACGGCACCGGACGCCGACCTGGCCCCCGACGACGCCGACGCCGACT
The DNA here is from genome assembly GCF_014650995.1 of Streptomyces viridiviolaceus. Lineage (GTDB taxonomy): Bacteria > Actinomycetota > Actinomycetes > Streptomycetales > Streptomycetaceae > Streptomyces > Streptomyces viridiviolaceus. The sequence continues at coordinate 209,407 of NZ_BMWA01000011.1, forward strand.
GGGCGAAGCACCACGGCGTGACCCGCCGGGGCGCGGTCCTGGTCCGCCCCGACGGCTTCGTCGCCTGGCGCTCCCCGGGCCCGGCCCCGGACGCGGAGGCGATGCTGGGCCAGGTGGTGAGGACGGTCCTGTCCCGGACCACGTGACGCGACCAGAGGGCCCGGGGCCGGCCGAGGAGGACCTCCCGCCGGCCCCGGTTCGCCCGCACGACGGCGCCGCACCCGCCGGACCGCGGTGACGCGACCACCACTGCCCCGGGGCCTGTGATCCTCCGCGGCACCGTCAGCCGGATGGCCCTGCGCACGCAGTGCCGGGCCGCCGGGCGGGCAGGTGAAGAGCATGGTCGGCGAATCAGGTGACGACAGGACGGCACGGGGACAGGGCGAGAGCGGGCACCGGCTGGTGCCGCACACGGCCGACGTGCGCATCGAGGCGTGGGGGGCGAGCCGGGAGCGCTGCCTGGCGGAGGCCGTCCTCGGCATGGTGGGCTGCTTCGCGGACGTCTCGGCGGCCCGGCCCACCGCCGTGGAGCGGGTGCGCTTCACCGAGGCCGGTGACGACGAGCTGCTGGCCGCGCTGCTGGACGAGGTGGTCTACCGGCTGGAGGTGCACGGACAGGTGCCCGTCGACGTCGAGACGGACGAGGCCGACGGCGGCCTGGAGGTGCGCCTGGCCGTCGCCGCGCTGGCGGACGTGGAGATCGTCGGCGCGGTGCCGAAAGGCGTCTCCTGGCACCAGCTACGGATCGGGCCGGACGCGTACGGCTGGTCGTGCGCGGTGACCGTCGACGTGTGAGGCGCACCGCCGCCGCTCGACGACCTCACGTCAGCCCTTGACCACGCCCAGCGGAACCAGCCGGGCCACCGAGCGGCACAACCCCGCCGCCTCGCTCGCGGCGACCACCTCACTCACGTCCTTGTACGCTTCCGGCGCCTCCTCGGCCAGCCCCCGCCACGACTTCGGGCGCACCGCGATGCCGTCCGCCTCCAGCCGGGCCCGCAGCTCCCTGCCGGTGACCGCACGGGCGGCCCGGTGGCGGCTCATCACGCGGCCGGCGCCGTGGCAGGTGGAGAAGAAGGCGTCGCCGCCCGGCACTCCGGCCAGGACGTACGAGGCCGTTCCCATCGTTCCGGGGATCAGCACCGGCTGACCGAACTCCCGCAGGTCCTCGGGCAGGTCGGGGTGCCCGGGCGGGAAGGCACGGGTGGCGCCCTTGCGGTGGACGCACAGGCGTCGCCGGGATCCGGTCACCGTATGGGTCTCGATCTTGGCGAGGTTGTGGGAGACGTCGTACACCAGCGACAGGCCCACGCCCGCGGCCTTCTCGAAGACCCGGCGTGCGGCATGGGAGAGCAACTGACGGTTCGCGCGTCCGTAGTTGGCGGCCGCGGCCATCGCGCCCAGATAGTCCCGCCCCTGAGGGGAGTCGACCGGGGTGCAGGCCAGCTGCCGGTCGGGCACGGTGATGCCGTACCGGCTCATGGCGTCGCCCATCGCCCGGACGTGATCGGTGCAGATCTGGTGCCCCAGACCGCGCGAACCGCAGTGGATCATCACGCACACCTGGCCGACGGAGAGTCCGAAGGCGGCGGCGACCCGCTCGTCGGAGACGCCGGCGACCTGCTGGACCTCCAGGAAGTGGTTGGCCGATCCCAGGCTGCCGACCTGCCCGAGGCCGCGCTCCCGCGCCCGCGGACTCACCTGCTCCACGTCGGCGTCGGCGACCGCTCCGCCGTCCTCGCAGCGGGTCAGGTCCCGCTGTTCGCCGTACCCCTCGTCGACGGCGTACCGGGAGCCGCCACGCAGGATCCGCTCCAGTTGTCCGGGGCCGGTCATCCGCCACACGCCGCCGGGGCCGGCCCCGCGCGGGATCGAACGGTCCAGGCCGTCCATGATCGCGGGGAGGGCGGGCTCCACCGTCCGCCGGTCGGCGTCGGCGGCCAGCAGCCGCACCCCGCAGGAGATGTCGAACCCGACCCCGCCGGGCGAGACCACCCCGCCGTCGTCGAGGTCGGTCGCGGCCACGCCGCCGATGGGGAAGCCGTACCCCCAGTGGATGTCCGGCATGGCGTACGAGGCGCCGACGATGCCCGGCAGGGTGGCCACGTTGGCGACCTGTTCCAGCGACTGCTCGGCATCGGCGAGCAGGTCCCGGGAGGCGAACACCACCCCGGGCACGCGCATCGGCCCCCGCCGCTCGATGCGGTAGCGGTAGGGACGCTCCTCGACGAGTTCCATCGCGGCCTCTCAACCGGGTGCCCGGGTCGCGTTCACCAGGCCCCGTCGTCTTCCTGTACGGCCCGCCAGCCGGTCCACCGCAGGACACCGACCGCGATCACCGGTCCCTCCGGCGGACGCTGCCGGTACTGGGGGTACTTGCACCGCAGCAGCTCGACGGCGCCGGCGTACTCCTGCCGTGTCCGCGCGTCGGGCGCGCCGGGCGGCAGCGTCCGGGCCTCTCCGTCGGCCCGTACCCACCACAGACGGTCCCAGTCCTCGTCGTAGGCGTCCACGAGAAGGCTGACGGCCGGCTGTACGGAGATGTGGCGCAGCCGCGCGAGCCGCCGGGACCGCTTCGGCTTGTCGTCGACCGCGGTGACGACGTCGTCACCGCGCCGGGCGAATACGACCGGTACGAGATGCGGCCGTCCCGCGGGTCCGATCGTCGCCAGCCGCGCGACCCGGGCCGCACCGAACCGCCGCCGCGCCTCGTCCCGTCCCATCTCCGGCACGCGGGCTCCCTGGGTCCTGGGGTCCGCCCGTGAGGACCTGCCGGTGAATCCGCCGAACGGACCGCCGAACGGACCACCGAACGGTCTGCTGAGCGGATCTGCTGAGCGGATCTGCTGAGAGATCCGCGTACCCCTTCCTCGGACTCCCGACCCTCTCCCGCATCCCCTTCGTGCCGCCCGTCGTATGGCCGGCCGAGGCGGGGGTATCCGCACGGGTGACGCACTCGTTCCGAGGAGATGACTCGAATGCTGTTCCTCGGCCTGCTCCTCCTCGCCGCCACGGGCGCCTTCACCGCCCTGGTGATCGTCGGCAACCTGTCCGGCGGGCCCGAGTACACCGTGTCGGTGCTCGGCCAGCAGATGGTCACCCTGAACACGCTCGCGATCTTCAGCTCCGGCCTCGCGCTGGCCCTGCTCTTCTGTCTGGGCGTGGCCGCGGTGAAGAGCGGGGCGTCGCACCGCCACCGCAGGAGGTCACGGACGTACCAGCCCCGCGACCCCACCGCGATGCACCCCTGACCGGAGCCGCCGCCCCGCCGGTCAGGCCGCGGAACGCCGCCCTCGCCGGCCCTTGTCCAGGAAGCGTCGCAGCCGGGTGAGCGGCCAGGCGTTGATCACGTCCTCCTTGGTCAGCCAGCCGCGCTGCGCCGTGCCCACGCCGTAGCGCATGTGGGCCAGATGGAGGGTGGCGTGGGCGTCGCTGTCGATCGCGAACCTCACCCCGTGCCGCCTGGCCCGCAGGATGTCCTCGTCGCGCAGGTCGAGCCGGTCCGGATGGGCGTTGATCTCCAGGGCCGTCCCGGTGCGGGCGCAGGCGGCGAAGACCTGGTCGAGGTCGGCGTCGATCCCCGGCCGCTTGCCGATGATGCGGGTCGTGGGGTGGCCGATGACATTCACGTACGGGTTCTCGCAGGCGCGCACGATCCGCCGGGTCAGCGCCTCGCGGCCCTGGTTGAAGTGCGAGTGCACCGAGGCCACGCACAGGTCGAAGCCGGCCAGGAAGTCGTCCGGCCAGTCCACGCCGCCGTCGGGGGCGATGTTCAGCTCCACCCCGTGCAGCAGCCGCATGCCGCCCCGCTTGCCCTGCTTTCCGTACGCGCCGTCGAGCTGCCGCACCTGATCGCGTTGGGCCAGCATCCGCTCGTCGGTCATGCGCTGCATGTACAGATCAGGCCCGTGATCGGTGATCGCGTAGTAGGCGTAACCGCGCTCCGCCGCCGCCCGGACCATCTCCTCCAGCGGGGCGAGGCCGTCGGTGAGGTCGGTGTGGGTGTGCAGGTCGCCCCGGATGTCGGACTCGGTGACCAGGTCGGGCAGCTCACCGCGCTGCCCGGCCTCGATCTCGCCGCGGTCCTCGCGCAGGGTGGGCTCGATCCACGGCAGGCCGAGCCGGGCGTACACGTCCTCCTCCGTCGCGGAGACGACCTTCTCGCCGCTCTCGACGTCGAACAGCCCGTACTCGGAGAGCTTCAGCCTTTGGCGCACGGCGATCTCGCGGACGCGGATGTTGTGCGTCTTGGAGCCGGTGAAGTACAGCAGGGCGGCGCCCCAGGAGTCCGGCGGCACCACCCGCAGATCGATCGCCAGCCCCTTGCTGGTGCGGACCGACGTCTTCTTGTCGCCGTGGGCGATGACCTCCGTGACGTACGGCAGCCCGGTGAACGCCCGCATCACGGGCGCCGGCCTCTCCGCCGCGGCGAGGACGTCGATGTCGCCGATCGTCTCCCGGTAGCGGCGCAGCGACCCGGCGTACGTGCACCGCCGGCAGCCGGTCACCCGGGCCAGCCCGGCGACGGTCTCCTCAGCGAGGTCGAGCGCCACGTCGAGCAGGACGCGGTCCCCGGAGGACTGCAGGAGCTCGATGCCGTGGAGGATGTTCTCCTCCGTCCTCGGCCCGAACCCCTTGAGATCCCGCAGCCGCTCCGCCCGGATCGCGTCGGCCAGTTCGTCGACGGAGGAGATCCCCAGCTCCTCGTGGAGCACCAGCGCCTTCTTCGGCCCGAGCGTGGGGATGGCCGTCAGCTGCCGCACCCCGGCGGGAATCTTCGCCCGCAACTCCTCCACGGCGGAGACACGCCCATCGCGGAAATACTCGACGACCTTCTCGGCAATGGACCTGCCGACGCCCGGGATCTCCTGCAGCCCCTTCGCGTCGAGCGTGCCCACATCGGCATGATGCCCACCGATCGCACGGGCGGCCTTCTCGTAGACACGCGCCTTGAACGCATCCCCACCGGTGATCGCTATCAGGTCGGCGTACTCCTGGAACAGCGCGGCGACCTCGTCATTGGACCGAGCCACACCTCCAGCGTAGGCACGCGGCGCAGCCCCGCGAGGCAGGCGCCGGACCTACGATGGCGCCATGGCCGTCGACCTCTTCGCAGGCATCCCAGTCACCGACTACGCAGCGGCGCTGGCCTGGTACGAGCGGTTGCTCGGCTCGCCACCGGCGTTCATCCCGAACGACACGGAGGCCGTGTGGGAGCTGGCGGAACACCGCTACCTGTACATCGAGCTCCGCCCCGGTCACGCCGGCCACGCCATGCACACCGTCTTCGTCGACGACTTCGACACCCGCGTCGCCGGCATCGCCGACCGGGGCCTGAGACCCTGGACCCGCGAGACGTACGCGAACGGCGTACGCAAGGCCATGTACCGCGACCCGGACGGCAACGAAATCGGCTTCGGCGGCACCCCGCTCTGACGAGGGGCCCCCGCCGCCGCACAGCCCGCCCTACCGGACCGGGCAGAGGCGTTCGCACAGCGCTGCACGCGACGGCAACGGCTCGATCAGCACCCAGGGCGCTGGTTGGGTGACAGCGCCCGGCTGGGGGCTTCGTCGTATACCAGCCGCACGCCTTCGGCCTTTGGTTGCTAACAGCACCTGCCGCGTCGCCTTCCGTTTCGCCAGTGGTTAGCTGCCACATGAGTCTCGTCCGATTCGCGCTCTACGCATGCGCCGCCGAGCTGTCGACTCTGGCGTCATGGGGCTATTGCCGGGGGAGCCGCGTCGACTGAATGGTGGGCAGTTGCGCTGCCCGTACTGCGGTCTGTTACAGGACCGAGTGGCGACGCTCGAGCATGAATGGGTCTTGTTGGAACCGGACATGACTCCGCTGGCCCATACGGTGCCGGCAGAGCATCGGTGGATCGAGACCTCCGACGGTCGGGTCACCGTCTACGGCGTGTGTCCGCCAGATGCGTCTCAACGTTGCCGTATCGAACACCGGCTGGCCTGCTCGGCACAACGGCTACCGGACCTTTGGCCGTGGTTGACGACGCTGCGAGCGGAGAACGGGCGGCGAGCGGAGCGGCAGTTGCAGGCCGACCCGGAGCCGCCAGAGCCTCTGGAGGAATGGCCAGATGCGGGGTAACGGTCACTTGGGGCGGACCTGCAGCTGATGGGCAGCGACTTCCAGGTGCCCACCAGCCTCTCGCCGTTCGGCCACCGGAGGTCAAAACCGTCCGCCTCCCGTATGAGCTCACTCAGCGGGGAAGGCGAGCCGCAGAACGATCTCGCCGTCGTCGATCTCCCCGGTGGGCTCGAACCCGAACTTCCGATAGAAGGGCCACGGTTCGCCTTCACCGGGCTCGTAGCTGGTCAGCAGCTCGGTGGCGCCGTCCGCGCGCACCAGCGTGGCGACCTGCATGAGCGCTTCTCGGCCGATCCCACGCCTCTGGTACCGCTTGTCGACGAGGAGCCGCCAGAGGAAGTGCCGCCCTTTGTACAAACCAGCCGGCGGTTTCCACGACAGCATCACGAAGCCGACTGGCTCGTCACCGCAGTACACGGCGCGGTACCACGGATTGGCCTCCGGTTTCTTCGCCGCCTCCTTGAGCGACTGGGACACGGAGGCGACGAACTGCTTCTGGTCACGTCGGACGCGGAGGGCACGAACGGCATCCCGGTCGTCGTCGGTGATCTCCCGTAGGTGCACGCCCGGGGATCTCATGCCACACCCCTTCTGCATCCGACAGCTGCGCCGTCCGGGCCTAGATCAAGAGCCGCCACCGGGCGGCATTCCCACGCATCCGCGTTATCGAGGCCGCCAGGTCGGACGTCTTCGCAGCGTATGCGACACAGGCGATCCGAAGCGGGACTGGCACGCCGGGCTGCGACCCCGTCCAAGGCAGCCCCTAAGGGAGAGCAACTCGGCCTGACGTGGCGATGCTCATGCCAAGAGCCCAAAGCGCCAGGAGCCAGGAATGCCGGTTGCGTGATCATTTGCGCTGGGGCTAGGGCTAGACCGCCGCCCCTTCGGCAGCTGGATGGGCAGACCTGGATAAAAGAGCCAACCATTTGTGGACGGGCCAGCGTTAGTCGATCAACCGAAGGCCCCGTGTGCGCCAGGTTCGAATCCTGCCGGGGGCACCTCGAGGAAGGTGCCAAAGGACCCCGTCACCAGCGGAAACGCTGAGTGCGGGGTCTTCTTGTGTGTACAGGCGTATGCAGCGTCGAGCGGCCCTATGACGGGGGTCCGTGGACTATTGGTGGGCAGGATCTCCGGTGACCTGCGCACACAGCTGGGACCGAAGCGCCCTCCGGAGCTCCACGGGACGCGACTGCCTGGCCCTCCTCGACGAACTACGGGCGGGAGGGTCGCTGAGGCCTCGGGGCCTGGTCCGAGACGCTAGAGGCCCAAGACAACCCACGGCTCTTGTGCGGCGGTACGTGGTGACGACGAGGGTTGTCCTAAGGAGCGTCCGCACGCTCTACCACTGATCGGAAGGGTTGGCCGAATTTCAGCCGCTTTTTGCATCCACCACTGGGCTCCAGTCAATTTCTTGGCATTCTAGCCGCTCAACGCGAACGGAGTATCGCCCCAGGAGGGGAATCGTGACATTCCGAATTTGGTAGTGCCTATTCAGTTCAGGCACTATAGGATTTTTGAGCAGAGTAATCAATTCAATCAGCGAGTTGACGGGGTTGAGATTTGAAACATACCGAAAAGACGTAGCAAACATGTCAGGCTCCGGCATAGGTCGAGGCGTCAGCTGCTGCGGCATGCCGACTCCCCACGCCCAGTCGATCTCATCAAAGGCTGGCCAGTCAGGCGGCAACTTCGCTTGCACATCGCCAGCTACGAGCGAACTCCTGACCTTCCCTAGTTGTGCGCTCGCAAGCACAATAGTTTGATCCGTCTTGGAGGTTTCAGCAAGTGTAAGGGCATCGATAGGCCATTTGATTTCCAGGATAAGACCCTTACGTGACACTGGGTCGAACGCCACTACGTCAAGGTCACCTACAGCCTGCCCCTTCAAATTCCGCACTTTCGTGCCCTCAGTGACTTTAACGCCGGGGATTTCCCTCAGCCAACGACCCCACGCTTTGGCTCGCTCGCCTTGGCGCTTGCCAATAGGGCCGTATCGGGCCGGATCTGATGCGGCAGTTCGCAGAACGATTGCATCAATGGCGCGAGGGAACATTACGAGCGGAAGGACTGTAATAAGCCCATGATTGGGGATTAGGATTGCCGTTCTCATCGACTTACCCGGGCCGGCCATGAGTCTATGTATGGCCTGTATAGCGAGCTCTCGCGGCACGCTCCCACATAGGCGTGCGAGCCAGTCGACGATCGCCTCTTCGGTGCTGTGTTGAAGAGTCGTGCCACGCAGGCGCGCTGATGAGTGTGCCATCTCGCCTAGCTCCGCCATTGCCATGAGTGCAGCTAGGACTTCTGCCATTATTCCGACGGTTAGACCGTCGCCAAGGTCAGTGTCATCCGACAATGGAGGGTCTTGGTGAACTGCGCGCCATGCTTGAACTGCTCGACGAGTCCGCTCCATCGCAGAACTGATGACGTCATCCGGAGGGATAAAAGCATTAAGCCTTCCGCGAGATTGCTTCGAGGCCCATTCCACTTCTTTCTGTGTGGGCTCTTCACGATTCCCAGGCACAGCCTGTCGCTCAAGATACAAGTCGGCAACTTCAAGACCCATATCCCACTTATATGAGACCCTAAATTTTGTGCCGCCAGTCTTTCTAACCCTATAGGCTTGCGCACGAAGGGCGGCGTCAAGCGATTCGAGGCGTGTCGCCTCCACGGCAGCCTTCACGGCATTTGATACATCGTCTTCATAGCAAGGTTCGCTACCAATCGGATGCTTAAAGTGCCATGAGATCAGAAAATCCAGCAACATTTCCCACGAAAACTCTGGAAAATCCACCCTGTTCCGTGCGAAGCTTGCTTTCACGCTGAGGGCTTGCGACATGAGCGCATGCAGCCGCTCCTCACCCGTTGACCAAATTGGCAGTTGGTCGACTTGTTTGCGCCAGTCCGAGATCAGACCACGTAGCTCTTGTTCCGGCGTCACAGGAATTCCCCCGAATTTCAATATCTGAAAATGTCACAAATGGTCGACCTCGATGCGCTCCAGCCGCAAGGTCTTCACGCCCGTACTGCCGAGTTTTGATTCCTAAGGAGAGGCTCTACAGAGATCGGTCATCGTGAGTTACACAGGCCGCGTGGGTGGGCACTGTGAGCCATGGTCGGTTGCTGTAGTTGCTGTACTTCCGTGCTGTACGGCATGGAGCTGCGCTCAGCTCGACACTGCCCCACCCGCGAAGCCGACTACAAGGTCTCCCAGTACGTCGCAAGTAGCACTAGCCCACTGCTTCATCCTGCTCGACTTCGATTCATCAGCCATGCGGTTCTCCTCACGCTCGTTCGTCTTCGTGTCCTGGTTGGTGCTCAACTTCGATGCCAGGACCTTGCAGATGACGGCTACCGCGAAGAGGGACAGTGCGAGACTCGGCAGCGCCGAGCTCAGCACAGCTCCAAGTGACCTTAGCTGAAGCACGCAGTCGGTGGAGCGGCTTTGGGCTGGAGCTGCTTTGGGGCGAGTGATCATGGCCCCGTAAGCTTCCGGCGCGTCGGGCAGTCTGTGGACCTGCCCGTTAAAGCACGACGTTGGGGCCATGATCTTAGAGGCTCGCCCCAAAGTGGCTGCCTAAAGCCGTGGAGCCGACTGCCCCGGCCACCGACGTCTGAGCCTCAGCACTGTCAGGCGAGGCTGTCGAGGCCGAGCTTGGCCAGTCGCGACCGGATGGCGCTGGGCTTCCGGCCGAACTGCTTGCCGAGGGTGTCAAAGTTCCGTTCGCCTTGTTGGTAGAGGGAAAGGAGGCGGGCGTCGTCCTCGGGCGACCAAGGGTGGCCCATCCGTGGGAAGCGAGCTCGTAGCTCTTCTGGCGTCTCACGCTTCTTGCCGGCGTCGCCATGAGGGCAGACGGATTCAATGATGTTGAGGGGGAACTCTCCGACGTGGGTGCCTGCGAGCCAGAGGTTCAGGTGGCCGTCGTCGAACGTGATCCGGTCGGCATGGATGGTCACAGCTCGCCGTAGGACGTCGCTGTCGTTCGGGTCCTGGTGATAGTCGTTGAACGTCAGACGGAACGCTGTGCGCACGGTGGAATCCCCCATGGGGCCATCCTGGCGTTCCGGTTGGGCACGCGGTAGATCGTTTCTCGTCCTTGTCCGCTGCACGCAGCGCGCCGCCGGGCGGGGCCGCCGCTGGCGAAGACAGGGCGGCGGCCCCGCCGTACAGGCGGCGCGCTCCCGCGCCGTGCGCGGGCTTGATGAAGTAGGGAAAGTCTTACCGCGCTCTGATCACAGGGCGAACGGCTTGTACGAGATGGCTCGATCAACGATCTTGGCGGCTGTCAGCTCGGGATCGAAGTCCCCAGAAGACGTAGTCGCTGATGTGCGGGCAACCGGTGCCGCGTTCGAGGGCCGCGATCATGGCGTCACACTCGGCCTCGTCCGCGTAGGTGGAGTCCATGAGCCGCTGCACGAGACGGATGGCTTCCTCGCGGCTCATGCAGCTTGGCTGTCGGGCTTCTGCCCGTGCTCCAGGTACACCAGAACCGCATCCTCCCGGGCCTCTGCCGCTGCGAGGATACGTCGGGCCAGTCGTGGGATGGTGCGCTCGGCGATCTGTTCCAAGGCCAGGAACTCGAACCTTCTCAGCTCGTCGGCCTGCAGCTCGATGCTGGCCAATTGCTCTCGGCTGAGCTGACCGCCGTCGAAGAGGTACAGCACCTTGTCGCCCTCGGCCTCGTTCGGTGCCCAGTCGACCGCGAGGAGGCGTCCGATGGGCGGGGTGATCCCCAGCTCTTCGCGTACCTCGCGCACGGCAGCGTGAAGGGGGGATTCGCCGGCCTCGACGTAGCCGCCGGGGATGTCCCAGTAGTCCTTGTACGTGGGCTCCACCATGAGGACGCGGTCCGCGTCGTCAAAGAAAAGCGCACCCGCCGCCATGCGCGGATGCGCCATCTTTTGCGGACCTGGCCGACAGGCTGCACGTCGTCTGAGCTGGGTACCCTCGGCTGCATGGCAGCGAACGCACACGAAGCGAAAGGTTCCGGCTCGGCCGGCCGCGCTGCCCCCGCACCCAGGTGAGCACCAGCTCGCGCGCCAGGTAGTGGCTCCGCACCTGTTCAGGGGCCCAGCTCTCTGCTTCGAGGACTTTCGCGAGCGCGTCATCCATCCGGTTGTAGGCGCTGAGCGCTCGCGCCACTTCGAAGGTTGTGCCGCGTCCGGCGCTCAGTCGGCAGTCCTGCCGTGTCAATCCGCGGGCCCAGGTCGACGGCGACCTGCATGTCGCCCAGCTCGGCGGCCGTGGCTACTCGGTGGATCGCGACGTTGGTAGGGCCGAAGGCGGTCCAGACGTGGTTAGCGTCGGTCCCGAGTCGGCGGGCTGCCCGTTCTGCTTCGTCCAGGAAGGTTCGCGTCGTGGCCCGGTCGTCCGCACGGGCCGAGGCCATGGACCCGGCCAGAAACAGACGCCCGGTCAAGGCGTTCGGGGACGGCTCCGACATCACCGAACAGGCTGTCGCCTCCTACGTCGCCAAGTACGCCACAAAGGCGGCTGAGAACACCGGCACCCTGGACCGCCGCATCGGTGAGCTGTCCGAACTCGACCGCCACGGCGTCCCCGACCACGCTCGCCGGCTCATCGAAGCGTGCAAGACGCTCGATCCGCTCTACCAGGACCGGCGCCTGTGGGCCTGGGCTCACATGCTCGGCTTCCGCGGCCACTTCTCCTCCAAGTCCCGCGGTTACTCGACCACCCTCGGCGCCCTCCGCCAGGCACGTGCCGACTACCGCGCCGCACAGGAACACGCCGCCCTCGGTCTCGACGACCGCGAGCCGGACACCGTCCTGGTCCTGGCCGACTGGCAGTACGCCGGCCACGGCCACACCCCCGGCGAATCCGCGCTCGCCGCCACCATCGCCCGCGACATCCAGCTCAACCGCCAAACCGCCGGCGAAGAACTCTTGGCCCTGGAAGGAGCCTGACGTGAAAGACGAGCTGATGACCGTCCCGCAGATCCTCGAAGAGCTCGGGGGAGTTTCCCGGCGGACGTTCTATCGGTGGCGCGAGCTCGGGCAGGGGCCAGCTGCTTTCAAGCTCCCCAACGGGGAACTGCGGATTTGGCGAAGCGACTTCCGGACCTGGCTGCGGCAGTTGGAGGCCGCCGCGTGAAGTCTCTCGACGTAAAGGTCTGGAGCGTCCGTAAGCGGGACACAAAAACACCGTCATACGGAGTGCGTTGGTCGGTAGCCGGCAACGTCTTCTCCGAGTCCTTCCGCACGAAGGCGCTCGCTGACCACTACCGCACGAAGCTCATGCGTGCGATGCGCGACGGCGAGGAGTTCGATACGGAGACCGGTCTTGCGGCCTCGACGGAGGAGACGAAGTCGGCCGTGTCCTGGTACGACTTCGCGCTTCGCTATCTCGCGATGAAGTGGCCGCATGCTGCCCCCAACACGCGAGACGGCATCAACGAGTCGCTCACGAGCGTGACCATGGAACTTCTGGATGAGCGTCCTGGACGGCCGTCTGACGACACGATCCGCAAAGCACTCCGCAACTGGGCCTTCGTACTGCCGGCACCGAACGACCGCGAAGTCCCGGACGACGTGCGCAATGTTCTCCACTGGGTTTCCAAGGCGTCTCGGCCGCTCACTGATCTCGCCGAACCCGCCACGGCGCGCGCAGTGCTCGACTCTCTGAAACTCAAGCTCGACGGAACAGCGGCAGCAGCCGAAACCGTGCGGCGTAAGCGTCGGACGCTCGTCAACGCTGCAAATTACGCGGTCGACCTGGGAGAGCTGAGGGAGAACCCAATCACGGCCGTTCGCTGGCAGAAGCCCAAGGTGTCCAACCAGGTTGATCCGCGAGTGGTTGCTAACCCGGAGCAGGCTCGGAATCTCCTGGCGGCTGTCTCTTACGTGGGCGGGTACCGGCGTGCCCGCGGCCGTCGCCTCGTGGGGCTGTTCGCCGCCATGTACTTCGGTGGTCTCAGGCCGGCGGAAGCGGTCGGCCTCGTCGAGACTGATCTGAACCTCCCCGAAAGCGGCTGGGGCTCGGCGCTGCTCCATCGGACCCGTCCGTCGGTCGGCAAGCAGTGGACCGACTTGGGGGAGACCCACGACGACCGCGGGCTGAAGAACCGACCGACTGAGGACGTCCGCCGGGTGCCTATCCCGCCGCACCTCGTCGCCGTGCTCCGCGAGCACCTGGCCACCTTCGGCACGACGGACGACGGGCGGCTGTTCTTCAGTGAGAAGGGTTCGGTCGTCCCGTCCTCGACCTACTACCGGGTGTGGCAGGAGGCCCGGCTCCTCGCGCTTCCGCCGGCCGTCGCAGCCTCGCCGCTCGCGAGTAGGCCGTACGACCTCCGGCACTCGGCGCTGTCGACGTGGCTCAACGCCGGGGTCGATCCGACAGAGGTGGCCGAGCGTGCCGGCAACAGCGTCGAGGTCCTGCTGACCCGCTACGCGAAGTGCCTCGACGGACGGCAGGACGTCGCCAACCGGCGCATCGAGGACCTACTTCGTGAGTACGAGTAAGTAGGACTTCGGCATTCGAGGCCTCTGCGATCGCCCAGGGGCCTCGTTGCTTTCCGGGACATCGACACAAACGAGCAAGCTGACCTCAGCGTCGACGGCGTCCTAGCGTAGGAAGCCCTCCAGACAATGTGCGAATGCTCTCGCTCGCCTCCGACGCCGGTGGCGAGTCGACAGGCTCACTGCGCCAACGGCGTGCCTCGAATTCAGCTGCTTCCTGGCGCTTCTTTTCGACTTCGCGCTCTCTGCTCTCGAAGACCTGTTTGCGCAGGAGGAGCCGTGCTTCCTCTGGATCATCAAGTCCAGTTAGTTCGCGCAGCGCACCGCGCGTGGCATTGACCAGTGCCATCAGCGACTCAGGATCTCTGGGCATCTCGAACTTTTGGGGCTTCACATCCTGCACGCGATCGAACGAGAGGCGCGATTGACCTGACTCGTCGGTCCAAAGCCACACACGTACATGCGGCCATCGATAGTCCTTCTCCCCCCGAGGCATGCAGGCATCATGCTCCGACGAGGTCGTGATCGCCAGACCGTGGCAGCGAAGGTAGTGGTCGTTCGGGGACTGCTCGCCTTCCCGGCCACACGCTCCTCGGAGGTGCTGGACTCATCTGCGGCGATGCTTCAAGATCCCGTCCACGCCTCGTCCACAGACACCGACATACGCCCGCTCGGGGCGGCCTACGGCTGCACATACGCGAAGACCCCGTTCACAGCGTTTCCGCTGGTGACGGGGTCTTTGAGCACCTCATACAGGGTGCCCCCGGCAGGATTCGAACCTGCGCACACGGCTCCGGAGGCCGTTGCTCTATCCCCTGAGCTACGGGGGCGTGTCGCTGGTGGAGCGGGTTGCTCGCGGCGACGGGTAGAACACTACCAGCTTCGCCGGGGTGGTCAGGAACGGGTTTCTGCGGGTCGGGTCGGGCGGGGGAGGGGGCTGGCTCCCTCGGACGGGGTGGAAGTGGGGAAAACCCGGACGCGGTGGCCGGTCCGGACCTACTCTCGAGTTGTGCCAGGGGCGTCGCGCCGGGTCCTTGTCGTGGACGACAACAAGGTCATCCGGCAGTTGATCAGGGTCAACCTCGAGCTGGAGGGCTTCGAGGTGGTGACCGCGGCCGATGGTGCCGAGTGTCTGGATGTCGTCCATCAGGTGCGACCCGACGCCGTCACCCTCGACGTGGTCATGCCGCGGCTGGACGGGCTCAGGACCGCCGCCCGGCTGCGTGCGGATCCGCGGACCCGGCATCTCCCGCTGGCCATCGTCAGCGCCTGTACGCAGTACGAGGTCGATGCCGGGCTCGATGCCGGTGTCGACGCCTTCCTCTCCAAGCCGTTCGAACCCGCCGAGCTCGTCGGTCTCGTACGGCAGCTGGTCGAGGGGAAGCCCGCACGGCGCGAGGCCGGGGGTGTGGACAAGGGCCCTTCGCTCGGGCGTGTGCTCGGGGCCGCGGCCGCGGGCGACAGTGAGGTGTCCGGGTAGGTCAGGGCCACCGCCAAGCCTCGCGCACGCGTCCCGTCCACATCCCGGGACCCCGCCCAAACCAGTTGGCTTACCCACCCCCCTCCTCCCCTACGCTTGACCCGTGACCCCTGCCGAGCTCTCCCGCACCGTGCTGCATGCGGTACGTCGTGCCGTCGACGCGGGACAGCTGAGCGTGACCCCGCCCGAGCGCGTCGTGGTCACGCCGCCGGGGCCCGGGGGGTGCGGGGACTACGCCACCAACGTCGCCCTCCAGCTCGCCCGGCCGGCCGGGCGGACGCCCCTCGGCGTCGCCGAGGTGCTGCGGCCGTACCTCGTCGGCGCCGACGGCATCACCGACGTCGTCGTCACGGGGCCCGGATTCCTCAACATCAGCCTGTACGACACCGCTCCCGCCGCCCTCGTCGAGGAGATCCTCCGGCGCGGGACCCGGTACGGGCACATCGAAGGACCAGGCGGGGGACCAGTCGAGGCAACAGGCGAAGCAACAGGCGACGGACCCGACGGCCACCCCGCCCGCCGCGACACCGTACGGCTCCACTGCCCCGACGAGGTCCGCGCCGTCGTCGTCATGGACGCCACCGCCCGCATCCTGCGTTCCCAGGGCGTCCGCGTCCGTACCGGCTGCGAGGGCCGCCCCGCGCCGCAGTGGCAGGACATCCTCGGCGTCGACGTCGACGCCTCCGAGGCGGCGCCCGCAGCATCGGCAGCCGCCGTTCTCCGTCCCGTCCCGGCCCCCGCCGACCCCGTCCCACTCGGCCGCGACGCCGCCCGCTGGGCCCTGCTCCACCCCGCCGCCCACGACCTCCCCCGGATCGGCGACGAGCACCTCGTGCAGCGCGAGAGCAACCCCCTCTTCCGGGTGCGTTACGCCCACGCCCGTAGCCGTGCCCTCCTCCGCAATGCTTCCGACCTCGGGTTCGCCCCCGAGCCCGGGGCCGTGACCGCCGACGCGCAGAGCCTGCTCGCCGCCCTCGCCGATCACCCCCGCGTCCTCGCCGCCGCTGCGCGGCACCGCGCTCCCGACCGGCTCGCCCGGCACCTCGTCACCGTCGCCGATGCCGCGCTGCCCCTGCTGCCCACCGTGCTCCCGCGCGGTGCGGAGAAACCCTCGGCCGCCCACCGTGCCCGGCTCGCCCTCGCCGAAGCCGCCGGGACGGTGCTGGCCGGCGGCCTGTCCCTGCTCGGCATCGACGCACCCGACCATCTCTGAGAGAGCCCAGAAGACGCCATGAGCCGTTCCGCACACCCCGCCGGGCCCCGTCACGCCGATGTCCTGCCCGAGGGCCACTACTCCGCCCCGCCCGCCGACCTCAACGCGCTCGACGCGAAGGTGTGGGCGCAGACCGTCGGCCGGGACGCCGACGGTGTCGTCACCGTCGGCGGCATCCCCGTCACGCGCATCGCCGAGGAGTACGGCACCCCCGCCTACGTCCTCGACGAGGCCGACTTCCGGGCGCGGGCCCGGAGCTGGCGTACCGCGTTCGGGGCCGACGCCGACGTGTTCTACGCCGGCAAGGCGTTCCTGTCCCGGGCCGTCGTGCGCTGGCTGGACGAGGAGGGGCTGAACCTGGACGTGTGCTCCGGGGGCGAGCTGGCCACCGCGCTGTCCGCCGGCATGCCCGCCGACCGCATCGCCTTCCACGGCAACAACAAGTCCCCCGAGGAGATCCGGCGGGCCGTCGAGGCCGGGGTCGGGCGGATCGTCCTCGACTCCTTCCAGGAGATCGTGCGCGTCGCCCACATCGCCCAGGAGCTGGGCACGCGGCAGCGCGTGCAGATCCGTATCACCGTCGGTGTCGAAGCTCACACCCACGAGTTCATCGCCACCGCCCACGAGGACCAGAAGTTCGGCATCCCGCTGGCCGGGGGCCAGGCCGCCGAGGCCGTGCGGCGGGCGCTGCAGCTCGACGGGCTCGAGCTGATCGGCATCCACAGCCACATCGGCTCGCAGATCTTCGACATGTCCGGGTTCGAGGTCGCCGCCCATCGCGTCGTCGGGCTGCTCAAGGACATCCGTGACGAGCACGGGATCGAGCTGCCCGAGATCGACCTCGGCGGCGGGCTCGGCATCGCGTACACCAGCGACGACGATCCGCGCGAGCCGCACGAGATCGCCAAGGCGCTGACCGAGATCGTCACCCGTGAGTGCGAGGGTGCCCGGCTGCGCACGCCCCGGATCTCCGTCGAGCCCGGACGCGCCATCGTCGGGCCCACCGCCTTCACGCTCTACGAGGTGGGCACCATCAAGCCCCTCGACGGGCTGCGGACGTACGTCTCGGTCGACGGCGGCATGTCGGACAACATCCGCACCGCGCTGTACGACGCCGAGTACAGCGTCGCGCTCGTCTCCCGGGCCTCCGAGGCCGAGCCGATGCTCGTGCGCGTGGTCGGCAAGCACTGCGAGAGCGGCGACATCGTGGTCCGGGACGCCTTCCTGCCGGCCGACGTGGCGCCGGGCGACCTGATCGCCGTGCCCGCTACGGGGGCGTACTGCCGGTCCATGGCCAGCAACTACAACCACGTGCTGCGCCCGCCGGTCGTCGCCGTACGGGACGGCGAGGCGCGGGTCATCGTCCGCCGGGAGACCGAGGAAGACCTCCTGCGTCTCGACGTCGGATGATTCCGACGGCCGGTGACGGCAGGGTGCGGGCGGAAGATCTTCTGTCTTCGCATCCCGTGTAAGTGAAATAAATGTCTCACGATCCGGACGAAAGGCAGAAAATCCCGTCCGGTGAGTGAGACTGGTCCAACCGCAGACGGTATGAGGAAACGAGGTCGGATGATGCGTACGCGTCCGCTGAAGGTGGCGCTGCTGGGCTGTGGAGTGGTCGGCTCAGAGGTGGCGCGCATCATGACGACGCACGCCGACGACCTCGCCGCCAGGATCGGGGCGCCCGTCGAGCTGGCGGGCGTCGCCGTACGGCGGCCCGACAAGGTGCGCGAGGGCATCGACCCCTCCCTCGTCACCACCGACGCCACCGCCCTGGTGAAACGCGGTGACATCGACGTGGTCGTCGAGGTCATCGGGGGGATCGAGCCCGCCCGGACCCTCATCACCACCGCCTTCGAGCACGGCGCGTCCGTCGTCTCCGCCAACAAGGCCCTCCTCGCCCAGGACGGGGCCGCCCTGCACGCCGCGGCCGACGAGAACGACAAGGACCTGTACTACGAGGCCGCCGTCGCCGGCGCCATCCCGCTGATCCGCCCGCTGCGCGAGTCCCTCGCCGGTGACAAGGTCAACCGGGTGCTCGGCATCGTCAACGGCACGACGAACTTCATCCTCGACGCGATGGACACCACCGGCGCCGGGTACCAGGAGGCCCTCGACGAGGCCACCGCGCTCGGGTACGCCGAGGCCGACCCGACCGCCGACGTCGAGGGCTTCGACGCCGCCGCCAAGGCCGCCATCCTCGCCGGGATCGCCTTCCACACGCGCGTGCGCCTCGACGACGTCTACCGCGAGGGCATGACCGAGGTCACCGCCGCCGACTTCGCCTCCGCCAAGGAGATGGGCTGCACCATCAAGCTGCTCGCCATCTGCGAGCGGGCCGCGGACGGGGCGTCGGTCACCGCGCGTGTGCACCCGGCGATGATCCCGCTCAGCCACCCGCTGGCTAACGTCCGCGGCGCCTACAACGCCGTGTTCGTCGAGTCGGACGCGGCCGGGCAGCTGATGTTCTACGGTCCCGGCGCCGGCGGCTCGCCGACCGCGTCCGCCGTGCTCGGCGACCTCGTCGCCGTGTGCCGCAACCGGCTGAGCGGCGCCACCGGACCCGGTGAGTCCGCGTACGCGGCGCTGCCCGTCTCGCCGATGGGCGACGTCGTCACGCGCTACCACATCAGCCTCGACGTCGCCGACAAACCGGGCGTGCTCGCCCAGGTCGCGACCGTGTTCGCCGAGCACGGTGTCTCCATCGACACCGTCCGGCAGCAGGGCAAGGACGGCGAGGCCTCCCTCGTCGTCGTCACCCACCGCGCGTCCGACGCCGCCCTCGGCGGTACGGTCGAGGCGCTGCGCAAGCTCGACACCGTGCGGGGTGTCGCCAGCATCATGCGGGTTGAAGGAGAGTAACCAGCAATGACCCACCAGTGGCGCGGAATCATCGAGGAGTACCGGGACAGGCTGCCGGTCTCCGACACCACGCCGGTCGTGACGCTCCGCGAGGGCGGCACGCCGCTCGTGCCCGCGCAGGTGCTCTCCGAGCGCACGGGCTGCGAGGTCCACCTCAAGGTGGAGGGTGCGAACCCGACCGGGTCCTTCAAGGACCGCGGCATGACCATGGCCATCAGCAAGGCCAAGGAGGAGGGCGCGCAGGCCGTCATCTGCGCGTCGACGGGCAACACCTCCGCCTCCGCCGCCGCGTACGCCGTGCGCGCCGGGATGGTGTCCGCCGTGCTCGTGCCGCAGGGCAAGATCGCGCTCGGCAAGATGGGCCAGGCCCTCGTGCACGGCGCGAAGATCCTCCAGGTCGACGGAAACTTCGACGACTGCCTCACGCTCGCCCGCGGACTGAGCGACAACTACCCCGTGGCGCTGGTCAATTCGGTCAATCCGGTGCGGATAGAGGGCCAGAAGACGGCCGCGTTCGAGATCGTGGACATGCTCGGCGACGCACCCGACATCCACGTCCTGCCGGTGGGCAACGCGGGCAACATCACCGCGTACTGGAAGGGTTACAAGGAGTACGCCGCCGACGGCATCGCCACGCACACGCCCCGCATGTGGGGCTTCCAGGCCTCCGGCAGCGCCCCCATCGTGCGCGGCGAGGTCGTCAAGGACCCGTCGACCATCGCCACCGCGATCCGGATCGGCAACCCGGCCTCCTGGGACTACGCCCTCGCGGCGCGGGACGAGTCGGGCGGCGCCATCGACGAGGTGACGGACCGTGAGATCCTGCGCGCCTACCGGCTGTTGGCCTCGCAGGAGGGCGTCTTCGTCGAGCCCGCGTCGGCCGCCTCCGTCGCCGGTCTGCTGAAGGCGGCCGAGCAGGGCAAGGTCGACCCGGGGCAGAGGATCGTGTGCACGGTCACCGGCAACGGTCTGAAGGACCCCGACTGGGCCGTCGCCGGCGCTCCGCAGCCGGTCACCGTCCCGGTCGACGCGGCGACGGCGGCCGAGCGGCTGGGCCTGGTCTAGGACCTGGCGGGTGCGGGCGGCGGGCCACGGTCGTGCCGCCCGCACCGCGGCGCACCGTCCCGCTCCGCGTACGAGGGCGTAAGAGGACGCTCGCCCGGGGAAGTTCCCTACGGGGGGTGCACAGGGGGCTTGCGACACGCATCGTGCGCCTCCTGTGCGCCCTATGTCGCCACAGAACCTTCCTTCGATAGGCTGTACTGAACCCGCCCGCCGCATATGCCGCGGTGCCGCGCCGTCTCCGCGGTCGGGAGGGGGGTCGGGAGCGGTCGCCCGTTCGGCAGGCAGCGGCGGCCCCGGGGTTTTCCGTACGTCATCGAATGTCATTCGACAGTCACGCAGCTCAAGGAGAGTCATCGAGCGATGGCCGGTCCAGCGTTCCGCGCCGCCGCCGTCCGGGTGCGCGTCCCCGCCACCAGCGCCAACCTCGGCCCGGGCTTCGACGCCCTCGGCCTCGCGCTGGGCTTGTACGACGACGTGGTCGTCCGGGTGGCCGACTCCGGGCTGCACATCGACATCGCGGGTGAGGGCAGCGAGACGCTGCCCCGCGACGAGAAGCACCTCCTCGTACGCTCCCTGCGCACCGCCTTCGACGCTCTGGGCGGACAGCCGCGCGGCCTGGAGATCGTCTGCGCCAACCGCATCCCGCACGGCCGCGGACTCGGCTCCTCCTCCGCCGCCATCTGCGCCGGCATCGTCGCCGCGCGCGCGGTGACCATAGGCGGCGAGGCCCGCCTCGACGACGCGGCGCTCCTCGACCTCGCCACCGAGATCGAGGGCCACCCCGACAACGTGGCGGCCTGTCTGCTGGGCGGCTTCACCCTGTCCTGGATGGAGGCCGGCGCCGCCCGGGCGATCAGGATGGAGCCCGCCGATTCCATCGTTCCGGTGGTTTTCGTGCCCGGAAAGCCGGTACTGACCGAGACCGCGCGCGGCCTGCTGCCGCGCACCGTGCCGCACGTCGACGCCGCCGTCAACGCCGGCCGCGCCGCGCTGCTCGTCGAGGCCCTGACCAGGCGCCCCGAGCTGCTGCTGCCGGCCACCGAGGACCGCCTCCACCAGGAGTACCGCGCGCCCGCCATGCCGGAGAGCGCGGCGCTGGTGGAGCGGCTGCGCGCCGACGGCATCCCGGCGGTGATCTCCGGCGCCGGGCCCACGGTGATGGCGCTGGCCGACGCCGGCACGGCCGACAAGGTCGAGGCGCTGGCGGGCACGGAATGGGCCGCGAACCGGCTGAGTCTGGACCAGCAGGGCGCGTGCGTGCTGCCGCTCGCGACCTGACACACGGTTGCCGGATTTGGAGAGGGGGAATGTTTGTTGGATCCGGTAGTGTTAATCTCAAGTCTGCACCCGACCCCACCATGGCGAGGTGCCTCGTGTCCCCGTCCGGGACAGACATTCTTCCGGGAGCCCCCCAAGCCGCATTGTGTGGTGGACGTCGTACGCAAGCAGTACGGCCGACACGGACACTGAGCGGACCGCCGGGCACGCTCCGGAACCGGTGCGACCACGCCGCGTGACACAGACACTGGGTGCCACGGCCAGGGGGCGCGCCATCACCAGATATTTCTTCCGCCGCTTAGGCGGACCACCGCCCCGGCACGGTTCGTCAACCAGGAACCGAAGCCGGACAGCACAACCGGTCGCCGAGCCAGACAGGCCGACGTCCGCTCCAGGGAAGGACCCTTCGTGAGCGACACCACCGATCTGATGGGCGCACGTGTCGAGGAGACCGCTGCCGCGCCCGCCACGGACGCTTCCGCGCCTGCCACCGGTGCCGGCTCCCGGCGGCGCCGCGGTACCGGCCTCGAGGGCATGGTGCTGGCCGAGCTGCAGCAGGTCGCGTCCGGCCTCGGCATCAGGGGCACCGCGCGCATGCGCAAGAGCCAGCTGATCGAGGTCATCAAGGAGGCGCAGGCCGCGGGGGGCGCCCCTGCCAAGGCCGCGCCCGCCGCCGACGCCGCCGGCGAGACCAAGCCGAAGCGCCGCGCCACCTCCCGGTCCCGTACGGGCGACGAGGCTCCCGCCGCCGACAAGGCGCCGAAGGCCGACAGCGCCGACAAGGGGGAGAAGGCCGACAAGAAGGCCGAGAAGGCCGTGGCCCAGCAGCAGATCGAGATTCCCGGCCAGCCTGCTGGGGGTACCGCCCGCACGAGCGAAGCCGAGCGTGGGGGAGACGACGCTCCCTCCGAGCGCCGCCGTCGCCGCGCCACCGCCGACGCCGGCAGCCCGGCCGGCACCGAGACGGTCGCCGCCGAGGCCAAGAGCGAGCCGAAGGCCGAGACGCCCGCGCAGCAGTCCCAGCAGCAGGGCGACGCCGGTGACGGCGGCGAGGGCCGCCGCCGCGACCGCCGTGACCGTGACCGTGACCGCGGCCGCGACCGCGACCGGCGGGGCAAGGGCGACGACCAGCAGCAGGGCGGTGGACAGCAGCGCCAGCAGCAGGGCGGCGGACGCCAGGACCGCCAGCAGGACGACGACGACTTCGAGGGCGGGCGCCGTGGCCGGCGCGGCCGCTACCGCGACCGGCGTGGCCGTCGCGGGCGCGACGACGTGCAGGAGCCGCAGATCGCCGAGGACGACGTCCTGATCCCGGTCGCGGGCATCCTGGACATCCTCGACAACTACGCCTTCATCCGGACCTCCGGCTACCTGCCCGGCCCGAACGACGTGTACGTCTCCCTCGCCCAGGTCCGCAAGAACGGCCTGCGCAAGGGCGACCACATCACCGGTGCCGTGCGCCAGCCCAAGGAGGGCGAGCGCCGCGAGAAGTTCAACGCGCTGGTGCGCCTGGACTCCGTCAACGGCATGGCGCCCGAACACGGCCGCGGCCGCCCGGAGTTCAACAAGCTCACCCCGCTGTACCCGCAGGACCGCCTGCGCCTGGAGACCGACCCGGGCGTGCTGACCACCCGCATCATCGACCTCGTGTCGCCGATCGGTAAGGGCCAGCGCGGTCTGATCGTGGCCCCGCCGAAGACCGGCAAGACCATGATCATGCAGGCGATCGCCAACGCGATCACGCACAACAACCCCGAGTGCCACCTGATGGTCGTCCTCGTCGACGAGCGTCCGGAAGAGGTCACCGACATGCAGCGGTCGGTCAAGGGCGAGGTCATCTCCTCGACCTTCGACCGTCCGGCCGAGGACCACACCACGGTCGCCGAGCTCGCCATCGAGCGCGCCAAGCGGCTGGTGGAGCTGGGTCACGACGTCGTCGTGCTGCTCGACTCGATCACGCGTCTGGGCCGTGCGTACAACCTCGCCGCCCCGGCCTCCGGCCGCATCCTCTCCGGTGGTGTCGACTCGACCGCCCTGTACCCGCCGAAGCGCTTCTTCGGTGCGGCCCGCAACATCGAGGACGGCGGCTCGCTGACCATCCTCGCCACCGCCCTGGTGGACACCGGGTCCCGCATGGACGAGGTGATCTTCGAGGAGTTCAAGGGCACCGGCAACATGGAGCTCAAGCTCGACCGGAAGCTCGCCGACAAGCGCATCTTCCCGGCGGTGGACGTCGACGCGTCCGGCACCCGCAAGGAGGAGATCCTGCTCGGCAACGAGGAGCTCGCGGTCGTCTGGAAGCTGCGCCGGGTGCTGCACGCCCTCGACCAGCAGCAGGCCATCGAGCTGCTCCTCGACAAGATGAAGCAGACGAAGTCGAACGTCGAGTTCCTGATGCAGATCCAGAAGACGACCCCGACGCCCGGCAACGGCGACTGACGTCTTCGCACCTCCACAGGGCCGCCCCCGTACACCGGTCGCACCGGTGACGGGGGCGGCCCTGTGCGTGTCCTGGGACAGGTGTACGATCACGCCCTCTTGAGTGCGTGGGCGTCCGGGGGGATCCGACCGGCGCCACGGCTCCTTCCGACTCTCATCTCCTGGGGGGACCTGAGTGAGCACATCCCTGTCCGCGTCCGGCCGGTCCGGCCGTCACAGACGCAGGACGCGCTTCGTGCTGCCCGGCGTGGCAGCGGGCCTGGCCGGCGTGGTCGCCGCCACGCTGATGATGTCGTCCGCCGACGCAGCCCCCGCCCGGCCGGTCCCGACGGTCGAGCCCGCCACCCGGACGGTGCCGCAGGCCGAGCTCCAGCGGCGCATCGCCGGCGCGGTCGCCGGTGACGACAAGGCCGGGGAGAGCGCCGGCACGGCCCAGCTGAGCGACACCACCGGTGACACCCGGATCGACGCGCAGATCATCGGCGGCACGCAGACCGGCATCTCCACCGCGCCGTGGATGGCCCAGCTGTGGTACTACGACGACCGCGGCACCGCGGGCGAGAGCGACGACATCGGCTTCTTCTGCGGCGGCGCCGTCGTCGCGCCGACGAAGATCCTCACCGCCGCGCACTGCGTCCGGGGCTACAACTGGAACGCCAACGGCGCCGTCGTCACCGGCACCGCGCAGCTGGCCACGGGCAGCGACCTGCACGGCGGCACCGTGTCGGGCGTGTGGCGGCAGTGGAACCACCCGTCGTACAACGCGGTGACCATCGACAACGACATCGCCGTACTGACCCTGCCGAACCCGGTCACGGCCAAGCCGATCCCGATGACGTCGTCGACCGACACGGCGTCCTACAAGGCCGGCACCAGCGCCAAGGTCTACGGCTGGGGCCGCACCAGCTCCACCTCGGACGACATCTCCGACGTGCTGAAGACGGCCACGCTGCCGATCCAGTCCGACACCACCTGCTCGGGCGCCTGGGGAGCCGACTTCGTCAAGGGCCACATGGTCTGTGCGGGCACCCCCGCCACCGGCTCCGACACCGGCACCGTCTCGGCGTGCAACGGCGACTCCGGCGGCCCGCTCGTCGTCGGCGGGCGCATCGTCGGCGTCGTCTCCTGGGGCGTGGAGGACTGTGTCGCCAAGGGCGCGTACAGCGTCTTCGCGAAGGTCAGCAGCTACGCCGGCGCCGCCTACCCGCGCGTGGAGGACACCAACATCAACGGTGACCACCGCGCCGACCTGTGGGTGCGCCAGAAGTCCAACAAGGAGGGCTTCTCCAAGAACTCCAAGGGCACCTCGTTCGGCGCCCGCGAGTCCTGGGGCAACTGGGACGGCGTCAACGTCGTCCTGCAGACCGACCTCGACCGCGACGGCTACCAGGACGTCGTCTACCGCGTCAGCTCCACCGGCGAGGTGATCTGGGCGCACTACGTGCCGTCCAGCGGCTCCTGGTCGTACAAGACCCTCTTCACCGGCTGGGGCAGCCGCAAGCAGATCCTCGCCCCCGGTGACGTCACCGGCGACGCGCTGCCCGACCTGCTCTCCGTCGACTCCGGCGGCGTGCTGTGGATCTACCCCGGCCGCGGCAACGGCTCCTTCAACACCCGCGTCCAGGTCGGCGGCGGCTGGACCACGTACGACTACGTCCGCGCCCACGGCGACTTCACCGGCGACGGCAAGGCGGACCTGCTCGCGCGCAGCAGGAGCGGCGGGTACCTGTACCTGTACAAGGGCACCGGCAACGCCGGGCACTACGCCTTCTCCAGCCGGATCAAGGTGCGCACCTGGCCCACGTACAAGACCTTCGCCGCCCCCGGCGACGTGACCGGTGACGGCAAGGCCGACTTCCTGGCCCTGTCCACCGCCGGAAACCTGTACCTGTATCCGGGCACGAGCAAGACCACCTCCGCGATCTTCGCCACACCGGTGAAGATCGGCAGCGGGTTCGGCATCTACGACATCTTCAGCTGAACCCGCAGGTGGCCGCGGTGATCGCGGACCACTCGGTGACTCCCTGTGCCCGGCGCGCCACGCGCCGGGCACAGGTCGTTGTGCAACCCTGTGCCGAGTTCCGCCGTCTGACGTACGGAGGGACGATGGAGAGGTACCGGCCGACGAGCGACCGGACCGGACCCGACCCCGGGAGCAGGGGGTAGCCGACCGGACGAGAACCGAGGAGCACATGTCCGCCGAGAGCAGGCCGGGACCCGCGATACCGGGTGAGTCCGGCACCACGGGGCGACGCCACCGTGCCAAGGGCCGCCGCCGCAGGCCCCGCGCCAAGCGACGCAAGGGCCTGCTGGTCATGGCCTGGACCGCCGCGGGCATCGTGGTCCTGGGCGGCACCGGCGCCGGCTACCTGTACTTCAAGCTCAACGGCAACCTCCAGAGCGTCGACATCGACCAGGCCCTCGGCGCCGACCGGCCCGAGAAGGCCGACAACGGCTCGGAGAACATCCTCGTCCTCGGCTCGGACACCCGCTCCGGCGGCAACGGCAAGCTCGGCGGCGGCGTCGACGACGGCACCGCCCGCTCCGACACCGCGATGGTCGTGCACGTCTACAAGGGCCACAAGAAGGCCAGCGTGGTCTCCATCCCGCGCGACACCCTCATCGACCGCCCGGAGTGCACCGACACCGACGGGAACGAGCACCCGGCGGCCGACGACGTGATGTTCAACTCGGCCTACTCCACCGGCGGGGCCGCCTGCGCCGTGAAGACCGTCGAGACCCTCTCCGGCCTGCGGATGGACCACTACCTGGAGGTCGACTTCAGCGGCTTCCAGCAGCTCATCGACGACCTGGGCGGTGTCGAGGTGACCACCACCGAGGACATCGAGGACCCCGACAGCCACCTCGACCTGAAGGCCGGCACCCACACGCTCGACGGCGAACAGGCCCTCGGCCTGGTCCGCACCCGGCACGGCGTCGGCGACGGCTCCGACCTCGGCCGCATCCAGCTCCAGCAGGCCTTCATCAAGGCCCTGGTCGACCAGGTCGAGGACGTCGGCGTCCTCACCAACCCCAAGAAGCTGTACGACCTCGCCGACACCGCCACCAAGACGGTGACCACCGATTCCGAGCTGGGCTCGGTGAACTCCCTGGTGTCCTTCGCCGGCGGCCTGAAGGGCATCGGCCCCGCCAACATGCACATGGTCACGATGCCGGTGATCTACGACCCCGCCGACGCCAACCGCGTCCTGGTGGAGGAGACCAAGTCCCGGCAGGTGTGGGACGCGCTGAAGAACGACCGGGCGATCCCGGCGGCGGCCACGGAAGGCACGGCCACCGGTGAGGCGGACGGCGTCGTGAGCGCCGGATAGGGACGCGCCGCCGTATCGGTGTGCGACTCCGCCGCGTGGGCGCGGGCAACCACCGACGGCCCGCAGGAATACACAACGCCCGCCCCCGGTTTTGGGGGATGGCCCCAGTCCTGGCAGACTGGTACGTCGGCTCCGGTTCACGCTCCCGCATCCCGCGGCTGCGACCCGGCGCCCTCCCGGAACATAGGAGACACCTTGAAGCGCGACATCCACCCCGAGTACGTCGAGACGCAGGTCAGCTGCACCTGCGGCGCGTCGTTCACCACGCGCAGCACCATCGAGTCCGGCACCATCCGGGCCGAGGTCTGCTCCGAGTGCCACCCGTTCTACACGGGCAAGCAGAAGATCCTCGACACCGGTGGCCGTGTGGCCCGCTTCGAGGCCCGCTTCGGCAAGGCTGCCGCCGGCTCCAAGAAGTAGCGAGCCACCGATCGCCGGTCCACGGCCGCGCCCCCAGCCCGGGGGAGCGCCGGGACCGGCGTTTTTGGTCGCCGCCTTCCCTTCCCGCAGTACAGGAGCCCCAAGATGTTCGAGGCCGTCGAGGAACTCGTCGCCGAGCACGCCGACCTGGAGAAGAAGCTCGCCGACCCGTCGGTCCACGCCGACCAGGCCAACGCGCGCAAGCTGAACAAGCGCTACGCCGAGCTCACCCCGATCGTCGCCACGTACCGCTCCTGGAAGCAGACGGGCGACGACATCGAGACCGCGCGTGAGTTCGCCGCGGACGACCCGGACTTCGCCGCCGAGGTCAAGGACCTGGAGAAGCAGCGCGAGGAGCTCACCGAGAAGCTCCGCCTGCTGCTCGTCCCGCGCGACCCCAGCGACGACAAGGACGTCATCCTGGAGATCAAGGCGGGCGCGGGCGGCGACGAGTCCGCCCTGTTCGCCGGCGACCTGCTGCGCATGTACCTGCGGTACGCCGAGCGGGTCGGCTGGAAGACCGAGATCATCGACTCCACCGAGTCGGAGCTGGGCGGCTACAAGGACGTCCAGGTCGCCGTGAAGACCAAGGGCGGCCAGGGCGCCACCGAGCCCGGCCAGGGCGTGTGGGCCCGGCTGAAGTACGAGGGCGGCGTGCACCGCGTGCAGCGGGTGCCCGCGACCGAGTCCCAGGGCCGTATCCACACCTCCGCGGCCGGCGTGCTGGTGACGCCCGAGGCCGAGGAGATCGACGTCGAGATCAACCCCAACGACCTGCGCATCGACGTCTACCGGTCCTCCGGCCCCGGCGGCCAGTCCGTCAACACCACGGACTCCGCCGTGCGCATCACGCACATCCCCACCGGAGTCGTCGCCTCCTGCCAGAACGAGAAGAGCCAGCTGCAGAACAAGGAGCAGGCGATGCGTATCCTGCGCTCCAGGCTGCTCGCGGCGGCTCAGGAGGAGGCGGAGAAGGAGGCCGCGGACGCCCGCCGCAGCCAGGTCCGCACCGTCGACCGCTCCGAGAAGATCCGTACGTACAACTTCCCGGAGAACCGCATCTCGGACCACCGGGTCGGCTTCAAGGCGTACAACCTGGACCAGGTCCTGGACGGCGACCTCGACGCGGTGATCCAGGCGTGCGTCGACGCGGACTCGGCGGCCAAGCTGGCAGCCGCATAAGCAGCCGCACAACCCTCGTAAGACAGCTCGGAGGACCAGCGTGAACCTGCTGCTCGCGGAGGTGGCCCAGGCCACCCAGCGGCTGGCCGACGCCGGCGTGCCCTCGCCGCGCACCGACGCGGAGGAGCTCGCCGCGTATCTGCACGGCGTCAAGCGGGGCGAGCTGCACACCGTGCCGGACGCGGACTTCGACGCCCGGTACTGGGAGGTCGTCGCCCGCCGGGAGGCGCGCGAGCCGCTCCAGCACATCACCGGACGCGCCTACTTCCGCTACCTGGAGCTCCAGGTCGGCCCCGGAGTGTTCGTACCGCGTCCGGAGACCGAGTCCGTGGTCGGCTGGGCCATAGACGCCGTACGCGCCATGGACGTGGTCGAGCCGTGCATCGTCGACCTGTGCACCGGCTCGGGCGCCATCGCGCTCGCGCTCGCCCAGGAGGTGCCGCGCTCGCGCGTGTACGCCGTGGAGCTGTCCGAGGACGCGCTGGTGTGGACGCGCAAGAACATGGAAGGGTCCAGGGTCGAGCTGCGCCAGGGCGACGCCCTGACGGCCTTCCCGGACCTCGACGGACAGGTCGACCTGGTCATCTCCAACCCGCCGTACATCCCGCTCACCGAGTGGGAGTACGTCGCTCCGGAAGCGCGTGACCACGACCCCCAGATGGCGCTGTTCTCCGGGGAGGACGGCCTCGACCTCATCCGCGGCCTGGAACGCACCGCGCACCGGCTGCTGCGCCCCGGCGGCGTCGTCGTCGTCGAGCACGCCGACACCCAGGGCGGGCAGGTGCCGTGGATCTTCACCGAGGAGCGGGGCTGGGCCGACGCGGCCGACCACCCCGACCTCAACAACCGCCCGAGGTTCGCGACCGCCCGCAAGGCGCTGCCGTGAGCCCGTCCCAGACTTCTGACCCGCAGTACGTGTACGAGGAGGCCCGCTAAATGGCACGGCGATACGACACCAACGACGCGACCGACCGCGTGACCGGTCTGCGTGAGGCCGCGTCCGCCGTCCGCCGTGGCGAGCTCGTGGTGCTGCCGACGGACACCGTGTACGGCATCGGCGCCGACGCGTTCACCTCGGAGGCCGTCGCCGACCTGCTGGCCGCGAAGGGCCGGGGCCGCAACATGCCCACCCCTGTCCTCATCGGCTCCCCGAACACCCTGCACGGCCTGGTCACGGACTTCTCCGAGAAGGCCTGGGAACTGGTCGACGCCTTCTGGCCCGGCGCCCTGACCCTCGTCGCCAAGCACCAGCCCTCCCTCCAGTGGGACCTCGGCGACACCCGCGGCACGGTCGCCGTGCGCATGCCGCTGCACCCCGTGGCCATCGAGCTGCTCACCGAGGTCGGCCCCATGGCCGTCTCCTCCGCCAACCTCACCGGTCACCCGGCGCCGGAGGACTGCGACGCGGCCCAGCAGATGCTCGGCGACTCCGTCTCCGTCTACCTCGACGGCGGCCCCACCCCCGGCAACGTCCCGTCGTCGATCGTCGACGTCACCCGCGAGGTGCCCCTGCTGCTGCGCGCGGGCGCGCTGTCGGCGGAGGAGCTGCGCAAGGTCGTACCCGACCTCGAGGTGGCGAATTGACGGCCCCTGAGACGGGGCGTGGCATAGGTGGCGGGGAACGCCCCGCGGAGGTGACGACGACTTTCGGCTTTCCGCGCGACAGCTTCCGCATCCTCCACGTCAGCACCGGAAACGTGTGCCGCTCGCCCATCACCGAGCGGCTGACCCGGCACCTCGTGACGGAGCGGCTCGGCATCCTGGGCGGCGCGCTGATCGTGGAGAGCGCGGGGACCTGGGGCCACGAGGGCGCGCCCATGGAATCGCACGCCGAGACCGTCCTGGCCGACTTCGGCGCCGACGCCTCCGGCTTCACCGGCCGCGAACTGCTCGACGAGCACGTGATCCGCGCCGACCTGGTACTGACGGCGACCCGGGACCACCGCGCCCAGGTCATCTCCATGGGCCACTCGGCGGGCCTGCGCACCTTCACCCTCAAGGAGTTCACCCGCCTGGTGAACGCCATAGACCCGGCCACCCTGCCCCCGCTGGAGGAGGGCGTGGTCGCCCGGGCTCGTGCGCTGGTGCGTGCCGCGGCGGCTCTACGCGGGTGGCTTCTGGCGCCCACGGCGGAGGCGGACGAGGTGTACGACCCGTACGGGGCGCCGCTGACGTTCTTCCGGTCGATCGGCGACGAGATACACCAGGCGCTGGATCCCGTGGTGACGGCGTTGACGGGGGTGGCCGCGCGCGCGTGACGCGGGGCCGGGGGCCGGCGGAGGGGTTCCGCCGTAGCGGCTCGGGGCTCGGGGGTCCGCCGGGGCTACGTGGTGCGGGAGGCGTCCTGGGGGCCGGGTTCCTCGTGGTGAAGGCGTTGACGGGGGTGGCCGCCCGGACGTGGGAGACGGCCGGCCATGTCGGGGCCGATCGGGCGGCAACTCGGGCGCTCGGGACGTACCGGGCCTACATTGGTCGTACGTCACCGTCGACGCACGCCCGGAGCGCACCATGTCGGTCACCCATGCCCTCGAGGCCGATGCCGATGTCCTGCGACGGCAGGACCCCGAGCTGGCCGAGATCCTGCTCGCCGAACGCCACCGGCAGTCGACGACGCTCCAGCTGATCGCCGCCGAGAACTTCACGTCGCCCGCGGTGCTGGCCGCGCTGGGCTCCCCGCTCGCCAACAAGTACGCCGAGGGCTACCCCGGCGCCCGCCACCACGGTGGCTGCGAGATCGTCGACCTCGCCGAGCGGCTCGCCGTGCAGCGGGCCCAGGACCTGTTCGGCGCCGAGCACGCCAACGTCCAGTCCCACTCCGGCTCCTCCGCGGTGCTGGCCGCGTACGCGGCGCTGCTGCGCCCCGGCGACTCCGTCCTCGCGCTCGGCCTGCCGTACGGCGGCCACCTCACGCACGGCTCGCCCGCCAACTTCTCCGGCCGCTGGTTCGACTTCGTCGGCTACGGAGTGGACGCGGAGACCGGGCTGATCGACTACGACCAGGTGCGCACCCTGGCCCGCACGCACCGGCCCAAGGCGATCGTGTGCGGGTCCATCGCCTATCCCCGCCACATCGACTACGCCGCCTTCCGCGAGGTCGCCGACGAGGTGGGCGCCTACCTCATCGCGGACGCCGCCCACCCCATGGGGCTGGTCGCCGGGGGAGCGGCGCCCAGCCCGGTGCCGTACGCCGACATCGTCTGCGCCACCACGCACAAGGTGCTGCGCGGTCCGCGCGGCGGGATGATCCTCTGCGGGAGCGAGCTGGCCGAGCGGGTGGACCGGGCCGTCTTCCCGTTCACCCAGGGCGGGGCGCAGATGCATACCATCGCGGGCAAGGCGGTCGCCTTCGGGGAGGCGAGGACCCCGGCCTTCGCCGCGTACGCCCATCAGGTGGTCGCCAACGCCAGGACGCTCGCCGCCCACCTGGCCGCCGAGGGCCTCGTCGTCACCACCGGCGGCACGGACACCCACCTGCTCACCGCCGACCCCGCCCCGCTCGGCGTCGACGGCAGGACCGCACGGGGCCGGCTCGCGGCGGCCGGCATCGTCCTGGACTGCTGTGCGCTGCCGCACGGCGACGCCCGCGGGCTGCGCCTGGGCACGGCGGCGGTGACCACGCAGGGCATGGCGGAGGGGGAGATGAGGACCGTCGGCGCACTGCTCGCCGGGGTGCTGCGGGGCGGCACGGACCCGGCCGTCGCACGGGAGTCGGTGCGGGAGCTGGTCGCGGGATTTCCGCCGTATCCGGGCTGAGGCGGGGTAGGCGCACTCGCGTGCACAGCCACTCGTGCAACCATCGTCGCTACCCGGAAGTCCCCACTCGTATGCGCGCATCGCTAGGGTGTGGGGCTGGGAATGGCCAGCGAGACCTGTGGGGAAGCCCGTGCGTGAATACCTGCTGACGCTCTGCATCACGGCCGCGGTGACGTATCTGCTGACAGGGCCGGTACGGAAGTTCGCGATCGTGGCGGGGGCGATGCCGGAGATCCGGGCACGTGACGTGCACCGGGAGCCCACTCCGCGCCTCGGCGGGATCGCCATGTTCTTCGGGCTGTGCGCGGGCCTGCTGGTCGCCGACCACCTCACCAACCTCAACGAGGTCTTCGAGAAGTCCAACGAGCCCAGGGCCCTGCTCTCCGGAGCCGCGCTGATCTGGCTGATCGGCGTCCTGGACGACAAGTTCGAGATCGACGCCCTGATCAAGCTGGGCGGCCAGATGATCGCCGCCGGCGTGATGGTGGTGCAGGGCCTGACCATCCTGTGGATCCCGGTACCGGGCGTCGGCACGGTGGCCCTGACCCAGTGGCAGGGCACCCTGCTGACGGTCGCCCTGGTCGTCATCACCATCAACGCGGTCAACTTCGTGGACGGCCTCGACGGCCTCGCGGCCGGCATGGTGTGCATCGCGGCGGCCGCGTTCTTCATGTACGCCTACCGGATCTGGTACTCGTACGGCATCGAGGCAGCCGCCCCGGCCACGCTGTTCGCCGCCATCCTCATGGGCATGTGCCTGGGCTTCCTGCCGCACAACATGCACCCCGCCCGGATCTTCATGGGCGACTCGGGCTCGATGCTGATCGGCCTGGTCCTGGCCGCCGGCGCGATCTCCGTCACGGGTCAGGTCGACCCCGACGTGATGAAGCTGTTCTCCGGCTCCGAGCGCAACACCGTGCACCAGATGGTGCCGGTCTACATCCCGCTGCTGATGCCGCTGACGATCATCGCGATCCCGGCCGCCGACCTGATCCTCGCCATCGTCCGGCGCACCTGGCGCGGCCAGTCGCCGTTCGCGGCGGACCGGGGGCACCTGCACCACCGCCTGCTGGAGATCGGCCACTCCCACAGCCGCGCGGTGCTGATCATGTACTTCTTCTCGGCGCTGATCGCCTTCGGCGCGCTCGCCTACTCCGTGAACTCCGCGTCGATGTGGATCGTGCTGAGCGTCGTCTTCCTCAGTGCGATCGGCCTGATCCTGCTCCTGATGCCGCGCTTCACCCCGCGGGCCCCGCGCTGGGCCGAGCGCTTCGTGCCGCCGCGCTACCGCCGGCGCCGGGCGGTGGCGGCCGAGCGGACGCCGGCCGCGGACGAGGCGGAGGAGCGCATCCCGGTCGCCGTGGGCGTCTCGGGCGTCAACGGCGCGACCGCCGTGGGACCCCGTTCGCGCGCAAGGTAAGAATCTGACTAGAGCATTGCCAAGTCGTGGGGGAACGAATCCCCGCAATACCAGACAAACGGGCTCTGTATTTGCACAGACGCGCACGGTCACTCTCATGTGTGACAGCCAGCACACCCACAGGTAAAGACCTCATCAAATAGTTTGTGATACCGTTCACGAGAACCCCCGGATAAAGCCGAAGGACCGTAGTGCGACGGTCTCTTGGCGTGAGGTCTTCACTCAGCCCGGGACTACGCTCGTCCATGACGACACCCTGCCCCCTGTGAAAAAGCGGAGTTGCCGCCATGCCGTCCAATGACGCCCGGATCCTGCTCCAGGCCGCCGTGCCCACTGCTGCCGTCGGTGCCATCGCCGCCGTCGTCAGCGGCGTGGTCGCGGGCGGCAAGGGGGCGGTCGGAGCCGTGGTGGGAACGCTGGTGGTCATCCTCTTCATGGGGCTCGGCCTGTACATCCTGCAGCGCACCGCCAAATCGCTTCCGCACCTCTTCCAGGCGATGGGCCTGATGCTCTACGCGGCACAGATTCTTCTGCTGTTCATCTTCGTCGCCGCGTTCAAGAACACGACGCTGTTCAATCCCCGGGCCTTCGCGCTCACCCTGGTCGCCGGCACCCTCGCCTGGATCGCCGCCCAGACGCGCGCCCACATGAAGTCCAAGATTCTTTACGTCGAGCCCGAGTCGACGGGCGAAAAGCCCGAAAAGACGGGGCACTCGTCGTGAGGGGTAGGGCCGGGATAAAGAGGCATGTGAAGTCCTGCTATCGTCCGGTGCCAACTGCGGCATCGCGGGCGCGGGCATCCGAGCTGACGCCTGCTCAATCGCGAGGCGAGATGCCCCACAGCCGCCCCCACATCCGTAACACCAGTCCCGTGCCGAACCGCGGTCACGCGCCGCGCCGACACAACGAGGTTGCCGTACCCATGCGCCACGATGAAGGAGCCCGCGGTGAGTGCTGACCCGACGCAGGTGCTCGCCTTCGAGACCGACTGCCACATCTTCGACGGCTGCGGCTTCGCGGAGGTCTCCCCGGGCCTGCACTCGTTCCTGTTCCAGCCTCTCTGGGGCGACGCGGACAGCAACCTGTACTTCAACAAGACGATGCTGCTGGCGCTGCTCGGCTCGATCATCGTCGTCGGCTTCTTCTGGGCCGCCTTCCGCAGGCCGCAGGTCGTCCCGGGCAAGCTGCAGATGGTCGCCGAGGCGGGCTACGACTTCATCCGGCGCGGTGTCGTCTACGAGACCATCGGCAAGAAGGAGGGCGAGAAGTACGTCCCCCTCGTGGTCTCGCTGTTCTTCTTCGTCTGGATGATGAACCTCTGGTCGATCATTCCGGTCGCCCAGTTCCCGGTCACCTCGATCATCGCGTACCCGATGATCCTGGCCCTGATCGTCTACATCCTGTGGGTGTCGCTGACCTTTAAGCGGCACGGCTTCGTCGGCTTCTGGAAGAACGTCACCGGCTACGACAAGTCGCTCGGCCCGGTGCTGCCGCTGGCCATGCTGATCGAGCTCTTCTCGAACCTGCTGATCCGGCCGTTCACCCACGCCGTGCGACTCTTCGCCAACATGTTCGCCGGGCACACCCTGCTGCTGCTCTTCACGATCGCCAGCTGGTACCTGCTGAACGGCGTCGGCATCGCCTACGCGGGTGTCTCGTTCGTGATGGTCATCGTGATGACCGCCTTCGAGCTGTTCATCCAGGCCCTGCAGGCGTACGTGTTCGTCCTGCTGACCTGCACCTACATCCAGGGCGCGCTGGCCGAGCACCACTGAGTCGGCGCCCACACCGCCCTCAACAAGTCGTCCGGTGGCCAACCCCCACCGGTCCGTAAAGGAAAAGGAAGAACTGGCATGTCCCAGACCCTTGCTGCCGTCGAAGGTTCCCTCGGTTCCATCGGTTACGGTCTCGCCGCAATCGGCCCCGGCGTCGGCGTCGGCATCATCTTCGGTAACGGCACCCAGGCCCTCGCCCGCCAGCCCGAGGCCGCCGGCCTGATCCGTGCCAACCAGATCCTCGGCTTCGCCTTCTGTGAGGCGCTGGCCCTGATCGGTCTGGTCATGCCGTTCGTCTACGGCTACTGATCGCTGACACAGACCAGCCGACTAGACGAAAGGCACACACATGAGCCAGCTGCTCACGATCGCGGCCGCGGAGGGTGAGAACCCTCTCGTCCCGCCGATCCCCGAGCTTGTCATCGGCCTGATCGCCTTCGTCATCGTCTTCGGCTTCCTCGCCAAGAAGCTGCTCCCGAACATCAACAAGGTTCTGGAAGAGCGTCGCGAGGCCATCGAGGGCGGTATCGAGAAGGCCGAGGCCGCGCAGACCGAGGCCCAGAGCGTCCTTGAGCAGTACAAGGCCCAGCTCGCCGAGGCCCGGCACGAGGCCGCGCGCCTGCGCCAGGAGGCTCAGGAGCAGGGCGCCACGCTCATCGCCGAGATGCGCGCGGAAGGCCAGCGGCAGCGTGAGGAGATCATCGCCGCCGGTCACGCGCAGATCGAGGCCGACCGCAAGGCCGCCTCGTCCGCGCTGCGCCAGGACGTCGGCAAGCTCGCCACCGAGCTGGCCGGCAAGCTCGTCGGCGAGTCCCTCGAGGACCACGCCCGTCAGAGCCGCGTCATCGACCGCTTCCTGGACGAGCTCGACGACAAGGCGACGAAGGCCGAGGCCACGCGATGAACGGAGCGAGCCGCGAGGCCCTGGCCGCCGCACGCGAGCGTCTCGACGCGCTGACGGACTCCACGTCCGTGGACGCGGGCTCGCTCGCCGAGGAGCTGGCCGCCGTCACCGCGCTGCTCGACCGCGAGGTGTCGCTGCGTCGGGTCCTGACCGACCCGGCGCAGGCCGGCGAGGCCAAGGCCGAACTCGCCCAGCGCCTCTTCGGCGCCCAGGTCAGCGGCCCGGCCGCCGACCTGGTGTCCGGCATGGTGCGTTCCCGCTGGTCGCAGTCCCGCGACCTGGTGGACGCGCTGGAGGAGCTGGCGAACACCGCCGACCTCACCGCCGCGCAGAAGGCGAACAGGCTCGACGACGTCGAGGACGAGCTGTTCCGGTTCAGCCGGATCGTCTCCTCGAACACCGAGCTCCGCGCCGCGCTGACCGACCGCAAGGCCACCACCTCGGCCAAGAGCGAGCTGCTGCGCAGCCTGCTCGGCGGCCGGGCGTACGTGACCACCGAGCGTCTGGTGACGCGCCTTGTGACCGCGCCCCGGGGACGTAGCCTGGAGTCGGGACTCGAGTCCCTGTCCAAGCTCGCCGCCGAGCGCCGGGACCGCATGGTCGCCGTCGTCACGTCGGCGGTGCCGCTGAGCGACACGCAGAAGCAGCGCCTCGGCGCCGCCCTCGCCAAGCTCTACGGCCGCCGGATGCACCTCAACCTCGACGTGGACCCCGAGGTCGTCGGCGGGATCCGGGTGCAGGTCGGTGACGAGGTCATCAACGGCTCCATCGCGGACCGTCTCGAGGACGCCGGCCGCCGTCTGGCGAGCTAGCGCCCCCGCGGCAACAGAACAACAAGCAGTACGTACTTACGACGGCCCTGGTTGGGCCGTGCAGAGGATTCACCTCTTATTGGGGGGAGTCCCTTCTACCCCCCAAGTGAAACTTCGGGCCCAACAAGGAGAGCAGGGAACTCAGATGGCGGAGCTCACGATCCGGCCGGAGGAGATCCGGGATGCGCTGGAGAACTTCGTCCAGTCGTACAAGCCGGACGCGGCCTCGCGCGAGGAGGTCGGTACGGTCACCCTTGCCGGCGACGGCATCGCGAAGGTCGAGGGCCTGCCCTCGGCCATGGCCAACGAGCTGCTGAAGTTCGAGGACGGCACCCTCGGCCTCGCCCTCAACCTCGAGGAGCGCGAGATCGGTGCCATCGTCCTCGGTGAGTTCAGCGGCATCGAGGAGGGCCAGCCGGTCACCCGCACCGGCGAGGTCCTGTCGGTCGCCGTGGGCGAGGGCTACCTCGGCCGCGTCGTCGACCCCCTCGGCAACCCGATCGACGGCCTCGGCGAGATCGAGACCGAGGGCCGCCGCGCCCTCGAGCTGCAGGCCCCCACGGTCATGCAGCGCAAGTCGGTGCACGAGCCGATGGAGACCGGCTACAAGGCCGTCGACGCCATGACCCCGATCGGCCGTGGTCAGCGTCAGCTGATCATCGGTGACCGTCAGACCGGCAAGACCGCCCT
The DNA here is from genome assembly GCF_014650995.1 of Streptomyces viridiviolaceus. Lineage (GTDB taxonomy): Bacteria > Actinomycetota > Actinomycetes > Streptomycetales > Streptomycetaceae > Streptomyces > Streptomyces viridiviolaceus. Next base: position 247,617 of record NZ_BMWA01000011.1, read on the forward strand.
GGCCGTCGACACGATCATCAACCAGCGTGACAACTGGCGCACCGGCGACCCGAACAAGCAGGTCCGCTGCATCTACGTCGCCATCGGCCAGAAGGGCTCCACCATCGCGTCGGTCCGCCGCGCGCTGGAGGAGAACGGCGCGCTGGAGTACACGACCATCGTCGCCGCCCCGGCGTCCGACCCGGCCGGCTTCAAGTACCTGGCGCCCTACACCGGCTCGGCCATCGGTCAGCAGTGGATGTACGAGGGCAAGCACGTCCTGATCATCTTCGACGACCTGTCGAAGCAGGCCGACGCCTACCGCGCCGTGTCGCTGCTGCTGCGCCGCCCGCCGGGCCGCGAGGCCTACCCGGGTGACGTCTTCTACCTGCACTCCCGTCTGCTGGAGCGCTGCGCCAAGCTCTCCGACGACATGGGTGCCGGCTCGATGACCGGTCTGCCGATCGTCGAGACCAAGGCCAACGACGTCTCGGCGTTCATCCCGACCAACGTCATCTCCATCACCGACGGCCAGTGCTTCCTGGAGTCCGACCTGTTCAACGCCGGCCAGCGCCCGGCCCTGAACGTCGGTATCTCGGTCTCCCGCGTCGGTGGCTCCGCCCAGCACAAGGCGATGAAGCAGGTCTCCGGCCGTCTGCGCGTGGACCTCGCCCAGTTCCGTGAGCTGGAGGCGTTCGCCGCCTTCGGTTCCGACCTGGACGCCGCGTCGAAGGCGCAGCTGGAGCGCGGTCAGCGCATGGTCGAGCTGCTGAAGCAGGACCAGTACCAGCCGATGGCCACCGAGGACCAGGTCGTCTCCGTCTGGGCCGGCACCACCGGCAAGATGGACGACGTGCCGGTCGCCGACATCCGCCGCTTCGAGAAGGAGCTGCTGGAGTACCTGCACCGCAAGGAGCAGGGCCTCATGACCTCCATCAAGGAGGGCGGCAAGATGTCCGACGACACCCTGCAGGCCGTTGCCGAGGCGATCGCGGCGTTCAAGAAGCAGTTCGAGACCTCGGACGGCAAGCTGCTCGGCGAGGACGCCCCGTCCGCCGCCAAGTGACGTAAGGAAGGGACCTGACTCATGGGAGCCCAGCTCCGGGTCTACAAGCGTCGCATCCGATCCGTCACCGCGACCAAGAAGATCACCAAGGCGATGGAGATGATCGCCGCCTCGCGCGTCGTCAAGGCGCAGCGCAAGGTGGCGGCCTCCACGCCGTACGCGCAGGAACTGACCCGCGCGGTCACGGCGGTCGGCACCGGTTCGAACACCAAGCACCCGCTGACCACGGAGGCGGAGAACCCGACCCGTGCCGCGGTCCTGCTCCTCACGAGCGACCGCGGTCTGGCCGGCGCCTTCAACTCCAACGCCATCAAGGCGGCGGAGCAGCTGACCGAGCGCCTGGAGCGCGAGGGCAAGCAGGTCGACACGTTCATCGTCGGCCGGCGCGGTGTCGCCCACTACAACTTCCGTGAGCGCAAGATCTCGGAGTCGTGGACGGGCTTCACCGACGAGCCCTCGTACGCGGACGCCAAGAAGGTCGCGGCTCCGCTGATCGAGGCGATCGAGAAGGAGACGGCGGACGGCGGCGTGGACGAGCTCCACATCGTCTACACCGAGTTCGTCTCGATGATGACGCAGACGGCGGTCGACTCGCGGCTGCTTCCGCTGCGCCTCGAAGAGGTCGCGCAGGAGACCGCCGCCAAGGGCGAGATCCTGCCGCTCTACGACTTCGAGCCCTCGGCGGAGGACGTCCTCGACGCCCTGCTGCCGCGGTACGTCGAGAGCCGGATCTACAACGCGCTGCTCCAGTCGGCCGCTTCCAAGCACGCCGCCACCCGGCGCGCGATGAAGTCGGCCACCGACAACGCGGGCGAGCTGATCAACACGCTCTCCCGTCTTGCCAACGCGGCCCGCCAGGCCGAAATCACCCAGGAAATCAGCGAGATCGTCGGTGGCGCGAGCGCCCTGGCCGACGCGACCGCGGGGAGTGACAACTAATGACCACCACTGTTGAGACGGCCACGGCGACGGGCCGCGTCGCGCGGGTCATCGGCCCGGTCGTCGACGTGGAGTTCCCCGTCGACGCGATGCCGGACATCTACAACGCGCTGCACGTCCAGGTCGCCGACCCGGCGAACGAGGGCGAGCTGAAGACGCTGACCCTGGAGGTCGCCCAGCACCTGGGTGACGGCCTGGTCCGCACCATCTCCATGCAGCCCACCGACGGTCTGGTCCGCCAGGCCCCGGTGACCGACACGGGTGCCTCCATCTCGGTGCCGGTCGGCGACTTCACCAAGGGCAAGGTGTTCAACACCCTCGGTGAGGTGCTGAACGTCGACGAGACCTACGACGGTGAGCGCTGGCCGATCCACCGCAAGGCGCCCAACTTCGACGAGCTCGAGTCGAAGACCGAGATGTTCGAGACCGGCGTCAAGGTCATCGACCTGCTGACCCCGTACGTCAAGGGCGGCAAGATCGGTCTGTTCGGCGGCGCCGGCGTCGGCAAGACGGTGCTCATCCAGGAGATGATCTACCGCGTCGCCAACAACCACGACGGTGTGTCGGTGTTCGCCGGTGTCGGTGAGCGCACCCGTGAGGGCAACGACCTCATCGACGAGATGAGCGACTCGGGCGTCATCGACAAGACCGCGCTGGTCTTCGGCCAGATGGACGAGCCCCCGGGCACCCGTCTGCGCGTGGCCCTGGCCGGTTTGACCATGGCGGAGTACTTCCGCGATGTGCAGAAGCAGGACGTGCTGTTCTTCATCGACAACATCTTCCGCTTCACCCAGGCCGGTTCCGAGGTGTCGACCCTGCTCGGCCGTATGCCCTCCGCGGTGGGCTACCAGCCGAACCTGGCCGACGAGATGGGTCTCCTCCAGGAGCGCATCACCTCGACCCGTGGTCACTCGATCACCTCCATGCAGGCGATCTACGTCCCCGCGGACGACCTGACCGACCCGGCCCCGGCCACCACCTTCGCCCACCTCGACGCGACGACGGTTCTGTCCCGTCCGATCTCGGAGAAGGGCATCTACCCGGCCGTGGACCCGCTGGACTCGACGTCCCGGATCCTGGACCCGCGCTACATCGCGCAGGACCACTACAACGCGGCCATGCGCGTGAAGAACATCCTGCAGAAGTACAAGGACCTGCAGGACATCATCGCGATCCTCGGTATCGACGAGCTCGGCGAGGAGGACAAGCTCGTCGTCCACCGCGCCCGTCGCGTGGAGCGCTTCCTGTCCCAGAACACCCACGTCGCCAAGCAGTTCACCGGCGTGGACGGTTCGGACGTGCCGCTGGACGAGTCGATCGCCGCGTTCAACGCGATCTGCGACGGTGAGTACGACCACTTCCCGGAGCAGGCGTTCTTCATGTGCGGTGGTATCGAGGACCTGAAGAAGAACGCGAAGGAGCTGGGCGTCTCCTGAGCCTCGCGCTCATGGTGAGCCCTTGAGGCTCACACCGGAGGGGGCGGGCGCGTCCCGCCCCCTCTGTCACGCCCATTAGACTTGTAACCAACACCCGGCTCTCCCGCCGGGTGGTGACCCGAGGAGCCACCCTTGGCTGCTGAGCTGCACGTCGAGCTGGTCGCCGCCGACCGCCAGGTCTGGTCCGGCGAGGCCACCCTGGTCGTCGCGCGCACCACGTCCGGCGACATCGGCGTCATGCCCGGTCACCAGCCGCTGCTCGGTGTGCTGGAGTCGGGCCCGGTGACCATCCGTACGAGTGATGGTGGAACGGTCGTCGCCGCGGTGCACGGCGGTTTCATCTCGTTCGCCGACAACAAGCTGTCGCTGCTGGCCGAGATCGCCGAACTGTCGGACGAGATCGACGTCCAGCGCGCGGAGCGGGAGCTCGAGCGCGCGAAGGCGGAGGGCGACGCCACCGCCGAGCGTCGCGCGGACGTCCGACTGCGCGCGGCGGCGGGGCGCTGACCCCAGAGCTGTGCTATGACGTCACTCAGCCGCGGCTGGGACCGGAGCGATCCGGACCCGGCCGCGGCTGAGCCAGATCCGGGTGTTTTTTACGTTCCGTTACCTAGGAGACGAGGAGGTCGGTGCCGATGGTCCTCGCTCTGACTGTGTGCGGACTTGTCGTCGCACTCGTGGTGGTGGGACTGTTCGTCTTCGGTCTGCGCCGCAGGCTGATCCAGCGCTCCGGCGGCACCTTCGACTGCTCCCTGCGGTGGGACGCCCCCGAGGAGGGCGACGCCGGCGGCAAGGGCTGGGCCTATGGCGTGGCCCGCTACAACGGCGACCGGGTCGAGTGGTACCGCGTCTTCTCGTACTCCCCCCGGCCGCGTCGCGTCCTGGAGCGGTCGTCGATCGAGGTGGCCGGGCGTCGCGTCCCGGACGGCGAGGAGGAGCTGGCCCTGCTGTCCGACTCCGTGGTCCTGGCCTGTCTGCACCGGGGGACGCGGCTGGAGCTGGCGATGAGCGAGGACGCGCTGACCGGTTTCCTCGCGTGGCTGGAGGCAGCCCCGCCCGGACAGCGAGTGAATGTGGCGTAGCCACATTCACTCGCTGGGTGGGGGTCCCCCGGACGAAGTCCGGGGGAGCGACAACGTCGCTTGGTGACTACTGCTCGGTGACTACTTCAGGCCGCTGTCGATGGCGCTCACCAGCTCGCCGTTGGCGGTGTCACCGCTGAACTCCCAGAAGAAGGCGCCGCCCAGGCCCTGGTTCTCGGCCCAGTCCATCTTCGACTTCACGGTCGCCGGGGTGTCGTAGGACCACCAGTTGGTGCCGCAGTGCGCGTACGCCGTGCCGGCGACGGTGCCGGTGGCCGGGCAGCTGTTCCTGAGGACCTTGTAGTCCTCGATGCCCGCCTCGTAGGTACCGGCGGCCGGGCCGGTCGCGGTGCCGCCGGGCGCGGACTGGGTGACGCCGGTCCAGCCGCGGCCGTAGAAGCCGATGCCGAGCAGGAGCTTGTCGGCCGGGACGCCCTTCGCCTTGAACCTCGCGATGGCCTCGGCGGAGTTGAAGCCCTGCTGCGGGATGCCGTCGTACGAGGTCAGCGGCGAGTGCGGGGCGGTGGGACCGTTCTTCGCCCAGGCGCCGAAGAAGTCGTACGTCATCACGTTGTACCAGTCGATGTACTGCGCGGCCGGGCCGTAGTCGGCGGCGTCGATCTTGCCGCCGTCGGACGCGTCCGCGGTGACGGCCGCGGTGACGAGGTCGTTGCCGAACTCGGCGCGCATGGCCTTCATCATGCTGCTGAAGGCGTTCTTGGCGCTGGTGGTGTCACAGCTCAGACCGCAGGCGTTCGGGTACTCCCAGTCCAGGTCGATGCCGTCGAAGACGTCGGCCCAGCGCGGGTCCTCGACCAGGTCGTGGCAGGACTTCGCGAAGGCGGCCGGGTTCTTCACGGCGTCGGGGAAGCCGCCGGACCAGGTCCAGCCGCCGAAGGACCACAGCACCTTGATGTGCGGGTACTTGGCCTTCAGCTTGCGCAGCTGGTTGAAGTTGCCGCGCAGCGGCTGGTCCCAGGTGTCGGCGACGCCGTCGACGGACTGGTCGGCGGTGTAGGCCTTGTCGTAGTCGGCGTAGGCGTCGCCGATCGTGCACTTGCCGCCCTGGACGTTGCCGAAGGCGTAGTTGATGTGCGTGATCTTCTCGGCCGAGCCGGAGGTGACCAGGTTCTTCACGTGGTAGTTGCGCCCGTAGACGCCCCAGTTGGTGAAGTAGCCGAGCTTGACCTCGTCGCCGCCGCCCGGGTTGCCGCCGCCGTCGCCGGTGGTGCGGACCTTGACGGCGCCGCTGGCCGGGCCGGTCTGGTCGGCGGTGTCACGGGCCTGGACCGTGTACGAGTAGTCGGTGCCCTTGGTCAGGCCGGTGTCCGTGTACGACGTGCCCGTGACCGTCGCGACCTTGGCGCCGTCGCGCAGGACGTCGTAGTTCTTGACGCCCTTGTCGTCGGTGGCCGCCGACCAGGACAGTTTCACCGAGGTGTCGGTGATGTCCGAGGCCGTGGGGGTGCCGGGGGCGGAGGGGGCCGCGTCGCCGGGGACGGAGGTGCCGTCGCAGCTGCCGCCGTTGAGCTTGCAGCCGGACGGGGAGCCGGAACCGGTGCCGTTGAAACCGAAGGAGACGGACGCCCCGGGGGCGAGGGTGCCGTTCCAGCCGACGTTCTTGGCGGTCCAGTGGTCACCGGAGTTGGTGACCGTGGCGTCCCAGGCGGAGGTGACCTTGGTGCCGGAGGGGAAGTCCCACTCGACCGTCCAGGAGTTGATGGTCGTGGTGCCGGTGTTCTTCACCGTCCAGCTGCCGCCGAAGCCGGAGCCCCAGTCCGAGGTCTTGGTGAAGGTGGCCGTCGCGCTCGTGGCCGCCTGGGCGGGGCTCGCGAGTCCGACGAGTCCGCCGAGCGGGAGTGCCAGGGTCGCGGCCAGTGCCGCGGCTCTGTGTCTGAAGCGCATGCTGCGCCTCCTTATGTGGGGACCTGTGGGGATGTTGTTGTGGGCATGACTGAGCCTCATGCCCGCAGTGCCGCGAGAATAGAAAGGTCTGGACCATGGGTCAATAGGTCTGGACCACTACCACCGAAGGGTGGCTAGATCCCCAACTCCTGCGCGAGCACGGCCGCTTGTACCCGGCTGCGCAGCCCCAGCTTCCCCAGCAGGCGGCTGACGTGCGTCTTCACCGTGGCCTCGGCCATGTCCAGCCGGCCGGCGATCGCGGCGTTGGACAGTCCCTCGCCGAGACAGGAGAGGACCTCGCGCTCACGGCGGGTCAGTTCCCGCAGCAACGCCGGATCCGCGGTCGTCTCCCGGACCGGCTTCGCCGCGAACTCGGCGATCAACCGCCGGGTGACGGCCGGGGCGACGATCCCCTCGCCGCCCGCCACGGTGCGCACGGCGGCGATCAGGTCCTTCGCCTCCGTGTTCTTCAGCAGGAACCCGGCGGCACCCGCCCTGAGCGCCCCGAAGACGTACTCGTCGAGGTCGAAGGTGGTCAGCACCAGCACGTCGGCCAACTGCTCGTCGACCACCCGCCGGGTCGCCGACACGCCGTCCAGGCGCGGCATCTGAACGTCCATCAGCACCAGGTCCGGCCGCAGCCGACGGGCCAGTGCCACCGCCTGCTCGCCGTCCGCCGCCTCACCGACCACCTCGATGTCCGGCGCGCTGCCCAGGATCAGGACCAGCCCGGCGCGGACGGCGGACTGGTCCTCGGCGACGAGGACGCGGATCATGCTTCAGTCTCCTTCGGTGAGCGGCAGCGTGGCACGCACGGTCCAGATCTTCCCATCGGCCGCCCGCTCGGCTCCCGCCTCGAACGAGCCGTGCAACAGCGCCGCCCGCTCCCGCATGCCGACCAGACCGGCGCCCGAGCCGGGCGCGCGGGGCGCGTCGCGGTCGCCGTACGGGCTGGTCACCTCGACCCGCAGGACGTGGTCCCGGCGGGCCAGCGTCACGCGGACCGGCCCGTCCGAGGCGTGCTTCAGCGCGTTCGTCAAGGACTCCTGCACGATCCGGTACGCGGCCAGCTCGACCGGCGCGGGCAGGCCCTCGCCGTACGCCGCCTCCAGGGTGACGTCCAGCCCGTTGGCGCGGGCGCCGTCGACCAGTGCGCCGAGACCGTCGAGGGTGGGGGCGGCGGCCGGCCCGGTGTCCCCGCCGGTGTCCCGCAGGATGCCGATCAGCCGCCGCATCTCCGCCAGTCCCTCGACACTGTTCTCCCGGATCACACCGAGCGCCTGACGCGTGGTCGCCGGGTCGTCCAGGGACAGTGCGGCCGTGGAGTGGATGGCGATCGCGGAGAGGTGGTTGGCGACCATGTCGTGCAACTCGCGGGCCATCCGGGACCGTTCCGCGGTCACCGCCTGGACCCGGTCCATCTCGGCCAGCAGCGCGGTCTGCTCGGCGCGCAGCCGGGCGGCCTCGGCGGCCTCCCGGTGACTGCGCACGATCAGCCCCGTGGACGCGGGCGCGAACGACACGATCCCGACGGCGACGCCGATCAGCAGCGCCTCGGGCACCCGCCATACCGCGAACGGCACCACCGTCGCCGCCACCGTGAGCAGCCCGGTGATCCACGGGATACGCCGGGCCGAGGCGGGCGGGCCGTACAGGACGGCGGCGTACATGAGGTCGGTGTACATCAGCACCGTGACCAGGCTGCCCTGTGTCATCGTGTCCAGGACGAGCGCGCCCGTGCCGATCAGCAGGCCGGTGCGCGGCGCGGCCCGGCGCAGCAGCTCGCAGCCGGCCGTGACAACGAGCGGGGCCAGCAGCGGCCACCGGCCGTCGAACAGCACCATGGGTTCGTCGGCCGGGCGGACGCCCAGACCGATGCCCCACAGCAGGAGCCCGCCGAGCAGCCCGGCCGCCGCGACGTACACGTCGAAGCGGTGCGGGCGGGGGAGTCGTACGGCCATGCCACCATCCAACACGGCCCGCCCGGCCCTCGCCTGATGCCCGGGAACGGTCCCGTACTGCATCTTTCGATGTACCGCAGGTTCGTCAGCGGCGACGACGATCCCGGCCGCCGGGCACGGGAGCCTGAAAGGGTGACCGAGAGGAGCGAACCGTGATCGTCACCCTGATCATCGCCTGCGAGATCGGCTTCTGGGTGCTGCTGTCGGCCGGGCTGGCCTTCCGCTACCTGCTGCGCATGCCGCGCACGGGCATGGCGTTGCTGCTGTGCGAGCCGCTGCTGGAGGTCGTCCTGCTGGTCGTCACCGCGCTGGACCTGAAGAACGGCGCCGACCCGAGCGGGAAGCACGGGCTGGCCGCGCTGTACATCGGCTACACCGTCGGCCACGGCCACCGGACCGTGAAATGGCTCGACGGCCACGCCGCCCACCGGCTGGCCGGAGCCCCGAGGCCGGCCGGTCCGCCGCGCTACGGCATGGCCCGGGCCCTCCACGAGGGCAAGGTGTGGCTGGGCACGCTGCTGGCCGCCGCCGTGGCCACCGGGCTGCTGCAGATCGCCATGTGGTACGTCGACGACCCGAGCCGCACCGGCTCCCTGGAGAGCTGGCAGTCCGTCGCCTGGCGCGCCGCCGGCATCCACGGCCTGATCGCGCTGTCGTACGCGATCTGGCCGAAGAAGGCCCCGGCGACCGCTCCGCCGGCTCCGTCCGCCAAGCACCTGCGGGCCGAGGAGGACGCCCGGCGCTGACCGGCGTACCGCCGGCGGTGGCCGGTGGCCGTCACCCGCGTGACCGGTCACCGGCGTCGCGGTGCGCGCGGCGGCTCAGCGCTCCCCGCCGGGCACCCACAGCACGTCCCCGACCTCCTTGTTGGCCGTGCGCGCGAGGATGAACAGCAGGTCGGACAGCCGGTTGAGGTAGGTCGCGGTCAGCGGGTTCATCACCTCGCCGTGCGCCTCCAGCGCCGCCCACGTCGAGCGTTCGGCCCGCCGTACCACCGTGCACGCCTGGTGCAGCAGGGCCGCGCCGGGCGTGCCGCCGGGCAGGATGAAGGAGCGGAGCTTCTCCAGCTCGCCCAGGAAGCGGTCGCAGTCCGCCTCCAGCTTGTCGACGTAGAACTGCTCCACCCTCAGCGGCGGGTACTCCGGGTTCTCGGTCACCGGCGTCGACAGGTCCGCGCCCACGTCGAACAGGTCGTTCTGGACGCGGGTGAGGACCTTGACGATCTCCTCGTCCAGGCCGCCCAGGGCGATCGCCGTGCCGATCACCGCGTTGGCCTCGTTGGCGTCGGCGTACGCGGCGATCCTGAGGTCGGTCTTCGGGACCCGGCTCATGTCGCCGAGGGCGGTGGTGCCCCGGTCGCCGGTCCGGGTGTAGATGCGCGTCAGATTGACCATGCGCCCAGCGTAGTTACGCCCCGGCGGCACGGGCACGTGTGCCCGTCGTCACGGGCCGGGCGCGAGGTGCCGCCGATACCGGAGGAAAGGGAGGAACCGACGGGCGCGATGGGCCCAACTACGCCGTCCGAGGCGAGGAATGACCCTCGACGGTGTGATGTCCGTCATGTGAGACGTGACGCGCATTACTTACCGGTCACACAGCCCCTCACGACCGCTAGTGTCCGGCCGAGAGAAGAAGAACAGCGCGTATCAGGGGAGTCGCACAGTGGCACGGAAGCTCGCCGTCATCGGAGCCGGTCTCATGGGATCCGGCATCGCCCAGGTCTCCGCGCAGGCGGGCTGGGACGTCGTCCTGCGGGACGTCACCGACGAGGCGCTGCGGCGTGGCACGGACGGCATCAAGGCCTCGTACGACAAGTTCGTCACCAAGGGCAGGCTGACCGCCGACGACGCCGAGGCCGCCCTCGGCCGCATCACCGCGACCACCGACCTGGACGCCGTCGCCGACGCGGACGTCGTCGTCGAGGCCGTCTTCGAGAAGCTGGAAGTCAAGCACGAGATCTTCCGCGCGCTGGACAAGCTCGCCAAGGACGAGGCGGTCCTCGCCTCCAACACCTCCGCCATCCCGATCACCAAGATCGCGGCCGTGACGGAGCGCCCGGAGCGGGTGGTCGGCACGCACTTCTTCTCGCCGGTCCCGATGATGCAGCTGTGCGAGCTGGTGCGCGGCTACAAGACCAGCGACGAAACGCTCGCCACGGCGCGCGAGTTCGCCGAGTCCGTCGGCAAGACCTGCATCGTCGTCAACCGCGACGTCGCCGGCTTCGTGACGACCCGCCTCATCTCCGCCCTCGTCGTCGAGGCCGCGAAGCTGTACGAGTCGGGCGTCGCCACCGCCGAGGACATCGACCTCGCCTGCAAGCTGGGCTTCGGCCACGCCATGGGGCCGCTGGCCACCGCCGACCTGACGGGCGTGGACATCCTGCTGCACGCCACGAGCAACATCTACACCGAGTCGCAGGACGAGAAGTTCGCCCCGCCGGAGCTGATGCGCCGGATGGTGGATGCCGGTGACATCGGACGCAAGAGCGGGCAGGGCTTCTACAAGCACTGAATCCGCGGCAGCCCCGGGAAACATCACACGCCGGGGTGAATTCGGTATCGGTTCGCTTACAGGCGGCAACCTCGGAGCGTTGCACGCAGTCAGAGGTTGCATCACCTCAGCACACCGAGCACCGGAACGACACCACTTCGCGGAGCACGAGACGCACGCACGGGGAGCGCATATGCACATCAGGGGCGACCACGTCGAGCTGGTCGTCGGGGGCCGCCTCGACGTCCGCAGCGCGGCGGACGCCCGTACGGTCCTGCACTCGGCCGTCGACGACGGAGTCGGCGACCTGGTGCTCGACCTGTCAGAGCTGGACTCCTGGGACGCCACCGGACTCGGTGTGATCATGGGGGCCCACCGGCGGGCCGGCCGCTGCGGCCGGCGGCTGGTGCTGCGCGGCGTACCGCCGCAGATGCAGCGCCTGCTGGTGGCCACCCGGTTGCACCGCATCCTGGCCATCGAGGGCGGCCTCGGCGTGGAGAGCCTGCCCAGGGTGTGACCTCCCGGGCAGGTGTGCCCGGGCGGGGCGGGGGAGACCCGGACGCTCCCTCACGGAAACGCCCGACGCACGCAATCCTCACGAGACTGTGACGTCTCGGGCGGCGCGGTACCCCGGGCTGTCGGAGATACTGAGCGAAGGTTTAGGGTTCGGCTGCCCGCTGCCCTGCAACCCACTGGCGGGCCCGGACCAGAAGCGACAGCGCGGTGTGCGGCAAGGCCGGGAGGGTGGTCCCGACCGGGACCCTGCACACGACGCTTTTGGGGGGCTTGAACCTATGGACCCGAACAGCCGGGGACCCGAGGAGTACGGCCACGACGGCGACGGCCACACGCCGCGCCCGCGCCCGCCCAGGGATCCCCTCACACCCGACTTCGGACAGCACGTGCCCGCACTCGCCCGCACGGTGCAGCTCGTCTCCGGCGACTTCCTGCTCACCGTCAACCCCGTCGACGGCAGCGAGATCGAGGTCTGCCCGCCCGGCGAGCGGCCCGCACGGCCCGAGAAGTTCAGCGCGGCCGAACGCGCCGAGGTGGACCGCGCCGCCCGGCCGCCCGCCCCGCCCGGACCGACGAGGCCCGCACGGCCGCTCACGGCCCGCCAGGACGAGCGCGAACGCCTGGTGCGGCTGCTCGCCCGCGGCCGGTCCGTACGCCTCACCGGCCCGGCCGGCTCCGGCCGCACCAGCCTCCTCGACGTCGTCGCCGAGGACTGCGCGGACCTCGCGCCCGACGGCGTGATCCGCCTCAGCGGCTTCCACCGCACGGCCGACGACCTGCTGTACGACCTCTTCTACGCCGTCCACCGAGCGCCCCTGCACCGCCCGGACCGGGAGGAACTGCTCGGCCACCTCAGGGAGGTCGGCGCGGTCGTCGTCCTGGACGACGCCGAACTCGGCGGCGCCGCCCTCGACGAGCTGCTGGACGCCACCCCGGAGTGCGCCTTCCTCATCGGCGCGACGCCGGACGTGCCCGCCCCGTCCGCCGACTCGGCCGTCGAGGAGGTCTTCCTCACCGGCCTGGACCGCTCCGACGGCGTGGACCTGCTGGAGCGGGCCGCCGGGCGGCCCCTCACCGACGAGGAGGCCAACTGGGCCGGAGACCTCTGGTTCGAGTCCGAGGGCCTGCCGCTGCGCTTCGTCCAGGCGGGCGCCCTGCTGCGCCGGCGCGACCGGCTGCGGGCCGGCGCGGACGCCGTCGACGAGTTCGGCGTCTTCGCCGACGCCCGACCGGCCGACGACACGCCCTACGACGCCGCCGAGAGCGACGAGGTCCCGCTGCCGTCCCTCGGCGAGGCCGCCGCGCCCGCGCCGCTGCTCGCCTCCCGGCTGAGCGCCTCCGCCCGGGCCACGCTGGAGTTCGCCGTCGCCCTCGGCGGCGAGGTGCCGCACCAGGCCCACCTGCCCGCCCTGGTCGGCGACACCCACGCGGACGCCGCCCTCGGGGAGCTGGCCGACTGCGGCCTCGTCTCCCCGGTCGGCTCCCGCTACCGGCTCGCCGCCGGTGTGCTCACCCAGCTGGAGAGCGCCGGATACGGCGGCGACGTCCGGGCCCGGGCGCTGACCGCGGCCCAGCACTACGCCTGGTGGGCCGGGCACCCCTCGGTCACCCCGGAGCGCGTCTGCGCCGAGGCCGACGCCGTGCTCGCCGCCCTCGCCGTGCTGGTGCCGACGACGGCCCCGCCCGCCGAGGGCGAGGAGAGCCCGGCCGTCCAGCTGGCCCGCACCGCGGCGCCCGCGTTCGCCGCGGGGCTGCACTGGAGCGCCTGGGAACGGGCGCTGCGCTCCGGCAGCCAGGCCAGCAGGCTCGCCGGTGACGTCGCGGAACAGGCGTACTTCCACCACGAGCTCGGCATCCTCGCGCTGTGCGACGGACAGCTCGACCGGGCCCGCGCCGAGCTGGAGGCCTCCGTCGGGTTGCGCGGCGCGCTCTCCGACAAGCGGGGCGCCGTCGCGGGGCGCCGCGCCCTCGCCCTGGTCGCCGACCGTTCCGGGGACACACCCGGCCTCGGTACCGGGGCGGCCGCTCCGGGCGCCGCCGAGGCCGGTCCCGGCGCCCTCGGGGGCGGTTACGGTGCGACCGCCGGGGAGGAGGTGCCCGACGCCCGGCACGAGGAGTCGGCGTCGCCGCCGGCGGGCGTGCCCGCGCCGTTCCCGCCGCTCCAGCCGTCGCCGCAGTCCCCGACCCTGGTGACCCACAGGGGCCCGTCCCCCGGCCCCTCCCGCAAGGCCGGGACGGGCATCAAGGGCTTCGCCCGGCGCAATCTGGTGGCCGCCGGAGCGGGCGCCCTGCTCGTCGCCGTACTCGGCACGGTGGTGACGCTCGGCGCCACCTCGGAGAACGACGCAGGCGATCCCTCCGACCGGGTCGGCGTCAACCCGTCGGCAAGCCAGGGAGCCGACGACGGCAGTCTCGGCGCCGACCGGGCGAACGACGGCAGCGACGGCTCCGCCGACACCGGCGAGGCGACCAGCCGGCCGACCGACCCCGGTCCGGACGGCACCTTCGGCACGTCCGACGACCCGACACCCACGGAATCGGCCAGGCCGTCGGACGATCCGAGCGGCACGAACAACCCCGGCGACACGGACGGTCCCGTCGACCCCGGCGACTCGGGCGATCCCAGCGACCCGTCGTCGCCGTCCAAGCCGCCCACCTCGACGAAGCCGACGGCGAAGCCACCGACGTCCAAGCCGCCGACGTCCGAGCCGCCCACGGATCCGCCCACCTCCGAGCCGCCGCCGACCACCTCGAACCCGACGTCCGAGCCGCCCCCGCCGTCGACGCCCTCGACGTCCGACACGGCGAGCGGTCCCGCCTCCAGCGCCCCCGCGAGCACCACCGCGAGCGCGCCGCAGAGCAGCGCCAGCAGCGGTGACGCGGGGTCGCCGAGCGGATCCGGTCCGGCGACGGGCCAGGTGATCTGAGGTTCCGCAGGCACGACCGAGGGCCGGGTCCGTCCGCCGGACCCGGCCCTCTCGTGTGCGCGTGCGCTCAGAACAGCCGCAGCTTGTCGTCCTCGATGCCGCGCAGCGCGTCGTAGTCCAGCACCTGGCAGCCGATGCCGCGGTCCGTGGCCAGCACCCGGGCCTGCGGCTTGATCTCCTGGGCGGCGAAGACGCCGCGCACCGGGGCGAGATGCGGATCGCGGTTCAACAGCTCCAGGTAGCGCGTGAGTTGTTCCACGCCGTCGATCTCGCCGCGCCGCTTGATCTCGACGGCGACGGTCCCGCCGTCGGCGTCCCGGCACAGGATGTCGACCGGACCGATGGCCGTCGGGTACTCGCGACGGATGAGGGTGTAGCCCTCGCCGAGCGTCTCGATGCGGTCGGCCAGCAGCTCCTGGAGGTGCGCTTCCACGCCGTCCTTGATCAGGCCCGGGTCCACGCCCAGTTCGTGCGAGGAGTCGTGGAGGATCTCCTCCATCGTGATGATGAGCTTCTCGCCCGCCTTGTTGACGACGGTCCACACGCCCGCCTCGTCGCCGGTGCCCTCCTTCAGCGTGCAGGGCGGCGACATCCAGTTCAGGGGCTTGTAGGCCCGGTCGTCTGCATGGATCGAGACGCTGCCGTCCGCCTTGACCAGGATCAGGCGGGGGGCCGAGGGCAGATGGGCGGTGAGCCGCCCGGCGTAGTCGACGGAGCAGCGGGCAATGACGAGACGCATGGTCGGCAACGCTACTCGACGGGCCGGTCCCGACGCGATTCGCGTCCCGTCGGGAGGCCGGAGGAGCCGTCCCACTTCTCCCATAAGGCCCATGTTGCGCACTGGCCGATTGTGCGCCTACCCGAAAGGGCCCATCTGGGCATTCTCCTGGTGCGGTCACGTTCGGTTGCTTACGGTATTGAACGGGAGGTCGCGACGTGTGTACGCAGCGTGATCGACATCGCGTACTCCCTTTACTGTCCGGCAACCCCTGCTGGTCGGGGGTGCGAGAGGAGAACCCATGTCGCTCGACGTCTCACCGGCCCTACTCGAAAAGGCCGAGCGAGGCGAGGTCGATGAAGCAGAATTCGTCGACTGCGTCCGGACCTCCCTGCCCTACGCATGGGAGATGATCAGCTCCCTGGTGGCACAGCTGAAGGTCGACGGCGGAGCCTTCGCCGACAACCAGACGCCCCCGCCGGACGAGCAGGCACGCGGTCAGCTGCTGCGTGCGCTCGCGAGTGACGCGATACGCGGCGCACTGCAACGGCACTTCGGTGTGCGGCTGGCCTTCCAGAACTGCCACCGGGTGGCGGTGTTCCCGTTGGACTCCTCGGTCGACGAGACGCTGGCCCGTTTCACCTCGGTGCGCAGTCAGTTGCTGAACCAGTCGCCGGAACTTCGCGACTGCTGACGCGATGGTCGCCCGCTTGCCGCTCCGTACGCGGGAGGTGCAGTTTGTACCGGAGCGGCAAGCTCCCCGCCGAGCCCGCCGGGCCCGGCGGCCGTCCTCTCACGGCCGGCCCGCTCAGCGGAGCTGCGGGAGTACCTCGGTGCCGAGCCGTCGTACGTTCTCCTCCGTGGCCGCGAGGTCTCCGGAGCCCTCGACGAGCAGGGCGAAGCGGGAGATGCCGGTCCGCTCGCCGGTCGCCGCGAGCCGGTCCGCGCACAGCCGGGGAGTGCCCACCGGGTGCAGCCCGCAGAGCAGTTCGGTGTACGCCAGCGGGTCGCGCATCTGCCGGGCGCGTCCGTCCACCGTGACATGGGCGCCCAGCCCCTGGCGCAGCCAGCCCGGCATCGCCTTCAGCAGCGTCTCCGCCGCGTCCGTGCGCCGGTCCGCGATCTGACAGACACCCGCCGACACGTGCGCCGCGTCGTGGATCTCCGCCGTCGGCCGTCCGGCCGCGCGGGCGTGCTGCCGCCACAGGGCGACCATCTCGGCCTTCTCCTCGTCCCCGACGTGCATGCCGAGGAGCATCGGCAGTCCCCGCTCGGCAGCCAGGCGCACGCTCGCCGGGGACGTACAGGCGACGACGACCTCCGGCCCCGCGCCGTCCGTCAGGGACTCCGAGGGCCGCGGGACGACGGGCACCTCGCGGAAGCGGAACCGGTCCCCCGAGGCGCCGACGGCCGGTTCGCGCAGCCAGCGCACCAGCAGATCGAGTGATTCGGGGAACCCTTGCTCGTACGCCTCCAGGCCCGTGCCGAACACCTCCAGGTCGACCCACGGGCCGCCCCGGCCGACGCCCAGCGAGAACCGGCCGCCGCTCGTCACATGCAGCAGCGCGGCCTGCTCGCCCAGTGCCACGGGGTGGGCGGTGGGCAGCACGCTGACCGCCGTGCCGACCCGGATGCGGCGGGTGCGGCCGAGCAGCAGCGCGGCCAGGGTCACCGCCGACGGACACGTGCCGTACGGCACGAAGTGGTGTTCGGCCAGCCAGACCGTGTCGAGCCCGGCCTCCTCGGCGACCTCGGCCGAGCGGACCGCGCGGTGCAGCGCTTCTCCCTGGCCCTGCCCCGGGAACTGGGCGCCCAACACGAATGTTCCTACGCGCATTGCTGATTCCTGCTTCCTCGGCTCCGACACGGAGCTCCCCCACACGGCATAACCGTCTGACACGTGCCGAGGACACGGTCCGGCGAGGAGATTTGCGGATTGTCTGCAGAATCGGCGGTTGTGCAGCGGCCGGGAGCGGCCCTCGGAGGCGCCCCGCACAGGGGAGTTGCGGCGATTGGCGTCGTACGCGTACCCCTGTCGGCGCCGCGTAGGCTGGATGCGGCCCGTACTTCCTGTATAGCTCCGTGAGGTGTTCTGTGTCCCCGCGTCGCAACCGACCCAAGGGAGCCGGTTCGTCCGGCCGGAGCGCCGAGGACGACCGCGCCGGCCGCTACGGCGGCTGGCAGTCGTCGGAGAGCTGGCAGGGCGAGGAGTGGAGCGTACGGCATGTGGCGGGCGCCAGCGCACAGGGCAAGTCGTACCGCTGCCCGGGCTGCGACCAGCTGATCCCGGACGGGGTCCCGCACGTGGTGGCCTGGCCGGAGCACGCGGGCGTCGACGACCGCCGACACTGGCACAAGGCGTGCTGGAACGCGAAGGACCGCCGCACCACGCGGGTGCAGCGGTCCCGTAACGCGCCCAGGTTCTGAACGCTCTTCGCGTCCCTCGCGCTACACGTCCCGCTTCTCCAGCAGGGCGAAGGCGCCGGCGAACGCGACGGCCGTGAGCCCGAGCATGATCCACAGCGGGTCCCAGCCGGACGGGCCGGAATCCGTCAGCGAGTTGGCGTAGAAGATGCTGAGCTGGTTCGGGATCGAGTACTCGAACAGAGCCTGCTGAACGTCCTTCAGCGACTGAGAGAACATGAACAGCGCGATCACCAGCGGGGCCAGCACGGCGCCGATCATGATGGTGATGGCCCCTGCCGAGTGCCGGATCACCGATCCGACGGCGAGCGAGAGCAGGCCGAGCAGCGCGATGTAGAGCGAGACGCCGACGGTGGCCTTCAGCCACTCCTCGCCGGAGGGCTCCAGCACACCGTCGCCCTCCAGCATGGCCACGTGCGCGAGGGCCACGAGCGAGGCCGAGACCAGGGTCACCACGAACGCCACCAGGAAGAACACGATCGCCTTCGCGGCGAGCACGCGGCCGCGGTTGGGGCAGGCGACCATCGTGGTGCGGATCATGCCGGTGCCGTACTCGGAGGCGGTGGTCAGCACGCCGAGCGTGATGACGCACATGCTGCCGAGGAGCAGTCCGAAGAAGCCCAGCTCCAGCGGGTTCGCTCCGGAGACGTCGGGCGAGGACCCCGCCACCACCGCGCCGGCCAGCAGGCCGATGCCGACGACCAGCAGGACGAACACGCCCAGCGTCCACATCGTCGAGCGGACCGACCTGATCTTCGTCCACTCGGAGGCGACCGCGTGCCAGAGCGTCGTGCGCACGACCGGGATCGGCGAGGTGTAGCCGGGGTACGGCGAACCGGGCGCCGCCTGCCGATCGGGCGCGGCCTGCGGCATCGGGGGCTGGGGCGTGCTCATCGGGCGTCCTCGGACTTGGTCGGGTCGGTGGCGGGCGCGGGGGCGGTGGGCGCGGCGGTGGGCTGCGGGGCGCCGGCGGGCGCCTGCGGCGCCGGCTGCGCGTACGGATTGGCCGGCCCGCCCGGTGCCGTGCCGGGCGCGGCCGGGGCGCCGTACGGCCCCGCGGGCGCGGACGGGCCCGGCGTGCCCTGCGGCGCCGGGAACGGCTGCCCGCCCTGCTGGGGCGGCGGCGGGGCGTACCAGCCGGGCTGTCCCTGCCCGGGCACCGGCATCGGAGGCTGCGCGCCGGGCGGCAGCGGCTGCTGGAGGCCGGCCCGCTGGTCGGCGACCGACCGGTAGTCGACGGCGCCCTGCGTCATCCGCATGTAGGCCTCCTCCAGCGACGCCTGGTGCGGGGACAGCTCCCACAGCCGTACGTCGGAGTCGTGCGCGATGTCGCTGATCCGCGGCAGCGGCAGCCCCGTCACGCGCAGCGCGCCGTCCGGCTCGGGCAGCACCTGCCCGCCCGCCTCGGTCAGCGCCGAGGTGAGCTTCTCGCGCAGCTGCGGCTCGGTGTCCGGGGTGCGCACGCGCGCGAAGTCGGCGGAGTTGGCCGAGATGAAGTCCTTCACGCTCATGTCGGCGAGCAGCTGACCGCGCCCGATGACGATGAGGTGGTCGGCGGTCAGTGCCATCTCGCTCATCAGGTGCGAGGAGACGAAGACCGTACGGCCCTCGGCGGCGAGCGACTTCATCAGGTTGCGCACCCAGAGAATGCCCTCGGGGTCGAGGCCGTTGACCGGCTCGTCGAACAGCAGCACCTGGGGGTCCCCGAGCAGCGCGGCGGCGATGCCGAGCCGCTGGCCCATGCCGAGGGAGAAGCCCTTCGACCGCCGCTTGGCCACCTCCTGGAGGCCGACCACGCCGAGCACCTCGTCCACGCGCCGGGCCGGGATGCCCGACAGCTGGGCCAGGCTCAGCAGATGGTTGCGGGCGGTCCGGCCGCCGTGCACGGCCTTGGCGTCGAGCAGGGCGCCGACCTGACGGGGAGCGTTGGGCAGCCTGCGGTACGGGTAGCCGCCGATGGTCACGTGTCCCGCGGTGGGGTTGTCCAGCCCCAGGATCATCCGCATCGTCGTCGACTTGCCCGAGCCGTTCGGCCCGAGGAAACCGGTGACGGCACCGGGCCGGACCTGGAAGGACAGGTTGTACACAGCGGTCTTGTCGCCGTAGCGCTTGGTCAGGCCGACTGCTTCGATCATGCTCCGCACCCATCGAAAGGTTCAGGACAGCGGGGCACACGCCCCCGTAAGGGTTAGGAGGATATCGAGGCGCTGACGGTTCCGTTCAAGGGCGAGCAAAATCCGAACGTGTCCGGGCACACCGTCAGGCGTCCCGCCTCTTCAGCACGACGTACCCGCCGACCAGCGAGGCGATCACCCAGAGCACCATGATCCCGAGGCCGCCCCACGGACCGTAGGGCGTGTCGTCGTCGACCGGCGTGACCACCTGCATGATCTTGCTGCCGGCCTGGTCGGGCAGGAACCGGCCGATCTTCTCCGTCGCCGAGACGTTGGCCAGGATGTTCGAGACCAGGAAGAAGAACGGCATCAGGACGGCGAGCGACAGCATCGGTGAGCGCAGCATCGCGGCGACGCCCATCGAGAACATCGTGATGAGGGTCATGTACAGGCCACCGCCGATGACCGCGCGCAGCACGCCCGGATCGCCGATCGACGCCTTGAGGTCACCGAGCATCGCCTGTCCGAGGTAGAAGGCGAGGAAGCTGGTGGCCATGCCGACGACCAGGGCGAGTGCGGTGGCCACCGCGATCTTGCTGAACAGGAAGGTGCCCCGCTGCGGCACGGCGGCCAGCGAGGTGCGGATCATTCCGGAGCTGTACTCGTTCGCCACCACCAGCACTCCGAACACGATCATCGCCAGCTGGCCGAGACCTGTCCCGGCGAAGCTGATGAACGTCGGGTCGAAGGAGAGCCGGCCCCGCGCGTCCATGCTGCCGAACTCGTTCTTCGCCAGTGCCGAGATCAGCATGCCGAAGGCCACGGTGACGACCACGGCGAGGGACAGCGTCCACACGGTGGACGCGACCGACCGGATCTTGGTCCACTCGGACCGCACGACCTGTGTCGCCGCCATGCTCATCCCTTCCTCCACTCGCCGCCCCACTGCTGCCGCTGCGGTCCCGCCGGAGCGGGCGGCTGCCCGTCGTGCGCGTGGTACTCCACCGACCCGGCGGTCAGCCGCATGAACGCCTCCTCCAGGGACGCCTGCTGGGGGCTCAGCTCGTGCAGCACGATCCGGTGCTGCGCGGCCAGCTCCCCGATCGCCTCGGACTTGTCGCCGTCCACCTCCAGGACCGCGGCGCCGGACTCCACGACCGTGATCCCCGCGCCGCCCAGCACGTCGAGGAGCCGTTCGCGCTGCGGGGTGCGGATCCGGACGTAACTGTGCGAGTTCCGGGCGATGAAGTCGGCCATGGAGGTGTCGGCGAGCAGCCGGCCCTGGCCGATGACGACCAGGTGGTCGGCGGTCAGCGCCATCTCGCTCATCAGGTGCGAGGAGACGAAGACCGTCCGGCCCTGGGCGGCCAGGGACTTCATCAGGTTGCGGATCCAGTGGATGCCCTCGGGGTCGAGCCCGTTGACCGGCTCGTCGAACATCAGGATCCGCGGGTCGCCGAGCAGCGCGGCGGCGATGCCGAGCCGCTGGGCCATGCCGAGCGAGAAGCCCTTGGCCTTCTTCTTCGCCACCGCCGTCAGACCGACGGTGTCCAGCACCTCGTGCACCCGCCGGGCCGGGATCCCATTGGCCTGCGCCAGGCACAGCAGATGGTTGAAGGCGCTGCGCCCGCCGTGCACCGCCTTGGCGTCCAGCAGGGCGCCGACATACGTCAGCGGGTCCTTGAGCTGGTCGTAGTGCCTGCCGTCGATGCGGACGTCCCCGGCGGTGGGCCGGTCCAGGCCGAGCACCATGCGCATGGTGGTCGACTTGCCCGCCCCGTTGGGCCCGAGGAAGCCGGTGATGATGCCGGGCCTGACGGTGAAGGTGAGGTTGTTGACCGCCACCTTCTCGCCGTAGCGCTTGCTCAGCCCCTCGAGCTCGATCATGCAGCCACGCTAAAACGGGACGAAGCCCCCTGCCACCCCAGTGGCAGAGGGCTTCACCGATGTTCGGTCGCCGTACGCCGGTTGTTACCGGGACTGCTGGGCGGGAACCCCGCGGGAGATCGGCTCGTCCTCGGCCGGCGTGCCGGCCGCGGCCACCGCGGCGCCCGTGAGGGTCGCCAGCATCTCGCGCACGTTGGTCAGCTGCGCGTTGATGGAGTCGCGGCGGTTGGTGAGTGCGGCGAGCTCGCGCTCCGATTCCGAACGGATGCGGTCGGCCTTGGCGTTGGCGTCCGCCACGATGTCCTCGGCCTGGCGCTGAGCGGTCTCGACGGTCTGGCGGGCGCGGCGCTCGGCGTCGGTGCGCAGCTTCTCCGCCTCCAGGCGCAGCTGCTCCGCACGGTGCTCGATCTCCGCGAGGCGCTTCTCGGCCTTGGCCTGCCGGGAGGCCAGGTCGCGCTCGGACTGCTCGCGGCGCTTGGCGAGGTTCGTCTCGAAGTCGGCGGCGGCCTGCGCGGCCTTGGCGCGGGTCTCCTCGAAGAGGGCGTCGGCCTCCTCGCGCTTGGACTGCGCGTCCTTCTGCGCCTCGGCGCGCAGCTGCGAGGCGTCGCTCTTGGCCTTCTCGACGATCCGGACGCCCTCGTCCTCGGCCTTGGCCTTGCGCTCCGCGGCGTACGACTCGGCGTCGTTGCGGACCTGCTGGGCGGCCGACTCGGCGAGTTCGCGGTGCTGTTCGGCCGCCCGCCGGGCCTCCTCGCGCAGGTCCTTCGCCTCTTCCTCGGCGAGGCGCAGGATCTTCTCGACCCGGGCGCCGAGACCCGCGTACGACGGCTCGGCGTCGTTCACCTGGGCCTGGGCGTTCTGGGTCTCGAGGTGAAGCTCCTCGATGCGCTTCTCCAGAGCGGTGATGCGGGCGAGAGCGCTGTCACGGTCGGAGACGAGCTTGGAGATACGTTCGTCCACCTGAGCGCGGTCGTATCCACGCCGCACAAGCTCGAAGCCGTAGGGGGAAGTGTCGCTCATGGGGTTCCTGTCGAATGAGACCGGTGAGGTGATAGGTGGAATCCTAGGCGCCAATGCGGTGTGTCATCGAGCGGATGCACGTTTGAACGGGAGAATGACACCCCTTTTGGGTGGCTAACCTGCGGAAGGCTTGCCAAAGATTGGGTCAAAGGTCCCAAGGAGACACCTAATTCGCCCCGAGCGCTAGCCGTCTGACGACTTGCCACCCGAACGAGGGGCGCCCACCGTGGCACCGGCCTTGACCCCGTTGTCCTTGCCGGACGGGGCCTCGAAGGACTCCAGCGCCTCCAGCACGTCCTGGACCCGGGAGATCTCGGCGTTGATGTCCTCGCGGCGCCGCACCAGGATCTCCAGCTCGCGCTTGCCCTCCTCGACCGTGCGCCGGGCCTCCCGGATCGCCTCGGCCTTGAGCTCCTCGGCCTCCTTGACCAGCGTGGCCTTCTTCTGCTCGGCCTCCTTCAGCAGCCCCTCGGCCTTCTTCACGGCGGCGATGCGCACCTTGCCGGCCTCGGAGTTGGCCTCCGACACCAGCTCCTTGGCCTTCGCCTCCGCCTTGGCCAGCTGCTCCTCGGCGGCCTTGATGAGCGCGTCGCAGCGGTCGCCGGCCGACTTCATCGTCTCGGCGGCCTCGCGGCGGGCCCGCTCGTGCAGCTCCTCGATCTCGGTGGTGATGCGGTCGCGCAGCTCCTCCGCGCGCTCCCTTATGGCGGTCGCGTCCCGGCGGGCGCCGACCAGCAGCTCGTCCGCGTCCGTACGGGCCTTCTCCACCCGCGCGTTGCCCTCGACCGTCGCCTCGGAGACGATCCGGTCGGCCTCCGCCCGGGCCGCGCCGACCATCGTGTCGGCCTGCGACTCGGCGTCCGCCGTGGTCTTCAGCGCCTGCTGCTGGGCCTCGGTGAGCAGCTTGTCGGCCTCGGCCGTGGTCTCCGTGATGAGCGTGTCGACCTGCTCGGCCGCCTCCGAACGCCGCTTGTTGGCCTCCTTGCGGGCCTCGTCGAGGGTCCGCTCGGCCTCCTCGCGCGCGGTCGCCGTCACCCGCTCGGCCTCCGCCGCGGCCTCGGCCTTGACCCGCTCGGCCTCGTGCCGGATCCGCTCGGCGTGCTGCTGGGCCGAGCCGACCGTCTCGGCGGCCTCGGCACGCAGCCGCTCCGCGTCCCCGGCGGCCTCCGAGACCAGCTGCTCCGCCTTGGCGGCCGCCTCCGTGCGGACCCGCTCGGCCTCGTCCGCCGCCTCGGTGCGCACGCGCTCCGCCTCGGCGGCCGTCTCCGTCCGGATCCGGTCGGTCTCGGCGGCCGTCTCGGTCGTGAGCCGCTCCGCCTCCGCACGCGCCTCGGTGATCAGGGTGTCCGCCTGCGTCGCCGCGTCGGACCGGATGCGGTTGGCGTCCCCGCGGGCCTCCGCCCGGGTGCGGGACGCGTTCTGCTCGGCCTCGGCGATGGTGTCCGACGCCTCCGTGCGCACCCGCTGGGCGTGCTCGGACACGTCCGTACGGATCCGTTCGGCCTCCGCGACGGCCTCGGCCACCGTCCGCTCGGCCAGCGCCTTGGCGGCCTCCGACTCGTCCTGCGCCTCGCGCCGCAGCCGGCCGGCGTCCTCGCTGGCCCGCTCCCGCTCCGCGTAGGCGTCGGCGCGGACCCGGTCCGCCTCCTCCTCGGCCTCGCGCCGGGTACGGTCCGCCGCGTGCTCGGCGGCGCTGCGCAGCCCGGCGATCTCCTCCTGGGCCTGCTCGTGCAGCCCGGCCACGGATTCGCGCACCTGCGCCGCGTGCTGCTCGGCGGCCGAGACCATCTCGGTGGCGCGGCGGTCGGCCTCCTCCACCAGACGGGTCGCCTCGGCCTGTGCCTCCTCCACGCGCTTGCGCGCCGAGGCCAGCAGCTCCTCGCTCTGCTCGCGGGCCCGCTCGCGCTCCTGGCCGGCCTCCTGCCGGGCGGCACCGAGCAGCTCCTCGGCCTCGCGGCGGCGCCGGGCGGCCTCCTCCTGGGCGGCGGCCAGCGTCTCGGACGCCTCCGCCGCGATGCGCTCGGCGGCGGCCTGCGCCTCCGCCCGGACCCGGTCGGCGCTCTCCTGCGCCTCCGACTTCAGCCGTTCGGCCTCGTTCGACGCCTCCGAGCGCAGGCGCACGGCGACGGCCTCGCCCTCCGCGCGGGAGGCGGAGGCGTCGGCGGCGGCCTCGGTGCGCAGCCGCTCGGCCTCCGTCTCGGCCTGCTGCTGGAGCGTACGGATCCGCTCGGCGGCCTCGGCGCGCAGCCGCTCGCTCTCCTCCGCGGCCTCGCGGCGGATCCGCCCGGCCTCCTCGCGGGCCTCGGTCAGCGCCTGCTCGGCGGCGGAGCGACGCTCCTCGGCCTCCGTCTGCAGCCGCGTCAGCTCCGCGGCGGCCTCCTCGTGCCGGGCCGCGACGGCCCGCTCGGCCTCCTCGCGCAGCTCGCGGGCGGCCCGCTCGGCCTCCGCCTGGAGGGCCTCGGCCCGCTCGGCGGCCTCCGCGCGGTGCCGCTCCGCCTCGGCGCGGGTGCGCTCCAGGGTCTCCTCGGCCTGGCGGCGCAGAGTCGTCGCCCGTTCGATGGCCTCCGTGCGGACCTTCTCGCTGTCCGCGGTGGCGGTCTGCCGCAGCTCGTCCGCGTCCGCCTTGGCCTTGCTCAGCAGCTCCTCGGCGGTCCTGGCCGCCTCCTCGATCTGCGCCACGGCCTCCTTGCGGGCCTCGGCGCGGATCTTCTCGCCCTCGGCGACCGCGTCGGCGCGCAGCTGCTCGGCCTCCCCGCGCAGCCGGCGGGCCTCCTCCTGCAGCTCGACCGTCTTGGCGCGGTACTCCTTGGTGTCGTCCTTCGCGGCGCCCTTGAGCTGCTCGGCGATGTCGTGCGCCTCGGCACGCAGCCGGTCCGCCTCGGCCTCGGCCTCGGTGCGGATCCGCTCGGCCTCCTCGACGGCGGCCTTCGTGGTCCGCTTGGCCTCCTCGGACGCCTTGTTCAGCACGTCCTCGGCCGTCCTGGCCGCCTTGGACAGCTGGGTGGCGGACTCCTCGGCGGTGATCGTGCGGGCCTTCTCTGCGGCCTCGGCGACGATCTTCTCGGCCTCGGCGCGGGCGTCCGCGACGAGCTGCTCGGCCTCGGCCTTGGTGGTCTCGGCGTCCTTCGTGGCCTCGCTGACCAGGCGGGCGACCTGCTCCTTGGCCGTGCGGGTGCGCTGCTCGTTGGCCGACTCGGCGCTCGCGAGGGCCTTGGCCGCGGACTCCTTGGCCTCGGCGACCAGCTTCTCGGCCTCGGACTGCGCCTTGCGCAGCGCCTCCTCGGCCTCGGTCATCCGCTGCTCGGCCGCCCGGCTCAGCTCCTGGGCCCGGCGGCGGGCGGACTCCGACTCGGTGGCGGTGGAGCTGCGCAGCTGCTCGGCGTGGTCGGTGGCCTCCTGCGCCTGGGTGGAGGCGGCGTTGAGCAGCCGCTCGGCGTCCGCGCGGGCGCGGCGCAGGATCTGCTCGGCCTCGCTGCGGGCGCTCTCGGCCTCGCTCTGCAGCCGCTGCCGGGCCTCGGAGGTCAGCCGCTCCGCCTCGGCGCGGGCGGCCGCCATGGCCTGCTCGGCCTCGGCCCGGGACTCGTCGAGGAGCCGGCGGGCCTGCTGCTCGGTGCGGGCGCGCAGCTGCTCGGCCCACGCCACGTTCTCGTTGACGTGGGACTCGACGGTCTGCCGCCGCTCCGCCAGCTCCTGGTCCAGCTGCTGGCGCCGGGTCACCGCCTCCTGGTGCAGCTCCGCCTGGAGCCGGGCCGCCTGCTCGGCGTGCTCCTGGAGGATGCGCTGGGTCTGCGCGCGGGCCTGGCTCAGCTCGCGCTCGGCGTCCGCGCGCAACTGGTCGGCCTGCATCTGAGCGTTCCGCAGCAACTGCTCGGCCTGGTACCCGATGTCGCCGCCGTCGAAGGCGGGCCGGGACATGATGGTGCGCCGCGCCTCGTGCAGCTTGGCGCGCAGCACCTCGACCTGGTAGCCGAGGTCCTCGGCGTGCTGGATCGCCTTTTCCCGCTCGGTCTTCAGCCGCTTCATCTCGGCCTCGAACCGAGAGAGGTGGTCGACGTCAGCCGCCGGCTCTCGCTCCTGGCTCTCGTAGCCCCGCACTGCGCGGTCCCATCCGTCCCCTGGTCGCAAAACTCTCCGAACGAGCTCCGTCCAACAGCCGAACGGGGCCCCCGGGGAATGGTGTCAGATCAACGGCGGAGCATGGGCTGCCGCCCCGGCGCTCGTCCCCCGAAACCCGGACCCCGGCGGTCCCGCCATTGGTGTGACGGCAGGACCGGGTCACCCTGGACTGAGCGGCGACCTCACCCAACCCTACCGGCCCTTATGTACGAGGGTCAGTGCTCAGGTGACTCAACGGGCGCCGAAGTGACCAGTTCTGTCAGTACGCCATGGCAGTCCTTCGGGTGCAGGAAGGTGATCCGCGACCCCATGGAACCGCGCCGGGGCTCGTCGTACAGAACGCGTACGCCCTTGTCCCTGATGTCCGCGGCGTCCCCGTCCACATCCGCCGTACCGAAGGCGATGTGGTGGACGCCCTCGCCGTTCTTCGCGAGCCACTTCCCGACCGCGGAGTCCTCCCGGGTCGGCTCCAGCAGCTGCAGGTACGAGGATCCGCCGTCCGACGTATCGTTGATCTTGAGCATGGCCTCGCGCACGCCCTGTTCCTCGTTGACCTCGGTGTGGAACACCTCGAAGCCGTACGTGGCACGGTAGAACTCGACGGTCGCGTCGAGATCGTGGCAGGCGATTCCGATGTGGTCGATTCGCGTCAGCATGGTTTCAGTGCAGCGCTCCGGAGGTGGTTACGCAACGTGCGCGCGATCACACCGACTGCCCGATGACGGGCGGGATACCGCTCAGTACATTCGAGTAAACCCTCGTTCACTCCTCGGCCTGTGCGGGCCGGAAAAGGGGATCGCAGCTCATGTCTTCTGCAACGAACGGCACGACCTCCGTCATCGTCTCGGGTGCCCGCACCCCGATGGGACGGTTGCTCGGCTCGCTGAAGTCCTTCTCCGGAGCCGATCTCGGCGGCTTCGCGATCAAGGCCGCCCTGGACCGTGCGGGGATCGGCGGCGACCAGGTGCAGTACGTGATCATGGGGCAGGTGCTCCAGGCCGGCGCGGGCCAGATCCCGGCGCGCCAGGCCGCCGTCAAGGCGGGCATCCCCATGAGCGTCCCGGCGCTCACGATCAACAAGGTGTGCCTGTCCGGCCTCGATGCCATCGCGCTCGCCGACCAGCTCATTCGCGCGGGTGAATTCGACGTGGTCGTCGCCGGCGGCCAGGAGTCGATGACGAACGCCCCGCACCTGCTGCCGAAGTCCCGCGAGGGCTTCAAGTACGGAGCGGTCCAGATGCTCGACGCCATGGCGTACGACGGTCTGACCGACTCCTTCGAGGGCGTCGCCATGGGCGAGTCCACCGAGAAGCACAACACGCGCCTCGGCATCGCCCGCGAGGTCCAGGACGAGATCGCCGCCCTCTCCCACCAGCGCGCCGCCGCCGCCCAGAAGAACGGCATCTTCGAGGCCGAGATCACCCCGGTCGAGATCCCCCAGCGCAAGGGCGACCCGGTGCTGTTCAGCAAGGACGAGGGCATCCGCGGCGACACCACCGCCGAGTCGCTCGCCAAGCTGCGCCCGGCGTTCGCGAAGGACGGCACGATCACGGCGGGCTCCTCCTCGCAGATCTCCGACGGCGCGGCGGCCGTGGTCGTCATGAGCAAGGCCAAGGCGCAGGAGCTCGGCCTGGACTGGATCGCGGAGATCGGCGCCCACGGCAACGTGGCGGGTCCGGACAACTCTTTGCAGTCGCAGCCGTCGAACGCGATCCAGCACGCCCTGAAGAAGGAAGGGCTGGAGGTCTCGGACCTCGACCTGATCGAGATCAACGAGGCGTTCGCGGCCGTCGCCGTGCAGTCGATGAAGGACCTCGGCGTTTCCACCGAAAAGGTGAACGTCAACGGCGGCGCCATCGCCCTGGGCCACCCGATCGGCATGTCCGGCGCCCGGCTGGTGCTGCACCTGGCGCTGGAGCTCAAGCGGCGCGGCGGCGGGGTCGGCGCGGCGGCGCTGTGCGGCGGCGGCGGCCAGGGCGACGCGCTGATCGTGCGGGTACCGAAGGCCTGATTCCGGGTTACGACTTCTCACTGAACGGAGCTGTGATGCAGGACGTCTCCTCGCTGGTGGCCCAGGCCAGGGAAGGCCGGCCGCGGGCCGTGGCCCAGCTGATCTCCCTGGTGGAGGGGGCGTCCCCGCAGCTCAGGGAGGTCATGGCGGCGCTCGCGCCGCTGACCGGCGGGGCGTACGTGGTCGGGCTGACGGGATCGCCGGGCGTCGGGAAGTCGACGTCCACGTCGGCGCTGGTGACCGCGTACCGCAAGCAGGGCAAGCGGGTCGGCGTCCTCGCCGTCGACCCCTCCTCCCCGTTCTCCGGCGGTGCCCTGCTCGGCGACCGGGTCCGGATGTCGGAGCACGCCTCCGACCCGGGCGTCTACATCCGCTCGATGGCGACCCGCGGCCACCTCGGCGGCCTCGCCTGGGCGGCGCCGCAGGCCATCCGGGTGCTGGACGCGGCGGGCTGCGACGTGGTCCTCGTCGAGACGGTCGGCGTCGGCCAGTCGGAGGTCGAGATCGCCTCGCAGGCGGACACCTCCGTCGTCCTGCTGGCCCCCGGCATGGGCGACGGCATCCAGGCCGCCAAGGCCGGCATCCTGGAGATCGGCGACGTGTACGTCGTCAACAAGGCCGACCGGGACGGCGCGGACGCCACCGCCCGCGAGCTCAACCACATGCTGGGCCTCGGCGAGTCCCGGGGTCCCGGCGACTGGCGCCCGCCGATCGTCAAGACGGTCGCCGCGCGCGGCGAGGGCGTCGACGAGGTCGTCGAGGCGCTGGAGAAGCACCGCGCGTGGATGGAGGAACGGGGCGTCCTGGCGGAACGCCGGCTGGCCCGCGCCGCGCACGAGGTCGAGACCATCGCCGTCACCACCCTGCGCGAGCGGATCGGCGACCTGCACGGCGACCGGCGCCTCGGCGCACTGGCGGAACGCATCGTGGCGGGCGAACTGGACCCCTACCGCGCGGCGGACGAACTGGTGGCGGGACTGACCCGGGGCTGAGCGGCCGTACGCGCCCCCGCATGGACCCGCGTCACCGAACCCGCATGGTGCGGGGCGTGGAGCACGTCCCGCACCCGGGCCGAGCCGGCACGGGGCCCGGGCGGAGCCGGAGGCGGAGAAAAAATGCCGTGCGCCCGGCCGGGCCGCGCTGTACCTTGACCCACGTGTTCCTCCTCATGGCATAGGGCCCGCCCCGCACGCGACCGCCGCATCCGGCCGTCGCGCGCATCGGCGTCCCCCCGTTGCCCTCCTGCTGAGGAACCCTCCGCGTGTCCACGCCTCCTTCGCGGCCCTCGTACGCCGCCGTCCTCCGTGTCCCCCATGCCCGCCGTACCTTCGCGGCCGCCCTCGTCGGCCGGCTGTCGTACGGCACGGTCTCCCTCGCCCTGATGCTCTCCCTGACCCGGGCCACCGGGTCGTACGCCGTGGCCGGCACGGTCATGGCACTCTTCGGCGCCACGGGCGTCTTCCTGTCCCCCTACCGCGCGGCCCTGGTCGACCGGCACGGTCCGCGCCGGGCCCTGCTCCCCATGGCCCTGCTGTACGCCGCCCTGCTCTGCGCGGTGGCGGCGGCCTGCCTGCGCCCGGGCGTGCCCGCTGCCGTCCTCGGCGCGACCGCCGCCCTCGCGGGTGCCTGCACGCCGCCGCTCGGCCCCACGATGCGCGCGGTGTGGGCCGAACTGCTCCCGGACCGGGACCTGTTGCAGCGTGCCTACAGCCTGGACGGCGTCGCCGAGGAGCTGCTCTTCGTCTCCGGTCCGCTCCTGGTCGGCGTGGTGGTCGGCGTCGCCCCACCGGCCGTCGGCATCGTGCTCAGCGCGTTGCTGGTGGTGGTGGGCACCCTCGCCTTCGTCACCTCACCGGCGGCGGGTGCGCTGCGTCCGGCGGGCCGGAAGAAGGACGGTGCGCCGACGGCCGGGCGGGGCGGGACGGGGCAGGGGCGGGCTCTGCTGCAACCCGTCGTCGTCGCCGCGGGAGTCGGCGTCTCGGTGAGCGCCGTCGACCTCCTCGCCGTCGCCTTCGCGGGCCAGCGCGGCCTCGGGAACGGCACCGCCGCCTGGGTGCTGGCGGCGCTGTCGGCGGGCAGTGCTGTCGGCGGCCTGCTGAACGGCGCGGTCACCTGGAGCTCGTCGGCCCGCGCCCGGCTCCCGTTCCTCGCGGCCGGCCTCGGCGTCTGTCTCGCCGCCGCCGGTCTCGCCCCCGGTGTCGGCACGCTGGCCCTGGCCCTCGCCTGCGCGGGGCTGTTCGTGGCACCGGCGCTGACCACGGCGTACCTGATCGCCGACGAGAGCGCGGCGCCCGGCTTCCGGACCCGGGTGGGTGCCTGGTGCAACACGGCCGTGAACGCCGGCATGTCCGCCGGTGCCGCGGCGGTGGGCCTGCTGGTGGAGCGGCTGCCGCTGCCGGTGTGCTTCGCGCTGTCCGGAGCGGTGGCCGTGGCGGCGGCGCTGGTGCCGGGGTGGCGCGGTGGCCGTGGGCGGGTCCCTGTGGCCGGGGACGCCGACGTCCGGCAGCGCGCGGACGCCGGGCCGTCGCGCGGCTGAGGACCCGTCAGTCGTCGTCGGAGGCGGAGTGGTCGGCGTCCGAGTCGTCGTCGGAGTCGTCGGAGTCGTCGGAGTGGTCCGCCGTGACCTTGCCCGTCTTCAGGTCCACCCGCCAGTCCTGCTCGCCCTTGCCGGGCGTGTGCGTCTCCACCTCCCACCCCTTGGTCCGGCCGTCCTCGTCCAGCTCCACGGCAGTCACCGTGCCCTTGCCGGCCACCGCCCGCGCGGCCTCGGCGGCATCGACGGACGTGCCCTTCAGGGCGGCCCGGACCTCGGCGGTGTCGTCCTCGTCCGCCGTGCGGGAGCCGAGCACCTCGCCGGTGCCGGGGTCGATCCGGACGCTGTGCCAGGTTCCGTCGCCGGTCAGGACGTCGGCCTCCCAGACCGCCCTGTCGCCGCCGTCGTCCCCGTCGTCCTCGTCGTCCAGTTCGGCGGAGACGGCGGTGCCCGGCGTGGTCCGCAGGGCGGCGGCGATGGCGTCGGCGGCGGTCACGTCGTCGCCGGCGGCACGAGCCCTGCCGTCGTCGTCACGGTCGGCGGAGTCGTCCCGTACGCCGCCGTCGTCCGACACGCGGACGTCCGTCTGCCGTGCCGTGCCCCCGTCGTCGTCGCCGGTGGTCGCCAGAGCGGTCGCCGCACCGCCTCCGATCAGTGCGGCGGCGGTCAGTGCGGCGATCACGACGTTGCGCTTCATGCGGATTCCTCCCGGGTCGCTTCGGTTTCGACGCACTCACTGTCGCCGACCGACGCTGAGGCCGAGCTGAAGCCGCCTGAAAGGATCTTCAGGTTGGCTTTGCGACCCTTTACCCATGCGCCTGCTGATTGTCGAGGACGAGAGACGGCTGGCCCTGTCGCTCGCGAAGGGCCTGACCGCCGAGGGGTACGCCGTGGACGTCGTCCACGACGGGCGGGAGGGTCTGCACCGGGCCGGCGAGGGCACGTACGACCTCGTCGTCCTCGACATCATGCTGCCCGGCCTCAACGGCTACCGGGTCTGCGCCGCCCTGCGCGCCGCCGGGCACGACGTGCCGATCCTCATGCTCACCGCCAAGGACGGCGAGTACGACGAGGCCGAGGGCCTCGACACGGGCGCGGACGACTACCTCACCAAGCCGTTCTCCTACGTCGTCCTCGTCGCCCGCGTGAAGGCGCTGCTGCGGCGGCGGGCCCAGGGAGCCGGGGCCTCGCCGGTGCACGTGCACGGGGACCTGAAGGTCGACACCGCGGCCCGCCGGGTCTTCCTCGGCGACGCCGAAGTCACCCTCACAGCCAAGGAGTTCTCCGTGCTGGAGCAGCTCGTGGTGCGGGCCGGCCAGGTGGTCTCCAAGGCCGAGATCCTGGAGCACGTCTGGGACTTCGCCTACGACGGCGACCCGAACATCGTCGAGGTGTACGTCAGCGCCCTCAGGCGCAAGCTGCGCGCCGGGCTCATCCGGACCGTGCGCGGCGCCGGTTACCGGCTGGAGACCGAGCGGTGAGACACCTCTTCGGCTCCGTCCGGTCCCGGGCGACGCTCGCCGCCACCCTCGTGGTCGCCGTGGCCCTCGTCGCGGCCGGCTCCGCCGTACTGCTGTCCCTGCGTTCGAACCTGCTCGGCGAGGCCGGCACCGCCGCGGAGCGCTCCGCGCGGGAGGTCGCCGCCGAACTGGCCGTCGGCACGCCGTACGACCAGCTGACGCTGGACGTCGACGACCGGCCCGTGCAGGTCGTCGACGAGGACGGCAGGCTGGTCGCGGCCAGCGAGGACCTGGAGCGGATCAGCGGTACCGGCGTCGACGCGGTGAAGCCGCAGCCGGCCGCCACCGGTGGGCGTGACGACGCCGACGACGGGGACGACGATGACGACTCCAAGGAGTCGCTCGAACCCGGCGAGATCGGCGGGCTGGCCCGCGTCGGCGACGGCTCCGCGACGATCGACGGGGACACCGAGGACTACCGTTTCGCCGGTGTCCCCGTCGAGACCCGGGACAAGGGCACGCTCACGGTGTACGCCGGTGCCCCTCTCTCCGCCGAGCACGGGGCCGTGAACACCGCGCTGACCGCGATGCTCATCGGCTTCCCGCTGCTGCTCGCGGTCGTCGCGGGCGTGACCTGGCTGGTCACCCGGCGCGCGCTGCGCCCGGTGGAGGGCATCCGCCGGGAGATGGCCGCGATCACGGCCTCGGAGGACCTCGCCCGCCGCGTGCCGGTGCCGGACACCCATGACGAGGTGGCCCGGCTCGCCCTGACCACCAACGAGACGCTGGCCGCCCTGGAGGCCTCCGTGGAGCGGCAGCGGCGGTTCGTCGCCGACGCCTCCCACGAGCTGCGCAGCCCGATCGCCTCGCTGCGGACCCAGCTGGAGGTGGCCGCGGCCCACCCCGGACTGCTCGACCTCGACGGCGCCGTCGAGGACACCGTGCGGCTGCAGCGGCTCGCCGCGGACCTGCTGCTGCTCGCCCGGCTGGACGCGGGGGAGCGGCCCGCGGACGCGCGTGTGGACCTCGCCGCCCTCGCCCGGGAGGAGGCCGCGGGCCGGGCCGGGGTGACCGTGCGGGCTCAGGACGCCGACGTGGCGGCGGCGGGGTCGCGGGGCCAGCTGGGAAGGGTGCTGGGCAATCTCCTCGACAACGCGCAGCGGCACGCCAGGTCGGCGGTGGAGGTGTCCGTACGGCGGGAGGGGGACCTCGCCGTGGTCGGGGTGGCCGACGACGGGGAGGGTGTGCCCGCGGCCGACCGGGAGCGGATCTTCGAGCGGTTCGTCCGGCTCGACGCCGCTCGCAGCCGCGACGACGGCGGGGCCGGGCTGGGGCTCGCCATCGCCCGCGACGTGGCCGTACGGCACGGCGGCACGCTCACGGTCCGTGACGCGCCGGCAGGCGGGGCCCTGTTCGAGCTCCGCCTGCCGTGCGCCTAGACCCGGTGCCGGGTCGGGGAGGTGCGGTCAGGGACGTCCGCGCTGCCCGCGCAGGTGCTCGGCGATGGGCTTGAGCGCCTTGTCCAGTTCCGACATGGCCTCGGGGGACAGCAGGTCGATGAAGTGCCTGCGGACGGACGCCACGTGGTGCGGCGCGACCTTCTGCATCGTCTCCATGCCGTGCTCGGTGAGGACGGCGTAGAGCCCCCGGCGGTCGGACTCGCAGTTCTCCCGCCGGACCAGGTTCGCGTTCTCCATGCGGGTGATCTGGTGGGAGAGGCGGCTCTTGGACTGCAGGGTGGCGGAGGCGAGGTCGCTCATCCGCATCCTGACGTCCTCCGACTCGGAGAGGTTCACCAGGATCTCGTAGTCGTTCATTGTCAGGCCGAACGGCTGCAGGTCCTTTTCGAGCTGGTACGTCAACAGCCTGTTGACCTCCAGGTGGGTGCGCCAAGCACACTGCTCCGCATCGGTCAGCCAGCGGGTGGCCGTCTCGGTCTCCATGGATGAAGTCTACCTAAGAAGTTGAAAGGCGAACTAGTGAGGGTGGTCCTGTGACGGTGCGCACGCGTTCGATGTCACACTCCGCAGGTTACCGCTCACAGCCCGAAGCGGCGCTGGAGGTCCCCGAGCTGTCCGGGAAGCCCCGGTGCCCCGGACCGCCCGCCCGGAGTGCCGGACGCTCCGCCGCCGGGCACGCCCGCCTGCCGGGGAGGGCTCCCCGTGGCCTGCTCGGCCATCAGCGTCTCGCTCGACTGCAGCAGTACCGTCCCCGCCCCCACGAACTCGAACTGGTGCTCCTCGCCGGAAGCCCCGCCGAGGCCCGTCATCGCACGTAGACCGCCCAGTACGCCGGTCATGTACCCGTGGTCGTAGTGATGGCACGGGGACGGGCAGTCGGCCCAGCCGACGAGCGCCTGCGGGTCGACCCGGATCGGGGGCTCCATGAACACCACCGGACCGTTGGACGCGGCCACGAACTTTCCGGTTCCGATCAGGGTCAGAAAACCCGGCACGATCGACTGCTTGAGAGCGAGACTTGGCTGAAATGCGAGCAAGTTGCCCGAGCGAATGGTCAGGTTGCCGTCGTCCAGGTCGTACGAGTTCACATCGAACGCCCGGTCGGCGAGGAGCATCTTGCCCGAGCCCTCCGCGACGACCCAGTCGCTCGCGTGCAGTGGCGAATGGAAGGCCGTGCGCACCAGCCGGTCCAGCCGGCCGTGCCCGATCCCGTTGAAATCCATCGTCCCGTAGTAGGCGATCATCTTCCCCTTCTGCAGGAACCACTGGCTCCCCTTGAGCTCCACGCAGAAGGTGTAGGGATTGACGTTGTCGTCGGACGGCAGCGTCATCGGGTCGTGGGCGGTGCTCACAGCTTCTCCTCCGAGGCCTGGACGTACACCGTGCCGTTGCCGCTGAGCTCCAGCTGGAAGGCCTCGCCGGAACCGCGGCCCACCATGTCCCGCCAGCCCAGCGCCGTGGACAGCCTGTTGCGGACGTCGCCGTGGTGGGCGACGTAGGCCTGCGGGTCGACGTGCACCGGTCGCTGAGCGGTGATGGGGACCTCGAACACGCCGCCGTGCGCCATCACCGCCACCGCGCCGTGGCCGCTGAGCGAGGTGGTGAAGAGTCCCTGCCCGCTCACCTGGCCGCGCACCATGCCCATGACCCCGCCCTGCGCGCCCAGGAACACCGTGGCCTGCCGCAGTGTGCCCTCGAAGGCGAGGAGCCGGTCCGCCTCGACGTACAGGGTGTCGCCGGAGAGGTTGATCACCTGCACGTGGTGGCCGCCGTGCCCGAACAGGACCGTGCCGCTGCCCTCGACGGTCATCAGCGGTGTGTCCTCGTTCGCGACCCGGCGGCCGATCATCGACATGACCCCGCCCTGGCCGCCGGTCAGGTTGGGGGTGAAGGACACCTCGCCCCGGTAGGCGAGCATCGCGCCGCGCTGGCTGAACAGCCGCTGCCCGGGCGCCACGGTCGCCTCGATCATCTTGGAGTTGAGCTCGCGGAAGGCCATGTCAGACGTCCCCCGCGATCGTGTTCCGTTCGCTCGGCTGCACGTACACCAGCCCGTCCCCCTCGAACCGGATCTGGAACGCCTCCCCGCCGCCCTCCCCGTACAGCGTGCGGAAGGTCACGCCGGACTGGAAGGACTGCCGCAGGTTCCCCTGGTGCGCGACGTACGCCCCCGGGTCGACGGTCAGCGGGTACTGGGCGCTGACCCGCAGCACCACCGCCGGACCGTCCGACATGATCGCCGCCTGTCCGTGCCCTTCCAGGGTGGTGGTGAACAGCCCGTTGCCCTGGGCGGCACCGCGCGCCCCCGTGAAGGTGGTGCCCGTCCGCAGCCCGGCGTCGGCCGCCAGGAAGTTGCTCGACTCGACGTACAGCTTGTCCCCCTGGAGAGTCACGAGGTTGATCTCCGAGGCCCGGTCCGCGAACCAGCAGGTTCCGTGCCCCTTCACCTCCATCACGGTCATCTGCTCACCGGTGAGCCGCCGGGTCACCATGCCCCGGATGCCCTCACCGCCGCCGCTCAGCTTCTTGAAGGCCATCTCCCCGTCGTACGCGACCATCGAGCCGTTCTTCGCCTTCACGGCGTCTCCGGTCATGTCGACGGCGAGCACCTTGCTGCCCTGAAGTCGGAACATCGCCACAAATGGGAAGGTAGCCGCCCGGTGCGCCCGCCGACAGGGTCCGCGGGCGCAGACACCCCGGGAACGTCCCCTGGGAGCCGCACGTCCCCGACCCCCTCCGCCGGGCGCGTCGAGGGGTTTGCCACAATGGACGAGCGCTTGTGCGTGCGTTCACAAAGCGTCGGGCCGTCAGATCGCCGGCGTCGCTCCCGTCTCTCCCACCGAAGGTGACCCGTGGACCTCAAGACCGCCACCGCCCTCCGCCGCCTCCGCCTGGTCTCGGGCCCCGAGGCGATCTCGTTCCTCCTGCTGCTCGTCTGCTCGGTGCTGAAGCGGACCACGGACTTCAACGCGGTACCGGTCATGGGCATGATCCACGGTGTCCTCTTCGTGCTGTACGTGATCTTCTGGGCCGACGCCTGGAACCGCGCCAAGTGGCCGCTGAAGACCGCCGCTCTCTACTTCGTCCTCTCGGTCCTGCCGACCGGCGGCTTCTTCGCCGACCGCAGGCTCAAGCGCGAGGCCGAGGACGCGGTCATCGCCTCCCGCGCCCGCCAGGAAGGGGTCGTGAGCGCATGATCGTCGCCTTCTCCGTGACCCCCCTGGGCGTCGGCGAGGACGTCGGGGAGTACGTGGCCGACGCGGTCCGGGTGGTCCGCGAGTCCGGCCTGCCCAACCGCACCGACGCGATGTTCACGTCCGTCGAGGGCGAGTGGGACGAGGTCATGGACGTCGTCAGGCGGGCCGTCGCCGCGGTCGAGGCGCGGGCGCCGCGGGTGTCCCTGGTCCTCAAGGCGGACATCCGTCCCGGCGTGACGGACGGCCTCACGTCCAAGGTCGAGACGGTGGAACGGCACCTGTCCGAGTAGTCCGCCGCCGGCTCGTCCGCGGTTCCCGGGCCGAGTTGCGCGGGGACCGCGGACCGAAGGGCGAGACGGGGCTGACTGCCATATGACCGGCCGGTAAGGTCTGGTGCCGTGCCCAAGCCCCTCAGTCTCTCCTTCGATCCCATCGCCCGCGCCGACGAACACTGGAAGCAGCGGTGGGGAGGCGTGCCCTCCATGGCGGCCATCACCTCGATCATGCGGGCGCACCAGATCCTGCTGGCCGAGGTCGACGCGGTGGTCAAGCCGTACGGGCTGACGTTCGCGCGGTACGAGGCGCTGGTGCTGCTCACCTTCTCCAAGTCGGGCGAGCTTCCGATGTCCAAGATCGGTGAGCGGCTCATGGTGCACCCGACGTCCGTCACGAACACCGTCGACCGGCTGGTGAAGTCCGGTCTCGTCTCGCGGCGCCCCAACCCCAACGACGGGCGCGGCACGCTCGCCACCATCACCGACAAGGGCCGTGAGGTGGTCGAGGAGGCCACCCGGGACCTGATGGCGATGGACTTCGGCCTCGGTGTGTACGACGCCGAGGAGTGCGGCGAGATCTTCGCGATGCTCAGGCCGCTGCGGGTGGCCGCGGGGGACTTCACGGAGGGGTGACGGGGGCGGCGCGCCGTCGGCCAACCCGCCGGAAGATCACGCGAAACGGGTCGTTACGCTCGTACGCATGAAAAAGAGCGTGCTGACCCGCTACCGGGTCATGGCGTACGTCACCGGCGTGCTGCTGATCCTGCTGTGCCTCGGCATGATCGGCAAGTATCTGCTCGACATGAACGGTGCGGACGACTTCACCCGCGTCGTGAGCATCGCGCACGGCTGGCTCTACGTCATCTACCTCGTCTTCGCCTTCGACCTGGGTGCCAAGGCGAAGTGGCCGGTCAAGAAACAGCTCTGGGTGCTCATCGCCGGGACGATCCCGACGGCCGCGTTCTTCGTGGAGCGCAAGGTCAGCCAGGAGCTGGAGGCCAAGGTGGCGCAGGACGCGCCCGCGGTCGCCAAGGCCTAGTGTCTGTGTGATCCGACCGCCGTGCGGACACCCGTACGGCGGTTTCCCATCG
Source organism: Streptomyces viridiviolaceus (assembly GCF_014650995.1). GTDB lineage: Bacteria > Actinomycetota > Actinomycetes > Streptomycetales > Streptomycetaceae > Streptomyces > Streptomyces viridiviolaceus. Next base: position 286,224 of record NZ_BMWA01000011.1, read on the forward strand.
ACATTTACTTGGACGTCCTAGTAAATTCGAGGGTATGGACGCTGACGCCATAGAGGAGGGCCGCCGTCGCTGGCAGGCCCGGTACGACGCCGCGCGCAAGCGCGACGCAGACTTCACCACGCTCTCCGGCGACCCCGTGGAGCCGGTGTACGGGCCCCGGCCCGGCGACGAGTACGAGGGCTTCGAGCGGATCGGCTGGCCGGGGGAGTACCCCTTCACCCGCGGCCTGTATCCGACCGGCTACCGGGGGCGTACGTGGACCATCCGGCAGTTCGCCGGGTTCGGCAACGCCGAGCAGACCAACGAGCGCTACAAGATGATCCTCCGCAACGGCGGAGGCGGGCTCTCCGTCGCCTTCGACATGCCGACGCTGATGGGCCGCGACTCCGACGACCCGCGCTCGCTGGGCGAGGTCGGGCACTGCGGCGTGGCCATCGACTCGGCCGCCGACATGGAGGTTCTGTTCAAGGACATCCCGCTCGGGGACGTGACGACCTCCATGACGATCAGCGGGCCGGCCGTGCCCGTGTTCTGCATGTACCTCGTCGCCGCCGAGCGGCAGGGCGTCGACCACTCCGTGCTGAACGGCACCCTCCAGACGGACATCTTCAAGGAGTACATCGCCCAGAAGGAGTGGCTCTTCCAGCCCGAGCCGCACCTGCGTCTGATCGGCGACCTGATGGAGTACTGCGCGGCCGGCATCCCCGCCTACAAGCCGTTGTCGGTCTCCGGCTACCACATCCGCGAGGCCGGGGCCACGGCCGCGCAGGAGCTGGCGTACACGCTGGCGGACGGCTTCGGGTACGTGGAACTGGGCCTCTCGCGCGGACTGGACGTCGACGTCTTCGCCCCCGGCCTGTCGTTCTTCTTCGACGCGCACGTCGACTTCTTCGAGGAGATCGCCAAGTTCCGCGCGGCCCGGCGCATCTGGGCCCGCTGGATGCGGGACGTCTACGGTGCGAAGAGCGAGAAGGCGCAGTGGCTGCGCTTCCACACGCAGACCGCCGGTGTCTCGCTCACCGCCCAGCAGCCGTACAACAACGTCGTCCGTACGGCCGTGGAGGCGCTGGCGGCCGTGCTCGGCGGCACCAACTCCCTGCACACCAATGCGCTCGACGAGACCCTGGCCCTGCCCAGCGAGCAGGCCGCCGAGATCGCCCTGCGCACCCAGCAGGTCCTGATGGAGGAGACGGGCGTCGCCAACGTCGCCGACCCGCTCGGCGGTTCCTGGTTCGTCGAGCAGCTGACGGACCGGATCGAGGCCGACGCGGAGAAGATCTTCGACCAGATCAAGGAGCGCGGCCTGCGCGCCCACCCCGACGGGCAGCACCCCATCGGGCCGATCACCTCCGGCATCCTGCGCGGCATAGAGGACGGCTGGTTCACCGGCGAGATCGCCGAGTCCGCCTTCCGGTACCAGCAGGCACTGGAGAAGGGCGACAAGAAGGTCGTCGGCGTCAACGTCCACACCGGGTCCGTCACCGGAGACCTGGAGATCCTGCGCGTCAGCCACGAGGTGGAGCGCGAGCAGGTGCGGGTGCTGGGCGAGCGCAGGGCGGCCCGGGACGACGCGGCCGTGCGGACGGCGCTCGACGGCATGCTCGCCGCGGCCCGTTCCGGCGGCAACATGATCGAGCCGATGCTGGACGCGGTACGCGCCGAGGCGACGCTCGGGGAGATCTGCGGGGTGCTGCGGGACGAGTGGGGGGTGTACACGGAGCCGGCCGGGTTCTAGGCGCCGGTGGCCGGCGCGGGCGTCCCCAGGGGGCTCCGCCCCCTGGGATCCCGCCCTACGCCCACTCGCCACCCGTCTCGGCCGGCTGGGAGGCGAGGCCGTACAGCAACACCCGGGTGAAGCCCCGCACCCACTCCTCGTCGGCCGGCTCCGCGCTGACCAGGGTGCGGTGCACCACCGCGCCCGCCACCACGTCGAAGATGAGGTCCGCGATGCGCGCGGCCTCGGCGGGGCCGGCCTCCGGGGGCAGCTCGCCGCGCGCCTGGGCGCGGGCCCTGCCCTCCAGCACCAGGCGCTTCTGCCGGTCGACGATGGAGGTGCGGATGCGTTCGCGCAGGGCGTCGTCACGGGTGGACTCGGCGACGACCGCCATCAGGCCGCTCTTGGCCTCCGGGCGGGCCAGGATCGCCGCGAACTGCAGGACGACACCCTCGATGTCGGCGGCCAGACTGCCGCGGTCGGGGAGCCGCAGGGCGTCGAAGAGCTCGGCGACCGCGTCGACTACCAGCTCGTTCTTGCCGGCCCAACGGCGGTAGAGGGTCGTCTTGGCGACCCCGGCGCGCATCGCGACGTCCCCGAGGGTGAGCTTCGACCAGCCCAGGTCGACCAGGGCCGCCCGCGTCGCGGCCAGGATCGCGGTGTCCGCCGCGGCGCTGCGCGGGCGCCCGGCGCGGCCGGCGGGGGTACTGCTCTGCATCCCACGACCCTATCCGGCGGTTCCTGTGAGGCCGTGAGGGAGATCACCAGGGACCGGTGTTCCCGCGGCTGCCGATGGCATTACGCTACGAGTCGTAGCGAAAGCATGCTCACGGGCGTGCCGAGCGACGACCACTGGCGCGGGTGGGGACCGGCGCCGAGCAGCAGCCGAACGTCACACGGCAGGACGGCCTTTCACACCCTTTTTCACGGACGCGCGGAGTACGGGGGAGGATAGACGCATGCAGCCACGGAACATGTCCATGAGCGGAGTCGTCGACCTCGCCGCGGTGAAGGCGGCCCAGGAGGCCAAGGCGAAGGCGGAGCAGGCGCGCGCCCAGGCCGCCAGGGAAGGCGGCGGCGGAGCCGTCTCTCCCGCCGATCTCGTCATCGACGTCGACGAGGCCGGCTTCGAGCAAGAAGTCCTGCAGCGGTCCGCCGAGGTCCCGGTCGTCATCGACTTCTGGGCCGAGTGGTGCGAGCCCTGCAAGCAGTTGAGCCCTGTCCTGGAGCGGCTCGCCGTCGAGTACAACGGGCGTTTCCTCCTCGCCAAGATCGACGTCGACGCCAACCAGATGCTGATGCAGCAGTTCGGGATCCAGGGCATCCCGGCCGTGTTCGCGGTGGTGGCCGGGCAGGCGCTGCCGCTCTTCCAGGGTGCAGCCGGTGAGGCGCAGATCCGGCAGACCCTGGACCAGTTGGTGCAGGTCGCCGAGCAGCGCTTCGGTCTGACCGGACTGACCGTCGACCCCGAGGCGGAGCCGGGTGGCGCCCGGACCGCCGCCCCCGAACGTCCGGCCGGGCCGCACGACGCGGCGCTGGAGGCCGCCGTGCAGGCGCTGGACGCGGGTGATCTGGCCGGGGCGGTCCAGGCGTACAAGAACGTACTGAGCGACGACCCGGGGAACACGGAGGCCAAACTCGGCCTCGCCCAGGCCGAGTTGCTCCAGCGGGTGCAGAACGCCGACCCGCAGCGGGTCCGTCAGGAGGCCGCCGACAAGCCGGCCGACGCGCAGGCGCAGATCGCCGCCGCCGACCTCGACCTCGTCGGCGGTCACGTGGAGGACGCCTTCGGGCGCCTCATCGACACGGTGCGCCGCACGGCCGGGGACGAGCGGGACGCCGTCCGGCTGCGGCTGCTGGAGCTGTTCGAGGTGGTCGGGTCCGACGATCCGCGGGTGACCGCGGCCCGCAGGGCGCTCGCGCGCGCCCTGTTCTGATCGGCTTCGGGCCCGGCTCCGGAACGGATCCGGGCCCGTTTCTCCGGGCGGTCTCCGACCGCTCGGCCGGGTGATGCCCGTGTGAAGCAGTTGCCGACACGACGCCAGTGCGGCCGTGCTTTGCCAAATCTTGGTAATCGCGGCCGCTGTTACTGCGAGTAAGTCAGAAGCGTCGTTCTGTCGGAGTCTGTCCAGCGATCAATTGTTTTGTTCCCCCTGGGTGAGACACCCAGCGTCGCCGTCCGGGGCCGGTCTGTCGTCTCGCGGTTATCCGGCCGTTACTAGTGAGTAACGAACCCCCTTGTGTCAACGGCGAGAATGCACCACGATCGGCGACGCTCGGTCCATTCCCGTACCCCGACAGCCAATCGGGCGGCGGGATTTCCTGGGTCCCCACCGAGCAGTGCCGGCGGCAGTGGCGCCGGCTCTTGGGCAGGGGGGTCTTCACCCACCCGGTGAAGCCTGTCCAGCAGGGTTGTGCGTGATGCGTGTCAGGCGCGACCAGTGGTTGTCGCTCGGGGGTGATCGCCGGTGATTCGGGCGCGTTGTGCGCGCCGCCGAGCGCGGCGCTCTCCTTCCCGAGGACGTAGCACTTCTCCCATCCCTGCCCGGCCGAGCCGCCGATCCGGGGGCGGGCCGAGGCCAGGAGATGTACGTCCGAGAAGGAGGAAATATGGAGTCCCAGGTGCGTGGCGGGACCAGATGGAAGCGGTTCGCCGTCGTCATGGTGCCCAGCGTGGCCGCGACGGCTGCGATAGGCGTGGCGCTGGCGCAGGGCGCCCTCGCCGCGTCGTTCAGCGTGTCGGGCCAGTCGTTCAAGGTCACGGCCGACCGGCTCGACGGTACGGGATTCGTCCAGTACGGAGCCATTGACTCGGGCTACACGCTCGACGGCAAGAAGACGGCTCACCCCGTCGCCGTCTCGGCGTTCAAGTCCGCGTCGATCAAGGGCATGTGCCAGTCCGTGGTCACCCCGGACATCCCGCTGATCGGCTCGGTCAGCCTGATGCTGAAGGCCGGCGGTGGCGACAAGCCGGTCGAGGCGCAGAACCTGTACATCGACGTCGAGGAGCTCGAGGCCGATGCCACGTTCCGCGGCATCGACATCGGTGTGGCCGCCAAGGACGCCACCAAGGGTCCCGGCATCCAGAAGGGCGACACCGCGAACCCCTACGGGTTCTCGCAGCAGGCCGACTCGGCCACGCTGACCAACGTGAAGCAGACGGCGTGGGCGACCACCGCCGGAACCTTCAAGCTCAGCGGCCTGAAGATGTCGCTGTCCAAGGGTGTCAAGGAGTGCTACTAAGCACTCGCTGACGGGCGGGGGAGCCGATGGCGCCCCCGCCCGTCCACTCTCCGGGCGCGCCTTCACGCGCGGCCCACATCTCCACCACAGCAACGCCGTACCAGGGAGCTGTTTTCCATGAGCGCCGAGACTCCTGCCGCAACCGGCCAGTTCACCCGCCGGAGGCTGCAGTTCCGTGCCTGGCGAGGCGCGCGGCCGTTCTGGGCCGGTCTGTTCATCTTGCTCGGCGGATTCCCCATCGCCTACTTCCCGTACGCGAATCTCCAGATCGGCCACCTGACGCTGGCGATGGCCACCACCGCGGGCGCCGGGTCCCTGATCATCGGCGTGCTGCTGGTCGTCCTGGGCGTCAGCCTGTGGTTCCAGAAGCACGTCCGGGTCTTCGCGGGCGTGGCGGCGATCCTGCTGGCGCTGGTGTCCATCCCCGTGTCCAACCTCGGCGGCTTCCTCATCGGCTTCCTGTTCGCGCTGATCGGCGGCTCGATGGCCGTGGCGTGGGCGCCGGGCGCGCCGCCGCAGGCCGAGCCGGCGGTGGAGGGCACCAAGGGAACGGGCGACGCCCCCCAGGGCGTGGACCCCGGCACCACGGTGCCCGACGTCCCGGTACCGCAGCCGCGGGACGGCGAGGACGAGCCGAACGATCTGTCAGGAACGAGCCCGGCCAACGGGGCGAACGGGAGGCACAGTGCCGGCTGACGAGGTGACCCGCGGGACTGACGTGGAGACGTCCCGTGTGAGAACCGGGCCGCGCCACGCGGCACCCAAGAAGCCGTTGTTCACCAGGTTCCACATGCCGGCCGGGAAGGCGATAGCCCTGGCGGCGATGCCGACGGCGGTCCTCATGGGGATGGGGTTCACGCCGACGCTGGCCATCGCCGACGGCAACGACGGAGCGACGCCGTCGTCCAAGAGCCTGACGGCCGACGAGTACAAGGACTGCGTGGCCGCGCTGGAGGGCGCGAAGGACGGTTCGTCCGAGTCCCCCGAGCCCTCGCCCTCGGCGACGGAGGGTGAGAACGGCGACGAGGGTGACGCGGCGGAGCCCACCCCCTCGGCCTCCGCCGGGGACACGGACCAGGGTGCGGGCGAGGACACGGGTCCGTCCTCTTCGTCGGATTCAGGTTCCGACGACGAGGCCGAGCCCGAGCCGGCCCCCTCCGCGTCGGCCGGCAAGGAGTCGCAGAGCGGCGAGGAGACGTCCGGCGGGAGCACCGCGACGGCGTCCCCCTCGCCGTCCGAGAGCGGCGGCGGCCTGCTGGAGGAGATCGGCGACACCGTCGAGGGCATCCTCACCGGCGGACAGAGCGCCGAGGAGAGCCCGAGCCCCACGCCGACCCCGTCGGCCTCGGCCTCGGCGTCCGAGAGCCCCTCCGAGGGTCCCGCCGAGACGGCCACCGACCCGGTGAAGGACACCGTGCAGGACGCCACCGACACGGCGTCCGAGGCGGCCGGCGACACCGGGGAGACGGTGGAGCAGGCGGCCGAGGAGGCGAAGGAAGCGGCCGAGGAGGCGACGGAGGAGGCCACCGCCACGCCGAGCCCCGGCGCGACGGGGAGCGCCGGCACGGACCCCGAGGACTGCCCGGTCGCCACGGACGCGGAGGGCGGCGTCGACAACCCGGTGCCGCTGCCGGACGACCCCTGGTACCTGAACGCCAGCTCGCTGCTGCTCAAGGGCGCCTCGTACAAGGGCATCGTCGAGGTGCGCACGGCCAACGGCACCACCAAGAAGGTGCTGAAGTACGTCATTTCGAACGGTACCGACATCGGCGACCTGCACCAGACGGTCAAGGACGAGCAGTCCGGCAAGACCTACCACGTGCAGGCGGCCAAGGGCTCGACGTCCACGATCCGCGACGGCGACACGGTGATGTACACCGAGAGCATCTCGGGCAACCTGCTCGGGCTGATCCCGATCACCTTCGACCCGGAGAACCCGCCGCCGCTGGACATTCCGCTGATCTACTTCACGAACGTGACGGTCGTCCAGGCCGGCCAGTTCGGCGGGACCCTGCACGTGCCGGGGCTGCATCAGTACACGACCGACTGAGGCCCGCCACAGACCCGTTCGGGAGCCGCAGGAAGCTGAGGGCGCCCCCCTGTCGCAGGGGGGCGCCCTCAGTGCCGTACGAAGCTCTCGGGCCTCAGCGGGCCTCGCCCAGGTGGTGCACGCGGACCATGTTGGTGGTGCCGGGCACGCCGGGGGGCGAGCCGGCGGTGATCACCACGATGTCGCCGGCGTTGAAGCGGTTCAGCTTCACCAGCTCCTGGTCCACCAGGTCGACCATCTCGTCGGTCGAGTTCACGAACGGCACGACGTGCGGCTCCACGCCCCAGCTCAGCGTCAGCTGGTTGCGGGTGGACTCGTCCGTGGTGAAGGCGAGGATCGGCTGGATGGCGCGGTAGCGGGAGAGCCGGCGGGCGGTGTCGCCGGACTGGGTGAAGGCCACCAGGCCCTTGCCGCCGAGGAAGTCGGCGATCTCGGCGGCGGCACGGGCCACCGAACCGCCCTGCGTACGCGGCTTCTTGCCCGGCACCAGCGGCTGCAGGCCCTTGGAGAGCAGCTCCTGCTCGGCCGCCTGGACGATCTTCGACATCGTCTTGACGGTCTCGATCGGGTACGCGCCCACGCTCGACTCGGCGGACAGCATGACCGCGTCGGCGCCGTCCAGGATGGCGTTGGCCACGTCGGAGGCCTCGGCGCGGGTCGGACGGGAGTTGGTGATCATCGACTCCATCATCTGGGTCGCCACGATCACCGGCTTGGCGTTGCGCCGGCACAGCTCGATCAGGCGCTTCTGCACCATGGGGACCTTCTCGAGCGGGTACTCGACGGCCAGGTCGCCACGGGCGACCATCACGCCGTCGAACGCCATCACGACGTCCTCCATGTTCTCGACCGCCTGCGGCTTCTCCACCTTGGCGACGACCGGGACGCGGCGGCCCTCCTCGTCCATGACGCGGTGCACGTCCTGGATGTCCTTGGCGTCGCGGACGAAGGACAGGGCGACGAGGTCGCAGCCCATGCGCAGCGCGAACCGGAGGTCCTCGACGTCCTTCTCGGAGAGCGCGGGGACGTTCACCGCGGCGCCGGGCAGGTTGATGCCCTTGTGGTCGGAGATGACGCCGCCCTCGATGACGATCGTCCTCACCCGGGGGCCCTCGACCTCGGTGACCTTCAGTTCGACGTTGCCGTCGTTGATGAGCACCTGGTCGCCCTTGGCCACGTCGCCGGGCAGGCCCTTGTAGGTCGTGCCGCAGATCGTCTTGTCGCCCGGCACGTCCTCGGTGGTGATGGTGAACTCGTCACCGCGCACCAGCTCGACGGGGCCTTCGGCGAAGGTCTCCAGACGGATCTTCGGGCCCTGGAGGTCGGCGAGGACACCGACGGCCCGGCCGGTCTCCTTGGCGGCGGCCCGGACGCGGTCGTACCGCCCCTGGTGCTCGGCGTGGGTGCCGTGGCTGAAGTTGAAGCGGGCCACGTTCATGCCGGCTTCGATCAGCGCTACGAGCTGCTCGTGGGAGTCGACCGCGGGGCCGAGAGTACAGACGATTTTCGAACGGCGCATGGGGCGATCCTATCGGTTTGTTTCGCTGCGGAATATTCCGTCTGGCGGAAGATACAAATGGGCGCCTCGGTGCTCACTCGTGAATTCGGCTGTCGTCAGCCGTCCTTTCCGACCAGGGCGTAGGTCTGCGTGGCGATCTCCATTTCCTCGTCGGTCGGCACCACGGCCACCGCCACCCGCGCGTCCGCCGGCGAGATCAGCCGCGGCTCGTCACCGCGCACGGCGTTCAGCCCGTCGTCGACCGCCAGGCCCAGCTGCTCCAGGCCCGCCACGGCAGCTTCCCGCACCGGCGCCGAGTTCTCGCCGACCCCGGCCGTGAAGGCGACCGCGTCCACTCTTCCGAGCACCGCGTAATAGGCGCCGATGTACTTCTTCAGCCGGTGAATGTAGATGTCGAAGGCCAGTCGCGCCCGCTCGTCACCCTCGTCGATACGGCGGCGGATCTCCCGCATGTCGTTGTCTCCGCACAGACCGATCAGACCACTCCTGTTGTTGAGAAGAGTGTCGATCTCGTCGGCGGACATTCCACCAACACGCATCAAATGGAAGATGACGGCCGGGTCCATGTCTCCCGAGCGCGTACCCATCACCAGCCCCTCCAAAGGCGTCAGCCCCATGGAGGTGTCCACGCAGCGACCGCCCCGGACGGCCGACGCGGACGCCCCGTTGCCCAGGTGCAGCACGATGACGTTCACGTCCTCGGGCGCCCTGCCCAGCAGCTTCGCCGTCGCCCGGGAGACGTAGGCGTGCGAGGTGCCGTGGAAGCCGTAGCGCCGGACGCGGTGCGCGTCGGCGGTCTCGACGTCGATCGCGTAGCGGGCGGCGGACTCCGGCATCGTCGTGTGGAAGGCGGTGTCGAAGACGGCGACCTGCGGCAGGTCCGGGCGCAGCGCCTGCGCGGTGCGGATGCCGGTGAGGTTGGCCGGGTTGTGCAGCGGGGCGACGGGGACGAGCCGCTCGATCTCGGCGAGGACCGCGTCGTCGACGACGGTCGGCTCGGTGAAGCGGAGGCCGCCGTGCACCACCCGGTGCCCGATCGCGGCCAGCTCCGGCGAGTCGAGGCCGAGGCCGTCCTTGGCCAGCTCCGTCGCGACGGCCTTCAGGGCGGCCTCGTGGTCGGGGACGGACCCGGTCCACTCGCGCGCCTCGCCGCCGTGCGGGGTGTGCTTGAGGCGGGAGGTCTCCTCGCCGATCCGCTCGACGAGGCCCGCCGCCAGCCGGCTGCTGTCACGCATGTCGAGCAGCTGGTACTTCACCGACGAGGAGCCGGAGTTGAGGACGAGGACACGGGTGGAGCTCACTGGGCGGACGCCTTCTCGCTGGGGGACTGCTGGGCCTGGATCGCCGTGATGGCGACGGTGTTGACGATGTCCTGGACGAGCGCGCCCCGGGACAGGTCGTTGACCGGCTTGCGCAGGCCCTGGAGCACCGGGCCGACGGCGATCGCGCCGGCCGAGCGCTGCACTGCCTTGTAGGTGTTGTTGCCGGTGTTGAGGTCGGGGAAGATCAGCACGGTCGCCTGGCCGGCCACCTCGGAGCCCGGCAGCTTGGTCGCGGCGACCGACGGCTCGACGGCGGCGTCGTACTGGATCGGGCCCTCGATCTTCAGGTCGGGCCGGCGAGAGCGGACCAGCTCGGTCGCCTCGCGCACCTTGTCGACGTCCGCGCCCGAGCCGGACGTGCCGGTCGAGTACGACAGCATCGCGATCCGCGGGTCCACGCCGAACTGCGCCGCCGTGGACGCCGCCTGGACCGCGATGTCGGCGAGCTGCTCGGCGTCCGGGTCGGGGTTGACCGCGCAGTCGCCGTAGACCAGGACCTTGTCGGCCAGGCACATGAAGAAGACCGAGGAGACGATCGACGCCTCCGGCTTCGTCTTGATGATCTCGAAGGCGGGCCGGATGGTCGCCGCCGTCGAGTGCACCGACCCCGACACCATCCCGTCGGCGAGGCCCTCCTGCACCATCAGGGTGCCGAAGTAGTTCACGTCGGAGACGACGTCGTACGCCAGCTCCACGGTGACGCCCTTGTGGGCGCGCAGGGAGGCGTACTTCTCGGCGAAGGAGTCGCGCAGCTCCGACACCGCGGGGTCGATGAGCTGCGAGTCGCCGAGGTCGATGCCCAGGTCGGCGGCCTTCTTGCGGATCTGCTCGACGGGGCCGAGCAGGGTCAGGGCGCACACGCCCCGGCGCAGCAGCACCTCCGCGGCGCGCAGCACCCGCTCCTCGGTGCCCTCCGGCAGGACGACCCGGCGAAGGTCGGAGCGGGCCTGCTCCAGGAGCTTGTGCTCGAACATCATCGGCGTCACGCGGTCGCTGCTCGGGGCGGAGACACGGTCCGACAGGTCGGCGGTGTCGACGTACCGCTCGAAGACGCCGAGCGCGGTCTCCGCCTTGCGCGGGGTGGCCGCGTTCAGCTTGCCCTCCAGGGAGAACAGCTGCTCGGCGGTGGGGAAGCTGTTGCCGGTCACCGAGAGCACCGGGGTGCCCGGGGCGAGGCGGGCGGCGAGGGTGAGGATGTCCTCGCCCGGCACCTCGTTCAGGGTGAGCAGCACGCCGGCTATCGGCGGGGTGCCGGCGCTGTGCGCGGCGAGGGAGCCGATCACCAGGTCGGCCCGGTCCCCCGGGGTGACGACCAGGCAGCCGGGCGTCAGGGCGCCGAGGAAGTTCGGCAGCATGGCCCCGCCGAAGACGAAGTCCAGCGCGTCCCGGGCGAGCCCGGAGTCGTCGCCGAGGATCACCTTGGCGCCCAGGGTGTGCGCGATCTGGGAGACGGTCGGCGCCGACAGCGCGGGCTCGTCGGGCACCACCCAGCACGGCACCGGCAGGCGGTCCGCGAGCCGCTCGGCGATCTCGTCCCGGTCCTCGCGGGCGACCCGGTTGGCGACCATCGCGAGGACGTCGCAGCCCAGCCCGTCGTAGGCGCGGAAGGCGTTGCGGGTCTCGGCGAGCACGGACTCGGCGGTCTGCTTCCGCCCGCCGACCACGGGGATCACCGACGCGCCGAACTCGTTGGCGAGCCGCGCGTTCAGCGACAGCTCGTCGGGGAGCTGGGTGTCGGCGTAGTCCGTGCCGAGGACCAGGACCACGTCGTAGTCGCGGGCGACCAGGTGGAAGCGGTCGACGAGGGCGGACACCAGCTCGTCCGTGCCCTGCTCGGCCTGGAGCGCGGACGCCTCCTGGTAGTCCATGCCGTACACGGTCGCCGGGTCCTGGGCGAGCCGGTAGCGGGCGCGCAGCAGCTCGAAGAGGCGGTCGGGCCCGTCGTGGACCAGGGGACGGAACACGCCGACCCGGTCGACCTGCCGGGTCAGGAGCTCCATGACCCCCAGCTCGACGACCTGGCGGCCGTCGCCGCGGTCGATACCGGTCACGTACACGCTGCGCGTCACGCGTGCTCTCCGTTTCGTCTGATGGCGGTGTCCGGTGCAGAAAAATCGCCCACCGAGGTGAGCAGAACCCTCTTGACAATACCTCCGACGGTAGATAAGGCGCCCGTCAATGTACCGTCGGCATCGTCCTGTGGGACGTGGAAGAATCGACAGTGGCTCACCGGTTTCAACAGCGAGCAGGAGACACAGCACGATGCGTATCGGAGTTCTCACCGCAGGCGGCGACTGCCCCGGCCTGAACGCAGTGATCCGGTCGGTCGTGCACCGAGCGGTCGACAACTACGGCGACGAGGTCATCGGCTTCGAGGACGGGTACGCGGGGCTGCTTGACGGCCGCTACCGCACCCTCGACCTGAACGCGGTCAGCGGCATCCTGGCCCGCGGCGGCACCATCCTCGGCTCCTCCCGCCTGGAGCGCGACCGGCTGCGCGAGGCGTGTGAGAACGCCTCGGACATCGTCCGCGACTTCGGCATCGACGCGCTGATCCCGATCGGTGGCGAGGGCACGCTGACGGCGGCCCGGATGCTGTCGGACGCGGGCCTCCCGGTGGTCGGGGTGCCGAAGACCATCGACAACGACATCTCCTCCACGGACCGCACCTTCGGCTTCGACACGGCGGTGGGCGTGGCGACGGAGGCCATGGACCGCCTCAAGACCACCGCGGAGTCCCACCAGCGGGTGATGGTCGTCGAGGTCATGGGCCGGCACGCCGGCTGGATCGCGCTGGAGTCCGGCATGGCGGCCGGCGCGCACGGCATCTGCCTGCCCGAGCGGCCCTTCGACCCGGCCGACCTGGTCAAGATGGTCGAGGCGCGGTTCTCCCGCGGCAAGAAGTTCGCGGTCATCTGCGTCGCCGAGGGCGCTCACCCCGCCGAGGGCACCATGGACTACGGCCACGGCGAGATCGACCAGTTCGGCCACGAGCGCTTCCAGGGCATCGGCACGGCACTGGCGTACGAGCTGGAGCGGCGGCTCGGCAAGGAGGCCAAGCCGGTCATCCTCGGCCACGTCCAGCGCGGCGGCACGCCGACCGCGTACGACCGGGTGCTCGCCACCCGCTTCGGCTGGCACGCGGTGGAGGCCGCGCACCGGGGCGAGTTCGGCCGGATGACCGCCCTGCGCGGCACGGACGTCGTCATGGTGCCGCTGGCGGAGGCGGTGACCGAGCTGAAGACGGTGCCGAAGGACCGGATGGACGAGGCGGAGTCCGTCTTCTGAGCCACGGGCGCTACGGGCGCTTGTCGACGGCCGCCCAGAAGTGCTCCACGATCCGGTCGAGGAAGGCGCGGCCCGCCGCGCTGGAGTCGCCGCTGCCGCCGCCCCAGCTGAGGGTGGCGGCCATGTGCCCCTGGTAGTCCTGGTGCAGCTCCTGAAGTACCTGCTCCAGGAGACGCCGCTCCAGCGGGACGATCTTGGCGACCGGGCGGACGTAGCCCTGCCAGCGGGTGCTCACGGCACTCGACAGCAGGTCGGCGAGCTTCTCCTCGCGGCCGGTGACGGTGACGTAGCCGGGCAGGTCGAGGCCGAGCACGTCGGCGAGCGCGGCCGACTGGCGGTCGGTGCCGCGCCAGCCGTCGGTCTCCTCCATCCGCAGATAGGCGCGGACGTCCAGCCCGACCCGGCGGGCGACGTCCTCGGGCGCGAGGCCGCGGGCGACGCGGTGCTCGCGCAGGGTGCGCGGTCTGCCGATCAGCTCACCCGGCGAGCACCACAGCACGCCCGCGAGGGCGGTGAGTTCGGGATTGCCCGGTGAGGCGATGCCCCGTTCCCAGGCGATGACGAGATCCGGGGTCACGTACGACAGCCCGTACGACACCCGGATGCCGTGGGCGACGTGTTCGGGTCCCATGCCGAGGGCGGCACGGAGCCGGCGGGCGGCGAGGGCGTTGAACGGGGGGCCGGTGTGGTCGGGGCGGGGTGAGGGTTGGTGCACGGCCACAACGTAGGGGCGGCGGGCCGCGGTGACTACGGTCTGTTCGGCCAGGAACACGGATTGTACGAACGTACGGAATCGGTCACCCCACCGTCACCGGCCGCCGTCACCCCTTGACCGCCCCGCCCAGCGCGAACCCGCCGCCCAGGCGCCGGGAGATCAGTACGTAGAGCAGGATCACCGGCGTCGAGTACACGATCGAGAAGGCCGCGAGCTGCCCGTAGGCCACCATCCCCCGGTTGCCGAAGAACTCGTTGATGCTCACCGCCGCCGGCATCTGGTCCGGCGTGAGCAGCAGCATGAAGGGGACGAAGAAGTTCCCCCACATCATCACGAACGAGAACACGGTCACCACCGCCACCCCCGGGCCCATCAAGGGCAGCACGATGCGCAGCAGCGACTGCAGGGACGAGGCGCCGTCCGTCCACGCCGCCTCCTCCAGCTCCTTGGGCACGCCGTCCATGAAGTTCTTCATCAGCCAGACGGCGAAGGGAAGCTGGGAGGCGGCGAAGAAGAAGATCGTGCCCTGCAGGGTGTCGATCAGGTTCACCCGCACGAACAGGGCGTACACCGGCACCATGATGGCGGTGATCGGCAGGCTGGTCGCGAACAGGATGGTGAGCAGGAACGGCCGGTTCAGGCGCGACCGGAAACGGGACAGCGGATACGCCGCGAGCGCCGCGCACACCACCGTCAGCAGTGTCGCCCCGCCGCACAGGACCAGGCTGTTCAGCAGCGGTGTGAAGGTGACGCCCTGGTCGAGGATCGCGTCGAAGTGCTCCAGCGTCAGCCCGTCGGGGGCCTTCACCCGGAGACCGGCGTGCGGGTCCAGCGCGGACAGCACCACCCAGGCCAGGGGGAGCACGAAGGCGGCGGCGGCCACCAGCAGCCCCGCGTCGGCGGCCAGGCGGCGCCTTGTCCGGCGGGAGGCGGGAGTGCGGGCCATGTCCGTCAGACCTCCGTCCGCAGCAGGCGCAGGTACACGACCGAGAACAGCGAGCCGATCAGCAACAGCAGCAGCGCCACCGCCGTGCCGTAACCGATCAGACTGTTCTGGAAGGCCTGCTCGTACATGAACAGCGGCAGCGTCTGGCTCTTGCCGCTCGGGCCGCCGCGCGTCATCACCCAGATCAGGCCGAAGACCGAGAGTGTCTGGAGGGTGTTGAGCATCAGGTTCGTGGCGATGGAACGACGGATCATCGGCAGAGTGACGTGCCACATGCGGCGCCAGCCGCCGGCGCCGTCGACCTCCGCGGCCTCGGTGATCTCCTTGGGGATCTCGTTGAGCGCCGCCGAGTACACCAGCATGGAGAACGCCGTGCCCCGCCAGACGTTGGCGAAGGACACCGCCAGGATCGGCAGCGTGTACAGCCAGTTCTGCGAGGGAAGGTGCAGCCAGTCCAGGATGGCGTTCAAGGTGCCCTCGCGGCGGAAGAAGGCGTAGAGCAGGAAGCCCGCCACCACCTCGGGCAGCACCCACGCGGTGACGACGATGCCGCCGGTCAGCGTGCGCACCGGTTTCGAGGCGCGCTGCATCAGCGACGCCAGCGCCAGCCCCAGGGTGTTCTGCCCGACCAGCGACGACAGCACGGTGAACACCAGCGTCAGCCATACGGCGTTGAGGAACGCGTCGTCCCTGAACGCCCGGCGGAAGTTGTCCAGGCCGACGAACGACTCCTCGGCCTGTCCCGTCAGCTGGAGGTCGGTGAAGGCGATGACCACGCAGTAGGCGATCGGGCCGGCGAGGAAGAGGAGCAGCAGGGCGACGGCGGGGGAGAGGGGGAGGGCGCGGAGCAGGGTGCGGCGCGCGGTGGCGGGCCGCGGGCGGGCCGGGGCGGGTGCGGCCGGCGGGCCCGGGGCGGCCTTGACGGTCCCCGGGCCCGTGCGCTGAGGCGGGGCCGCGTTCATACGCGCTCGCCGCCGTTCACTTCTCGACGACCTTGTCGCCGGTGGCCTCCCTGAGCGCCTCGTCGTAGCCGCGCGCCGCCTCCTCGACCGACATGTCGCCGGTCGTCACGCCCTCCATCGCCTCCTGGATGGCGACGGAGACCTTGGGGTACGCCGGGTAGGCGGGCCGGTAGTGGGTGCTGGCGACGAGGTCGGTGAAGAACTTGATGCCGGGCTGGGCCCGCACGTACGCGGGGTCGTTCGCGACGTCCTCGCGCACCGCGATGCCGGAGTTGGCGATGTACCACTTCTGGGCGTTCGCCTTGGTCTGCATCGTCTTGATGAACTCGAAGGCCAGGTCCGGGTTGGCCGCCTTGGCCGGGATCGCCCAGGTCCAGCCGCCGGACATGCTGACCTTGCCGGGCGCCTGCCCGTTCTGCGTGGGCATGTGGGCAAGGCCCAGCTCCTTCGACCACTCGGGCCACTCGTGGCCGCTGCCCTCCAGCCAGTCCTGCGGCAGCCAGGAGCCGTCGAGGGCGATGCCGAGCTTGCCCTGCGGGAGCAGTTCACCGCGGACCGTGGTGCCGAAGTTGGGGTCGAGCGCGTCGGAGACCTCGGGGCCGAGTTTCTCCTTGTACACCGTCTCGACGAAGGCGAGGGAGTCCTCGAAGCCCTGGCCGGCGGTGATCCACTTCTTGCTGTTCTTGTCGTAGAGCGGGTCCGTTGTCCCGTCGCCCGTGCCGTACAGCAGCATCTCGAAGCCCTGCATGGTGGCGGCCTCGCCGGCGGGCTTGCCGGTGTAGACGTTCAGCGGCGTGACGCCGGGGACCTTCGCCTTGATGGTGCGGGCCGCGTCGAGCACGTCGTCCCAGGTCTTCGGCTGCCAGTCGGCGGGCAGCCCGGCCTTGGCGAAGACGTCCTTGCTGAACCACAGGCCGCGGGTGTCGGTGCCGTCCGGGACGCCGTACGTCTTGCCGTCCTCGCCCTTGGCCGCGGCCTTCGCGGTGTCGATGAACTGGTCCCAGTCCTTCCACTCGGCGAGGTAAGGATCGAGGGGCTTCAGATATCCGCTGGTGATGTCGGAGTTGATGAGAAAGGTGTCCTCGTAGACCAGGTCCGGCGCCGTCTTGGGGGAGCGGAGCATCTGCTGGACCTTGGTGTAGTACTCCGAGTCCGGGGCCTTGATGGGGACGAGCTCGACCTTCTTCCCCGGGTTGGCCTTCTCGAACTGCTTCTTGATGTCGGCGAGATAGGTGTCCATCACCTTGATGGAGTTGTCCGTCGACTGCTTGAAGGAGACCTTCACCGTGTCCGGGTCGCTGCCGGAGCCGCTTCCGCAGGCGGCGAGGGTGGTGGAGGCGAGAGCGGTGAGAGTGACGAGAGCGCTGAGCCGGACGGTGGGGCGCACGGGCACGACCTCCTACGGACGCACTTCCTTGTGGCCGGGATGGCTGCCCGGTGAACGTAAGAGGAGTGGTCTAGTCAGGTCAATGGCGCTGCGGCGGATTGCTGGGTTCAGCGGCCCCGCTCGGTCTCCCGGACCCAGCGGTACACCAATTCCGGCCGTCCCACCGTCCCGTACTGCGGACTGCGCGCCGCCCTCCCCGCGTCCACCAGGTGCTCCAGGTACCGGCGGGCCGTGATCCGCGAGATCCCGACGGCCTCGGCCACGCCGGCGGCGGTGAGTCCCTCCTCCGTGCCGCGCAGGGCGCCGGTCACCCGCTCCAGCGTCGGCCCGCTCAGCCCCTTGGGCAGCGCCGCGGGTCCGGGGGCGCGCAGGGTGGCCAGCGCGCGGTCGACCTCGTCCTGGCCGCTCGCCTCCCCGGCCGTTCCGCGGAACTCGGCGTAGCGCACCAGCCGGTCGCGCAGGGTCGCGAACGTGAACGGCTTCAGCACGTACTGCACGACACCCAGCGACACCCCCTCCCGTACGACCGCCAGATCCCGGGCGGACGTCACCGCGATCACGTCGGTGTGGTGGCCGGCCGCCCGCAGCGAACGGGCCAGCTGCAGGCCGTGCACGTCCGGCAGGTGCAGGTCGAGCAGCAACAGGTCCACCGGCGTGCGGTCGAGCACGCGCCGCGCCTCGGCACCCGAGTGCGCCTTGCCGACGGCGACGAAGCCCGGCACCCGGCCGACGTACATCACGTGCGCGTCGGCGGCGACGGGATCGTCCTCCACGACCAGGACGCGGATGGGCTGCTCGGTCGTCACGCGTCCCCGCCCCCGGAGACCCCGCTCGTCCGGCTCCCGGCCGGGGCCTGCGCGGACGTCCCCCGGCGCCCGGCGTCGTCCAGCGGCAGCCGGACCTCGAAGAGGGCCCCGCCCTCCTCGGCCTCCGCCACCGTCAGCGTCCCGCCGTGCCGCTGCACCGCCTGCCGCACCAGCGCCAGCCCCAGGCCCCGCCCGCCCGGACCGGCGGGCTTCGTCGAGAACCCCCGCTGGAAGACCAGGTCGGCGTGGGCCGGATCCACGCCCTCGCCGGTGTCGCAGACCCGCAGGCGCAGCTCCGGACCGGCCTCCGCGTCGTCGCCGGCATCGGTGTACGCGGCCACCGTCACTCGCGCGGGCACGCTGCCCTGGGCCGCGTCCACCGCGTTGTCGATCAGGTTGCCGAGGATCGTCACCAGGTCCCGTGCGGGCAGGGACGGCGGCAGCAGCCCGTCGTCCAGCCGGCTGTCCTGGGACACCACCAGCTCCACCCCGCGCTCGTTGGCCTGTGCCGTCTTGCCCAGCAGCAGCGCGGCCAGCACCGGCTCGCTCACCGCCGCCACCACCTGGTCGGTGAGCGCCTGCGCGAGCTCCAGCTCGGCCGTCGCGAACTCCACGGCCTCCTGGGCGCGCCCCAGCTCGATCAGCGAGACGACCGTGTGCAGCCGGTTGGCGGCCTCGTGCGCCTGCGACCGCAGCGCCTGGCTGAAGCCGCGCTCGGAGTTCAGCTCGCCCATCAGCGACTGGAGTTCGGTCACGTCGCGCAGGGTCACCACCGTGCCCCGGCGCTCGCCGCCGGAGACCGGCGAGGTGTTGACCACCAGCACGCGCCGCGCCGTCAGATGCACCTCGTCCACCCGCGGCTCGGACGCCAGCAGCGCCCCCGTCAGCTGTGCGGGCAGCCCCAGGTCGGCGACCGAGCTGCCGACCACGTCCCCGGTCACGTCGAGCAGCTCCCGTCCGCCGTCGTTGATCAGCGCGACACGGTACTGCCCGTCCAGCATCAGAAGACCCTCCCGTACCGCGTGCAGCGCCGCCTGATGGTAGTCGTGCATCCGGCTGAGCTCGTCCGCGTTCATGCCGTGGGTGTGCCGGCGCAGCCGCGCGTTGATGACGTACGTGCCGACCGCGCCGAGCAGCAGGGCGCCGGCGGCGACCCCGAGCAGCGCCGTCAGCTGCTCCTGCACCCGCTTGCTGATCTCCTCGACCTTGATGCCGGCGCTGACCAGGCCGACGACCCGCCCGCCGTCCTCGACGGGCGCGACCGCCCGGACCGAGGGGCCGAGCGTGCCCGTGTAGGTCTCGGTGAAGGTCCGGCCCCGCTGCGCGGGCTCGATGTGCCCGCGGAAGGGGCGGCCGATCTGCTCCGGGTCGGGATGGGTCCAGCGGATGCCCCCCGGATCCATGATCGTGACGAAGTCGACGTCGGTGTCCCGCATGACCCGCACCGCGTACGGCTGGAGGCGGGCCGTCGGGTCGGGGGTGCGGATGGCCTCCAGCACGGACGGGGAGTCGGCGATCGAGAGGGCCACCGACCGCGCCTGCCGGCCTGCAGCCTCCTCGGCCTGCCCCCGGTCGCTGAGGTAGCTGAACAGCGCGTATCCGGCGACGACGACCGCTATCAGCACGGCCTGCATGGCGAAGAGCTGGCCGGCCAGGCTGCGGGGTCTCAGGCGGATGCGCATGCCGCCAGTCTCTCTCCTGGCCGATTGTGAACTAAATGAACGCAAGGGTGACCGCACTCACAGGGCGGGAGATAGTCACCGCATCCCCCACTCCCGGACGTGAGCCGCACGCCGGTGACACCGACGTCGCCAAGGAGGGCCGCCGTGACCAGCGCAGCCGATACGGCACCTGCCGCACCCCGAGCCAAACGGGACCGCACGCACTATCTCTACATCGCGGTGATCGTCGCGGTCGCCCTCGGCATCGCCGTCGGTCTGATCGCGCCGGACTTCGCGGTCGAGCTGAAGCCGATCGGGACCGGCTTCGTGAACCTGATCAAGATGATGATCTCGCCGATCATCTTCTGCACGATCGTGCTGGGCATCGGGTCGGTGCGCAAGGCCGCCAAGGTCGGCGCGGTCGGCGGTATCGCCCTGGTCTACTTCCTGGTGATGTCGCTGGTGGCCCTCGCCATCGGCCTGCTCGTCGGCAACATCCTGGACCCCGGGACGGGTCTGGCGGTCACCGACGCCGTCAAGGAGACCGGCCACGCGCAGGTCGACGCGGAGGCCAAGGACACCACGGAGTTCCTGCTCGGCATCATCCCGACCACAATCGTCTCCGCCTTCACCGAGGGCGAGGTCCTGCAGACCCTGCTGATCGCCCTGCTCTGCGGCTTCGCCCTGCAGGCCATGGGCAAGGCCGGGCAGCCGGTCCTGCGCGGCATCGAGCACATCCAGCGCCTGGTCTTCCGCGTCCTGGCGATGATCATGTGGGCCGCCCCGATCGGCGCCTTCGGCGCCATGGCCGCCGTCACCGGCTCGGCCGGCATCGAGGCGCTCAAGAGCCTGGCCGTGCTGATGCTCGGCTTCTACGTCACCTGCTTCCTCTTCGTCTTCCTGGTGCTGGGCGTGCTGCTGCGGGTCGTCTCCGGCGTCAACGTCTTCTCGCTCTTCAAGTACCTGGGCCGCGAGTTCCTGCTGATCCTGTCCACCTCCTCCTCGGAGTCGGCGCTGCCGCGCCTGATCGCGAAGATGGAGCACCTGGGCGTCAGCAAGCCGGTGGTCGGCATCACCGTCCCGACCGGCTACTCCTTCAACCTCGACGGCACCATGATCTACATGACCATGGCCTCGCTGTTCATCGCCGACGCCATGGGCACGCCGATGTCCGTCGGCGAACAGATCCCGCTGCTGCTGTTCCTGCTCGTCGCCTCCAAGGGCGCCGCCGGCGTCACCGGCGCCGGCCTGGCGACCCTGGCCGGTGGCCTCCAGTCGCACAAGCCGGCCCTGGTGGACGGCATCGGCCTGATCGTCGGCATCGACCGCTTCATGAGCGAGGCCCGCGCCCTGACCAACTTCGCGGGCAACGCCGTGGCCACCGTGCTGGTCGGCACCTGGACCAAGGAGATCGACAAGGAGCGCGTGGGCGAGGTGCTCGCCGGGCGGGTCCCGTTCGACGAGACGACGCTCCTGGACGACGGTCACGGCGGGCACAGGGACGAGGACGCCTCCGCCGACCTGCCCGAGCAGGGCGGGGAGAAGGAACTGGCCAGGGCCTGACCTACGGAATCCCGCCGGAGCAGAACTCCGGGCGGCTGAGTCGCTCCCCCGTCGCTCAGCCGCCCGGTCGCCTTTTCCGCACCCCCTGACGCCGGCGTCGTTGCCTTGACGTCGGCGTCAAGGGCTACGTTCGTCCGTATGCGAATCGGTGAGCTGGCCGCACGCGCCGGAACCACGACGCGGACCCTGCGGTACTACGAGTCGCGGGGGCTGCTGCCCGCGCGTCGGGACCCCAACGGACACCGGACCTACGACGAGCGCGACGTGAAGCTCCTGGAGCAGATCAGGACGCTGCGGGACTTCGGGTTCGACCTGGAGGAGACCCGGCCCTTCGTCGAATGTCTGCGGGCCGGTCATCCCGAGGGCGACTCGTGCCCGGCCTCGCTCATGGTCTACCGGCGCAAGCTGGCGGAGCTGGACGCGCTGATCGGCGAGTTGCAGGGGGTGCGGTCCATGGTGGCCGCGCAGCTGGCGCGGGCCGAGCTGGCCGCCGACGCGTCGGTTCCGGGCGGTCCGGAACCGGTCTGCGAACTGGGAGGGCGAGGCCTGTGAGCAAGGCGAGCGGTGTGGCAGAGGTGACGGACGCGGATTTCACGGCGGAGGTGATCGAGGCGGACCTGCCGGTGCTGGTGGAGTTCACCGCCGACTGGTGCCCGCCGTGCCGGCAGATGGCCCCGGTGCTCAGCGCCCTGGCCACGGAGGAGGCGGACCGCTTCCGGGTGGTCCAGCTGAACGTCGACCGGAACCCGGCGACCACGAACGCGTACAAGGTGCTGTCGATGCCGACGTTCATGGTGTTCCGCGACGGTGAACCGGTGCGGTCCATGGTGGGCGCCCGGCCCAAGCGCCGGCTGCTGGAGGAGCTGGCGGACGTACTGTAGGACCGGAGCCACATAAAGAAATCCCCCGGGTAATTGCGCCCGGGGGATTTCTTTGCGTATATTCGGTGATTCGCGACTTCGAATAAATCAGGTCGCGGAGAAGTTCACTGAGTACAGTATATCCGGGCGGGAGCGGAATTGTCAAACACCGAATTTCCGGACGATGAATTGCGGCACGAGCAGGAATTCATCGACGGGCTGTACGCGCGTGTGGACGCGCTGCGCGGCGACGCCGAGACCTCCGTCACGGACGCGCTCGCGCAGGGCAACACCCCCATGCAGGCCAGGCTGGAGCGGGACATCCTCGTCGCCGAGCGCTCCGGGCTGCTCGCCGCGCTGAACGCGGTGGACGGCTCGCTCTGCTTCGGCCGGATCGATCTCGCCTCCGGCGCGGGGCACCACATCGGCCGTATCGGACTGCGCGCCGACGACGCCGAACGCACCCCGATACTGATCGACTGGCGGGCCGACGTCGCCCGCCCCTTCTACCTGGCCACCGGACACACGCCGATGGGCCTGCGGCGCCGCCGCCACATCGCCAGCGAGGGCCGCCGGGTCACCGCACTGCACGACGAGATCCTCGACCTCGGCGACGAGACGCGCACCGGCCACGAGGACCCGACCGGCGACGCCGTCCTGCTCGCCGCGCTGAACTCCGCGCGCACCGGACGCATGGGCGACATCGTCCAGACCATCCAGGCCGACCAGGACCGCATCATCCGCGCCCCGCACCGCGGCGTGCTGGTCGTCGAGGGCGGCCCCGGCACCGGCAAGACGGCCGTCGCCCTGCACCGCGCGGCCTACCTGCTCTACGAGCACCGCGAGCTGCTCGCCAAGCGCGCCGTCCTCATCGTCGGCCCCAACCCCGCCTTCCTCGGCTACATCGGCGAGGTGCTGCCCTCCCTCGGTGAGACCGGGGTACTCCTCGCCACCGTCGGCGAGCTGTTCCCCGGCGTGAAGGCCACGGCTGCGGACACGCCCGAGGCGGCGGCGGTGAAGGGCCGCGCCGACATGGCGGACGTGCTCGCCGAGGTGGTCCGCGACCGGCAGGCGCTGCCCGACCCGGTGATCGCGATCGAGCACGACCGCGAGATCCTCATGCTGGACGACGACCTGGTGAACGTCGCCCGCGAGCGCACCCGTGCCGCCAGGCTGCCGCACAACGCGGCGCGCGAGCACTTCGAGGGCCACATCCTCAACACGCTCACCGACATGGTCGCCGAACGCATCGGCACCGACCCGTACGACGGCTCCAACCTCCTGGACGCCAGCGACATCACCCAGATCCGCGACGAACTCGCCGAGAACCCCGAGGTGTGGTCGGCGATCGACCAGCTGTGGCCCCGGCTGACACCGGAGCGTCTCGTCGCCGGCTTCCTCGCCGCACCCGAGGGCTTCCTCGCCCCCGAGGACGCCGACGCCGTCCGCCGCCCGGTGACCCGGCGCTGGACCGTCGCCGACGTGCCCCTGCTGGACGAGGCGGCCGAGCTGCTCGGCGAGGACGACCGGGTCGCACGGTCCCGCGCCGAGCGCGAGCGGGAGGCGCAGATCGCCTACGCGCAGGGCGTGCTGGACGTGTCGTACGCCTCCCGGACCTACGAGTTCGAGGACAAGGACGAGGAGGACTCCGAGGTCCTGTCCGCGCACGACATCATCGACGCCGAGCGGTTCGCCGAGCGCCAGGAGGAGGAGGACCACCGCAGCGCCGCCGAGCGGGCCGCGGCCGACCGCACCTGGGCCTTCGGGCACATCATCGTCGACGAGGCACAGGAGCTGTCGCCGATGGCCTGGCGGCTGCTGATGCGCCGCTGCCCGACCCGGTCGATGACCCTGGTCGGCGACCCGGCGCAGACCGCGGAGGCGGCCGGCGTCGGTTCGTGGTCGAAGATCCTCTCCCCGTACGTGGAGGACCGCTGGGAGCACACCCGCCTCGGCGTCAACTACCGCACCCCGGCCGAGATCATGGACGTGGCTGCGGCCGTGGTCCGCGCCGAGGACCCGTCCTTCGAGCCGCCCAGCTCGGTGCGCTCCACGGGCGTACGGCCCTGGATCCGGGCCACCGACGACCTCCCGGCCGCCGTGGCCGAGGCGGTCGCGGAGCTCACCCCCGCCGAGGGCCGGCTCGCCGTCATCGCCCCGCGCGAGCTGCACCGGAGCCTGGCGGCCCGGCTGGACGGGGTGACGGCCGGGGCCGAGCCCGACCTGACGCACACGGTCGTCCTCCT
The DNA here is from genome assembly GCF_014650995.1 of Streptomyces viridiviolaceus. Taxonomy (GTDB): domain Bacteria; phylum Actinomycetota; class Actinomycetes; order Streptomycetales; family Streptomycetaceae; genus Streptomyces; species Streptomyces viridiviolaceus. Next base: position 310,506 of record NZ_BMWA01000011.1, read on the forward strand.
CGACCCACGCCAGTCCAAGGGCCTGGAGTTCGACTCCGTCCTGGTCGTCGAGCCCGGCCGCTACGGCACCAGCGACCTGTACGTGGCCCTGACCCGGGCCACCCAGCGGCTCGGCGTGCTGCACACCGAGCCGCTGCCGAAGGGGCTGGTCGACGCCTAGCCCCCGCGGTCCCTACGCGGGACGCAGCCAGACCGTCGCCAGGGGCGGCAGGGTCAGCCGGATGCTCGCCGGGCGGCCGTGCCACCCCTGCGGCTCCGGCTTGACCGGGTCGGGGTTGCGCACATCGCCCCCGCCGTACCGCGCGGCGTCCGTGTTGAGCACCTCGTGCCAGGCGGGGACGTCGTCGGGGACGCCGAGGCGGTAGTCGGGGCGGACGACCGGGGAGAAGTTGGACACCGCCAGCAGGGGGGTGCCGTCCGCGCCGAACCGCAGGAACGCGAAGACGTTGTCGTCGGCGGCGTCCCCGACCACCCACTCGAAGCCCGAGGGATGGGTGTCGCACTGCCACAGCGCCGGGGTGGCACGGTAGACGGTGTTCAGGTCGCGGACCAGGTCCCTGACGCCCCGGTGGTCCGCCGCGGCCCCGTACTCCGGGTCGAGCAGCCACCAGTCGGGGCCGCGCGCCTCGGACCACTCGGCTCCCTGGGCGAACTCCTGCCCCATGAACAGCAGCTGCTTGCCCGGATGGGCCCACATGTACCCGAGGTACGCCCGCTGGTCGGCGCGCTGCTGCCACCAGTCGCCGGGCATCTTCGACACCAGCGACCGCTTGCCGTGCACCACCTCGTCGTGGGAGATCGGCAGGACGTAGTTCTCGCTGTACGCGTACACCATCGAGAAGGTCATCTCGTGGTGGTGGTACTTGCGGTGCACCGGCTCGTGGCTCATGTACTGCAGCGAGTCGTGCATCCAGCCCATGTTCCACTTCAGCCCGAAGCCCAGCCCCCCGAAGCCGCTCGGCCCCTGGTGGTGGGTGGCGCGCGTGACGCCGTCCCAGGCCGTCGACTCCTCCGCGACCGTGACGACCCCCGGCACCCGCCGGTACACGGTCGCGTTCATCTCCTGCAGGAACGCCACCGCGTCCAGGTTCTCCCGCCCGCCGTGCTCGTTCGGCGTCCACTGGCCCGGCTCGCGCGAGTAGTCCAGGTAGAGCATGGAGGCGACCGCGTCCACGCGCAGCCCGTCGATGTGGAACTCCTCGCACCAGTACACGGCGTTCGCCACCAGGAAGTTGCGCACCTCCCGCCGCCCGAAGTCGAACTCCAGCGTCCCCCAGTCGGGGTGGGCGGCCCTGAGCGGGTCCGCGTGCTCGTACAGCGGACGGCCGTCGAACTCGGCCAGCGCCCAGTCGTCGCGCGGGAAGTGCGCCGGCACCCAGTCCATCAGCACGCCGATGCCGGCCTGGTGCAGCCTGTCCACCAGGTACTTGAAGTCGTCGGGCGTGCCCAGCCGGGCCGTCGGCGCGTAGAAGCCGGTGACCTGGTAGCCCCAGGAGCCGCCGAAGGGGTGCTCGGCGACCGGCATCAGCTCCACGTGCGTGAACCCCAGGTCCTCGACGTACCGCGGAAGTTCCTCGGCCAGCTCGCGGTACGTCAGTCCCGGCCGCCAGGAGGGCAGGTGGACCTCGTACACCGACAGGGGTGCCTCGTGCGCGGGCGTGTCCGCGCGGCGGGCCAGCCACTCGTCGTCGCCCCACTCGTAGTGCGAGGCGTGCACGATCGACGACGTGCTGGGCGGCTCCTCGGTGCGGCGGGCGAGCGGGTCGGCACGCAGGGTCCGGGACCCGTCGGGCCGGGTGATCTCGAACTTGTACAGCTCGCCCGCGCCGATGCCGGGCAGGAACAGCTCCCACACGCCGGTGGCGCCGAGCGACCGCATCGGATGGCCGGTGCCGTCCCAGAAGTTGAAACCGCCGGCCACGCGCACGCCGCGCGCGTTGGGCGCCCACACCGTGAAGCGGGTGCCGGACACGCCCTGGTGCGTCATCGGCTCCGCGCCGAGAGCCCGCCACAGCTGCTCGTGCCGGCCCTCGCCGATCAGGTGCAGATCCAGATCGCCGAGCGTGGGCAGGAAGCGGTAGGGGTCCTCGCTCTCCTGCACCGTCTCCTCGTACGCCACGAGGAGCCGGTAGGCCGGGACCTCGCCCAGCGGCAGCAGCCCGGAGAAGAAGCCGTCCCCGTCGTCGTGCAGCACGGCCCGCAGCTCCCCGGAGACGACGGTCACCGCCCGTGCGTACGGCCGCAGGACCCGCACGGCGACCCCGCCGGGAACCGGGTGCGCACCGAGCACGGAGTGCGGATCGTGGTGCGTGCCGTTCAGCAGGCGCTCCCGGTCACCGGCGTCGAGGGCGGGGGAGGCGGCGACCTCGACCGGGGCGGTCTTCGCGGGCGAGCCGGCGGCCGGCGGCTTCTTCGCCGGGGCCTTCCTCACGGCGGCCCTCGCGGGCGTCGCGGCTTTGCCCGCCGCGGCCCTCTTCGCGGTCGCCTGCTTCGGCACCGCCTTCTTCGTGGTCGCCTTCTTCGCGGCTGCCTGTTGCGGGACGGCCTTCTTCGCGGCTGCCTGCTCGGGTGCGGCCTTCTTCGCGACCGCCTGCTTCGGCACCGCCTTCTTCGCGGTCGTCCTCTTGGCCACCGCCTTCTTCTCGGACGTCGCCGCCTTCTTCGCGGCGCTCTGCTCCTCGGCCGTCTTCTTCGGATCCGGACCGCTGGACGGGGGGCGGGGGGTCACGCGCGGAGCCTCCTCGGCGAAGGTGGGATGAAGGAGTGACGTCAGGCCGCTTCGTCGGCGGTGGCCAGACGGCGCACCGCGGACAGCGGCACCGGGAGCCATTCGGGGCGGTGCCGGGCCTCGTACACCACCTCGTAGACCGCCTTGTCCGTCTCGTAGGCGCGCAGCAGCACGGGATCGGTGCGCGGGTCGTACCCGCCGGCCTCCGCGTACCCGGTGCAGTAGGCGGCCCGGCAACTCGTGGCCCAGCCCGGGACGGGGGAGCCGGCCGAGTGGGCGGCGTAGTCGAAGGAGCGCAGCATCCCCGCGACGTCCCGCACCACCGGCTGCGGCAGCCGCCGCTCGGCCAGCGGTTTGGCCGGCTCGCCCTCGAAGTCGATCAGCGACCAGTGACCCGACGGCGAGCGCAGGCACTGCCCGAGATGCAGGTCGCCGTGGACGCGCTGGGCGGTCCAGGTGCCGCCCTCGGCGGCCAGGTCGTCCAGCGCCGTGAACGCCGAGCGCAGCCCTCGCGCGTACGGCCGCAGCGCGGGCACCGCCCGCACCGCCTCCGCCAGCCGCTCGGTCATGCCGCCGACCAGCTGCCGCACCTGGCCGTGGCCCAGGGTGACCGTGGGCAGCGCACGGGCCAGCGCGGTGTGCACCTCGGCGGTGGCCCGCCCGAGCGCACGGGCCTCGGCGGCGAAGTCCTGGCCCTTGGCCAGCTCGCGCAGGGCCAGCTCCCAGCCGTCGGTCGCGCCCTGTACGTACGGCTGGAGCACACCGAGCACCCAGGACCGGCCGGCCAGGTCCGCCGTCATCCACGCCGTCGGCGCGGGCACCCGGGGGCAGCCCTCGCGGGCCAGGGCGAGCGGCAGCTCCAGATCGGGGTTGATCCCGGGCACGATCCGGCGCAGGAGTTTGAGAATGAACGTATCTCCATACACGACCGAGGAGTTGGACTGCTCGGCGGTCATCAGACGTGGCACCAGACCGGTGCGGATCTCCTGGTCCCGGCTCCGCTCGAAACGCAGCCCGCCGATGCGGGCCCGGGTGCGCAGCGCTTCCAGGAGGACCTCGGCGGGCCGGGTGTCGTACAGGGCGTCGTAGGCCGTCCGTCCGGCCAGCGGGCCCTGGGTCACGTGGCCGATCAGCGCGGGCGCGAGCCGGGGCGGCAGCGCCTCGCGCACGCCTATGAGGAGCTGGTAGCAGTCGCCCGGCTGCTCGGGGGAGCCCGGGGCCGGTACGAGCGGCTGATGGGCGCGCACCAGCACGTGGTACAGACCGACGCGGGCGTCGGGCGGCAGCAGCTCGGTGGCGGCGACCAGCGAGAACCCCGTGACCGGACGCCCCTTGCCCGCGAACCAGCGTTGCCGCGGCAGCCATTCCCGCAGCAGCGGATCCAGTGACGCAAGGAGGCCGGGCGGGCCGGTGACGGTGCGGGTGACGGCTTCCGACATGACGTCGCGTCCTTTCCCCGGGTCGTCGGGGTGTTACTGATGCGTGCCCCGGGCGGGGCGGGAGAAACCGCCCCGCCCCGGGTTCTAGGCGGCGTCCTTGCGGAGCCGGAACCAGTAGAAGCCGTGGCCTCCGAGGGTCAGCAGGTACGGCAGTTCCCCCACGGCAGGGAAGCGGACGCCGCCGAACAGCTCGACCGGATGGCGTCCCGCGAAGGCGCTCAGGTCGAGTTCGGTGGGCTGCGCGAACCGGGAGAAGTTGTGGACGCACAGCACCAGGTCGTCCTCGTACTCGCGCAGGAAGGCCAGCACCGCCGGGTTGGAGGACGGCAGTTCGGTGTA
>NZ_BMWA01000012.1:0-24077 GCF_014650995.1 Streptomyces viridiviolaceus
CGTCGGCGCCTCCATCACCTCCGGCGCCGCCATCTGCGAGATCAAGGACTGAGACAACCGGCCACACGGCCGTCGCAGGACACACCGGGGCGCCCGGCGGACCGCAGTGACAGGCCCGCCGGGCGCCCCGGCGTCGCACCGGACCGCGACGGACCGCGACGACCGATGAAAGCTCAGCGGCGCCGCAGGTCCGCGACCCGCGCACGTTGTTCCGCCACCCCGCCGTTCTGCTCACCCAGAGCCGTCGCCGTCCTCAGCCCCGACCCCGCGCCGGGGACCTGGCGGCGCGGCCCGGGGAGCGGCACGTCCCGGCGCTGCTGACGCGCCGGGACGGCATCACCCCCGGAGGCACCCGAGGCCCCCGGGGAGCCCGAGGCACCCGACGCCCCGGCGACGGCGATCTGCACGCCCTGGTCGGCGAGCGCCTGGAGCTCGGTGGCCGCACGGTCGTCGTGGGCGGGCGGATCGTCCGTGACCAGGCGGGTGATGACGTCCGTCGGCACGGTCTGGAACATCGTGTCCGTGCCCAGCTTGGAGTGGTCGGCGAGGACGACGACCTCGGCGGCGGCCTGCACCAGCGCGCGGTCCACGGACGCGGACAGCATGTTGGACGTGGACAGGCCCCGCTCCGCCGTGAGCCCGCTTCCCGACAGGAATGCCTTCGACACCCGCAGGCCCTGGAGGGACTGCTCGGCCCCCGAGCCGACCAGGGCGTAGTTGGAGCCCCGGAGCGTGCCGCCGGTCATCACGACCTCGACCCGGTTGGCATGGGCCAGCGCCTGGGCCACCAGCAGCGAGTTGGTGACGACGGTCAGACCGGGCACGCGGGCGAGCCGGCGCGCCAGCTCCTGCGTGGTGGTCCCCGCCCCCACCACGATGGCCTCGCCCTCTTCGACTAAGCCCGCGGCGAGGTCGGCGATGGCCGTCTTCTCGGCGGTCGCGAGATGGGACTTCTGCGGGAAGCCGGACTCCCGCGTGAACCCGCCCGGCAGTACCGCACCGCCGTGCCGGCGGTCGAGGAGTCCTTCTGCCTCCAGTGCACGCACGTCCCGCCGTACGGTCACTTCGGAGGTCTGGACGACGCGGGCGAGTTCACGGAGCGACACGGCCCCGTTCGCTCGCACCATTTCGAGGATCAATTGGCGACGTTCTGCAGCGAACACGAAACTGACAGTAACCCCAACGACCGTCTGCTTTCAGCAGTTTGCGCCGAATAACAGAAGTTGTTCGCACGACAGGGCAGGAAGTGGTATACGCGCCTACTCCCCCCGACTATGCCCTCCGCATGCTCCGCGACTCGCTGTGACCAGCGAGGAGCCGGTTTCGGCCGTCAGGCCTCGGCGCCGGCCTTCCGCGTGTGCAACTGCCGCGCCACCTCGGCGATCGACCCCGAAAGCGAGGGGTACACGGTGAAGGCGTTCGCGATCTGTTCCACCGTCAGGTTGTTGTCGACCGCGATCGAGATGGGGTGGATGAGTTCGGAGGCACGCGGGGCCACGACGACGCCGCCGACCACGATCCCTGTGCCGGGCCGGCAGAAGATCTTGACGAAGCCGTCCCGGATGCCCTGCATCTTCGCCCGCGGGTTGCGCAGCAGCGGCAGCTTGACGACGCGGGCGTCGATCTTGCCGGCGTCCACGTCCGCCTGCGAGTACCCCACCGTGGCGATCTCGGGGTCGGTGAAGACGTTGGAGGAGACGGTCTTCAGGTTCAGCGGCGCGACCGCGTCCCCCAGGAAGTGGTACATGGCGATGCGTCCCTGCATGGCCGCCACGGAGGCCAGCGCGAAGACGCCGGTCACGTCGCCGGCGGCGTACACACCGGGGGCCGTCGTCCGGGACACCTTGTCGGTCCAGATGTGCCCGGAGTCGCGCAGCCGGACCCCGGCCTCCTCCAGCCCCATGCCCTCGCTGTTGGGGATGGCACCGACGGCCATCAGACAGTGCGAACCGGTGATGACCCGCCCGTCGGCGAGGGTCACCTCCACCCGGTCCCCCACCCGCTTGGCGGACTGGGCCCGGGACCGCGCCATGACGTTCATGCCGCGCCGCCGGAAGACGTCCTCCAGCACGGCCGCGGCATCCGGGTCCTCACCCGGCAGCACGCGGTCCCGCGACGACACGAGGGTGACGCGCGACCCCAGTGCCTGGTAGGCACCGGCGAACTCGGCACCGGTCACACCGGACCCGACGACGATGAGCTCCTCGGGAAGCTCGTCGAGGTCGTACACCTGGGTCCAGTTCAGGATGCGCTCGCCGTCGGGCCGGGCGTCGGGCAGCTCACGCGGATGCCCACCGGTCGCGATCAGCACCGCGTCCGCGGTGAGTGTCTCCTCACTCCCGTCCGCGGCCCGCACGACGACCTTCCGCGACCCGTCGAGGGCCTGCATGCCCTCCAGCCGGCCGCGCCCGCGCACGACGCGCGCACCGGCGCGCGTCACGGAGGCGGTGATGTCGTGGGACTGGGCGAGGGCGAGCCGCTTGACCCGTCGGTTGACCTTGCCCAGGTCCACCCCGACCACCCGGGCGGCCTGCTCGATGTGCGGGGTGTCGTCGGCGACGATGATGCCCAGCTCCTCGTACGAGGAGTCGAAGGTGGTCATCACCTCGGCCGTGGCGATCAGGGTCTTCGACGGCACGCAGTCGGTCAGCACCGACGCTCCGCCCAGACCGTCGCAGTCGACGACGGTCACCTCCGCGCCGAGCTGCGCGGCGACCAGCGCCGCTTCGTATCCGCCGGGTCCGCCACCGATGATCACGATCCGAGTCACGTACTCCATTGTCCCGCACCCTTCAACGAGGAGCCGCCCGGGGGCACCTCCGTTACAAGAGTGACGCCGGGCCACTGCCGTACCCTCTCCCCATGTCGCTCTACGCCGCCTACGCCGGCAACCTCGACGCGCGGCTGATGACCCGCCGCGCCCCCCACTCGCCGCTGCGCGCCACCGGCTGGCTGAGCGGGTGGCGGCTGACCTTCGGGGGCGAGCACATGGGCTGGGAGGGCGCGCTCGCGACCATCGTCGAGGACCCGCTCTCCCAGGTCTTCGTGGCCCTCTACGACGTCGCTCCGATGGACGAGGACTCGCTGGACCGATGGGAGGGCGTAGGCATGGACATATACCGCCGTACGCGCGTACGGGTGCACACCCTGGACGGTGAAGAAGGGGCGTGGACGTACGTTCTGAACGCCTACGAGGGCGGCCTGCCCTCCGCCCGCTATCTGGGGGAGGTGGCGGACGCGGCCGAATCCGCGGGCGCACCCCACGACTACGTCATGGAACTCCGCAAGCGCCCCTGCTGACGCCCGGCCCTTCGTCGGAAACGACAAGACAACGATCGCCATCCCGTGAGCTCCGTCATCTACGCGCGTAGGCGAAGACCGGCTACTCTCATCGACGTGAACGCATCTCTTCTTCCGGACGACATCCAGGGCGACCCCTACGCCGCCGCCGACGCCGCCGCGGCCCGCCTGCGTGAACTCACCGGCGCCGAGACCCACGACGTCGCCCTCGTGATGGGCTCCGGCTGGGCACCGGCCGTGGACGCCCTCGGCGCCCCCGAGGCCGAGTTCCAGGTCACCGATCTGCCGGGCTTCCCGAAGCCCGCGGTGGAGGGCCACGGCGGCAAGATCCGCTCGTACGCCATCGGGGACAAGCGCGCACTGGTCTTCCTGGGCCGCACCCACTACTACGAGGGCCACGGCGTGGCCTCCGTCGCGCACGGCGTCCGCACCGCCGTCGCCGCCGGCAGCAAGACCGTGATCCTCACCAACGGTTGCGGCGGCCTGCGCGAGGGCATGCGCCCCGGCCAGCCGGTCCTGATCAGCGACCACATCAACCTGACCGCCACCTCCCCCATCGTCGGCGCGAACTTCGTCGACCTCACCGACCTCTACTCGCCGCGCCTGCGCGCCCTGTGCAAGGAGGTCGACCCCACCCTGGAGGAGGGCGTCTACGCCCAGTTCCCCGGCCCGCACTACGAGACCCCGGCCGAGATCCGCATGGCCCGCGTCATCGGCGCCGACCTGGTGGGCATGTCGACGGTCCTGGAGGCCATCGCGGCCCGTGAGGCGGGCGCCGAGGTCCTGGGCATCTCCCTGGTGACCAACCTCGCCGCCGGCATGACGGGCGAGCCCCTGAACCACGAGGAGGTCCTCCAGGCGGGCCGCGACTCCGCCACCCGGATGGGCTCCCTGCTGGCCCAGGTCCTCGGCCGCCTGTAACCCCACCGGCGGGTGCGGTTGCACTGCGTTCGGCTGTCGCCCGGCGTGGGTGCGCTGGTCCGGTGTTCGCCGGTTACCCGGCGTGGGTGCGGGTCGGGGGTGGGTGGCGCGGCCCGGCGCTTGCGGGGTGCCGCCCGCGGCTACGGCAGCGCGGCGCCCGACGGTACGGCGGCGCGACCGCGCGGTGCCGCGGCGCTGCGCGGGCACCGCGACGGCGCGGCAGTCACGTACGGCGAGAAGGGGCCGTGTCGGGGGGTGTCCGCCCGCAGCGGTTGGCGCGTCAACACCAGTCGGATGGTCACCCACCGATTCCGCGCCGTTCCGAGGACGGACACCCCCCGGCACGGCCCCGACCCACCCACAACCGAAAGCGCTACGCGCACCCCCACCGAACCCGCACAGGCCGCCGCAGGCATCGTCATCCCAAGACCACCGGCGGACGACCGACCACCGACCACCGACCACCGACCACCGACCACCGACCACGAGAGGCTGACCCGACGTGCACGACGACCTCATCGCACGGGCCAAGGCATGGCTGGCCGAGGACCCCGACGCGGAAACCCGTGACGAACTCGCCAAGCTCATCGACGCCGCGGACCACGCGGAGCTCACCGCGCGCTTCAGCGGCACCCTCCAGTTCGGCACCGCGGGCCTGCGCGGCGAACTCGGCGCCGGCCCCATGCGCATGAACCGCTCGGTCGTCATCCGCGCCGCCGCCGGCCTCGCCGCGTACCTGAAGAAGCAGGGAACCCCGCACGGGGACGGCACGGCCGGCCTCGTCGTCATCGGCTACGACGCCCGCCACAAGTCGGAGGACTTCGCCCGCGACACCGCCGCGGTCATGACCGGCGCGGGCCTGCGCGCGGCGCTCCTCCCCCGCCCCCTCCCCACCCCCGTCCTCGCCTTCGCGATCAGGCACCTCGGCGCCGTCGCCGGCGTGGAGGTCACCGCCAGCCACAACCCGCCCCGCGACAACGGCTACAAGGTGTACCTCGGCGACGGCTCCCAGATCGTGCCCCCGGCGGACGCGGACATCGCCGCCGAGATCGACGCGATCACCACGCTCACGACCGTCCCCCGCCCCTCCACCGGCTGGGAGACCCTCGACGACAGCGTCCTCGACGCCTACCTCGCCCGCACCGACGCCGTCCTCGCCCCCGACTCCCCCCGCACCGCCCGCACCGTCTACACGGCGATGCACGGCGTCGGCAAGGACACCCTCCTCGCCGCCTTCGCACGAGCCGGCTTCCCGACGCCCACCCTCGTCGCCGAGCAGGCCGAGCCCGACCCGGACTTCCCCACCGTCGCCTTCCCCAACCCGGAAGAGCCCGGCGCGATGGACCTCGCCTTCGCGAAGGCCCGCGAGACGAACCCCGACCTGGTCATCGCCAACGACCCGGACGCCGACCGCTGCGCGGTCGCGGTACCCGACGGCGAGGACTGGCGCATGCTCCGCGGCGACGAGGTGGGCGCCCTCCTCGCCGCCCACCTGGTGACCCGCGGAGCACAGGGCACGTTCGCGGAGTCGATCGTCTCGTCCTCCCTCCTCGGCCGCATCGCCGGGAAGGCGGACCTCCCGTACGCCGAGACCCTCACCGGCTTCAAGTGGATCGCCCGCGTAGAGGGCCTGCGCTACGGCTACGAGGAGGCCCTCGGCTACTGCGTGGACCCGGACGGCGTGCGCGACAAGGACGGCATCACCGCGGCCCTCCTGATCACGGAACTCGCCTCGACCCTGAAGGCGAGCGGCCGCACCCTCCTCGACCTCCTCGACGACCTCGCCGTCGAGCACGGACTGCACGCCACGGACCAGCTCTCGGTCCGCGTCGAGGACCTGTCGGTCATCGCGGACGCCATGCGCCGCCTGCGCGAGCAGCCCCCGACCCGGCTCGCGGACCTCGCCGTCACCCGCACCGAGGACCTCACCCGGGGCACGGCCGCGCTCCCGCCCACCGACGGCCTGCGCTACACCCTCGACGGCGCCCGGGTGATCGTCCGCCCGAGCGGCACGGAGCCGAAGCTGAAGTGCTACCTGGAGGTGGTCGTCCCGGTCGCCACGCACGCCGAGCTCCCCGCGGCCCGCGCGAGGGCGACGGAGGTCCTGTCGGCCCTCAAGCGCGACCTGTCGACGGCGGCGGGCATCTGACCGACCCCCGCGCGACCGAGCGAGTACGCCTCCGGCAGCCCCACGGCGACTCGGCACGGCCCACACGGCGGCACCGCACCGCACAGCCCCCGACGGGGTGCCCCATCCGGCGGCACCCCATCGGGTGACTTCCCGGCGTCGGTTGACCCGCCCTCCCCGACGCACGCCGCCCCCCGGGCAACGGTGGACCGGAAACGCACCGCCGAGTCACCCAGGGAGCCGCCGCCGTGTCCTCGACCGCCCCCGAAACCACCCCGAGCGGACGAATCCCCGGTACCCGGCGCCCACCTGTCCCCGCACCCCCCGCCTCGCCCCCCAGCGTCCACGCGCTGCGCGCCCACGTCCTGCGTGTCCGGCGCGCCCTGCACCGGGCGGCCCCGGCGCTCGCCGCCTATCTCGCGGTACGCGTCACGGGCCTGCTCGTGCTGTCGGTCTGGGCCCACCGCCGGCACCAGCAGGTGTGGCCGATCCTGGCCACGCAGTGGGACTCGGACTGGTACCTGGGCATCGCCGACCACGGCTACGCCGACGAGCTCGGCACCGCCCACAACACGAACAACCTGGCCTTCTTCCCGCTCTTTCCGGTCCTCGTGAAGGCCGTGGCCGCCTTCACCCCCGGCACCCGCGCGTCCACGGCCCTGGGCATCGCGGTCGTCGCCTCGCTCGTAGCCGCCTGGGGCGTTTTCTCGGTGGGCGAGCGCCTGTACGGCCGCCGCGTCGGCATCCTGCTGACCACGCTGTGGGCCGCGTTCCCGGTCGGCCTGGTGCAGTGGATGGGCTACACCGAGTCCCTGTTCACGGCGTGCGCGGCGTGGTCGCTGTACGCCGTGCTCACGCGCCGCTGGCTGTGGGCCGCGGGCTTCGCCGCACTGGCGGGGCTGACCCGGCCGACGGGCATCGCGGTGGCGGCCGCGGTCACCGTGGCGGCGCTGCTCTCCCTGCGCCACCGTCCCGTCCGTCCGCGCGCCCTGGCGGCCGCGTTCCTCGCGCCGCTCGGCTGGGGCGCGTACATCGCCTGGGTGGGCCTGCGCCTGGGCCGGTGGGACGGCTACTTCGCCGTGCAGAAGTTGTGGCACAACGAACTGGACGGCGGTCTGGAGACGCTGAGCAAGATCCGCTGGCTGCTGGGCCGGGACTCCTCACCGCAGCTGTTCCTCGTCCTGGTGACGCTCACGCTGATCGCGTCGGTGGTGCTGTTCGCCCTGTCGGTGTGGGACCGCCAGCCGCTCGCGCTGCTCGTCTTCACCGGCGTCCTGCTGGTGATCGTCCTGGGCAGCGGCGGGGTGTACTTCCCCAGGGCCCGCTTCCTGCTCCCGGCCTTCCCGCTGCTCCTCCCCGTGGCCGTCCACCTGTCCCACGCGTCCGTGCGCTGTCGCGCGCTGGCGCTGTCGGCAGCGGTGCTGGGCTCCGCGTACTTCGGGGGGTACATGCTCCTGGTCTGGCCGAGCGCACCGTAGGACCGCACGGGCCGGCAACCGCACCACCGCACCGCAGCCACAGCGAGACCCCCGTCGCAGCCCCAGTCTCAGCCGCACCGGCACCCGCCACCACAGCCGCACCCCGCGCCCTCAGCCACAGCGCTCGCAGCTAGCCGAACCACCACCCGCAGCCACAGCCGCACCGGCACGCCACCAAAGCCGCACCGGCGCCCTCAGCCACAACCACTGCCGCACCCGCAGAACAGCCGCACCACCACCCGCAGCCACAGCCGCACCGGCACGCCACCAAAGCTGCACCCGCGCCCTCAGCCACAGCGCTGCCGCACCCCCAGCCAGCCGCCCCCAGTCAGCGGCACCGGCCCCGCCGCCGTCAGAAGGAACCGCCCCCGGTCACCCCACCGCCAACAACACCGCGAGCAGCACGGCCCCGACGACCGCGGGCCCGGCCACCTCGTACGCCCAGCGAACGGTCACCTCGCCCTGCGAGGTCTCGGCCTTCGCCCGGGCCTCGAGCAGGTCCCTCAGCTCGTCCATGACCTTGTCGGTCTCCGCACGCACCGGCCCCTCGGTCGTGGCCGCCGCGGCGCCGCCACCGGAGAGGCCGCCGAACGCACCGCGACGACCGCGCCCCCGGCCGTCGTTCGCGGTCCGCCGCGCCTCCTGCCGGGCCGCCTTCTTGCGGGCGCGCAGCGAGACGGGAATCGACCACAGCTGGTACTTGGCGCCGGACTCGGTGACGACCTCGTTCGAGTAGCCGGAGCGCAGCGAGGCGATCTGTCCCCAGGGGAGCACGATGACGCGGAAGGGGTTGCGGACGCGCAGCCGGTCGTCGCCCGCGAAGACGGCGGGCCGCACGGTGTAGGCGCAGATGAGCGGCACGAGGAACAGCATCGCGGCGAGCGCCACCCAGGGGGTGCGTCCCTCACCCGCGACCACCGCGTCGATGCCGAGCCACAGCACCAGGGCGAGCAGCAGGACACCGCCGGCGATGCCCGCGGGCGAGCGGTAGATCCGGTCCTTGGACGCGGGTACCGGGGGCTGCGGCGAGGGTGACTGGTGCTCCGGGGTCGTCATGGTGCCGATTGTGCCCGACGCCCGCGGCGGCGCTCGTACGCGGTGTCGCGTCCAGGAGGCGGGCGCTCGGGGGTGTACAGCCGCTACGCGCGTAGATATGCTCGTCTGGTGACCATGCCCACCACTGCACCCGCACCCGGACTCGCTGACGTCACCGCGTCCGACAGCACGCTGCGCCGCTTCCTCCACGGGCTGCCCGGCGTCGACGCGGTCGGCCTGGAGGCGCGCGCCGCCTCGCTCGGCACCCGCTCCATCAAGACCACCGCCAAGGCGTACGCCCTCGACCTCGCCATCTCGATGGTCGACCTGACGACGCTGGAAGGCGCGGACACCCCGGGCAAGGTCCGGGCGCTCGGCGCGAAGGCGGTCCACCCCGACCCCACCGACCGCGCGACCCCCGCCACGGCGGCCGTCTGCGTCTACCCCGACATGGTGGCCGTCGCCAAGGAGGCCGTCGCCGGCTCGGACGTCAAGGTCGCCTCGGTCGCCACCGCGTTCCCGGCGGGCCGCGCCTCGCTGGCGGTCAAGCTGGCCGACGTGCGCGAGGCCGTGGCGGCGGGCGCCGACGAGGTCGACATGGTCATCGACCGCGGGGCGTTCCTCGCGGGGAACTACATGAAGGTGTACGACGAGATCGTCGCCGTGAAGGAGGCCTGCGGGACGTCCGCCCGCCTGAAGGTCATCTTCGAGACCGGCGAGCTGTCGACGTACGACAACATCCGCCGCGCGAGCTGGCTCGGCATGCTGGCCGGGGCCGACTTCATCAAGACGTCCACCGGCAAGGTCGCGGTCAACGCCACGCCCGCCAACACCCTCCTGATGCTGGAGGCGGTCCGTGACTTCCGGGCGCAGACCGGCGTCCAGGTCGGCGTGAAGCCGGCCGGCGGCATCCGCACCGCGAAGGACGCGATCAAGTTCCTCGTCCTGGTCAACGAGACCGCGGGCGAGGACTGGCTGGACAACCACTGGTTCCGCTTCGGCGCCTCCTCGCTCCTGAACGACCTGCTGATGCAGCGTCAGAAGCTGGCCACCGGCCGCTACTCCGGCCCCGACTACGTGACGGTGGACTGATCACCATGGCACCTGCATTCGAGTACGCACCGGCACCCGAGTCCCGCGCGATCGTCGACATCGCCCCGTCGTACGGCCTGTTCATCGACGGCGAGTTCGCGGACGCGGCCGACGGCAAGGTCTTCAAGACGGTCAGCCCGTCGACCGAGGAGGTCCTCTCCGAGGTCGCGGAGGCCGGCGAGGCCGACGTCGACCGCGCGGTGAAGGCGGCCCGCAAGGCGTTCGAGAAGTGGTCGGCGCTCCCGGGTTCCGAGCGCGCCAAGTACCTGTTCCGCATCGCGCGCATCATCCAGGAGCGCTCCCGCGAGCTCGCCGTTCTGGAAACCCTCGACAACGGCAAGCCGATCAAGGAGACGCGCGACGCCGACCTGCCCCTGGTCGCCGCGCACTTCTTCTACTACGCGGGCTGGGCCGACAAGCTCGGCCACGCGGGCTTCGGGACCAATCCGCAGCCGCTGGGCGTGGCCGGCCAGGTCATCCCCTGGAACTTCCCGCTCCTGATGCTGGCGTGGAAGATCGCCCCGGCCCTGGCGACGGGCAACACGGTCGTGCTGAAGCCGGCCGAGACGACCCCCCTCTCCGCCCTGTTCTTCGCGGACGTCTGCCGCCAGGCGGGCCTGCCCCGGGGCGTCGTCAACATCGTGACCGGCGACGGCCGCACCGGCGCCGCCCTGGTCGCCCACCCCGACGTGAACAAGGTCGCCTTCACGGGTTCGACGGCCGTCGGCAAGGAGATCGCGCGCGCGGTCGCGGGCACCCGCAAGAAGCTCACCCTGGAGCTGGGCGGCAAGGGCGCCAACATCGTCTTCGACGACGCCCCCATCGACCAGGCCGTCGAGGGCATCGTGAACGGCATCTTCTTCAACCAGGGCCAGGTCTGCTGCGCGGGCAGCCGCCTCCTGGTGCAGGAGTCGATCCACGACGAACTCCTCGACTCCCTCAAGCGCCGCCTGTCCACGCTCCGCCTGGGCGATCCGCTGGACAAGAACACGGACATCGGCGCGATCAACTCCGCCGAGCAGCTGGCCCGTATCACCGCGCTGGCCGACCAGGGCGAGGCGGAGGGCGCCGAGCGCTGGTCCCCGGCGTGCGAGCTGCCCTCGTCCGGCTACTGGTTCGCGCCGACGCTCTTCACGAACGTCACCCAGGCGCACACCGTCGCCCGCGACGAGATCTTCGGACCGGTTCTGTCGGTGCTGACCTTCCGCACCCCGGACGAGGCGGTCGCCAAGGCCAACAACACGCAGTACGGCCTGTCGGCGGGCATCTGGACGGAGAAGGGCTCGCGCATCCTGGCGGTCGCGAACAAGCTCCGCGCCGGCGTCGTCTGGTCCAACACGTTCAACAAGTTCGACCCGACCTCGCCGTTCGGCGGCTACAAGGAGTCGGGCTTCGGCCGCGAGGGCGGCCGCCACGGCCTGGAGGCGTACCTCGATGTCTGATGCACGACTGTCGGTGTTCAAGACCTACAAGCTGTACGTCGGCGGGAAGTTCCCGCGTTCCGAGAGCGGCCGGGTGTACGAGGTGAGCGACTCGAAGGGCAAGTGGCTGGCGAACGCGCCCCTCTCCTCCCGCAAGGACGCCCGTGACGCGGTGGTCGCCGCGCGCAAGGCGTTCGGCGGCTGGTCCGGCGCGACGGCGTACAACCGCGGTCAGATCCTCTACCGCATCGCCGAGATGCTGGAGGGCCGCCGCGACCAGTACGTCCAGGAGGTCGCCGACGCCGAGGGCCTGTCGAAGTCCAAGGCGGGCGTCCAGGTCGACGCGGCGATCGACCGCTGGGTCTGGTACGCGGGCTGGACCGACAAGATCGCCCAGGTGGTCGGCGGCGGCAACCCGGTCGCGGGCCCCTTCTTCAACCTGTCCTCCCCGGAGCCGACGGGCGTGGTCGCGGTCCTCGCCCCGCAGGAGTCGTCGTTCCTGGGCCTGGTCTCCGTCGTCGCCCCGGTCATCGCCACCGGCAACACGGCGGTGGTGATCGCGAGCGAGAAGTCCCCCCTCCCCGCACTGTCCCTGGGCGAGGTCCTGGCGACCTCCGACCTGCCGGGCGGTGTCGTGAACATCCTCTCCGGCCGCACGGCGGAGATCGCCGCCCCGCTCGCCGCCCACCAGGACGTCAACGCCATCGACCTCGCGGGCGCCGACGAGGCGCTGGCGAAGGAGCTGGAGATCGCGGCGGCGGACAACCTCAAGCGCGTTCTGCGTCCACAGCCTGTGGACGAATGGTCGGCGACGCCGGGCACCGAGCGCATGACGGCGTTCCTGGAGACGAAGACGGTCTGGCACCCGACCGGCTCGCTGGGCGCGTCGGGCTCCTCGTACTGACGGCACCCGCAAGGGCGCCGTCGGCCGGGAACCGGAGAGCCGCGCCTTCCCTCCGTCCGGGGAAGGCGCGGCTCTCCGCACGCACAGGGCCGTCGGGCCTCGGGTCAGCGCACCAGCCCCGCCGCCTGCTCCGCGACCGGCACGCTGCCGACCGACGGCGCCTGCGCGACCGGGCCGGTCAGTGCCCTCGAGTCGAGCGGCGCGAAGTCGGCCACCGTGGTCTCGACGCCGTTGTCGAGCGGGTCGACGCCCGTGCCGGCCAGCGGGTTGGGCCTGAGATCGGTGACCGGAGCGGCGGCGTGGCCGGCTGTGCCGGTCACACCCGCGACCGCGCCGTCGGCCGCGGAGGCCGTGGCCGCGCCCGCTCCGAGGGCCACCCCTGCGGTCGCGAGGGCGGCCAGGGCGCGCCGGGCGGTCGGGGTGCGGGGGAACGCGTGTCGGGCCATCGCTGCTGCCACCTCTTGCCGGGGAGTGATGCCGGGTACCGCGACAGCACTCCGAAAAGTAACTGGTCCGACGCGAAGAGTAGTTGACGTGTGACGCGCGCTTCAAAGCCGGTCGGCGGGGTCGTTCGGCGGCCGTTCGATGCCGCACACTGGTGTCCCGTGACCTCCCATCCGCCCATACCGACACGCGTCGTGCTGCTCTGCGGCCCCTCCGGCTCCGGCAAGTCCCTCCTCGCCGCCCGCTCCGGCCTCCCCGTGCTGCGGCTCGACGACTTCTACAAGGAGGGCACCGACCCGACGTTGCCGCTGGTGGCCGGGAGCTCCGACATCGACTGGGACCACCCCGGGACGTGGGACGCGGACACGGCGGTCGCCGCGATCACGGAGCTGTGCCGCACGGGCCGCACGCAGGTACCCGTCTACGACATCGCGCTCAGCGCCCGCACCGGCGAGGAGACCGTCGACATCGGGCGGACCCCGCTGTTCATCGCGGAGGGCATCTTCGCCGCGGAGATCGTGACGCGCTGCCGGGAACTGGGCGTCCTCGCCGACGCGCTGTGTCTGAGCCGCGGTCCGATGACGACCTTCCGCCGCCGCTTCCTGCGCGATCTGAAGGAGGGCCGCAAGTCGGTGCCGTTCCTGCTGCGCCGCGGCTGGCGCCTGATGCGGAAGGAGCGCTCGATCATCGCCCACCAGACGGCCCTGGGCGCCCATGTCTGCGACCGGGACGAGGCGATGGGCCGGCTGGCCGCCGCGGCGGCGGGGCGGTGCGCGGCGCCGACGCGTACGGCGGCGTAGCCGGCCCGCCCCGGACACAGAAACGGGACTGGACGGACCCCCCGGCCCTCCAGTCCCGTCCCCTTGTGCTCCCCCGTTCCCCCGTGGTGCTTCCCCCGTGTCCCCCCGTCCCCCGCACCCCCCGTCGTCCCCCGTGGGTGGTGCTTCCCGTGAGTAAGAGCCCCGGACTCCCCCCGTGATACACCCGGGCTCCTACTTTTTTTCGCGGGCCCCCTGGCCCTTCAGGCGACCAGTTCGCCGAAGGCGTCCTCCCGGTCACGGCCGAGGCTGAGCACCTCGTCCTCGCGCAGCCGGCGCAGCGACCGCCAGATGCTGGACTTCACCGTGCCGACGCTGATGTCGAGGATGTCCGCGATCTCCGGGTCCGTACGGCCCTCGTAGTAGCGCAGGACCAGCATGGTGCGCTGGAGCTCGGGCAGCCGGGCCAGCGCCTGCCACAGGACCGCGCGCAGCTCGGTGCCGCGCATCGCGTCCGTGTCGCCGGGCGTCTCCGGCAGTTCCTCGGTCGGGTACTCGTTGAGCTTGCGGCGCCGCCAGGCGCTGATGTGCAGGTTGGTCATGGTGCGGCGGAGGTATCCGCCGACCGCCGCCTTGTCACTGATCCGGTCCCACGCCCGGTACGTCGAGAACAGCGCGCTCTGCAGCAGGTCCTCGGCCTCGAAGCGGTCGCCGGTGAGGTGGTAGGCGGTTGCGTACAGGGAGGCGCGGCGTTCCTGGACGTAGGCGGTGAACTCCGCCTCCGACAGCGAACGGCGCTCCCCCTCGGCCTCCCCGTACGCGGTTCCCCCGTGCGTCTCCCCCTGGTGCGTGTCGACCACCGTCATGTAGGCGGTGTGCTGACGCCCGGTGCCGCGAGCGCACCCCCGCCCGCTCACGGCACCGGACCTCTCGGAACCCCGGTGCGTGTGCACGTCGTGCAGACGCGTGATCACTGCGCTGGTGCTGGTGCCGTGCAGCGTGTTCATCTCGCGCCCCCCGTCGTGGACTTCCGGTGTTCGGCTTGCTGTGTTGCCTGTGCCGAAAAGCTTGCCGGGGCGACTTCATGGCCGTGTCCGCCGACTGTCACAGAGCTGTCACAGGGCTCGCTCACTCCGGCGCCACACTTCCTTCACAGGTCCCGGGGGCGGCAGCGCACCGCATCCGGGCCCACAGGTCGAACCGCACCCCCTCCATGGGCCAGAATGAGCCCGTGCCTTCCCTGTTGCTGATCGAGGACGACGACGCCATCCGTACGGCCCTGGAGCTCTCCCTGACGCGCCAGGGACACCGGGTGGCCACCGCTGCCAGCGGTGAGGACGGTCTGAAGCTGCTGCGCGAGCAGCGGCCGGATCTGATCGTGCTGGACGTGATGCTGCCCGGCATCGACGGGTTCGAGGTGTGCCGGCGCATCCGGCGCACCGACCAGCTGCCGATCATCCTGCTGACCGCGCGGAGCGACGACATCGACGTGGTCGTCGGCCTGGAGTCGGGTGCCGACGACTACGTCGTCAAGCCCGTGCAGGGCCGGGTGCTCGACGCCCGCATCCGGGCGGTGCTGCGGCGCGGGGAGCGGGAGTCCAGCGACTCGGCGACCTTCGGCAGCCTCGTCATCGACCGGTCGGCGATGACCGTCACCAAGAACGGCGAGGACCTCCAGCTGACGCCGACCGAGCTGCGGCTGCTGCTGGAGCTGAGCCGGCGCCCGGGGCAGGCGCTGTCGCGGCAGCAGTTGCTGCGGCTGGTGTGGGAACACGACTACCTCGGTGACTCGCGGCTCGTGGACGCCTGCGTGCAGCGGCTGCGCGCCAAGGTCGAGGACGTCCCGTCGTCCCCGACCCTGATCCGTACCGTGCGGGGTGTGGGCTACCGGCTGGATCCGCCTCAGTGACACAGGAACGCCAGGGGGTTTCGCGCGGCTGGGCCGCGGCTCGCAAGGGAGTCTGGTCGCGGCTGCGCTTCACCAGCCTGCGGCTCAGGCTGGTCGTCGTCTTCGGACTGGTCGCGCTCACCGCCGCCGTGTCGGCTTCCGGGATCGCGTACTGGCTGAACCGGGAGGCCGTGCTCACCCGGGCCCAGGACGCGGTCCTGCGCGACTTCGAGCAGGAGATGCAGAACCGGGCGGGCTCGCTGCCCGAGCACCCCACGCAGGACGAGTTGCAGCACACCGCGGGCCAGATGGCCAACAGCAGCCAGCGTTTCAGCGTGCTGCTCGTCGCGGAGAACGCCGACGGCGAGACCGTGTACGGCAGTTCGGGCGGGCTCGGCGGCTTCGCGCTGACCGACGTGCCCGAGTCGCTGCGCAAGGCCGTGACCGAGGAGCAGAAGGTCACCTCGGCCAACAAGTACCCGTACCACCTGTACTGGCAGCGGACGGTCGAGGACGACACGCCGTATCTGGTGGCCGGTACCAAGGTGATCGGCGGGGGCCCGACCGGCTACATGCGCAAGTCGCTGGAGCCGGAGGCGAAGGACCTGAACTCGCTGGCCTGGTCGCTGGGGATCGCCACGGGCCTGGCGCTGATCGGCTCCGCGCTGCTCGCTCAGGCCCTGGCCACGACCGTGCTGAAGCCGGTGCACCGGCTCGGGGTGGCCGCGCGGCGGCTCGGCGAGGGGAAGCTGGACACCCGGTTGCAGGTCTCGGGCACCGACGAGCTGGCCGATCTGTCCCGGACGTTCAACAGCGCCGCCGAGGCCCTGGAGAAACGGGTCGAGGACATGGCGGGCCGGGAGCAGGCCTCGCGGCGGTTCGTGGCGGACATGAGCCATGAGCTGCGCACGCCGCTGACGGCCATCACCGCCGTCACGGAGGTGCTGGAGGAGGAGCTGGAGTTCGAGGGCGGCGGCATCGACCCGATGATCGAGCCGGCCGTGCGGCTGGTGGTGAGCGAGACGCGGCGGCTGAACGACCTCGTGGAGAACCTGATGGAGGTCACCCGCTTCGACGCGGGCACCGCCCGGTTGGTCCTGGACGACGTCGACGTCGCCGACCAGATCACCGCGTGCATCGACGCCCGGGCCTGGCTGGACGCCGTCGAGCTGGACGCCGAGCGCGGCATCCACGCCCGGCTCGACCCGCGCCGCCTGGACGTGATCCTGGCCAACCTCATCGGCAACGCGCTCAAGCACGGCGGGTCGCCGGTGCGGGTGTCGGTGACGGCGGCGGACGACGAGGTCGTCATCGCGGTACGCGACCACGGGCCCGGCATCCCCGAGGACGTCCTGCCGCACGTCTTCGACCGGTTCTACAAGGCGAGCGCCTCCCGGCCCCGTTCCGAGGGCAGCGGGCTCGGCCTGTCCATCGCCCTGGAGAACGCGCACATCCACGGCGGGGAGATCACCGCGGCCAACTCTCCGGAGGGCGGTGCGGTGTTCACGCTGCGACTGCCGCGGGACGCGTCGACGCTGGCGGAACTGGACTCCGGGAGCCCCGAGGATTCCGGGGACTCCGCGGGTGACGGCGGCAAGGGCAAGGGCAAGGGCAAGGACGCGAAGGGACAGGGCTGATGACCGTACGCCGCCTGCTGGCGCTCCCCGTGCTCGCCGCGTTGCTCGCCGGGTGCGGCATCCGGGCCACGGAGGTGCCGACGGACTTCGGTCCCGCGCCGTCGCGGGTGCGCTGCTCGCTCGCCGAGCCGGACGTGTCGACGCAGTCCGCGCCGGGCGTGGCCGTGCAGGTGTTCCTGCTGTGCGGCTCGTCGCTGGTGGCCGTGGACCGGACGGTACGGGTCCCGGACGGCGCGCCGGACTCCCAGCGGCGGGTGCTGGTGGCGCAGGGGCTGCTGGACCAGCTCGCCGTGGCGCCGTCGGCCGCGGAGAAGGAGGCCGGGTACACCACGGACGTGCGGGGCGGCACGACCGTGAAGGGGCCCCGCCCCGGCGACCCGGAGGACACGCTGCGGCTCAGCACCGCGCCCGGCGACCTCACCTCGTACGCCCTGGCCCAGATCGTCTGCACGTTCTCCGACTCGGCCGCGGCCGAGGGTGACGGCTCGGTGATCCTGGGCGGCCCCGACGACCGTGCCCCCCGCCGCTATGCCTGCACGGACGAGGTTCGCGCCCGGCCGGGGAGCAAGGAACCACCGTCGAGCGTCGTCGAAGGCTGACCACCGGCGGCCGTCGCCCTGGCCGACGGTCCCAGCGGGCCCACGGGTCACAGACCTCACGCGCGGTGCCACGGATGCCGGGGCGGATGTGGCGCAGGCCTCACCCGTGCGGGGGAGTGTCCGGAACCGACGGCGGCGGAGGCCGCGTCTAGGGGGGCGTGCAGCGTGAAGGCTCCATCGGCGGCGGCGCCGCGATCCGCATCCGTGTGACAGGGGGTGTCCTCCTGGTCGCACACCTCGCGTTCGTCGCCTGGCTCACGCTGCGGCCGTTGGACGTCCTCTGGGTGATGCCCCCCAACCTGCACCCGCTCGCCGGCATCCGGGCCGACCTCGCGCTGGGCTGGCCGGAGGCGGCCCGGTCCATCGGCGGGGGTCTCGCCCTGCTGGCGCCGCTGGGCGTGCTGCTGCCGGTGGTGAACGGCAGGCTGTCCGTCTCGCCGCTGGCGTCGCTGCTGCGCACCATGGCCGCGGGTGCCCTGCTGTCGCTCGCCATCGAGTTGCTGCAGACCGGGGTGCCCGGCCAGGTCGTCGACGTCGACTCGCTGCTGCTGAACACCGCGGGCGTGGCCCTGACGCACCTCGCGGTCGTCCCGCTGGGCCGTGCCCGGCTCCGCCGCAGGTCCGAGCGGGGGTGTCGCGAGGACGTTCCCCAGGAGGAGCCCGCTCAGGGTCGGACCCCGACGATTCCCAGGGTCGGTATCGCCCCGTAGAGCGACGCTTTGTTCCGTTCGTCTCCGTAGCGTTGAGGGCAGATGAGGCAGCCGGCCGGCGGCCTCGACCGGACGCTCACGAAGGAGCCGCGATGTCCCGCCTCGCCCGTCCCGCCCACGGCCGCATGATCGGCGGAGTGTGTGCCGCGCTGGCGCGGCGCTTCGGCACCTCCGCGACCACGATGCGGGTGATCTTCCTGATCTCCTGCCTGCTGCCCGGCCCGCAGTTCCTGCTCTACCTCGCCCTGTGGATCCTGCTGCCGTCCGAGGAGAAGGCCGCACGAACGGCCTGGTAGCGGCGGCCGTTCCGCCGCCCCTGCTTCCCTCTGGTACGCCGACGGGGCGCGCCCGATGTCACCGGGTGCGCCCCGTCGGCACGTCGTGACGGGCGCGGCTCAGCCGAGCGGCACACCGTTCATCGTCACGCCCTGCGTCGGGAGTCCGCCGAGCAGACCGGTGACCGGCTCGGTCGGGCCCTGCTCCAGCGCGCCGCTCGCGTCCGGCAGCACCTGGGAGACGTTCTCCGCGGGGAGCGTCCCGGCGATGGTGTCCAGGGCCTGCGTGGCGTCCGGGGCGGCCGGGGCGGCGCCCGCGGCACCCGCGCCGACGACGGCGAAGGCGGCACCGAGAGCGGCGGCACCGAGGGTCTTGACAGCAGACTGCTTCATGAATTGCGTCCTCGAAATGGGATGTCGGGGATATGAGCGGTCCTCGACCGTAAACACGCGACACCGCAGGCCGCAAACCTCGAAATGCGGACGAAGTGTGAACACTCGTCCATATCTCTGAGCCCCGATCAGCGCGGTTCAGCCGTCATTCGCGGCAGAACCGCTGGTGGAAGCAGTCTGCTGGAACAGCCATTCGGACTTCAGTTCCGCATATCCCGGCTTGATGACATCATTGATCATGGCCAATCTTTCATCGAAAGGAATGAACGCCGATTTCATCGCATTGACAGAGAACCACTGAATGTCGTCGAGCGTGTAACCGAACACGTCGACAAGGTGCTCGAATTCCCGGCTCATGCTGGTGTGGGACATCAGCCGGTTGTCCGTGTTCACGGTGGCGCGGAAGTGCAGCCGGCGCAGCAGCCCGATGGGGTGCTCGGCGTACGAGGCCGCCGCCCCGGTCTGGAGGTTGGAGCTGGGGCACAGCTCCAGGGGGATGCGCTTGTCCCGTACGTACGAGGCGAGCCGCCCGAGCTTCACGGTCCCGTCCTCGTGCACCTGGATGTCGTCGATGATGCGCACCCCGTGTCCGAGCCGGTCGGCCCCGCACCACTGCAGGGCCTGCCAGATGGACGGGAGCCCGAAGGCCTCGCCGGCGTGGATGGTGAAGTGGTTGTTCTCCCGCTTCAGGTACTCGAAGGCGTCCAGGTGCCGGGTGGGCGGGTAGCCCGCCTCGGCGCCGGCGATGTCGAAGCCGACGACGCCGAGGTCCCGGTAGCGGTTGGCGAGCTCGGCGATCTCCAGGGCGCGGGCGGCGTGCCTCATGGCGGTCAGCAGCGCGCCGACGCGGATGCGGTGGCCGTTCGCCTTCGCCCGCCGCTCGCCCTCACGGAAGCCCTCGTTGACGGCCTCGACGACCTCTTCGAGGGTGAGTCCGCCCTCCAGGTGCTGCTCGGGGGCGTAGCGCACCTCGGCGTAGACGACGCCGTCCTCGGCGAGGTCCTCGGCGCACTCGGCGGCGACCCGGACCAGGGCGTCGCGGGTCTGCATGACGCCGACGGTGTGCGAGAAGGTCTCCAGGTAGCGCTCCAGGGAGCCGGAGTCGGCGGCCTCGCGGAACCAGACGCCGAGCTTGTCGGGATCGGTTTCGGGGAGCTGGGAGTAGCCCGACTCGCGGGCGAGTTCGACGATCGTGCCGGGGCGCAGCCCGCCGTCGAGGTGGTCGTGCAGCAGAACCTTGGGCGCCCGGCGGATCTGGTCCGGCGCCGGGGTTTTCTCAGTGCTCTGGCTCGTCATTTCCGCACTCTAACTCCTACGCGCGTAGAACGTCGGGTGTACACGAAGAAAGGCACGGGTGTACGTATCCCTCGATATGTAACGGTGACCGCACGGACGGGTCGCGTACACCCGCTCTTCTGACACTGTTCTGTCATGGCACAGCAAGCGACGCCGGTTCGCAGGGCCCGGCTGGGGCGGATGCTCGGTCCGGAGGGGACGGCGGTGAGCGGAGTGGTCCTGCTGCTCCCCGGCGGCGACGAGGTCTCCGGCCGCAGACCGTCCCCGCTGCTGGCGGCCGCGTCCGTACGGGGGTTGGGACGCCGGCTGGCGCACGCGGGGCGGGAGGAGGGCCTGGCCGTCCACGTCGTGCACTACCGCTACCGCGGCTGGAACGGCAGCGAGGCCCGTCTCGCGCACGACGCCGCCTGGGCCGCGGACGAGGCCGTACGGCGCTACGGCGACGTCCCCGTCTGCCTCGTCGGCATCGACATGGGCGGCCGGGCCGCGCTGCGCGCGGGCGGGCACGAGGCCGTCAACTCCGTGCTGTCGATCGCCCCCTGGCTGCCCGACGAGGACGTCGCCGCGCCACCCGAACCGGTGAAGCAGCTCGCCGGGCGGCGGGTGCTGATCGTGCACGGCACGAACGACGAGCGCAGCGATCCGGAGCTGTCGTTCCGGCTGGCGGCGCGGGCGAAGAAGGCGAACCGGGACGTGTGCCGGTTCGAAGTGCACTCCGACGGACACGGGCTGCACCACTACCGCGACGAAGTGGCCGCGCTGGCCGTCGACTTCGTGCTGGGCGTGCTGTTCGGGCACGCCTTCTCCCGGCCGGTGGAGGACGCGCTGGCCGCTCCGCCGCCGCTGGGACTGCGGATGCCGTTGGCGGCCGGGTTCGGCAAGTCGCTGCGTCGGTAGCGTCCGGCCGGCCGCTACGCCGGGAGCAGGTTGCCCCTGCGCGACAGCAGGAACTTCTTGAAGGCCGCCACCGGGGGCGTGTCCACGCTGCCGGCCAGCCAGGCCACGCCGATCTCCCGGGCCGCGCGCGGAGCCGTGACCGTCAGTTCGACCACGCCGGGGCGCGGGACGGTGGGCGGCGGCAGGAGGGCGACGCCGAGTCCTGCCGCGACCAGGCCCCGCAGCGTCTCGGTCTCCTCCCCCTCGAACGCCACCCGGGGCCGGAACCCCGCCTCCTTGCACAGGTCGTCCGTGATGCGGCGCAGGCCGTAGCCGGGCTCCAGGGTCACGAAGACCTCGTCGGCGGCCTCGGCGAGGCGGATGCGCCTGCGTCCGGCCAGCGCGTGGTCGGCCGGGACGACGAGACGCAGCTTCTGCTCGTCCAGGCGGCGGGCGACCAGGTCGGGCGCGTCCGGGACCGGGGAGGTCAGGCAGAGGTCCAGCTCTCCGGCGCGCAGGCGCTCCAGCATCGCCTCGCCGTAGTTCTGGACGAGGCTGAAGCGGACGCGGGGGTGGTCGGCGCGGAAGGAGTGCAGCAGACCGGGTACCGTTTCGGCGCCCATGGTGTGCAGGAAGCCGAAGGCGACCTTGCCGGTGGCCGGGTCGGCGTCCGCGCGCACCTCGTCGGCGGCGCGCTCGATCTCGGCGAGGGCGCGTTCGACGGAGCCGAGGAAGGTGCGTCCGGCGGGCGTTAGGGCGAGGGTGCGGCCGCGGCGGACGAAGAGGTCGACGCCCAGGTCCTGCTCCAGGCGGACCAGGGCCCGGGAGAGGGTCGACTGGGGGACGTTCATCTCCTGGGCGGCCCGGGTGACGTGCTCGGTGCGGGCGACGCCGGCGAAGTGGGCGAGGCGGGGGGCGAGCAGCGCGACGATGTCTTCTGTGTCACTGGTCTGTGACAGGCGGTTCTGTGACCTCTGCTGATGCACCATGGGAACGATTATGGCGATTCCATGCATTGGACGGATGAGTCGCCGGGTCCGTACGTTTCGAGCATGACTCCCGCCGATACCGGGGCGTCCACCACCGTGGGCGCCGCTGCATCCGTCTCCGCCTCCGCTCCCGTCCCCGACTCCCGCACGGCCCCGGGCGGCCCCGGCTACCGCCGGATGAGTTTCGCCCTCTTCCTCGCGGGTGTGGCGACCTTCGCGCTCCTGTACTCCACGCAGGCCCTGCTGCCGCTCGTCTCGGACGACTTCGCGGTGACGGCCGGCGACGCGAGCTGGACGGTGGCCGCCGCGACGGGCGGACTGGCGGTGTTCGTCCTCCCGATGAGCGCGCTGTCGGAGCGCTTCGGACGGCGTACGGTCATGACGGCGTCGCTGGCGGTCGCGGTGACCGTCGGGCTGCTGGTCCCCTTCGCACCGTCGCTGCCCGCGCTGGTCGCGCTGCGGGCGGTGCAGGGTGCGGCGCTGGCCGGGCTGCCGGCGTCGGCGACGGCGTACCTCGCGGAGGAGGTGACCCCGAGGGCGCTGGTGACCGCGATCGGCCTGTTCGTGGCGGGCAACAGCGTCGGCGGGATGAGCGGCCGGGTGATCACCGGTTGGGTGGCGCAGGAGTGGGGCTGGCGGGTCGCCGTCGGCGTGATCGGCGTCGTGGCGGTGGCGTGCGCGGTGGCCTTCCGGCTGCTGCTGCCGGCGCCGAAGCACTTCAAGGCGGGCTCGCTGCGCCCGCGCGTCCTCGCCCGCACGGTCCGCGACCACCTCGCCGACCCGCTGCTGCGCCGTCTGTACGCGATCGGCGCGCTGTTCATGACCGTGTTCGGCGGCGTCTACACGGTGATCGGGTACCGCCTGACGGAGGCGCCGTTCTCCCTGCCGCAGGGCGTCGTCGGTTCGATCTTCCTCGTCTACCTGGTCGGCACGGTGTCGGCGTCGACGGCGGGACGCCTGGTGGGCCGCCTCGGTCGCCGCGGGGCGCTGTACCTCGCGGGCGGTACGACGGCGGCGGGACTGCTGCTCTCCCTGGCACCGACCCTGCCGCTGGTCCTGCTCGGCCTGGTGCTGATCACGGCGGGCTTCTTCGCGGGGCACGCCGTGGCGTCCTCGGCGGTGAGCAAGACGGCCACGCGCGGCTGCGCCCAGGCGTCGGCCCTGTACCAGTCCGCCTACTACATCGGCTCCAGCGCGGGCAGCACGGTGGGCGCGGTGGCCTTCCACTCCGCAGGCTGGGCCGGCACGGTCGGCGTCGGCGTCCTGGCGGTGCTGGGCGTGGTGGCGCTCACGGTCGCGGGCACCCTGGCGGCCCGCACGGGACGCCGGCCGGCGGCGGCGTAGCCGTCGCCGCACGACGCGGGGGGCTCACGCAGACGTGGGCACCCTTCCTGCGTCCGCTCCCCGACCGCGCCTCCACGCCGCGAACGCCACCGGCGGCCCGCGTGGAGGCACGGGGCAGGCCAGGGGGGCACTCGGCGGTCTGGTCCGACAGGCACGCGTCCGCGCGGCCGTCCGCACCGCTGCGGCCCGTGGCTGTGTGGGGCCGTCCGTCGAACCGGGGCCCGCTCGCTGCTCGGGCAGTCGAGGGCGGCGCGCACCCGTCCCAGGCCGACCGAGGACGAGCCCACGGCCGGGCAAGGCGCGGACCTGCCGACCGTTTATTCCGGGGCACCGCCCTCACGGGTCACGCGTGGCCGCGCCCGGGCCGGGCGCGTCGGCAGTCGGGCGCGGGCGCGCAGCGACAGGGGATGCGGTGGGGCACGGACCGGACGGCGGCACCCGACGCGAGACGGTGTTCCCCCCGGACCGGACGGCGGCACCCCACGCGTGACCGTGCTCCCCCGAACCGGACAGCGGCACCCCACGCGTGACCGTGCTCCCCCGAACCGGACAGCGGCACCCCACGCGTGACCGTGCTCCCCCGAACCGG
>NZ_BMWA01000012.1:24177-267587 GCF_014650995.1 Streptomyces viridiviolaceus
CCCCCGAACCGGACAGCGGCACCCCACGCGTGACCGTGCCCCCCCGAACCGGACAGCGGCACCCCACGCGTGACCGTGCCCCCCCGAACCGGACAGCGGCACCCCACGCGTGACCGTGCCCCCCCGAACCGGACAGCGGCACCCCACGCGTGACAGTGCTCCCCCGGACCGGACAGCGGCACACGGCGCGTGACGGAGTGCCACCGGCGGACCGGACGGTGGCAGGCGACGTGCGGCGGTGTGCCGCCGGAGTGGGTGGTGGGTGCTCGGGGGCGGGGTGGGTGGGCGGGCACCGTAGCAGTGGGGCGCCTTCGGCCTGCGGGTTTCTCGACTCCGCGGGCCGTTGTCAGTGGGCTGCGGTAGCTTCCGAAGTGCGAGGCGCGAAGACGCGCACGACGGGACGGCCACAGGGGTGGGTGGACGATGACCAACGGCACGGTGACGACCGAGCTCGACGACGCGCTGGAGAAGCACCGGGTCGAGCTGACCGGCTACTGCTACCGCATGCTCGGTTCCTCCTTCGAGGCCGAGGACGCCGTCCAGGACACCCTGGTCCGCGCCTGGCGGAGCTACGACAGGTTCGAGGGCCGCTCCAGCCTTCGCTCCTGGCTCTACCGCATCGCGACGAACGTCTGCCTGGACATGCTGACCGCCGGCAACAAGCGGGCCCGCCCGATGGACCTCACGGACTCGACGCCCCTCGCCCAGGCCGCCCTGTCGCCCCGCCCCGACAACACCTGGCTGGAGCCGATGCCGGACACCCGCATCCTGCCGACCACGGCCGACCCGGCGGAGGCCGCGGTCGCCAAGGAGTCGGTGCGGCTCGCCTTCATGGCCGCCCTGCAGCAACTGCCGCCCAAGCAGCGCGCGGTGCTGATCCTGCGCGAGGTGCTGGCCTGGAAGGCGAGCGAGGTCGCCGAGCTGCTCGGCACCTCCGTCGCGTCCGTCAACAGCGCCCTGCAGCGCGCCCGCGCGACCCTGGCCGAGCGGGAGGACAGGGGCGACGGCGCGGCGGTGTCGGACCCGCTGGACGAGGAGCAGCAGAAGCTCCTGGAGCGCTACGTCGCGGCCTTCGAGGGTTACGACATGACGGCCCTGACGGCCCTGCTCCACGAGGACGCCGTCATGACGATGCCGCCGTTCGACCTGTGGCTGGCCGGCCCGTCGGACATCACCGGCTTCATGACGACGCTCGGCGCCTCCTGCGCGGGCTCGCGGCTGCTGCCGGTCCAGGCCAACGGGCTCCCGGCCTTCGCGCACTACAAGCCGGACCCGGAGGCCGGCGGCTTCTCCCCCTGGGCGGTCCAGGTGCTGGAGATCTCAGACGGCCGCATCACCGGGTTCCACTGCTTCCTCGACACCAAGCGGTGGTTCCCGCTGTTCGGGCTGCCCCTCCGTCTCGAAGCGGAGACCGACCAGGTCGAGTAGGGCGTGCAGCGCGGGGTCGGGGTCGCGCAGCCGGATCCGGCCTCCGGCCCGCCGGGCGGTGAGTTCCAGGCGGGCCAGCAGGTCGACGACCGCGAGTCCGGGCGGCCCGAGCCCCCCGACATCGCAGACGACGACTCCGGCCCGGCCGGCTTCCAGCAGCGCGCGCACCTCGTCGCAGAGCCGGGGCAGCTCCCCACGGGAGACAGGCCCCGGCAGCACGAGTACGGCGGGTGTCACGGCGTCCACGTGCGGTAGACCCGGCGCGGGCGAGGAACTCATCGGTGCCGGTCCGGTCAGGTATCACATTGACCTTGCCGCAGCCCGCCCCAGAGGGTTGGCTGTATGCCCCAAGCATCCCCTCCCGCCGCGCTGCCCGACGTCTTCCTCCCGGCCGAGGAGGCGCCGTGCAGGGTGTGCTGACCGGCTTCGCGGTCATCGCGGTGGTGATCGCCGTGGGCTATGCGCTCGGCCGGGGCGGTCACCTCGGGGACCAGGGCCGCGAGGTGCTGACCCGGCTCGCCTTCCACGTGGCCTCG
The DNA here is from genome assembly GCF_014650995.1 of Streptomyces viridiviolaceus. Classification (GTDB taxonomy): domain Bacteria; phylum Actinomycetota; class Actinomycetes; order Streptomycetales; family Streptomycetaceae; genus Streptomyces; species Streptomyces viridiviolaceus. The sequence goes on from NZ_BMWA01000012.1 coordinate 26,142, forward strand.
CCCGCCCTGCTGTTCACCACGCTGGCGGGGGCCGACCTGTCGGTGGTCTTCTCCAGCCGGCTCCTCGTCACGGCGCTGAGCACGGTGGCGGTGGCCGGGGTCTTCGTCGCGGTCGGCGTCGTGCGCGGCTGGGGCGTGGGGCGGACCACCATCGGCGCTCTGTGCTCCGGCTACGTCAACTCGGGCAACCTCGGGATCCCGATCGCCGTGTACGTCCTGGGCGACGCCTCGCTGGTGGCGCCGGTGCTGCTGTTCCAGCTCGTCGGTGTCACGCCGGTCGCGCTGACGATCCTGGACCTGTCGGGCGACGGGGCGAAGGGGCCGCTGTGGCGGCGGCTGCTGACGCCGCTGCGCAATCCGATAGCGCTCGGCTCGCTCGCCGGGGTCGCGGTGTCCGCGAGCGGGGTGCGGATGCCGGGCCCGGTCATGGATCCGCTGACGCTCATCGGCAACATGTCGGTGCCGGCGGTCCTGCTGGCCTTCGGTATCTCGCTGTGCGGCAGCACGATGCCCGGGCGCGGGGCCGACCGCCACCCGGTGCTGCTCGCGGTCGCCCTGAAGGCGGTGGGTCAGCCGGCGGTGGCCTGGGCGCTGGCGACGGGGGTCTTCGGTCTGCGGGGCGCGCAACTGCTGGACGTGGTGGTGACGTCGGCGCTGCCGGCGGCGCAGAACCTCTACACGTACGCGTCGACGTACGGGGTGGGCGAGCGGCTGGCACGGGACGCGGTCCTGGTGTCGACGGTGGTGTCGATACCGGTGCTCGTCGTGGTGGCGGCCGTCCTCGGGTGACGGCATGCGAACGGGACCGGCGGGGCTGCACCGGTCCCGTTCACGCGCATGAGGAAACCGCGGGTCAGGCGATCCGCTCCCGGACCACCGGGGCGGCGGTGAACTTGGTCCCCGGCGCGGCGATGTCGTACGAGCCCTCCACCGCCGACAGGGCGTACGCGAAGCGTTCCGGGGTGTCCGTGTGGAGGGTGAGGAGGGGCTGGCCCTCCGTCACCGTGTCACCGGGCTTGGCGTGCAGTTCGACGCCCGCCGCCGCCTGCACCGGGTCCTCCTTGCGGGCGCGGCCCGCGCCCAGGCGCCAGGCGGCGACGCCGATGTCGTAGGCGTCGAGGCGGGTCAGGACGCCGGAGGCGCCCGCCTTCACGACGTGCTGCTCCTTCGACGTGGGCAGCTCCGCGTCCGGGTCACCGCCCTGGGCCGCGATCATGCGGCGCCAGACGTCCATCGCCGAGCCGTCGGCGAGCGCCTTCGCCGGGTCGGCGTCCTTGAGGCCGGCCGCGTCGAGCATCTCTCGGGCGAGCGCGAGGGTCAGTTCGACGACGTCCGCCGGGCCGCCGCCCGCCAGGACCTCCACGGACTCGCGGACCTCCAGGGCGTTGCCCGCCGTGAGGCCGAGAGGGGTGGACATGTCGGTGAGCAACGCGACCGTCCTCACCCCGTGGTCGGTGCCCAGGCCGACCATCGTGGACGCCAGTTCGCGGGCGTCCTCGATCGTCTTCATGAAGGCGCCGCTGCCCACCTTCACGTCCAGGACGAGGGAGCCGGTGCCTTCCGCGATCTTCTTGGACATGATCGAGGAGGCGATCAGCGGGATCGCCTCGACCGTGCCGGTGACGTCGCGCAGGGCGTACAGCTTCTTGTCCGCCGGCGCCAGCCCGTCGCCCGCGGCGCAGATCACCGCGCCGACGCCGTCCAGGACCGACAGCATCTCCTCGTTGGACAGCAGCGCGCGCCAGCCCGGGACGGACTCCAGCTTGTCCAGGGTGCCGCCGGTGTGGCCGAGGCCGCGGCCCGACAGCTGCGGGACGGCCGCCCCGCAGGCCGCCACGAGCGGGGCGAGCGGCAGGGTGATCTTGTCGCCGACGCCGCCCGTGGAGTGCTTGTCGGCGGTCGGGCGGGACAGGGACGAGAAGTCCATGCGCTCGCCGGAGGCGATCATCGCGGCCGTCCAGCGGGCGATCTCGCGGCGGTTCATGCCGTTGAGCAGGATGGCCATCGCGAGCGACGACATCTGCTCGTCGGCGACCTCGCCGCGCGTGTACGCGTCGATGACCCAGTCGATCTGCTCGTCGCTGAGTTCGCCGCGGTCCCGCTTGGTGCGGATGACGGAGATGGCGTCCATGTCTGGCTTCCTTACTTGGTGAGGTGGTCCGGCCCGAAGGCCTGGGGCAGCATCTCCGACAGCGGCAGGACCCCCGCCGGGGTCTCGAGCAGCAGGTCCGGGCCGCCGAACTCGTACAGCAGCTGGCGGCAGCGGCCGCACGGCACCAGGACCTCGCCGTGGCCGTCCACGCAGACGAAGTGCGTGAGCCGGCCGCCGCCGGTCAGCTGCAGCTGGGAGACCAGGCCGCACTCGGCGCACAGGCTGATGCCGTAGCTGGCGTTCTCGACGTTGCAGCCGGTGACCGTGCGGCCGTCGTCGACCAGGGCGGCGGCGCCGACCGCGTAGCCGGAGTACGGGGCGTACGCCCGTGCCATGGCGTCCCGGGCCGCCTCGCGCAGCCCGCCCCAGTCGGCGCCGGTCACTTGCCCTGCCCCTTGCGGTACTGCATGCCGTCCGCCTTGGGCATCCGCAGCCGTTGCGCGGACAGGGCGAGGACGACGAGGGTGACGACGTACGGCGTGGCGGAGACGACCTGGTTGGGGACCTCGTCGGTGCCGGCGTACCAGGCGAACACCAGGGCACCGACGACCAGGGTGATCACCGCGTGGACGTACTTCTTGCGGACCGCCAGCCAGATGGCGCCGGCGAGCAGCAGCAGCGCGCCGAGCAGCAGCAGGGCGTGGACGTTGGCGGAGCCGCCGCGCAGGTTGAGGCTGTCGGTGTAGCCGAACAGGCCGGCGCCGATGGCGAGGCCGCCCGGCATCCAGTTGCCGAAGATCATGGCCGCGAGGCCGATGTAGCCACGGCCGCTGGTCTGGCCCTCCAGGTAGAAGGGGTTGGCCACGATGGACAGGAAGACGCCGCCGAGGCCGGCCAGGCCGCCGGAGATGATCACGGCCAGGTACTTGTACTTGTAGACGTTGACGCCGAGGGACTCGGCGGCGACCGGGTTCTCGCCGCAGGAGCGCAGGCGCAGGCCGAAGGGCGTGCGCCACAGGATCCACCAGGTGGCGGGGACCAGCGCGACCGCGATCAGGGTCAGCCAGGAGACGTTGGTGACCAGGCCGCCGAGCAGGCCGGCGATGTCCGAGATCAGGAACCAGCCCTGGTCGTTGAGGGACTTCAGCCCGTCGGAGAGCCCGGGGATCGTGAAGTGGCCGAGGGAGTCGACCGGCGGGGACTGCTTGGCCGAGCCGCCCTGGTGGCCCTCGAAGGCGAGCGGGGCGAGGTAGCGGGTGGCGCCGAGGGCGAGGATGTTGATGGCCACACCGGAGACGATGTGGTTGACGTTGAAGGTGACGGTGACGATCGCGTGCAGCAGACCGCCGATCGCGCCGCCGACGATGCCGACCAGGACACCGGTCCACGGTCCCCACTGGAAGCCGGCCCAAGCACCGAACCAGGTGCCGAGGATCATCATGCCCTCGAGGCCGATGTTGACGACGCCCGCGCGCTCGGCCCACAGGCCGCCGAGGCCGGCGAGACCGATCGGCACGGCGAGCTGCAGCGCGGTGGACATCTGGCTGACGTTGGTGATGCCGTCGGCGCCGGTGATGATGCGGACGAGCGAGGTCAGCGCCAGGGCTCCGGCGATGACCAGCAGCAGCACGGGCCACGACATGCGGCGGCCGGTCGGCGCCGCGGGCTGCAGCGTGGGCTGGTTGACGTCGGTCGGAGAGACGGGGGCGGTCATCGGCCAGCCACCTCCTTCGTGGTGTTGTTGTCGGCGCCGAGGACGTGACCGGCGGCGAGTTCCGCGCCGACCCGGCGCTGCTGGCGGCGCAGGCCCCACTCGCGGACGGCCTCGTAGGAGACGACGACCGAGAGCACGATCAGGCCCTGCATGATGACCGCGATCTCCTTGTCGTAGCCGTGGAAGTCCAGCTCGGGGCTGGCCTTGTCGAGCCAGGCCCACAGCAGGGCGGCGAAGGCGATGCCGACCGGGCTGTTGCGGCCGAGCAGGGCGATGCCGATGCCGAGGAAGCCGATGCCGGTGGGGAAGTTCAGGCTGTAGGTGTGGGTGTCGCCGAGCAGGATCGGCAGGCCCGCGAGTCCGGCGAGTCCGCCGGAGATCAGCATCGCGGTGAGGACCATGCGCTTGGGGTCGACTCCGCTGGCCGCGGCGGCGGACTCCGAGGCGCCGGAGGCGCGCAGGTCGAAGCCGAAGCGGGTGCGGTTGAGGACGACCCAGTAGCCGATGCCGAGCAGGACGGCGAGGATCACCAGGCCGTAGATCTCGCCGGCGGCGCCCATGTCGATGCCCGGGATCCATCCGGACTCGTGCATCTCGCCGGTGGTGTTGTTGTTGCCGATCTTGACGCCGAAGACGTCCGGCAGCCACAGGTAGCCGATGACGGAGGTGGCGATGGCGTTGAGCATGATCGTCGCGACGACCTCGCTGACGCCCCGGGTGACCTTCAGGACGCCGGCGATGCCGGACCAGAAGGCGCCGGTGAGGACGGCGGTCAGCAGGAGCAGCGGGATCTGCAGGAACGCCGGGAGGTTCGCGTGGGCGCCGACGATCGCGGCGATCATCGCGGCGAGCTGGTACTGGCCGTCGACGCCGATGTTGAACAGGTTCATCCGGAAGCCGATGGCGACCGCGAGGGCCGCGATGTAGTACATCGACGCCTGGTTGACGATCAGGACCTGGATGTCGGAGAAACCGGCCTGCTCGAACATCAGGGCGAACGGCTCGACCGGGTTCTTGCCCGAGGCGATCAGGACGATCGCGCTGAGCACGAAGGCCACGGCGAGCGCGATGACCGGCCCGGCCACCGCGAGGAGCACGCGCTCCTTGTCGAACTTCTTCATCAGCGGGCCTCGTCTTCCGTACCCGGGCCGTCGGTCGGGGTCTCTTCGTGCTCGAGGTGTCCGGACGCGGCACCCGTCATGGCCGAGCCCAGCTCCTCCGGAGTGATGGTGGCCGGGTCGGCGTCCGCGACGAGCCTGCCGTCGTAGATCACGCGCAGGGTGTCGGACAGGCCGATCAGCTCGTCCAGGTCGGCGGAGATCAGCAGCACGGCCAGTCCCTCGCGCCGGGCCTCGCGGATGTGGTCCCAGATGGCGGCCTGCGCACCGACGTCCACACCGCGGGTGGGGTGCGCGGCGATGAGGAAGCGCGGCTTGTGGCTCATCTCGCGGCCGACGATCAGCTTCTGCTGGTTGCCGCCGGAGAGCGAGGCGGCGGTGACGTCGATGCCGGGGGTGCGGACGTCGTAGGTCTCGACGATCCGGCGGGTGTCCTCCTGGGCGGCCTTCGGGTCCAGCCAGACGCCCTTGGCGTTGGGCTTCTCGGTGACGTGGCCGAGGATGCGGTTCTCCCAGAGGGGCGCTTCCAGGAGCAGGCCGTGACGGTGGCGGTCCTCGGGGATGTAGCCGACGCCCTGCTCACGGCGCTTGCGGGTGGTCCAGCCGGTGATCTCCTCGTCGGCGAGCCGGATGGTGCCGGAGTCGGCGTGGCGCAGGCCGATGAGCGCGTCGACCAGTTCGGTCTGGCCGTTGCCCTCGACACCGGCGATGCCCAGGACCTCGCCCGCGTGGATGGTGAAGGTGACGTCGTCGAGCAGCGCCTTGCCGCCCGGGGCCGCCAGGCGCAGCTTGTCGACCGCGACGACCGGGCGGTCGGTGACCGTGGACTCGGCGGTCTCCGGGGTGGGCAGCTCGCTGCCGACCATCATCTCGGCGAGCTGACGCGGGGTCGTCTCCGCGGGCACGGCCGTGCCGACCGTGGTGCCGCGGCGGATGACGGTGATGTCGTCGGCGACCGACAGGACCTCGCCCAGCTTGTGGGAGATGAAGATGACGGACAGGCCCTCCGACTTCAGCTCGCGCAGGTTGTCGAAGAGGGCGTCCACCTCCTGCGGGACCAGGACCGCTGTGGGCTCGTCCAGGATGAGCGTGCGGGCGCCGCGGTAGAGGACCTTGAGGATCTCCACGCGCTGGCGGGCGGCGACGCCGAGCTCCTCGACCAGGACGTCGGGGCGGACGCCGAGGCCGTAGCGGTCGGAGATCTCCTTTATCTTGCGGCGGGCCTTCGCGCCGATGCCGTACAGCTTCTCGCTGCCCAGCACCACGTTCTCCAGCACCGTGAGGTTGTCGGCGAGCATGAAGTGCTGGTGGACCATGCCGATGCCGCGGGCGATCGCGTCGGCCGGCGAGTGGAAGCTCACCTGCTCGCCGTCGATCGCGATGGTGCCCTCGTCCGGCTTCTGCATGCCGTAGAGGATCTTCATCAGCGTCGACTTGCCGGCGCCGTTCTCGCCGACGAGGGCGTGGACGGTGCCCTTGCGGACGGTGAGGTGGATGTCGTGGTTGGCCACGACGCCCGGGAAACGCTTCGTGATCCCGGCGAGCTCGACGGCGGTCACCTGACCACCCGCCGCCGCTCCGGCCGGAGGGCTGCTGGACGCGTTGATGGCGCACTCTCCTGGGGACGGGGGTCGTCTACGCGCGTAGCGCCCCTACGGCATCGAAAGGGGCGACGCATCGCCACGACGGGGTACGGGGAGGCGGCCTCCCCGTACCCCGCCGCGCGGACGCAACCCCGTGGTTACACGCTGCTCAGGGTCTTGCTGGGATGTCAGCTGCTCTTGACCTTGATCTCGCCGCTGATGATCTTCTCCTTGGCCGCCTCGACGGCCTCCTGGACCGCCTTGTCGGCCTTGAACTTGGGGTTGGAGTCCGCGAGACCGACCTCGCCGGACTTCAGATCGCCCCTGACGATACCGGTCTCGGGCTTGCCGTCCTCGACCGACTTCGAGAGGTTGTAGACCGCCTTCGCGACGTCCTTCGTCGCCGAAGTCAGGATGTATTCCTTGTACTTGGCGAGGGCTTCCTGCTTGTACTGGTCGGAGTCGACGCCGATCGCCCAGATCTTGTTGGCGGCGGCGGCCTCGATGACACCCTGGCCGGACAGACCGGCGGCCGCGTAGACGACGTCGGCCTTCTTCTCGATCTGGCCCTCGGCGGCGGTCTTGCCCTTGTCCGGGCTGGAGAAGCCGCCCTCCTCCGCCGTCTGCGTCAGGTACTGCGACAGCACCTTGACCTTCGGGTTGGTGTCCTTGACGCCCTGCTGGAAGCCGGCCTCGAACTTGTGGATCAGCGGCACGTCCACGCCGCCCACGAAGCCGACCGTGTTGGTCTTGGTGCTCTTGGCGGCGGCGACGCCGGCGAGGTAGGACGCCTCCTCCTCGGAGAAGACCAGGTCGGCCACGTTCTTGGCCTCGATGGTGGCGTCGTCCACGATGCCGAAGGTGGTGTCCGGGAACTTCTCCGCGGCACCCTTCATGGCGGCGGCGTACGCGTAGCCCACGCCGATGACCGGGTTGTAGCCCTGCTTGGCCAGGGACTCCAGGCGCTGCTGCTTGTCGGCGTCCGTCTCGCCCTCGGTGGGCTCGATGTCGGCCGTCTCGTAGCCGAACTCCTTCTTCGCCTGCTCCAGGCCCGCGTACGCGGCGTCGTTGAACGACTGGTCGCCCTTGCCGCCGACGTCGTACGCGATGGCGAGGCCCTTGTCGCCCTTCGACTCCGACGACCCGGAGGTCGAGGTACCACCGCAGGCGGAGAGGGCGAGGGCCAGGGAGGCGGTCGCTGCGCCTGCGACCGTGATCCGGGAAATCCGGCGCATGTGGGGTGCTCCTGTCGTACAAGCGCCGGACGGTTCGGCTTCGGCGCTGGCTTCGCCGCAGATTAACGCGCGTAGACCTGCCTGAAAACCCCTTCTGTCCACCTTGTTATCCGCCCGTGCCCAAGGCGCCGCGTGGGACGGGCCGGGGCTTGCCGGACGCAAACAGCGCGTGGTCGGAGGGTGACGGGAGGAACCGGGAACGCCGGAGCGGGCGGGCGCTTCCCGGGCACCCGCCCGCTCCGGTCACGTTCCGCCGCGCTCGCCCCTGGGGGCGGTACGCGGCGGGGCCGTGTCGCGGATCACTCGGTCTTGACCTTGATGGAGCCGTCGACGATGCCTTCCTTGGCCTTGGCCACGGCGTCCGCGGCGCCCGGGACCTCGGCGAACTTCGGGTTGCTGTCCGACAGGCCCACGCCGTCGGACTTCAGGTCGAAGGTCTGGGTGCCGGTCAGCGGCTTGCCGTCCTCGACCGACTTGGCCAGGGCGAACACCGCGCCGTTGATGTCCTTGAGCGCGGAGGTCAGGATGTGGTCCTTGTACGCCGCGAGGGCTTCCTGCTTGTACTGGTCGGAGTCGACGCCGATCGCCCAGACCTTCGCCTTGGCGGCGGCCTCGATCACGCCCTGGCCGGACAGACCGGCCGCCTGGTAGACGACGTCGGCCTTCTTCTCGATCTGGCCCTCGGCGGCGGCGCGGCCCTTGTCCGGGCTGGAGAAGCCGCCCTCCTCCGCGGTCTGCGTCAGGTACTGCGAGATCACCTTCACCTTGGGGTTGGTGTCCTTGACGCCCTGCTCGTAGCCGGCCTCGAACTTGTGGATGAGCGGCACGTCCACACCGCCCACGAAGCCGACCACGTTCGTCTTGGTGGCCTTGGCGGCGGCGACACCGGCGAGGTAGGACGCCTCGTTCTCGGCGAAGACGAGCGACGCCACGTTCTTGCCCTCGACCACGGAGTCCACGATGCCGAAGGTGGTGTCCGGGTACTTCTCGGCCACGGCCTTCATCGCCGGGCCGTAGGCGAATCCGACGCCGATGACCGGGTTGTAGCCCTGCTTCGCCAGCGAGGCGAGGCGCTGCTCCTTGTCGGCGTCGGTCTCGCCCTCGGTGGGCTCGATGTCGGCGGTCTTGTAGCCGAACTCCTTCTGGGCCCTCTGCAGACCGGCGTACGCGGCGTCGTTGAAGGACTGGTCGCCCTTGCCGCCGATGTCGTACGCGATCGCGAGGCCCTTGTCGTCCTTGGCGCCCTCGTCGCCGCTGTTGCCTTCGCTGCTGGTGCCGCCGCAGGCGGTGGCGGCGAGTGCGAGCGACGCGACCCCCACCGCGACGCGGGTCAGTCTCGATATCCGACGCATCTGAAGTTCCCCATTCTCCAAAGCCCCGCAGCGGGCGCTCGGTTCGGCGCACATTAACGCGCGTAGAAACTCCTGGGAACGGGGTTCCGCAGGGCCGTTACCCATTCGTGCCGCTGGCCGGTTACGCCCTTGTGAACCACCGGACCGAAGGGGCCCGAAAGGGGCGCGCGCGGGGCATGTGCGGGCCTGCACCGCACGCGCACCCGGCTGCTCCGGGCCCGCCCCGGCCGCAACCGCAACGGCCGGGCCGCGGGCGGTCCCCCTGCCGGACGGCGCCGACGGGCGCGGCCGTCAGACGGCGTCGATGAGCGCGGCCGCGGTGAAGAGCTCCACGCCGACGGTGATGGCGTGCTCGTCCACGTCGAAGTCACCCTGGTGCAGGTCGCGGACCGTGCGCTCGCCGGGCGGGCGGACCCCGAGCCGGGCCATGGCGCCGGGCACCTGCTCCAGGTACCAGGAGAAGTCCTCGCCGCCGAGGCTCTGCTCGGTGTTCTCGACGGCGTCCGTGCCGCGCCGGGCGGCCATGGCGGCCTGGAGCAGTTCGGTGCTCGTCACCTCGTTGACGACCGGGGGCACGCCTCGCACGTAGGTGATCTCGGACTTGGCCCGGTACAGGTTGGCGATCTCGTCGATGGCGCCGACGACGAGGTCGGGCGCCTGCCGCCAGGCGTCCAGGTCGAGGCAGCGCACGGTCCCCGCCAGCTCGGCGTGCTGCGGGATGACGTTCGGGGCGTGGCCGGACTCGACCCGCCCCCACGTCATGACGAGCCCGCTGCGGCTGTCCACGCGCCGGGACACGAGCGCGGGGACGTCGACGACCACGCGTGCCGTGGCGGTGACCAGGTCGGTCGTCAGGTGCGGTCGTGCGGTGTGTCCGCCGGGGCCGTTGAGGGCGATCTCCAGTCGGTCGCAGGCCGAGGTGATGGGGCCCACCCGCAGTCCGATCCTGCCGACTTCCACCCGGGGGTCGCAGTGCACGGCAAGGATGCGGCGCACCCCGTCGAGTGCGCCGCCCTCGATGGCGTCGGCGGCACCGCCGGGCAGCACCTCCTCCGCCGGCTGGAAGATCAGCCGCACGGGCCGGGGCAGCAGGCCCTCCTCGTGCAGGGCGGCGAGCACGAGTCCGGTGCCGAGGACGACCGTGGTGTGCACGTCGTGCCCGCAGGCGTGGGCCCGGTCCGGCACGGTCGACCGGTACGGGCACTCGCTCTTGGTGTCCGGGATGGGCAGGGCGTCGATGTCGGCCCGCAGGGCGAGCATCCTCGGGCCGCCGGCCCACTGTCCCGATTCGGTGCCGATGTCGCAGACGAGTCCGGTCCCGACGGGGAGCACGCGCGGCTTGAGGCCGGCCGCTTCGAGCCGTTCCTTGATCGCGGCAGTGGTGCGGAACTCCTGGTTGCCCAGCTCGGGGTGCATGTGCAGGTCGCGACGGAACGCGACGAGTTCGGCACGCAGTGCCTCCGGCAAGTTGCCGGGAAGCAGTGCTTCCCCTGACGGATCGGCCTCGGACTCTAGGGACATCAGTTGCTTCACCCTCTGAAGGGTAGGACGCCGAGGCGGTCAACTGACCCACGATCAACAAAAGTTCAACCCGTTAGGGGACGAAAAGTTGGCCGTACGGCGCATGGCTCTCGACAGAGGTGGGTACCCTCATGGGTCTTTTCGGCCGTGGTGCCCGCTCTCTGTTTTCCTTGCTGCTTCCACGGATACCACGCCCCGCCCACCCCACGCGTCCCCGTTCACCAGCCGGACGACCCGTCGGGGCCCGGTGCGGGGTGTCTAGCCGGCGCTCGGCACGGCCGACAGCCGGTGCACGTCCCGTGCCGTCCCGGTCACCCCGGACAGGAAGCCGCGGGCCCGTGGTGAGGCGTTCCGGGTCAGCCAGTCGGGGTCGATGTCGCAGACGGCGACCCTGACCCGGGTGCCGGCCAGGGCCAGCGGCAGGGTGTGGACGACCGTGGACGGAAAGCTGAGGATGGTCCGCCCGATCGGGCCACGGCGGGCGATCAGCTCCAGGGGGAGGTCGGGGCGGACGACCTCCAGGCCGGTCTCCACCGCCAGCCGGTGGAGCTTCTCGGCGCTCTCGCGGCGGTGGGCGAAGTAACGGGTCGCGCCGTGGGTCTTCGCCAGGCCGCGCACGGCCTCCAGGTAGCGGTCGCCGTCCACGACGCCCGTTTCCACCAGTGACGTGCCGACCATGTCGGCGCCCTTGGTGATGCGGGGCGGCCCGAAGCGGGCGCGGGTCCAGGCGAAGCCGTTGGCGGTGACCGTGACGCCGTCCGGGGTCTCCTCGATCGGCATGGAGGAGAAGACCGAGACCCGGCGGTCCCGGGTCGGGGTCAGGCGGCGGCGCGCCGAGGAGGACACCGGGGCGAAGAGCAGGTCTCGGGGGCCGGGGCGGGTGCCCTTGCGGTGCCAGCGCACCAGGCGTTCGCCGCGGGCCAGCTGGGTGACGAACTCCATCGTGGCCGTGCCGTCGTCGACGACGACCAGCTCGCGGGCCCGGGTGATGGTGAGGAGCAGCTGCACGTAGCGGGAGAAGGGGTCGCCCATGACGATGCGGTCCGCTCGGCGCAGGGAGGCCGTCAGGCCGCCCACGGTGCGGAACGGGGCCGTGGCACCGCCCCGCGCCTCCTCCCAGCGGACCTGGTGGCCCTCCTGCCGGGCCAGTTCCGCCATGCGGCGCAGCTGGCCGCGGGTCATCGGGTCGACGGGTGACAGGACGACGAGGGTGAGCCCCGCGCCGGGCGCGTGCGTGTGCGCCCACTCCAGCACGTTCAGGAGCTGCACCGGGCTCTCGACGAAGGCGAGAGTGTGGGGGCCGGCATTCCCGGCGCGGGGGCTCATCGGCGTACGACCGTCCCGTCGTGGTGGGGGTGGGGGTGAGGTCAGACCGAGACCGGCTCGCCCGCCGCCGCGGCGATCTCCGCCTCGGCGACCACGCCGGTGACGCGGCGCAGCTTCTTCATGGGGCCGAGCTCGGACTCGTAGACCTTCTTGACGCCGTCGCCGAGGGAGGCCTCGATGGTGCGGATGTCGCGGACGAGGCGGGTCAGGCCCTGCGGCTCGACCGAGGCGGCCTGGTCGGAGCCCCACATGGCGCGGTCCAGGGTGATGTGGCGCTCGACGAAGGTGGCGCCGAGGGCGACCGCGGCGAGGGTGGTCTGGAGGCCGGTCTCGTGGCCGGAGTAGCCGATCGGGACGTTCGGGTACTCCTGCTGGAGGGTGTTGATCACGCGCAGGTTCAGCTCCTCCGCCTTCGCCGGGTAGGTGGAGGTGGCGTGGCAGAGCAGGATGTTGTCGCTGCCCAGGACCTCGACGGCGTGGCGGATCTGCTTCGGGGTGGACATGCCGGTGGAGAGGATGACCGTGCGGCCGGTGGCGCGCAGGGCGCGCAGCAGCTCGTCGTCCGTGAGGGAGGCGGAGGCCACCTTGTGGGCGGGGACGTCGAACTTCTCCAGGAAGGCGACGGCCTCGGTGTCCCACGGGGAGGCGAACCAGTCGATCCCCTTCTCCTTGCAGTACTCGTCGATCTGGCGGTACTCGTCCTCGCCGAACTCCACGCGGTGGCGGTAGTCGATGTACGTCATCCGGCCCCAGGGGGTGTCGCGCTCGATGTCCCACTGGTCGCGCGGGGTGCAGATCTCGGGGGTGCGCTTCTGGAACTTGACGGCGTCGCAGCCGGCCTCGGCGGCCACGTCGATCAGCTTGAAGGCGTTGTCGAGGTCGCCGTTGTGGTTGATGCCGATCTCGCCGGTGATGTAGACGGGGCGGCCGGGGCCGGCCTCGCGCGTACCGAAGGTGCGGATGCGGGAGTTGGTGCTCATGGCTGGGTCTTTCCTTACTTGGACTGGGTGATCGTGGTGGGGGATGCGAGGGAGTCGAGCGAGGGGCCGAGGATCCAGCCGGCGATCTCCCGGATCGCGCCGTCGCCACCGGGGACGGTGGTGACCGCGCGGGCGGCGCCGCGTACGACGTCGTGGGCGTTCGCGACCGCCACGGGCCAGCCGACGAGGGCGAAGCACGGGAGGTCGTTGACGTCGTTTCCGACGTAGAGCACGCGCTCGGGCGCGATGCCCTGCTCCTCGCACCACTGCTTGAGCGCGAGGTCCTTGCGGTCGATGCCGTGCAGCACCGGGAGCTTCAGCTTCCGGGCGCGGGCGGCGACGACCGGGTTCACCTCCGTGGACAGGATCAGCATCGTCAGCCCGCTTCTGCGCAGGGCCGCGATGCCGAGTCCGTCACCGCGGTGCACGGAGACGAACTCCCGTCCGTCGGAGTCGATCAGCACCCGGTCGTCGGTCTGGGTGCCGTCGAAGTCGAGGACGACCGCGTCGATGTCGTCGGCGGTCGGAAGCGCGCCGGGGCGTGCCGCGTCGAACAGGGGCGCGAGGGCCCGGGCGCGGGCCAGGTCGTGCGGGTCGTCGATCTCCAGGACGCGGGCCGGGTCGGTGCGGACCAGGTCGGTGCGGCCGAAGAAGCGGTGCCCGTGCTCGCGGAAGCCGGCCGCGTCCATGGCGTAGGCGGCGCCGGTCTCCAGCAGGTCCTGGGGGCGGTCCTGGCGGCGCGGACGGTACGACTTGTCGTGGTTGACGCCGTGGCCGCCCTCGGCCTCGTCGTCCGCGTCGCGCCACACGAAGCCGTGGAACGGGGCCACCGTGACGGCGGTGTCGGCGCCGTTCTCGACGACCGCGGCGGCCACCCCGTCGACGTCCTCGCGGACCAGGAACGGGCTGGTGCACTGCACGAGCAGTACCACGTCGACGGTCGCGCCGTGCAGGGCCTCGTGGGCCTCCATGGCGTGCAGCACCGCGGCCTCGGAGGTCGCCGTGTCCCCGGCGATGGCGGCCGGGCGCAGCACGACCTCGGCGCCGGCCTCCCGGGCCGCCGCGGCGATGGCCTGGTCGTCGGTGGAGACCACGACGTCCGTCACCAGGCGGGTGGCCCGGCACTCGCGCACGGCGCGGGCCACGAGGGGCACGCCGCCGACGGGGGCGAGGTTCTTCGCGGGGACGCCCTTGGAGCCGCCGCGCGCGGGGATCACGGCGAGCACACGGCGCACCGAGGCGCCCTGGCCCGCTTCCGGGTCGGTCATGGCATCTGCTCCTTGCGCAGGTATCGCGGAAATCGGGGCGGTCGTCGCGGGAGGACGGGCGCTCGTCGCGGGGTCCGGGGCGGTCACAGCTCCCCCATCCGCCGGATCACCGGCGCCACCCGCTGGACGCCGTGCCGGTAGGCGCCGCGCGCGGCCCGGCGCACGATCTGCCGGACCGGGCCGGGTTGCCTGTCGGCGGCGGGCGCTCCGGGCAGCGGGGTGCCGTCCGGGCCGAGGTGGTGGCGGGCGAGGATGCCGGGCAGATAGCCGGGGGCGGTGACGGGCGTGTAGTACGGGGTGAGCGGGGGCAGGCCGCCGGGCCGGCCGAGCAGCTTCGCGATGCGCTCGCGGGCCGCGTCGAAGGCGGTCGCGTAGGTGCCGTCCGCCGCGACGCCCTGCCGGGCGACCCACTCGGGGTCGGGCACCGGGCGGTGGCCGTCGTCGAGCTGGTCCCAGGAGGCGAGGCAGCCGGAGCCGACGAAGTGGTGGTTGCCGAGGGCCTCGCGCACCCCGAGGTCGGTGAGGACGGCGGTGGGGATGCGCCGGTGCAGGGACTCCAGGGCGGCCGTGGAGCTGATGGTCACCAGCAGGTCGGTGCGGTCGAGGACCTCGCCCATGTGCCCGTAGACCAGGCGGAAGTTGGGCGGCGGGTCGGCCTTCTGCACCAGCTTCTGGTAGGGCAGCTCCTCGATGTGCGTGGTGTGTTCGCCGGGCTTGGAGCGCAGCTTCAGCAGTACTTCGCGCTCGGGGTGCCGGCGGGCGTGCCGGATGAGCCGGTCCAGCAGGTAGGTGCGGTCCTTGCGGCTGTCCGGGACGGAGGGCTGGGCGGCGAAGACGACCGTGTACGGGTCGTGCTCGCCGGTGTAGCCGGCACCGCCGAGGAACGGCAGCGCGACCTCCGTCACGGCCGAGGCGTCGGCGCCTACCCCCTCGTACACGGACCGGAAACGGTCGGCGTCCTGGCGGGAGTTGGCGAGGACCAGGTCGGCGCCGTGGCGCAGCAGCAGACCGTCGGCGAGCTTCTCGTAGACGACGCCGACGTATCCGGTGACGACGACGGGCCGGTCCGTGCGGTCCTCCCAGACCCGCCCGAGCCCGTGCAGCATGGCCTGGACGCCGCCGCCGACCAGGGCGAGGACGAGGACGTCGTACGGTTCCTCGGCCATCGCCCGCAGGAACTCGACGGCGGTGACCTCGCTCAGTGAGTCCGCGTCGACGCCGACTTCCCGCAGCTGGCGGGCGGTGGGGGTGGCTCGGCCCCGCAGGAGGTACCCGTCCAGGTGGACGTCCGAGTCGTCCGGTGACATGCGGGTCGCGGTGAGCGCGCCCCATTTCCACCGGGTGTCGGAGTCCGCGAGGACGGCCACTCGCAGGGCCTTCGTTGCACTTGCTGGCACGCCGAAGACGCTAGGAAGCCATTTCTAGGAACCGCCCAACCGGAATCCAACAAATGGTGAACAGCACATCGCCGAATGGCGAATCGGGCCGCCGGACGTCCGGAAAAGCGTTCGCTTCACGGCTTCGCCACGCCTCGTTCACCTCGCATCAAGCCGCGGGTAAAGCCGAATGCCGGACCGCCGCCTAACGTCCCTCACGTGCTCAAGCTCTCCGTCATCGTGCCGTTCTACAACGTGCGGCAATACGCACCCGACACCCTGCGGAGTCTGCGCGCGAACGCGCGGGACGACTTCGAATTCATTCTCGTCGACGACTGCTCGACCGACGGGACCGCGGACATCCTCGCGCGCGCGGAGCGCGAGCTGCCGGGGGCGGTACTGCTCAGACACGAGCGGAACGGCGGCCTGGCGACCGCCCGCAACACCGGCATCGACCGGGCGCGCGGCGAGTACCTCACCTTCCTGGACGGCGACGACTGGCTGGCGCCCGGCCACTACGACCGGCTGGTCGCCGCGATCGAGGAGCTGGGCTGCGACTTCCTGCGCACCGACCACGTCCAGTGCACGGCACGGGCCCGCACCGTGCACCGGGTGCCGCACGGCCGCCGCAACGTCGTCCTGCGTCCGCGCGACGCGATCCTGCCCGCCCACCGGTCCACCTCGGTCGACTACGCCTTCGCCTGGGCCGGCGTCTACCACCGCCGGCTGGTCGAGCGGGGCCTGCTGCACTTCACCGACGGGCTGCGCACGGCCGAGGACCGGCCGTGGATCTGGAAGCTGCACCGGGAGGCGGAGTCCTTCGCGGTGACCGGGCTGCTCGGGGTCTTCTACCGGCGCGGGGTGGCGTCCTCGCTCACCCAGATCGGGGACGTCCGCCAGCTCGACTTCATCCGCGCCTTCGACGAGGTCGTCGCGGGGGCGGCCGGGGACGCCGACGCCGCGAACCTGCTGCCGAAGGCCGTGCGCACGTACTGCGCGATCATTTCCCACCATCTCGGTTCCATCGAAAGGTTCGAGCCTGCCGTGGCCCGGAAACTGAAGGCGATGAGCGCCGCCGCGCTGCGGCGGATGCCCCAGGACGCACTCGACGAGGTGCTCGGCTCGATGGACGCCGAGCGCGCCACGCGGCTGCGCCGGCTGCGCCGCCGCGCGGTTCCGGCCGCGGGGGTGGCCGCGTGACCACGCAGATCTTCCTGGCCTCGACGCTGTACGGCACGGCCACGCTCGCCGCGGCCCTCGACGCGGGCTGCTTCGCCCCGGCCGACCGGCGGATCCTGCTGGTCTCCAACAACGCGGCGACGCCCGAGACGACGCCCGCCCTGGACGCGATGCCCGGGTTCGAGGAGCTGCGGCCGCGGTTCGACGACGTGGTGTCGTGGAACGAGACGATCTTCCCGTTCCATCCGGGCGGCTGGTCTCCGCGGGTGGAGGACGTGCCCATGTGGGAACGGTATCTGCGGCTGGCCTGGGGGCTCGGCGACGACGACGTGGCGCTCGCCGTGGAGTCCATCCAGGTGCACCCGGCCCTCGGGGTGGCGCAGATCTTCAACGACGCGCCCCTGACCGTCTACGCGGACGGCCTGATGAGTTACGGCCCCACCCGCAACAAGCTCGACCCGCTGGTCGGCACGCGCGTGGAGCGGCTGCTCCACCTCGACCTGGTGCCGGGGCTGACGCCGCTGCTGCTGACCGAGTTCGGCGTCGGGCCGGAGGTCGTGCCGACACAGGCGTTCACCAAGGTGCTGGCCGAGCTGGCGGGCACCGGCGCCGGTCTGCCGGACGTCGAGGAACCGGCCCTGCTGCTCGGCCAGTACCTGTCGGCGCTCGGCATCCTCTCCGCGGAGGAGGAGGAGGCGCTGCATGTGCGGATGCTGACGGGCGCCGTCGGCCTCGGCCACACCCGCGTGGTGTTCAAGCCGCACCCCACGGCCCCGGCCCGCTTCACCCGCACCCTGGAGCAGGAGGCCGAGAAGCTCGGCGTCGACCTCACCGTGCTGGACACGCCGGTCCTGGCGGAGGTGCTGTACCAGCGGATGCGCCCGGCGCTGGTCGTCGGCTGCTTCTCCACGGCCCTGCTCACCGCGTCCGCCCTGTACGGCCTGCCGGTGGCCCGGGTCGGCACCGACACCCTGCTGGACCGGCTGACGCCGTACGAGAACAGCAACCGCGTCCCCGTCACGATCGTCGACGCGCTGCTGCCGGAGCCGGCCGACTCCGACGCCGTCGCGGAGGGCCGGCGGGGCCTGGACACCGATGCCCTGGCCGCGCTGGTGCGGGCCGTCGGGTTCGCGATGCAGCCCAAGATCCTGCCGGAGCTGCGGCCGGCGGCCGAGGAGTACCTGCGGAGCAGCCTGAACGCCCGCACCCGGCGGTACTTCAAGAAGCGGCGGCTCACCTCGCTGGGTCTGCCCGGCGGCATTCCGGAACGGCTGGCATTCCTGCCGCGAAATTCCACGGCACGCAAGGTGGTGCGTCGGGCGCGGGCCATTCGACGCTCGATCAAACGATGAGGTAATTCCCGGCGTCGGGAACATGAACGCAGGGTTCAAAACCCACCGGCCCGCCCTCCGTTCATTTTCCCTTCACCCCTCGGTCGTCACTTCTCGTGCGATGATCCCCTCGGAGATTCTCCTCGAAAAAATCACAACTCTGTGCATCTGTGCATCACAGACCCTTTGGACTGGGCTGGTTGTCTATGCGTATCGCCGTCTTCATCGAGAACCGCAACGGTGTCGGTCTCACCGCACGGATCATGAACGCTCCCGGAGCCCGGGAGCACACCTTCCTGCTGGTCACCGCAGACCTCGACGGAGACGTGGGGCGGTGGATCGAGGAGGAGGCCTCGACCCGGCTCGACGGCGCGCGGGTGCGCAATCTGTTCCGGGAGGAGGAGACGCTCGCGCACGCGCAGTTCCTGGAGGAGACAGGTCCCCGAATATCGGAGTTCGTGCGGACCGAGTCCGTCGACCGGCTGATCCTCTTCAACGACCAGTCGCAGCGCGGCAGCAGGGTCGCCCGTGCCCTCACCGACACGCTGCCGGTGGTCCTCGTCCAGGACGGCCACCTCGACTTCCACTACAAGAGACTCAGACCCGGCCTGCGCGACCAGAACTGGTACTACGGGTCCTCCGACCCCGCCGCCGTCTGCGTCTGGGGCCCGGCCACCGCCCACCACCTGCTGTACCGCACGGCGGACGCGGACCCGGCCGTCCACATCACCGGCGCCCTCGGTCACAGCGACGACCCGGACCTGCTGCGCGCCGCGCACAACCCCGCGCCGCGGCCGGCGCGCTCCTCCCGGGACCCGCTGCGGATCATCGTCCTCGACCAACCCCTGGGCGACCAGCGCAAACTGGCGGCCGGTCAGCACCGCGAGTACCTGCGGGCGGCCTGCGAGGCGCTCGCCGAGTTCGGCGAGGTCGCGGTCAAACCGCACCCCTCGACCCTCTCCGGCCATCTGAACTGGCTGGGCACGCTGCCCGGGATCACCGTCCTCGACGAGTCGACGCTGGTGGACGCGGCCGGCCTGGAGTCCTACGACCTGGCCGTCACGTTCTTCTCCACGACCTATCTGCAGACCCTGCGGGCCGGCGTGCCGCTGGTGCTGTTCAGCCCGCCGCCGCTGAACATCGTCTTCCCCGCCGTCAACCACGCGCTGCTGCGCAACGTCGGCACCGTCGGCGAACTCACCGACGTGGTGGGGCAGTTGCACCGCACGGGCAAGTTCACCGGCAACAACACCGGCGAGCCGCTGACGCACTTCCTCACCTTCCGCGACGACGTGGCCGAGCGGATCCTCACGGTGGTCCAGGAGGCGAAGGTCCGCGCGCCGCGCGCCGCCCCCGGGTCCGACACGGCCGCACCCGCACCAGTCGGCACCCGTGCCGAGCGCGCGCTGCGCGCCGTACGGGACCGGCAGACGCCGCCGCGTTCGCTCGCCGTTCTGGGCCTGGGCTTCGGCTACGTCACCGGCGTGGCGATCCCGATCCTGACGTACACGCAGGCGCTCCTCGCGCACTCCCCCGTGGACGTCCGGTACATCGACCTGAGCGCCTACTGCCGCACCGAGGACGTCCTCGCCGCGCTGCGGGACGTCGACGTCGTCCTCGTCAACAGCCTGGCTCCGCTGTGGCGTTCGGCCCTCGGCAACGAACTGGTCGGCGAACTGGTGTCCGAGGACCGAAAGGTCTTCCTGTACGCGCACGAGACCGAGCACGTCATGGCCTACGAGGCCGAGCACAGCACGCTGCGCCACAAGGAGATGCTCAAGCTCCTGCCGCAGCTGAGCGTGCTGTGCGTGTCCACGGCCCAGGCCGACATGTTCCGCGGGCTCGGGGTCGCCGACCCCGTCGTCGTCTACAACACCGTCCCGCAGGACACCCACCGGGTCCGCGCCCGGGTCACGCCGGGGGCACAGCCGCGGATCGTGATGGTCGGCTCCATGCAGGACCGCAAGGGCCTGGACGTCTTCTCCCGGGTCGCGGAACTCGCCTACGCCGAGGGCCTGCCGTGGCGGTTCGCGTGGATCGGCCACCGCACCCCGCGGATCGCCTCCTCGACCCTGATCTCCGACCGGGTGACGTGGATGGGCGCGCTGTCGCGGGCGCGGGTCCGGGAGGAGCTCGCCGCGTCGGACGTCTTCTTCCTGTCCTCCGTGGACGACCCGATGCCGCTGTCGGTGGTAGAGGCCGTCCAGCAGCGGCTGCGGGTGGTGACGTACCGGCGGGTCGGCTCCCACGAGGTGCTCGACGGGGTGCCGGGCTACCGGTCGTTCGCCGACTACACACCCCAGGCGGCGTTCGAGGCGCTGCGGGCGGTGCTCGGCGAGGAGGTCTCGGAGGACGACTACCGGGAGGTCGAGGAACTCTTCGACATCCCCGCGTTCACCGCGCGGATGACGGCCGCGCTGGGACTGCCCGGGCCCGACCGGGTGCCGCACCGCCGGGAGGCCGCGCCCGAGGAGGACGGGGACACGGCGGACGGCGAGGGCCCCGAAGAGCTGCGGGCGGTGATCCCGCAGCAGATCCGGCACCTCAACGAGGACTTCAAGCGTCATGTCAGCACGGGCAACGTCGAGGACGCGCTGCGGGTGGGCACCGAGATCCTGCGCCGCCGGCAGCCGGTGGACGTGCTGATCGGCATGGCCGAGCTGCGCGCCGCCCGGGGCCAGGCGAAGGAGGCGTGCCAGCTGCTGGCCGCGGCGGCCATCGTCGGCGGCGACCGGGGCCGGGTGTGGTCGGAGATCTCCCGGGTGGCGGCCCTGCTCGGCGCGCGCGGACGTGCCATCCGGCAGCTGGCCCGCAAGGAGTCGATGCGGGCGCAGGTGACCCATCACTCCGCGCGACTGCGCAAGGGGGACTGAGCGAGACCGGCCGGGGGCGCGACGGCCGCCCCCGGCCGGACATCCGGAGTTCCGCAGAAGTTCGCCTGATGGCCCGCTCGGCTGTTCTCCTCACGGCCGGGCACATGCCTAGCCTTTGCCCCACCCACCCCACCCGTGTTCCTCGTACTCACGTTCAACTCCGTGACGGATTGAGGTCCTTGGCCCATGAACAGCCGTTCCATGCTCCGCAGTTCGGTTTCCCGGCGTCTGCTGCGCCCGGTCGCCGACCTCATCGACCAGCGCATCGAGCGGCAGGTCCGCTCGGCGGTGCGGCGCGCCGACGCCCAGGGGACGCCGGCCGCCCCGGCCACCGAGCAGCTGGTCCGTGACGTCGAGCTCCTCAGGCGCCGGCAGCTGACCTTCGAGCTGCTCCTCGGGCCGCGGGGGCGCGGCATCTCCCGCATGGTGGCCGAGGCCCCGCTGGAGCGTCTGTACGCCGAGGTCGCGGCCCTGTCCGGCGACCGTGACGCGGCGGTGCGCAACGTCGCCGCCGCCTTCCGGCTGCTCGTCGCGCTGGAGTCGCTGGGCGTGGGCCGGATCGCGGGCGGCACCATGAACATCTGCGGCAAGCTCGGCGCCATCCCGCTGCTCGACCCGCCGAACGACGAGATCCTGGAGATCGGCACGCTGTACGGCATGTTCTCCGCCGGGCTCGTCCGGATGATGGAGCGCGACGGCCGCAGCCCGAGCCTGACGATCGTCGACCCGTTCGCGGGCGTGCAGCTCCAGCCCGGCACCGACCAGCGCCCGGACCCCACCGGGGCCCCGGTCGACGAGCACGCCGTGCGCACCAACCTCGGCCTCGCCGGTCCGGCGGGCGCGGCGGCGCGGATCCAGCAGGGGTTCTCCGAGGACCCCGAGACCCGGGCGGCCGTCTCCGACCGCCGCTACGGCGTGATCGTCGTGGACGGCGACCACTCGGCCAAGGGCGTCGCCCAGGACCTGCAGTGGGCCGAGGAGATCGCCGCGCCCGGCGCGATCGTCGTCCTGGACGACTACGGCGACCCCCACTGGCCGGGCATCAAGAACGCCCTGGACGACCACCTGAAGGGCGAGACCCGCTTCACCTACCTGGGCAAGGCGGCCCACGCGGCGTACCTGCGGGCGTCCTGAGCACCGACACCGACCGGAGAACGGTCAAAGGAGAAGTACGAGCGTGACCGAGACGGTCGTGAGCACGTCGACAACGCGGCCCGGCACGGCCGCCCTCGCCCCGGCACCGCCCGCACCGGCGCCCGAGGTGAGAAGGGCCGCCCCGGGCCGGCTGCGCGCCCTGGACGGACTGCGGCTGGTGGCCGCGCTGATGGTGGCGGCGTACCACTACGGCGGACGCGGCGGCTTCGTCACCGATGCCTGGGGGAGTTCCCCCAAGCACCAGTTCCCGACGCTGCACACCCTGTTCTCCTACGGCTGTCTCGGTGTCCAGGTCTTCTTCGTGATCAGCGGGTTCGTGATCTGCATGAGCGGCTGGGGGCGGTCCCTGACGTCGTTCTTCGCGTCGCGCGTGTCCCGGCTGATGCCCGCGTACTGGGTGGCGGTCGTCCTGGTGACGGCGGTGTTCGCACTGCCGGCGGTCGCCTATGACGCGGTGTCGCCGAGCGACGCCCTGGTCAACCTGACGATGCTGCAGCAGCCGCTGGGCGCTGACCGGGTGCTGGGCGTGTGCTGGACACTGTGGGTGGAGGTCCGCTTCTACGCGCTGTTCGCGCTGTGCGTCGTCCTGCCGGGCGCGAACCGCCGGCGGGTCCTGCTGTTCTGCGCCGGCTGGCTGCTGGCGGCGGTGATCGCGCAGGCCGCGCACGAGCCGCTGCTCGACCTGGTGCTGATGCCGGAGTACGCCCCGTTCTTCGTCGGCGGCATCGGCCTGTACCTCGTCCACCGTGACCGGCGGGACGTCCACGGCTGGGGCGTCACGGCCGTGAGCTTCCTGATCGGGCAGCACTACGCGGTGGGCGAGCTGTGGAACGCCTCCGACCCGAACGCCTTCGCCCACCGCACCACGGTCGGCATCGTCCTCGTCGTCGCCTTCGGCTTCGTGGCGGTGGCGGCGATCGCCCTGGGCTGGCTGAACTGGGCGAACTGGCGCTGGCTGACGGTGGCCGGGGCGCTGACGTACCCCTTCTACCTGGTCCACGAGCACCTGGGCTGGGTGGTGATCCAGGGCCTGCATCGCGGTCTGCACGTTCCGTCGGCGGCGACCTTCGTGCTGACGGTGGCCGCGATGTTGCTGCTGGCGTGGCTGCTGTACCGGTTCGTCGAGAAGCCGCTGACGCCACGACTGCGGTCGGTGCTCTCTCGGACACATTGAGCGATTCGTGCGATGTTCTGTCCATGAGATTGCGCGCGCTGACTGCTTTTCGGCCATAGAGGAGGCATCCTCGCTTCATGGCGACTGCGCAAGCTACGCACAAGGACCCCAGTGAGCTGAAAGACGTCCCGGGCTGGTTCTGGCCGCTCGACCAGGTGCTGTTCTCCTGGTTCCTGGAACGGCAGGAAGCCCGGGGGACCCGCGGCGACCTGCTCGAACTGGGCGCCTACATGGGCAAGAGCGCGATCCTGCTGGGTCACCATCTGCAGGACGGTGAGAGCCTGACCGTCTGCGACCTGTTCGGGACCGAGCCGCCGGACGAGGCGAACCGGGCCGAGCTGGCGCGATCCTACTCCTCGCTCACCCGGCAGGCGTTCGAGCGGAACTACCTCGCCTTCCACGACACCCTGCCGACGATCGTCCAGGCCCCCAGCTCCGCGATCGTCGACGAGGTGGAACCCGGCACCTGCCGGTTCGTCCACATCGACGCCTCGCACCTGTACGAGCACGTCCAGGGCGACATCGGCGCGGCCCGCGACCTGCTGCTGCCCGACGGCATCGTGGTCCTCGACGACTTCCGCACCGAGCACACCCCGGGTGTCGCCGTCGCCGCCTGGGAGGCCGTCCTCAACCGGGGTCTGCGGCCCGTATGCCTGAGCAGCCAGAAGCTGTACGGCACGTGGGGCGACCCGGAGCCCGTCCAGGAGGAGCTGCTCGCCGCGCTGCGCGGGCGCGACGACTGCGGGGTGCACGTGGAGTGGGCCGCCGGGCACCGGCTGATCCGCGCCCGCGCCAAGGCGCAGGGCATGCGGCCGCCGTCGCTGCCCAGCGCTCGGCGCCCGGCGGCCACCGGCGCGGACCGGGGCCCTGGTGCGGCACCGTCCGGCGCCCCGGCGGGCGCGGCGCGGCCGCTGACTCCGCGCGCCCGCGCCCGTCGCCTCGCCCTGGACCTGCTGCCGCCGGTCGTCACCCGGGCCGTACGCCGCTACCGGGCGGCGCAGCGGGCCGGCGTGCGCTGACCGCCCCCGGCCGCTAACTCGCCAGCGACAGCTTCACGGCGAAGCCGAGGAACAGCGCGCCCGCCGCCGAGGTGGCCCCGGCCGCCAGCCGCCGCCTGCGGCGGAACGCCTCGGCCAGGCGGGTGCCGCCGAATATCAGCAGCGACAGGTACAGGAAGCTGGCCGTCTGCAGCATGGCGCCGAGGATGACGAACGAGAGCGCGGGGTAGGCGTAGCCGGGGTCGACGAACTGCACGAAGAAGGAGATCAGGAAGAGGATCGCCTTCGGGTTGAACAGCGACACCACCAGCGCGCGGCGGTAGGGGTGCTCGTCGGTGGACGGGACGGCGGCGGACCCCTCGGCCGCAGCGGAGGTGCCCCGTGCCTTCCACATGCTCCACGCCGAGCGCAGCATGCCGTACGCCATCCACGCCAGGTACGCGGCACCGGCGTACTTCACCACCAGGAACAGCAGCGGGGTCGTGGTGAGCACGGAGGCCGCGCCCAGCGCCGCCAGCGTCATCAGAACGGTGTCTCCGGTGAAGACGCCGGCCGCCGCCGCGTAGCCGGTGCG
Source organism: Streptomyces viridiviolaceus (assembly GCF_014650995.1). Taxonomy (GTDB): domain Bacteria; phylum Actinomycetota; class Actinomycetes; order Streptomycetales; family Streptomycetaceae; genus Streptomyces; species Streptomyces viridiviolaceus. The sequence continues at coordinate 50,991 of NZ_BMWA01000012.1, forward strand.
GACGCCCTTGCGGGCGGCGACGGAGAGGACGTAGAGCGAGTTGGGACCGGGCAGCAGGACGATCAGGACGAGGCCTGCCAGATAGGTGGGAAGATCGATGACGCCGAACATGGAGAGGAGTTTCGCACGCCGGGATCAGAAGGCGTCCGAGGGTACGTACGTCCCCCAGACCTCGCGCAGTGCGTTGCAGACCTCGCCGACGGTGGCGCGGGCGCGCAGGGCGTCCTTCATCGGGTAGAGGACGTTGTCGTCGCCCTCGGCGGCCTTCTTCAGGGCGGCCAGTGCGGTGTCGACCGCGGGCTGGTCGCGCTCGGCGCGCAGCTTGGCCAGGCGCTCGGCCTGCTGGGCCTCGATGGCGGGGTCGACGCGGAGCGGCTCGTAGGGCTCCTCCTCGTCGAGCTGGAAGCGGTTGACGCCGACGACGACCCGCTCGCCGGAGTCGGTCTCCTGCGCGATGCGGTAGGCGTTGCGCTCGATCTCGTTCTTCTGGAAGCCGTGCTCGATGGCGTTGACCGCGCCGCCGAGGTCCTCCACCTTCGCCATCAGCTCCAGCGCCGCCGCCTCGACGTCGTCGGTCATCCTCTCCACGACGTAGGAGCCGGCGAAGGGGTCGACGGTCGCCGTCACATCCGTCTCGTAGGCCAGCACCTGCTGCGTGCGCAGCGCCAGACGGGCGGACTTGTCGGTCGGCAGCGCGATGGCCTCGTCGAAGGAGTTGGTGTGCAGCGACTGGGTGCCGCCGAGGACCGCGCCGAGGCCCTGCACCGCGACCCGGACCAGGTTGACCTCCGGCTGCTGCGCGGTGAGCTGCACCCCGGCCGTCTGCGTGTGGAAACGCAGCATCAGCGACTTCGGGTTGCGCGCGCCGAACTCCTCCTTCATCACCCGCGCCCAGATCCTGCGGGCCGCGCGGAACTTGGCGACCTCCTCCAGGATCGTCGTACGGGCCACGAAGAAGAACGACAGGCGCGGCGCGAAGTCGTCGACGTCCATGCCGGCCGCGACCGCCGTGCGCACGTACTCGATGCCGTCCGCCAGCGTGAAGGCGATCTCCTGCGCCGGCGAGGCACCCGCCTCCGCCATGTGGTAGCCGGAGATCGAGATGGTGTTCCACCTCGGGACCTCGGCCCGGCAGTACTTGAAGATGTCCGCGATCAGCCGCAGCGACGGCTTCGGCGGGAAGATGTACGTCCCGCGCGCGATGTACTCCTTCAGCACGTCGTTCTGGATCGTGCCGGTGAGCTTGTCGGCGGAGACGCCCTGCTCCTCCGCGACCAGCTGGTACAGCAGGAGCAGCAGCGCGGCCGGAGCGTTGATCGTCATCGACGTCGAGACCTTGTCCAGCGGGATCCCGCCGAACAGCACCCGCATGTCGTCGATCGAGTCGATCGCCACGCCGACCTTGCCGACCTCGCCCGAGGCGATCGGCGCGTCGGAGTCGTGACCCATCTGGGTGGGGAGGTCGAAAGCGACCGACAAGCCCATCGTGCCGTTCGCGATCAGCTGCTTGTACCGGGCGTTCGACTCCGTCGCCGTACCGAAACCCGCGTACTGCCGCATCGTCCACGGACGACCGGTGTACATCGTCGGATAGACGCCGCGGGTGAACGGGTACGCCCCCGGCTCGCCCAGCTTCTCCTCCGGATCCCAGCCCTGGAGAGCATCGGGTCCGTAGACCGGCTCGATGGGCAGCCCGGACTCCGACTCGCGTGCCATGGTGTGATGCCTCCCCGCTGAGCGGTACTCGTTTGCTCGCCAGTCGCCCGCCGTACAGGCCGACCTTCGACGGACTGTAGCGGCGCACGTGCACCCGGTGGAGGGGCACACGCTGGGACCTTGCTCACAGCAACACTGCGGCCCCGGTCACAACCTTGCCGCGCCGTTCGCGGCCCGTCATCCGCGGGGAACATCTCAGGTGACGTCCGTGCGGATCCATGAGACGACGGGGGGCCGTGACGCGTATGACGGGCATGGGGAGTCTGGGGAGGACGGCCGCGGTGGCCGCCGTGGCGGCCGCGGTGGCGGTGAGCGGCTGCACGGTGCAGGGCGCGGAGGCCGACGGCAGGGGGCGCCCACCGGTGCGCGTCGACATCACCGGCGCACCACCGCCGCCCGCGCCGTCCACGCCGCCCGGGGACCGCACGAGCGCCCCGCCCGTCCGTACGGAGCCCCGGGTGCTGTGGGCGCGCGGCGACACGGGACGGGACGTGCGCGAACTCCAGGCCAGGCTGCGCCAGATCGCCTGGCTCTTCGAGGGGCCGACCGGGACGTACGACGACGTGACGGAGCGGGCGGTGAAGGGCTTCCAGGGCAAACGCGGGCTGCCCCGCACGGGACGGACCGACACCGTCACCTGGCAACGGCTGCTGCGGATGACGCGTGAGCCGGGCCGGTGGGACCTGTACCTCATGGGCGGGCAGCCGGCCGCCGCACCCGACCCGCGCTGCACCACCGGCCGGGTGCTGTGCGTCAGCAAGTCGAGCCGGACGCTGCGCTGGATGGTCGACGGGAGGACGGTGTCCACGATGCCGGTCCGGTTCGGCTCGCAGTACACGCCGACCCGGGAGGGCGTGTTCCACGTCTACTGGAAGTCCCGCCACCACTGGTCGACGCTCTACGACTCCCCCATGCCGTACGCGATGTTCTTCAGCGGCGGCCAGGCCGTGCACTACTCGGAGGACTTCGCCGCGCGCGGCTACGCGGGTGCCTCGCACGGCTGCGTCAACGTACGGGACGAGGCGGCGATCGCGGACCTGTACGCGCAGGTGCGCAGCGGCGACAAGGTCGTCGTGTACCCGTGAGACCGGGCGGGTGAGGGGGATGCGGGGCGCGGGCGGGACCGGGGGAACGTGTCCCGCCCGCGCCGAGGTGCACGAGCCGTGGGTACGGGGGGAACCCCGGCTCGGTGCGACAGCCGATGACCAGTCGGCTCACTTCTTACTGCGCCGCGGCGGGCGAAAGTGTCACACCTGCGGTGCGGGAAATCCGCTTCAGTCACGAAAGCGCAGGTCAGGGGGTTTTCTCGGTGGCGGAGGACGACTGCGGCGAGTGCGCCGGCCGCTCCTTCCTCAGGGGCTCGTGGGCGGCCGAGGAGCCCTCGGGTCCGGAGGGACCCTGGGCGTGCGGGGTCGGTAGGCGGCTGTCGTCGTCGCCACCCTTGCCGTTCTTGCCACCCTTGCCCTCCTTGTCCCCCTTGTTGCGACCGCCGCCCTTGTCGCCCTTGTCGCCCTTGTCGCTCTTGGTGTCTTCGTCGCCCGTGTCCTTGCGGGTCCCGTGGGCTCCGGCGGCGTCCCCGGTCTCGCCGGTCTCCCCGCCGTCCCCGCCGCTGTCGCCGTCGCCGTCCCGGCCGGTGGCGCCGGTCCCGGCGAGGACGCCCTTGCAGTACGTCCGCACCCGGGAGGAACCGCCGGCCGCCTCCTTCAGCGCCTGCCTGCGGGCGTCGTCGAGCCTCTCGCCGGCACGCAGGTCACGGCAGGACGCGGCGAGGCCGTGCCGCCGGTCGCCGGAGTCGCGCGCCCGGTCGTCGGAGCCCGGGTCGCGGTCGGCGTCCGTGCCGCCGCCCGTCCCGTCCCGCGTGGCGCCCGGGGCGGAGGGCCCGGTCGCGGCGCCGTCGGGTGGGGAGCCGCTCCGCTCGCCGTCCGGCGAGGGTGACGACAGGAGCGGCCGTTCGGGTGTCGCGGCGGCCGAGACGGTGGCGGCGGGAGCCGGTTCCGTACCGCCGAACGGCGTCGGCAGCACTCCGGTTCCGGCCGCGACCGCGACCCCGCCCACCATGCCGACGGTGAGCGCGGCGGCCAGCCCGAAGCGCACGGGGCGGCCCCAGCGGGAGCGCCGGGCGCCCTCGCCCCGACCGCAGATACGGACGAGCCCGGCGTCGGCGGGCCGCGCCTCGGTGTCCCGGCCGGGGCGGGCCGGCGCGACGTCCGGCCGCTCGGTGCGCGCCTTGCGGAAGGCGGCCAGAGCGGCGGCCTCGCCGGGGAGTTCCTGGCTGGTCGGCGGGGGTTGCGCGGAGAGCGCGTGCAGAGCTTCGGCGAGCCGTTCGGCCCGGTCCCGGACCGCGGGGTCGACAGCGTCCAGTGACTCTCCGCGCAGCAAGAGTTCCGCCGTTTCGCGGTCCAGCCACCTGTCCTGCTCGTCGGCCATCACATGTCCTTCTGCGTCTGCGCACGCGTATGCGTCACAGTCGCGGACGTCACCGCACGGCGGCGCGGTTCTCGCTGGGGCGGCAGGGCGTCGAGTCCGCCGGCCGATTCCGGATCGGCACCGAGCAGCTCGGCCAGGCGCTTCAGGCCGCGGTGCGCCGCCGTGCGGACGGCGCCCGGGCGCTTGCCCAGCGTCTCGGCGGCGCTCTTGGCGTCGAGGCCGACCACCACACGCAGGACGACGGCCTCGGCCTGGTCCTGGGGGAGCCGGGAGATGAGGGAGAGGGTGCTGTCGGTGGCCAGGGCCTCGATGGCCTCACCCGCGGTGTCGGACTCGGCGGGCTTCCCGGTCAGCTCCGTCTCGTCGCCGCCGATCACCGGCCGGCGCCCGCGCATGCGGATGTGGTCCAGCGCGCGGTTGCGGGCGATGCGGGCGGCCCAGCCGCGGAACCGGTCCGCGTCGCCCTGGAAGCGTTCCAGGTCGCGGGCGATCTGCAGCCACGCCTCGGACGCCACGTCCTCGGCGTCGGGATCGCCGACCAGCGTCCGTACGTAGCCGAGCAACCGCGGGTGCACGGTGCGGTAGACGGTCCGGAACGCGGTCTCGTTCCCGTCCTGTGCCGCACGCACCGCGGCGGTCAGCTCCGCGTCGTCCCCCAGCACCGAGCGCCACCTCTTTGCGCCTAGGCCGGCGCCGCTCTCGCGGACCGGGTTCTCGCCGTCGTGGTTCCTGGATCGATGGTTGCGGTGGTCCTCCGCGGATGTGATGCGGCAGGAGTCCCCCCGCTGATCGGCGCGAAAGGCACGTTACGTCTTGAAACCGCCGCTCGTCCATGTGCTCATCACCTCGCCGTACAAGATGCAACTAACCCGTGATGCGGTGAGGTGTGACAGAAAACGCAGTCGTGGCGCTGTAGTGAGTACGGGCCGCCGCGCGGCCCGTACCGCGCGACGGCCGGGGCCTCTCCTGTGGGGGGTGGCGGCCCCGGCCGTTGCCTCGGCCGCCGTCGTCCCTCCGGACGCGGACTACTTGTCGCCGCCGCGGGGCGGACCGTCGCCCGCCTTCTTCCCGCCGTTGCCGTCGGCCTTGCCGCTGCCCTGTCCAGCCGTACCGCCCGGATTTCCGTTCGAGGCCGCCGGGCCCGGTCCGTCCGCCCTGCCCGGTTCCTTCCCCGTGGCGGGACCTGCCGTGCGCCCGGCGCAGTAGGCGGCGACGTTCTCCCCACCGCCCGCCTCCTCCACCAGCCGCCGCCAGGCCGTGGCGTCCAGCGCCTTGCCCCTGCCTTCGAGGCGCTCGTACGCCCGGCACTTGGCCGCGGTGTCCTGCGCGGCGGCCGGGCGGTCCGGCCGCGCGGAGGCGGCGGGGGGCGTGCCGGAGGGCCGCGTCGGGTCGGGACGGTCGGCGGAGGACGTGGCGGCGGGCGGGCGACCCCGGTCGCCGTCGGCGCCGTCCCCGGCCGACCCGGCGGCGCCGATCGCCGCGTAGGCGACACCGCCCAGGGTGAGGCTCGCCAGCAGCACGGAGAGGGTGGAGCGCAACGGACGCCACGCGTGCCGCCGGGCCCGGGGCCGCCAGTCGTCCCTGCGCCGGGTCCGTGCCGCCCGGTGCGCACCCGCGTCCCGAGCCGCCCGGAAGGCCGCCACGGCCCGACGCTCGCCCTCGCCGTCACCGCGATCCGCCCGCAGGGCGCCGGCGAGCAGGACGGCGGCATCGGGGCGTGCGGACCGGCGGTCGGTGGGGCCGCCGTCGCGCTGCCGTTCACCCATGTCCGCTTCCGTTCCCGCTCGGTTCACCGGGCCGCCTCCGGCCCGTCATGTCGACTCCCCCAGCGTCCGGGGGGCCTCTTCCGTCACAGTGTCGACGCCCAGCTGCCGCGCCAGCCGCTTCAGCCCCCGGTACGCCGCCGTGCGCACCGCGCCCGGCCGCTTGCCGAGGACGCGCGCGGCGGCGGGGCCGTCGAGGCCGACGACGACGCGCAGCAGCACGGCCTCCGCCTGGTCGCGCGGCAGCCCCCGGACCAGTTCCAGGGCGGCCTGCGTGGACAGGGACTCCAGCGCCTGGTCGTGCGTGGAGTGCGGGCCGGGCAGGTCCAGCACGTCCTGTTCCAGCGCCGTCGCGCGGGGCCGCACCTTCTGCCGGCGCAGGTGGTCCAGTGCCCGGTGCCGGGCTATGGTCGCCGTCCAGCCCCGGAACCCCGCCCCGTCGCCCTTGAACCGTCCCAGGTCGCGGGCTATCTCCAGCCAGGCGTCGGACGCCACGTCCTCGGCGTCGTCGCCGACGATTCCGCGCAGGTAGCCGAGCAGGCCGGGCTGCACGAGCCGGTAGGCGGCCGCGAAGGCGGCCTCGTCGCCCTCCTGGGCCCGCGCGACGGCCGCACCCAGTTCCCCGTCGTACGCCTGTCCGCGGCGGGCTTCCCCTCGCTGGCCCAAGAACCGTCCCTGTTCCGTACCGAGTTCTCGGCGCGCTCCGGTGAGCCCGCCCCGTGCGGCACGCACGAACGGTCACGTCGCACGTCCCCCGTGGTCATCAGCGTCGGGCCGCACAGAAGTGTCACAGGCGGCGGCCCGGACGCGGTTCACGCCACGGCCGGCCGGCGGCGCCGGGCCCGCCCGTGCAGCGTCAGGTAGAAGAGCTGCAGCGACTCCTCGGGGCCGCCGGACACCAGGCGGTTGTGGACCTTGCCGAGCGGGTTCCACACCCGGCCGTCCGGCATCCGTACGCCGACCGGATGCCCGAAGTACGCCCGCTGGCCGGCGTCGAAGTCCACCCAGACCGCGCCCGCGCGGCGCACCAGCACCTCGCCGACGTAGGCGCCCAGGCCGAGCAGCGTGCCGCGGGCCCGTTCGTGGTCGGCGCCCCCCTTGCGCAGCCCGTCGATCAGGAAGTCGACGATCCGCAGGCTGGCCGGGGAGTAGTCCAGCGGCAGCCGGTTGCGGGCGGTGGCCCGGCCGACGAACGCCGTCGCGTACGCCCGCATCTGCCCTGCGCTCGGTATGCCGCCGTCCGCCTCGTCCATCGGGACCACCCCACCCCTTCGCTCGGTGCCGGGAGACCGCGCCCCGGCTCCCCCGCTGACCCAGCGGACGGGACGCCTCAGGTGTCACTCCGGTGACGAGGGCGCCTGTGACGTTCCGTAGGCTCTGCACGCTGAGTCATTGACACCTGTGTGACAGGTGATTCGATCGTGTTCTTTTTCTAGGGGTGGGGCAGTTGAGTCCTCGCAGGACCCATGCGTACAGAGCGCTCAGTCTCAAAAGACGTGTCTGGCTGACGACCGGAGCCGTCGTCCTGAGCGCCGCGGGTGTCGTGACGTACGCGGTGGCGGACCCGTCCGCGCCGTCCGACGGCAAGAGCGCCACGGCGCGCAAGCCGTCCGTCCACACGCTGAAGCTGGAGAGCGAGGGCGCGGGCCGCAAGGGGCTCGACCGGCGGGACACCAAGCGCTTCAGCGCCGTGCTGGTGACCTGGGACGACCCGGACGCCAAGGCCAAGGGCACGCCCGAGGTGCGGACCCGGGACCTGGAGACCGGCAAGTGGTCGGGCTGGCAGCAGCTGGACGTCGAGCCGAACCAGGCCGACGGCGCCGAGGGCGAGCGGGCCGCCGCGCGCGGCGGTACCGGCTCGCTGTGGACCGGTGACGCCGACGGCATCGAGGTACGCGTCGTCAAGGCGGACGGCACCGAGGCGGGCGGCCAGCCGGCCGGCATGGACGTCAAGCTGCTGGACCCCGGCACCGACCCCAAGGGCACGATCCAGCCCGCGGCGTTCGCGGCCGAGACCACGGCTCCGGCGACGCAGTCCCCGGCGCCCACGGACACGGAGACGACCACCGCCCCCGGCGCGGGTACGGCCACGGAGTCGGAGCCGGCCACGCCGACCGGTGCGCCCACGGAGACGGTCACCGCAACCCCCACCGGGACGCCCAGCGGTTCGGCGTCCCCGACCGCCTCGCCCTCCCCCACACCCACGATCCCCGCGCCGCGCCCGTCGACGGTCGTCAAGCCGCCGGTCATCACGCAGGCCCAGTGGGGCGCCTCCACGGACTACGACGGCACGCCGAGCTACGGCACCGACATCAAGGCCGCCGTCGTCCACCACACCGGCATGGACAGCGACAACGGCCTGTCCTGCGCCCAGTCGCGCGCCCGGATGCGCTCCATCCAGCAGGAGCACTTCGCCCGCGGCTACTACGACATCGGCTACAACTTCCTCGTCGACCGGTGCGGCCAGATCTTCGAGGGCCGCAGCGGCGGCATGGACCTGCCGGTCGTCGGCGCGCACGACGTCGGCTTCAACACCAACACGCTCGGCATCTCCTACATCGGCAACTTCGAGAAGGTGCAGCCCAGCCGGGCCGCGCTGGACGCCATCGCGCGGATCGTCGCGTGGAAGTTCGGGATGTACGGCATCGACCCGACCGGCAAGGTCACGCTGACCTCCGGCACCCCGAAGGGCCAGGACGGCAACCTGGTCGACAAGGGCACGTCGATCACGCTGCCCCGGGTCTTCGGCCACCGTGACACCAACGCCACGGCCTGCCCCGGCGCGAACCTCTACCCCAAGCTCTCCCGGATCGCCACGCTCGCGAAGACCCCGGGCATCTCGCACGCCCTGCCCACCGCCGACTACAACCGCGACGGCGTCACCGACCTGGCCGTGGGCGTCCCCGTGGGCAACGTGGTGAAGGTGGTCCCCGGCGGCATCAACGGCCCGGTGACCGGGTCCAGGCTGTCCCTCACCCAGAACAGCGCGGGCGTCCCCGACTCCACCGAGTCCGGTGACTCCTTCGGCGCCTCCACCGCCTGGGGCGACGTCAACGGCGACGGCCACGCCGACCTCGCGATCGGCGCCCCCGGCGAGGACGACACCAGCGGCAACGCCGACCGCGGCATGGTCACCGTGATGTACGGCCCCGCCCTCACCACCGGCTTCTCGTACTACGCGACGGGAGTGACGTGGGCCGGCGCGAAGCTCGGCACCGCGGTCACGGTCGGTGACTTCAACGGCGACGGCAAGGCGGACGTCTTCTCGGCCGGCACCGGTCGCGGCGGCAACTACAACGTCAAGCTGACCGGGGGCGCCACCACCTACGGCAGGCTCACCTCGGCCACGGGCTCGGTCGGGTACATGGACGCCGCCACCGGCGACTTCAACCGGGACGGCTACGCGGACGTCGCCCTGAACTACCGCGACAACGTGGGCGTCGGCCAGGTGGTCCGCTTCGCGGGCTCGGCGACCGGCCTGACCAAGGTCGGCGTCATCTCCGTCAAGGGCGGCCGGTCCATCGCCGCGGGCGACGTCAACAACAACGGCTACGACGACATCGTCATCGGCCAGCCGTCCGCCACGGAGTCCGGCGGCATCTCCGGCGGCCAGGTCACCATGCTCCTCGGCACGTCCACCGGGTTCACCACCACCGGTATGAAGGTCATCCACCAGGACACGTCCGGCGTCCCCGGCGGCAACGAGTCCGGCGACTCCTTCGGCACCTCGGTGTCGCTGGGCGACTACAACGCCGACGGGTACGCGGACGTCCTCACCGGCGCCCCCGGCGAGGACGCGAGCCGAGACGGCGTCAACCGCGTCAACTCCGGCTCCGTGGTCCTGATCAAGGGCACCGCGTCCGGCCTCACCGGCACCGGCTCGGTCTACATCTCCCAGGACAGCTCCAGCATCGCCGGCTCCACGGAGAGCGAGGACCGGGTCGGCTCGTCCGTGTCCCTCACCGACCTGTCCGGGTACGGACGCGCCGACCTCACCTTCGGGGCCGACGGCGAGGACGGCACGGACGGCCTGGTGCACCACGTCCCGAGCAACAGCTCCGGGCTGGGCTACTCGCAGTCCGTGATCTGGAGCAAGACCACGCTGGGCACCCCGACGGACGGACGGCTGGGTCAGACGCTGACCCCGTAGCCGCCGGCCCGGCCTGCCGGGGACCGCACCCGTACGGTCCCCGGCAGGCCGTCACCCGCCCGTCGCCTGCCGGCACAGCAGCCGCAGCGACCCGTCCCCCGCGAAGCAGCGGCGGGCCTCGTCGATGGGGTCCCACAGGCGCCCGTCGGGGGTGCGGACCCAGTGGTCACCGCCCGCCGACCACCACTCGGCGCCGGCCTGACGCACGATCACCTCACCGGCGTACGCGCCGAGACCGCGCAGTACGGTCTCCACCGCGGCGTACGGCGCCTGCTCGGCCCGGATGCCCTCGATCAGGCGGTCCACGCGCCACAGACTCCGGGCCGAGTAGTCCAGACGCAGCCGCGCGCCCTCGCGCAACGTGGCCACCGCGTCCGCCGCCCACCGCACCGGTTTGGCCGCGGCCGACGGCCGGGTCTCCTGCTGAGTCGTCAATCCGCTGGTCACAGTCGTCACATCCGCTAGAGCGTCGACCGGCGGCGTTTCGTCACTCGGATCCGGCGGTGGTCCCGCAACGGGTGCAGGACCGCCCCACCTCCCCCACGAGCAGCGCATCTCCGCCGCGCACTCCCCGCACGACGCTCACAGACGCCGGTGGTTTCACACCCGGCCGCGGGCCCGCCGGGACACCACCGCGCGCAGCACCCGGCGCCCCTCCGTGGCGACCTCCAGAGCCCCGCGCAGCCCGGTCGTACCGTGCCCGGCGAGCAGTTCCAGGACGGTGACCTGGCGGCGCAGTTCGGCGGCCACGAGTGGCGACAGTCCCTCCGTACGGCCCTCCCGGCCGACGTCGGCGCCGGAGGCGGCGTCGGACGCCGGATCGAGGAGCCGGTGGATCCTGAGCGAGGCGACGGAGCAGGCGTCGGCCCACACCCGTACCTCGGCGGCGCCGCGCCCGACCGGCGCGGCGGCCAGCATCCGGCGGGCCAGCAGCACGGCCTCGTCCTCGTCGGCCGCGTCGGGACCGGCGAGCTTGCCGCGCACCTGTTCCAGTCCCTCTCCCCAGTCGCCCCCGTCGCCGTCGGCGAGGGTCGCCCACAACGGACGCAGGACGTCGTCGTCACCGTCCAGCAGGGGTACGCACCGATCCAGACAAGCCAGTCCGCTCGCGGCCAGTCCGCGTGCGTCGGCCTGCGCGATCAGTTCCACCAGGCTCATCCAGCGTCTCCCTCTTCATGCCGCTTCACCTGCTCGCAGCCACGGAACCCGCACTTCCCCCTACTGCGTGCGACGGCCCGGGAGTGTCACAGGGGCACCACGCCCAGCCGGTCCAGGAACCGGAAGAAGAGGTTTTCGGCCAAGGGATCGGGGTCGGCCGACAGCACGTCGAGCAGGTCGTCGGCGCTCGCGGTGCGCCCGGCCTCGGCCGCCCAGGCGACCGCGCGGTCGGCGGCGTCACGGGGCTCCAGGAAGTAGTCCTCCAGCGTCAGCCCCTCGTTCTCGGCGCCGAGGTATCCGGCCATCGCGGCCCGCGCCAGACAGGTGGTCCACGCCCCGCTCCCCGGCGCCGCCGCCTCCACGACCACGCAGTCGCTGTCCATGACGTAGCCGAACAGGGCGGGCGCGCCGGTCTGCGCTGCCAGGTCGTTCATGTTGCCGACGTCGCCGTCGCCGCCCGGGAACTCCCACACCTGCCAGCCGTCCGGCGCGGACACCCGCAGGGTCATGTCCGCGGCGCCCGCCAGCGCGTCCAGTTCCGCGAGCGGCCGCTCGGCGCGGCCCACGACGAAATACCCCCAGTAGCCCATGTCCCGGCTCCCCCCGGCGTGTCCGTTCGGCTCGCCCAAACACCACCACAGCCGTACGGGGGTTCGCAGCCGGATCGGACAATCCGTACGGGACCGGCGGTGCGGGACCCTCGGTGGGCGGACCGCCGCGGGGTCAGTCCAGCCGGTTCGCCAGTGTCCGGAACTCCGCCCAGGACAGCTCCGGCCGGTCCGGGTCCCACAGCTTCTGGACGGTCGCCGCCAGCGGCAGCCGGATCCCGTCGGCGACCTGGGCCTGCGTCTGGGAGTTCGGCAGGTCGCCCCATACGGCGAAGCTGCCGCCGAGGATCTGGTCGTCGTACCTGGCGTCGACCGGCTGGGTGCCGCGCAGGACGCGGGGGGTCCACTGCTCGTAGATGCGCTGTCCGGTCGGGTAGACGAAGGTCTGCGGCTGTCCGAGCACGTAGTAGAGGAACTCGTCGTTGTAGTTCAGGACCTTGCGGCCCTCGCGCAGGTACTCGACAGGCTGCCGGGCGCCGATCTCCTTGCCGGTCCAGTAGGCGACCTGGATGTCGTCGGCCGGCTTGACGGAGGTGTCGCGGAGGAATCCGTCGTTCCAGGCCCGCGGCGTCCGGTCGTGGGCGCGGACGGTCTCGGCGCGGCCGTTGAGCCAGCCGGTGGTGAGGTCGGCGACGGTGGCGCCGGGACCGTACGCCTTGCGGGCGGCGGCGGCCAGCTGGGGGTAGGACGCCTCGGGGTCGGGCACCACGAGCGCCTGGTACTCGTCGGCGCCCAGGTGCCACTGGGAGCCGGGGAAGAGGTCGGCGTACTCGTTCAGCAGGTCGTCGACGATCTCGGCCGACTCCGGCTTGGAGATGTCGATCGCGCCGCGGGTGGGCGTGCCCTGCGCGTTGCGCAGCTGGAGGTCGGGGTGGGCGGCGATCACGGCGCCGAGGTGGCCGGGCGAGTCGATCTCGGGGACGACGGTGATGTGGCGGGACGCGGCGAGATCGATGATCTCCTTCATCTCGGCCTTGGTCAGATGGTCCTCGGAGACGATCTCCGGGTGCGAGTCGGACTCGATGCGGAACGCCTGGTCGTCGGAGAAGTGCAGGCCCAGCTCGTTGAACTTCAGGTCGCCCAGCTCGCGGATCCGGTCCTTGATCCAGTCGGCCGTGAAGTGCTTGCGTGCGATGTCCAGCATGAGCCCGCGCCGCGGCTTGTCCGGCTCGTCCCGCACGACGCCCTCCGGCGCCGTGCCGCCGTCGTCGACCGCCTGCTTCAGGGTGCGGGTGCCGTAGTAGACGCCCGCCTCGGCCGGGCCGCTGACGGTGACGCGCCCGTCGCGCACCGTCATGGTGTACGACTCGGCGTCCGCGCTCTTGTCGCCCTTGAGTTCCAGCCGCAGGTCCCCGGCCCGGGCGTCGCCCTTCTCGCCCGCGTAGGCCATCCCCAGCTCGCCGGCGATCAGGCGCCCCTCGTCGGCGAGGCCGGCGTCGGCGACGACGACGCGGTGGCCGCGCTCCGGCTGCCAGCCGGGGCCGCGCGCCGGGGTGTGGTCGCGTACGGCGGGGATGGTGCGCGGTTCCTGCGACAGGGGGTACGAGCGCGTGGGGCTGGGCGTCGGTGCGGCCACGGAGACGCCGTCGGTGGACCGCGCGGAGCCCGCGGGGCCGCCGTCACCGCCGGCGGCCCACAGGCCTGCGCCGACACCGACCGCGGCGACCGCCGCGGCGGCGATCACGGCCCGCTGCCTCACCTGTCGCGCCGGAGTCCGGCGTCCGTGCTGGCTCACGTCGCCAACCTACGGCCGTCGGCGACGGCATGCGTCCACCACACGTTCCGAAACTCTCCCGTTCGGGTGAAATTCGGGCAGCCGTCGGACACCTCATGCCCCCATTCGATAACGTGGCGCCACATCTCTCACACAATCCCCTGCCGACACACACGTGACGCCCACGAGGACCCACGCTGCCTGCGCACCGTCTTCCAGATCTCTCCGGCCGAGTCGCCATACCGGTACGAGTGCAAACCTGCGGCACATCCTCGCCGCTGGAGCACTTCAACAGCGCTCCCGCCGACGTCGCCGCCCAGTCCCTGCTCACCTGCCTGAACAGCCACCGCTGGGCCCACCGCATCGCCTCCCACCGCCCCTACCCCGACCTGCCCTCCCTCCTGGCGGCCGCGGACGAGGCGTCGTACGACCTGGCCCCGGAGGACCTGACGGAGGCCCTGGCGGCGGAGGCGCTGCCGCCACTGCCCGAGGACACGTACGCCGTCGCCCACACGGCCCTGAGTGCGGCGCATGCCGCGTACGAGGCCCGTTTCGGACACGCATTCGTCATCTGCCTGGATGGCCTTCCTGTGACCGAGGCCCTGGATCACGTACTCGGAGACATTCGGTCACGATTGACCAACGATCCGGAGGAGGAACGCCTGGTTGCGGCAGAGCAACTCCGCCGCCTGGCAAGGGGCAGGCTGACCGGCATGCTCAGGGGCGCGGGGAACTGCGCGACCAGCCACTGACGGCCCGAACCCGGCGAACCGGACAAGCCCCCCACTTCCTCGCCTCCGGATAAGCCACCCGCGTGCAAGTTTGATCACACCGGCAGGCCCCCCGTAAGCGCCGCAGGCAACCGTCGCTACGATGCTGGGGGCCGGTGGACCGTACCCGGCCGGGCCCGACCGACACGAGAAAGCCGGCGCGGCCCCAATCCCCGCTCCCGGAGGAAACTTCCGTGCCGGCTGGAACGCTGTACCGCGGCCGGGAAGGAATGTGGTCCTGGGTGGCTCACCGAGTCACCGGCGTCCTCATTTTCTTCTTCCTGTTCGTTCACGTGCTGGACACCGCCCTCGTCCGTGTGTCCCCCGAGGCCTACGACAAGGTCGTGGCCACGTACAAGTCGCCGATCGTCGCGCTGCTGGAGTACGGCCTCGTCGCCGCCATCCTCTTCCACGCGCTCAACGGTCTGCGCGTCATCGCCGTCGACTTCTGGGTCAAGGGCGCTCGCTACCAGAAGCAGATGCTCTGGACCGTCGTCGCCCTGTGGGTCGTGCTGATGCTCGGGGCGATCTACCCCGTCCTCGGCCACGCCGCTCGTGAACTGTTCGGGAGCTGACGCCAATGTCCACGACTGAATCCACCGCTTCCGGGATCGGCCCCGTCGAGGGTGCCTCCGTGTACACCGTCGACAACCCGGCGCCGCTGATCGAGGCCCCCCGCCGGCGCACCAAGAAGACCCCGAAGACCACGCGCGGCAACTTCGAGATGGTCGCCTGGCTCTTCATGCGCCTGTCCGGCGTGGTGCTGGTCGTCCTGGTGATCGGCCACCTGCTGATCCAGCTGGTGCTGGACGGCGGCGTCTCCAAGATCGGCTTCGCCTTCGTGGCCGGCCGCTGGGCCTCGCCGTTCTGGCAGGTCTGGGACCTGCTGATGCTGTGGCTCGCCATGCTGCACGGCGCCAACGGCCTGCGCACGGTCATCAACGACTACGCGGAGCGCGCGAACACCCGTC
The DNA here is from genome assembly GCF_014650995.1 of Streptomyces viridiviolaceus. Taxonomy (GTDB): domain Bacteria; phylum Actinomycetota; class Actinomycetes; order Streptomycetales; family Streptomycetaceae; genus Streptomyces; species Streptomyces viridiviolaceus. The sequence goes on from NZ_BMWA01000012.1 coordinate 66,268, forward strand.
TGTGGCTCAAGGGCCTGCTCTACACCGCCACGGTGTTCACCATCCTGCTGGGCACGCTGGTGATCTTCACCTTCGACCCGAACATCCGCTAGGCACGGGGCTGCGAGAATCATGAAGATCCACAAGTACGACACCGTCATCGTCGGCGCCGGCGGCGCCGGTATGCGGGCCGCCATCGAGGCGACCAAGCGCAGCCGCACGGCCGTCCTGACGAAGCTCTACCCCACCCGCTCCCACACGGGCGCCGCGCAGGGCGGCATGGCCGCCGCGCTGGCCAACGTGGAGGAGGACAACTGGGAGTGGCACACCTTCGACACGGTCAAGGGCGGTGACTACCTGGTCGACCAGGACGCCGCCGAGATCCTGGCGAAGGAGGCCATCGACTCCGTCCTCGACCTGGAGAAGATGGGCCTGCCGTTCAACCGCACCCCGAACGGCACCATCGACCAGCGCCGCTTCGGCGGTCACTCCCGCAACCACGGCGAGGCCCCGGTCCGCCGCTCCTGCTACGCGGCCGACCGCACCGGCCACATGATCCTCCAGACGCTGTACCAGAACTGCGTCAAGGAGGGCGTGGAGTTCTTCAACGAGTTCTACGTCCTGGACCAGCTGATCACCGAGGTCGACGGCGTCAAGCACTCGGCCGGTGTCGTGGCGTACGAGCTGGCGACCGGCGAGATCCACGTCTTCCAGGCGAAGTCCGTGATCTACGCCTCCGGCGGCACCGGCAAGTTCTTCAAGGTGACGTCCAACGCGCACACGCTGACCGGTGACGGCCAGGCCGCCGTGTACCGGCGCGGGCTGCCGCTGGAGGACATGGAGTTCTTCCAGTTCCACCCGACCGGCATCTGGCGCATGGGCATCCTGCTGACGGAGGGCGCCCGCGGTGAGGGCGGCATCCTCCGCAACAAGGACGGCGAGCGCTTCATGGAGAAGTACGCGCCGGTCATGAAGGACCTCGCCTCGCGTGACGTCGTCTCCCGCTCCATCTACACGGAGATCCGCGAGGGCCGCGGCTGCGGTCCCGAGGGCGACCACGTCTACCTGGACCTGACCCACCTCCCGCCGGAGCAGCTGGACGCCAAGCTGCCCGACATCACGGAGTTCGCGCGCACCTACCTGGGCATCGAGCCGTACACGGACCCGATCCCGATCCAGCCGACCGCGCACTACGCGATGGGCGGCATCCCGACCAACGTCGAGGGCGAGGTCCTGGCGGACAACACCACCGTCGTGCCGGGCCTGTACGCGGCCGGCGAGGTCGCCTGCGTGTCGGTGCACGGCGCCAACCGCCTGGGCACCAACTCGCTGCTGGACATCAACGTCTTCGGCAAGCGGGCCGGCATCGCCGCCGCGGAGTACGCGCAGAAGGCGGACTTCGTCCCGCTGCCCGAGGACCCGGAGTCCCTCGTCGTCGGGCAGATCGAGCGGCTGCGCACCTCCACCGGCAACGAGCGGGTCGCGGAGCTGCGCCGCGAGCTGCAGGAGACCATGGACGCCAACGTCATGGTGTTCCGCACCGAGCAGACGATCAAGACGGCGGTCGAGAAGATCGCCGAGCTGCGCGAGCGCTACAAGAACGTGGCGATCCAGGACAAGGGCAGGCGGTTCAACACCGACCTGCTGGAGGCCGTCGAGCTGGGCAACCTGCTCGACCTGGCCGAGGTCATGGCGGTCTCCGCCCTCGCCCGCAAGGAGTCGCGCGGCGGTCACTACCGCGAGGACTACCCGAACCGCGACGACGTCAACTTCATGCGCCACACCATGGCGTACCGCGAGGTCGGCGACGACGGCACCGAGTCCATCCGTCTCGACTACAAGCCGGTCGTCCAGACCCGCTACCAGCCGATGGAGCGTAAGTACTGATGGCTACCCCCGTTATGGACAAGGTGCAGGCGGACGCCACCGCCTCGCCGTACATCACGGTCACTTTCCGCGTCCGGCGCTTCAACCCCGAGGTCTCGGCCGAGGCGACCTGGGAGGACTTCCAGCTCGAGCTCGACCCGAAGGAGCGCGTCCTCGACGGCCTCCACAAGATCAAGTGGGAGCAGGACGGAACGCTGACCTTCCGGCGTTCCTGCGCCCACGGCATCTGCGGGTCCGACGCCATGCGGATCAACGGCAAGAACCGTCTGGCCTGCAAGACGCTGATCAAGGACATCAACCCGGAGAAGCCGATCACGGTCGAGCCCATCAAGGGCCTGACGGTCCTGAAGGACCTCGTGGTCGACATGGAGCCGTTCTTCCAGGCGTACCGGGACGTGATGCCCTTCCTGATCACGAAGGACACCAACGAGCCGACGCGTGAGCGTCTGCAGTCCGCCGAGGACCGCGAGCGCTTCGACGACACGACGAAGTGCATCCTCTGCGCCGCCTGCACGTCCTCCTGCCCGGTCTTCTGGAACGACGGCCAGTACTTCGGTCCGGCGGCCATCGTCAACGCCCACCGCTTCATCTTCGACTCGCGTGACGAGGCCGGCGAGCAGCGGCTGGAGATCCTCAACGACCGTGACGGCGTGTGGCGCTGCCGCACGACCTTCAACTGCACGGACGCCTGCCCGCGTGGCATCGAGGTCACCAAGGCGATCGCGGAGGTGAAGCGGGCGCTGATCACGCGCCGCTTCTGACCAGCCGTTCCCCGTACGTCCCCGAGGGCCCCGCTTCCGCCGGAAGCGGGGCCTTCGGGCATTTTCGGAACCCGCCAATCACGGGTTCCGGCCGATGATCGCCCTACTCTGACGGCATGTCAGATGACGAGTCCTACGAGCTGCTCGGGTTCGACAACGTACTGCTGCCCGTCGGAGACCTCGGTGAGGCCGTCGGGTTCTACGAACGCGCCGGGTTCCCCCTGGCCTTCCGGCTCGACGAGGCCGGGATCGCGCTGCTGAAGGTCGGAGGGGAGACGCCGGGCATCCTGCTGCGCGCGGAGGAGGAGTTCGGGCGCCGTCCGCCGCTCTGGCCCTCCGCGCGGGTGTGGCTGGAGGTGCCGGACGCCCGGACGGCGGACCGCGCCCTGCGCGAGGTGGGCATCGTGCCGCTCGACGAGCCGTTCCCCGTGGCCACCGGATGGACCGTGGAGTTCGCCGACCCGTGGGGCAACGTCATCGGTCTCACGGACTACTCCAAGCGCCGGGAGCTCGGCCGCCGGCCGTGACGCCGACGCCGTGACGCGGACCACTCCGCCCTTGAGTTGAACACGTTCAAAAGCAGGTCTAGAGTCTGCCCCGTCAGCGTTTTGAACGCGTTCAAGAAGGGGTGGGGCAATGGACCGCACCGTCATCGCCTACGTCATCTACCTGGTCGTCAGCATCGGCCTGACCGTCTGGGTGGCCCGCACGCTCAGCCGCAACGGACGGGTCTTCCTCGCCGACGTCCTGCACGGCAACGAGAAGCTCGCGGACGCCGTCAACCACCTCCTGGTGGTCGGCTTCTACCTCGTCAACCTCGGCTTCGTGGCCCTGTACCTGAGCGACGACGAGACGATCACCGACACCCGCGGGATATTCGAGGCCCTGTCGACCAAGCTGGGCGTGGTGCTGCTCGTGCTGGGCGTGATGCACCTGGGCAACGTGTACGTGCTCAACCGGATCCGGCGGCGCGGTGTGATGGAGCGCGAGCAGCTGCCGCCGGTCGAGCCGCAGGGCTGGGTGGCCCCGACGGCGGGGGCCTGACCCGATGGCTCCCGCTCGGGCGACGGCCGGCGCCCCGGTGCGCCGGCTCACCGTCCTCTACGACGCCGAGTGCGCCCTGTGCACCTTCGTCCGCGACTGGCTGCTGCGGCAGCCGAGGCTGGTGCCGCTGGAGCTCGTGCCGGCGGGGTCCGACGAGGCCCGGCGCCGGTTCCCCGGACTGGACCACGCCGGCACCCTGGACGAGGTCACCGCCGTCGGCGACGCCGGGCAGGTCTACCGGGGCGCCGCCGCCTGGATCGTCGTCCTGTGGGCGCTGCGCGAACACCGGCCGCTCGCCCACCGGCTCAGCACCCCCGCGGGGGCGAGGCTGGCCAAGGGCGCGGTCCTGGCCGCCGCCAAGTGGCGGGGCGGGCAGTGGGGAGGCAAGGCCTACCGCCGGGCCGACGGGTGGACCTACGACCCGCGCGCGGGGTGGTCGTACGCCGGGCCCGGCTGTGACAACGGCACCTGTGTCACTCGTTAGGCTCTGGTCCTGTGCCTGCGAAGAACGACGGCCCCGACGAGGCGGCCCCACTCAGCAAGTCCGAACAGACCCGCGCGCTGATCCTGGAGACGGCCATGCGGCTGTTCCAGGAGCGCGGCTACGACCGGACGACGATGCGGGCCATCGCCCAGGAGGCCGGGGTCTCCGTGGGCAACGCCTACTACTACTTCGCGGGCAAGGAACACCTGATCCAGGGCTTCTACGACCGGATCGCCGCCCAGCACCAGGAGGCGGTCCGGGAGGTCCTGGCCCGGGAGACCGACCTGGAGGCGCGGCTCGCTGGCGTGCTGAAGGTGTGGCTGGACATCGCCACGCCGTACCACGAGTTCGCGGTGCAGTTCTTCAAGAACGCCGCCGATCCGGACAGTCCGCTCAGCCCCTTCTCCCCGGAGTCGGAGCACGCGCGCGTGGAGGCCATCAGCGTGCACCGGGCGGTGCTGGCCGGGGCGAAGACCAAGGTGCCGGAGGACCTGCGGGACATCCTGCCCGAGCTGATGTGGCTCTCGCAGATGGGGCTCGTCCTGTACTGGGTCTTCGACCGGACTCAGGGGCGCGAGCGCAGCTACCGGCTCGCCGAGCGCGGCGCCCGGCTGACCGCGCGGGGCGTCGCGCTTGCCCGTTTCCGCGTGCTGCGCCCCCTGGTGCGCGAGGTGCACGAGCTGTTCACGGACTTCCTGCCGGGCATGACGAAGGCACTCCCGGACCCGGCGAAGAAGGGGACACCCGATGCGGGGGACGGGCCCGGGCGTGCCTGAGCGGTCGCCCGGTGGCGTCGGCCGGGGACCGGCAGCGGGACCCCGTCAGGCCTGACGGGACGCCAGCTCGATCACCGTGATGTCCGAGGGCGCCCCCACACGCGTGGGCGGGCCCCAGGCGCCCGCGCCCCGGCTGACGTACAGCTGGGTGTCGCCGTAGCGCTCCAGGCCCGCGAGCGTCGGGTTGGCGGCGCCCGCGATGAGGTTGCCGGGCCAGAGCTGGCCGCCGTGGGTGTGGCCGGAGAGCTGGAGGTCGACGCCGTGGTCGACGGCGTCGTGGATCTGCACCGGCTGGTGGGCGAGCAGCACGCACGCGCGTGTCCGGTCCCGGTCGCCGAGGGCCTTCGCGTAGTCGGGGCCCTGGCCCTCGTCCTCGCCGGCCACGTCGTTGACGCCCGCGAGGTCGAAGTGGGGCAGCTCGGTGCGCGCGTTCTCCAGCGGGAGCAGGCCGAGCCGCCGTACCTCCGCCACCCATTGCTCGGCGCCGGAGAAGTACTCGTGGTTGCCCGTGACGAAGTACGCGCCGTGCCGGGCCCTCAGCCGGGCCAGCGGGGCCGCCGCCGGCCCGAGGTCCTTCACGCTGCCGTCGACCAGGTCGCCGACGACGGCGATGAGGTCGGGCTGCGTGGAATTGATCGTGTCGACGACCTTCTGCGCGAAACCCCGGCCGAGGACCGGGCCGAGGTGGATGTCGCTGACCACGGCGATGCGGAAGCCGTGCGCCGCGCGCGGGAGCTTGGCCAGCGGCACGGTGACCCGCTTCACCTTCGGGCCGCTCAGCACGCCGTACGTGCCGTACCCGACGGTCCCGACGGCCGCCGCGGCGGCGGCGCCGGCGACGACGCGGGAGACGAACAGGCGGCGGGAGGGCACGGCGAGGGGGCTCGGGGGCGGGGCGTCCGGCGGGCCGTCGGGCGTGGGGGGCGGCTCCGGGGCATCGGTCCTCGGCGGCGCGGTCGCCGCCGGTATGCGCTCCGGGGCCGCGGCCTTCGGCGCCTGCTGACGGGCGCTCTCCGCCGGGACCGGCTCCGACCGCGGTGCGGCGGCCCGCCGGGCCGGCAGCCGTCGCAGCACGGGCCGTACGACCTCACCGGCCAGTACGGCCAGCAGCAGGTAGATCGACAGGGCCAGCCACAGGAAACCGGGCCAGGCCAGGACGCGCTGGAGCCAGAACGGGGCGCCGGTGCGCTCGGCCACCAGCGCGCCGACGGCCAGTGCCCAGCCCCCGGCGATCACGACGGCGCCGATGCGGCGGACGGGTCCGGGGCCCCGGGTGGTGTCGCGGAACAGGCGCCGCCACACGTACCAGTTCGCCGCCACCAGCACGCTCACCACGGCCAGCGCGACGAGCGCGAAGACGACCACCATGCCGTCGTTTCCCCTCCGTTGTGACGTCCAGGGACGTCCATGGCCTCCGGCTGCGGCGTCCGGCTATGACGTTCGGCGCAGTGCGCGCAGTCCGCGCAACCCGATGACCCCGATGATCGTCCCCAATACGAAGGAGACGACGGCGAGCAGCAGGTGCACCCAGAAGTAGGCCGTGGGTTCGCCGTCCTCGAAGGCGAGCCCGCTGCTGTCCTTGATCAGATTATTGACGAAAGTGATCCAGATGAACCAACTCCACACCCCGAAGGCGAGCAGGAACCAGGAGACGGGGCGGCTGAGCTTCATGGGTCCAGTATCGCCGTCCCGTGTCCGGTTCCGTGTCCGGGGTGGGGAGGGGGCCGGGACTCCGCCGCGCCCGGCGGGTACGTTCTCGCTCGTGCCCGCACCCAAGAAGACCCTCAGGCGATCCCTGCTGGTCGCCTCCGCCGTCCTGACCACCCTGTCGTCCCTGGCGATCACGGCGCCCGCCGCGCATGCCGCGCCGAGTCCCTCGGCGAGCCCGTCGGCCACGCCCCCGGCGTCGATGTCGACCGTGGGCGGCGCCCGGCTCGGCAAGCCCGGGACACAGGTCGATCTCGCGGGCGGAGCGCCCGTCCTGCCCAAGGACCTCACCGCACGCTCGTGGATCGTGGCCGACGCCGAGTCCGGGGAGGTCCTCGCGGCGCACAACGCGCACTGGCGGCTGGCCCCGGCGAGCACGCTGAAGATGCTGTTCGCCGACACGCTGCTGCCGAAGTGGCCGAAGACCACCAAGCACAAGGTCGAGGTGTCCGACCTCGCGGGCGTCGGCGCCGGCTCCAGCATGGTCGGGATCAAGGAGGAGGAGACCTACACGGTCCACGACCTGTGGCTCGGGGTCTTCCTGCGGTCCGGCAACGACGCCGTGCACGTGCTGTCCGCGATGAACGGCGGGGTCGACAAGACGGTGCAGGAGATGAACCGGCACGCCGAGGAGCTCCAGGCCGGCGACACGGAGGTGGTCAGCCCCGACGGCTACGACGCGCCGCGCCAGGTCTCTTCCGCGTACGACCTGACGCTGTTCGCCCGCTCGGGCCTGCAGAAGAAGGACTTCCGCGAGTACGCCTCCACGGTCCGCGCGAAGTTCCCGGGCCGGACCACGAAGGACAAGAAGGGCAAGACGTCCCGCGAGTCCTTCGAGATCCAGAACACCAACCGGCTGCTGACCGGCGACTCGGGCCTGGACGTCTACCCGGGCATCGCGGGGGTGAAGAACGGCAACACCACCCACGCCGGCGCCACCTTCACCGGCGTCGCCGAGCGGGGCGGCAAGGTGTTGCTCGTCACGGTCATGAACCCGGCGAAGGACGAGCACAACGAGGTGTACAAGGAGACCGCCCGGCTCTTCGACTGGGGTTTCCAGGCGGCCGGCAAGGTGAAGCCGGTGGGCGAGCTGGTGCCGCCGAGGAGCGCCGCCCGGACGGACTCCAAGCCCGGGGCGGACGCCTCCGGCGAGGCCGGGGGCACCGGCAAGGGCGCCGCCGGGTCGAAGCCCGTGGCGGGCGCCCCGGCCGCGGACGGCTCCAGCGGCGTCGCGATCGCGGCGGCCGTCGCCGGCGGGCTGCTGGTCCTGCTCGCGGGCGGCGCGTTCCTGGTCAACCGCCGTTGGCCGCTGCCGGACCTGGTGCGTCGCCGGCCCCGTCCGTGAGCTCCGCCTCCTTGCTCTGCGTCGCCGTCCAGGCGGCGCAGAACAGCACCAGCTTCGAGGTGAAGTTGATCCACAGCAGCAACGCGATGGGGACGCCGAAGGTGCCGTACATGCTCTTCGTTGCCACGCCCTGCATGTAGCCGCTGAGCAGCAGCTTCAGCAGCTCGAAGCCGACCGCGCCGATCAGGGCGGCCACCACCAGGCGGCGCCTGGTCGGCTCGACGCCCGGCAGCAGGGTCAGGACGTAGAGCAGCACCAGGAAGTCGGCGAGCGCGGCGACGGCGAACGCGGCGATGTACAGCAGGGCCCCGCCGAAGCCGCCCTCGATGCCCAGTTGGCGGATGATCCAGCCGACCAGCGCGGAGGCCACGGTGGAGATGCCGATGGTGACCAGGAGCGCGCCGCCGAGGCCGACCAGGATGCCCGCGTCCTTGGCCCGGTGCAGGACCGGGTTCTCGTCCTCGTCGGGCAGTTCCCAGACCGCTCGCAGGCAGCCCCGCGTCGCTTCCACCCAGCCCATGCCGGTGAACAGCAGCAGGGCGCCGGCGACCACGGAGACGGTGCCCGCGTTCTGCACCAGGCTGTCGATGTTCAGCTGGTCGGAGATGCCGGGCACCTGTTCGGCGAGCTTGTCCTGCAGCTTGTCCTGCTGCTCGGTGCTGAGCGTGGAGGCGGCGATCGCGGCGGCCAGGGTGAGCAGCGGGAAGAGCGCGACGAAACTGGTGAAGGTCATGGCGGCGGCCAGCCGCGTCCACTTCACCCGGTCCAGCCGCTCGTACGACCGCCACGCGTGCGTGGCCATCAGCCGCGCCGCCCAAGGCCCCACGACGGGGAGCTTTTTCAGCCAGTCCATGATCCGACTCTGCCCCCGTTTCTCTCGGTCCATGGTCCCGGGCCGCCGCCGGTTCCTTCCCCGGCGCGGAAGACCAGTGTTCTTGTGCCCCAAAAACGCAGGATGGTGGCGAGCGCCATGCCGATTCCGGCGCCGGAGACGGTGTCCGCGCGCTGCGAGGTGAAGCCGAGGCCGTAGTGGCTGACGGCCAGGCACAGCAGCTGTACGGCGGCGCCGGCGACGTTCACCGCGAAGAACACGGCGTAGGCGCGCAGGCCGCCGGGCCGGGTGTGCCGGTAGGTGCCGAGCGCGTTGCCCGCGTACGCCACGGTGCAGCCCGCGACGAAGGAGAGCGCCTTGGCGGTGAGCGGGTCGAGTCCGGCCGGGCCGCGCAGGCAGGTGAACAGCGCCAGGTCGGCGGCGTAGGCGAGGAGTCCGGCCGCGGCGAAGCCGAGGAGTTCGCGCCGACGACCTACCAATTGGCCACCGCCAGGCCGTACATCGACACCCACACCACGCCGATCAGCGCCAGCGCCCGGTCGCGCAGGACGACGTCCTCGGGCTCCCCCGCCGTGCCGCGGTCGGCGAAGACGGCGTACCTCAGGACCGCGAGGATGAAGGCGACCATGGACAGCTGCCGCCACGGCAGCACGCTGGTGTGCGGGACGCCGCCCTCCTCCATGGCCCACAGGCAGTAGGCGAGGACGGCGACGCCGGCCGCGAGCTGCCAGACGAAGCGGAGGTAGCCGGTGGTGTACTCGGTGAGCAACGCGCGCGTCGCGCCCGCCTTCCCGGCCATCTGGACGGCTTCGGAGTAGCGCTTGGCCGACACCATGAACAGCGCGCCGAAACCGGTCGTGATCAGGAACCAGCGGGACAGCGGGATGCCGAGCGCGAGCCCGCCGATCATCGCCCGCATCAGGAAGCCGGTGGTGACGACGGCGAGGTCGACGACCAGGACGTGCTTGAGGCTGACGCAGTACGCCAGTTGCATGCCGAGGTAGGCGGTCAGCACGACGGCGACGGCGGGCGGGCACAGCCAGGCCGCGACGACGGGCGCGAGCACGCCCAGGGTGCCCCCGACGGCGTAGGCGACCGGTACCGGGACCTGTCCGGCGGCGATCGGCCGGTGCCGTTTGACCGGGTGGGCGCGGTCGGCCTCGGCGTCACGGGCGTCGTTGACGAGGTAGACCGCGGCGGCGCAGGTGGTGAACAGGACGAAGACGAGGGCGAGCCGGGCCAGGGAGTGACCGGAGAACAGCTCGCCGGCGGCGGCCGGGGCGGCGACGACCAGGACGTTCTTGATCCATTGCCGGGGACGTGCGGTCCTGAGCAGACCGCGCGGGAGGCCACCCTTGCGGGGCGGCGCGGATGGCTGTTCCTCGGGGGCACGCTGCCGCAGGACGGCCGTGTCGGTCACGGGGTGCCTCCTGTCATCCAGCGGGCGCCGAGCCGGGCGGTGAGCACGCCCAGGGCCGCGCCCGCGGCCACGTCCGAGGGGTAGTGGACGCCGACGACCAGCCGCGACACGCACACCGCCGCGGCGAGCGGCCAGGCCGCGTGCGCTCCGAGCGCGCCGAAGGCGACGGCGGCCGCCGCGGCGGAGGTGGCGTGCGAGCTGGGGAAGGAGTGCCGGCCCGCCGTACGCACCAGGGGCTCGACGTGCGCGGGGCGCGGGCGGCGCACGATCCGCTTCAGCCCCATGCTGGCGAGGTGTGCGCCCGCGGTGAGTGCGGTGCCGCGCAGCCAGGCGTCGCGCCGCGCCCGATCCACGGCGGCTCCGGCGAGGCCGGCCGCGAGCCACAGCGCGCCGTGCTCCCCCGCCCAGGACAGGGCGCGGGCGGCGCCGGCCACGCGCGGGTCACCGCCGCACGCTCTGAGCACCGAGACGATCCGGTGGTCCATGTCGTCGAGGTCGTCCATGTGGACTCACTGTTCACGCCGACGGCATCCGAAGTCCGGCAATATCGAGCGACATACCATTAATCACCCGTTTCGGGGAGAGGCATGAGGTTTCACAACCGACCAGTCACATAGGGGCGATACGGTCACCGGCATGTCTGCCGACACCGTTCCCGTCACCGGCTGGGGCCGTACGGCGCCCACCACCGCCCGGCTGATCCGCCCACGGACGTACGAGGAGGCCGTGGCCGCGGTCCGGGACTGCGGAGCCCGCGGCGGCATCCCCCGGGGCCTGGGACGGGCGTACGGGGACGCGGCGCAGAACGCGGGCGGCGCCGTGCTCGACATGACCGGCCTGGACCGCATCCACGCCATCGACGCCGACGGCGGCACCGTGCGGTGCGACGCGGGCGTCTCCCTGCACCGGCTGATGGAGGTGCTGCTGCCGCTCGGCTGGTTCGTTCCGGTGACGCCCGGCACCCGCTACGTGACGGTCGGCGGGGCGATCGGCGCGGACATCCACGGCAAGAACCACCACGTGTCCGGGTCCTTCGCCCGCCACGTCCTGTCCCTGGAACTGCTCACCGCCGACGGCGGGATCCGCACCGTCGCCCACGGCACGCCCCTGTTCGACGCCACCGCCGGCGGCATGGGCCTGACCGGTGTGATCCTCACCGCGACCGTGCGGCTCCAGCCGGTCGAGACCTCGCTGATGACGGTCGACACCGAACGCGCCGGTGATCTCGACGACCTGATGGCCCGTCTGACGGCCGGCGACCACCGCTACCGCTACTCGGTGGCCTGGATCGACCTGCTCGCCCGCGGCGCCGCGACCGGCCGCGCGGTCGTCACCCGCGGCGACCACGCGCCCCTGGACGCGCTGCCCGCCGGCACGCGCGCCCGGAGGGAGCCGCTGGCCTTCCGCACCTCCCGCCTGCCGCCCGCCCCCTCCTTCGTGCCCGGTGGCCTGCTCAACCGGACGACGGTGGGGATCTTCAACGAGCTCTGGTACCGGAAGGCACCACGCGCGCGTACCGGTCAGCTGCAGCGGATCTCCACCTTCTTCCACCCCCTGGACGGCGTGCCCCACTGGAACCGCGTCTACGGCCGCGGCGGCTTCGTGCAGTACCAGTTCGTCGTCGGCCACGGCCAGGAGGACGCACTGCGCCGGATCGTGCGCCGCATCTCCGCCCGCCGCTGCCCGTCCTTCCTGGCCGTCCTCAAACGCTTCGGGGACGCCGACGCGGGCTGGCTCTCCTTCCCCGCACCCGGCTGGACGCTGGCCCTGGACATCCCGGCGGACCTGCCCGGCCTCGGTACCTTCCTCGACGAACTGGACGAGGAGGTCGCCTCGGCCGGCGGCCGGGTCTACCTCGCCAAGGACTCCCGGCTGCGGCCCGAACTGCTCGCCGCGATGTACCCGCGCCTGGCCGACTTCCGCGCGCTGCGCGCGGAACTGGACCCGCGCGGGGTCTTCGTCTCCGACCTGGCCCGTCGCCTCCACCTCTAGGCAACCTCTAGGAGCTGTCGTGAAGGACGCCTTCGGCACCCCCCAGTCCCTCCTCGTCCTCGGCGGTACGTCCGAGATCGCCCTCGCCACCGCACGCCGTCTGATCGCCCGCCGCACCCGCACCGTCTGGCTGGCCGGCCGTCCCTCCCCCGCCCTGGACGGGGCCGCCGAGCGGCTGCGCGGCCTGGGCGCCGAGGTGCACACGGTCGACTTCGACGCCCTCGACCCCGATTCCCACGAGTCGGCGCTCGGCAAGGTGTTCGCCGAGGGCGACGTCGACATGGTGCTGCTCGCCTTCGGCATCCTCGGCGACCAGGCGCACGACGAGCGGGACCCGGCCGGCGCGGTGCGGGTCGCGCAGACCAACTACACCGGCGCGGTCTCCGCCGGCCTGATCACGGCCCGCTCGCTCCAGGCCCAGGGCCACGGTTCCCTGGTGGTGCTCTCCTCCGTCGCCGGTGAGCGCGCCCGCCGCGCCAACTTCATCTACGGCTCCAGCAAGGCCGGACTGGACGCCTTCGCCCAGGGCCTGGGCGACGCGCTGCACGGCACGGGCGTGCACGTCATGGTCGTACGCCCAGGGTTCGTCCGGTCCCGGATGACCGCCGACCTGGAGGAGGCACCCTTCGCGACGACCCCGGAGGCCGTCGCGAGCGCCATCGAGCTGGGGCTGCGGCGGCGCTCGGAGACGGTGTGGGTGCCCGGTGCGCTGCGCGTGGTGATGTCGGCGCTGCGGCACCTGCCGAGGGCGGTGTTCCGGCGGCTGCCGGTGTAGGGGCCGGCCGGGACCAGGGGCCGTCCGGCGTCAGGCGCGGACGTCGTGGGCGCTCACGCCCCCGTACCCGCGCAGGTACAGCAGGTCGCCGTAGGCCCAGTGCGGCTGGTGGTCGCCCGGACAGGAGCCGGACGACTCGTCGGACCACACCTCGTGGCCGTCGGCCAGGCGCAGCACGTGCAGCCGACGGCTGTCGTCGAGGAACAGCAGGCCCCCTTCGGACACCGTGGGGAAGCCGATCCGGTGCTCGGTCTCCGTGCGCCACAGCAGCCGTCCGTCGGCCGCGTCGTGGGCGAACGCCAGCCGGCCCATGACGGACCACAGCACGCCGTCGGCGATTCCGGCGTGGACGACCAGCGGCTTCTCGCGGCCACCCGGTACGGACGCCGTCCACAGCGACCGGCCCGTACGGGCGGCGAACGCCCAGGTGCCCCTGTTCGTCACCACGGCGACCACGGCCCCGTCCGGGCTGCCGGACACCGCGCCGACGGCCCCGCGAGGTCTGCGGCTGCGCCACAGGACGGTGCCGGTGGCACCGTCACGGCAGGTCAGTCCCCTCAGCGGGCTCCAGATGACGACACGCTCGCCGAGGGAGACGGACGCGTCCGCGCGCTCCCGCCACCGGGCGCCCGTGTCCGTCGCCAGTCCCAGGGAGACCAGTTGCCGGTAGCCCTGGACGAACAGCCGCTGGGGGGAGACCCAGATGGTCGTGCCCCATCTGTTGTAGGCCTGGTCGTTGGTCTCGAACGGAGCCGTGACGTGCTCGCCGGTGGCCGGGTCCAGCAGATGGATGTGCTCCCAGGTGGGCACCGAGTGGTCGACGGTCTCCGGGGCCATGTCGCGCCGAGCGTGGCGCAGGGCCACCCACCGCTGCGGGGTGTCGGTGACGAGCAGTCGGGCTCCGTCCAGCAGCGAGGCGGACCGCTCCGGCTTGTCCCACCGCGCCCACAGAGCGCCTCCGTCCGTCGCGCGATGGCCGCTCACCCGGCCGGTGTCGTCGGCGACCACGAAGACGTCGCCGGCTGCCACCGGCCCCGCCGCCACGGTCTCGAAACCCGTATCGGCCGTCCAGCGCTCGGCCCCCGTGGCCGCGTCCAGACCGTGCAGGCGGCCGTCGGCCGCCACGCACACCACGCCGCCGCCGTCCCGTGTGTCCGCGACGGCGGGGCCCCGGATCTCCGGGGGCCCGGCCTCGCGTTCGGCGGCGGGAGCCGTCCACGCCCACGGCCGGTGGCGCGCCGGCGCTTCGGAGTCCCCCGGCCCGGCGGTCGGCCGCCGCCCGGGCGCGGCGACCGTGACGACGGTCGGCGCGGGGTCGGACGTGGCGTCACGTGCGGCCTCCGTCATGGCATCCCGCCCGGGGCGTGCCCCCGGGGCGGGCGGCGTGGGACGCAACGGCACCGGTGCCGACGCCTCCGCCTCGGCACCGGCGAGCAGGTCCCTGACCGCGGGTGCCAGCAGGTCGGCGAAGGGACGCGGCGCACCGGCCCGGCCGACCCGCTCGGCGCACAGCGCGGCCAGCTCGGGCAGGGCGGGACGCGCGCCGGGGTCGAGGGCGAGCCCGGCCTGCGCCAGGGCGGCCAAGGGGGCGTCGAGGCCCGACAGGTCGGGCGGCTCGTGCAGGACGTGGGCGATGTACTCGACCAGCGTTCCGCCGCGGAACGGGCCGCGGCCGCTGCCCGCGTACACCAGGAGGCAGGTCAGCGCGAAAACGTCCGCCGCCGGGCCGACGTCGCGCATGCCGCGCAACTGCTCGGGGGCGGCGTACCCCGGGGTTCCGGCCGCCTCGTGGGTGACGGTGAGGCGCGTGGCGTCGGTGAGCGAGGCGATGCCGAAGTCGATGACGCGGGGCCCGTCCTCGGCCAGGAGCACGTTCGACGGCTTGAGGTCGCGGTGCACAAGCCCTACGCCGTGCAGCGTGGCGAGCGCCTCGCACAGCCCGGTCCCGAGCCGCCAGACCGCCTCGGGGGCGAGCGGGCCGCCGCGGGCGACGACCGTGCCGAGGTCCGGACCGGGCACGTACTCGGTGGCGAGCCAGGGAAGCGGCGCACCGGGGTCCGCGTCGACGAGCGGTGCGGTGAAGAACCCCCCGGCCCGGCGCAGCGCCTCCACTTCGCGGCGGAACCGGGCTCGGAAGCCGTCGTGGTCGGCGATGTGCCGGTGCACCGTCTTCACCGCGACCCTGCGGCCCCCGGCGGTGAGTCCCAGGTAGACCGTGCCGAAACCGCCGGCGCCGAGCCGGCCCAGCAGCTCGAAGTCCCCCACCGCGGCCGGGTCCTCGGGCGTGAGCCCCGTAACCCCCACCCCTCGTCCCCTCCCCGTGCGCCCCGCGTCCCCTCGGTCAGTACGCGGTCAGACCGCCCCGTTCCAACGGGGCGCCGGCCTGCGGCGGCACCACCGCACCGCCGAACGCGTACTCGCGCAGCTTGCGCCAGACCCCGTCGGCGCCCTGCTCGTACAGGGCGAAGCCGGTGCAGATCCACTCGGCCTCGTAGTCGGCGAGCTCCTCGTACGCGCGGTCCATCGCGGCGTCGTCGATGCCGTGCGCCACCGTGACGTGCGGGTGGTACGGGAACTGCAGTTCGCGTGCCAGCGGCCCTGAGGCGTCCCGGACCTGCTGCTGCAGCAGGGCGCAGCCTTCGGCGCCCGTGGCCACCTGGACGAACACGACCGGCGACAGCGGCCGGAAGGTCCCGGTCCCGGCGAGCCGCATCGGGAACGGCCGGCCGGCCGCGGCGACCTCGGTGAGGTGCCCCTCGACGGCCGGCAGGTCGCCACTGTCGACCTCTGTCGGCGGCAGCAGCGTGACATGCGTGGGGATGCCGTGAGCCGCGGCGTCGCCGAAGCCCGCGCGCAGCTGCTGGAGCTCGCTGCCGTGAGGCTCCGGGACCGCGATCGACACGCCGATCGTTACGGTCCCCACGTCGTCTCCTGTCCTTCTGTCGGTGCCGTCGCCCACGGGCGGACGGAGGGGGCCGCCGATGCGACCACCCGGTTATCGACTGTACGGCCACGACCGTGCCGCGGGCAGGCACGAACGGAGTGATGTACAGCGCTCGCCGCGCGGTGGTACGGCACCGTGCCGGAGTGGTGCGGTCAGTGCTTGGCGGGCAGGAAGCCCACCATCTCGTAGGTCCGGGAGAGGGTCTCCGCGGCGACGGCGCGCGCCTTCTCCGCGCCCTTGGCCAGGATCGAGTCGAGCGTCTCCGGGTCGTCCAGGTACTGCTGGGTGCGCTCCCGGAACGGCGAGACGAACTCGACCATGACCTCGGCGAGGTCCGTCTTGAGCGCGCCGTAGCCCTTGCCGGCGTACTTCTCCTCCAGTTCCGCGATGCCCGCCCCGGTGAGGGTCGAGTAGATCGAGAGGAGATTGCTGACGCCCGGCTTGTTCTCCGGGTCGAAGCGGATCACGGTGTCCGTGTCGGTGACCGCGCTCTTGACCTTCTTGGCGGTGGTCTTCGGCTCGTCCAGGAGGTTGATCAGGCCCTTCGGCGTGGACGCCGACTTGCTCATCTTGATCGACGGGTCCTGGAGGTCGTAGATCTTCGCGGTCTCCTTCAGGATGTACGGCGAGGGGACGGTGAAGGTCTCGCCGAAACGTCCGTTGAAGCGCTCCGCGAGGTCCCGGGTCAGCTCGATGTGCTGGCGCTGGTCCTCGCCGACGGGGACCTCGTTGGCCTGGTAGAGCAGGATGTCCGCGACCTGGAGGATCGGGTACGTGAACAGGCCGACGGACGCGCGGTCGGCGCCCTGCTTGGCCGACTTGTCCTTGAACTGGGTCATGCGGGAGGCCTCGCCGAATCCGGTGAGGCAGTTCATGACCCAGGCGAGCTGGGCGTGCTCGGGGACGTGGCTCTGGACGAAGAGCGTGCAGCGCTCCGGGTCGAGTCCGGCGGCCAGCAGCTGGGCGGCGGCGAGCCGGGTGTTGGCGCGCAGCTCCTTCGGGTCCTGCGGAACCGTGATCGCGTGCAGGTCGACGACCATGTAGAACGCGTCGTGGGTCTCCTGCAGGGCCACCCACTGGCGGACGGCACCGAGGTAGTTGCCGAGGTGGAACGAGCCGGCGGTGGGCTGGATACCAGAGAGCACGCGGGGTCGATCAGAGGCCATGCTCACCATTCTCTCAGGTCGCGGCGGCCGCTCCGGAACTGGTCGGAAACAGATGGGAACCGATCGGTCCCCGGCGGTGTAACAAAGGTGTGAGGACGCGGGAGGGGGGCCGCATCGTCGATGAGGCCGCGGTGATCGCACGCGTACGCGCCGGGGAGCCGGAGGCGTATGCGCAGCTGGTGCGGGCCCACACGGCCATCGCGCTGCGGGCGGCCACCGCGCTCGGGGCGGGGGCGGACGCGGAGGACGTGGTGCAGCAGGCGTTCGTGAAGGCGTACTGCGCGCTGGGGCGGTTCCGGGACGGCACGGCGTTCAAGCCGTGGCTGCTGGCGATCGTGGCCAATGAGACGAGGAACACAGTGCGCACGGCCGCGCGCCAGCGCACGCTGGCCGACCGCGAGGCGGCGTTCGTGGAGGCGGAGCCGCTGATACCGGAGTCGGCGGACCCGGCGGTGGCGACCCTGCGGACCGAGCGCCGCTCGGCACTGCTGGCCGCGTTGGAACAGCTGAGCGAGGAGCATCGTCTGGTCGTCACCTATCGCTATCTGCTGGAGATGGACGAGTCCGAGACGGCCCAGGCACTGGGCTGGCCCCGGGGGACGGTGAAGTCCCGGCTCAGTCGTGCGCTGCGGAAGCTGGCCCGGCTGCTGCCGGACTTCCGGCCCGGGGACGAGCTCGGGGAGGGGGGTGAGGGGCGTGCGTGACGAGCCGGAGGCGTACGAGGGCGCCGGCGGGCTGCCGGAGGAGCTTCGGGCGCTGGGACGGTCGCTGGATCCGCCGGGGGCCGACGGCGGGGCGGGGCCGGAGACGATGGTCGAGCGGGTGCTGGGGCAGATACTCGCCGAGCGGGTGCCGGTCCCGGTGGCCGCGCCGGCGGGGCCTGCCGAGCGGCTGCGGGCGGTGCGGCGCTGGACGCGGATGCGGTGGCGTTCGCTGACGGCCGCCCTGTGCGGTCTGCTGACGGTGCTCCTGCTCACGCCCCCGGTGCGGGCGGTGGTCCTGGACTGGTTCGGCTTCGGCGGGGTCCAGGTGCGGTACGACCCGTCGGCCGCGCCGTCGCCGGGCGCCGAGGTGCCCGGCTGCGGGCGGTCGGTGCCGCTCGCCGAGGCCGGACGGCGGGCCGGGTTCGAGCCGGTGGTGCCGGCGGCGCTCGGTGCCCCGGACGCGGTGTCGGTCGGCGGGATGCCGAATGGGCGGTTCCTGGTGACTCTGTGCTGGCGCGGGGCGGCGGGCGGACAGGGTGGCACGGTCCGGCTGGACCAGTACCCGGCCCGGCTGGACATCGGCTTCGTCAAGACCGTGCGCGAGCAGCCGGAGTGGCTGTCGCTCGGCGGTGGCGGCACGGCCGGCGGGACGGCGGATCCGGCGCTGTGGTTCCCCCGGCCGCACCTGCTGAGTTTCTGGCTGGTGGACGCGGACGGGGAGCGCTACATGCGCCGGGAGCGCACGGCGGGGCCGACGCTGCTGTGGACCCATGGCGGCGGGGAGCTGTCGCTGCGTCTGGAGGGGGTGGCCTCCAGGGACCGGGCCGTGGAGGTCGCGGAGTCGCTGGAGCGGTCTCCCGCGAAATAGCCGGATGCGGGGTGGGAACCCCGGCGGCACGGGCGGTGTACCAGAAGTGACACGCGGCTCGGGGACGGGCCGCTCGGGTTCGGCGGAAGGGGGTTCTCCATGCGCAGGTGGTGGGTCAGGACTCGGGAAGTGGTGGCGTTGGCAGGGGCGTTGGCGGCGACGCTGGCCGTGATGGTGTGGGGTGCGTCGTCCGCCTCCGCCGGGGGACCGACGAGCGTGATGCTGGTCTCGCCGGAGAGCACGGAGACGGCATCGCTGTACTACTCCGACAGGGAGTACGGGGAATTGGAGCGGTTGCTGGGCCCGGTGGGCGCGGGCAGCCGGACCAAGCCTCCCGAGGCCGGCCTCGGGTCCGCCCGGCAGATCAATGTGACATGGCTGGTGCACGACGTGACGCCGTGGCGGGTGGACCGGGTCTACGCGGCGCTCGACGACCGGCAGGTCTGGATACACACCTCGACGGATGTCCCCGGCGCGATGCGGGGCACCTGGCACCGCGCCGAGCGGCCCGACCAGCTCCGTGCCCTGCTGAAGGAGCTGGGACTGACGGGCAAGGCGTCGCCCGAGGGCTCGTCCGGCATCTTCCCTGCACCGGAGGAGACGGGTGGGGCCGTGTCGGGCGGGGCCGTGACGGACGGAAGCGCCGCGGAGGCGGGGGCGTCCAAGGCGCCTGCCGCGCGGGCGGCCGGTTCGGCGGACGGGGGTACGGACTGGTGGTGGGCGGTGCCGGGCGCGGCGGCCGGGGCGGTGCTGGCGCTGGTGCTGCGGCCGCATGTCTCGCGGATACCGGCGGAGCTCCGCCGGCGCAGGGCGGAACCCCGGCAGGAGCTGTTCGACGCGTGAAGGCCGGCAGTGGCGCCGCAGACGGGCAGGCACCGGCGGGTCGGGGCCGGACGCGGTCTGGTGGGCGGCTCCGGGGCCGGACGCCGGGGCCGGCGGCACTCTGCTGGTACGCCGCGCGGCGGCCCGGCATGAGGCCGGCCCGCCGCGGGAGGAGCCACGTCAGGAGCTGATCGGTCTGTGAGCGCCGCCGGACAGGCCCGGCGGGGCGTCGACAGCCGGGGTCAGCCCAGGTCGATCTCCGGGTAGAGCGGGAAGCCGGTCACGAGGTCGGTGGCCCGGTGGGAGATCTCGTCCGCGACCTTGGGGTCGAGGATGTGCTGGGCCTTGGAGGGCGCGCCCTTGCTGGTGGTGCCCGGCTCGGTGGTGGTCAGGACGCGGTCGATGAGTCCGGCGACCTCGTCCATCTCGGCGGTGCCCAGGCCGCGGGTGGTCAGGGCGGGCGTGCCGATGCGGATGCCGGAGGTGTACCAGGCGCCGTTCGGGTCGGCCGGGATGGCGTTGCGGTTGGTGACGATCCCGGAGTCCAGCAGGGCGGCCTCGGCCTGGCGGCCGGTGAGGCCGTAGGAGGTGGCGACGTCGATCAGGTTGAGGTGGTTGTCGGTGCCGCCGGTGACGAGGGTCGCGCCTCGGCGCATCAGGCCCTCGGCGAGCGCGCGGGAGTTGTCGACGATGCGCTGGGCGTAGTCGCGGAAGGAGGGCTGGCGGGCCTCGGCCAGGGCGACCGCCTTGGCGGCCATGACGTGCGGGAGCGGGCCGCCGAGGACCATCGGGCAGCCGCGGTCGACCTGGTCCTTGAGGGAGTCGTCGCACAGGACCATGCCGCCGCGCGGGCCGCGCAGGGACTTGTGGGTGGTGGTGGTGACGATCTGGGCGTGCGGGACCGGGTCGAAGTCGCCGGTGAGGACCTTGCCTGCGACGAGGCCGGCGAAGTGGGCCATGTCGACCATGAGCGTGGCGCCGACCTCGTCGGCGATCTCACGCATGATCCGGAAGTTCACCAGACGGGGGTAGGCGGAGTAGCCGGCGACGATGATCAGCGGCTTGAACTCGCGGGCGGAGGCGCGCAGGGCCTCGTAGTCGATCAGCCCGGTGGCCGGGTCGGTGCCGTAGGAGCGCTGGTCGAACATCTTGCCGGAGATGTTCGGGCGGAAGCCGTGGGTGAGGTGGCCGCCGGCGTCCAGGGACATGCCGAGCATGCGCTGGTTGCCGAAGGCCCGGCGGAGCTCGGCCCAGTCGGCCTCGGAGAGGTCGTTGACCTGGCGGACGCCGGCCTTCTCCAGTGCGGGGGCCTCGACGCGCTGGGCGAGGACGGCCCAAAAGGCCACGAGGTTGGCGTCGATGCCGGAGTGCGGCTGGACGTAGGCGTGGCGGGCGCCGAAGAGCTCACGCGCGTGCTCGGCGGCCAGCGACTCGACGGTGTCGACGTTGCGGCAGCCGGCGTAGAAGCGGCGGCCGACGGTGCCCTCGGCGTACTTGTCGCTGAACCAGTTGCCCATCGCCAGGAGGGTTGCCGGGGAGGCGTAGTTCTCGGAGGCGATCAGCTTGAGCATCGCGCGCTGGTCGGCGACCTCCTGGCCGATGGCGTCGGCGACGCGGGGCTCGACGGTGCGGATCACGTCGAGGGCGGCGCGGTAGGCGGTGGAAGCGGTGGAGAGGGGCTCGGCGGGCATGGGGACCTCCGGACGTTGCGTTCAGCGTTCACGGTACGGCCCAGGCGCACGGCACATTGCCGGTCCCGGGGGGTCACGGGTCCGGGGGCCGCTTCCCGATGGTCGGTCCCATCCCAGCGCGCCAGTCACGGCCCGTGGTCAGCCTACCGGGCGGCACGCGGGGACGAACGCCGGCGTCCACCATGCGAGCGGGGGCGTCCGCCGGGTCGCTGCGGGGGGCGATCCGCGCATTCGTCGTGGCCGTTCGCGCGCGGCCAAGCCGCGTGCCGGGCACGGCCCCGTGCCGCTGGGGCGTCGCCCTCGGGGCTCCTCTCAGAGGATGACGTGTGGCAGGAAGCGTGCGTACTCGTCCGTGATCAGGCCCTTCGACTCCCGGATGCCCAGGCCCGCCGACTCGTTCTCCACCACCCAGGCGCCGAGGACCACCCGGTTGCCGTCGAAGTCGGGGAGGGGGGCCAGTTCCTGGTAGCAGCAGGGCTCGGTGCGCGGGGCGGCTTCGGTGCCGGGCCGGTGGACGGTGACGCCCGCGCCCTCGCGGCCCAGCAGCGGCTTGGCCACGTAGCCGGTGGTGTGCGCCAGTTCCCTCGGGCCGTCCAGGTAGGCGGGGAGGAGGTTGGGGTGGCCGGGGTACAGCTCCCAGAGGATCGCCAGGAGGGCCTTGTTGCTGAGCAGCATCTTCCAGGCGGGTTCGATCCACAGGGTGGTGCCGGTGCCGCCGCCGTTGTCGAGGGTGTCCAGGACGTGGTCGGCGAAGCGGTCGGTGGTGAGCCACTCCCAGGGGTAGAGCTTGAAGATGCTGCGGATGAAGCGCAGCTTGTTGTCGACGAAGCGGCCCGACAGGCGGTCCCAGCCGATCTCCTCCATGGAGATCCAGTCGGTGTCCAGGCCGGCCTGCTCGGCGGTCTCCTTGAGGTAGGCGACCGTCATGAGGTCCTCGCCGAGTTCGTCGGCGGAGGAGTGCGCGAAGTACAGGGGGCCGCCGGGCGGGAGGAGGGCGGCCTGCTTCTTCCAGGCGTCGATCAGGCGCTCGTGGAGGGAGTTCCACTGGTCGGCGCCGGGGAAGCGCTCCTCCATCCAGAACCACTGCGGGGAGGCGGCCTCGACGAGGGAGGTGGGCGTGTCGGCGTTGTACTCCAGGAGCTTGGCGGGCCCGGTTCCGTCGTAGCGCAGGTCGAAGCGGGCGTAGACGGAGGGCAGTTCGGCGCGGCGGCGCCATGCCTCGGCGACCGCGCCGGCCACGCGCGGGTCGGTGATGCCGAGGTCGGCGAAGCGGTCGGCGGCGACGATGTGCTCGGCCGCGGCCAGGCACATGCGGTGGAGTTCCTCGACGACCTCCTCCAGCGCTTCGACCTCCTCCAGGGAGAAGACGTAGTAGGCGCTCTCGTCCCAGTAGGGGCGCAGGGAGTCGTCGGGGTAGCGGGTGAGCGGGTAGATGCACCCCTGTTCCTCGACGGTCTGCTGCCAGCCGGGGCGGGGCTCGATGGTGTGGCGCCGCACGGCTCAGCCGCCGCCGCTGCCGGAGCTGGAGCAGCCGAAGCCGCCGCGGTCGACGGCCTCGTCGCGGCTGAAGGTGCCGTCGTCGGCCCAGCCGCCCGAGACGTCGGCGTCGTAGTACCAGTCGGCGCTCGCCACCCTCTTGGCGCCGGTCTTGCGGTTCTTGCCGGAGGAGGAGCCCGACGACTTGCAGTTCTTGTCGGCGACGATCTTGTAGCCGTTGAGGTAGTCGTAACTGTCGCGGTCCACGCACCGGCGGTCCGGGTCCGAGCCGCACGCGCTCAGGGCCGCCGCGAGGACTCCCATGCCGCCGAGCACCACGGTGCTCGACCTCAGCCGCCGCCGGGTCTCTGCCATGTCCTTGTCTCCCCGTTGTCCATGCGTGTGTACGGCAGTTGGGCCGATCGAGTGTACGGCCGCCGCCGGGGCTGGACTCTACGGCAGCGCGCGGCACAGCGCGTCCAGGGCCCCCGTCCAGGCGTGGTCGGGCGGGGTGCCGTAGCCGACGA
Organism: Streptomyces viridiviolaceus; assembly: GCF_014650995.1. Lineage (GTDB taxonomy): Bacteria > Actinomycetota > Actinomycetes > Streptomycetales > Streptomycetaceae > Streptomyces > Streptomyces viridiviolaceus. Next base: position 89,468 of record NZ_BMWA01000012.1, read on the forward strand.
CCACGGCGTCCAGTCGTTCGGTCACCGCGTCCGGGTGGCGGAAGAAGGACAGGCCGTACAGGCCGAGTCCCTGCCAGGCGGCCGACCGGACCACCGACCGTTCGGTGCCGGGCGGCAGCCGCAGGACCGCGTGCAGCCCGGCGGCGATGCCGGTGGCCCGGACCTCGGGCGCGCGTTCGGCGAGCGCCGCGACCAGGGCGTCGCGGCGGCGGCGGTAGCGCAGGCGGGAGGAGCGGACGTGCCGGTCGTAGGCGCCCGAGGTGAGGAACTCGGCCAGGGTCAGCTGGTCCAGCACCCCGCAGGTGTCCAGGCCGCCCCTGGCCGCCGTGAGGTCGTCGGCGAGCCCCGGCGGCAGCACCGCCCAGGCCAGCCGGAGGCCGGGGGCGAGGGACTTGCTCGCGGTGCCCAGGTAGACCACGCGGTCGGGGTCCAGGCCCTGGAGGGCGCCCACGGGCTGGCGGTCGTAGCGGAACTCCCCGTCGTAGTCGTCCTCCAGGACGAGGCCGCCGGTGCGCCGCGCCCAGTCCACGACGGCCGCCCGGCGGTCGGGGTGCAGGGGTTCGCCCATCGGGAACTGGTGGGCGGGGGTGAGCAGTACGGCGCCGGCGCCGGTGTCCGTCAGCGGCCCGGGGTCGGTGCCCCGTTCGTCGAAGGGCAGCGGGACCGTGCGCAGGCCGGACGCGGTCAGTACGTCCCGGTGCCGGTCGAGGCCGTAGGACTCGACGGCGACGGTGTGCACGCCGCGGGCCCGCAGCACGGCGCCGAGGATCGTCAGTGCATGGGCGAAACCGCCGCAGATCAGGAGGCGTTGCGGGTCGGCGCGCACGCCGCGCGCCCGGGAGAGGTAGCCGGCGAGGGCGGTGCGCAGTTCGGGCCGGCCCCGGGGGTCGCCGTAGCCGAGGGCGTCGTTCGGGGCCGCGGCGAGGGCGCGGCGGGCGGCCTTGAGCCACTCGGCGCGCGGGAAGGAGGCGAGGTCGGGGGTGCCGGGGCGGAGGTCGTAGTGGGGTCGGGAGCGGTCGCGGGGCCGGGAGTCCGGCCCGGTCGGCGAGGCCGCCGTCCGGGAGCGCTGCCCGGAGAGCGCGGACGGCGCCCCCATGGCCACCCGGGTGCCGGAGCCCTGCCGTGCGGTGAGCCAGCCCTCGGCGACGAGGTCGGCGTAGGCGTCGGCGACGGTGTTGCGGGCGATGCCGAGGTCGGCGGCGAGGGTGCGGGAGGAGGGCAGCCGGGTGCCGGGTGCCAGGCGGCCGGTGCGGACGGCCTCGCGCAGGGCGTCGGTCAGGCCGCGGCGCAGGCCCGGTCCGGTCGGTTCGAGGTGGAGGTCGACACCCAAAGTGGCCCAGTGTTCCGCCATGGAAATGGACCATACTCCTGGGCTGCTTGGTTCCTAGGGTCGAGGGCATGACGACATACACCGAGGACACGACCGAGTACGCGCCGGAGCTGCCCGTCCGACTGCGCTGGGCGGAGCACGCCCCGGAGGTCTACAAGGCGATGATCCGGCTCGACACGGCGGCCCGGAAGGGGCTGGACCCGAAGCTGTACGAACTGGTGAAGATCCGCGCCTCGCAGATCAACCGCTGCGCCCTGTGCATCGACATGCACGCCAAGGACGCGCTCGCGGCGGGTGAGAGCGTCGAGCGGATCGTCCAGCTGAACGCGTGGGAGGAGTCGCGGCACTTCTACACCGAGAAGGAGCTCGCGGCGCTGGAGCTGACCGAGGCGGTGACCGTCCTGACGGACGGGTTCGTTCCGGACGAGGTGTACGCGAAGGCCGAGAAGCACTTCCAGGAGGCCGAGCTGGCGCAGCTGATCTCCGCGATCGCGGTGATCAACGCGTGGAACCGGTTCGGCGTGACGTGCCGGATGACCCCGGGCCACTACCAGCCCGGGCAGCACGGGTGACGGCCCGTACGACGCACCTGGACGCCGGCGTGCGCTCCGCGCTGCAGGCCGTGAGTGCCGCCGCCAAGAGGGGTTTCGACGATCCCGGTCTCGCCGAGCTGGTGCAGATCCGCGCCTCGCAGATCAACCACTGCGCGTTCTGCCTCGACATGCACCTCGCCATTGCCCGCAAGCACGGGGTGAGCGAGCGGCAGCTCGATCTGCTGAGTGCCTGGGAGGAGGCCGAGGAGGTCTTCGACGGGCGGGAGCGGGCGGCGCTGGCGTTGACCGAGGCGGTCACGGTCCTGACGGAGGGGTTCGTGCCCGACGAGGTGTACGAGGAGGCCGCTCGGCACTTCGACGGCGCGCGGCTGGCTCACCTGCTCGCCCTGATCACCGCCATCAACAGCTGGAACCGGCTGATGGTCGGGCGGCGGATTCCCCCAGGGAGCACCGAGTGGTGACGAAAGCCGCTCTCTTCCGCGCCCTCCACCACGGCCGTACTCCCGAGGACCCCTTGGTCCTGCCGGGGCCCTGGGACGCGGCGAGTGCCCGCGTGTTCGTCGAGGCCGGGTTCCGGGCGCTCGCGACGCCCAGCGCCGGGGTCGCCGCCGCCCTCGGGTACGAGGACGGGGCCACCCCGGCCGACGAGATGTTCGCGGCGGTCGCGCGGATCGCCCGGGCGGTCGACGTGCCGGTGTCGGCGGACGTGGAGGACGGGTACGGGCTGGCACCCGGGGAGTTGGTGGACCGGCTGCTGGAGGCGGGCGCCGTGGGCTGCAACCTGGAGGACTCCGTGCGCGGGGAGCTGAAGGACCCGCGTGAGCACGCCGACTGGCTGGCCGAGGTGCGGTCCGCGGCGGCGGACCGGCTGTTCGTCAACGCCCGGGTGGACACGTTCGTACGCGGGGTCGCGGACCCCGAACGGGCCATCGAGCGGGCGGCGCTGTACGTCGCCGCGGGCGCCGACTGCGTGTATCCGATCGGCGCCCCGGCCGCCGTGCTGCCGCTGCTGCGGGCCGGGATCCAGGGGCCGGTCAACGTGTTCGCGAAGGCCGGGGAGGGCCCCTCGCCCGCCGAACTCGGCGAGCTCGGGGCCACCCGGATCACGTTCGGGCCGGGGCTCCAGCGACGCGCGGCCGTGGCGCTGCGGGAGATCGCGGCGCGGCTCGTGAAGTGAGGGTCAGGGCAGCCACGCCTTCCAGACGGACTCGTGGCTGTCCACCCACTCCTTCGCCGCCTCCTCGGGCGACATCTTCTGCTCGGCGATCATCAGGGAGACCTGGTTCTGGTCCTCGGTCGTCCACGTGAACTTCTTCAGGAACGCCGCCGCCTCGCCACCGCGCTTCGCGAAGTCGGCGTTGAGGTACTTCTGCAGCGGGGTGTGCGGATAGGCGCAGTCGACCTTCGCCGGGTCCGCGTCGCAGCCGTCCTTGTAGGGCGGCAGCTTCACCTCGGTCATCGGGACCTTCTCGAACAGCCACTGGGGGGTGTACCAGTAGGTCAGGAAGGGCTTCTTCTCCTTGGCGAACTGCTTGATCTGGGTGATCTGGGCCGCCTCGGAGCCGGCGAAGACGACCTTGTAGTCGAGGTCCAGGTTCTTCACCAGGGCCTCGTCGTTGGTGACGTAGGACGGGGAGCCGTCCATCAGCTGGCCCTTGCCGCCGCTCTCCGGGGTGCGGAGCAGGCCGGCGTACTTGTCGAGGTTCTTCCAGTCCGTGACGTCGGGGTGCTCCTCCGCGAAGTACGTGGGGACGAACCAGCCGATGTGCCCGGTGACTCCGAGGTCTCCGCCGGACGCGATGGTCTTCTTGTCCTCGACGTACCGCTGCTCCTGTTCGGGATGGCCCCAGTCCTCCAGGATGGCGTCGACCCGGCCCTGGCTGAGCGCGTCCCAGGCGGGGACCTCGTCGACCTGGACGGTGTCGACGCGGTAGCCGAGTTCGTGCTCCAGCAGGTACTGGGCCACGGCGACGTTGGCCTGGGCGCCGACCCAGGACTGCACGGACAGGGTGACGGTCCTGGCGCCCTGGGCGTTCGCGAACGGGGACGCCTGCTCGGTCATGTCGGCGGCGCCGCAGCCGGTCAGCAACAGCAGGGCGCCGGCCACGGCCGTCGTACGCAGTCGCATGTCAGGCTCCCTTCGTCGTACGGCGTTCGGTCGGCTGGGTCACCCGGTCGAGCATCAGGCCGAGGCAGACGATCGCCGCGCCGGCCACCAGGCCGGCCGCGAGGTCGCCCTGGGCCAGTCCGAAGACGACCTGGTAGCCGAGGGCGCCACCGCCGACCAGGCCGCCGATGATGACGACCGCGAGGACGAGGACGACTCCCTGGTTGACGGCGAGCAGCAGGGCCGGGCGGGCCAGCGGGAGCTGGACCTGCCGCAGCTGCTGCCCGCTGGTGGCGCCGAGCGAGCGGGCCGACTCCAGGGCGGCGGGGTCGACCTGACGCAGTCCCTGGGTGGTGATGCGGACGACGGCCGGGAGGGCGTAGACGACCGCGGCGGCCACGGCGGGCGCGCGGCCCACGCCGAACAGGGCGACGACCGGGATCAGGTACACGAACTGCGGCATCGTCTGGAACACGTCCAGGACGGGCCTGAGCCACCGCTCGAAGCGGTCGCTGCGGGCGGCGGCGACGCCGACGGCGAAGCCGATGACGAGGGTGACGGCGACGGCCGCGAGGACCTGCGAGAGCGTGTCCAGGGACGGGTTCCACACCCCGAGCACGCCGATCGCGGCCATGGCGAGGACGGCGGTCAGCGCGGTGCGCCAGGTGCCGATCAGCCAGGCCAGGGCGGCGACGACCAGCAGCACGGACCACCAGGGCAGCCACTGCAGGCCGTCCCGGAGCGGGTCGAGGACCCAGGTGGTGAAGTGGCCGGCCCAGTCGGCGGTGCCGCCGATCACGGGCACGCCGGAGTAGAGGTGCGCGGTCATCCAGTCGACGGCGCGGTTGACCGGCCCGGCGATCTCCGCCTCCCACGCCTCGGGCCACTCCAGGAGCCCGGCGAACCGCCCTGCGAGCGCCACGGCGACGGCGGCGACCAGGGCGTAGGCCCACGTGGCCGGGGACGCCTGAGCGTCCCCCAGCCGCTCCCCCGCCGCGCCCGTCACCCGGTCCAGGACGACGGCGAGCAGCACGATCGGGATGCCGGCCGCGAGGGCGGCGCCGACGTCGACCGAGGCCAGCGCCTGGTAGACGCGGTCGCCGAGACCGCCGGCGCCGATCACGGAGGCGATGACGGCCATGGAGAGGGCCATCATGATCGTCTGGTTGAGGCCGAGGAGGAGGTCCTTGCGGGCCAGCGGGACGCGGGCCGTCAGCAGTCGCTGGCGGGCCGTGGTGCCGAGGGACTCGACCGCTTCCAGGACCTCCTTGTCGGCGCCGCGCAGACCGAGGGCGGTGAGCCGGGCCATGGGCGGGGCTGCGTAGACGACGGTGGCCAGGACCGCGGCGGGCACGCCGATGCCGAAGACCAGGACGACGGGCAGCAGGTAGGCGAAGGCCGGCAGGACCTGCATGGTGTCGAGGACGGGGCGCAGGACGCGGTCCATCCGGTCGGACAGTCCGGCGGCCAGCCCCAGCAGCGCGCCGACGACGACCGACGCGACGACCGCGACGACCATCAGGGCGAGCGTCTGCATGGTCGGCACCCACATGCCGAGCAGCCCGCAGACGAGGAACGCCACCGCCGTGCCGAGGGCGAGCCGCACTCCGGCGACCCGCCAGGCGACGAGGGCGCCGACGGCCGTGACACCCGCCCAGCCCACGGCGAGCAGGGCGAGGTAGACGGCGTGTACGGAGATCACGACGGCGTTGCTGACGTGGCCGAAGAAATAGAGGAACAGCGGGTGGCTGTCGCGGTTGTCGATGATCCAGTCGCTGGCCGTGCCGAGCGGCCCGGAGACGTCGACGGTGAGGGCGCTCGGCCAGGTGGTGCCGCCCCACTGGGAGACGGCGAGGGGGACGAGGATCGCGGCGGCCACGGCGAGGGTCAGGAGCTTGCGGGCGGCTCGGTTGGTGAGGATGCCCGGCGGGGCGGCCTTCTGGGCCGGTGCGGTGATCGTTGCCATCACACCGGCTCCTCGGTCGTGGCGAGGGCGGGGTTGGTCGGCTCACGGCGCTCGGCCGGTGCCTCCCCCGCTCCCGGCTTCGCCCGAGGGGGGGAGGCACCGTCGTCCACCCGTGCCGCCCCGGCGGCACGACTGCCCTCGACTGGGCCGGCCGTGTCGGCTGTGCCCGCCACGACCGACAGCAGCGCTTCCGCGTCGACCACGCCCAGGCAGCGGCCGTCGGACATGACGCGGGCGGCCGAGCCGGCGCGGGCGACGGCCTCGATGGCCTCCGTCACCGTGGCCTCGGGCCGCAGCGCCGGACCGGCCCCGGCCTCGTCGGCGGACGACGCGGGGCGCATGGCCGTACGGACCGTGACGACCTGCTCGCGCGGGACGTCTCGGACGAACGCGCGGACGTAGTCGTCGGCGGGCGAGCCCACGATCTCCTCGGGGGTGCCGAGCTGCACGACGCGGCCGTCCCGCATCAGGGCGATGCGGTCGCCCAGCTTCAGGGCCTCCTGGAGGTCGTGGGTGATGAAGACCATCGTGCGGCCCTCCTCGCGGTGCAGGCGGACGACCTCCTCCTGCATGTCCCTCCGGATCAGCGGGTCGAGCGCGCTGAACGGTTCGTCGAAGAGCAGGACCTCGGGGTCGACGGCGAGGGCGCGGGCGAGGCCGACGCGCTGCCGCTGGCCGCCGGAGAGCTGGCCCGGGCGTCGGTGCTCCAGGCCCTCCAGGCCGACCTTGGCGACGACCTCGGCGGCCCGCTCGCGCCGCTCGGCGCGTCCCATGCCCTGGACCTCCAGGCCGTAGGCCACGTTGTCGAGGACCGTGCGGTGCGGGAGCAGGCCGAAGTGCTGGAAGACCATGGCGGCGCGGTGGCGGCGCAGTTCGCGCAGCCGGGACTTGTCCATGGCGCGGACGTCCTCGCCGTCGATGGCGATGGTGCCCGCGGTCGGCTCGATCAGCCGGGTCAGGCACCGCACGAGCGTGGACTTGCCGGAGCCGGACAGGCCCATGACGACGAAGACCTCGCCCTTGCGCACGTCGAAGGACACGTCCCGGACGGCGGCCGTGCAGCCGGTGCGGGCACGCAGCTCGGCCGGGGACAGGGCGGTCAGCTCGGGGTCGGCGGGGACGCGGCCGGCCTTCGGGCCGAAGACCTTCCACAGGCCGTCCACGGAGAAGACGGGGGCCGGGGGCCGCGCGGTACCCGGCGGCGTACCGGTGCTGGTGGAAGTACTCATCGGGCATCACCGCCGATCAGCTCGACGGCCCGCTCCCCGACCATGAGCACGCCGATCATCGGGTTCACGGCCGGCATGGTCGGGAACACGGAGGCGTCGGCGATGCGGATGCCCGCGAGGCCGCGGATGCGCAGCTCCGGGTCGACGACCGCCTGCTCGTCGTCGGCGGCACCCATGCGGCAGGTGCCCGCCGGGTGGTAGACGGTGTGGGCGACCTTGCGGGCGTACTCGCTCAGCTCCTCGTCGCCGGTGATGTCCGGGCCGGGGCACACCTCGCGCTTGAGCCAGCCGGCGAGCGGCTCGGCCTTGGCGATCTCGCGGGCGATGCGGATGCCGTCGACGAGGGTGCGGCCGTCGTGGTCGTCCTCGTCGGTGAAGTAGCGGAAGTCGAGCGCGGGCTTGACCTCGGGGTCGGCGCTGGTCAGGTAGAGCCGTCCGCGGCTCTTCGGCTTGGGGATGTTCGGGGTCATCGAGACGCCGAACTCCGGCCGCTCGTAGCCCAGTCGCTCCGGGTTGTCCGTGAAGGGGATCTGGTAGAAGTGGAACATCAGGTCGGGGCCCGCGTGTTCGGGGTCGCGACGCACGAACAGGCCGGCGTCGGAGTCCATCGCCGAGTTGTCCGGGATGGGACCGTTCGTCTCCCACACGATCACCGACTCGGGGTGGTCGAGCAGGTTCTCGCCGACGCCGGGCAGGTCGTGCGCCACGGGTATGCCGAGCGCCTCGAGGTCGGCCTTCGGGCCGATGCCGGAGTGCAGGAGCAGCCGCGGGGAGTCGACGGCGCCGGCGCACAGCACGACCTCGTTGCGCGCCTTGACGAGGATCTCCTCGCCGTCCTTGGTGCGCACGTGGACGCCCTCGGCGCGGGTGCCGTCCAGCTGGAGCTTGTACGCCCAGGTCTCCAGCAGGATCGTCAGGTTGGGGCGCTCGTCCATCACCGGGTGCAGATACGCCACCGACGCCGAGGAGCGCTTGTTGTTCTCCGGGTGGTAGGCGAGGTCGAAGAAGCCGACGCCCTCGGTGAACGGCTTCTTGTTGAACCCCTCGATGCGGGGCACCTGGAGCGCCTTCTGCGCCGCGTCGACGAAGTCCCGGGCGATGGCGTTCCGGTCCTTCTCGTCGACCGGGACGATGTTGTTGAGGAGGCGGGCGAAGTACGCCTCCATCTGCACCGCGCCCCAGCCTTTGGCCCCGGCCGCCTCCCACTCGTCCCAGTCGGACGGCAGCGGCTTGAAGGCGATCAGCGTGTTGTGCGAGGAGCAGCCGCCGAGCACGCGGGCGCGGCTGTGCCGGATGTGGGAGTTGCCGCGTGGCTGTTCGGTGGTGGGGTAGTCGTAGTCCAGTTCGCCGCCGAGCAGGCCCATCCAGCGGCGCAGCGTCAGGACGTCGTCGCGGCCGACGTCACTGGGGCCGCCCTCGATGACGGCGACCGTGACGTCCGGGTTCTCGGTCAGGCGGGAGGCGACGACCGAGCCCGCGGTGCCGCCGCCGATGACGACGTAGTCGTAGACGTGGGTGGTCTCGGACATGGGGGGTACTCCTGTGGTGCGTGGGGAGGGGGCGGGGCCGAGGGGTGTTCAGCCGGCGAACCAGCGGACGGGCCGGGGCGCGAGGTTCTGGTAGACGTGCTTGCTCTCGCGGTACTCGGCGAGGCCCGCGGGGCCCAGTTCGCGGCCGACGCCGCTCTTGCCGAAGCCGCCCCACTCCGCCTGCGGGAGGTAGGGGTGGAAGTCGTTGATCCAGACGGTGCCGTGCCGCAGCCGGCCCGCGACCCTGCGGGCCCGGCCCGCGTCGGCGGTCCACACGGCGCCCGCGAGCCCGTACTCCGTGTCGTTGGCGAGGGCGACGGCCTCGTCCTCGGTGCGGAAGGTCTCGACGGTGAGGACGGGTCCGAAGACCTCCTCGCGGACGACGCGCATCTCGCGGTGGCAGTGGTCGAGGACGGTCGGCTCGTAGAAGTAGCCGCTCTCCGGCCGCTGGGGGGACGGCTCGGGGCGCCTGCCGCCGCAGCGCAGTACCGCGCCCTCGGCCAGTGCGGAGGCGACGTACTCCTCGGTCTTCGCGCGCTGCTGCTCGGAGACGAGCGGGCCGCACTCGACGCCGTCCTCGGTGCCGCGGCCGAGGCGGATCTTCCCGGCGCGGCGGGCGAGTTCGGCGACGAAGCGTTCGCGGACCGACTCCTCGACGATGAGTCGGGAGCCCGCGGAGCAGACCTGGCCGCTGTGGATGAAGGCCGCGTTGAGGGCCTGGTCGACGGCGGTGTCGAAGCCGTCCTCGGTGGCGCAGGCGTCGGCGAAGACGACGTTGGGGTTCTTGCCGCCGAGTTCGAGGGCGACCTTCTTGACGGTGACGGCGGCGGCCTGGGCGACCTTGGTGCCGCTGACCAGGCCGCCGGTGAAGGAGACGAGGTCGACGTCGGGGTGCTCGGCGAGCCGGGCGCCGACCGTGTGGCCGGGGCCGGTGACGATGCCCGCGACGCCGGTGGGCAGGCCGGCCTCGATCAGCAGGTCGATCAGGGCGACGGTGGTCAGCGGGGTGATCTCGCTGGGCTTGATCACGAAGGTGTTGCCGGCGGCCAGCGCGGGGGCGATCTTCCAACTGGCCTGGAGCAGCGGGTAGTTCCAGGGGGTGATCATGGCGCAGACGCCGACCGGCTCGTGCACGACGACGCTGTGGATGCCGGGTGAGCCTGCGTCGACGACCCGGCCGGGGGCCTCGGCGGCGACCAGGTCCGCGAAGTAGCGGAAGGCGTCGGCGACGCAGTCGATGTCGACGCGGCCCTCCTCGACGGTCTTGCCCGCGTCACGGCTCTCCAGCAGGCCGAGCCTCTCGCGGTCGCGCACGAGGAGATCGGCCACGCGCCGCAGCAGGGCGGCGCGTTCGGCGACCGGGGTGTGCGGCCAGTCGCCCTCGTCGAAAGCGCGGCGGGCGGCGGCCACCGCGAGGTCGACGTCCTTCTCGTCGCCCTCCGCGACCACGGCGAACGGCTGGGCGTCCGCGGGGTCGAGGATCTCGCGCGTGGCACCGGAGAGCGCTTCGCGCCACTCGCCTCCCGCGTGAATGGTCTTGCGCGTCCGCCCCGCCTGGAGTTCCGTTCTGTCCGCCATGATCCGGTCTTTGCCTTCCGTTGCTGTTCAGCGTCCCTGTGTCACACGCGTGTCACTCTCAGGACCGTGAGCCCCTGCCCTGCGCCTCCGAAGGCATGCGGAATCGATGGCCGAAAGTGCGCCGCGTCACTGACAAGCACGGCAAAAGCGGGCGAACCACCTCTGGACCCGGCGTTTTTCTTTGACTAAAGTCAAAGAAATATGGAGCCAGTGTCGACGGATGACGTGACGGCCTTCCGCCGCTTCAACCGCTACTTCACGCGCCGCATCGGCGTCCTCGACGACCACTACCTCGGCCAGGACCGTCCGCTCGGCGAGGCCCGGCTGCTCTTCGAGATCGCCGGGAGCGGCTCCGGGGTGTCCCTGCGGGACCTGCGCGGCCGCCTCGGCCTGGACGCGGGGTATCTGAGCCGGATGGTCAAGACGCTCCAGGCCCAGGGCATGATCCGGCTGAGCGTCCACCCGCAGGACAGCCGACTGCGGACGGTGGAGCCGACCGCGGCCGGACGGGCCGAGGTCGAGGAGCAGAACCGGCGGGCCGGCGCGCTCGCGTCCGGGCTGCTCCAGGGGCTCACCCCGGACCAGCGCCGGGAGCTGACCGAGGCGATGGCCACCGCCCAGCGCCTGCTGCGGCTGGCGGGCATCACCGTCGAACGGGTCAACGGTCACGCTCCGGACGCCCGCGCCTGCCTGGACGCGTACGCCGCCGACCTCGACGCGCGCTTCCCCGAGGGCTTCGACAAGTCCGACCTCGTGGGCGCGCACGAGGTGTCCGGGGACGCCGGGGCGTTCTTCGTCGCGTACGAGGAGGGCCGGCCGGTCGGCTGCGGGGCACTGCGGCGACTGGAGCCCGGCGTCGGGGAGATCAAGCACGTGTGGGTGCACCCCGAGGCCCGGCGGCTCGGGCTGGCCCGGCGGCTGCTCGACGCCCTGGAGGCCGAGGCGGCCGCACGGGGTCTCACCGTCGTACGGCTCGACACGCACGCCGTGCTCACCGAGGCGCAGGCGATGTACGAGGCGTGCGGCTACACGGAGATCCCGGCGTACACCGACCACGTGTACGCGGCCCACTGGTTCGAGAAGCGGCTGGGGGCACCGGCAGCCGACGCGCCGGCCTGAACGGGAACGGGCCCCGTTCCGGCGGCAGACCGGAACGGGGCCCGTACGGGGCCGTGAGGTACGGCCCGGGAGCGGCGGGGGCTCAGATGAGGCCGAGACCGCGGACCGCCTCGCGCTCCTCCGACAGCTCCTTGACGGAGGCGTCGATACGGGCGCGGGAGAACTCGTTGACGTCCAGGCCCTGGACGATCTCGTACTTGCCGTCCTTGCAGGTGACCGGGAAGGAGGAGATCAGGCCCTCCGGCACGCCGTAGGAGCCGTCCGACGGGATGCCCATGGAGGTCCAGTCGCCCTCGGCGGTGCCGTTGACCCAGGTGTGGACGTGGTCGATGGCGGCGTTGGCGGCGGAGGCGGCCGACGAGGCGCCACGGGCCTCGATGATGGCGGCACCGCGCTTGGCGACGGTCGGGATGAAGTCGTCGGCCAGCCACTTCTCGTCGTTGACGACCTCGGCGGCGTTCTTGCCGGCGACCGTGGCGTGGAAGATGTCCGGGTACTGGGTGGCGGAGTGGTTGCCCCAGATGGTGAGGCGCTTGATCTCGGAGACCGGGACGCCGGTCTTCTTCGACAGCTGGGTCAGCGCGCGGTTGTGGTCCAGGCGGGTCATCGCGGTGAAGCGCTCGGCCGGTACGTCCGGGGCGGCGGCCTGCGCGATGAGCGCGTTGGTGTTGGCCGGGTTGCCGACGACGAGCACCTTGATGTCGTCCGCGGCGTGGTCGTTGATGGCCTTGCCCTGCGGCTTGAAGATGCCGCCGTTGGCCTCCAGGAGGTCACCGCGCTCCATGCCCTTGGTGCGCGGGCGGGCGCCCACGAGGAGGGCGACGTTGGCGCCGTCGAACGCCACGTTCGGGTCGTCGGTGATGTCGATGCCCTGCAGGAGCGGGAACGCGCAGTCGTCCAGCTCCATCGCCGTGCCCTCGGCGGCCTTGAGCGCCGGGGTGATCTCCAGCAGGCGCAGCTTGACCGGCACGTCCGCGCCGAGCAGCTGGCCGGAGGCGATGCGGAAGAGCAGGGCGTAACCGATCTGGCCGGCCGCGCCGGTGACGGTGACGTTCACGGGAGTGCGGGTCATGGCGTTCTCCGTATGACAGCTGGCGGTGGGGCGTCCCTGCCCCGGGGCGAGACGTACAAATGATCGATCTCTTGGCGTCAAGATAGATCAGCGGTCAGGCTATCGCGCCCTCGGGATCCCGGACGTCCGGGTCGGTGTGGCCCGTCCCACAGCACCGCCCGCTCGGGTCACCCCGGAAGGTCACCTTCGCGCGGGGACAAGAAGAGGCGGCCGCCCGTCCGGGAGAGGGGGGACGAAGGCGACCGCCGTTCGGGGATACCGTTGCCGGACTCCCGTGGGGGTACTGTTCGCGTGCCCGGGACGGCCGCACCCATGCCTGCTCCGGCGGATTCTTTTCGGACAGCCCGAGCGGAGACACCCGACCGCCCACGGGTCCGCGGCCCGTCCGGAGACACCCAGCCCCCTTCGCTCCACGGCCCGGGCGAGGCACCCGGCCACCCTTGCGCCCGTGGACCGGGCGGAGACCCCCGGCCGCCCTCCGCTCCACGGCCGGACCGGAGACACCCGACCGCCCATGGGTCCGTGGCCCGGGCGGAGACCCCCGGCCGCCCTTCAACGTTCGTTGTGCCCCCCGCTCCGCTACTTCGTGCAGCCCTTCTGGCCGGACGCGAGCGTCACGCACGCCTTGGCCTCGGCCGCGGTCTTCACCGCCACCATGGGCGTGTACGCGACCGTGTCGCCGGTCGCGGTGATCGAGCCCGTCTGCTGGTTCTTGCCGTCGGCGCTGACCTGTACCTCGTCGCCCTGACCGGCCTGGGTGACCCGGCCCCACGCAGTGCCGCAGGTCTTGCTGTAGCGGACCTCGACGACGGCGGTGCCGACGGTGGCGGTGCTGGCGGTGGTCACCAGGTCGCCGCCGCAGCCCATGATCTCCGCGTCCTTGCCGGTGCACAGGTCACCGCTGCACTTCACGCCGGGCGGCAGGTCGGGGTTGGTGCTCACGCTGGGGGACGGGGACGGTTTCGCACCCTCGTTCTCCTTGTCCCCGCCGTCGTTCAGCAGGAAGAAGGCACCGGCGACGACGACGAGCACGCCGACGACGCCCGCGACGAACGTCGTCATCCGCTTACCCCCGGCGGAGGACCGGCCCCGCGAGCCGGTGTCCGGACGCGGGGGCTCGCCGTAGGCACCCCCGGCGTCGGCACCGTGCCGAGCGGCGGACGCGGCCGGAGCACCCGCGAGGCCCGTCACCCCCGCGGCGCCGCCCTCGACGCCCGTGGTCCCCGCCCCGCGGCCGCCGGTGGGCGACGGCCCCCTGTACCCGGCGAGATTCCAGGAGTTGCCGTCGGAGGGCCCCGCGGAGGAGGCGCCGGACGGGCCGCCGCCCCGCACCGCGCGACCGGCCGAGTCGGGGCTGTCGGCGGCCGTCGGCTGAGCGGGAACCGTCGTCGGCGGCAGCGTGGGCGACACGCCCGCGGGCCCGGCGACGCCGGGGGTGGCCGTGGCGCTGCCGCTCTTGCGGCCCGTCCGGCTCCCCTTGCCGTTGCGGGAGTTCGCCGGGGGCGAGGCCAGCTCGCCGAGGGCGGCGCGCGCCTGGGAGATCCGGATGGCCTCCATGGTCATGTCGTGCCGCATCTCCGAGCGGCTCCAGGCGCGCTCGGCCAGCTCCCACATGGTGGTCAGGTGGACGGGGTTGGTCCCCGTCACCTCGGCCAGGGCCACGATGGCACCCTTGGGCGCCAGCAGGCGCCCGCCCAGATAGCGCTCCCAGGACGTCTTGCTGTAGCCCGTGGCGTCGGCCACCGACGCGATGCTCAGATCGTGGCGGTCCACGAGTCGGCGCAACTGGCTGACGAACTCTCTGATCTGCGGATCGAGTTCCTCCGGCAAGGCCTTCCAACGAGGCATTGCTTCCCCCTCTTCCCCCCGGTGACGTGCTGGTTGTTCCCCCGCTCGGGCCCCGCGCGGTGCGTGCCGCGCCGAGTTCCCGTTCTGGCTACCCACAGGGATGCGCCCGGTCAGGATCTCAGTTCCCGGGGTGGGGGCGCACGGGAGCACAGAAGCCGCGAGCATGCACCGTCGCACGCCCACCGGCTCGTGGTCCAGTGTCCCACCGGCGTTCCTGTGCATCGAACAGAACCCCTGCCGGCGTCCCGGGCTCCGAGGCGCAGAACCCCTGGACGTCGTACGGGAACCCCCGACCGTCGTACGGGACGCCCCTGACGTCCCGATTGACCACGCTAACCCCGCCCTTGAACGACTTGGCGTCAAATCCGCGAACTTGTCAATACTTCCGCACACGGATCGCACATGTACGGTCACGCCCGGCACAGGGGCCCCGTCACTCACGGAATCCGTAGCGGAACGGTCACTTCCGTGCCACAGCGCCCTGCCGACCGTTGAACAGGTCGTTCCGCGTGCAGCAGGGTTGATCCCGACGGCGGCCCGTCCTCCCACGGGGGAGAGGACGGGCCGCCGCACCTCCGGCTCCTACTGACTGACCGTGAAGTGCAGCGTGTCCTTCAGGAACGGGATCTCCAGCAGCGGATTCGGCTGGGCCATCAACGCGAGCAGGGCGATCACGAGGCCGAGGACGCCGTAGGTGGCGATGTCCGTGAAGCGGGAGCGCACGGCGAGCATGCCGACGTCGGGCACGACCCAGCGCAGCGCGGCGCCCGCCAGCAGCGCGACGCCGATCAGCAGCGTGCCGTAGCGGAACACGTCCAGCGCGGTCAGCAGCAGGCCGAGGCCCACCAGGCCGGCCACGGTGAGCACGGGCCACTGCCGGGCCGGCGCCGGGGCGTCGCCGGACGCGGCCCGGCCGCCGCCCTCGGGACGCGCCGTGTCGCGCGTGAACAACGGGAAACGACGAGTGGTGCGCCGCGGCCTGCCCTCGGCGTCGGGCGCGCTGACGGCGTCCCGGACCGTGGCCTCCTCAGGCCGCTTGGCGTCCGAGTCAGCCGGCACTGCGCTCCGCCGCCTCGACCACGTTGACGAGCAGCTGGGCCCGGGTCATCGGGCCGACACCGCCGGGGTTCGGGGAGATCCAGGCGGCCACCTCGGCGACGTCCGGGTGGACGTCGCCCACGATCTTGCCCTCGGCGTTGCGCGAGACGCCGACGTCGAGGACGGCCGCGCCCGGCTTGACGTCCTCGGCGCGGACCAGGTGCGGGGAGCCGGCGGCGGCGATGACGATGTCGGCGCGCTTGAGGTGGGCGGACAGGTCACGGGTGCCGGTGTGGCACTGGGTCACCGTGGCGTTCTCGCTGCGCCGGGTGAGCAGCAGCGGCATCGGCCGGCCGATGGTGACGCCACGGCCGACGACCACGACCTCCGCGCCCTTGATCTCCACGCCGTAGCGGCGCAGCAGGGTGAGGATGCCGTTGGGGGTGCAGGGCAGCGGCGCGGGCTCGTTGAGGACGAGGCGGCCGAGGTTCATCGGGTGCAGGCCGTCCGCGTCCTTGTCCGGGTCCATCAGTTCGAGGATGCGGTTCTCGTCGATGCCCTTGGGCAGCGGCAGCTGGACGATGTAACCGGTGCAGGCCGGGTCCTCGTTCAGCTCGCGGACGACCGCCTCGATCTCCTCCTGGGTCGCCGTGGCGGGCAGTTCGCGCTGGATGGAGGCGATGCCGACCTGGGCGCAGTCGCGGTGCTTGCCGGCGACGTACTTCTGGCTGCCGGGGTCGTCACCGACCAGGACGGTGCCGAGGCCGGGCGTGACGCCCTTCTCCTTCAGCGCCGCCACGCGGGCGGTCAGTTCGGACTTGATCGCGGCTGCGGTGGCCTTGCCATCGAGAATCTGGGCGGTCATGCCCCCATCCTCGCGGATGACCGGCCCCCGGTTCCAATCCGGCCGCCATCCGGGCACCGCCCGGGAAACATCCGGGCACCGCGGGACGCGTCCCGCCGTATCCGGTCATGATCATGGATGTTGCACTTGCACAACACCTCGCGAATGCGGCTGGACAAGCAAGTGGTGGTCGAGAACGATGGGACAGCACAGTGCCGCGGGCAGTACCGGGGGGACGAACCGCATACATCTGTAGAAACTTCCTCCGAACCGTGCCGCGCGTCCCCGCACATGGAGCACATCGGAGGAAGGACCGCCATGAGTTTCGGCGACCCGAACAATCCCTACGGGCCCCCGCCCGCCCAGCCGCCGGCCGCTCCCGGCTACGGCTACCCGCAGCAGCCGCCCGGCGCGCCGCAGCAGGGCTACGGTTTCCCGCAGCAGCAGGGTTACCCCGGCTATCCGGGCGCGAACCAGATGATGCCGCAGTCGATGCCGGGACTGCTGGTGACGGCGCGGGTCTTCCTCTACATCATCTCGGCCGTGCAGATCATCGGCGGCCTGATCTACCTGTACGTCGCCGCCTTCGTGAACGACGTATCGGACTCGGCGGACTCGCTGAGCACGTCCTCCGACGACCCGTTCAGCGATCTCGGCGACTTCGGCGACGCCGCGGCCGGACTCATCGCCGGCATCGCGATCTTCCTGCTCGCGCTGGCGGCCCTGTCCATCACGCTCGGCGTCAAGTTCGGCAAGGGCGGCCAGGGAATCCGGATCACCACCGTCGTCTACGGCGCGCTCGGTACCGTCGTCGGTCTCATCCTGCTGTTCATCGGTCTCGACTCCGGTCTCGCCTCGGCGATCATCTTCCCGCTGCTGTGGGTCGTCTTCGGTGCCGTCATCACCGCCGCCCCGGTGGTCTCCAGCGGCACTGCCTGGTTCAACCGCCCGCGCTACTGAACGCGCCCCGGCGACTGAACACTTCACGCCGATCACGTCCAAGGGCCGTGTCTCACCCTCACGAGGGGAGACACGGCCCTGGTGCGTCGCCCGGTCCGGCGTGAGCAGCCGTCAGGCACGGGAAGACGCACCTTGTACGGCATCGTCGTGGTACCTCAGCCGGCCACGGAGGACGAACGCAGCCGCACCCGATGGGACGGTCGTTCGCTGTCCCCGGAAGGCGAGGGGGCCCGTCGGCCGACGCCGACGGGCCCCGTACCGCTGCTCAGTGGAAGAAGTGCCGCGTCCCCGTGAAGTACATGGTCACGCCGGCCTTCTTCGCCGCCTCGACGACCTGCTCGTCGCGGATCGAGCCGCCGGGCTGCACGATGGCCCGGACGCCGGCGTCGATCAGGATCTGGGGGCCGTCGGGGAACGGGAAGAACGCGTCGGAGGCCGCGTAGGCACCGCGCGCCCGCTCCTCGCCGGCCCGCTCCACCGCGAGACGGCAGGAGTCGACCCGGTTGACCTGGCCCATGCCCACGCCGACCGAGGCGCCGTCCTTGGCGAGCAGGATGGCGTTGGACTTCACGGCCCGGCAGGCCTTCCAGGCGAAGGCCAGCTCGGCCAGCTCCGCCTCCGACAGGGCCTCGCCGCTGGCCAGCGTCCAGGTGGCCGGGTCGTCGCCCTCGGCCTGGAGGCGGTCGGCGACCTGGAGGAGGGCGCCGCCGTCGATCGGCTTGACCTCGACCGGGGCCGCGGGGGCCTCGGGGGCGCGCAGCACGCGGATGTTCTTCTTCTTGGTGAGGGCCTCCAGCGCGCCCTCCTCGTAGTCCGGCGCCACGATGACCTCGGTGAAGATCTCCGCGACCTGCTCGGCCATCTCCTTGCTGACCGGGCGGTTCACCGCGATCACGCCGCCGTACGCGGAGACCGGGTCGCAGGCGTGCGCCTTGCGGTGCGCCTCGGCGACATCCGCGCCGACCGCGATGCCGCACGGGTTGGCGTGCTTGATGATCGCGACGCACGGCTCGTCGTGGTCGTACGCGGCACGGCGGGCGGCGTCCGTGTCCGTGTAGTTGTTGTACGACATCTCCTTGCCGTGCAGCTGCTCGGCCTCCGCGAGACCGCCGGTGCCGGAGGTGTACAGGGCGGCGGGCTGGTGCGGGTTCTCGCCGTAGCGCAGGGTGTGGGCGCGGTCGTAGGTGGCGCCCAGGAAGTCCGGGAACTGCGAGTCGTCGACCGGGGCGTACTCGGAGGCGAACCAGGAGGCGACCGCCACGTCGTAGGCGGCGGTGTGCTGGAACGCCTCGGCGGCCAGGCGCTTGCGGGCGGCCAGGTCGAAGCCGCCGTCCTTGGCGGCCGACAGGACGTCGGCGTACCGGGCGGGGCTGGTGACCACGGCGACCGAGGGGTGGTTCTTGGCGGCGGCGCGGACCATGGAGGGGCCGCCGATGTCGATCTGCTCGACGCACTCGTCGGGGGTGGCGCCCGAGGCGACGGTCTCGCGGAACGGGTAGAGGTTGACCACGACCAGGTCGAAGGGCTCCACGCCCAGCTCGGCGAGCTGCTGCCGGTGGCTGTCCAGGCGCAGGTCGGCGAGGATGCCGGCGTGGACCTTCGGGTGCAGCGTCTTGACGCGGCCGTCCAGGCACTCGGGGAAGCCCGTGAGGTCCTCGACCTTGGTGACCGGGACGCCGGCGGCGGAGATGCGGGCGGCCGTGGACCCGGTGGAGACGAGCTCCACGCCCGCCTCGTGCAGGCCGCGGGCGAGCTCCTCCAGCCCGGTCTTGTCGTAGACGCTGACGAGCGCCCGGCGAAGGGGCCGCTTGTTGCTCTCGGCGGTCACTGGATAACTACCTTTCGTCCCTCAATGCGATAGCCGTTGCGGGCGAGACGCCCCACGACATCGACGAGCAGCCTTCGCTCGACTTCCTTGATGCGCTCGTGCAGAGCGCTCTCGTCGTCCTCGTCCCGGACCTCCACCACGCCCTGCGCGATGATCGGCCCGGTGTCGACGCCGTCGTCGACGAAGTGGACGGTGCAGCCGGTGACCTTGGCGCCGTACGCGAGCGCGTCGCGCACGCCGTGGGCTCCCGGGAAGCTGGGGAGGAGGGCGGGGTGGGTGTTGACGAACCGCCCCCCGAAACGGGCCAGGAACTCCTTGCCCACGATCTTCATGAACCCGGCCGAGACGACGAGGTCCGGCTCGTGGGCGGCGACGGCCTCGGCGAGCGCCGCGTCCCACTCCTCGCGGGTCCCGTAGTCCTTGACCTTCCGGACGAAGGTCGGCAGCCCGGCGCGCTCGGCGCGCGCGAGCCCCTCGATGCCGTCACGGTCGGCGCCGACGGCCACGATCTCGGCTCCGTAGACCTCGACGCCGACGGCGGCGATCTCGTCGAGGAGCGCCTGCAGATTGGTGCCGGATCCGGAGACCAGCACGACGAGGCGCTTGGCCACGGGCTTGGCGGCCACGGTGGGGCCCTTTCTCGGGGAATCGGTTCTGTGCAGCCGGCTCGCACGTCGGTTTGTACAGTCGTACGAATGCTTCGCGCCCCGGGATACGGGGAAGTCTACGAAGCGGCCGGCCGTCAGCAACGATACCGGCACACCGGACGGCCCCCTCGGGACGGGGGCGTGGCCGGCAGGTAGCGTCTGGATGGAGCCGGACCGGGAACGCCGCACGTGGGCCACGCGTTCACCAGTCGTGCCCACCGGTTCACGAGCACGGTTCGTCCATGCAGTTCGTCCACGCAGTTCCACGCAGTTCGAGCCACCGT
Source organism: Streptomyces viridiviolaceus (assembly GCF_014650995.1). Classification (GTDB taxonomy): domain Bacteria; phylum Actinomycetota; class Actinomycetes; order Streptomycetales; family Streptomycetaceae; genus Streptomyces; species Streptomyces viridiviolaceus. The sequence goes on from NZ_BMWA01000012.1 coordinate 109,401, forward strand.
TCGTAGATCATTCGTCCGCAACCGCCATTCGTATCGCCAAGGGGAAGACGCTCACTTGATGCCGGACCGCAGCCTGCGACTGCTCACGCTCCCCCAGCAGTCGGCGCAGGGAGGAGAGCGCAGCGCCGTGCTGCTGCGGGAGCGCCCGTCCTCGCCGCCCGACGCGTCCTCGGACCGGAAGAACGGCGGCGAGCAGGGCGGCGGGACCCAGGAGGACAACCCGTTCGCGCCGCCGCCGGAGGGCACGCCGGACTCCCCCTGGCAGCCGCGGCACCCGGCGGGCGGCGACGGCTCGCAGGACGGTGACGGTGCCCAGGGCGGCGGGCGCTCGCCGTGGGGCCGCCAGTGGAGCGACCGGCAGCCCGGCCGCTCCTCCGGCGGCTTCGGCGAGCGGCCCGGCGGACCCGGTTCCGGCCCCGAGGGGCCGGGCGGCGGCGCGGGCCCCCGCTGGGACCCGACGGACCCCGCTCAGCGGCGCGCCCGCTATGCGCTCCTGTGCGGGATGTGGGCCCTCTTCTTCGCCCTCTTCAGCTGGCCGTACGTGGCGCTGCTGCTCGGTGCCCTGTCCCTGTACTGGGGCATCAGCTCGCTGCGCGCCAAGCCGCGCGCGGCCGCCGACCCGGACCGTCCGGCCCCGGCCTCCGACCCGGCCGTCCGCCCGCAGCGCACCGCCGCGGTCAGCGGCCTGGTGACGTCCTCGCTGGCCATCGTGCTGGTCGCCGCGTCCTTCACCGCGCAGCTGGTCTACCGCGACTACTACACCTGCCAGAGCGACGCCCTGACCAGCGAGGCGAAGCAGTCGTGCAGCCGGCATCTGCCGGAGGAGCTGCGGGGCGTGCTGGGCACGGACGGCTGACGCCGCCCGCCTCAGCCCTCAGGGGTGCGGGGCGGTTCGGGCGGGGAGTCGACGGGCGGCAGGCCGTAGGGCCGGAGCGCGTCGTCGTCCTGGTCGTACAGGCCGTACGGCATGGCGGCGTCGTCGGCCTCTCCCGTCGCCGGGTGCCTTTCCGCGTCCGGGCCCTTGCCGTCCTTCCCGCGCTTGCCGTCCTTCCCGCCCTTCCCGCGCGCGAACGAGCCGCCCACCGGCGGCAGCGGCACCCGCAGCCGGCGACCGCCGGTCCCGGGCGTCGCTGCCGTCTCCGTCCGGATCCGCCCGTCGGCGCCCCGGGCCGCCGGCGGCGTCCGCTCCGGCTCGCTCCGCTCCCTGCAGCGCCAGGCGCGAACGCCCAGCGCGACCGGAACGGTCATTACCCCGAGCCATGCCAGCGCGGCGCACCCGACCTGCCACCACACCGGGCCGAACCGGGCGAGGGCTCCGTTCCCGAGCGGCCCGCCCGCCCACGCGGCGAGCAGGGCGACGAAGACCGCGCAGAGCAGGGCGGCCAGGCCGGCGGCGGCCGCGGTCCGGCCCGGCGGCCACGGCCCGGCGTCCGGGCCGCCGCTTCCGGGCGTCGTCGTCTTCCGGCCGGCGCCGGCCGTCGCGGCGGTCGTCTTCGTGATGGCCGTCGTCTCCGTCGTGGCCGACCGGGCCGTGAACCAGCCCACCGTCGCACCGGCCGCGACCGGCACCGCGCCCGCCGCCCAGTGCAGCGGCGTGCCCGGGCCCGCGTCCGGCACCGCGGCCAGCAGCGGGAACGGCGGCAGCAGCCGGACGGGGTCGGAGAGGAACGGGCTGACGAGGTGGCCCGTGCCGAGCGCGAAGCCCGGACCGAGGGCGTACGCCGCCGCCCACACCGCCGCGTTCGGCACCAGCACCAGGCAGAGCAGCAGTACGGCGAACTGACCCGACCATCCCTCGGTCAGCCGCAGGAAGGACCCGCGGGCCGCCCCGCCGTGCCACACCAGGGACGTGACGAGCAGCAGCGCCCCGCCGCCCACGAACACGGCCGCCCCGGCGCTCGCGGCGCGCGTCACGGCTCCCAGGCGCGCATCGGGCCCGACGACCAGGTCCCGCAGCCACGGGGGCAGCGTGCCCAGCACCCGCCCCGCCGGGCCGCCGGGGCATCCGTACGCCGTCCACACCCCCATCCCCGCCGCGCCCGTGACGAGCAGCGGGAGGCACACCGCCGCCCACAGCCATGAGGGCCGCGGCTCACCGCCCGCGGCGTACAGCACGGCCGGAACGCCGACGGCCAGGTAGCCGAGGACGACGCCCGTCCACGCGGTGCGCGCGGAGACGAGCGGCGGGGCGGCACTCGCGTCACCGGCATCCTGTGCGTCACCGTCCACGGCGTCCCGGGCCGCCCGGTGCACCAGCCACACCGGCAGCACGAGCAGCAGCAGCGGGGTGACGCCCACGGGTGCCGGGGCGCCGGAGAGGGTGTCGGCGCGCACCAGCTCGGCCCCGTGCGCCAGGACCCACAGTGCCGCGGCGACGTGCAGCGTGCCGCCGGGGCCGCTGTCGGGGTACGGCGAGCTGATCCACAGCACCATGACGAGCACGGTGATCGAGCCCAGTCCCAGCCCCGCCGCGACGGCGCCTCCCAGGAGGGCCGGGGCCAGCCCCGGCGACCGGTCCCGCCACCGGGTGCGGAGCAGGGACAGCGGGGCTCGGCGAGCGGTCGTCTGGATCACGCCGCCATGCTCCCAACGACACGCGCTTTCCCGGTGTAACGGGCGAAGCCCCGCTGTGTCGCCCAATATACGTTTATGTACTTTTTCGTACGAAGGGGTGCCTTGTGACAGAGAGCCCTGCCGCCCCGCTCCCCCCTCCGGAGGCGCGCCGACGCCTGCGCGAGGCCGCCTCGCTGACGCAGGATCAGCTGGCGGCACGGATGGGCGTCACCCCGGGGACGGTGCGCGCGTGGGAGAGCGGCCGGACGACTCCGCGCGGCCGGAGACGGGAGGCGTACGCGAAGCTGCTGAACACCCTGGCCACCGAGGAAGCGGTACGGTCACCCCAGTCCGCACCGGCCGCCGAGCCGCAACCGGAGCCGGTCCCGGCGTCGGTGCCCGTGGTCGTCGCCGTCGGGGCCGAGTCCGCCGACGGCCCCCTGCTCACCGCTGAGCCGCCCGACGGCCCGCCGCGGCCCCTCCCCGAACGAGCCGCGCTGACACCCGCTCAGGCCTTCGACGCGCTGTACGAGTTCGGCGCCCCGGCCCTCGTACGCCAGGTCTATCTGCTGACCGGCCGCCGGGAGCTGGCCCGCGAGTCGGTGGAGCGGGCCTTCCAGCTCGCCTGGGAGCGCTGGCCGGAAGTGGCCCGCGACCCCGACCCGGTGGGCTGGGTGCGGGCGGCGGCCTACGAGTACGCCCTCTCCCCCTGGCAGCGGTTCCGTCCGCGCCACCGGCACCCCGAACCGCCGCCCGCCGACGCCGGCGCCCACGCCCTGCTGAACGTGCTGCTCACACTCCCCCCGCCCCACCGCCGCACCCTCGTGCTGCACGACGGGGTCGGCCTCGGTCTGCCCGAGACCGCCGCGGAGACCGAGGCCAGCACCCCGGCGGCGGCGGGCCGGCTGCTGCACGCCCGCGCGGCCGTCGCCGCCCTCCTGCCCGAGCTGGCGGACCCGTCGGCGTTGCACCGGCGGATGACCGAGCTGGCGTCCGCCGAGCGGCTGCGGGCGGCGGCGCCGCCGACGGTGCGGGTGAACAGCGAGCGCCGGGCCCGGTTCTGGACGCGGGCCGCGATCGCGTTCACGGCCGCCCTGATCGGCACCACCGCTCTCGCCATGCGCACCACTCCCACGCACTACGTACCGCCCGTGGCCCCGGGATCGACGGTCCACGGGGTGCCGCCCCGGGTGGCCCCGGGAGCCCTGTCGGACGCCGAGCTGGACCTGCGGCGCAAGCTCCGCTCCGAGCTGCAGGACGGCCCGCAGCGACTGGTGCCCAGCGCCGGGTGACGCCCCCGGAACGGCAGCGGGCCCGCCCCCGGGAAGGAGGCGGGCCCGCTGCCGTGCGCGGAAGGTGCTCAGCCGGCGAGGATCTCGCGAGCGAGCTTGGCCGTCTCGGTCGGCGTCTTGCCGACCTTGACGCCGGCGGCCTCCAGGGCCTCCTTCTTGGCCTGTGCGGTGCCAGAAGAACCGGAGACGATGGCGCCGGCGTGGCCCATGGTCTTGCCCTCGGGCGCGGTGAAGCCCGCGACGTAGCCGACGACCGGCTTGGTCACGTTGGCCTTGATGAAGTCGGCCGCGCGCTCCTCGGCGTCGCCGCCGATCTCGCCGATCATGACGATCAGGTCGGTCTCGGGGTCGGCCTCGAACGCGGCGAGCGCGTCGATGTGCGTGGTGCCGATGATCGGGTCGCCACCGATGCCGACGGCCGTGGAGAAGCCGATGTCACGCAGCTCGTACATCATCTGGTACGTCAGCGTGCCGGACTTCGAGACCAGGCCGATGCGGCCCGGCTTGGTGATGTCGCCCGGGATGATGCCGACGTTGGACTGGCCCGGGGTGATGATGCCGGGGCAGTTCGGGCCGATGATCCGGGTCTTGTTGCCCTTCTTGCCGGCGTACGCCCAGAACGACGCCGAGTCGTGCACGGCGATGCCCTCGGTGATCACGACGGCCAGCGGGATCTCGGCGTCGATGGCCTCGACGACCGCGTCCTTGGTGAACTTCTCCGGCACGAAGATGACGGAGACGTTGGCGCCGGTCTTCTCGATGGCCTCCTTGACGGTGCCGAAGACCGGTACCTCGGTGCCGTCGAAGTCCACGGACTGCCCCGCCTTGCGCGGATTCACGCCGCCCACGACGTTGGTGCCGTCGCCGAGCATGAGCTTGGTGTGCTTCATGCCGGTGGCGCCGGTCATGCCCTGGACGATGACCTTGCTGTCCTTGTTGAGCCAGATAGCCATGGTGTGTTGGTGTCCTCGTCCTGAGTGCTTACTTGGCGGCGTGGGCCAGCTCGGCGGCCTTGTCGGCCGCGCCGTCCATGGTGTCGACGCGCTGGACCAGCGGGTGGTTGGCGTCGGTGAGGATCTGCCGGCCGAGCTCGGCGTTGTTGCCGTCGAGACGGACGACGAGCGGCTTGGTGACCTCCTCGCCGCGGTCCTCCAGGAGCTTCAGGGCCTGGACGATGCCGTTGGCGACCTCGTCACAGGCGGTGATGCCACCGAAGACGTTGACGAAGACGGACTTGACGTCCGGGTCGCCGAGGATGATCTCCAGACCGTTGGCCATGACCTGGGCGGAGGCGCCACCGCCGATGTCCAGGAAGTTGGCCGGCTTGACGTTGCCGTGCTTCTCACCGGCGTACGCGACGACGTCCAGGGTGCTCATGACGAGACCCGCGCCGTTGCCGATGATGCCGACCTCGCCGTCGAGCTTGACGTAGTTGAGGTTCTTCTCCTTGGCGGCGGCCTCGAGCGGGTTGGCCGCGGCCTTGTCGTGGAGCTCCTCGAAGTCGGGGTGACGGAACTCGGCGTTGTCGTCGAGCGACACCTTGCCGTCGAGGGCGATGACGTCGCCGGAGGCGACCTTCGCCAGCGGGTTGACCTCGACCAGGAGGGCGTCCTCCTTGATGAAGGTGTCCCACAGCTTGACGAGGACGTTCACGACCTTGTCGGCGACCTCGGCCGGGAACTTCGCGGCCTCGACGATCTCGCGGGCCTTCTCCGGCGTCACGCCGTCGATGGCGTCGATCGGGGTCTTGGCGACAGCCTCCGGACGGGTGGCCGCCACCTCCTCGATCTCCATGCCGCCCTCGACGGACGCGATGGACAGGAAGGTGCGGTTCGCACGGTCGAGGAGGAAGGAGACGTAGTACTCCTCGACGATCTCCGGAGCGGTCTCGGCGATCATCACCTTGTGGACCGTGTGGCCCTTGATGTCCATGCCGAGGATGTCCGTCGCGCGGGCGACGGCCTCGTCCGGGGTGGCGGCGAGCTTCACGCCACCGGCCTTGCCGCGGCCACCGACCTTCACCTGAGCCTTGACGACGGACTTGCCGCCCAGACGCTCGGTGATCTCGCGCGCCGCCTCAGGCGTGTCGATGACTTCACCGGCCAGCACCGGTACATCGTGCTTGGCGAAGAGGTCCCTCGCCTGGTACTCGAACAGGTCCACGCGCTTCCGTCCCTATCAGTGATCTCGCGGTTCGTTGGATGCGTGGGCGTGCCGCGAAGGGCAACGTGACGTCCGCTGTCACTAGGGAGGCGCACACGGTGTCCGAGCGCGCGGCATGTCCGTCTCGCAGGTTATCGCCGCTTGCGGGGGGTCTCTAAATCGCGGGTCACACCTGAGCGGTGATACCTGTCACATGATGCCGCCCTCTCTGGCACGCCGTGCCGTGCGTGAGGGCAGGGACGGCGGGGCGGGACGGCGGGTGAGGGGCCTCACCGGGCTGGGGTTGACCCGGTGAGGCCCGTCGGACTCCTCCGCGGGGCCGCTGGAGAGCGGCCACCCGGAGTGCGGTCCGGCCGGTCCCCACCCCAATGGGGACCGGCCGGACCCGTCCGCGGGGTCTCGGCCCGCCGGGGGCCGACGGCTTTCGGCCGTCCGGGGCCTGATGCCCCGCGGAGTCGTTCGTCCGCCCCGGTCACGTTCCGGCGGGTGCGTGCGTCGCTCGCATCCGTCGCGGTCGCGCTGCGCGGGGCGGTGCGCCTGGTACGGCGCCGGGGAGAGCGGTCGTCCCGGTCAGACGCTGTAGGGGCTGACCGCCTGGTACGCGCCCTGCGCGTAGCCCGGGGTGACCGACTCGGCCACCGTCTCGACGCCGGTGACGGCGTGGCCGGCCAGCGGGCCCGCGGTGTCCCGGACGGTGCCGGTCAGGTCCTGGGCGAAGGGCGCGACCTGACCGGTGACGCCCTGGGCGAACGGGGCGGCGACCTCGCCGACGACACCGTCCGCGAAGGGCACCGCGCGCCCCACGGCCCCGTACGCCAGCGCGGTGGTGCTGCCGCCGACGCCCTGGGCGACGGGACCGACCGTCTCGACCACCGTGTCGACCACGGGCCGGACGGTGCCCGTCACCCCGGCGGCGAAGGGCGGCACCTCGCCCACGACGCCCTCGGCGAACGGCTCGGCGTGCTCGGTCACCCCCTGCGCGAGCGGCGGCACGGCGCCCACGACGCCGCCCGCGAAGGGGCGCACGTCGCCCACGACGCCGTACGCCACGCCGCTCACGTCCTGGACGGCCTGCCCGGCGACGGGCACGACGCCCTGCACGGCGGTGCTCGCGACCGGCGGCAGCACGGCGTCCGCGGTGTCACCGGTGACCTGGCCGACCAGGCCGGTGGCGTACGGCGGCACGTCGGCGGCGACGCCCTCGACGACCGGGACGACGCCGGCCACGGCGCGCTCGGCGACCGGCACGGCACCCGTCACGGCCCGGTCGGCGACCGGCGGGGCGACCGCGTCGGTGGTCTCCCCGGCGACCGACGTGACCGCGCCCGGGACGCCGCCGACGGTGTCCTGCGCGGCGGCCGGGACCTGCTCCAGCTCGGGGGCGAAGGCGGAGAGGGGGCCGAAGAGGTAGTCGATGTCGCCCTCGGGGGTCTGGATCTCGGGGGTCTGGATCTCGGGCGTCTGGACCTGCGGGGCCTCGGTGGCCTGGGCGGCGGTGTCCTGGACCTCGGAGACGGTGCTGTCGAGCGTGTCCGGGACGGTATCGGTGACGGCGTCGGTGGCGCTGACGGCGTCGGTGGCGGCGTCCGGCACGGAGACGGAGGCGGCGGGCAGCTCGTCCGCACTGGCCACGGTGGAGCCCAGCGCCCAGGCACCGGTGACGCCGGCGGCTATGACGATGGAGCGGCGGATGTTCTTGTTCATGGGTGTGTCAGGGTCCTTCACAAGCTTGGGGACATTTCCGGCGCCGGGCCCTGCGGTGCTCCGCGGTGGCTCCGGCGGCTTCCGTCCGGACACGGAAGGGTTTCCGGACGGGCGGGCAGACCTTTCCGCCCCCGCGCGGCAGGTCTGTCGCGGGGGAACGCCTGCCCTAGGCCGGAGAGACGGGAATGTCCCGGTACCTGTCCCGGACCTCGGCCGTGTCGGCGCGCACGAGGGCGCCGGGCACGAGCCGGAGCGGTACCTGGTGGTGGTGAGTGACCGCGTGGGCGTCGCCGTGCCGCGGCGTGCCGTTGTCGGCGGCGGACCCGTTGCCGAGCGCCCCGTCCGGGTCACCGGCGGGTGCCGGGCGGGCGGGCGCGTACTCGGTGCCGGCGGCACGGGGTGTGCCGCCGTGCGCCGCGGGGTGGACCCCGTCACCGGCGAACAGGGGCCCGTACGCCCCGGCGTCGGACGCCTCGGCGTCGGCGGCCGGTGGCGTGGCCGCGGTGTCGTGGCCGGGTCGCGGGGCCGGAGAGACCGGCGTGACCGGCTCACCGGGGTCGGACACGTCCGGCAGCGTCGACGGCGCGGGCGGCACGGGGACAGCCGGAAGCGAGGGGGCGTCCGGGAGGCTCGGGGCGACCGGGAAGTCCGGGGCGCCGGGGAGCGCGGGGGCCTCGGGGAGCGCGGGGGCCTCGGGGAGCGCGGGCAGCGCGGGAGCCTCGGGGATCGCGGGCAGCGCGGGGGCCCCGGGGAGCGCGGGCAGCGACGGCAGGGAATCCAGCGGTGGCGCCTTCGCCCGCGCGGCCTCGAGTTCCTCCGACACCGTCCGCACCAGGTCGTCGACCGGCCGCGCGACCCGGTCCCGTACGGACCGGACGACGTGATCGGTCACCGGACGGAGGTCCGGAACGGCCGGGTCGGGTGTCCCTCGGGACGGCCCCGTGCCGGCCCCGTCACGCTCACGGGACGGTGTGGGCCCGCCGGGAGCCGCCGGGACGTCGGCGATCCCGCCGACGACGTCCTTCACCGGCGGCACGCCCTCGGCCGCCTGTGCCCGCTGCCCGCACAGCAGCCCGAGGACGAACACCCCGCCCACCAGCACGGCCACCTGAAGCGCACGCCACCCGGCCGCCCCGCGCAGGACGCGCAGAGCGGCACCGGGAAGGGCTGGTGACCAGATCAAGAGGGGGAGGATCCTCCCGTTCGGCGGAACGAGCTGGGCGTAGCGCGCGACGCGTCGATACGACGCGCGATCCTCGCACGGGAGTCCCGAGGTTGCGCAAGCCCGCCGTTACCGATGGGTAGTCATGTCCCTTTTGACGGCAGGAACCGGGCGACAGCGGATCGACAAGTCGCCAACGGGCCCGCGCCCACCCGGCCTCACCCGGCGTCCGGTACGGGCAGGGGCCGCTTCTCGATCGCCGCCGCCATCACCTCCGGGAACAGATCCGGCGTGCAGGCGAAGGCCGGCGCGTCCAGCGCGGCCAGCGCTGCCGCGTGCTCCCGGTCGTACGCCGGCGCCCCCTCGTCGGACAGCGCCAGCAGCGTCACGAACTGCACGCCCGCCCCCTTCATCGCCGCCACCCGCTTGAGCATCTCGTTGCGTATGCCGCCCTCGAAGAGATCGCTGATCAGCACGACCACCGTCTCCGCGGGCCGGGTGATCCGGGACTGGCAGTACGCAAGCGCCCGGTTGATGTCCGTGCCGCCGCCGAGCTGCGTGCCGAAGAGCACGTCGACCGGGTCGTCGAGCTGGTCGGTGAGGTCGACGACCGCCGTGTCGAAGACGACGAGCCGGGTGCTGATCGACTGCATGGACGCCAGCACCGCCCCGAACACCGACGCGTACACGACGGACGCCGCCATCGACCCCGACTGGTCGATGCAGAGGACGACCTCCTTCTTCACCGACCGGGACGCCCGCCCGTAGCCGACGAGCCGCTCCGGCACGACCGTCCGGTGCTCCGGCAGGTAGTGCTTGAGGTTGGCCGCGATCGTGCGGTTCCAGTCGATGTCGTGGTGGCGGGGGCGGTTGACGCGCGCGCTGCGGTCGAGGGCGCCGGTGAGTGCGGCCCGGGTGCGGGTGGAGAGCCGCTTCTCCAGGTCCTGGACGACCTTGCGCACGACGGCCCGTGCCGTCTCCTTCGTCGTCTCCGGCATCGCCTTGTTGAGGGACAGCAGCGTGCCGACGAGGTGCACGTCGGCCTCCACCGCCTCCAGCATCTCCGGCTCCAGCAGCAGCGTGGCGAGGCCGAGCCGGTCGATGGCGTCCCGCTGCATGACCTGCACCACGGAGGACGGGAAGTACGTGCGTATGTCGCCCAGCCAGCGGGCCACGGACGGCGCCGAGGCCCCGAGCCCCGCCGAACGGTCGCGGCCCTTGGTCCCCTTGTCCGCCTGTCCGTAGAGCGCCGCGAGCGCTCCGTCCATCGCGGCGTCCCGCCCGGAGAGCGCGCACCCGGTGCCGTCGGCCGTGTCGCCGCCGAGCACGAGCCGCCACCGTCGCAGCCGCTCCCGCGCCGGGTCCGTCAGCTCGGTCGTCATGCCTCCACCCCCACGAGGTCGTTGTCGTCGGCGTCGTGCCGGCCGGTGCCTGCTGCGGTGCTTCCGGCTTCGTGCGTGCGTGCGTCGGCCGCGTCCAGGCCGAGCAGCAGGCGGACCACGGGCAGCACGGCATCGGCGCGCGCGGTGTCGAGCTCGGCCGCGAAACCGGGTGTGCCGGACCCGGCGGTAGCCCCGCCCACCCGCTCCGGTCCGCGCCGGACCAGCTCGCCGAGGGTGCGGCGCACCCCCCGCTCGTACGCCGAGAAGGTGCGGCGCAGCAGCGGCAGCACGTCCGTGAACGCGTCCGCCGGTACGCCGGTCAGCCAGGCGTCCACCAGTCCGAGCAGCCGCTCGTCGTGGACGAGGAGCATGCCGCCACCCGAGCCGCCTCCGACGAAACCCTCGATCCAGGCCGCCCCGTCCGGCGGCGGCGTCCCCGGGGAGAGCGCCAGCCCCATGAGCCGTGCCGCCTCGTCCGCCGCCAGTGCCCCGTCGTCCAGCAGGAGTCGTACCGCCCGTCCCCGGATGACGCCGGGCACGGTGTCGCGCCCGGACAGCAGCCGCAGCACCGACTGCCAGCGGGCCCGCAGGTCGCCGTGGCCAGGGGCGGATTCGTCACCCAGCAGTGCCACCGCCCCGTGCACGGCGTCCACATGACGGCGCATCTCCTCGGCCGCGTCGGCGTCCAGCGCGGCACAGGCCGGGGGCAGGCCGACGAAGACCCGCTCGGCCAGCCCTGCCGCGACCTCGGCCAGGGCGCCGGTGTCCGTGCCCCGCACGTCGCCGTAGCGCAGGGAGCGGACCAGCGCCGGCAGGGCCTGGGCGAGGTGGCCGACGTCCGTGTCGAGCGCCGCGCGGTCGGCGAGGATCCGCATCACCGTGGGGAGCGCCTGGGGCAGTTCGGCCAGCAGGCAGCGCTCGGCGAGCGCGGTGACCTCGGCGAGGCCCTGCGCGGCGACGGCGTCCGCCTCCGCCTTGGCGGTCGCGGCGGCGAGCACGGTCGTGCCCCACACCCCGGCCTCGGCCACCCGCACGGACAGCTCCGGCTCCCAGCGCAGCCGCCATGTCTCCCGGAACGTGCCCGTGCTGCCCCGCGAGGCGGCCGGCTCGCCCCACCCGATGCCGAGCAGCCGCAGCCTGTGCAGCAGTCTGCCGCGCTCGGCGTCGGTCTCCTTGCGCAGATCGAGCTCCAGCTCCCGCTCCAGGGCCTCCGGCTTGAGCCGCAGTCGCCGCTGGGTGCGGGTGAGGTCGCGCTGCAGGGGCACCGCGGGCGCCTCCGGGGGCACCTCACCCAGCACGTCCCCCACGACCAGCCGGTCGTGGACCAGCGCCAGCGGTACGTCCGAGCCGTCGCACATGACCGCCCGCACGGCGTCCGTCGTCTCACTCAGGCCGGGCAGCGGACGGCCGCGCATCGCGGCGAGCGTCTCGGCGAGCCGTACCGCCTCGATGACATGGGCCGAGGAGACGATCCGGTCCTCCTCCCGCAGCAGACCGGCCACCTTCGTCAGCCACCGCTCGACGGGCCGGTCCGGCGCGCCGAACAGATGTCCGTACCAGCCCGGCGAGTCGATGCCCGCCCCGTATCCTCCGGCCCGGGACAGCCTGCGGTGGGTCCACGGCACCCAGGTCATGTCGACCTTGGTCCTGGGCAGCCCCTTCAGCAGCGCCCGGTCGGCGGTGGCGGTGGCCTTCCGTCGCAGCGCGGGCACGTGCCAGGCCCCGCAGACCACGGCGACGTCGTCGGCGAACTCGCGCTGCGCCGCCCGCACCTGGAGCCGCATGTACGCCTCGCGCACGAGGTCCCGGTCGCGCCCGCCGTCCGGCTCCGTCTCCCGCAGCGCCCCCATGGCCTCCTCCAGCGCGGTGAACGGCGCGAGGGCGTCTCCCTCCGCCGCACCCCGGTGCTCGACGACGTCCTCCCACCAGCGCTCCGGGTCGTCGTGACCGGCCGCCTCGGCGAGCGCGGCGAGGGGATCGGCCCGGACGTCGGAGGCGGGGTCGGGCTCACGCCCCTCGTCCGGATCCGCCTCCGGGGTGTCGTCTTGGGGATCCTCGGTCCGCCACGCCAGCGTGTGCGCGGCCGGGAGGTCGATGAAGCGGGCCGGCACGTCGTGTTCCAGGGCCCAGCGGACGGCGACCCACTCCGGGGAGAACTCGGCCAGCGGCCAGAACGCCGACCGGCCGGGTTCGTCCACGGCGTGGGCGAGGAGGGCGACCGGCGGTCGCATGTCCTCGTGGGCGGCCAGCGGGATCAGCGGGTCGGCCTCCGGAGGTCCCTCGATCAGCACGACCCGCGGCCGGGCCGCCTCCAGCGCCGCCCGGACCGCCCGCGCAGAACCGGGTCCGTGGTGGCGCACGCCGAGCAGCAGCGGACCCGGCCCGGCCCGCCTCCCGGCCCCGTCAGCGCCCGTCACGCCGTCCCCCTCGCTTCCGGGACCAGCTGGAGTCGTCCTCGTCCCCGGCCGGGCCGGCCGCGGCGCCGCGCGGGCCGCCCGCCGTGACACCCGTCCCGAGCTGCCGCCACCCGCCGGTCACACGCTCACCTCCCGGCAGGCCCGGTAGAAGTCCTTCCAGCCGTCGCGCTCGCGGACGACCGTCTCCAGGTACTCCTGCCAGATGACGCGGTCGGCCGCCGGGTCGCGGACGACCGCGCCGAGGATGCCCGCGGCGACGTCGTCGGGCCGCAGCACGCCGTCTCCGAAGTGGGCGGCCAGAGCGAGGCCGTTGGTCACCACGGAGATGGCCTCCGCCGTGGACAGCGTGCCGCTGGGCGACTTCAGCTTCGTCCGGCCGTCCGCCGTCACGCCGTCGCGCAGTTCGCGGAAGACGGTGACGACACGGCGGATCTCGTCGATGCCGTCGGGCGCGGCCGGCAGGTCGAGGGAGCGGCCGATCTGGCCGACGCGGCGCGAGACGATGTCGACCTCCGCCTCGGCGCTCTCCGGCAGCGGCAGCACCACGGTGTTGAAGCGGCGGCGCAGCGCGCTGGAGAGGTCGTTGACCCCGCGGTCGCGGTCGTTGGCGGTGGCGATCAGGTTGAAGCCGCGGACCGCCTGTACCTCCTGGCCCAGTTCCGGTATCGGCAGGGTCTTCTCGGACAGGATCGTGATGAGTGTGTCCTGCACATCGGCCGGGATGCGGGTCAGCTCCTCGACGCGGGCGGTCATCCCCTCCGCCATGGCCCGCATGACCGGGCTCGGCACGAGGGCGTCGCGGCTGGGGCCGTGGGCGAGCAGCCGCGCGTAGTTCCAGCCGTAGCGGATCGCCTCCTCGGGTGTGCCGGCCGTGCCCTGCACCAGCAGCGTCGAGTCACCGCTGACCGCGGCGGCCAGGTGCTCCGACACCCAGGTCTTCGCGGTGCCGGGCACGCCGAGCAGGAGCAGGGCGCGGTCGGTGGCGAGCGTGGTGACGGCGACCTCGACGATGCGGCGCGGGCCCACGTACTTCGGTGAGATCACCGTGCCGTCCGGCAGGGTGCCGCCGAGCAGGTACGTGGCGACGGCCCACGGCGACAGCTTCCAGCGGGCCGGGCGCGGGCGGTCGTCCTGCGCGGCCAGCGCCGCGAGTTCGGCGGCGAAGGCGTGCTCGGCGTGCGGCCTCAACGCCTCTGCTCCGGGTGCGGTCGAGGGCGTGTGGATGCCCGCGGACGAGGCGCTGCCCGCTTCCGGGTTCGCGGGCGCGGACCCGTTCTGGCTCGGGTCCGCGGACGTCGGTTCAACGGACACAGGCATGGCTGAGTCCCCCTCCAGCTCGGCCGGTTCGGATCTGGCATCCACGGTGCACCACACCACTGACAATCGCCTCTGACCTGCACAAACGCTCTCGCGAGGCCGATTGTCAGTGGCGGGATCTACCTTCGATGGCATGACTCAGCAGGGGGTGCGCCGGAGCGCGGACCAGGTGCTGGCACTGGCACCTGACGCCGCGTCACGCAAAGCGGGCAGCAAACTCGGCGTCGCCGGGCCGTGGTCCGGGACGGGGAGTTCCGAGGAGGGGGCGGTGTGGGGGCTGTGCAAGGGCAGCGGCAGCGAGCCGTACCGGACGGTCGTCGACATAGCGGACGTGACCGGGCCCGCGTACCAGTGCAGTTGTCCGAGCCGGAAGGTCCCGTGCAAGCACGCGCTCGGACTACTGCTGCTCTGGGCGGGCGGAGAGAGCGCGGTGCCGCTCGCTCAGGCGCCGGACTGGGCGGAGCAGTGGATGGCGGGACGGCGCGGACGCGCGGAGGGGGCGGGCGCGGCGGCCTCCCCGGGTTCCGCTCCCGGCTCCGGTGATCCGGAGGCGGCGCGGCGCAGGGCGGAGCGCCGGGCCGAGCGGATCACCGCGGGGGCGACGGAGCTGGAGCAGCGGCTGGCGGACCTGCTGCGCGGCGGTCTGGCCGGTGCGGAGCAGGCCGGGTACGGGCTGTGGGAGGAGACGGCGGCCCGCATGGTGGACGCCCAGGCGCCGGGGCTGGCGGCACGGGTCAGGGAGCTGGGGGCCATCCCGTCGTCCGGTCCGGGCTGGCCGGTGCGGCTCCTCGAGGAGTGCGCTCTCCTCCACCTCCTCGACCAGGGCTGGCTGGGCCGTGAGCGGCTGCCCGACGACCTGACGGCGACGGTCCGCGCGCGCGTCGGCCTGCCGTCGTCGGCGGACGGTCCCGCGGTGCGGGACCACTGGCTGGTCCTGTCCCAGTACGACACGGCGGACACGCGTCTGACGACCCGCCGGATCTGGCTGTACGGCGCCGGCTCGGGCCGCACGGCGCTGCTCCTCTCCTACGGCGCCGCGGGCCGTGCCCCGGACCTCGCGCTGCCGGTGGGCCTGGCCTTGGAGGCGGAGGT
Source organism: Streptomyces viridiviolaceus (assembly GCF_014650995.1). Classification (GTDB taxonomy): domain Bacteria; phylum Actinomycetota; class Actinomycetes; order Streptomycetales; family Streptomycetaceae; genus Streptomyces; species Streptomyces viridiviolaceus. The sequence continues at coordinate 124,483 of NZ_BMWA01000012.1, forward strand.
GTCCGCGTATCCGGGGGCCGGTCAGTCTCGTGCGGCCCTGGGCGAGCGGTTCACGCCGCCGGAACCGACGGCGATACGGCCACCGGGGGTGACGACGTCCCGGGCCGCCGCCCGCTACGGCGAGGCGCTCCGCGACGACCCCTGGCTGGAGTCGGTCCCGGTGACCCTGGAGCAGGTCGTGCCGGTCCCGGACGGCGACTCCTGGCAACTGGCGGACGCGGAAGAGGACACCGCGCTGCCGCTCACGCCCGCCGCGCACCGGCGTCCGGGTCTGTGGCGCCTGGTCGCGCTCTCGGGCGGTGCGCCGGTCAAGGTCTTCGGCGAGTGCGGCCACCAGGGCTTCACCCCGCTGGCGGCCTGGCCGGCGGAGCCGGGCCCGGCGGTGCAGCTGTGCTGATCCGTCCCACGGAAAGGAACCGCATGACCACGCCGACTTCCGCGGACGTGCCCGTGACGGGCATCTGGGAGGAGCTCGTCACCTCGGCGCTGCTCGGCACGGACCGGCGCACTCCCCCGGGCTGCGCGCCCGGCCGCGCGGCTCCGACGGCGCTGCTGGACACGGCGGCCGTGGAGACCGTACGCAGGCGCGCCGGACTGCGCCCGGCCCGCTCGGCAGAGCGTCTGGAGCGGGCGCCGGAGGATCCGCGCCCGCCACTGCCGGCCGCGGCGGCCCGCAGGCTCACCATGCTGCTCGCCGACCGCCCCGGCACGGCGGGCGGCGGCCGCCGAGGCACGGCGCCCGACCTGATGGAGCTGCTGCCCCAGTGGCTGGCGGCGGCGAACGCCCGGGGTTTCGCCGCGCCTCCCCAGACGTTGCCGGCCCTGCTCGACGCGGCACGGGGGCGTACGGACCTGCGTCCGGCGGCGCTGACCTTCGCCGGGCCGCGCGCCCTGTGGCTGGCCCGGCTCAACCCGGACTGGCGGTTCGCCCTGCGCGCCGCACCGGGCGGAGGCGCCGCGCTGCCACGCCCCGAGGACACGGACCGGGTGCGGCAGCTGTGGGAGGAGGGTCTGTTCGCCGAGCGCGTCGCCCTGCTGGCGGCCCTGCGCGCCCGTGACGCCGTCGGCGCCCGCGAACTGCTGGCCTCCACCTGGTCGACGGAGCGGGCCGAGGACCGCCTGATGTTCCTCGACTCGCTGCGGACGGGGCTGGAGCCCGAGGACGAGCCCTTCCTGGAACAGGCACTGGCCGACCGCAGCCGCAACGTGCGGGCGACGGCGGCGGAGTTGCTGTCCGCACTGCCGGGCTCGGCGCTCGCCGCGCGGATGGCGGCCAGAGCCCTGACCTGCGTGGCCGTCGACCGTACGGGCACCGCACCGATGATCACGGTGGAGGCGCCGCACGAGTGCGACGCGGGCATGGAGCGCGACGGCGTCATACCCAAGCCTCCTGCGGGACGGGGTGAACGGTCCTGGTGGCTGGGCCAGTTGGTCGAGTCGGCACCGCTCGGGACCTGGCCCGCACGGCTCGGCGGACGGACGCCCGAGGAGATCGTCGCCCTCCCCGTGGCGGACGACTGGCAGGGCGAGCTGCACGCGGCGTGGTGCCGGGCGGCGGTACGGCAGCGGGACGCCGCGTGGGCGAGGGCGCTGCTCGGTTCGCCGACGGCACCCGAGGCCGGAGGGCCGGGAGCGGTGTCCCTGGCCGAGCGTGCCAAGCTGCTCGGCACACTGGACGCCGGCGAACGGGCCGAGTGGGTCGCGGGGTTCATCGCGACGCACGGCCTGTCCGAGGCGTTCCAGCTGCTCGGCATGTGCGCGGTGCCGTGGGCCCCGTCGCTCGGGCGGGCGGTCGTCGACGCGCTCAACATCGCTCGGGACGCCGGGAGTTATCCCTGGAGTTTCAGCGGTGTCATGGGACTGGCCGAGCGCTGCCTCGACCCCGCGGAGGCGGGCCGGCTGGACGGCCTGCTGGCGATACCGGACGAATCGGAGGACGCTTCACCGGGGGCGGGCGGGTACTGGGCGGAGGCGTTCCAGCGCCTGGTCACGACGTTGCGCCTGCGCGCGGCGATGGCCGAGGAGCTTCGGGCGGGCTAGGGGGTGACCGCGTACTGGTCGTCCTCAGGTGTTCGCCCGGCCCGGCGGTGGGGCACCAACCGCCACCGCACCACCCGCGCGAGCGAAGCCGAGAGCGGGGAGGGTGCCCCGGCGTCGCGGGGCGGGAACGGCTCTGCGGACACCCCGTAGAGGATCCGGCGTCGACGGGGTTGCCCTCCCCCGGGCCCTTCGGCCCGAGGGACCGCAGACCCGAGGGACCGCAGAGCGGCGGTCGGCACCCCGTCCCGGCCGGGCGGCGCCTATGCCTGCGCCGGCTGGCGCACGTTCGCCCGTACCCAGTCCACGATCGACGCCGTCGTCGCACCGGGCGTGAAGATCTCCGCGACGCCCTTCGCCTTCAGCGGGGGGATGTCCGCCTCGGGGATGATCCCGCCGCCGAAGACCAGGATGTCCTCCGCGTCCCGCTCCTTGAGCAGGCCGATCACGGCGGCGAAGAGCGTGTTGTGCGCACCGGAGAGGATGGACAGCCCGATCGCGTCGGCGTCCTCCTGGATCGCGGTGTCCACGATCTGCTCGGGGGTCTGGTGAAGCCCGGTGTAGATGACCTCCATACCGGCGTCGCGCAGCGCCCGCGCGATCACCTTGGCCCCGCGATCGTGGCCGTCGAGCCCCGGCTTGGCCACCACCACGCGGATCGGACCGGCTGCCACACCCATCACTGCCTCCATGAAGCGACTACATCCATCCGTACGGACAAGTACCGCACACATCACCCACGCCGTACACAGAGGCACGGCGTGCACGAGGGGCACGTTGTGCAGGGATGCCCGTTCTGCAGGGCGCGCATTCCGCACGCGCCCCCACGGCACCCGGCACAGACACCCCGTTCCACGGCGTCCGGGGAAGTGAACGAACGTTATCGCCAGCATCCCGCAACCGGCAGTTTCGCGGTGGATACAGAGGGGGAAATCACACGTGGGACACGTTCCGCCGCGCACCTCTTCGAGGGTGGCGGGGGACATGCGCAAGGAGAGCCGCAGCGAGGGCAGCGCGGCGGGAAGCCGCGCCGCCGCACCACAGGACACCACTCACCCGATCGCACCACTGGCACCAGTTGCTCCCTATCCATCGCAGGGGCAGACTCAGCTCACGGCAACCTCGCAAACACCGTCGACCGCAGGTGTCACGGCTCTCCACGAGGGCACACGGGGACAGAGGCGTTCCTCCGCGTGCCGACAAGGAGGTCGGCCCATGATGGTCACCAGAGCAGTTTCGCCCTTCCTGCCGCTCTGCCAGCGTCTTCTGCCTGATCTGCCCGCTCTTCCGGGGAGGCTGACGGGAATCTCCCTGACCCTCCTCAAAGCCACGGCGCTGGAGATCGCGATCCTCGCCGGGCATCTGCTGCTCTATCCCTACGGCATCGCCCAGGAACGCCGGTCCGGTCCCGCCATCCCGTCGCCCAAGACGCCGGGCGCGGCGGGCTGCCCGGAGTCGACCGAGTTGCAGACCGCGTCACCCACGCCGCAGTTGCCCACGCGCGGCAGCCCCCCGGTCGTCCTCCTGCACGGCTTCATCGACAACCGCTCGGTCTTCCTGCTGCTGCGCCGCAGCCTGGCCCAGCACGGCAGGCATCAGGTCGTGTCGCTCAATTACTCACCGCTGACCTGCGACATCCGCACCGGCGCCGAGCTGCTGGGCCGGCACATCGAGGAGATCTGCGCCCGCACCGGCAGCGAGCAGGTCGATGTCGTCGGACACAGCCTCGGCGGGCTGATCGCGCGTTATTACGTGCAGCGACTGGGCGGTGACGCACGGGTCCGGATGCTCGTGACGCTCGGCACCCCGCACGCCGGCACCCGCGTGGTGCCGCTGGCCAACGCGCACCCGATCGTCCGCCAGATGCGCCCCGGCTCCGCGGTGATCGAGGAGCTGGCCCTGCCCTCACCCGGATGCCGTACTCGGTTCGTGAGCTTTTGGAGCGACCTGGACCGCGTGATGGATCCGCTGGAGACGGCCTGCCTCGACCACCCCGACCTGTCGGTGCAGAACGTGCGCGTGAGCGGCATCGGCCATCTCGCCCTGCCCGTGCACCCCGCCGTGGCCACAGGCATACGGCAGGCCCTCGACACCACCGTGCCGACCGCCGAGAAGGACAGCCGCGCCGACGGCCTGACCGTCGCCTGACACCCCGAACACCTGTCGAACGTTTCTCGAACAGAAAGCCAAACCCGCGTCCGTCGTCCGCCAAAACACGGCCGATTGCCCGTTTCCTGCGCACGCGAAACCTGCCGAAGATTGTCGTGCCCGTATACCGCCGGGTACAGTCGCCGCACTGCTCTGGCAGCCCCTGTTGTCGAGGCGAAAGAGAAGTTGGTGAACGACCGTCACCCGTCGGGGACCATGACCACCCCGGCCTCGGCTTCCGACGCCGACCCGGCGCACTACGCGTCGTACGGCACCGAGGAAGCCCAGTACGGCGACCTCACCACGTACGGCGGCTACGCCGCCACCGGTTTTGCCACTGGCCACCACGCCACGGCGGCCTTCCACGCGGACCCCCTGTTCGGCAACTTCCCGGGCCAGGACACCGGCGCGTACGACACCAGCGGCGCGTACGACACCACGGGTGCGTACGACGCCACCCAGTGGTCCACCGGCAGCCACCAGACCCTGGACTACGACCAGTACGCGGCCCCGCAGCACACCGCCTACGACACCGGCGCCTACGACGCGACCGCGTGGACGGCCGGGTACCAGCAGCCGGTCTCCGTGCCGGCGCAGGCCACCGGTGAGGCGAGCGGGCAGTGGGACACCGGAGCCTGGGCCCAGTCCGACCGGTCCGGCGAGCCGGCCGACCCGACCCAGCAATGGGAATGGGGCACGCAGACCTTCGGCACCGGTGTGTTCGACACCGGCGCCTACGACGCCACGCAGTGGAACTCGGACGGCACGGCGGAGAGCACCGCCGACAGCCCTCCCCCGCAGGACACCTACGCCTCCCCGCCTCTCGACCAGCAGACGACGGCGACCTTCGCCCAGCTCCCGCAGGACGAGGAGCAGGACGAGTCCGCAGGGGACGACGAGTCGGCCGCCACCGGCGAACTGCCCACCGTGACCACCCTGCTGGACGACCAGGAAGAGACCACCCCGGCCCGGATCCCGGCCCCTCGTGGCGCATCCCGCGGCGCGGCCCGTTCCCGCCGCCGTCAGCCCGCCAGGCGCTCGGCGCTGCTGACCGTCGCCGTTCCCTCGGCCTGTGTGATGGGCGTCGCCGGAATCGCCGCCGCGTCGGTCGGCAACCTCACCGGCGGCGACGAAGGCCAGGACACCACGGCGTCCGCGGCGGACGCGCAGCCGGTGAAACCGTCCACCGCCAACAACAAGCTGGACACCCAGCTCGCGAGCCTCTCCGCAGGCGCCGACGACTTCGCCGACCGGGCCAGCCGGACCCAGGAGCGCATCGACCTCAAGGCGCAGCAGGAGGCGGAGAAGAAGAAGGCGGCGGAGGAGGCGGCCCGCAAGGAACGGCTGCGTCCGAAGTTCGCGCTTCCGGTCGCTCAGCACGGACTGAGCGCGTACTACGGCCAGGCGGGCATCAACTGGATGTCCGTGCACAGCGGCATCGACTTCCCCGTGTCGTACGGCACCACCGTGATGGCCGCGACCGACGGCACGGTCCGTACGCAGTGGAACAGCGCGTACGGCAACATGATGATCGTGACCGCGAAGGACGGCACGGAGACCTGGTACTGCCACCTCTCCAGTTACCGGGTGCCCTCCGGCACGACCGTGAAGGCGGGCGATGCGATCGCCTACTCCGGCAACTCGGGCAACTCCACCGGACCGCACCTGCACTTCGAGGTGCGACCCGCCGGCGGCTCGGCGATCGACCCGCTCTCGTGGCTGCGCAGCCACGGGCTCGAACCCTCGTGACGCAGTAACGTCCCACCGGACAGGTGGGCGGGCCCCGCCGGTCGGCGGGGCCCGTGCCGTCAGAGCTTCTCCACCGGCGCGTACCGCAGCAGCAGGCGCTTGGGCTTGGTGTCCCCGAAGTCGATCGTCGCCTCGGCGTTCGCCCCCGTGCCCTTCACCGCGACCACGGTGCCGAGTCCGAACTGGTCGTGCGTGACCCGGTCGCCCACCGCCAGCGAGACCGTCGGCTTCTCGGCGGTGGTCCGGCGGGTGGCGAAGCCGGACGCGCCCGACGCCGAGGAGCGGGAGCGGGACGACGACAGTGAGGCCGCCACACCCGAGACCGGCCCGGAGGACGAGGGCGCGCTCGCCCCGGTCCGCTTCCACTCCACGTGGGGCGCCGGGATCTCCTCGAGGAAACGCGAGGGCGGGTTGTACGAGGGCTGCCCCCAGGCGCTGCGCAGTGTCGAACGCGTCAGGTACAGCCGTTCCTGCGCGCGGGTGATGCCGACGTACGCCAGGCGCCGCTCCTCCTCCAGTTCCTTGGTCTGGCCGAGGGCGCGCATGTGCGGGAAGACGCCGTCCTCCATGCCGGTGAGGAAGACGACCGGGAACTCCAGGCCCTTGGCGGTGTGCAGGGTCATCAGGGTGACGACCCCGTCGCCGTCCTCCTCGTCGGGGATCTGGTCGGAGTCCGCGACCAGCGCGACCTTCTCCAGGAAGTCGGCCAGGGTCCCGGCCTCCTCGCCCTCGGCCCGCTCCTGCTCGAACTCCAGGGCGACGGCCGCGAGTTCCTGCAGGTTCTCGATGCGGGTCTCGTCCTGCGGGTCGGTGGACGCCTGCAACTCCGCCAGGTAGCCGGTGCGTTCGAGGATGGCCTCCAGCACGGTCGCCGGTCCGGCGCCGGACTCGACGATCGTCCGGAGGTCCTCCATGAGCGTGTTGAACCGCTTGACGGCGTTCGCGGAGCGCGCGGCCATGCCGTACGCCTCGTCCACGCGCTTGAGCGCCTGCGGGAAGCTGATCTTCTCGCGCTGGGCGAGGGCGTCGATCATCGCCTCGGCCCGGTCGCCGATGCCCCGCTTGGGGACGTTGAGGATGCGGCGCAGCGGCACCGAGTCCTCGGGGTTGGCCAGCACCCGCAGGTAGGCCAGGACGTCCCGGACCTCCTTGCGCTCGTAGAAGCGGACCCCGCCGACGACCTTGTAGGGCAGGCCGACGCGGATGAAGACCTCTTCGAAGACACGGGACTGGGCGTTGGTGCGGTAGAAGACGGCGACGTCGCCGGCCTTCGCCTGCCCCGCGTCGGTGAGGCGGTCTATCTCGTCGGCGACGAACTGCGCCTCGTCGTGCTCGGTGTCGGCGACGTACCCGGTGATCCGCGAGCCGGCGCCCTGGTTGGTCCAGAGGTTCTTGGGGCGGCGGGACTCGTTGCGCTCGATGACGGCGTTGGCCGCGCTGAGGATCGTCTGGGTGGAGCGGTAGTTCTGCTCCAGCAGGATCGTCGTCGCGTCCGGGTAGTCCTCCTCGAACTGGAGGATGTTGCGGATGGTGGCGCCGCGGAAGGCGTAGATCGACTGGTCGGCGTCGCCCACCACGCACAGCTCGGCGGGCGGGACCTCGGCCTCCGGCGGCACGTCGACGGGGTGCTCGGTGGTGCCGACGAGCTCGCGCACCAGGGCGTACTGGGCGTGGTTGGTGTCCTGGTACTCGTCGACGAGGACGTGCCGGAAACGGCGGCGGTAGTGCTCGGCGACGTCCGGGAAGGCGCGGAGCAGGTTGACCGTCGTCATGATCAGGTCGTCGAAGTCGAGGGCGTTGGCCTCGCGCAGCCGCGACTGGTACAGGGCGTACGCCTGGGCGAGGGTCTTCTCGAAGCCGTCGGCGGCCTGGGCGGCGAAGTCCTCCTCGTCGATCAGCTCGTTCTTCAGGTTGCTGATCTTGGCACTGAAGGACTTCGGCGGGAAGCGCTTGGGGTCCAGGTCGAGATCACGGCAGACGAGCGCCATCAGACGCTTGGAGTCGGCGGCGTCGTAGATGGAGAACGACGACGTGAAGCCGAGCCTCTTGGACTCCCGGCGCAGGATGCGCACGCACGCGCTGTGGAACGTCATCACCCACATCGCGTTCGCGCGCGGGCCGACGAGGTGCTCGACGCGCTCCTTCATCTCGCCCGCGGCCTTGTTGGTGAAGGTGATCGCGAGGATCTGGCCGGGGTGGACGCCCCGGTCGGCCAGCAGGTGGGCGATGCGATGGGTGAGCACGCGGGTCTTGCCGGAGCCGGCACCGGCCACGATGAGCAGGGGGGAGCCGGAGTGGACGACGGCGGCGCGCTGGTTGTCGTTCAGCCCCTCCAGGAGCGCGGCCGGGTCCGTCGCGGGGCGGGGGGCGCCGTCCCGGTAGTGCGTGTCCCGCTCCGGTGGCACGTCGAACTTCCCGCCGAACAGATCGTCCGGGACCGACTCCGGAAGGTGATCGTCCTCGGGCGGCGGCGGGGGTTCCTCCTCGTGCCCGCGGGGGGCCTGGAGGCTCGCCAGGAAGCTGTCGTCAAAGAGGCTGCTCATCGCTCTACGAGTCTAGGGCGCCCCACCGACAACCTGCCGCCGTCCGGAAAACCTGGCCGGTATGTCCCGGACCGGCACAGCACTGACACGCGGCGTCACCCAGCGTGAACCCCGGAGCCGAGGTCACGAAAATGTATCGGGCATATCACCCACCAACCTTCACAGGCGCCACACGAGTTGGCTACGGTGCGGGCGGGCCGTGCGACCCCCACCGGCGAACCCCGCCGGGCCGCGCGGCCTCCGCCGAGTCCGGCACGCGCCCGCGCAGCGACCGGAGCCGGGGACCCACCGAGACATTGGGGTGAATCGGCCCACACCTTCGTGGCGGGCCGTAGGGCAACCCTTCCGAACCACCCCCGCCCGAACCCGACAGCTAACCCGGTAGGCGGTTCAGGGAAGGAGTCGCCTCACTTGGTGTCGCACCGCAAGCCGCGCCCCTCGGGCACGCGCGTCGCAGGCATACGGACCCCCGCGCTGGCCACGGCCGCCCTCACCTCCGTGGCGCTGCTCTCGCAGTCGGCCAACGCCGCCCCCTCCGACGACAGGCCGAGCCTGGAAGAGGTCGAGAAGAAGGTCGACGACCTGTACCGCCAGGCGGGGGCGGCGACGGAGAAGTACAACGCGGCCAAGGAGAAGACCACCAAGCAGCGCAAGCGCGTCGACACCCTCCTCGACGACGTCGCCCAGCGCACCCAGCGGCTCAACGAGGCGCGTGAGGAGCTGGGGTCCTTCGCCGCCGCCCAGTACCGCACGGGCACCGCCGTCCCCGACACCGCGACCTTCCTGCTCGCGGACTCGCCGCAGGACTACTTCGACCAGAACCAGCTGATGAACCGGCTCACCGGCCGTCAGAAGGAAGCGGTCGACGACTACATCACGCAGCAGTCCGAGACGATGGAGAAGCGGCGGGAGGCCACCGAGAGCCTCGAGACGCTCACCGACTCGCAGGACGACCTGAAGACGGCCAAGGCCACCGTCCAGAAGAAGCTCGCCACCGCGCGCGAGCTGCTGTCGACGCTGACCGCCGAGGAGAAGGCCCGGCTCGCGGCGATCGAGAAGAAGAAGCAGGAGGAGGCCGCCCGCAAGGCCGAGGAGCTCGCCCGGCAGCAGGCCGAGGAACAGCAGCGGCAGGAACAGGAGCGCGAGCAGGCCGCCCAGCAGGAGAGCGGCTCGTCCGGCAGCTCCGGCGGCTCCGGGGAGACCGCCACGGACACCGGATCGTCCGCGTCCGACTCCTCGTACGCCACCAAGGCCGAGAAGGCGCTCGCCTTCGCCCGCGCCCAGATCGGCAAGCCGTACGTCTGGGGCGCCACGGGCCCCGACTCCTACGACTGCTCCGGCCTCACCCAGGCCGCCTGGAAGGCCGCGGACGTCACACTGCCGCGCACCACCTACGACCAGGTCGCGGCCGGCACGACGGTCCCGATCTCCCAGGCACAACCCGGCGACCTGGTCTTCTTCTACGACGACGTCACCCACGTCGGCCTCTACATCGGCAACGGCATGATGATCCACGCCCCGAAGCCGGGCACGTACGTGCGCGAGGAGTCGGTCTACTACGACGGCGAGTCGTCGATCCACAGCGTGGTGCGCCCGGCCTGACCCGCGCCGATCCCTACGATCGGCCCATGTCGTCCGGGACCTGCCCCCTGCGCGCCTGGTGGGCTCAGCGTCCACCGGCGGCCGGGGCCGCCGTGATGGCGACCGGCATCGTGTCGGTCGGCCCGCACCTGACAGGACACGAGTTCCTGTCCCGGGTCGCGCTGGTCCTGGCCTGCGCCGCCTGGCTGGGGCTGGCGGTGAACTTCGTGTCGCTGCTGCTCCACCGCGCGACGTGGATCACGCAGGCGGGGACGCCGGGCGCGCTCACCGCCGTCGCCGCGACGACCGTGCTCGGCACCCGTTTCTCCCTGCTCGGCCGGCAGCCCCTGGCCGAGGCGCCGCCGGCGCTGGCCGCGGTGCTGTGGCCGGGGGGCTGCTCCTGCTCGTCGTACGGCACTGGGAACGGCGTATGCGGGGGGTGTTCCTGGGATGTGCGGCGGCGGAGGGGCTCGCCGTGCTCGGTGCCACGCCGGCCGCGGCCACCTCGACGGCGTGGCTCGCGCATGCGGCTCTGGTGCCGTTCCGGCTCGGGCTCGCGCTCTATCTGATCGCGCTCTTCCGCTTCACCCCCCGGCAGGTCGCCCACGGCGCCGGGGACCACTGGGTCGCGGGCGGCGCGCTCGCCATCTCGGCGCTCGCGGGGTCCGAGCTGCTCGCCGCCGAGACCGGCATGTACCTGTGGAACGCCGACGACCGCGACGTCCTGCGCGACGTGACCGTCACGCTGCTCGTGCTCGACCTCGCCTGGTACGCCGTACTGCTCGTCGCCGAGTTCGGGTGGCCGCGAACCGCTACGACGTCCGCCGCTGGTCGACCGTCTTCCCGCTCGGCATGACGGCGGCGGCGACGCTGTCCGTCGCCGCCGCCGTCGACGTCCCGTGGCTGGACGGGCCCGGTCAGGTGCTGCTGTGGGTCGCGGTGGCCGCCTGGCCGACGGTCGCCGCGGGGGCGGTCGTCTCGGCCCGGGCCGCGCTGCGGTCCACGGGCGCCGACGCCCCGGAGGTCAGGTCCACAGCACCGCGATGAAGATGTTCGCCAGGGTCAGCAGGCCCACCAGGCCGAACAGGGGCTTGTCCACCTTCTCGTCGTCCCGCTTCACGTAGACGAGGCCGAGGATCACGATCAGCACGGCCAGCTTCACGCCGATCTTGATGTTGTTCACCGACTGGTCGTCGGCCTGGTTGAGGCCGACCAGGATCACTCCCGTGACCAGCATCGTCAGCGCGCCGTGCAGCATCGCCGGGCCGAAGCGGGCCGTCCCCTGGCCCATCGCCTTCATCTGGGTCAGGAAGCCTCCGAGGAGCGCCGCGATACCGACGATGTGCAGGCCGACGAAGAGGTGGATGAGTACGTCCATGAGGCCGGAGCCTAATGAGGCCCCCGGACAGGCTCCGACACCGGGCCCGCCGGCAAGAAGGCGCCCTGCACGCTCTAGTCGCATATATGCGACGGACCGCCGATCACATACGGTCACGCAGTGACTCTCTCGTGTCACTTCCGCACATCCCGTCACCGTCCCGGCGCGGCCGGGCCTAGCGTCCTGCACCGGACGACCGGATCCGCACGGACCGGGCGGTCGTACGAGTCGTGGAAGGACGTGGATCACTGGTGGCAGCGCACCGCAGGCCACGACAGCGCGCGACGGGCGGCGGGGCGGCCCGGACCGCCGCCACGATCACGCTCGCGGGCGCGGCGACCGCGACCGGGCTGGGCGGGACGGGGCATGCCGAGCCGGACCCGACACCCGAGCAGGTCGGGGCCAGGGTCGACAGGCTGTACCAGGAGGCGGAGGTCGCCACCGAGAAGTACAACGGCGCCAAGGAGAAGGCGGACGCCGCCGAGCGGCGGCTGGAGGGACTGCGGGACGAGGCGGCCCGCAAGGAGGACCGCCTGAACACGGCACGGGAGGCGCTGGGTTCGGTCGCCGCGGCGCAGTACCGCAGCGGCGGCCTCGACCCCGCGCTGCAGCTCGCGCTCTCCGCCGACCCCGACCGGTACCTCGACGGCGCCGCGTTCGTGGAACGCGCGGGCAGCCGCCAGACGGCCGCAGTCGAGAAGGTGCGCAAGCAGCTGCGGGAGATCGAGCGGCTGCGCGGAGCCGCCCGCGTCGAGCTGAGCTCGCTGAAGTCGCGGCAGGCCGAGCTGAAACGGCACCGGAAGACGATCACCGACAAGCTGGGCGCGGCACGCCGGCTGCTGTCCCGGCTCACGGCGGAGGAACGCGCCGGACTCGGCCACGGCGCGGACCGCGCCTCACGATCGCCGTCGGGAGCGCGCGAGGGCCTGTCCGCCTCGGCACAGGCGCCCGACTCCCGCGCCGCGGCCGCCGTGTCGTACGCCCACCAGAAGCTCGGCAGCCCCTACGTGTGGGGCGCGACCGGACCGGACGCCTTCGACTGCTCGGGCCTCATCCAGGCCGCCTACCGCGCGGCCGGTGTCTCCCTGCCCCGCACGACCTACGCGCAGATCGACGCCGGCCGCCGCGTCGCCCGCTCCGAACTTCTCCCCGGCGACCTGGTGTTCTTCTACTCGGGCATCAGCCACGTCGGCATCTACGTCGGCGACGGACAGATGATCCACGCCCCGAACCCCTCGGCACCGGTGCGCCTGGCACCGGTCGACCAGATGCCGTTCGCCGGGGCGACCCGGGTGGTGTGAGCCGTCCGGCCGCAGGCCGTCACACCAGCCGGCGTGCCGTCGCCCAGCGGGTCAGCTCGTGCCGGTTGGACAGCTGGAGCTTGCGCAGCACCGCCGAGACATGGGACTCGACCGTCTTCACGGAGATGTACAGCTGCTTGGCGATCTCCTTGTACGCGTAACCGCGGGCGATGAGCCGCAGCACCTCGCGCTCCCGCTGCGTCAGGCGGTCGAGGTCCTCGTCCACCGGCGGGGCGTCGGTGGAGGCGAAGGCGTCGAGGACGAAGCCGGCCAGGCGCGGGGAGAAGACCGCGTCGCCCTCCTGGACGCGGAAGACGGAGTCGACGAGGTCCGAGCCGGTGATCGTCTTGGTCACGTATCCCCTGGCGCCGCCCCGGATCACGCCGATCACGTCCTCCGCCGCGTCCGAGACAGACAGGGCGAGAAAGCGCACGGGCTGCTCGGCGTCGGCCATCAGCGGAGCGCAGCGGCGCAGGACCTCCACCCCGCCGCCGCCCGGCAGGTGCACGTCGAGGAGCACCACCTCGGGCCGGGTCGCGGTGATCACCGTGACCGCCTGGTCGACGTCGGCGGCCTCGCCGACGACCTCGACGCCGGTCTGCGCGGTCTGGCCGATCTCGGCCTGGACGCCCGTGCGGAACATCCGGTGGTCGTCGACGAGGACCACCCGCACATGGCGCCCTTCCGCGCCGCCCGCCGTCCGCGCGGACTCGGCCGCCTCGTCCGCTCCCGCCGTTCCGTGTCCCTCGGTCGGGTCGCTCATGACGTCTTCTCCGCCCTCTCCATCTCCAGCTCGACCTCCGTGCCGCCGTCCGGCACCGCGCGCAGCCGCGCCGTGCCGCCGTTGCGCTCCATGCGGCCGATGATCGATTCTCTGACACCCATGCGGTCGGCGGGTATCGAGTCCAGGTCGAAGCCCGGGCCGCGGTCGCGGACGGACACGAAGACCGTCCTGCCCTCGACTTCCGCGTAGACCTGCACGGCGCCGCCCTCGCCACCGTACTTGGCCGCGTTCACCATCGCTTCGCGCGCGGCCTGCATCTGTGCGCCGGTCCTCTCGTCGAGCGGGCAGTCGCCGACGACGACCACCTCGATGGGGACGCCGTGCTTGTCCTCGACCTCCGCGGCGTTGCGCCGCACCGCCTCGGCGAGGGTGCTGGGTTCGTCCTCCTCGTCCTTGCCGTTGCCCTCGGGCTTGTAGAGCCAGGCGCGCAGGTCGCGCTCCTGGGCCCGGGCCAGGCGGCGCACCTCTCCCGCGTTCTCCGCGTTGCGCTGGATCAGGGTCAGGGTGTGCAGCACCGAGTCGTGCACGTGGGCGGCGACCTCCGCCCGCTCCTGGGCGCGGATGCGCATCAGCCGCTCCTCGGAGAGGTCCTGCGTCATGCGGACCAGGTAGGGACCGGCGAGCAGCGTGATGCCGACGAGGACCGCGAGCGCCGCCTGCAGTACGGAACCGAGGTGGGCCGCGGACCCCTGGAGGACGAAGATGGCGGAGACCCCGGCGGTCACCAGGAGCACGCCGGCCACGGAGCGCAGCAGCGTGACCGTGCGCCGGTGCCGTCCCACCTCGGCCCAGCGGGCCCGGCGGGCGTTGTCCGCCTGGCGCCAGACGAGGGCGACGCCCGCGCCGACGAGCACGGTCGGCCAGAGATAGGCCTTGGCGCCGCCGCCCAGATTGACGTTGCCGACGAAGACCATGGCCACGACGACCATGAGGAGCAGGGCGACTATCTGCCCCTTGTCCGGCTTGCGGGCGACGATTCTGCGGCGGCCGTCCGGCGAGGTCTCGGTCGTGACCAGGGAGGGCGGTTTCTGTGCGTCGACGCCGCCGACGCCGAGCGGTACGAAGAACCAGAAGGCCGCGTACAGCAGCGCGCCGAGGCCGTCGGCCATGAACAGGCCGACGAAGACGAGCCGAACCCAGATGACGGGCAGCCCGAGATGCCCGGCGAGCCCCCGCGCCACGCCACCGAGCCAGCGTCCGTCGCTGCTGCGGTAGAGCTTGCGCGGCGGCCGCGGTTCGACGAGGGGTGCTGCTGCGGCTTCCGGCATGCCACTGATGGTCACACGGCCGCAGGCACGGAGCATCAGGGTCCGCCCCGGAGACTCCCCTGATCTTCGGGCGGCGGGGCCGTCGAACGCTCCCCGGGCATCGCCTCAGGGCCGATCTCAGGGTCCGACCAGGGTCGTACCGACTGCCACCACGGCGCCGCGCCCGTCACCATGGACCCATGACAGATCACGAGCACGCCGCGACGGGTCCGGGACCCGGCTCCGGCCCGCGCACCCCGCCGGGCGCCGGTCCGCAGGATGCCGCACCCGCCGCGGATGCCGCACCCGACGCCGGCGCCTCCGCCGGCCCGGGCGCTGCCGATCCGCCCCACAGGTTCCGGCGCGACCGGCGGTACAAGACGCTCGCCGGCGTGTGCGCCGGTCTCGGGCGCCAGTGCGACATGGATCCGGTGATCTTCCGGATCACGCTCGCGGTGCTCTCCGCGACCGGCGGCCTCGGCCTCATCTTCTACGGCTTCGCCTGGCTCCTCGTCCCCTACGAGGACGAGGAGGAGAACGAGGTGCGCAAGCTGCTGACCGGCCGGGTGGACGGCCAGGCGCTGGCCGCCGTGCTGTTCGCCCTGGTCGGCTGCGGAGTGTTCCTGACCATGCTGAACAACGGCGGGGTGCTCACCTTCGCCGTCGTCCTCTCCCTGCTGCTCGCGGGCGCCGGGTACTGGTCACGGCAGCGCGGTGCCCCCGGGCCCGACCCGCTCGCCGCCCAGGCGGTCGCCGACGCCCCGCCGGAGGCCCAGGCTCCCCCGGTCGCCGTCACCTACCCCTCCTGGTGGCGCGACCCCATCGTCAAGGACGGCACGCACTTCGGCGGCACGGGATACCTGTGGGGCCCCGGTGACTCGTACGACCGGGACGTCGCGGCGGCCGTCGGCATCGGGCTCGGCGGGCACGGGAGCGGCCGTACGGACCCGCGCGGCCTGCGTCCCCGGGCACCGAGACCGCGCGGCCCCCGTGGCATCGGCGGCTGGGTCTTCCTGGCGGCCCTCGTCGCGGGCGGCCTCGGCACGGGGCTGACCTGGGACCAGCAGCCGCTGGGTACCAGCCTGCAGACCGGCCTGGCCTGTGCGCTCGGCGTCTTCGGGCTCGGCATCGCGGTCAGTGCCTTCCTGGGACGCACGGGAGCCGGTTCGGTCTTCCTCGCGATCATGACGGCGGGCCTGCTCGCCGCCTCGGCCGCCGTGCCGAAGGACATCGGCACCCGGTGGACGCACGGCAGCTGGGAGCCCACCACGGTGGCCGCGGTCGAGGAGCGGTACGACGTCGGCGCCGGCACCGGCACGCTGGACCTGTCCCGGCTCGATCTGGCCGGCGGACAGACCGTCAGCACCCGGGCCGAGGTGGGCGTGGGCCGAATACGGGTGATCGTGCCGCAGGACGTGACCCTCCGGCTGAACATCGAGGTGGGCGTGGGTGACATCCAACTTCCCGGAGACAGCGGTGAGGACGTGGACGTGGCACCGGGCAAGCACAAGGAGGTGACCCTGGCCCCCGCCAGGGGCGGCAAGGACACCGGCACGCTGGACCTCGACCTCCGGGTCGGCGTCGGGCAGGCGGAGGTGAGCCGTGCTGCGTCATGAGTTCCAGCCCGGACGGCTGCTGGCCGGCGCCTCCCTGGTCCTGGCGGGCGTCATCTACGCGGGCGACGCGGGGGGCCTCTGGGAGACCCCCTGGTTCGTGCTGATCCCGATCGTCACGGGTGGTCTCTGCCTCGCCGGCGCGGTGGGTGTCGTGACCGGGACCGTGCGCCGACGCCGCCGGGCGCTGCGCGCGAAAGCCGACGCGGCCCGGTCGGCGGACCTCCCGGGCTGACCGGGGAACCTAGCGGTACCCGCCCAGACGATGCCGCCGCCGGGAGCGCAGCGCCGCATCCAGCGACAGCAGGGGGGCGCCCGCGAGCACGAGCGGGATCCAGGCCATCAGGTAGACGAGGTCGTTGCCGTAGTAGTACGGATCGGAGGCCCAGCTGACGGTCAGCCACAGGCTGAGCGAGATCAGGGCCCCGCCGAGTGCCGCGAGGCGGGTCAGCAGACCCAGCAGGGTGCCGATGCCGACGGCCAGCTCGCCGAGGGCGATGGCGTATCCGAAGCCGGTCGGATTCTTCAGGGCGAGGTCGACCAGGGCCGGGACGGCGGAGGAGTCGCGGACGGCACGCATCATGTCCCCGACGGAACCGGCACCGGCGTCCTTCATGAAGGCGCTGTCGGTGAGTTTGTCCAGACCCGCGTAGACGAAGGTGATTCCCAGGAACAGCCGGAGCGGCACAAGCGCGTACCGGGTGGCACTGTCGCGCCAGTCCCGGCCGCCGTCGAGGCGGGACGTGTGTGTGTCCGTCCCCATACCGTGAGTAATCATTACCAGCCCCTCTCGCCCGCACGTGCCGAGACCCCTTCAAGAGACCATACGTATGACGCGAAGGCCGGGCTCAATCCTCATCCGGCCGCATTCTTTCGAACGGGCGTTTTTCCGGCCGGATATGCGGCAACCGGGCGTTCACGGGTTGCCCGGCGTGGGCGCGGGCCGGGGGTGGGTCGCGCGGCCCGGCGCCGACGGAATGCCGCGGCCCACCACGCAGGCGAACCGCGCTGCGCGCACCCCCACCGCACCCGCACCGGCCGCCGCAGGCACCCCGCGCAACTGCCGGAGGCACCCGCGGACGCGGTCACTCCGTCACATCGATCGCATACCCGTTCGTCTCGACCCCCGCCCCCGTGACCACCTGGACCTCCACCCGCCCCGGCTCCACGTCCGCCGGCACCGGTACCGTCAGCAAGGTGTCCGTGGGGTTGCGGAAGCCGCCCGTCACCGGGACCAAGGGCACGTGGACATGCACCGTGCCGATCCGGACGACCATCCGCGACAGGCGGTCCGCACGCTGCGCGCCCGGCGGCACGAAGCCGGCACCCCTGATCTCGATGTCGTCCCCGGTGCGGATCGGCGCGTCCAGGTCGCCGGCCTCCCGGGCACGGACCACGGACAGGATCACCGGCCGCCCGCCCTCCGCGTACTTCCCGGCCACGTACGTCGCCGCCGAGATCAGCACCACCACCGCCAGTCCCCACGGCAGATCCGGCAGCTGTTCGGGCCGCCGCGCCAGCCGGACGGCCGCGAACGCCAGGGCGACGGCGCTGATCACGACGTACTGGATGTCGGCGAAGGCCCCCCGCCCCGCGTCGTCCGTCAGCAGGTCGGCCGCCCGGGGCCGGTCCGCCCGTACCTTCTGCAGCCGCTGGCCGAGCACCCGCAGCCCGACCACCCGCCGCACCAGCACCGCGATCCCGCACACCACGGCCAGCACGGTCACGACACCGGCAGCGCGCGCGAGTTCCAGTCCGGAGATCAGCGCGTCGCGCCTGGCGTGCCCCGAGGCCGCCGCCAGCTGCCCGACCAGCACCAGCACCGCGTACGCGACGAACAGCACCCAGACCGCGGCCACGGCCCGGGACGTGGACAGGCGGTTGTCCTCGCCGATGACCGGGGCCAGCGCGCCGCCCCGCGTCCGGTGGAACCAGGACGCCGCCGTCAGCGCGCCGGCCACGACCAGCGCCGCCGCCAGTCCGGCGGTGCGGGCCGCCGTCCAGCCGGCGCCGATCGCGGTGAGGGACTGCGTGAGCAGCAACAGCACGACCGCCGCCCACACGGCACCGGCCGTGCGGCGCCACAGGCCCGCGAGCCAGGCGTCGCCCTCGGTCCGGCCGCGTTCGGCGACGAGTTCCGCGGACTGGGTCAGTTCCTCCGACACCCACTGCCGGGAGGCCGAGTCCGAGTGGGCCACCGCGGCCGGCAGCCCCTGCCCGGCCGCGAACTCGTCCCGCTTCAGCAGGAATGCGGCGACCGCACGCCGATGCCCCTCACGGGCCCCGTGCGGGCAGTCCCCGCACGTGCAACCGCCCTCGTGCGAGCCGTTGCGCAGGCCCGCGCACGCACCCCCGTCCGAGCCGCCACCGCGTCTCGCCTCCTGCACCGCCACGCCCGACGCCCGCCTTCCCGAAGCCTGCGACAACACCCGTAACTCTCTTGGGACGACAGCGAATTGTGCCGTACACCACCTCGCCCGAGCCCGTCGCCCCCGGTCCGCTCTGCTCAGCGCGGGTGACGCGCGGACCACCGTGTTGACCCGACTGCGAGAATTCCCTTATGGCCGAGATCATCCAGCGCGACGGGACCTGGGCCTTCGACGGCAGCACGGTCAGGATCACGCCGGGTCTCCACCGCTCGGTGCCGCTGTTCCGGCAGACGTACGGAGAGGTCTCCGTGCCCCTGGAGGCGATCTCGGGCATCGTCTTCGAGCCCGAACGCAAGCGCGGACGCCTCCGCCTCAGGCTGCGCGAGGGCGCCGACCCCCTCCTCCAGGCGACCGGCGGCCGGCTCCCCGACGCCGCGGACCCCTACCGGTTGACGGTGGACACCGACCGCGCGGGGGTCGCCGAGTACGTGGCCGAGGAGGTCCGCCGCGCGCTGCTGCTCGACCAGGTCCCCCAGGAACCCACCCGCGCCTACCTCCTGCCCGGTCCCCCGGTGCCGGTCTCCGTCCGGTCCTCCGACGGCACGGTCTCCTTCGACGGCACCCGGGTGCGCATCGACTGGGCCGACACCTCCGCCCGCGTCAAGCGCGCCACCGGGCCGCGGATCATCGACCTCGACGACGTGGTGCGGGTCGAGTGGCTGCCCAACTCCGGGTACGAGGACGGCTTCCTGCGCTTCGTCACCCGGGAGACGGCGTCGGCCAGGCTGCCGCCGGAGAAGGACCCGTACGCCCTGGACCTGTGGGGCAGCGCCCGCCGTGACCTGCTCACCGCGCTGGTCGCCACGGCGGTCACCGCCCGGCTGCCGCACCCGTCGACCCGCGCCGCCGTCACGTCCGACGGGTCCGCCCGGAGCCGGCCCGCCCCCGCCGTACCGCCGCAGGCCGACCACCACGACGTGCTCCTGCGCCGGCTGCGCGAGCTGGGCGAACTGCACCGCAGCGGCGTCCTCACGGACGAGGAGTTCGCGCTGACGAAGGCAGCCGTACTGCGGGGCTTCTGAGGTTCCCGACGGGGGGGTCAGCCCAGCAGGTCGGGCTCGCCGCGGCTGACCTCCTGCCACAGCGGCTGGTAGTTGATCCAGGCCACGAGGTCGCCGCCGAGCTGCTCCCGTGTGGCCACCGCCTGCTTGTGGTCGATCAGCACCGGCCGGCCCGCCGCCTTCGCGGTCAGCTGGACCTGGCAGGACCGCTCCATCGACAGGAACCACCAGGCCGCCGCGTCGACCGAGTCGCCGACCGTCAGCAGCCCGTGGTTGCGCAGCACGAGAGCCTTGCGGGAGCCGAGCGCGTTCGCGATGCGCCGGCCCTCCTCCACGTCGACGGCGACGCCGGAGTAGTACTCGTAGAGGGCGTGGTCCTCGTAGAAGGCGCAGCTCTCCTGGGTGATGGGGTCCAGCAGGTCGCCGAGGGCCGAGAGCGCGCGCCCGTGCACCGAGTGGCAGTGGGCGACCGCGACGACGTCCGGCCGGGCGGCGTGGACCTGGGAGTGCACGGTAAAGGCGGCCTGGTTGACGTGGTGGCGGCCGTCGACCACCTGACCGTCGGCGTTGGCCAGCACCAGGTCGCTCACCGTGATGTGCCTGAACGGCATGCCGAACGGGTTGACCCACAGGCAGTCGGTGAACTCGGGATCGCGTGCGGTGATGTGCCCGGACACCCCGTCCTCGAATCCGTACCGCCCGAAGATCCGCAGTGCGCCCGCCAGTCGTTCCTTGCGGTGCCGGCGCTCGTCCTCGACCGATTCGTGCATCGGCGGCATCGCGAACGTCAGCTTGTCGATGGGCAGCGGCGGGGGCGGAGTGGCCCCGGGCGTCCCGTGCATGTGTCCTCCGGCACTGGATTGCTTGACGATGCGGAAATTACCGTCGGTCAGCCCTGGGGGGCAGGACTGTTTCGTAAATCAGCGAAGAAGAGACACACCCCGAATACCGGACAGAAGCTGTCGGGTATGGCCGCCACACTGGCCGTATGACAGCGAACTGGGCCTCCCTCACCGCCGCCGAACCCGAACTGGCCGCCACCGTCGAGACGCGCTTCGGCGCGTACACGCACCACACGCTCGCGACCCTGCGCAAGGACGGCTCCCCCCGCACCACCGGCCTGGAGGTGCGCTTCCTGGACGGGGAGCTGTGGCTCGGCATGATGCCGGGTTCGCTCAAGGCGCTGGACCTGCGCCGCGACCCGCGTTTCGCGCTCCAGGCGAACCCCGGCGAGGGCACCGGCATGGGCGGCGGCGACGTGCGGATCAGCGGACGGGCGATCGAGGTCGAGGACGGGGAGAGGAAGGCCCGGTACGTGAAAGAGGTGGAACCGCCGCAGCCGTTCCACCTCTTCCGCACCGAGCTGACGGAGGTCGTACGGACCTACGTCGAGGACGACGCGTATCTCGTCGTCCAGGTCTGGAAGCCCGGAGAGCCGGTGCGCACTCTCAAGCGGACGTGACCGTCGGGACTACTCCCACTCGATCGTCCCCGGCGGCTTCGACGTCACGTCGAGGACGACCCGGTTGACGTCCTTGACCTCGTTGGTGATCCGGGTGGAGATCCGGGACAGGACGTCGTACGGCAGCCGCGACCAGTCGGCCGTCATCGCGTCCTCGCTGGAGACCGGGCGCAGCACGATCGGGTGGCCGTAGGTGCGGCCGTCGCCCTGGACGCCCACGGACCGCACGTCCGCGAGGAGGACCACCGGGCACTGCCAGATGTCGCGGTCGAGGCCGGCCGCCGTCAGCTCCTCGCGGGCGATGGCGTCGGC
Source organism: Streptomyces viridiviolaceus (assembly GCF_014650995.1). Lineage (GTDB taxonomy): Bacteria > Actinomycetota > Actinomycetes > Streptomycetales > Streptomycetaceae > Streptomyces > Streptomyces viridiviolaceus. The sequence continues at coordinate 146,068 of NZ_BMWA01000012.1, forward strand.
CTCGCGGAGCAGGTCCAGGCGCTCCTTGGTGACCTCGCCGACGATCCGGATGCCGAGGCCGGGACCCGGGAACGGCTGGCGCTGGACGATCTCCTCCGGCAGGCCCAGTTCCTGGCCGACCATCCGGACCTCGTCCTTGAACAGCTTGCGCAGCGGCTCGATCAGCTTGAACTCGAGGTCCTCCGGCAGGCCGCCCACGTTGTGGTGGGACTTGATGTTGGCGGTGCCGGTGCCGCCGCCGGACTCGACGACGTCCGGGTACAGGGTGCCCTGGACCAGGAACTCGACGGCCGGGCCCTCGTCCGCGATGATCTCGGCCTGCGCCTGCTCGAAGACGCGGATGAACTCGCGACCGATGATCTTGCGCTTCTCCTCGGGGTCGCTGACCCCGGCGAGCGCCTTCAGGAACCGCTCCTCGGCGTCGACGACCTTCAGCTGGACGCCGGTCGCGGCGACGAAGTCCTTCTCGACCTGCTCGGTCTCGCCCTTGCGCATCAGGCCGTGGTCGACGTAGACGCAGGTGAGCTGGGAGCCGATGGCCTTCTGGACCAGCGCGGCGGCGACGGCGGAGTCCACACCGCCGGACAGGCCGCAGATGGCCCGCTTGTCACCGACCAGCTCGCGGATCGCCTCGACCTGCTCCTCGATGACGTTGCCGGTCGTCCAGTTCGGCTCCAGGCCCGCGCCGCGGTACAGGAAGTGCTCCAGGACCTGCTGGCCGTGCGTGGAGTGCATGACCTCGGGGTGGTACTGGACGCCGTAGAGCTTCTTCTCGTCGTTCTCGAAGGCGGCGACCGGGACGACGTCCGTGGAGGCCGTGACGGAGAAGCCCTCGGGGGCGGCGGAACAGGCGTCGCCGTGCGACATCCACACGTCCTGCTCGGCCGGGGTGCCCTCGAAGAGGGTGGAGGACGAGCGGGAGACGTGCAGGTCGGTGCGGCCGTACTCACGGGCGCCGGTGTTGTCGACGGTGCCGCCGAGGGTCTGCGCCATCAGCTGGAAGCCGTAGCACATGCCGAAGACGGGAACGCCGGCCTCGAAGAGTCCGCGGTCGAGCTGCGGGGCACCCTCCTCGTACACCGACGAGGGGCCGCCGGAGAGGATGATGGCCGCCGGGTTCTTGGCGAGCATGTCCTCGACCGGCATGGTGCTCGGCACGATCTCGCTGTAGACCCGCGCCTCGCGGACGCGACGGGCGATGAGCTGGGCGTACTGCGCGCCGAAGTCGACGACCAGAACGGTGTCGGGGGCGGCGGCAGCGGGAGTCGCTGATGACACGGGGTGCCTTCCGGCGGTTGGGCGGGGGTCTTGTACTTCCCGATTCTACCGAGCCGGCCGTGTGGCACGTCCCGCCCAGGGCGTCGCCCCCGCGGCCTCCCTCCGGCCCCTCGCCACGTCTCACCATGCGAACCCGCTTGGACACCGTCCGTCTCCAGGGCATACTGGGCCCATGCTCACGCACTCGACCTTCCTCTTTACCTATGGCAACCGGCCCACCGGCTGCCATGGTCGTGCTGCTTGAGCAACTGACAAGCGACTTCCCAGGCGCCCCGGGCCGACAAGGTCCGGGGCGCCTGGCGTTTCCCGGGTCCTGTCGCTCCGGGGCCGCCTCCCCCGAGCCTTCAGAGGAGCCCCTCATGACCATCCCCACCGAGGAGAAGACCGGCGCCCACACCGCCGAGGCCGCCGACGTGATCACCGGCGCCCGCGAGCGCATCGACGCCCTCGACGACCGGATCATCGGCCTGATCCAGGAACGGATGGCCGTCTCCGCCGTGATCCAGGAGGCGCGGATCACGTCCGGCGGCCGGCGCGTGAACCTTTCCCGCGAGATGGAGGTCCTCGGCCACTTCAGGGAGGCGCTGGGCAAGCCGGGCACGGCGCTGGCCATGACGCTGCTGGAGCTGTGCCGGGGTCGCATCTGAGTTCGGGCGCCTTCTCACCCGTACGGCGCCGTGACCAGGCCCCGACGCGCTTCGTTGGTCCCGGTGTCCGTGCCAGCCAGGGGCGGGCCCGAACAGAACCACGCGTGGCTCGCTGGAGCGATGAGACGTACGGATCGTGCCGTGCGTCGTGGGACCTCGCTCCAGGTAAGTGACCGGACGGCAGGGGACAGCAGCCCGGTCACCAAGAGAACGGTCGGCTCCGGGGACGCCCGGGGCCGACCGGCGGAAAACACCCAAGTCCTACTCCGGGCCGGACGGTTGCGGAGGCACCTGCCGTCCAGCACGATGCGGTACGGAGCCCACCGAGTCCCCCTGTACGCGGCCCCCTCACAACTGCACGGTCAGCAGAGGCAAGCGGCGCGACCCCCCGGCGCCGCTCCCCAGGCACCGGCGCCGCCCTGACGCCGGTGCTGGCTGAAGAAGGGCCCCGCGGCTCAGGTCCCGCGGGGCCCTTCGCTTCGTTCCGGGGGCGTAGCGGGCCGTCCGGCAAGTGACGTAGGCCACATAAGAATTCTGTGAGTGCGGGGACAACCATTCACAGCTTTCACCGATCAAACGTGCTGAACCAAGGGCCACAACCGCGCCCCACACGCGGGGCCTCCCTGACTCGCACGTACTGCGCCCGCAGTACGCCGGACTACCTGAGGTCTTCATGAAGCTTCGCCGCGCCATGGCAGCAGCGGCCGCGACGGCAGTGATTGCACCGGTGGCGCTCCTCGCTGCTCCGGCCGCGTACGCGACCGGCGACACGCCGTCGTCCCCGTCGAGCAGCTCCGCCAGCGAGACCACCACGCCCGAAAGCACGCCCCCGACCGATTCGGCGTCCCCCAGCGCGTCCGCGAGCGAGACCACGACGGCCGCGCCGAGCGACTCCCCGAGCGCTTCTCCCAGCACCTCCGCCCCGGAGTCCCCGGCGCCCAGCACCTCGGCGCCCGAGTCCCCGGCGCCCAGCACCTCCGAGCCCGAGGAGACGGAGTCCCCGGAGCCCGAGCCGTCCGTGTGCGAGGACACCAAGGTCGACGTCAGCATCACGGGTCTGCCGGGCAAGATCGCGGCGGGCAGCGGCTGGCACAAGTTCTCGCTCAACGTGGCCAACAACTCCGACTCCACGCTCCAGAACCTGGAGTACCTGGCGGGTGCCTCCTCCGACCAGTACGGCGAGGACCTGTTCGAGAGCAAGCAGGTCAGCCTCCAGGCCTGGAACCCCGAGGACAAGATCTGGGAGGACCTCAACGAGTTCGGTTACGCGGTCGGCTACGTCGGCTACACCGACGAGCTGGCCCCCGACTACGAGGTCGACATCCCGATGCGCCTCAACGTGAAGGCCAGCGCCCCGGTCGGCGCCGGCTTCACGCTCGGCGCGACGATCTACGGCGACGCCGACAGCGAGTGCTTCGGCTTCGGTGACGTGGCGTACAAGTTCCAGATCGTGGCCGCCGGCTCGGACACGGACGGCACCAAGCCGCAGGAAGGCGGCAAGGCTCCCGTCACCAGCGAGAAGCCGTCCGGCAACACCCCGCAGGTCACCGGCAGCCTCGCCGAGACCGGTTCCAGCTCCGCGCTGCCCATGATCGGCCTCGCCGGCGGGCTCGCCGTCGTCGTCGGTGGCGGTGCGGTGTTCGCGGTGCGGCGGCGCAAGGCCGGCGCGGACGCGTAAGGCGGGAGACGTCGGCTGAACAAGGCTCGACGCAAGACGGGGAAGGACCTGCGCTCGGAGGGGGGCGCAGGTCCTTCTCCGTCTCTCCCGCTTCTGCGGTCTCCCTACTTCTTCGTCTCCCTACTTCTTCGTCTCCCTACTTCTTCGTCTCCCTACTTCTTCGTCTCCCTACTTCTTCGGCGGCACCGCCGGGATCCCCAGGAACGGCAGCCGCAGCGCGCCGAACGACTCCGCCGGGACCGCGGGGGACTTCGGCTCGACGGCGCCGAGGCGTTCGTACGCCGCTCCCTGTTCGGGGCGCGGGTCGGCCTCGCCCTTGTTCGGCCAGTACGACATCGCCCGCTCCGCCTGCGCCGTGATGGTCAGGGACGGGTTCACGCCGAGGTTCGCCGAGACCGCGGCACCGTCGACGACCGAGATGCCGGGGTGGCCGTACAGGCGGTGGTAGGGGTCGATCACGCCGGTCTCGCGGGAGGCGCCGATCGGGCAGCCGCCGAGGAAGTGGGCGGTGAGCGGGGTGCCCATCAGCTCGCCGACGTTGGAACCGGCGAAGCCGTTGATCTCGGCGGCGAGCGCGGAGGCGCCCTCGGTCGCGGCCTTGATCTGCTTCGGGTTGGGCGAGCCGTGGCCCTGGCGGGCGGTGAGCAGGCCCTTGCCGACGCCGGTCGGCTTCAGATACGTCGTCAGGGAGTTGTCCACCGACTGCATCACCAGGCCGATGATGGTGCGCTCCGACCAGCGGCGGTTGGACAGCGAGCGCAGGACCAGCGCCGGGTGCCTGGCGGCGTGGGCCAGGAATCCCAGGACGCGGCTCGCGCCCGAGCCGGACTCGCCGGCGTAGGGGACCTGGAGGATCGACAGTCCGCCCATCGAGTTGGAGCCCTTGCCGTAACGGACCGGCTCGATGTGGGTGTTGGCGTCGGGATGGATCGAGGACGTGATGGCGACGCCCCGCGTGAAGTCGGCCCGCGGCTGTCCGGTGAGCTTCCGGTAGCGGCGGTCGTCGGTCTGGGCGCCGACCAGGGCCTCGGAGTTGGTGCGGGTCAGCTCGCCGAGCCGGTCGGATATGTACGGCAGCTGGCCGCCCGCCTTCATGCGGTGCAGCAGTGTCTGCGTGCCGTACGTGCCGGCGGCGAGGACGACGCGGCGGGCCGTGAAGGTGCGGCCCGCGCCCTTCTTCCGCCGGTCGGTGGGGAGCGTCGCGATCGCGTATCCGCCGCGCGAGTCGTCCGTGACCGAGACGACGGTGGTCATCGGGTGCACGACGGCGCCCGCCTTCTCGGCGAGGTACAGGTAGTTCTCGTTGAGGGTGTTCTTCGCGCCGTGGCGGCAGCCGGTCATGCACTCGCCGCACTCGTTGCAGGCCCTGCGGGCCGGGCCCGCGCCGCCGAAGTAGGGGTCGGGCACCTGCTCGCCCGGCTTCGCCTTCACCGTTCCGTCCGCGTCCTGACCGTCGCCGAAGAAGACACCGACCGGTGCCATGTGGAAGGTGTCGCCGACGCCCATCCGTTCGGCGGCGGCCTTCAGGTGCACGTCGGACGGGGTCATGGTCGGGTTCAGCCGGACGCCGAGCATGCGCTGCGCCTGGTCGTAGTACGGCGCCAGCTCCTCCTGCCAGTCGGTGATGTCGCGCCACTGGGGGTCGTCGAAGAAGGGCTTCGGCGGTACGTAGAGGGTGTTGGCGTAGTTGAGGGAGCCGCCGCCGACCCCCGCACCTGCCAGGACCATGACATTCCCGAGCAGGTGGATGCGCTGGAGGCCGAACATGCCGAGCTTCGGCGCCCAGAGGTAGTTCTTCAGGTCCCAGGAGTTCTTCGGCAGCGACTCCCGGGTGAAGCGGCGGCCCGCTTCCAGGACACCGACCCTGTACCCCTTTTCCGTCAGGCGGAGGGCGGACACGGAACCGCCGAAGCCGGAGCCCACGACTAGGACGTCGTAGTCGTACCCGTTCTCGTCCCGGGTCTGGACATACTTCTCCTGCGACACGTGCTCTCCTCGTCGAGAACGGGCGTTGGTCAGGGGGTCAGCGGAAGCGGAACGCCTTCATCAGGCGCAGGCTCCGGCTCATGAACGCCGCGTACTGCTCGTCGTCCATACCGAGCGACGGGGCCATCGGCAGCAGCCGCTGGTGGGCGACCGTCTGGGCCTCGGTGTACTTGAGGATGCCCTCGGAGCCGTGCCGGCGACCGAGGCCGGAGTCCTTCATGCCGCCCATCGGGGACTGGACGCTGCCGTAGGCGGGCGCGTAGCCCTCGTTGATGTTGACGGTGCCGGTGCGCAGCCGGGCGGCGATCTCGCGGCCGCGCCGGGCGTCCTTCGTCCAGACCGAGGAGTTCAGGCCGTACGGCGTGGAGTTGGCGTGCTCGACCGCCTCGTCCTCGGTCTTGAAGCGGTGGACGGAGACGACCGGGCCGAAGGTCTCCTCGGTGCACACGGCCATCGGTGCCACAACACCGTCCAGGATGGTCGGCTCGTAGAAGTACGGGCCGACGTCCGGGCGGGCGACGCCGCCTGCGACGAGCTTCGCGCCCCGCTCGACGGCGTCCTCCACGTGCCGCTTGACCGTCTCCAGTTGCCGCTCCCCCACCAGCGAGCCCATGTCGGCGCCGTAGGCGAGGGAGGTGCCGAGGCGCATGGCCTTCGTGCGGGTGGCGAAGCGCTCCAGGAAGGCGTCGGCGACCGACTCGTGGACGTAGAGCCGCTCGATGGAGATGCAGAGCTGGCCGGCCGAGGAGAAGCACGCGCGCACGGCGCCCGCCGCGGCCTTCTCGATGTCGGCGTCCTCCAGCACCAGCATGGCGTTCTTGCCGCCGAGTTCGAGGGAGACGCCGACCAGGCGGGCGGCGGCGCCCTGGGCGACCTCGCGGCCGGTACGGGTGGAACCGGTGAAGGAGACGTAGTCGGCGTGCTTGACGACCTCGGGGCCGATGACCGGTCCGTCGCCGAGGACGACCTGGAAGACCTCGGCGGGCAGGCCGGCCTCGACGAGGAGGTCACGCGCCCACAGGGCGGTCAGGCAGGTCTCGGTGTCGGGCTTCATCACGACCGCGTTGCCCGCGACGAACGCCGGGAGCGCGTCGCCGACGGACAGCTCCAGCGGGTAGTTCCAGGGGGCGATCTGGCCGACGACACCGCGCGGGTGACGCAGTTCGGTGACCTTCGTCAGGGTCGGTACGGCACCCATGTGCCGCTTCGGCTTCAGGTACGCGGCGGCGCGGCGGCCGTAGTGCCGGGCGGCGACGGCGACGGCCTGCACCTCCTCGTGGGCGTGCAGGCGGGCCTTGCCGGTCTCCAGCTGGATGAGGTCGAGGACCTCGGCCTGGCGCTCCAGCACCAGGTCGTGGAAGCGGAGCAGGACGGCGGCGCGCTGCCGTACCGGCGTCTGCGCCCACACCGCCTGTGCCGTGCGGGCCAGCTCGAAGGCCCTGGTCACGTCCTCGGGCTTCGACTCGGGCAGGTCGGCCAGCTTCTCGCCGGTGAACGGGGTGTGGTTGGCCGTGCGCCCGGAGCCGACCACACCCTTGGTGAGCTGGGCGACCAGCTCGGGCGTCACCACGTCGGCGGCGGTGCGGGCGCCCTCGGGGGCGGGGGCGAGGGGATTCGTGCCGGTCTTTTCCGGGGCCTGCGCGTCCGTCATGAGCCGCAGGGTATGACGCGGCGGGAGCTTTGTGTACCCGTCGGTAATCGAGATTCACCGAGTGCTCACACACTGCCAGTGATCGCTGGCAACGAACGCCCTGATCAGCGCGTTGTACAAGAAGCTCCGGGCCGGTCCGGCCGTGTCAATTCTTTCCGATCCGGAGCCGGTCACGCGCTCCCTTGAACACCTCGGTGCCCTTCTTCTCGTCCGGCGTGCCCTTGGGCATGTCGACGCGCAGCTCGTACATGCGGCTGTCGTCGGTGAGGACGATCAGCTCCATGACGCGGGTCGGGGAGCCGTCGTGGCCGTAGGTGGTGTCGGCGAGAACCGCCTCGTACCCCTGGAGGCCGGTCGGGGTGTACTGCGTCCGCGCGTCGCCCATGTAGCCGTCCCAGCCCCGGTGCGCCTCCTGCGCCTGGGCCATCGGGGCGCGGGGGGCCCGGTCCCACTGGGTCAGACGGACCTGGACGGATCCGTCGCCGTCCTCGTAGACCGCGATCCTGGGCTGGTCGTCGGGGCCGCCCTCCCGGGCGAACTCGAGGTACTCGCCGGGGAGGGAGAGAACGGCGTCCATGTCCTTCTCCCGGTGGGCGACCCAGGCGTCGGCGGCGGGCGCGGGCCGGGCGGAGGAGGCAGCGGCAGTGGCGGACGGGGTGGTGCGGACCGACCCGTCCGTGACGGTCCCGCCGTCGCCGCCGTCGCCGCCGTCGAGGAGGAAAGCGACGGACACCACGGCACCGACGAGCAGCCCCGCGCCGATCAGGACGAGGGATGCGGTACGGCCCCTCCGCCGACGAGGCACGACCGGGACGGACGCGGTCCGGGGCGCCTCCGCGGGGGCGGGCGCGGTACGAGACTCCTCCGCGGGGGCGGGCGCGGTACGGGGCGCCTCCGCGGCGACAGGAGCGGGCGCGGTACGAGATCCCTCGACGGCGGCCGGGACAGACGCGGTACGGGACTCCTCCGCGGCCGCCGCGACCGGCGCGGTACGGGGCGCCTCCGCGGCGACAGGAGCGGGCGCGGTACGGGGCGCCTCCGCAGCGGCAGGAGGGAGCGCGATACGGGGAGCCTCTGCAGCGGCAGGGGCGGGGCCGGGCTGCTGAGCAGGCGCTACGGGCCGTCGGTGGGGCGCCTGCGGCGGAAGGCCGGCTCCCGTCCGGGCCGGCCGTCGCCCCTCCGGCGACGGGCCCGCGGCGGCGCCGGGCTTCTCCGGGGCGGCGGCGTCCGGCGGCAAGTTCCCGTCCCGGAGAGGGGCCACGTCCAGCGGCGAGTCCCCGTCCCGGAAAGGCGCCACGTCGGCAGCCGACCCCCCGTCCCGGACGGCGACCGCATCCGACGGCCGTTCCGCAGTGCCGGTGGCATGCGGACGTGTGTCCTCGCTTCGTGCCTCCGCGTCGGGGCCCGGGTGGGTGGACTCGGGCGTCAGGCGTACGGTGCCCGTGTCGTGTGCCGAGTCCGGCATCTCGTCGGGTCGTTGCGGCTCCGCCGGCCCGGGCTCCGGCGCCGGCCACTCCTCGGTCGCCCCGTCCAGGCCCTTGGCGACCTCCTCGGCGGACGGCCGCTGCCCGGGCTCCTTCGCCAACAGCCCCACGATCAGCGGCCCGAGCGGCCCGGCGTTCACCGGCTCGGGCGGGTCGGCGGCCAGCACGGCGGCGAGGGTGGACTCCAGCGTCGTACGGCGGAAGGGCGACCAGCCCTCGACGGCCGCATACAGCAGGACGCCCAGGGACCACAGGTCCGAGGCGGGTCCGGCGATGCGGCCCGACATCCGCTCGGGGGCGACGAACTCCAGCGAGCCGACGAACTCCCCGCTGACGGTGAGGGATTCCTCGCCCTGGACATGCGCGATGCCGAAGTCGGTGAGGACGACGCGGCCGTGCGGGCCGAGCAGGACGTTGGCCGGTTTCACGTCCCGGTGGACGATCCCCACGGCGTGGGCCGCGCGCAGCGCGCCGAGGACGGCGCGGCCGATCCCGGCGGCCTCGGCGGCCGGCAGCGGGCCGCGCCGGAGCCTGTCGTGCAGGGATTCGCCGCGGACCAGCTCCATGACGATCCACGGCAGCCCGTCCGGCCCGGGTGGCGCCGGCGATCCGTCGGGGCCGGTCGTCCCCTGGAGGCCGGGCTCCTCCACGACGACGTCGTGGATGGAGACCGCGGCCGGGTGGTCGACGCGGGCGGCGGCGCGGGCCTCCCGGTAGAGCCGGTGGGCGGCCCGCCGGTGACTCTCGTCGCCCGGCCCGCCCGGCAACCGCGGCTCCTTGACGGCGACTTCACGCTCCACGCGTTCGTCGAGCGCCCGCCACACGGTCCCCATGCCGCCCGAGCCGATGCGCTCGATCAGGCGGTACCTCCCGCCGACCAGCCGACCTTCAGAGCCCCTGCCGTCCCCGCCGTCGCTCATGCCCCATGAGTACCGTGCGGGACGCCCGCTTGTCGACGCGCTCAGAGCCGGTCGACCTCCCAGCTGCCGATCACCGTCCGGGCGATCTCGCGTCCCTCGTCGGCGAAGTAGCCCTTGCCCGGGTAGTCGATCCAGAGCCGGTACATGTCACCGTTGCCGGCGCGGTAGTAGAGGATCCGGAACTCGCGCTCGCGGGGGTTCTGGGTGTCCGCGGTGGTGTAGGTGATGGTGTTCTCGGCGGCCTTGCGGTCCTTGTACTTGGTCTCCTTGGGCTCGCCCTCGGGCGCGGGCTTGTCGGCGAAGTTCCAGGAGTACTCGCCGTCCTTGAGCACGTCCCAGTCCGCCCAGGCCTGGGCCGTCGCGGACTCGGGGATCTCGTTCGCCTCGTCGTCCTTCTTGATGTCGCGGTCCACGTAGACCGTCACCGCGCCGCTCGGGTCGGTGAACGTCTCGTTGGTGCCGTCCCAGTCGTCGGGGTGCGGCTGCTTGACGAACGTGGCCGGCACGCCGACGCCCACCCCGATCTTCCCGGCGAGTTCGTGCTGCTTCCACCCGTCCGGCAACGGTCCCGCGAACGGGTCCGTGATCACCAGGTACGCCGCCACCGCCGCGGCGACGACCGCCGCGCCGAGGCCGATCCACGCCTTGCGGCCGAGCCTGACGCCGCCCCGGCCCGGCCCGGCCACCTGGACCACCTGCGTGGGCTGCGGGGCGGGCGGGTTGGCCGCGGCGTCCAGCAGGGCGCGCACCCGGGCGGCGTTCGGGCGGCGGGCCGGGTCCTTGTCCAGCAGGCCGGTGATGACCTCCGCCAGCGGGCCCTGCGCGGAGGCGGGCGCCGCGGGCGTGGCGTTGAGCACCGACTGGAGCGTGGCGGGCGTGTTGCTGCGACGGAACGGCGAGACGCCCTCCGTCGCCGCGTACAGCACCACGCCCAGCGACCACAGGTCGCTCGCGGGGCCGGGGCGCTGGCCCAGCACCCGTTCCGGCGCGATGTACTCGGGCGAGCCGACGAAGCCGCCGGTGTCGGTCAGGTTGGTCTCGCCCTCGATCTGGGCGATGCCGAAGTCGGTGAGGACGACCCGGTCGTGCCGGCCGAGCAGCACGTTGTCGGGCTTCACGTCCCGGTGCAGGATGCCGGCGGCGTGCGCGGCCTCCAGCGCGCCGAGCACCTCCAGACCGATGCGCGCGGCCTCGCGGGCGCTCAGGGTGCCCTCCTGGAGCGCGTCGCCCAGCGAGCGGCCCCGCACCAGCTCCATGACGATCCACGGCCGGCCGTCCACCACCGCCACGTCGTGCACGCTGACCACCGAGGGGTGGTCGAGGCGGGCCGCGGCGCGGGCCTCGCGCCGCATCCGCTCGAAGGCGTTGTCCCGTTCACGTTCGGGAAGGTGGTCGGGGACGCGGGGTTCCTTGACGGCGACCTCGCGGTCCACCGTCTCGTCCTTCGCGCGCCACACCGTCCCCATGCCGCCGTGCCCGAGCTTGGCGAGCAGCCGGTAGCGGCCGGCGATGAGCCGCCCCGCACCCGGGTCCGTCGCGGATGCCAACGGTGACGTGGCGTGCGGCTGTGGGGCCGGGGACGGGGCCGGGACGTGTGCGTGCGGCGGGGACTGCGGCGGCACGACCTGGGTCGGCGCCGCGTACGGGTTGCCGGGATGCGGCACGGCGTTGGGCGGGTTCGGGTTCGGCGGTTGCAGACCAAAACTCGTCGGTTCGTCCGGCCCGTTGCGGGCTCCCCCGTTGTTGCTCATGGGGTCATGCATATCGCGCCCGGGACTTCGGGATCCACCGCGTGTGCCCCGTGGTCACAGACCCGTGACCCGCACCGCCGCTTATCTCCCGTTTGGGTGTGTTCGAGGTGCCGTGGAAGTCGCCGGGGCCGCCGGAGACGCCGGGCGGGTCACGGTGACCGTCGCGCCGGGGACCGCGGAGGAGGGCGGGGAGGCGGAGGGGGAAACGGCGGGGGAGGACGGGGCGGTGGTCGTGGGTGTCTCGGGCGCCGTGCTCGTCGGCTTGCCGTCCCCCTCGCCGTTCCCCTCCGCGAGCAGCGCCGCCGCGGAGATGCCGGCCCCCGCCGCCGCGGCGACCAGTAACACCGCCATGAGCACGCCCCGCGTGGTGTACCGGCGCTCACCGGTGCGCTGCGGCACGGGCGTCCGGCCCGTGGCGAGGAAGGCCCGCAGCATGCGTTCCGCCTCCGTCGCGTCCATCCGGCGGACGGGATCGCGTTCGAGCAGGCCCCGTACGACGGGCAGGATCGGCCCGGCCTGCGCGGGCGGGTGGATCTCCTCCGAGACCACGGCGTGCAGGACGCCGCCGAGCGAGTCGCGGTGGAACGGCGACGCGCCGCTGAGGATCGCGCACAGCAGCACGCCCAGCGACCACAGGTCGGACTCCGGCCCGGTCCCGGCACCGGACATCCGCTCGGGGGCGGTGTACTCGGGCGAGCCGACGAAGGAGCCGGTCTCGGTGAGTGTGGTGGCGCCCGCGACCTGGGCGACGCCGAAGTCGGTGAGCACGACCCGGCCGTCCTCGGCGACCAGCACGTTCGACGGTTTCACGTCCCGGTGCAGGATCCCGGCCGCGTGCGCGGTGCGCAGGGCGCCGAGCAGCGCGACGCCGATCCGGGCGGCCTCCGCCGCGTCGACCGGGCCGTGCGCGTTGACGCGGTCGGCGAGGGAACCGCCGTCGACCAGTTCCATGACCATGTACGCGCGTTCGTCGTCCTCGACGACGTCGTGCACGACGATGACGTGCGGGTGACGGAGCTGTGCGACGGCCCGGGCCTCGCGCAGGGTGCGCTCGCGACGCCGTCGCGCCTCGGCGGCGGAGAGGCTCTCGTCGAGGGGGAGCGCCTTGACGGCGACCTGCCGGCCGAGCAGTTCGTCGGTCGCCCGCCACACGATGCCCATGCCGCCGCGTCCGAGCCGCGCCTGAAGCCGGTAACGGCCCGCGATGACACGCCCGCCCGCCTCCTCGGTCACCATGCGCACCATGATGCCCCAACGGACCCACCCGCTCCGGGCTGCTGTGACGCGGGTGGCCGACAACAGGCGCCCGTACGGCCCGGCTCAGGCGGTCCTCTCCTGCCAGCTCCGCAGTACGGACCCGAACTGTTCGCGCGTGGTCGCCCAGTCCTGCGCGGGTGAGGACATGTAGATGGCGTACTCGACGCCGTCCCGCGACATGTACATCTCCTCCACGGCACGCCGTGGTCCGGGGAATTGGGTGTCCTTCGCCAGGGCGGTCCAGGTGTACTCCCACCGGGCGCTGTCCCGGTCGCGGTAGGTGGTGCGCTCCAGCGTCAGCCGCCGGTAGTCGACCAGCCGTTGGAGCTGCTGTTCCAGGTCGAGCTGGTGTGCGTACGGGTCGTCGAAGTCGGGCGCGGTGTCCACGGCTATGCGGATGAAGTGCTCGCCGCCGTCGGGGGTGTAGTCGATCTGCTGGAGGTCGCCGTCCGCGTCGAGCTCCTGCCTCTCCCAGCCCTCGGGCAGGGACAGGCTGAAACCCAGCGGGTCGTCGTGGCGGACCCAGCCGTCCGGGACCGAGTCCGCGGGGTCCTTGCCGGCCGTCGCCGTGGGCGTCGGGGCCGGGGTCGGCGTCCGGGTCGCGGCGTTGTGCTCCGCGCCCCGGCCCTCGTCCGACGCCCGCAGCAGCACCGCGGTGCCTGCGCCGACGAGGGCGGCGACGGCGACCACCAGGGCGAGGGTGCGCAGGCGGCGGCGCCGGGGGCGTACGGGGGCGCTGCCCGTGGGACCGGCCGGGGCGTACCCCGGCGCCGTCGCGCCGGTCGTCATGGACCCCGCCGCCGGCCCCATCGCCGTGGGCCCCACGGCCGTCGGCCCGGTCGCCGGCGGATACGGCGTCGACGTGGCCGGCGGACGCTGGTCGACCGGACCGGCCGGCCGGCCGGCGCCCGAGTGCTGCGTGGGCACGTACGCCTGGGCCGCGTCCGGCCGCCGTCCCTCGGCCGCCTCGGCGAGCATCTGCTCCGTCTCGGTCACGTCGGGGCGGGTGGCCGGATCCTTGCGCAGCAGGGCGCTGATGACGGGCCCGAGCGGACCGGCGTACCGCGGCTCGGGCGCCTCCTCCTCGACGACCGCCTGCATGGTGGACAGCGGTGACGTGCGGCGGAACGGCGACCTGCCCTCCACCGCCGTGTAGAGCGTCGCGCCCAGCGCCCACAGGTCGGAGGCGGGTCCCGGGTCGTGGCCGCGGACTCGCTCGGGCGCCAGGTAGTCGACCGAGCCGACGACCTCGCCCGTCCTCGTGATGGTGCTGTCGCCCTCGATCTGCGCGATGCCGAAGTCGGTGAGCAGGACGCGCCCGTCGTGGGAGAGCAGGACGTTGCCCGGCTTGACGTCGCGGTGCAGGACGCCCGCGGTGTGCGCGGCACGCAGGGCGCGCAGCACCCACAGGCCGATGCGCGCCGCCTCCCGCGGTTCGACGCGCTCCTCGTCCCTGACCGCGTCGGCCAGCGAGCGGCCCTCGACCAGCTCCATCACGATCCACGGCCGGCCGTCGTGTTCGAGCACGTCGTGCACGGTGACGACGGCCGAGTGGTTGATCCGCGCCGCGGCGCGCGCCTCACCCCGGGTGCGCGCGAGCAGTATCGCCCGGTCGCTCTCGGAGACGTAGTGCGCGGCGGTCAACTCCTTGATGGCGACGGACCGGTGCAGCACCTCGTCGTGGGCGCGCCACACCCGGCCCATGCCGCCACTGCCGATGGACTCGCCGAGCCGGTAGCGGCTCGCGACGAGCCGGCCCTGCATCTGATTCACGTTGCCCCGCAATGGTCTTGTCAGGGCCAGACTAGGGACCGGCCCCCCTCCGGGGAACCGGTGGGGCACCCTGGAGACCGCTCTGTGACGGTTGTCGCTTCCCGTGACGGGAGGCAACCACGGTGATGTCTGTACGGATTCGTCAGCCGGTGTACTGGTACGTCGCCGACGCCTGGTCGTACAGCCGGGTCACCTCGTCCCGCTCCGCCTCCGGTCCGCGCACCTGCACGACGTGGTAGCGGCCGTCGATCAGCATGGCGAGGTTGCGCACGTACAGTTCGCCCCCGTCCTCGCCGGTCCAGGTGAACTGCCCCTCCGCCATGGTCCGTCCGCCCACCTCGATGGTCTTCAGCCCGCTGGAGGTGGCCCAGCTCGACGCGCGGTACGGCTCCAACTCGCGTTCGGAATCCCGCTGGTAGGCCATGGGGTCGCCGCCGTACTCGTCCGAGCCGTCCCGGCCGGGGACCACGATGAGCTCGAAGTCGCCCTTGGCGTACACCACCTGACCGCGCCCGTTGCGCGGCGTGCGGTCCCAGCCCTCGGCGACGGCGACGCGGAATCCCTCCGGGTCCTTGCGCAGGGCGAAGCCGTCGGCGACCTCGGGGCCGGTGGTCTGCGTCTCGGCCGAACCGGCGGACTCGGTGGGGCCGGTGTCGTCCGTCGGGGAGGTGCCCTCCGGCCGGGGTTCGCGGCCGGCGTCCGGTGACCGCGCGGGCGGTGCCTGGCTCGCCTCACCGACGGCACCCGTGCGGTCCGGGCCGTCCGCGCCGCTCGTGTCGCTCTTCGGCATGAAGAGCATGGCGTACGCGATCGCCCCGGCCAGGGCGAGCAGTATCAGCACGAGCAGGAGCCGGCCGAGGCTGCGCGGGGAACGCTCCTGCTGTCTGGCCCGCTTGTGCCGCCCGTGGTGCGCGGGCAGCTGGGCACGCCGTTTGCGCACCAGCTCGCCGCGGCGGCGTACGATCGGCAGCCGGCTCGTGTCGGCGGGCGGGGCGGGGACGACGTGCAGGCCGGCCTCCGGCTCGGGTGCCGAGCGCACCAGTGAGCGCAGCCAGCCGCGCAGTTCCTCGAAGTCGATGCGTTCGGTGGGGTCCTGACGCAGCAGCGACTCCACGACCGGGCGCAGCGGCCCGCACTCCTCGGCGAAGGCCGGCGGCTCCGCGCACACGATCTGCACCAGCTCGGCGGTGGACTCCTCCGGGTAGGGCGCGTGGCCCTGTACGGCCCTGAAGAGCAGCGCGCCGAGCGCCCACAGGTCGGTCGCGGGTCCGATGGGCGGCGCGAGCTGCCAGTTCTCGTGCACCGGGCCGGCCTGCTCCGGCGCCCAGCGCTCGGTCACGGGTCCGATCACGGCCATCCGCGCCTGCCGGGCCCGCTCGGCGGCGAGTGCGGTGGCCGGGCCGCGGCGGGCGGGGCTGTGCGCGACCAGGTCGTCCCAGCGGCCGGTGGATGCGGCGGGGACGTCGGCCCTGGGCGTGGGAACGGGCGCGGTGGGCAGGGCCCGGTCGCCCGCCCGGGCGGGGACCGCGGACGGGGTCGGGGTGCCGCCGCCCGCGCGGGGCGTGGCGCCGTGCCAGGAGGCGGCGCGCACGCCGTAGGGATCGGCGATCTGCCCCGGCGGAGCGGCTTGTGCCGTGCCCTGCCCGCCCGCGTGGGCCGCATGGGCGCCGGGACCTTCGCCGGGTGCCGGGCGGCCACCGGGCGGCGCCTCGGGGCCGCTGCCGTGCGGGGCGAGGCCGTTGGCGCGGGGGGCGGGGCCGCCGTCGGGGCCCGTGCGGGCGCCCGGCAGGGCCGCGGAGGTGTTGCCCTGGGCCGCGGGGCCGTCGCCGGGTGCGGGGCGGGCGCCGGGCAGGGTGGCGCGGCCGTTCTGCGCCTCCTGGACCCGGGCCGCCGCGCGGGCTCCCGCGCGGTACGCGGCGATTGCGCCGGCCCGGGCCGCGCGGATGTCCCCGCTGGTGTCGAGCGACGTGGGGGCGAGTCCGGCCGAGGCTCCGCCCGTCCCCCCGGTTCCCGGCGCAGGCAGGCCGCCCGCCGCCCGTGCCTGGATCGCGGCTCGCCGGGCCGCCTCCGGATCGGCACCGCCGGTAACGGGCTCCCCCGCCGGAGCACCGTGCTCGGCGAAGCCCGCGGCGCCGGCCGCGTCGTCCTCCCCCTCGGGCGCGGGTACCGGGTCGTACCCGCACAGCGCCTCCTCGGCCGCCCCGACCGCCAGGCCGGTCAGCATCACGCGGCCGTCGTCGCAGACGAGCACCGTGCGCGCGGTGATGTTCCGGTGCACCCAGCCGTGGCCGTGCAGGATCCGCAGAGCCGTGAGGACGTCGGAGGCGACCTCGGCCGCCCGGTACGGCGTCAGCGGCTGCTCGGCGAGCAGCGCCGCGAGCGGCCTGGCCGACACCAGTTCGCTGACGACCCACAGCGAGCCGCCCTCGGCGAACACGTCGAAGACCTGGTCGAGCCTCGGGTGGTCGGGGATCCTGGCCGCGGCCTGCGCGGCCTCGACGGCACGCCGGACCACCGGATCGGCCGGCCGACGCGGGCCCGTGCGCGACGCCGACGACCGCTGGGCGGGGCGCCGGACGCCGCCGTCGCGGGCCGTGAAGCCTTCGGGCAGCCCTTCCGCGTCGAGCACCTCGGCCTCGACGACCTCGGGCAGCGGAACCTGCCTGATCAGGACTTCCTGCCCGCTGTAGGTGTCGAAGGCGCGGGTCTCGGTGAGTTCGTACTCGTCCGAGGGCGGCAGGGGCAGGCGGTAGCGGTCGGCGAGTACCCGTCCCGCATAGTCGTCCACGTCGCCACCCCCGGCAGCCCGTCGGTCAATTCCGTTCGCCCCGCGGCCCGTTCCGGCTGCGTACGGTCCGCAAGCACTCACGATACGTGCCGGAGGCAACCCACAAAGAGGGGATGCCAGATCTCGGGCCGGTCAAACCCGGGACCTGTCGGCTCAGGACTTGGGCTCGAACGTCTTCGTCAGCGTCCGCCACGTGTCCTTGCGCAGGTCGCCGCCCCACTCGGCGGCCTTCGCGGTGTACATCAGCGCGTATCCGAGGTGGTCGTTCACGACGAACCCCCGGTCGACGGTGCGGTACTTGGTGCCGCCGTCCGAGTAGGTGAACTCCCAGTCGGCCGCGTTCCAGCCGCGGTAGTCCACCTTCTCGATGCGGATCCTCTGGTACTGGGCGCGCACCATGTACCGCTCCTGGTTCTTCCAGTCCGCGACCGGGTCGCCCTTGGGGGTGGACGTCCAGGCGACGAGCAGCTTCTGCCCGTCCGGCCCGGTGAACCGGTCCCCCGCGGCGCCCGTCGACCGGTACTTCCAGCCCTTGGGCAGTCCGATCGCGTATCCCTGGTCGCCCTGGTGGGTGCCGGCCGCGCCGTCGTCGTCGCTCTGCCCGGAGCCGTCCGGCCCGTCCTCGGTGCCGTCGGAGGCGGTCGCACCGGAGCCCGGGGCGTCCGAGGAGGCCGGGTCCGTCGTCGCGGTGCCCTGCGCGGATCCGTCCGTCCGCGCTCCGCCGTTCTCGTCCTGCTTGGTGTCGCCGCTCGCGGTGGCGGTGGCGACCGCCTTGTCGCCGCCGCCCTTCGCGCCGTTCTCGTCGTCGCCGCCGAGGGCGAGGGCCAGCACGGTGCCGAGCACGGCGAGCGCCACGACGACCGCGATGACCACCAGCGTCCGGCGCGGCACCACGTCGGTGAGCGGCGCCCGGGGCGCCGGCCTGGGCGGCAGGTCCGGCGGCGGCATGACGGGCCAGCCGGAACTCCGGCCGGCCGCCCGGGCGTTCGCCGCCTGCCCGGCGGAGCCCGTCGCGGGTCCCGCCGCCGACGGGGACGCGGCGGTCGCCTCGGTCGTTGCGGCGGTGCCCGACGCGGCCCCGGCCGTGCCGGCGGCGGCCTTCCGCACGGAACGCAGCGCCCCGCGCAGCCGCTCCCCGGCCTCCTCGCTCCGCTTGCTCCCGGGGCCCGCCGAACCGCCCCGGCGCGCACCCTCGTCCGGCTGGGCCGGAAGCGGCACGACCTTGGTGGCGTCCACGGGCTCCGACTCGGCCGCGTGGCCGCCGGGCGCGTGGACGACCGCGTTGAGCATCGCGCGGGCGCCCGCGTCGTCGAGCCGTTTGGCGGGGTCCTTGGTGAGCAGCCCGTGGATGACGTCCCGCAACGGCCCCGCGTTCTTCGGCTCCTCCAGCGGCTCGGTCATGACCGCCGTGAGCGTCGCGATCGCGGAGCCGCGGTCGTAGGGCGGCGTTCCCTCCACGGCCGCGTACAGCAGTCCGCCCAGCGACCACAGGTCGGCGGCCGGTCCCGGCTTGTGGCCGCGGGCCCGCTCGGGGGAGATGTAGGAGGGCGCGCCGACGAGCATGCCGGTGGAGGTGATGGACGGGTCGCCCTCGACCTGGGCGATGCCGAAGTCGGTGAGCACGACGCGGCCGTCCTCGGCGATCAGCACGTTCGACGGCTTCACGTCGCGGTGCAGGATGCCCTCGCGGTGTGCGGAGCGCAGCACGTCGAGGACGGCGAGGCCGACCTCCGCGGCGCGCCGGGGCTCCAGCAGGCCGTCCTCGCGGATGACCTCGGCGAGCGACTTGCCCTCGACGAGCTCCATCACGATCCACGGCCGGTCGTCCTCGTCGACGACGTCGAAGACCGTCACGGCGCTGTTGTTGCGGATCCGCGCGATCGCCTTGGCCTCGCGCAGGGTGCGCGTGATCAGGCGCCGCTTCTCCTCCTCGTCGATGTTCCCCGGGAACCGCAGCTCCTTGACGGCGACCGTGCGCCCGAGGGTCTCGTCCTCGGCCCGCCACACCGTCCCCATGCCGCCGCGGCCGAGCACGTCTCCCAGCCGGTACCGCCCGGCGAGGAGACGTGCGCTCTTGTCCTGACGGGATGTCCCCGCCCGCTCCGCCTCCGACATGCGTCCCCTCATGCAACCCGCCCTGACAGAGCCTTCATTGTCTCTCACCCGACAAGTGCTCGACGCCCAGGGTGCCCCTCGGGGCGCCCCGCGGCCCCGCGCGCCGGAAGCGCCGGTGAACCGCACGTTCCGCCGGGGCGCGCGAGGGGTGCGGCGACGGGCCGGCGGCGGACTGACCGCATGTCACCTGCGCCGAGGCGTCCGGCTACAGCGGCACGATGTCCGGCGCACCCAGCCGGGCCGCGTCGGCCGTCAGGTCGTCCGGCTGGCGCTGCGACTCCCGCTCGGCCTCCACCCGCTTCTCGTAGTGCTGGACCTCGCGTTCGATCTGGTCCTTGTCCCAGCCCAGTACGGGTGCCATCAACTCGGCGGCGTCGCGGGCGCTGCGCGTGCCGCGGTCGAAGGTCTCGATGGAGATGCGGGTACGCCGGGTCAGTACGTCGTCGAGGTGTCGCGCCCCCTCGTGCGAGGCCGCGTACACGATCTCGGCGCGCAGGTAGTCGTCGGCGGCGTGCAGCGGTTCACCGAGGGAGGGGTCGGCGGCTATCAGCTCCAGCAGTTCCTCGGCGAGCGTGCCGTACCGGTTCAGCAGGTGCTCGACGCGCACCACGTGCAGGCCGGTGCGTGCGGCGATCCTCGCCCTGGCGTTCCACAGCGCCTGGAAGCCCTCGGCGCCCAGCAGCGGCACCTCCTCGGTGACGCAGTCGGCGACCCGCATGTCGAGCCCGTGCACCGCTTCGTCCACCGCGTCCTTGGCCATCACGCGGTACGTCGTGTACTTGCCGCCCGCCACGACCACGAGACCCGGCACCGGGTGCGCCACGGTGTGCTCGCGCGACAGCTTGCTGGTGGCGTCCGACTCGCCGGCGAGCAGCGGGCGCAGTCCCGCGTAGACGCCCTCGACGTCGTCGCGGGTGAGCGGCACGGCGAGCACCGAGTTGACGTGTTCCAGCAGGTAGTCGATGTCGGCGCTGGACGCGGCCGGGTGTGCCTTGTCGAGGTCCCAGTCGGTGTCGGTGGTGCCGATGATCCAGTGCCGGCCCCAGGGTATGACGAACAGCACGGACTTCTCGGTGCGCAGTATCAGCCCGGTGGAGGAGTTGATGCGGTCCTTGGGCACGACCAGGTGGATGCCCTTGGAGGCCCGGACGTGGAACTGTCCGCGCTCCCCCACCATCGCCTGCGTGTCGTCCGTCCACACCCCGGTGGCGTTCACGACCTGCTTGGCGCGGACCTCGTACTCCCCGCCCCCCTCGACGTCCTGGACCCGGGCGCCGACCACCCGCTCGCCCTCGCGCAGGAACCCGGTCACCCGCGCGCGGTTGGCCACGTGGGCGCCGTACGCCGCCGCCGTGCGCACCAGCGTCGCGACGAACCGGGCGTCGTCCATCTGGGCGTCGTAGTACTGCAGCGCGCCGACCAGCGCGTCCTTCTTCAACGCGGGGGCCACCCGCAGCGCGTGACGGCGGCTCAGGTGGCGGTGCAGGGGCAGGCCCCGGCCGTGCCCGCGGGCCATCGACATGGCGTCGTAGAGCGCGACGCCCGAGCCCGCGTACAGCCGCTCCCAGCCCCTGTGCTGCAGCGGGTACAGGAACGGAACCGGCTTCACCAGATGCGGCGCGAGCCGCTCCAGCAGCAGCCCGCGCTCCTTCAGCGCCTCCCGGACGAGCGCGAAGTCGAGCATCTCCAGATAGCGCAGACCGCCGTGTATCAGCTTGCTGGACCTGCTGGAGGTGCCGGACGCCCAGTCGCGTGCCTCCACCAGGCCCGTGGACAGGCCGCGGGTCACGGCGTCGAGGGCGGTGCCCGCTCCGACCACGCCCGCGCCCACCACCAGCACGTCCAGCTCGTGCTCGGCCATGGCCGCGAGCGACTCGGCGCGCTGCGCCGGCCCCAGGGTCGCTGTCCTCACTGCTGCCTCCCGCTGTCAGTCGCGTCGGCCGCACCCGTCGGGCGAAGCCCGGTTCCTGGTACCCCCCATGCCCAGATTCTGACCGGCTTGCCCGACTTCAGCCACCACGCACCCCCAGCCTGTGGACAAACCACCGGGGAACACTCCCGCCAACACTCACCGAAACATGGCGGATCAATCCCACAAGTCGGTCATATTTACTCCTAGTGTGACGTTGTGCTCGTCCATCCTGTCCACAGGGCTTGCACACCTGTCCCGCTTCGGTTCCTGAGAAGGACGGCCCACGCCATGCCCGCAGATCTCGCCGTCATCGGACTCGGCCCGTACGGCCTGCCCCTGGCCCAGGCCGCGGTCGCGGCCGGCATCCCCACGCTCGGTTACCGGACCGGCCCCGAGGCCGCCCCTCTCACCCCCGCCGAACTGCGCCGGATGCTCTCGGGGGGCTTCCGGACAGCGGCGGGCCCGGCCGAGCTGGGCCGGGTGCGCACCGCGGTCATCTGCGCACCGACCCCGCCGGCGGCGGGCGGCGGCCTCGACCTGAGCCAGGTGGAGGCCGCCGCCCACACCCTGGCCGCGCACATGCGCCCGCACACCACGGTGATCCTGGAGTCACCGGTGCACCCCGGCACGACGGAGGACTTCCTGCGCCCCGTCCTGGAGAAGGGCTCGGGGCTGCGCGCCGGCCGCGACTTCCACCTCGCCTACTCCCCCAGCCGCGCCGACCCCGGCAACCGCGAGTTCACGCCCGCCAACACCCCCAAGGTCATCGGCGGCCTCACCCCGGCCTGCACCGAGTCGGCCGCCGCCTTCTACGGCCGCCTCACCGACAAGGTGGTACGGGCGCGCGGGCCCCGTGAGGCGGAGACGGTCCAGCTGCTGGAAACCAATTTCCGCCACGTCAACATCGCCCTGGTCAACGAGATGGCCGTCCTCTGCCACGACCTGGGCGTCGACCTGTGGGACGTCGTCCGCTGCGCGGAGACCAAGCCGTTCGGCTTCCAGTCCTTCCGCCCCGGTCCCGGTGTCGGCGGCCACTCCGTCCCGCAGGACCTGGCCGGCCACGGCCCCCGCAGCCTGCGCATGGTGGAACTGGCCCGGCAGGTCAACGACCAGATGCCCCGCTACGTCGTCCAGCGCGCCGCCGCCCTGCTCAACGAGCACGGCAAGTCGGCGCGCGGCGCCCGCGTCCTCCTCCTCGGCGTCACCTACAAGGCGGACCTCGCCGACCAGCAGGCGACCCCCGCCCAGGAGATCGCGACCCGCCTGATGGAGTTCGGCGCCTCCGTCAGCTACCACGACCCGCACATCCCGTCCTGGTACGTCCTGGACCGCCCCATCCCGCGCGCCGACTCCCTGTACGAGGCCGCCGCCGACGCCGACCTGACGATCCTCCTCCAGCCCCACCGCACGTACGACCTGCAGGGCCTGTCGGTGAAGGCCCAGCTGCTGCTGGACACGCGGGGGGCCACTCCCGCGGGGGCGGCGTACCGGCTGTGAACGGCACGGTCTCGCCGCACGGGCCCGGTGAGGCCGTTCGGGGCACGGACAGCGCGAAGGGCCCGGAGCGGGCTGCTCCGGGCCCTCGACAGGCCGCAGGGACGGGACTACCGCCGGTGCTGCGAGTCCGCCACTGTCACCTCGACGCGCTGGAACTCCTTGAGCTCGCTGTAGCCGGTGGTGGCCATGGCGCGGCGCAGGGCGCCGAAGAAGTTCATCGAGCCGTCCGGGGTGTGCGACGGACCGGTGAGGATCTCCTCGATGGTGCCGACGGTGCCGAGGCCGACCTTCTTGCCCCGCGGCAGCTCCTCGTTGACGGCCTCCATGCCCCAGTGGTGGCCCTTGCCCGGCGCGTCGGTCGCCCGCGCGAGGGGCGAGCCCATCATCACCGAGTCGGCGCCGCAGGCGATCGCCTTGGGCAGGTCACCGGACCAGCCGACGCCGCCGTCCGCGATCACGTGCACGTACCGGCCGCCGGACTCGTCCATGTAGTCGCGGCGGGCCGCCGCCACGTCCGCCACGGCCGTCGCCATCGGGACCTGGATGCCCAGCACGTTGCGCGTGGTGTGCGCGGCGCCGCCGCCGAAGCCGACGAGGACGCCCGCGGCGCCGGTGCGCATCAGGTGCAGGGCCGCCGTGTAGGTGGCGCAGCCACCGACGATCACCGGCACGTCGAGCTCGTAGATGAACTGCTTCAGGTTGAGCGGCTCGTGCGAGGAGGAGACGTGCTCCGCCGAGACCGTCGTGCCGCGGATGACGAAGATGTCCACGCCCGCGTCCACGACGGCCTTGGAGAACTGCGCCGTGCGCTGCGGGGAGAGCGCGGCCGCGGTGACCACGCCCGAGTCGCGCACCTCCTTGATGCGCTGCCCGATCAGCTCCTCCTTGATGGGAGCCGCGTAGATCTCCTGCAGGCGCCGGGTCGCGGTGTCCGCGTCCAGCCCGGCGATCTCGTCGAGCAGCGGCTGCGGGTCCTCGTACCGCGTCCACAGACCCTCGAGGTTCAGCACGCCCAGGCCGCCCAGCTCGCCGATCCGGATCGCGGTGGCCGGGGAGACGACCGAGTCCATGGGGGCGGCCAGGAAGGGCAGCTCGAAGCGGTAGGCGTCGATCTGCCAGGCGATCGAGACCTCCTTCGGGTCCCGCGTACGGCGGCTGGGGACGACCGCGATGTCGTCGAAGGCGTACGCCCGGCGGCCGCGCTTGCCGCGCCCGATCTCGATCTCAGTCACGTCTGTGGCCTTTCCCTGATGCGTTTCAGCGCCTTCCAGTATCCCCGACGGGCACGGCGAGGGCGGCCCCGGTCGTTCCGGGGCCGCCCTCGGGAAGATCGCCGGCTACTTGGTGCGGCTGTAGTTCGGTGCCTCGACGGTCATCTGGATGTCGTGCGGGTGGCTCTCCTTGAGGCCGGCGGAGGTGATCCGCACGAACCGGCCGTTGCTCTGCAGCTCCGGCACGGTCCGGCCGCCGACGTAGAACATCGACTGGCGCAGGCCGCCGACCAGCTGGTGGACGACCGAGGAGAGCGGGCCGCGGTAGGGCACCTGGCCCTCGATGCCCTCGGGGACCAGCTGCTCGTCGGAGGCGACGCCCTCCTGGAAGTAACGGTCCTTGGAGAACGACTTGCGGTCGCCGCGGGTCTGCATGGCGCCCAGCGAGCCCATGCCGCGGTAGGACTTGAACTGCTTGCCGTTGATGAACATCAGCTCGCCCGGCGACTCCTCGCAGCCCGCCAGCAGCGAGCCGAGCATCACGGTGTCGGCGCCCGCGACCAGGGCCTTGGCGATGTCGCCGGAGTACTGCAGACCGCCGTCGCCGATCACCGGGACACCGGCCTCACGGGCGGCCAGCGACGCCTCGTAGATCGCCGTGACCTGCGGTACACCGACGCCGGCGACCACGCGGGTGGTGCAGATGGAGCCGGGGCCGACGCCCACCTTGATGCCGTCGGCACCCGCGTCGACCAGGGCCTTCGCGCCGTCGCGGGTGGCAATGTTGCCGCCGATGACGTCGACGCCGGAGGAGTTCGACTTGATCTTGGCGACCATGTCGCCGACCAGCCGGGAGTGGCCGTGCGCGGTGTCGACGACGATGAAGTCGACGCCCGCCTCGATCAGCGCCTGGGCGCGCTCGAAGGCGTCACCGGCGACACCGACCGCGGCGCCGACCAGCAGCCGCCCCTTGGCGTCCTTGGCGGCGTTGGGGTACTTCTCCGCCTTGACGAAGTCCTTGACCGTGATCAGGCCCTTGAGGACGCCGTTGTCGTCGACCAGCGGCAACTTCTCGATCTTGTGCCGGCGCAGCAGCTCCATGGCGTCGACGCCGGAGATGCCGACCTTGCCGGTGACCAGCGGCATCGGCGTCATGACCTCGCGCACCTGACGGGAGCGGTCGGTCTCGAAGGCCATGTCACGGTTGGTGACGATGCCGAGCAGCTTGCCGGCGCCGTCGGTGACCGGCACACCGCTGATGCGGAACTTCGCGCACAGCGCGTCGGCCTCGGCGAGGGTCGCCTCCGGGTGGATGGTGATGGGGTTGGCCACCATGCCCGACTCGGAGCGCTTGACCAGGTCGACCTGATTGGCCTGGTCCTCGATGGACAGGTTGCGGTGCAGGACACCGACGCCACCCTGGCGGGCCATCGCGATCGCCATGCGCGATTCGGTGACCTTGTCCATGGCGGCGGACAACAGCGGGATGTTGACCCGCACGTTCTTGGAGACGTACGAGGCGGTGTCGATCTCGTCGGGTGCCATGTCCGACGGGCCCGGCAGCAGCAGCACGTCGTCGTAGGTCAGCCCGAGTGTCGCGAATTTCTCGGGCACTCCGTCGACGTTGGCAGTCATGACACCTTCCCCAAATGGCCTTGATCGGTGCGGATGTCCATGCTAACGGGAAGTGGACGTGTCTCATTCCACGATCAAGGACCGCTCCGGGCTTCGTAGATTCGTACGGTGCCGGTTACGGAAACGGCCCGCCGCCCGTTCACGGCGGGCGCTACTGCTCCGCCAGTGCCCGCAGCCGGCTCAGCGCCCGGTGCTGGGCCACCCGCACGGCTCCGGGTGACATTCCCAACATCTGTCCGGTCTCCTCGGCCGTGAGCCCCACCGCGATGCGCAGCAGGAGCAGCTCCCGCTGGTTCTCGGGCAGGTTGGCCAGCAGTTTCTTGGCCCACTCGGCGTCGCTGCTGAGCAGCGCCCGCTCCTCCGGGCCGAGGGAGTCGTCCGGCCGCTCCGGCATCTCGTCGGACGGGACGGCCGTCGAACCGGGGTGCCGCATCGCCGCGCGCTGGAGGTCGGCGACCTTGTGGGCGGCGATGGCGAAGACGAACGCCTCGAAGGGACGTCCGGTGTCCTTGTAGCGGGGCAGCGCGAGGAGGACCGCGACGCAGACCTCCTGGGCGAGGTCCTCGACGAAGTGCCGGGCGTCGCCGGGCAGCCGGGACAGCCTCGTGCGGCAGTACCGCAGCGCCAGGGGATGGACATGGGCGAGCAGGTCGTGCGTGGCCTGCTCGTCCCCGTCGACGGCGCGGTGTACGAGCCCACCGACCGTCCCTTGGTCAGGGGCCGCCTCGTCGTCACGCATCGGACCATGGTGCCTTGCGGCTGTCCGATCCGTGGCACCGCGCCCGTTGTTGTGCACCGAAGCGTTATGAGCAGGTGCGCCGGAACTCATCCCCTGCGCCCTCCCCTTCCGCTCGACCGACTCGTCCCCGAGGAACTCCACACCTCAAGGATGCGGCATCCGCGGCGAAACGAGCAGCGGGCACCCGGCGGGTCGCCTTGTCACCCCCGCTCACCTCGCGGTAAGCGGGGATCGCCGCGCCCCCGTCGGGCCCTGTGGGCCTCCACCACACGGGGCTTCCCTACCGGACGAGGCCCCACCGGAAGCCGAGCGCCACCGCGTGTGCACGGTCCGAGGCGCCGAGCTTCTTGAAGAGCCGCCGGGCATGGGTCTTGACGGTGTCCTCGGAGAGGAACAGCTCACGGCCGATCTCCGCGTTGGACCGGCCGTGGCTCATGCCCTCCAGGACCTGGATCTCCCGCGCGGTCAGGGTGGGCGCGGCGCCCATCTCGGCCGAGCGCAGCCGCCGCGGGGCCAGGCGCCAGGTGGGGTCGGCGAGTGCCTGCGTGACGGTGGCGCGCAGCTCGGCGCGCGAGGCGTCCTTGTGCAGGTAGCCGCGGGCGCCGGCGGCGACCGCGAGGGCCACACCGTCCAGGTCCTCCGCGACGGTGAGCATGATGATGCGTGCGCCCGGGTCGGCGGACAGCAGCCGCCGGACGGTCTCGACGCCGCCCAGGCCGGGCATGCGTACGTCCATCAGAATCAGGTCCGAGCGGTCGGCGCCCCAGCGGCGGAGGACTTCCTCGCCGTTGGCAGCCGTCGTCACGCGCTCGACGCCGGGCACGGTCGCGACCGCGCGGCGGAGCGCCTCTCGGGCAAGCGGGGAGTCGTCGCAGACGAGGACGGAAGTCATGGCCGTCCTCCGCAGCTGATGCGCGTCACGTTGAGCCTCCAGGCTGGTTCGAAATCGTCACCTGTGCGGTCGACCGTCTCGGACGCCCGCCCGAGCGCTTGTTCCTTCAACCGCCTCCGCACTCTCAACGACGGTCACTCGAAAGAGTTACGGGGCTGTGTGTCGTCTTCGGCACTCTACGTGAGGGGACGGACACAGCGCAGACATGCGCAGCAGACCCACAATCTTTCATCACAACCTATGCCCCATTCAGCCCTTTTTCTTCCTCTTCGCTGGTGTCTGCGGCTAGATTCGCAATGAGTCATATTTTCATCTCCTTAGATCGTAGTTGTACGGTCGTGGACACCGTATCCACCCAGATCGGCTACAAGGGGTCACGCAATGGCAGATTTCTCCCGCCTTCCCGGACCGAACGCGGACCTGTGGGACTGGCAGCTCCTGGCTGCGTGCCGCGGGGTGGACAGCTCCCTCTTCTTCCATCCGGAGGGCGAGCGCGGTGCGGCCCGGAGCGCTCGCGAGAACTCGGCCAAGGAGGTCTGCATGAGGTGCCCGGTCCGCGCCGAGTGCGCGGCTCACGCGCTGGCGGTGCGCGAGCCGTACGGCGTCTGGGGCGGGCTGACCGAGGACGAGCGCGAGGAGCTCATGGGACGGGCGCGCAACCGCCTGGTGACGGCGTCACCGGCCGGCGGCGACACCGCCTCGCACCACTGAAGGGACCGAGGGACCGAATCAACTGAAGGAACGTTTCTCCAGCAGGCCTCGCACCTGTGGCAGGCCTATACGCATGCCTCGGGACCGTACGGCGCCGAGGACTGGCGGGACGCGGCCCGGGCCAGTTCGTCCAGCGTCGCCGTCACGGCCGGGACCTGGGCCAGGTCGGGGAGCGTGAGCGCGACGATCTCCCGTCGCACCGCCGGCTCCAGCGCCACCGTCCGCGCACCCCTGGGGCGTACGGACTCGACGGCGAGCTGGGGCAGCACGGCCACCCCGAGCCCCGCGCCGACCAGGCCCACGACCGCCGGGTAGTCGTCGGTCGCGAAGTCGATCCGCGGTGCGAAACCGGCCCCCTCGCACACCTCGACCAGCTGCCCGCGGCAGCGCGGGCAACCCGCGATCCACGGCTCCCCGGACAGGTCGCCGATGGCGACGGTCTCCGCGTGCGCCAGCCGATGACCCCCGGGCACCAGCGCCACCAGGCGGTCGGTCAGCAGGGGCCGTACGACGAGGTCGTCCCACTCCTCGGCGGCCGCCGCCCCCTCGTAGCGGAAGGCCAGCGCCACGTCGCAGTCGCCCTCCCGCAGCAGTTCCACGGACTTCGGCGGCTCGGCCTCCTCCAGCGAGACCCGGGTGCCGGGGTGCGCGGCGCGCAGCGCGGCGAGGGCGGTCGGCACGAGCGTGGAGCTGCCGCTGGGGAAGGAGACCAGCCGCACCCGCCCCGCCCGCAGCCCGGCGATCGCGGCGACCTCCTCCTCGGCGGCGGTCAGCCCGGCGAGGATCCCGGCGGCGTGCCGCACCAGTGCCTCTCCGGCCTGGGTGAGCCGCATCTCGCGTCCGCTGCGCACCAGCAGGGGCGTGCCGACGGATGCCTCCAGGGCCTTCATCTGCTGGCTGACGGCGGGCTGGGTGCAGCCCAGCTCGCGCCCCGCGGCGGAGAAGGAACCGGTGGACGCCACGGCACGCAGCACGCGGAGATGACGGGCCTCGATCACACATCTGAGGATAAGCGATCCTTTGACGCGGCGCCGAATAATACGTCGACGCTTTGACGGCGGGTGTCCTACCGTGCCGCCATGAAGCTTCTGTCTGTGAACCTGGGCCGTCCGAAGGCCGTGCCGTACACGGATCACCCCGAGGGCGTGACCGGCATCGACAAGCAGCCGGCCGACGGACCCGTACGGGTGACGGCGCCCGGGCCGAAGGGGGTCGGCGCGAGCGGGCTGGCCGGGGACACGGTGTGCGACACGCGCCACCACGGCGGCACGGACCAGGCCGTGTACGCGGTGGCGCGCGAGGACCTGGACGACTGGGAGCGCGAGCTGGGCCGGCCGCTGGTCAACGGCGCCTTCGGCGAGAACCTGACGACGACGGGACTGGACGTGTGCGGCGCCCGGATCGGCGAGCGCTGGCGGGTCGGGCCCGATCTGGTGCTGGAGGTCACCTCCGGCCGGATCCCCTGCCGTACCTTCCAGGGCCATCTGGGTGAGAAGCGCTGGGTGAAGCGCTTCACGGAGAAGGGGGCGCCGGGCGCCTACCTGCGGGTGATCGAACCCGGTGAGATCCGGGCGGGCGACGCGGTGGAGATCGTGCACCGGCCCGGCCACGAGGTGACGGTGGCGTTGCAGTTCCGGGCCGTGACGACCGAGCGGGAGCTGCTGCCCCGGCTGCTCGAGGCGGGCGACGCGCTGCACCCGGACGCGCTGGCCGCGGCCCGGAAGTACGTGGCCGCCCGGGAAGCCTGACACGGCCTCACGCCGACCCCCTTCACGGGTGCTTCACCGGCCGGGGAGCCGGTGAGCGAAGCGGACGGACGCGGTCCGGGTCACTAACCTTGCGCCATGACAACGGCATTGATTACGGGATCGACCGCGGGAATCGGCGCCGCGTTCGCGCGGCGGCTGGCGGCCGACGGGCACGACCTGGTGCTCGTGGCCCGCGACACCAAGCGGCTGCGCGAGCAGGCGACCGAGCTGCACGACCGGCACGGCATCGAGGCCGAGGTGCTGACGGCCGACCTCGCGACGGACGACGGCATCGAGGCGGTGGCCGCCCGGCTGGGCGAACGCAGGAAGCCCGTCGACCTGCTGATCAACAACGCCGGCTTCGGCAACAAGGGCCGTTTCCTCGACGTCCCCATGGCCGACGAGCTGACGATGCTGAAGGTGCACTGCGAGGCGGTGCTCCGGCTGACCTCGGCGGCGACGGAGGCGATGCGGGACCGGGGCCGCGGGGGTGTCGTCAACGTGGCCTCGGTCGCGGCGTTCGTGCCGCGCGGCACCTACGGGGCCTCGAAGGCATGGGTCGTGCAGTTCACGCAGGGCGTGGCACGGGACCTGGCCGGGAGCGGGGTGCGGCTGATGGCGCTCTGCCCGGGCTTCGTGCGCACCGAGTTCCACGAGCGGGCCGGGATGGGCACGGACAACATCCCGAACTGGATGTGGCTGGACGCCGACAAACTGGTCGCGGCGGCGCTGAAGGACCTGGCCCGGGGCAAGACCCTGTCGGTTCCGGACCCCCGGTACAAGACGCTGATGGGGGCGACGAAGCTGGTGCCGCGGGGGATGCTGGGCGGGATCACGTCGAAGACGGGGCGGAAGTACGGGCCGCAGTAGCGCCCGGGCGTTCCGCACACGGGGAAGGCCCCGTCTCCGTCACGGGCGTGACGGGGACGGGGCCTTCCGCTACGAGCGTGTCGCTCAGTGGGCGTGGCCGTGGCCGTGGCCCGCGGCGGCCGGCTCCTCCTCTTCCTTCTTCTCGACGACCAGGGTCTCGGTCGTGAGCAGGAGGGAGGCGATGGAGGCGGCGTTCTCCAGGGCGGAGCGGGTGACCTTCACCGGGTCGATGACGCCGGCCTTGACCAGGTCGCCGTACTCGCCGGTGGCGGCGTTGTAGCCGTTGCCCTTGTCGAGCTCCGCCACCTTGGAGACGATGACGTAGCCCTCCAGGCCGGCGTTCTCGGCGATCCAGCGCAGCGGCTCGACGGCGGCGCGGCGGACGACCGCGACACCCGTGGCCTCGTCGCCGGTCTTGCCGAGGTTGTCGTCCAGGACCTTGACGGCGTGGACCAGGGCGGAGCCACCACCGGAGACGATGCCCTCCTCGACCGCGGCGCGGGTCGCGGAGATGGCGTCCTCCAGACGGTGCTTGCGCTCCTTCAGCTCCACCTCGGTGGCGGCGCCGACCTTGATCACGCACACGCCGCCGGCCAGCTTGGCGAGGCGCTCCTGGAGCTTCTCGCGGTCCCAGTCGGAGTCGGTGGTCTCGATCTCGGCCTTGATCTGCGCGACGCGGCCCTCGACCTCGTCCTTCTTGCCGGCACCGTCGACGATGGTGGTGTCGTCCTTGGTGACGGTGATGCGGCGGGCGGTGCCGAGCACGTCCAGGCCGACCTGGTCGAGCTTGAGGCCGACCTCCTCGGAGATGACGGTGGCGCCGGTGAGGACGGCCATGTCCTGCAGCATCGCCTTGCGGCGGTCGCCGAAGCCCGGGGCCTTCACCGCGACGGCGTTGAAGGTGCCGCGGATCTTGTTCACGACGAGGGTGGAGAGGGCCTCGCCCTCGACGTCCTCGGCGATGATCAGCAGCGGCTTGGAGGCGTTGGCCTGGATGACCTTCTCCAGCAGCGGCAGCAGGTCCGCGATGGAGGAGATCTTGCCCTGGTTGATGAGGATGTACGGGTCCTCCAGGACGGCCTCCATGCGCTCCTGGTCCGTCACGAAGTACGGCGACAGGTAGCCCTTGTCGAAGGCCATGCCCTCGGTGAAGTCCAGCTCCAGGCCGAAGGTGTTGGACTCCTCGACGGTGATGACACCGTCCTTGCCGACCTTGTCCATCGCCTCGGCGATCAGCTCGCCGACCTGCTGGTCCTGGGCGGACAGCGCGGCGACGGCGGCGATGTCGGACTTCTCGTCGATCGGGCGGGCGGTCGCGAGGAGGTCCTCGGAGACGGCGGCGACGGCCGCGTCGATGCCCTTCTTCAGCAGCGCCGGGGAGGCACCGGCGGCGACGTTCTTCAGACCCTCGCGCACCAGCGCCTGGGCCAGGACGGTCGCGGTGGTCGTACCGTCACCCGCGATGTCGTTGGTCTTGGTCGCCACCTCCTTGACCAGCTGGGCGCCGAGGTTCTCGTACGGGTCCTCGATCTCGACCTCGCGGGCGATCGTGACACCGTCGTTGGTGATGGTCGGGGCGCCGAACTTCTTGTCGATGACGACGTTGCGGCCCTTGGGGCCGATCGTCACCTTCACCGTGTCGGCGAGCTTGTTGACGCCGCGCTCGAGGGCGCGACGGGCGTCCTCGTCGAACTTCAGGATCTTCGCCATGGGAGCGTGAGCCCTCTTCCGAAATCTAGGGGAAAACTGGCTGCGCCCCGGGCGCCCGGCTTCTTATGGGTCGCGGGGGCCAGGGGCGCAGCTGCTGAGCAGGAGTCGAGGTGAGTCGACTTACTTCTCGATGATCGCGAGCACGTCGCGGGCCGAGAGGACGAGGTACTCCTCGCCGTTGTACTTCACCTCGGTGCCGCCGTACTTGCTGTAGAGCACGACGTCGCCGACGGAGACGTCGAGCGGAAGACGGTTGCCGTCCTCGAAGCGGCCCGGGCCCACGGCCAGGACGACGCCCTCCTGGGGCTTCTCCTTGGCGGTGTCCGGAATGACCAGGCCCGAAGCCGTGGTCTGCTCGGCGTCGAGCGGCTGGACCACGATGCGGTCCTCGAGCGGCTTGATGGCAACCTTGGAGCTGGCGGTCGTCACGATCCGACCTCCCCCTTCGGAGATCTCACGGGGTTAACTGTCTGAGGTGGCGACCAGGTCGATCCGTCGTCGCGGGTGCCGGACCTGCCCGTCGCGTTGTTGGCACTCTCCTAGGGGGAGTGCCAGAGCCGAGACTATGACCGCGATTAGCACTCGGTCAAGCGGAGTGCCAATGCCTGCGGCGCGTCGGCCGTCGTTCACGTGTGAACGCCGGTTTCTTCAGCACCCCGGCGTGGGTGTGGGCGTCGCTGGGGGATGCCGCCCCCAGGCCCCCGCTTTCGGCCTTCGGCCTCGTCCTCAAACGCCGGACGGGCTGAGAGTGCCGGACCGGCGTCGACGGGTGCGGCCGGCAACACCCACCGCTAGAGGTAGTCCTCCAGACGGCCCACCCTCAAGCCCTGCTCCCCGATCCTCCGCAGCAGGTCCTCCGTGCGGCCCGGCGCGTCGACGGACACGATGTCGCCGGGGAGCAGGCGGGGCTCGCCGCGGGTGTAGGTCAGGTCGCCGTCGCCGTCCAGGGTCGCCCGCCACAGGACGACCGCCTTGATGCCGCAGTCGGCGGCGGCGCGCAGGGTGGTCGTGTCGTACCTGCCGTAGGGCGGGCGGAAGAGGTGGGGGCGGACGCCGAAGCGGGAGTGCAGCTTGCGTTGCTGGCCGCAGATCTCGGCGCGCTGGCCGGCGTAGGGCAGGGCCCGCAGGGAGCGGTGGTCGAGGGTGTGGTTCTGCAGGCTCGCACCGACCGAGCGCAGCCGGGCGAAGTGGCCGTACGCCGGTCCGGCGACGGTGTCGGTGAGGAACAGGGTGATCGGCAGCCTCCGTTCGCGGACCATGCCGACGAACCGCGGGTCCCGTTCGGCGGCGTCGTCGTAGGTGAGGAAGACGACGTCGTCCCGGGTGGGGACGTGGTCCACGACCGCGGGCAGGTCCCGGCCCCGCCCCTGGGCGGGCGGGGCCTTGCCCGCGGTGCGCTCGGCGGGGCCGGTGAACTGGGCGCAGCCGGCGAGCAGCACGGCCGCCAGGGCGGCCCCGGCCGGCCGGAACCGCCCCCGCCTCACAGGTAGTCCTCCAGCCGGGCCACGGCGTATCCCTCGGCGGTGACCTTGTCGAGGAACTCACGGACCATGTCGCGCATGGTGCCGCCCCAGTCGCCCGGGCCCCGGAAGTGGGTGAGGACGATGTCGCCGGGGCGGATCCTGCGGTCCCACTCGCGGTAGTCCCAGTGGTCGGCGAAGACCTCCTCGTTCCAGATCGGGGCGTATCTGATGCCGCAGGCCTTCGCGGCCCGCAGGGTGTCCCGGTTGTAGTTGCCGTAGGGCGGGCGGAAGAGGACCGGGCGCTTGCCGTAGCGCTCCTCGATCACGTCCTGCATGCCGCAGATCTCGCGCTTCTGCTCCGCGTACGACAGGCCGGGCAGGTAGGGGTGGTTGAGGGTGTGGTTGTTGAGGGTGACCCCGCGGGACTGCATGTCCTCGAAGTAGCCGTAGTCGTCCCTGACCAGGTAGTCGCTGAGGAAGGCGGTGTACGGGATCCTCAGCTCGCTCATCATGCGCAGGAACTCGGGGTCCTTCTCGGCTCCGTCGTCGATGGTGAGGAAGACGACCTTCTCCTTGGTGGGAACGGTGGTGAAGACCGGCGGCAGGCCCTCCTGCCCGGTCACCTCGAAGCCCTCGCGGGGGGTGATCACCGGCTTCTTCGCGGGGGGCGGGGGTGGCGTCAGCGGGACCCGCTCCAGGTTCCAGCGCCGGGCCGCGGCGACCCGGGCGGCGTGGGCCGCGCGCGGTTCGGACCCATAGGCGTCCGGCGCATGCGCCGAGGGCTGCTGGCCGGAGGCGGGGCGCACCCCGGAGGCGTCCTGCGCGCAGCCGGACACGAGGGCGGCCACGGCGAGGGCGGCGAGGCCGCCGCGAACCCCGGGCCCCGCGAGGTTCACCCGAAAAGCCCGTCTCTTATCGTTTTGTACGATTACTCGCATGGTGCCGGATCTTCGCAGCCCGCGGCCCCGGAACCCCGTCCGACACCGCGTCGGAGGCACACCGTCCACCGACTGGCC
Source organism: Streptomyces viridiviolaceus (assembly GCF_014650995.1). Classification (GTDB taxonomy): domain Bacteria; phylum Actinomycetota; class Actinomycetes; order Streptomycetales; family Streptomycetaceae; genus Streptomyces; species Streptomyces viridiviolaceus. The sequence goes on from NZ_BMWA01000012.1 coordinate 180,800, forward strand.
CACAATGAGCCGGTGAACGACCTCGACGCCCTCCTCACCCCCGAAGGCCGCGACCTCCTCGACGCGGTGCGCGGCACCGATCCCGCCCAGGAGCTGGCCGTCGCCACCCGGCTGCGGCGCGAGCACCCGGCCGAGCTGGTCTCGGCGGCGCTCGGACAGGCGCGGCTGAGGCAACGGGCGGTGGCGAAGTTCGGGGCGGAGGACGCCGGGCGGATGTTCTTCACGCCGAACGGCGTCGAGCAGTCGACGCGGGCGAGCGTGGCCGCGTACCGGGCCCGGCGGCTGACGGACCTGGGCGTGACCTCCGTCGCCGACCTGTGCTGCGGGATCGGCGGCGACGCGATCGCGCTGGCCCGCGCCGGGATCCGGGTGCTGGCCGTGGACCGGGACCCGGCGACGGTCGCGGCGGCCCGCGCCAACGCCGACGCGCTGGGGCTCGGCGACCTGATCGAGGTGCGCGAGGCGGACGTCACGGAGGTGGACACGGGCGGCTACGACGCCGTGTTCGTCGACCCGGCGCGCAGGGGCGGCCGCGGCCGGATTTTCGACCCGGAGGCCTACTCACCGCCGCTGTCCTGGGCGGTCGAGGCGGCCCGTACGGCGTCCCGCGCCGCCGCGCTGAAGATCGCGCCCGGCATTCCGCACGAGGCGGTGCCCGCCGACGCCGAGGCCGAGTGGATCTCCGACGGCGGGGACGTGAAGGAGGCGGTGCTGTGGTTCGGGACCGCGCCCGGCGCGGTACGGGCCACGCTGCTGCCGGGTCCGCGCACGCTGCTGTCCCGGGGTCTGCCCGATCCGGAGGTCCGCACCCCGGGCCGGTACCTGTACGAACCCGACGGCGCCGTCATCCGCGCCCACCTCGTCGCCGAGGTCGCCGAGCGGGTCGGCGGCGGACTGCTCGACGCGACGATCGCGTACGTCACGGCGGACGAGCTGCTGCCGACGCCGTACGCCACGGCGTACGAGATCACCGACCTGATGCCCTTCAACGTGAAGCGGCTGAAGGCGCTGCTGCGGGAACGTCAGGTCGGCACGCTGACCGTGAAGAAGCGGGGATCGGCGGTCGAGCCCGAGGAGCTGCGACGGAAGGTCAAGCCCCAGGGACCCCACTCGGCGACCGTGTTCCTGACCCGGGTCGCGGGGGCGCCGACGATGCTGATCGGCCACCCGGCCGTCGGCTAACCGCACTCCTCGGCGCGGCGGGTCAGCAGGTCGCGTTCCCGTTCGTTGCCCGCCAGCGACGCGGCGCGGGTGAACTCCGCCCGCGCCTCTGCCGTACGGCCCAGGCGCAGCAGGAGGTCGCCCCGGACGCTGGGCAGCAGGTGGTAGTCGCGCAGGGCGGGTTCGGCGGCGAGGGCGTCGACGATGTCCAGTGCCGGGGCCGGGCCCTCGGCCATCGACACGGCGACCGCGCGGTTGAGTTCGACCACCGGGGACGGGGCGCGCGCCGCGAGCAGGGCGTAGAGGGTGGCGATGCGCTGCCAGTCGGTCTCCTCGTAGCTGTACGCGAGGGCGTGGCAGGCGGCGATCGCGGCCTGGAGGACGTACGGGCCCGGGGCGCCGGCGGCGGTGGCGTCGGCGCGGCCCAGGGCGGTGACGCCGCGGGCGATCAGCATGCGGTTCCAGCGGCGGCGGTTCTGGTCCTTCAGCAGGACGGGTTCGCCGCCGGGGCCGGTGCGGGCGGCGGTGCGGGACGCCTGGAACTCCAGCAGCGCCGTCAGGCCGTGGACCTCCGGCTCCTTCGGCATCAGGGCGCAGAGCACGCGGGCCAGGCGCAGGGCGTCCTCGCAGAGGGCGGGGCGCAGCCAGTCGTCGCCGGCGGTCGCGGCGTACCCCTCGTTGAAGATCAGGTAGATGACGTCCAGGACCGAGCCGAGCCGGGCCGCGCGCTCCGGGCCGTACGGCACCTCGAACGCGACGTTCTTCGCCGCCAGCGTCCGCTTGGCGCGCACGATGCGCTGCGCGACCGTCGGCTCCGGGACGAGGAACGCGCGGGCGATCTCGGCCGTGGTCAGGCCGCCGAGCAGGCGCAGGGTCAGCGCCGTGCGGGCCTCGGCGGACAGCACCGGGTGGCAGGCGGTGAAGACGAGCCGGAGCAGGTCGTCGTCGATGTCGTCGGGGTCGGCCGGTTCCTCGGGCGGGGCGGCGGTCGACAGATCCCGGCCGATCTCGGCCAGCTTGCGGGCGTAGTTCTCCCGGCGGCGGATCAGGTCGACGGCGCGGTTGCGGGCGGTGGCCATGAGCCAGGCGCCCGGGTTGTCGGGCACGCCGTCCCGGGGCCACTGCTCCAGGGCGGCGACCAGGGCGTCCTGCGCGAGTTCCTCGGCGATGCCGACGTCCCGGACGATGCGGGCGACGCCGGCGATGACGCGGGGCGACTCCAGGCGGAAGACGGTCTCGATGGCCTCGGTCGCCCGGCCGGGGCCGGAGGTGCCGCCCGGTGCGGCGGTGGGCTGTTGTTCCACAGCCCACCATGCAACACCCTCGGGCGCCCGGGGCAAAGCGGAGGTCAGCCCTCCATGATCTCCCGCACCTCGCAGGTCACCGTCCAGTGCTCCTCGTGCACCTTCAGGAAGCGCTTGGTCCACTCGATCGCCTCGGCCTTGTCCTTGGCCTGCATGAGGGCGTAGCCGCCGATGACCTCCTTGGACTCGGTGAAGGGCCCGTCGGTGACGGACAGCTGCCCGCCCTCGTAGTGGACGCGGGTGCCCTGGGCGGTCGGGGTGAGCCCGGCGGTGTCGAGCAGGACGCCGGCCTTCGTCATCTCCTCCATCAGCTTCTCCATGCGCTGGATCAGCTCGGGGCTGGGCCCGCCGGCGAGGGTGTCGTTCTCCTCGATCCGGATCAGCGACAGGTAGCGGGGCATGGTGGCTCCTCGGGGACGGTGGCCGGGTCCTTCCCGGCCTCTCACCCCTGCGTCGAACGGGGCGCCGCCGGATCGACACGCTCGCCGGAACTCCCCGGAGTTTTTTTCCGGCGTCAGCGCAGCGACTCCCACAACTCGCGGGCGTCCGGTTCGCGGGCCACCACCCGGTTGGTGTCCCAGGGCGCCGGCACGACCGGCATCGTCACCGTCGTCACGTCGTCCGCCGACAGGCCCGCGAGGCTCTGGCCGAGGCGCATCAGCTCGCCGAGCGAGTCCAGGCCGGTGTCGGTGGTGAGGCTGCCGGTGACCGCGTCGGCGACCCGGTACAGCTGCGCCGGGTCGGTGAGCAGGTCGGTGGCGGAGATCTGCTCCAGCAGCGCCTTGACCAGTTTCTGCTGGAGTTCTATGCGGGCCAGGTCGCTGCCGCCGGCCAGTCCGTACCGGGTGCGGGCCAGCCCGAGCGCCTGGGTGCCGTCGAGGTGATGGGTGCCCGCCGGAAGGCGCAGGTGGCTCTTGTCGTCGTCGATGTCCACGTCGGTGGTGACGGTGACGCCGCCGAGTGCGTCGACCAGCTTCGCGAAGCCGGCGAAGTCGATCTCGATGTAGTGGTCCATGCGGACGCCGGTGACCGACTCGGCCGTCTTCACCGCGCACACCGGCCCGCCCAGGGCGTACGCGGTGTTGAACATCGCGCCGGACGCCTCCCGGGTTGTGCCGCCGGACGGCAGCGGGCAGGAGGGACGGGTGACGAGGGTGTCGCGCGGGATGCTGACGACGGTGGCGCCGGCCCGGCCGGGGTCGACGTGGACGACCATCGCCGTGTCGGAGCGGGCGCCCTCGCTGTCGCCGCCGCCGAGTTCCCGGTTCTCCTCGCCGCTGCGCGAGTCCGAGCCGAGGACCAGGATGTTCAGGGCGCCGGTGGGCAGCGGGTCGGCGGCGTCCGAGGCCGAGGGGGCGGTGACCGGCCTGGCGGGGCGGTCGTCACCGAGCGCGCCGTCGATGTCGACGCTGCGGATGTTGCCGCTCAGGTGCCAGTACGCCCAGCCCGCGGCGGCGATGCCCAGCAGCAGGGCGCCCGCCAGGGCGAGGCCGGCGGCCCTCAGTACGTTGGAGCGCCCACCCCGCCCGCCCATGCGTCCGCCCCCGTCCCGGTCCGTCGCGTGCCCACGCGAGTGCCCACCGGGAGGAACGTAAGTCCGAATTGTTGCGAGCAGGGGCCCGCGGCCGACATTCTGCGGAAATTCTCAGACTTCATCGGGAGCGGCCCGGGACGCTGCACCGGCAGGCGGCCGACGAAAGTTTCGATCGACCGTCCGACTGACTTCGTCAGGACGTCGGGGGCGCCCCCGTGCTGCTGCGGACCTCCAGGCTGGTGGCCAGTTCCACCCGGGTCGCCGCCGCGGAGCCGTCGTCGCGTCCCAGCTCCAGGACCAGCCGGGCCGCCGCCTCGGCCATCTCCGTCAGCGGCTGCCGCACGGTCGTCAGCGGCGGCCCCACCCAGCGCGCCACCGGCAGGTCGTCGAACCCGACCACGCTCAGGTCCTGCGGGATGCGCAGGCCCAGTTCGCGGGCGGCCTCGTACAGGCCGAGGGCCTGCAGGTCGTTGCCGGCGAAGACCGCCGTGGGCCGGTCGGGCCGGCGCAGCAGCTCCAGGCCCCGGCGGTAGCCGGCCTCGTGGTGGAAGTCACCGGTCACGATCAGCTCCGGGTCCACCGGCAGCCCGGCCGTCTCCAGGGCGGCGCGGTAGCCGTCGATCCGGGCGCGGCTGCACATCATCCGGGTGGGTCCGCTGATCGCGCCGATGCGGGTGTGCCCCAGATCGATCAGGTGCCGGGTGGCGGCGAGCCCGCCCTGCCAGTTGGTCGCGCCGATGGACGGCACGTCGGCGCCCGGGTCGCCGGCCGGGTCCATCACCACGAACGGGACGGAGCGGCTGGTCAGCAGCGCGCGCTGGGACTCGTCGAGCCCGGAGAGCACCAGGATCACGCCGTGCGGGCGGCGGGCGGCGACCTGGTCGGCCCAGGTCCGGCCGGGTGTGAGGCGCCCCGCGCTCTCGGAGAGCACGACGCTGAGCCCCGCGTCCCGCGCCACGTTCTCCACCCCCCGGATGACCTCCATCGCCCATGCGCTCTCCAGCTCGTGGAAGACCAGGTCGATCAGGGGCGAGCGGGTCGCCTCCGCGCGGCGGCGCCGGTAGCCGTGGGCGCGCAGCAGCTCCTCCACGCGGGCCCGGGTGGTGGGGGCGACGTCGGCTCGGCCGTTGAGAACCTTCGAAACAGTCGGCGCCGACACACCGGCCTCGCGGGCGATCTCGGCGAGCGTCGCGGTCTGTGCGGACCGCGTTTGCGTCCGGGTTTCAGCGGGCTGGGGGGATGTCATGGCGGCGATCGTATCCCCGCTGACCCTCTTGACGAAGCCTTCGGGGCGCCAATAGGTTTCCGGAACATTCGATGGAGCTGTCGAAACATTCGCTTACCCGTCCGTGAGAGGGCCGTCCGTCCACCCCGACAGGAGTTCCATGACCACCGCGCCCTGGCGTGACCCCGCCCTGCCCGCCGCCGCCCGCGTCGACGACCTCCTGGCCCGGATGACCCTGGAGGAGAAGACCGCCCAGCTGTACGGCGTGTGGGTGGGCGCCGCCACGGACGGCGACGGCGTCGCCCCGCTGCAGCACGAAATGACCGCCGACCACGACTGGGACGAGCTGATCGCCCACGGCCTCGGCCAGCTCACGCGGCCCTTCGGCACCGCCCCCGTCGACCCGGCCCTCGGCGCCCGGGCGCTGGCCCTCGCCCAGCGCCGGATCACCGCGGCCGGCCGATTCGGCATCCCGGCCCTCGCCCACGAGGAGTGCCTGGCCGGCTTCACCGCCTGGCGGGCCACCGCCTATCCGGTGCCGCTCGCCTGGGGCGCCACCTTCGACCCCGGCCTGGTGGAGGAGATGGCCCGGCACATCGGCCGCGACCTGCGCTCGGTCGGCGTCCACCAGGGCCTCGCCCCCGTCCTGGACGTCGTACGGGACGCCCGGTGGGGCCGGGTGGAGGAGACGATCGGCGAGGACCCGTACCTGGTCGGCACCATCGGCACCGCCTACGTACGAGGCCTGGAGTCGGCCGGGATCGTCGCCACGCTCAAGCACTTCGCCGGGTACGCCTCCTCGGCCGGCGCCCGCAATCTGGCCCCGGTGCGGGCGGGCGTGCGCGAGTTCGCCGACGTGACCCTCCCCCCGTTCGAGATGGCGTTGCGCGAGGGCGGAGCCCGCTCGGTGATGGCGGCGTACACCGAGACGGACGGCGTCCCCGCCTCGGCGGACCCGGCGCTGCTGACCGGCCTCCTGCGCGACGAGTGGGGCTTCACCGGCACGGTGGTCGCCGACTACTTCGGCATCGGCTTCCTCGAGTCCCTGCACCGCGTCGCCGGCACCCCCGCCGAGGCGGCGCACCAGGCCCTCGCGGCCGGCATCGACGTGGAGCTCCCCACCCTCAAGTGCTACGGCAAGCCGCTGCTGGACGCGGTGCGGGAGGGCCGGGTCGCCGAGGAACTGGTCGACCTCGCGGCCCGCCGCGTGCTGCTCCAGAAGTGCGAACTGGGCCTGCTGGACGAGGACTGGACCGCCGAGGCGCCCGGCGGGACCGGCCCGGTCGACCTGGACTCCCCCGCCAACCGCGCCCTGGCCCGCCGCCTGGCCGAGGAGTCGGTGGTCCTCCTGGACAACCCCGACGGCCTGCTGCCGCTCGCCCCCGACACCCGCATCGCCGTGGTCGGGCCCCGGGCGGCCGACGCGCTGGCGATGCTCGGCTGCTACTCCTTCCCCTCCCACGTCCTGCCCCACCACCCCGAGGTGCCGGCGGGCATAGACATCCCGACCGTGCTGGACGCCCTGCGCGCCGAACTGCCCGACGCCAAGGTGACGTTCGCCGAGGGCTGCGACACCTCCGACCCGGACACCTCGGGCTTCGAGGAGGCGGTGGCCCGTGCTGCGGAGGCGGACGTGTGCGTGGCGGTGCTGGGCGACCGGGCGGGCCTGTTCGGCCGGGGCACCTCGGGAGAGGGCTGCGACGCGAGCGACCTCAGGCTGCCCGGCGTCCAGGGCGCCCTGCTGGACGCGCTGGTCGCGACGGGCGTGCCCGTGGTCCTGGTGCTGCTCACCGGCCGGCCCTACGCGCTCGGGCGCTGGCACGGGCGGCTCGGCGCGGCCGTGCAGGCGTTCTTCCCGGGCGAGGAGGGCGGCCCGGCGGTCGCGGGTGTGCTGTCGGGCCGCGTCACCCCCTCCGGCCGCCTCCCGGTGAGCGTCCCGCGCCTGCCCGGCGGCCAGCCCTGGACCTACCTCCAGCCCCCGCTGGGCCTGGCCGGCGAGGTCAGCAACCTCGACCCGACGCCGCTGTACGCCTTCGGGCACGGCCGCTCGTACACGACGTTCGCGTGGGAGGACTTCACGGGCGACGCCGACGCCGGGACGGAGATCGCCACGGACGGCTCCTACGACCTGTCCGTGACCGTCCGCAACACCGGAGACCGCCCGGGCGCCGAGGTCGTCCAGCTCTACCTGCACGACCCGGTCGCGAGCGTGACGCGCCCGGACCTGCGGCTGGTCGGCTACCAGCGCGTGGCGCTGGCGCCGGGACAGGCCCGGCGGGTGACGTTCCGCTTCCACGCGGACCTCGCGGCCTTCACCGACCGCGCCGGGCGCCGCGTCGTCGAACCGGGCGACCTGGAACTGCGGGTGGCGGCCTCCAGCGCGGACGTGCGCCACACGGCACGGCTGACACTGAACGGTCCGCGCCGGGAGCCCGGTCCGGAGCGCCGGCTGCGGTGCGGCACGGAGGTGTCCGAGGCGCCCTGAACCCGTCGGGTCAGTCCCCCCGCGTCACCAGTTCGGCCAGCCGCAGGAACGCCTCCGTCGTGGCCGGGCGCAGCCGGTGCAGCCACCGGTCGGGGGACTGCAGGGCCGCGTCGAAGGGCACGTGCACCACCTGCTCGGGCTCGACGCGCAGCCGCCGGGCGAACGTCTCCGGCAGCCCCCGTCCCGAGGGTCCGTCGAGGTCGGTGGCGACGACGAGGCCCGACGCACCAGTTCCTCCCGGCCGGCGGCACCCCGGAGGACGGCGAGGGTGCGCACGGCCGCCTCCAGGAACCACTCCGCGGTGCCGCAGCACAGGATCAGCCGGTCGGTGTGGTCGAGGACGACGTCGGCCGACCGGTGCATTCCGTACCGGATCAGTCACCGAGCGACTCGAACCTCCACCGATGCACCGCCCGTGTGATCAGGTTCCCGTCCGGCTCGGGCAGTTCGGGCAGCTCGGCGTCGTAGGCGGCGTCCCACCAGGTGATGACGAGGACCCGGTCCTGCGGGGCGCGGAAGGTCTCCCGGCGCAGCGGCCGGGCGGGCAGTTCCTGCCGCCGTGCCCAGGCCAGCAGTTCCTCGCCCCGGCCGGACACGGCCCGCGCCTCCCACATCAGCGCGACGGTCACGAGTACAGGTTCTCCTTGCTGACCTCGTGCACGTGGTCGTGGTCGTGCGAGTGCCCCGGCACGTGCGGGTCCGTCACCGGCAGCGACGAGTCCGCCGACAGGTCCCAGTCCGAGGCGGACCGGTTTCGGGCCACCATCTCGGCGCCCAGCGCGGCCACCATCGCCCCGTTGTCCGTGCACAGCTTGGGCCGCGGCACCCGCAGCCGGATCCCGGCCGCCTCGCAGCGGTCCTGGGCCAGCGCCCGCAGCCGGGAGTTGGCGGCCACCCCGCCGCCGATCATCAGGTGGTCGACGCCCTGGTCCTTGCAGGCACGCACCGCCTTGCGGGTCAGCACGTCCACGACCGCCTCCTGGAAGGAGGCCGCCACGTCACGCACCGGCACCTCCTCCCCCGCCGCCCGCTTGGCCTCGATCCAGCGGGCCACGGCCGTCTTCAGCCCGGAGAAGGAGAAGTCGTACGCCGGGTCGCGCGGCCCGGTCAGCCCGCGCGGGAACGCGATCGCCTCCGGGTCGCCCTCGCGCGCGTACCGGTCGATGACCGGGCCGCCGGGGAAGCCGAGGTTCAGCACGCGGGCGATCTTGTCGAAGGCCTCGCCGGCCGCGTCGTCGATGGTGGCGCCCATCGGGCGGACGTCGGAGGTGATGTCCGTGGACAGCAGCAGCGAGGAGTGCCCGCCGGAGACCAGCAGCGCCATCGTCGGCTCGGGCAGCGGGCCGTGCTCCAGCTGGTCGACGCAGATGTGCGAGGCGAGGTGGTTGACGCCGTACAGGGGCTTGCCCAGCGCGTAGGCGTACGCCTTCGCCGCCGAGACGCCGACCAGCAGGGCACCGGCGAGGCCGGGTCCGGCGGTGACGGCGATGCCGTCGAGGTCGCGGGCGGTGACCCCGGCTTCCTTCAGGGCGCGGTCGATGGTGGGGACCATCGCCTCCAGGTGGGCGCGGCTCGCCACCTCCGGGACGACGCCGCCGAAGCGGGCGTGCTCGTCGACGCTGGAGGCGACGGCGTCGGCCAGCAGGGTGGTGCCGCGGACGACGCCGACGCCGGTCTCGTCGCAGGAGGTCTCGATCCCCAGGACCAGGGGTTCGTCAGCCATGGTTGTCGGTTCCTTGTACGGAGTCGGCGCCCGCGGCGGAGCCGCTGTCGGGCGCTGTGGTCAGGCGCATCACCAGGGCATCCACGTTGCCCGGCTGGTAGTAGCCGCGCCGGAAGCCGATGGGCTCGAAGCCGAAGCGCTCGTAGAGCTTCCGCGCGCGGACGTTGTCCACCCGGCACTCCAGCAGCACTTCGGCGCACTCGAAGGCGGTCGCCGCCCGCAGCAGCTCGGCCAGCAGGCGCCCGCCGAGTCCGGTGCCCCAGTGGTCGCGGGCGACGGCGATGGTCTGGACGTCGGCCTGGTCCCCGGAGGCCACCAGTCCGGCGTAGCCGACGATCCGGCCGCCGTCCTCGGCCACGAGGTACCGGCGGGTCGCCTCGGGTCCGCGCGAGTGGGCCAGCTCGGACCAGAACATCCCGCGCGACCAGGCGTCCTCCGGGAACAGCTCCCGTTCCAGTGCGAGCACGGGGTCGATGTCCCACCAGCGCATCTCGCGCAGCACGGCAGTCACTGGCCCGCTCACTTGGGTGTGACCACCTTGTAGTTCTTGGGGACCTGGGCATCGGGCCGGCGCAGGTACAGCGGGCGGGGCGCGGGCAGTTCCTCGCCCGCGGCCAGCCTCTCGGCGGCCAGACACGCCAGGGCGGCGGCGGAGACGTGCTCGGGCTCGTGCGCCTTCGGGAAGGTGTCCGGGTACAGCAGTGCGCCCGCGCCCACGGCCGGCAGGCCCTCGACCTGGCCTGCGATGTCGGCGGGCCGGTCGACGGCCGGGTCGGTGACGCGGGTGCGCGAGTCGGCGTACCGCGCCCAGTAGACCTCCTTGCGGCGGGCGTCGGTCGCCACCACGAAGGGGCCCTCGAGGTCGGAGGCGTACGCCAGTCCGTCCAGCGTGCACACACCGTGCACGGGCACGCCGAGCGCGAGCCCGAAGGTGTCGGCGGTCATCAGTCCGACGCGCAGGCCCGTGTAGGGGCCGGGGCCGATGCCGGCGACGATGCCGGTGACGGCGTCGAGCCGGAGACCGGCCTCGGTGAGCACGTGGTCGACGGCGGGCAGCAGCAGCTCACCGTGCCGGCGTGCGTCCACCTGGCTCGACGAGGCGATGACGTCCGTACCGTCGTGCAGCGCGACGGTGACGGCGGGCGTGGCGGTATCCAGAGCGAGCAAGAGCACGCAAACAGCCTACGGCGCTCCGGGGGCCGTGTCGGACGCCTCGGTCGGGCGGTCACCTGCATTACCGTCGCCACGGAGCACGACGTACGACGACGAGGTGGTCGCCCGTGGCAAGCAGCAGCGCCGGAGTCGTGGCCGCGCTCACCGCGGCGGCCCTGGTGACGATCGGCTTCCTCGCCCACCAGTCCTCGGCGACCCTCCCGGCCGAACTGGCCAGGCGCCAGGCGGGCGGCACGGCCGCCGACGCACCCAAGGCGCCCCGCGACAAGCGGAACCCCGCCGCTCTGCCCGGCAACTCCGGATCGGGTGAACGGGTGGTGTACTCGGTGGACGACGACCGGGTGTGGCTGGTCGGCCCGGACAACAGGGTGCAGCGCACGTTCCGGGTCGCCCCGAGCACGGTCGACCCGCCCCCGGGCACCTACACGGTCACCTCCCGGTCCAAGAGGATCACCGGATCCGACGGCGTCCCGGTCGAGCACGTCGTGCGCTTCACCGACGTCGACGGTGTGGTCGTCGGATTCAGCGCGGCCGTGAACGGTTCGCCGGCGAAGCCCGACCCGAACGTGCGCACCGGCGGCATCCGGGAGACCCGCGCGGACGGCGACGCGATGTGGCGGTTCGCCACGACCGGTCTGCCGGTCGTCGTCATCCGCTGAGGCCGGACCCGGTCCGGCGGGGTCAGGCGGCCTCGCGGTGGTTCTCGGCCACCGGGTGCGCCTGCGGTTCCGGCGCACGCGGCGGCGTCGAGATCACCCTGGCCGCGGCGCAGGCCGCGAGCAGATCGTGCATGGACACCCCGGCGGCGGCGTGCGGCTGCTGCGGCTGGGCCTCGGTCTCCGGCATGGACGCCTCCTGAAGGTCGGGGGCGGAGCGTAGTTAGGCATGCCTAACTACGAGCTGGATACCATGTGACCACGCGCGGGGCACCGAACGCAACATCTTGCCGACGGCCTGTCGGAATGTCGTCCGGTGCGCGACCCGGATCGGGGCGGTAGGAGCGGGGCGTTCGGGCCGTCGGCCCGCCGCGTCGGCTCAGGCGGCGAGCACGCTCAGGTCGACCGCGGCCCAGCGCTCGCCGATCCCGGTCAGCGTCACGTGCCGCACCTCGTCGGTGGTGTCGCCCACGGCACGGTGGATCACCACCTGGAGCCGGTCGTCGGTCAGCTCCTCGACCTTGCCCTCGCCCCACTCCACGACGACCACGGAATCGGGCAGCGAGACGTCCAGGTCGAGGTCCTCCATCTCGTCCAGGCCGCCGGAGAGCCGGTAGGCGTCGACGTGCACCAGCGGCGGGCCGTCGCCGAGCGAGGGATGCACGCGGGCGATCACGAAGGTGGGCGAGGTGACGGCACCCCGCACGCCGAGGCCCTCGCCGAGCCCCCGGGTAAGCGTCGTCTTGCCCGCGCCCAGCTCCCCGCTGAGCATCACCAGGTCGCCGGCCCGCAACAGCTTGGCCAGCCTGCGGCCCAGTTCCCGCATCTGCTCGGGGGAGGTGACGGTGATCTCGACGTCGGGGGTGGGCTCAGCCGGGACCTGCGTCTTTGAGGTTTCTTCCATCGTCACTCACTCGCAGTAGTACATTGATCACGCCCTGCAAGGGACCGGTCCGGGCTGGACCGCAGCCGGAAGGCTGGAAGCCGCTTCCGTCAGGAAGAGGCGGAGTCACAGCCATCCACGGTAGTGGAGCAAGTGGACGGCATCGCCCCCACACGGGCGAGCAGATCAGCGAGGCGGTCGGTGACGACTGTCGGGTGCTCCAGCATGACCAGGTGCCCGGCATCCGGTACCAGTACCAACTCGGCACCCGGCAAGAAGTCGGCGATCGCCTCGCTGTGCTCGCTCGGCGTGACCAGGTCCTGCACCCCGGCCAGCACGAGCACCGGCAGCTCCGCGAAGCGGGCGAGGGCCTCGGTCTTGTCGTGGTCGTTGAAGGCCGGGTAGTACTCGGCGACCACGTCGATGGGCGTCGACTCGATCATCCGCTCGGCGAACCGGGCCACGGCCGGATCGATGTCCCGGGACGCGAACGAGTACCGCTTGATGATCCCGGCGAACAGGTCCGCGGTCGCCCGCCGTCCCTTCTCCACCAGTGCGGCCTGCTGCCCGAGCGCCTTCAGCACTCCGGGGAGTACGCGCCGCACCGCGTTGACGCCGGCGACGGGGAGTCCGAAGTTGACCTCGCCGAGCCTCCCGGACGACGTGCCGACGAGGGCCACGGCGACCACGCGCTCGCGGACCAGCTCGGGGAACTGGTCGGCCAGGGCCATCACGGTCATGCCGCCCATGGAGTGTCCGACCAGCACGATCGGCCCCTCGGGCACGGCCGCGTCGATGACGGCCTTGAGGTCACGGCCCAGCTCGTCGATGGTGATCGGCGCTCCGTCACGCACCTGGGACACGCCGCGCCCGGACCGGCCGTGGCTGCGCTGGTCCCAGTGCACGGTCCGTACGACACCGCGGAGCGCCGCGCGCTGGAAGTGCCAGGAGTCCTGGTTGAGGCAGTAGCCGTGGCTGAAGACGACCGTCACGGGGGCCGGGGCCTTGCGGCCGAAGAGCCGGCGGCGCCGGGGGCGCGCGGACTCGGCCTCGGGATCGACGTCGTCCACCTCGTAGTACAGCTCGGTGCCGTCATCGGCGTACGCCTTGCCCGGGGTGCCGCGCAGCGCGCCGTACGGTCCCGCCGAGTCGAGGGCGAGCCGCGCCTTGCGGCGCATGTCGCGGCCGACGGTCAGCCGCTCTATCGCCACGCCGGTCGCGGCTCCCGCCGCGAGCACGCCTATCGCGATGCCCGCGAGGCCGGTCGTCCGGCGCCACCCTCCGGCGGCCGCGGCGACGACCTCCGCGCTGCTCTCGCTCACCTACCGCTCCCTTGGGGTTTCTGGTTCAGCTGACCGCGTCCGTCATGGACAAGGACGCATGCGGACCCGTCACTCGTTCACATAGACGCGGGGAACGCGCGTCCCGATCCGGGTGACGATCTCGTACGCGATGGTGCCCGCGGCCTGCGCCCAGTCCTCGGCGGTGGGCTCGCCCCGGTCGCCGGGCCCGAACAGCACCGCCCGGGCGCCCGGTTCGGGCCGGTCCCCGCCGAGGTCGACGACGAACTGGTCCATCGCCACCCGCCCCGCGACCGTCCGCCACTTGCCGTCGACCAGGACCGGGCCGGTGGAGGAGGCGTGGCGGGGGATGCCGTCCGCGTAGCCGAGGGGGACGAGGCCGAGGGTGGTGGCGCCGGGCGTGGTGTAGTGGTGCCCGTAGCTGACGCCGTGTCCGCCGGGGACCTGCTTGACCAGGGCCAGGGAGGCGGACAGCGTCATCACCGGGCGCAGCCCGAAGTCGGCGGGGGTGCCGACCTCGGGGCTGGGCGAGACGCCGTACACGGCGATTCCGCACCGTACGAGGTCGAAGTGGGCCTCGGGGAGCGTGAGCGTGGCCGGCGAGTTGGCGATGTGCCGCACGTCGGGGCGGACGCCCTGCTGCTCGGCGTACTCGGTCATCTCCCGGAAGCGGGCGAGCTGGACGGCGATGGAGGGGTGGCCGGGCTCGTCGGCGCAGGCGAAGTGGGACCAGAGCCCGGTGACGCGCAGGAGCCCCTCGCGCTCCGCGCGCAGGGCCTCGCGGACGAGTTCGGCCCAGTCCTCGCCCGGCTGGCAGCCGTTCCGCCCGAGCCCGGTGTCGGCCTTGAGCTGCACGCGGGCGGGGCGGCCGGTGCGCCGTGCCGCCTCGCCGACCTCCTTCAGGGCCCACATGGCGCTGACGGACACGTCGAGATCCGCCTCGATCGCCTCCCGCCAGGGCCCGCCCGGCGTCCACAGCCAGCACATGATCCGCACGTCGTCCGGCAGCCCCGCCGCGCGCAGCGCAAGGGCCTCCTGCGGCGTGGCGGTGCCCAGCCAGGTCGCGCCGGCCGCGACGGCCGCGCGGGCGCACGGGATCGCGCCGTGGCCGTAGGCATCGGACTTCACCACGGCCATGAGGGCAGCGCCGGGAGCCCGCTCGCGCAGCGCGCGCACGTTGGCCCCCAGGGCGACCAGGTCGATCTCGGCGCGGGCCCGCCGGGTGGCGGCCCACTGGGCAGCTGTCTCACTCATCGTGGCCCCAGTCTCTCAGAGCCCCGAAACCCGACACCGCCACCCGGGACCCCCGGGGCAACGCCCCGGCCGCGCGCAGCCCTGCCACTGGGGCGCCACGGGCGAGACGACCACTGCCGCAGCTGCGGGCAGCCCTGCCGCCGGAGCGGCACGGTGAGCGCAGCGGCACCCCACGACGCCGGGCCGCGCACCTCCCCGCCCACAGCAACGCCGAACGCCCGCTCGCCGAACGCCCGCAGCCGCGAGGCCGCTGCCGCGGCACCCCGCGACGTCGGGCCGCGCACCCTCCCGCCCACAGCAACACCGAACGCCCGCTCACCCCACCCCCCTCACGTCCCGCCACGCTCCGGGAACCGCGTCGGCCACGTCATGCGCCCCCACCGGCGCCCCCTCCGCCGCGAACCGCCCCGCGAGCCCGTGCACGTACGCCCCCGCACTCCCCGCGTCCACCACCGAGAGCCCCGCCGCCAGCAACGACCCCACGAGCCCCGACAGCACATCCCCGCTCCCGGCGGTGGCCAGCCACGACGTCCCCGTCGCGTTGACCCGGACGGGCCCGCCGCCCGGCCCGGCGACCAGCGTCGTCGACCCCTTCAGCAGCACCGCCGCCCCGTACCGCCCCGCCAGCTCCCGCACCGAGGCCAGCCGCGCCCCCTCGACCTCCTCCCGGCTCACCCCGAGCAGCGCCGCCGCCTCCCCGGCGTGCGGGGTCATCAGCGTCGGTGCCGTCCGCGCCCGCACCGCCCCGGCGTCGGCCAGCCGCAACCCGTCCGCGTCGATCAGCACCGGCACCTGTGCCGCCAGCACCTCCGCCACGGTCGCGGCGTCGTCGCCGGCCCCCGGCCCCACGACCCACGCCTGCACCCGCCCCGCCCGCTTCGGGCCCAGGTCCGACACGAGCGTCTCGGGGAAGCGGGCGATCACCGCGTCCCCGGCCGGACCGACGTACCGCACGGCCCCGGCCCCGCCCCGCAGCGCCCCCGACACGGCGAGCACGGCCGCGCCCGGGTAGCGGGCCGACCCGGCGGCGACGCCTACCACCCCGCGCCGGTACTTGTCGCTCTCGACGCCGGGCACGGGCAGCAGCCGGGCCACGTCCGCGTGCTGCAGGGCCTCCAGTTCGGCCGCGTCGTCGGGCAGCGACAGCCCGATGTCCACCAGGCGCACCGACCCGGCGTACTCCCGCGCCGGGTCGATCAGCAGTCCCGGCTTGTGGGTCCCGAACGTCACCGTCAGATCGGCCCGGACCGCCTCCCCGCGCACCTCCCCCGTGTCGGCGTCGACCCCGCTCGGCAGGTCCACGGCGACCACGGCGGCGCGCGACCGCCGGGCCGCGGCGGCGAGCGGCACCGCCTCCGCCCGCAGCCCGCCCTTGCCGCCGATCCCGACGATGCCGTCGACGACCAGGTCGGCCCGCTCGATCAGCCCCTCGCCGGCACCGGCCGCCGCGACGCTCCCGCCGGCCCGGCGCAGCGCCCCGAGCCCGCCGGAGTGCGCCCGCTCGGGCGTGAGCAGCACCGCCGTCACGCCCGCGCCCCGCCGGGCCAGCCGCGCTCCGGCGTACAGGGCGTCACCGCCGTTGTCGCCGCTGCCGACCAGCAGCACGACCCGGCTGCCGTACACCCGGCCGGCCACCCGGCCGAGCACCTCCGCGCAGGCGGCGGCGAGCCCGGCCGCCGCCCGTTGCATCAACGCCCCCTCCGGCAGGCGTGCCATCAACTCCCGTTCGGCCGTTCTGACCGTCTCCACGCTGTACGCAGTCCGCATGCCGTCGAGTCTTCCCTGTCCGCGGCGAACGTCACGACCGGCGTGGTCGGGTGTCGGCTTGACAGGACCTTTCGCGGCACCGGCAAATGAACGACATGGCCGAGGAAGACCAGCTGACAGACGTCATGACCGCGCTCGGGCCGCGGCTGCGCGCCCTCAGGCAGGCCCGCGGCACCACGCTGGCCCGGCTCAGCGGCGCCACGGGGATCTCCGTGAGCACGCTCTCCCGGCTGGAGTCGGGGCAGCGTGAGCCGACGCTGCGGCACCTGCTGCCCCTGGCCAGGGCCTACCGCCTCCCCCTGGACGAACTGGTCGGCTCCCACACCGGCGACCCCCGTGTCCACCCGCGCCCCGTGGTCCGGGACGGCCAGACCTGGATCCCGCTCACCCGGCACCTGGGCGGCGGACTGCACGCGTACAAGCAGATCCTCCCCGCCCCGGCGGCGGCCGACCGGACGGTGCGGCCCGTGCAGGGATCGCACGAGGGACACGAGTGGCTCTACGTCCTGTCCGGCCGTCTGCTCCTCGCGCTGGGCGACCGCGACCTCGTCCTGACGGCGGGCGAGACGGCCGAGTTCGACACCCGCGTCCCCCACGGCGTAGCCAACGCGGGCGACCGTCCCGTCGAGTGGATAGCGCTGTACGGGGCCCAGGGCGAACGCATGCACGTACGGGTCCGGCCGGCCGACGGCTGAGCCCGCCGACCCGCGCGCGGGACCCGCCGGCCCCGTCACCGGCCCCCGGCTCACGCCGGCGCCGGCCTCAGCCCTCCGCGATCACCACCGCGGACGCCACCCCGGCGTCATGGCTCAACGACACGTGCCACGACGTCACCCCGAGCTCCGCCGCCCGCGCCGCCACGGTCCCCGTCACCCGCAGCCGCGGCCGCCCGCTGTCCTCGACGTACACCTCGGCGTCGGTCCAGAGCAGCCCCGCCGGCGCGCCGAGCGCCTTGGCCAGCGCCTCCTTCGCCGCGAACCGGGCGGCGAGCGAGGCCACGCCCCGGCGCTCCCCGCTCGGCAGCAGCAACTCGCTCTCCCGGAACAGCCGCTTGGCCATGCCCGGCGTCCGCTCCAGCGACGCCTCGAACCGCTCGATCTCGGCCACGTCGATGCCGACCCCGATGATGCTCATGCCGGTCACCCTAAAGTGACGCGCGGACCGGCACGTTCACCCGGACGCCGCTCAGCCGGCGACCAGCCCGTCCAGCTCCGCCTGGGCGGCCAGCGTGTCGGGGTGGTCCTCGCCCAGGACCCGGGCGCGGTCGTCCCGGACCTGGCGGAACTGCTCCGCGGCGGCCTCGACATCACCCTGCCGCGCCCTCACCCGGGCCTGTCCGAAGCGGGTCCTGATCACCTCGGGGTGGAGCGGATTGCCGTAGCGGGCCAGCCGTTCCTCCAGCAGGACGTCCAGCTCGGCGAGGGCAGTGTCCGGATCGCCGAGCTCGGCCCTGATCATGGCGATGTTGAAGCGCGTGATCAGCACGGCGGGGTGGGTGTCCCCGAGCGCCTTGCGCTGGTCCTCCAGCAGCTCCTCGTGCAGGCCGAGCGCGCTTCCCGGGTCGCCCAGTTCCCAGGTGTACCGGGCGATGTTCAGACGTGCCAGCAAGGTGTTGGGGTGGTCCTCGCCACGGATCCGCCGCACGTCCGGCAGCAGGGCGCGGTAACCGTCGAGGGCCTCCTGCCGACGCCCGGACTCGCCGAGGAACTTGTAGATGTTGAACCGGCTGAAGAGCACCTGTGCGTGGTCCTCCCCGAACACCGCGATCCGGTCCCTCAGCAGGTCCTCGTGCAGTGCCAGCGCCGTGTCGTACCGGCCCAGCATGCCGTGCCAGTACGCGATGTAGTGGCGGCTCTCCAACACCGCCTGGTCCGTCGGCGGAAGCACACGCAGCTGGTCCTGGAGCAGTTCCTCGTGCAGTCGCAGACCCTCGGCCATGTCCCCGCCCCGGCCGACCCAGTACGCGATGTCGTGACGGTTCTTCAGGGTGCGCGGGTCGTCCGCGCCCAGGACCCTGACCTGGTCGTCGAGCACGGCCCGGTGCAGCCGCACCGCCTCCGCGAACTCACCGGCCTCACCGGTCGCGTAGGCGATGCGGTACCGGGTCTGGAGCACCCGCGGGTCGTCGTCGCCGAGCACCCGGCGCTGGTCGTCCAGCAGCAGCCGGTACAGCTCCCGGCTGCGCCCGTAGGCGCCGGCCTTGCCCGTCCAGTAGGCGGCCCGCTCCCTCGCGTTCAGCGTCACCGGGGAGTCGGGGCCGGGGCGCTCCGCGAGCCGGTCGGCCCAGGCGACCCACCGGGCCCGGTTCACCGTGGCCTCGGGCGCCGCACGCCGCTCCAGGCACTCCAGCAGCCGCTCGTACAGGGCGGGTTCGCGCTCGGCCGCCTGCCACAGGTGCTCGGGTTCCGCCTGTTCGGCGTAGGCGTGCACGGGGTCGTCGGGCGTGTGTCGGTCCATGGGTGCCATCTTCTCAAGCGCCCTGCACAACGCCGCGTGGCCGGACACGACATCCGCTTCCTCGGCGACGTACTCGATCAGGGAGGGGTGGTGGACGCCGAGCAGTTCGGTCCCGGCCGGGTGCGGCGAGCGCACCACCAGTCCCGGCAGCAGGTCCAGCACCTGCCCCAGCGACTCGTCGTCCGCCGGACCGCCCAGGTCGGCGGCGGCCCGGCCGAGCAGCGGGCGGGGCAGGGTGGGGCTCGGGCCGGAGGCCGCGGCCACGACCAGGACGGCGTCGAGCCGGCCGCCGTGCCCGCCCGGCACCCGCGCCTTCAGCTGGAGCAGCGTTTCCCGGTACATGTCGGTGAAGCTCACCCGGCCGGTCCGCGCCAGCGGGCCGCTGCCCGCCAGCACCCGGGTGGCCTGCCAGTTGCCGCCCGCCTGACGGAGGATGGCGTTCTGGGTCCGCACGGTGGCGCGGTTGGCCCGCAGATACGCCCGCAGCTGCTCCTCCCCCGGCGCGGGCACCGGCGCGCGGTGCCAGGCGTCGGGCAGCGGTACTCCGTCCCGGGCGGTCGCCACCACGCCGAACCACTCGGGCGCCGCATCGGCCAGCGCGGTCAGCTCGTGGACCAGCTCGGGGCGGTGGGCGGTGTCGACCTGGTCGAGGCCGTCCACGATCACGCGCACCGGCTCGCGCTGCTCCAGCCGCCCGAGGGGACCGCCGATCTCGGCCACCGCCTGTGGCAGCAGCGTCCGCTCGGCCTCCGGCACCGTGGAGTTGTACGCCTTCTTCGCCGCGGCGAAGCCGGGCAGGAACTTCTTCAGCTGGTCGGCGAGCAGCGGCCACACCGACCCGGAGGTCCACCGGCTGCTGTCGAGCCGGATGACGCCGCAGACGGCCGGAACACGGTCGGCCGCCTCCGGCGGGAGCAGCTCCGCGCGGCACAGCGCGGCGGCGAGTGTCGTCTTGCCTGTGCCCATGGTGCCGAGCACGGCGACCTGCCGGTGGCCGCGCACCGCCTCGACCAGCTCCCCGAGCTCCGCGGGCGGCTGGAACAGACGCAGCGGCGGCAGGAGCACGTCGCGGTCGGCGGATCCCGCCAACACGCTCAGTTCGCCCTGGTAGGCGACGTTGTGGGCGAGCCAGGTGTCCAGCGGACCGGTGGGCGCACCCCCGCCGCCGTCGTACGAGGCGGCCTGCGGGACCTGCCGCGTCAGCCGGGCCCGCACCGCCTGTCGTACCGGCCCGGCGCACAGGACCGTGTCGAGCCGGACGTCGCCCTGTCCGATCAGCCCGTTCAGGGCGCGGGAGAACTGCAGGCCGTAGGAGACCCGGCCGTCCGAGGACGTCAGCACCTCGATCCGCTTGCCGGTGTGCAGGGCCGAGCCGAACCAGTGCTGGGCCGCGAAGAGCGCCGCGTAGCCCGACAGGCACGCGTCGACGACGACCGTGAGTTCCCGGACGCCGCCGTGCCGCAGCATCAGTTCGCCCAGCCCGGCCGGGAGGTCGTAGGCCGTCTCGGGGGCGGGCACGGCCGGAGTGGAGCGGACGGGGAAGAGGAACTCGCCCTCGCGCACCACGTGACCGTGCCCGAGAAAGCCCAGCACCAGGGAGGCCCCGTCGGCGGATGCCTCCTCGAACGTCTCGGTCAGGGCGTCGGTCACCTCCGCCACCGTCCGCGGGTTCAGGACCAGGCCGTCCCCGCGGGCCGGCTCGCAGTCGCCGCGCAGCGGGTCCAGCAGGAGTTCGGTCAACTCCGTGGCGCACGGTTCCAGCAGCTCCAGCCGGTCCTCCGGCTTCTCCTCACGGGCGTCCCAGTGGGAGGCGATCACCAACGCTCTACGCTCATCAGCCACTTGGGCATTATCGATGCACAGCCGTGTCCGACTCATGGTTTCATCGGACGCAGTTGGCGCTTCGGGGGAACGGAGACTCATGGCTGAGCTGGTCATGGTGCACGGCATCGGTCCGCAGCGGGAGACCGAGGAGGAACTGCACCGCAACTGGGTCCGCACACTGGCGCGCACACTGCGGGACAACGGCCACCCGGGGCAGGCCGCCCGCCTGGAGGACGGGTCCCTCACCGTCGCCATGGCGTACTACCGCCACCTGTACGACCGCTACGCCCCGCGGAACGAGTGGGACATGCCGCTGCCCGAGCCGGTGGCGGCGGCCGGCGAGGACGTCGCCGAGGACATCGCGGACAACATCCGGCAGCACGCGTCCGACCCGGCGGCCCGCGACGAGGCGACCCGCGCCCTGGACGAGCTGCACGCCGAGGTGGGCCCCGAACAGGGTCCGGCCGAGGTGCTGCGGATGTTCGTCGCGATGCTCGGGCGGCTCGGTCCGATCGCCCGCTCCGGTTTCGCGGCGCTCAGCAGCACCGGGGTGTTCCACCTCGGGCAGGTGGCGGCGTATCTGGAGGACGAGACGGTCCGCGAGGGCGCGATCGAGGCCGTGCTGTCCCGGGTGACCCCGGACACCAGAGCGGTGGTCGCGCACTCGCTGGGAACCGTCGTCGCATACGAGGCCCTGCACCGGCTGGAGCAGCCGCTGCCGCTGCTGCTGACCTTCGGATCACCGCTCGGCCTGCGGTCCGTCATCCGGCGCCGGCTGCGCCCGCAGCCGCTGCGCTCGCCTGCCCACGTCAAGCGCTGGGTGAACGTCGCCGACCGGGACGACTTCATCGTCGCGACCCTGCGGCTGCGCACCCTGTTCCCGGACGACGACGCCGTCCTGGAGCGCACCCGGCTGGTGAGGAACCGCAACACGGACCCGCACGCGGCCACCCAGTACCTGAGGCACTGGGAGACCGTGGAGCCGCTCGCCGAGCTGCTGTGACCTACTCCACCGTCACCGACTTGGCCAGGTTGCGGGGCTGGTCCACCTCGTTGCCCCGGGCCGTGGCGAGTTCGCACGCGAAGACCTGCAACGGCACCGTGGCCACGAGCGGCTGAAGCAGCGTCGGCGTGGCGGGGATGCGGACGAGGTGGTCGGCGTACGGCACGACCGCCTCGTCGCCCTCCTCGGCGATGACGATGGTCCGCGCGCCCCTGGCCCGGATCTCCTGGATGTTGGACACGATCTTGTCGTGGAGCACGGAACGCCCGCGCGGCGAGGGGACGACCACGACGACCGGCAGGTCCTCCTCGATCAGCGCGATCGGCCCATGCTTCAGCTCGCCCGCCGCGAAGCCCTCGGCGTGCATGTACGCCAGCTCCTTCAGCTTGAGGGCCCCTTCCAGCGCCACCGGGTAGCCGACGTGCCGTCCCAGGAACAGCACGGTGTTCTTGTGGGCGAGCGAGCGGGCCAGTTCCCGCACCGGCTGCATGGTCTCCAGGACCCGGTCGACCGCGCCGGCGATCTGCGACAGGTCGCGGATGACGTCGCGGATCTCGTCGGCCCACTTGGTGCCGCGCACCTGCCCCAGGTAGAGGGCGACCAGGTAGCAGGCGACCAGCTGGGTCAGGAACGCCTTGGTGGAGGCGACGGCGACCTCCGGCCCGGCGTGTGTGTAGAGCACCGCGTCGGACTCACGCGGGATGGTCGAGCCGTTGGTGTTGCAGATGGCGAGCACCTTGGAACCCTGCTCGCGGGCATGGCGCAGGGCCATGAGGGTGTCCATGGTCTCGCCGGACTGGGAGATGGCGATGACCAGGGTCTGCTGGTCGAGGATCGGGTCGCGGTAGCGGAACTCGCTGGCCAGCTCCACCTCGCAGGGGATCCGCGTCCAGTGCTCGATGGCGTACTTGGCGATCATCCCGGCGTGGAAGGCCGTACCGCACGCGACGATGACGACCTTGTCCATCTCGCGCAGTTCGGCGGCGCTGATGCGCACCTCGTCCAGGGTGAGGGAGCCGGAGCCGTCGATGCGGCCCAGCAGGGTGTCGGCGACCGCCTTGGGCTGTTCGGCGATCTCCTTGAGCATGAAGTAGTCGTAGCCGCCCTTCTCGGCGGCCGACGCGTCCCAGTCGACGTGGTAGGTGCGGACGTCCGCCGGGCTGCCGTCGAAGCCGGTGACCGTCACGCCGTCCCGGCGCAGCTCCACCACCTGGTCCTGGCCGAGTTCGATGGCGTCCCGGGTGTGGGTGATGAACGCGGCGACGTCCGAGGCGAGGAAGGACTCCCCCTCGCCGACACCCACCACGAGCGGCGAGTTGCGGCGCGCGCCGACGACCACGTCCGGTTCGTCCGCGTGTGCCGCGACCAGGGT
This sequence comes from Streptomyces viridiviolaceus, assembly GCF_014650995.1. Classification (GTDB taxonomy): domain Bacteria; phylum Actinomycetota; class Actinomycetes; order Streptomycetales; family Streptomycetaceae; genus Streptomyces; species Streptomyces viridiviolaceus. The sequence continues at coordinate 203,922 of NZ_BMWA01000012.1, forward strand.
GAACGCGCCCTCCAGGCGCCGGCACACCAGCCGCATGGCCTCGGCCAGGTCGGCGCAGGCGGAGAACTCCTCGGCGAGCAGGTGGGCGACGACCTCGGTGTCGGTCTCGGAGGTCAGTTCGTGGCCGCGCTCCGCCAGTTCGGCCCTGAGCGCGGCGAAGTTCTCGATGATGCCGTTGTGGACGACGGCCACCCGGCCGGCGTTGTCGAGATGCGGGTGGGCGTTGGCGTCGGTGGGTCCGCCGTGCGTGGCCCACCGGGTGTGCCCGATGCCGGTCGTGGCGGCCGGCAGTGGCCGCTCGGACAGTTCCTTCTCCAGGTTGACGAGCTTCCCGGCGCGCTTGGCGGAGGCGAGCCCGCCGTCCGCGAGCACGGCGACGCCCGCCGAGTCGTATCCCCGGTACTCGAGCCGCTTCAGTCCGGTCATCACGACATCGAGTGCCGACTGCGACCCCACGTATCCCACGATTCCGCACATGACCGGCAGCCTACGGTCAGATTCAGTCACGAACCTGCCCTCGCGTGCCCGAAATCGGAAATTCCCACCGGGGTACGAACGCCCCGGTGGGAATCTCGCCCGCTGCGCGGGTCAGCCGAGCTTGGCCAGCTGGGCGTCGGCGATCTCCATGGGGAAGGCGAAGTCCTTGCCCGTGGCGGCGGCGGACAGATTGATCACGGCGAACGACGCCACGGTGGAGCCCTTGCGGGTCACGGCGACCTTGACCGGGAACTTGTCACCCTCCTCACCGGTCACCGTCATGGTCATCGCGACCGCCTCGTCGGCACCGGCGGGCGCCTTGTCGGCGGCCACCTTGTCGATCTGCGTCTTCACACCGGCCCCGGTGTAGGCGAAGCCGCCCGCGCACGCGCTCATGGCGGCGTTCACGTCCTTGAGGACCGCCTCGGCACCGCCGTCCTCGTAGGAGGCCAGCGTCACCAGCACCTTGTCCAGGTCGAACGCGCTGTCGAGCGCCTCCTCGGACACGTCGGCACCGGCCGGCTTCTTCGGCCCCTCCGTCCAGGACCGCTTCACCGTCGCCGCGGGGTCGCCGGCCGCGATGCCGGTCTGCGCGAAGACGAGCGGCCGGCACTCGGCCTTCTCCGGCTTCACCTGGTCCTGGGCGATGTCGTCCGTCTTGGCCGCCTCGGTTACCTTGCCGTTCTTGACGTCCGACTGGGCCAGGGCGGCCTTCTCCAGCTCGGCGGCGGTCAGCGCCTCGACGGCCTGAGTGGTGCTGCCGGCCTCGGCCTTGCCGTCGCCGGCCTTGTCGCCGTCGTCGGAGGAGCCGCCGCAGGCGGTGACGAGGAGCGCCAGGGCGGCGGCGGAGGCCGCGAGGGCGGTGCGGCGGACGGCGGTCGATCTCACGTGGGTGACTCTTTCTGCCAGGTCCGCGGAGGGGCTCCGCGGGCTCTTCGCGCGCACATTACGCACAGGCCGCACACAGTTGATCACCGAAGTACCCCACCGGTATCCGACCGTGACGCCGATGTGATCTCTCCGGGAGGGCGACGGCGGGCGTGACACAGCCCACCCGCCATCCCGTTCAAACTCCGTTAACAATGGACTGTGATCTCTCAGGTCTCCTCGATGCCCCGGAGCGCCCACCGGTCCCGGCCGGAGGCGACTCCCTACGTCGACCTCACCCGTACCGAGTGGAGCGCGCTGCGCGACAAGACGCCGCTGCCGCTCACCGCCGAGGAGGTCGAGAAGCTGCGCGGCCTCGGCGACGTCATCGACCTCGACGAGGTGCGGGACATCTACCTCCCGCTGTCCCGGCTCCTCAACCTCTACGTCGGTGCCACGGACGGCCTGCGCGGCGCGCTGAACACCTTCCTCGGCGAACAGGGCTCCCAGTCGGGCACCCCCTTCGTCATAGGGGTCGCCGGCTCGGTGGCGGTCGGCAAGTCCACCGTCGCCCGTCTCCTCCAGGCGCTGCTGTCCCGCTGGCCCGAGCACCCGCGCGTCGAGCTGGTCACGACCGACGGCTTCCTGCTGCCCACCGAGGAGCTCCAGGCCCGCGGCCTGATGTCGCGGAAAGGTTTCCCCGAGTCGTACGACCGCCGTGCGCTCACCCGGTTCGTCGCCGACATCAAGGCCGGCAAGAGCGAGGTGACCGCCCCCGTCTACTCCCACCTCATCTACGACATCGTCCCCGGCGAGAAGCTGGTCGTCCGCCGCCCCGACATCCTGATCGTCGAGGGCCTGAACGTGCTCCAGCCCGCGCTGCCCGGCAAGGACGGCCGCACCAGGGTCGGCCTCGCCGACTACTTCGACTTCAGCGTCTACGTCGACGCCCGCACCGAGGACATCGAGCGCTGGTACCTCAGCCGCTTCCGCAAGCTGCGCGAGACCGCCTTCCAGAACCCGTCCTCGTACTTCCGCAAGTACACCCAGGTGTCGGAGGAAGAGGCCCTCGACTACGCCCGGACCACCTGGCGCACCATCAACAAGCCCAATCTGGTGGAGAACGTGGCGCCCACCCGGGGCCGCGCCACCCTCATCCTGCGCAAGGGCCCGGACCACAAGGTGCAGCGGCTGAGCCTGCGCAAGCTGTGAATGCGGACCCCGGCGGCCTGTTAGAAAGGCGTCATGCTGCATCTGCGCCTGATCACCCCGGCCGACCGGACCGACGAGGTGGTCCGCCTGATCGACCGGACGGTCGGCACCACCCACCTGGTGGTCCTGCCGGGCGCCGCCCGTGATCCCGAGGGCGACGTCGTCATGTGCGACGTGGCCCGCGAGGCGGGCGACGAACTCATCAACGGCCTGCGGGCGTTGAAGATCGACAGCTCCGGCGCCATCACCGCCGAGAACATCGACCTGTCGCTGTCCGAGCACGCCGACCGGGCCGAGGAGGCGGCACCGGGCGAGGCCGCGGACGCGGTGCTGTGGGAGCAGTTGGAGGAGGCGACCCACGAGGAGTCGACGCTGTCGGTCACGTACGTCGCCTTCATCACGCTCGCCACGATGATCGCGGCCTGCGGTGTGGTGCTCGACAACGCGATCCTCATCGTGGGCGCGATGGCGGTCGGGCCGGAGTTCGGACCGCTGGCCGGCATCTGCACGGCGATCGTGCAGCGCGCGCCGCGCCTGGCCCTGCGCTCCGCGGTCGCCCTGCTGGTGGGATTCGCGGTGGCGATGGTGGTGACCGCGGGCTTCAGCCTCTTCATGGACGCGGTGGACCTGTTCAGCAAGGAACAGCTGGAGGCGGACCGGCCCAACACCGGGTTCATCTACGCCCCGGACTGGTTCTCGTTCGTCGTGGCGGTCCTCGCCGGGGCCGCGGGGACGCTCTCGCTGACCTCCGCCAAGTCCGGTGCCCTGGTCGGCGTCGCCATCTCCGTGACGACCGTGCCGGCCGCCGCGAACGCGGCGGTGGCCCTCGTCTACGGCGACACCCACCAGGGCTGGCACTCGGCGGAGCAGCTCCTGCTCAACCTGTTCGGCATCGTCCTGGCCGGCACGCTGACGCTGTTCGTGCAGAAGGTCCTCTGGGCGACCCAGCGCGCACGCCTGACGAAACCGGAGAGGCTCTGACGGAGCGTCGGCATCTCGACGCAGGGCGGGGAGCATGCCCCGAGGGGCGCGGGGCCCTGCCGACGTGCGGCTCCGCCGCGTGGGCGCGACCAGCCACCACGAACCCGCGGCCCGCGACGAAACAGAACCCCGCCCCGAACCCGGCGCCGAAAACTACCCCAAGGCGGATTTCACGGCGTCGGCCAGCCGCCCCGCAACAGACTGAGCCTGCTCGATGTCCGCCGCCTCGACCATCACCCGCACCAGCGGCTCGGTCCCGGAAGGACGCAGCAGCACCCGCCCGGTGGAGCCCAGCTCGCGCTCCGCCTCGGTCACGGCCGCCGCCAGCTCGGCAGACGTCGTCACCCGGGACTTGTCCACGTCGGGCACGTTGATCAGCACCTGCGGCAGCCGCTCCATGACCGACGCGAGGTCCTTGAGCGTACGGCCGGTCTGCGCGACCCGCGCGGCCAGCATCAGGCCGGTGAGCGTGCCGTCGCCGGTGGTGGCGTGGTCGAGGATGATGACGTGGCCGGACTGCTCGCCGCCGAGGGCGTAGCCCTTGTCCTTCATCTCCTCCAGGACGTACCGGTCGCCGACCGCGGTCTGCACGAAGTGGATGCCCTCGCGCTCCATGGCGAGCTTGAAGCCCAGGTTGGACATGACCGTCGCGACGACGGTGTCGGAGCGCAGTGCGGAACGCTCCCGCATCGCCAGCGCGAGCACCGCCAGGATCTGGTCGCCGTCCACCTCCTCGCCGGTGTGGTCCACGGCCAGGCAGCGGTCGGCGTCGCCGTCGTGCGCGATGCCCAGGTGGGCGCCGTGCTCGACGACGGCGGCCTTGAGCAGGTCGAGGTGGGTGGAGCCGCAGCCGTCGTTGATGTTGAGGCCGTCCGGCACCGCGCCGATGGTGACGACCTCGGCCCCGGCCCGCGCGAACGCCTCCGGGGAGACCCGGTGGGCCGCGCCGTGCGCCTCGTCGAGGACGATCTTCAGCCCGTCCAGCCGGTTGGGGAGGACGCCGACGAGATGGGCGACGTACTGGTCGAGCCCCTCGTCGTAGTCCCGCACCCGGCCGACGCCGGCGCCGGTCGGACGGTCCCAGGGGGCGCCGGTGCGGTGCTCCGCGTAGACCGCCTCGATCCGGTCCTCCAGCTCGTCGGCGAGCTTGTGGCCGCCGCGGGCGAAGAACTTGATGCCGTTGTCGGGCATGGCGTTGTGGCTCGCGGACAGCATCACGCCGAGGTCGGCGCCGAGCGCGCCGGTGAGGTGGGCCACGGCGGGCGTCGGCAGCACGCCGACCCGCAGCACGTCAACGCCGGCGCTGGCGAGGCCGGCCACCACGGCGGCCTCCAGGAACTCCCCGGAGGCACGCGGGTCCCGTCCGACCACGGCGGTCGGCCGGTGTCCGGCGAACGTGCCCGCCTCGGCCAGTACGTGCGCCGCGGCGACGGAGAGGCCCAGCGCCAGCTCGGCCGTCAGATCCGCGTTGGCGACACCGCGCACGCCGTCCGTGCCGAAGAGTCGTCCCACTTGTCCTCCCGAGGAAACGTCAATTCCGGAAGCGCTGCCGGTGCGGCCCACGCAGACGGCTTCCGTGTCACAGGCATGCGGTGTTCTGCGATGCCCGGCAATCCGATCACACAAGCCTTTGAACGTCTTGTGCCGTTATACGCCCAACGGCGGGGATAAACGAACGCCCCGGCAGCACAGTGGCGTGCCGCCGGGGCGTTCGGAGTACAGCCGGCGAAGCTTAGCGCTTGCTGTACTGCGGAGCCTTGCGGGCCTTCTTCAGACCGGCCTTCTTCCGCTCGACCGCGCGGTCGTCGCGGCGCAGGAAGCCGGCCTTCTTCAGCGGGCCGCGGTTGTTGTCGACGTCGGCCTCGTTCAGGGCGCGGGCGACACCGAGACGGAGCGCACCGGCCTGACCGGAGACACCGCCACCCGCGATGCGGGCGATGACGTCGTAACGGTCCTCCAGCTCGAGCACCTTGAAGGGCTCGTTGACCTCCTGCTGGTGCACCTTGTTCGGGAAGTAGTCCTCGAGGGTGCGGCCGTTGATCTTCCACTTGCCGGTGCCCGGAACGATCCGGACACGGGCGATGGCGTTCTTGCGGCGGCCCAGGCCGGCGGCCGGCTGCGGCTCGCCGAAGCGGGAGGCGAGGGACTCCGAGGTGTACTCGCCCTCGACGGGCACCTCGGACTCGGTGGTGTAGCTGTCGATGTCAAGCTCTTCGAGCGGCTGCTCGGCAGTGGTCTCGGCCACGATTCTCCTCAGATTCTCTTCAGTCTTAGGGGGTGGCCGGACTTACTGCGCGACCTGGGTGATCTCGAACGGCTGCGGCTGCTGCGCGCCGTGCGGGTGCTGGTCACCCTTGTAGACCTTCAGCTTCGAGAGCATCTGACGGCCCAGGGAGTTCTTCGGGAGCATGCCCTTGACGGCCTTCTCGATGGCCTTCTCCGGGTTCTTGTCCAGCAGCTCGTCGTAGCGGACGGAGCGCAGACCGCCCGGGTAGCCGGAGTGGCGGTACGCCATCTTCTGGGTCCGCTTGTTGCCGGAGAGGTGCACCTTGTCGGCGTTGATGATGATGACGAAGTCACCAGCGTCGACGTGCGGCGCGTAGATCGGCTTGTGCTTGCCCCGCAGAAGGGTGGCGGCGGTCGACGCCAGACGGCCCAGGACGACGTCCTGGGCATCGATGACGTGCCACTGGCGGGTGACATCGCCGGGCTTGGGGCTGTACGTACGCACGGTTCGTAGCCTTCGCTTCTTCAGTGAATGGTCCTGACAAGGTCACCGAAGACGATCACGACAGCCCTGACCGCACCGCGGTGACGCAAACCGCGTGCTGGTCGCTGGTCATCGGCCCGGTGGACCGGTGTAAGGGCCCCTCACGTGAGAATGAGCAAGCCAATACACATAACGACTGTGCAGGATACCTGTGCTGGCACAGCCGGGTCAAAACGGAGCCGTGGGCGCCCTCGCGGGCTCCCGGATCCGTCCCGTTCCACGAGCGTACTCGACGCGGACCCCCGACGGTCGCGCCTGCCGCGCCACCGACACGGCCAGCACACACAGCGTGAACGCGTCCTTGAAGGCCCGCCGCCGCACCGGCTCCAGCCAGGGCAGCGCCAGCCCCGGCACCTGCGGGACCAGAGCCACCCAGAACCACGGCCCCCGGGCCACCGAACCGGCGTACGGCAGCCCGGCGAGCAACAGCGGCAGCACGACGAGGAGATAGTGGTCGTACGACGGCCGGGAGACGAGGAACGCCGAGAGCATCAGGCCCGCGCCGGACTCCGCGAGCCGCAGCGGCCCGGGGTCGGCGCGGCGCCAGCGGCGGTTCGCGCACAGCACCCCGACGGCGGCCGCCGTCATCGCGATCCCCTCGGCGAGGGGCCCGGGCAGCCCCGCCCGCGGCAGCACCGCCGCCGGCGACGCCTCGTAGAGCCGTACGAAGCCGTCGTCGCCGTGGAGCAGGAAGGGCAGGGTGCGGGTGAAGAAGCCGGCCGGGTCGGGCATCAGCAGCGCCACGGCCGCGGACGCGGACGCCGGCACCAGGACGGCCGCCAGCAGCGCCCGCAGGCGCCCGGCGAACAGGAACAGCAGCACGACCGGTACGAGCAGCGGCTTGAGCGCCACGGCCGTGCCGATGACGACGCCCGCCGCCGTCCACCGGCCCCGGCTCGCCAGCAGCAGGCACAGCGGCAGCGCCACCGCCGCCGTCACCGTCCAGTTGCCGAGCAGCACCAGGTGCCCGAACGGGGCGAAGCCCACGGCGAGCCCGATCGGCCCCAGGGCGGCCAGGCGGCTGCCGAGCGGTACGCGGTGCAGCCGCAGCGCGCAGGCCCAGCCCAGCACCAGCATGGCCGTCACCGCGAACGGCACCGCCACCCGCAGCACGTCCGGCGGCAGCAGTGCCTGCGGGGCGGCGGCCAGGACCGCGCTCGGGAAGTAGAGGAAGTGCGGATCGTCGTACGGGGAGCCGCCGGACAGCCAGGTCCGGGCGGCGCGCACGACGATCGCGTTGTCCATCCCGCCGTCCGGGGACTCCCGCACCGTACGCAGCGCCGACGCCCCCAGCACCACCACGAGCACCGCCCACAGATGCCGGCCCGCCGGTCGCACCAACCACCCGGAGATGCCGCTTTTGCCCGTTTGCATGAACGAAACGCTAGGCGCTGCGGTCCCCCAGGACCCGCACCAGCACGCCACCGGCCACGTCTAAGATGCGCCCCATGAGCTTTGGGCAGGGGGGACCTCAGTCGCAGTGGGATCCCTGGAAACCGAATTCCCAGCAGCCCTGGAACAGCGGGGGCGGCGATCAGACCCCGGACTGGGCGGCCCTCGCCGAGGCGTCCGAGGCCCGTAACAAGCGGCGTCGGCTGCTGTTCATCGGCGGCGGCGCGCTGGCCACCGTGGCGGTCGCGGGCGCCGTGGCCGTGGCCGTGGTCTCGGCGAACGGTTCCAGTGAGGCGTCGGACAGCCCCTCTTCCCAGCTGCCCTCGACCGCGGACATCCCCAGCGAGACGGCCACCGTGCCGTCCTTCGCCCCGACCAGCGCCCCGCCGCCGCTGGACCCGAAGGACTTCGTCGCCAGCAACAAGAAGGACAAGGCCCCGCTCGGCCCGGACATCCTCTTCCCCGGCACCCAGCTGACCATGGGCGAGACGGTCTACAAGAAGGGCCCGACCGCCGACACGCGCACCTGCGGCTCCGCGGCCCAGGGCACGCTCCCGAAGGTGCTCGCCGCGAGCGACTGCACCCGTCTCATACGTGTCACCTACACCAAGGGCGACGTCGCCGTGACGGTCGGCGTGGCCGTCTTCGACACCGAGGCACAGGCGGCCAAGGCCAAGGGCCAGGCCGACAAGAAGAGCATCGTGCGGTCCCTGTCCGGCGGCGGGGTCAAGTCCTTCTGCGAAGGCGCGGTCTGCCGCTCCACCACCAACTCCTACGGCCGCTACGCCTACTTCACCATCGCCGGTTTCACCAACGGCAAGGACGTGACCACGAAGGCCACGGAGGTGTTCCGCACCGGCGACGACCTGGCCGAGTTCACCTTCCGGCAGATCCGGCGGCGCGGCGAGGCCCAGGCATCGGCGGCAGCGGCGGAGGGCTGAGCCCGCCGCCCCGCCCCGGCCGTTTCAGCAGCAGCCGGCCACCGGCAGGGACCGCTTGTTCCGCGCCTCCCTGTTGCGCGCCGCCAGCAGCTCGTCGGCCGGGTAGCCGACCTCCTCGAGCGTCAGCCCGTGCGGCCGCACGACGTGGACGGCCGAGTCCCGTACGCGGGCGGCGAGCACCTTGGCCGGCCAGTCGGGCGGCCGGTGCCCGTCCCCGACGAACAGCAGCGCCCCGATCAACGAGCGCACCATGTTGTGGCAGAAGGCGTCGGCCCGGACGGTGGCGGTGATGATCCCGTCGTCGCCGCGCACCAGGCTCAGCTCCTGCAGCGTCCGGATGGTCGTCGCCCCCTCCCGCTTCTTGCAGTAGGCGGCGAAGTCGTGCTCGCCCAGCAGCCCGCGGGCGGCCTCGTTCATGGCGTCGACGTCGAGGGGCCAGTCGTGCCACAGGACGTGGTTGCGCAGCAGCGGGTCCACACCGCCGGGGTTGTCGGTGACCCGGTAGGCGTAGCGCCGCCAGACGGCGGAGAACCGCGCGTTGAAGCCGCTGGGCGCCTCCCGGAGGGCCCACACCCGCACGTCCCTGGACAGCCGGCCGGCGAGCCGCTTCATCAGCTTCTGGTGGTGCTCGACCCAGACCTCGCGCGGCAGATCGACGTGCGCGACCTGTCCCCGGGCATGCACCCCGGCATCGGTACGCCCGGCCACGGTCAGCTCGTACGTCTCCCTGGACCGCGTGACCGTACGCAGAGCGTCCTCGATCTCGCCCTGCACGGTCCGCCGCCCGCCGGCCTGCTTGGCCCACCCGGAGAAGTCGGTCCCGTCGTAGGAAAGGTCCAGCCGCACCCGTACGAACCCGGGCTGTACTTCGTCACTCACCCCTAGATCCTCTCGCAGACACGAAAGCGGGTCCGCCCCGCAGGGGGCGGACCCGCTCATCGCAAGGCAGAGCCTCAGGCGTCCTTGGACTCCTCGGCCGGAGCCTCGGCGGCCTCGTCGGACTTGGCCTCGACGGCCTCGTCCTTCTTGAGGGCGTCTTCCTTGACCGCACGCTTGGTGGCGGCCTCGGCCTCGCCCGTCGCCTGCTGCGCGACCGTCAGCGCCTCGACCAGCTCGATCACGGCCATGGGCGCGTTGTCGCCACGGCGGTTGCCGATCTTGGTGATGCGGGTGTAGCCACCCGGACGGTTCTCGTACCGCGGGCCGATCTCGGTGAAGAGCGTGTGGACGACGCCCTTGTCCGTGATGACCTGGAGCACCTGGCGGCGGTTGTGAAGGTCACCCTTCTTCGCCTTGGTGATCAGACGCTCGGCGTACGGCCGCAGGCGGCGGGCCTTCGCCTCGGTGGTGGTGATGCGACCGTGCTCGAACAGCGACTTCGCGAGGTTCGCGAGGAGCAGCTTCTCGTGCGCGGCGCTGCCGCCCAGACGGGCACCCTTGGTGGGCTTCGGCATTGTTCTTCTCCTGTGTGTCTGCCCCGGCCGTATCAGGTACCGGGGTCAGTATCCGAGCAGGCGGTCGCCTGTCGGAGACCCCGCGCCCCACAGGGGCGCGGGGAACTGCGCGACCAGCCACAGCGGGCCGGCAGCCAAAAGGGAACCGTCGGTCCCGAGCTCTTAGTACTGCTCGGTCTCGACGAAGCCCGCGTCCGCGTCGTCGTCGGCGCCGAAGGCGTCCGCGGCGGCGGTCGGGTCGAATCCGGGCGGGCTGTCCTTGAGGGCCAGGCCCATGCCGGCCAGCTTCGCCTTGACCTCGTCGATGGACTTCGCACCGAAGTTGCGGATGTCCAGGAGGTCCGCCTCGGAGCGGGCGACGAGCTCACCCACGGAGTGGATGCCCTCACGCTTGAGGCAGTTGTACGACCGAACGGTGAGCTCCAGCTCCTCGATCGGCAGCGCCAGGTCGGCGGCGAGCGCGGCGTCCGTCGGGGACGGACCCATGTCGATGCCCTCGGCGTCGATGTTCAGCTCGCGGGCGAGACCGAACAGCTCGACCAGCGTCTTACCGGCGGACGCCATGGCGTCGCGCGGCCGCATGGCCTGCTTGGTCTCGACGTCGACGATCAGCTTGTCGAAGTCGGTGCGCTGCTCGACACGCGTGGCCTCGACCTTGTACGTGACCTTGAGAACCGGCGAGTAGATCGAGTCGACCGGGATACGGCCGATCTCCTGGCCCACCTGCTTGTTCTGCACGGCGGAGACGTAGCCGCGACCGCGCTCGACGGTCAGCTCCATCTCCAGCTTGCCCTTGCCGTTGAGCGTGGCGAGGACGAGGTCGGGGTTGTGCACCTCGACACCGGCCGGGGGCGCGATGTCGGCGGCGGTGACCAGACCCGGGCCCTGCTTGCGCAGGTACATCACGACCGGCTCGTCGTGCTCGGAGGACACGACCAGCTGCTTGATGTTGAGGATCAGGTCGGTGACGTCCTCCTTGACGCCCGGCACGGTGGTGAACTCGTGCAGAACGCCGTCGATGCGGATGGACGTGACCGCCGCACCCGGGATCGAGGAGAGGAGCGTACGACGCAGGGAGTTGCCGAGGGTGTAGCCGAAGCCCGGCTCCAGCGGCTCGATGACGAACCGGGAGCGGAACTCGTCGACGACCTCTTCGGTCAACGAGGGACGCTGAGCGATCAGCATGGAGTGATTCCTTCAGTCAGGGGCGCCCGCTATATGACGCCCGACTCGGTACTGCAAGGGTACGGGCGGTACGACCCGAAAGAGCCGTACCGCCCGGAAAACCCTGACGAAGCGAGGTCAGACGCGACGACGCTTCGGCGGACGGCAGCCGTTGTGCGGGGTCGGCGTGACGTCCTGGATGGAGCCGACCTCGAGGCCGGTGGCCTGCAGGGAGCGGATCGCGGTCTCACGACCGGAACCCGGGCCCTTCACGAACACGTCGACCTTGCGCATGCCGTGCTCCTGGGCGCGGCGGGCAGCCGACTCGGCGGCCATCTGCGCGGCGAACGGCGTGGACTTCCGGGAGCCCTTGAAGCCGACGTGGCCGGCGGAGGCCCAGGAGATCACGTTGCCGGACGGGTCCGTGATCGAGACGATCGTGTTGTTGAACGTGCTCTTGATGTGCGCGTGGCCGTGAGCGACGTTCTTCTTTTCCTTGCGGCGCACCTTCTTGGCAGCGCCCTGACGTCCCTTGGGGGGCATGTCGTTCTCCTACGGGAGGTGGTCGGTCCTACAGCGAAGACCGCTGGACGGCGAGTCCGCTGCGGACTACTTCTTGCCCGGCTTCTTCTTGCCGGCGATGGCGCGACGCGGGCCCTTGCGGGTGCGGGCGTTGGTGCTGGTGCGCTGACCGCGGACGGGCAGACCGCGGCGGTGACGCAGACCCTGGTAGGTGCCGATCTCGACCTTGCGGCGGATGTCGGCCTGGATCTCGCGACGGAGGTCACCCTCGGTCTTGATGTTGTTGTCGACGTACTCGCGGATCGCGACCAGCTGCTCCTCCGAGAGGTCCCGAACACGGGTGTTCGGGTCCACACCGGTGGCAGCCAGCGTCTGCTGCGAGAGGGTCCGGCCGATGCCGAACACGTAGGTGAGGGCGATCTCCACGCGCTTTTCGCGCGGGATGTCAACACCGGAAACGCGTGCCATTCAATGGCTCCAGTTGATTGTCGGAGGTCTTCCACAGAACCGGCTCCCGGCCGCCGTATCAGGTACGAACCGGGTCCCCGGCCTCCGAACCGGGGGTGTCGGGCACCTGGGTGCCCGGGTCCTGCGTATGAACAAATTCAGCTCGCGTCGCGCGAAGTCTTGCGAATCGCGGAGGGAACGGTCGTGCGTCAGCCCTGGCGCTGCTTGTGGCGCGGGTTGTCGCAGATGACCATGACCCGACCGTGACGGCGGATCACCCTGCACTTGTCGCAGATCTTCTTGACGCTCGGCTTGACCTTCATGGGATGTGAGGTTCTCCGGGTCAGTTGCCGGCGGCCCCGTGCACAGGGAGGGCACGGGACGTGGGCAAGATCTACTTGTACCGGTAGACGATCCGGCCACGCGTCAGGTCGTACGGAGACAGCTCCACCACGACCCGGTCGTCAGGGAGGATGCGGATGTAGTGCATGCGCATCTTGCCGCTGATGTGTGCCAGGACCTGGTGGCCGTTCTGGAGCTCGACCTTGAACATGGCGTTCGGCAGAGACTCGACGACAGTGCCCTCGATCTCGATGGCACCTTGCTTCTTGGCCACGCTTCGCCCTTCGAATCGACTACCTTGATCGACTCACGTGCGCCGTACAAGCGCATACAGACATGCGGGTGCACAAGAGCCGACGAGTCAGTCTACGTCAGCACCCCCGGAAAGGCGAAACGAGGAAGTCTGCCCCACGCCGGAGATCCTTATGCGAGCGGGGCACCATCCCTGACGCGCTCCTCAGGCCGGCGGATCCGGCGCCGCCGTGATGCCGTACTCCGCCGGCTTCGCCCTGCCCCCGTCCGGAGCCGTCAGCACGAGCGGCCCCTCCTCCGTCAGGGCGACGGAATGCTCCCAGTGGGAGGACCAGGTGCCGTCCGTGGTGACGACCGTCCAGTCGACCAATCCTCCACGCCCCTCTGGCGGGCTCGGCGCCGAGGGCGCCTCACAGGCTTCGAGCGGCTGCGCCGGCCTCCGACCGGCGATCCCCCGGCAGAGACCACCCTCAGGCCAGCGGATCCGGCGCCGCCGTGATGCCGTACTCCGCCAGCTTCGCCCTGCCCCCGTCCGGAGCCGTCAGCACCAGCGGCCCCTCCTCCGTCAGGGCGACGGAGTGCTCCCAGTGGGAGGACCAGGTGCCGTCCGTGGTGACGACCGTCCAGTCGACCAATCCTCCACGCCCCTCTCGCGGGCTCGGCGCCGAGGGCGCCTCACAGGCTTCGAGCGGCTGCGCCGGCCTCCGACCGGCGATCCCCCGGCAGAGACCACCCTCAGGCCAGCGGATCCGGCGCCGCCGTGATGCCGTACTCCGCCAGCTTCGCCCTGCCCCCGTCCGGAGCCGTCAGCACCAGCGGCCCCTCCTCCGTCAGGGCGACGGAGTGCTCCCAGTGGGAGGACCAGGTGCCGTCCGTGGTGACGACCGTCCAGTCGTCCTCCAGGACAGCCGTGCGCGGGGTGCCGAGGGAGACCATCGGCTCGATGGCCAGGCAGAAGCCGGGGACCAGCTTGGGACCCTTGCCGCGGCGCCGGTCGACGTAGTTCAGCAGGTGCGGGTCCATGTGCATCTCGGTGCCGATGCCGTGGCCGCCGTAGTCCTCGATGATCCCGTACCGGCCGCCGCCCGGCTTCGGCTGGCGGCGGATGTACGTCTCGATGGCCCGGGAGATGTCGACGAGCCGGTTGCCCTGCTTCATCGCCGCGATGCCGGCCCACATCGACTCCTCGGTCACCCGGGAGAGCTCGACCAGCTCCGGGGCGTGACCGGAGCCGACGAAGGCGGTGTAGGCCGCGTCGCCGTGCCAGCCGTCGATGATCGCGCCGCAGTCGATGGAGATGACGTCCCCGTCCTTGAGGACGACGTCGTCGGAGGGGATGCCGTGGACGACGACCTCGTTCACGGACGTGCAGATGGTCGCCGGGAATCCGCCGTAGCCCAGGAAGTTCGGCTTGGCATTGTGCTCCGCGAGCACCTTGCGCGCGACCTGGTCCAGGTCCTTGGTCGTGGCGCCGGGCACGGCGGCCTCCCGCGTGGCCGCGTGGATCGCGGCGACGACCAACCCCGCCTCACGCATCTTGGCGATCTGCTCGGGGCTCTTGATCTGCACCATGGGGGCTGCGGCCTTTCTGGACCGGAGAGAGAACGGACGCAATCAACGATACGGGCCCGCAGTCGTCGGGCCGTCGGCACACGTGCGGCACCGGTGGGCGCGGGCGGCGGCCCGCCGGCGCCGGACTGCGCACCCCCCACACCACAGCCGCGGCCCCTGAAGAGGGACCGCGGCTGCAGCCAACGCGTACGAGCTACTTGTCGCGCTTCAGCGCCTCCAGCGCACGGCCGGTGACCTCGTCCACCGCGCCCATCGCCGAGATGGTGACGACCAGGCCCTGCGCCTTGTAGTAGTCGATGATCGGCTCGGTCTGCGTGTGGTAGACCTCCAGCCGCTTGCGGACCGTCTCCTCGGAGTCGTCGTCCCGCTGGTACAGCTCGCCGCCGCAGACGTCGCAGACGCCCTCCTTGGCCGGCGGCGTGTACGTCACGTGGAAGACGTGCGCCGAGTTGTTGCGGCACACCCGCCGCCCGGCGATCCGCTTGACGACCTCGCCCTCCGGGGCCTCCAGGTCCAGCACCGCGTCGAGGTTCATGTTCTCGGTCTCGAGCAGCTCGTCCAGCGCCTCGGCCTGCGAGACGTTGCGCGGGAAGCCGTCCAGCAGGAAGCCGCCCTCGGCGTCGGGCTGCTCCATGCGGTCCTTCGCCATGGCGATGGTGACCTCGTCCGGCACCAGGTTGCCGGCGTCCATGTAGGACTTCGCGAGCTTGCCCAGCTCCGTCTGCCGGCTGATGTTGGCGCGGAACAGGTCGCCGGTGGAGATGTGGGGAATGTGCAGCGTCTCGGCGAGGCGGGTGGCCTGCGTTCCCTTACCGGCACCCGGCGGGCCGACGAGGACGATTCGCATCAGCGGAGGAACCCTTCGTAATTGCGCTGCTGGAGCTGGCTCTCGATCTGCTTCACCGTCTCGAGACCCACACCCACGATGATCAGGATGCTGGTCCCGCCGAACGGGAAGTTCTGGTTTGCCCCGAAACCAGCCAACGCCATTGTCGGGACGAGAGCGATCAGACCCAGATACAGCGAACCCGGCCAGGTGATCCGGTTGAGTACGTAGCTCAGATACTCAGCGGTCGGTCGGCCAGCCCGGATGCCCGGGATGAAGCCACCATACTTCTTCATGTTGTCGGCGACTTCCTCGGGGTTGAAGGAGATCGCCACGTAGAAGAACGCGAAGAAGACGATGAGCAAGAAGTAGGCGGTGATGTAGTACGGGTGGTCGCCCTTGACGAGGTGGGCCTCGATCCAGGTCTTCCACCCCGAGGTCCCGCTCGAGAACTGCGCGATCAGTGCCGGGATGTAGAGCAGCGACGAGGCGAAGATGACGGGGATCACACCCGCCTGGTTCACCTTGAGCGGGATGTACGTGGACGTTCCACCGTAGGAACGGCGGCCGATCATGCGCTTCGCGTACTGCACGGGGATGCGGCGCTGGGCCTGCTCGACGAAGACCACCAGACCGACCATGACCAGGCCGACGGCGATGACGGTGCCGAACTCGATCCAGCCGCCCGCGAGGTCGCCCTGCTTCTTGATGGCCCACAGGGCGGACGGGAAGGTCGCGGCGATCGAGATGAACATCAGGATCGACATGCCGTTGCCGATGCCGCGGTCGGTGATCAGCTCGCCGAGCCACATGACCACGGCCGTACCGGCGGTCATGCAGATCACCATGACGATCGTGGTGAAGATGGCGCGGTCCGGGACGATCTGGCCGGCGACCGTGCAGCCCGAGAACAGCGCGCCGCTGCGGGCCGTGGCGACCAGGCCGGTGCCCTGGAGGATGGCGAGCGCGATGGTCAGGTAGCGGGTGTACTGCGTGATCTTGGCAGTGCCGGCCTGGCCCTCTTTCTTCAGGGCCTCCAGGCGCGGGATCACCACGGTCAGCAGCTGCAGAATGATGCTCGCCGTGATGTACGGCATGATGCCGAGCGCGAAGACCGTGATCTGCAGCAGCGCCCCACCGCTGAACATGTTGACCAGACCGAAGAGGCCCTGGTTGCCGGACGCCTGGTCCACACACTCCTGAACGCTCTTGTAGTCCACGCCGGGGATCGGGATGTGGGTACCGACCCGGTAGACCACGATGATGCCGAGCGTGAAGAGCAGCTTCTTGCGCAGGTCGGGCGTCTTGAACGCCCGGGCGAACGCGGTGAGCACGGTGCCTCCTGCGACCCCCGCGCAACAGCGTCAAGGGTGACGGTCTTGAGGTTCGACTGACGACTTAATAGCTAACGGTCAACTGCCGCTCAGGGTGCCCCATGTGTGACACCCGTGAAAGAGGACAGTGCAGGCCACCTTACCGGCGAGAGCACTCCCCTTGGAACGACCGACCGGGGATACCCCATTTGTGGAGTATCCCCGGTCGGGTTCGCTCAGGTCATCGAGACGCCTGAAGGGGTCAGACGAGCTCGGTGACGGTACCGCCGGCGGCGGTGATCTTCTCCTTGGCGGAGCCGGAGACGGCGTCGACCGTCACCTGCAGCGCCACGGAGACCTCGCCCTGGCCCAGGACCTTGACGAGGCTGTTCTTGCGAACGGCACCCTTGGCCACGAGGCCCTCGACGGTGACCTCGCCACCCTCGGGGTACAGCGCGGCCAGCTTGTCGAGGTTCACGACCTGGTACTCGGTCTTGAACGGGTTCTTGAAGCCCTTCAGCTTCGGGAGGCGCATGTGCAGCGGCATCTGGCCGCCCTCGAAGCGCTCCGGAACCTGGTAGCGGGCCTTCGTGCCCTTGGTACCACGACCGGCCGTCTTACCCTTCGACGCCTCACCACGACCGACACGGGTCTTGGCGGTCTTGGCGCCCGGGGCGGGACGGAGGTTGTGGATCTTCAGCGGGTTCTGCTCCGCCATGATCAGTCGACCTCCTCGACCGTCACGAGGTGGCGGACGGTGTGCACCATGCCGCGGAACTCGGGGCGGTCCTCCTTGACGACCACGTCGTTGACCTTCTTCAGGCCAAGCGAACGCAGGGTGTCACGGTGGTTCTGCTTGCTGCCGATGTAGGACTTGACCTGCGTGATCTTGAGCTGCGCCATGATTACGCACCCGCCCCGGCACGCGCACGCAGCAGAGCCGCGGGAGCGACGTCCTCGAGCGGCAGACCACGGCGGGCCGCGATCTCCTCGGGACGCTGCAGGCCCTTCAGGGCCTCCACGGTCGCGTGCACGATGTTGATCGCGTTGTCGGAGCCGAGCGACTTCGACAGCACGTCGTGGATGCCGGCGCACTCGAGCACGGCACGCACCGGACCACCGGCGATAACACCGGTACCGGGCGACGCGGGCTTGAGCAGCACGACGCCGGCAGCCTTCTCACCCTGGATCGGGTGCGGGATGGTGCCCTGGATCCGGGGGACCTTGAAGAAGTGCTTCTTGGCCTCCTCGACGCCCTTGGCGATGGCGGCCGGCACCTCCTTGGCCTTGCCGTAACCGACACCCACGGTGCCGTCACCGTCGCCCACCACGACCAGCGCGGTGAAGCTGAAGCGACGACCACCCTTCACAACCTTGGCGACGCGGTTGATCGCGACGACGCGCTCAACGTACGCGGTCTTCTCGGCGGCAGCAGCGCCGCCGTCACGGCCCTTCCGGTCCCGCCGCTCGCCGCCACCGGCACCGCTTCCGCGGCGCTGGGGTCCAGCCATTGGATTACCTCTCTCTTTCCGCTAGCTACAAGCGGCTCAGAACTTGAGCCCGGCTTCGCGGGCGGCGTCCGCCAGGGCGGCGATGCGCCCGGCGTACTGGTTGCCACCACGGTCGAACACGACGGCCTCGACACCGGCGGCCTTGGCGCGCTCGGCGACCAGGGCACCGACCTGCTTGGCCTGCGCGGACTTGTCGCCCTCGCCACCGCGGATCGAGGTGTCCAGGGTGGACGCCGACGCCACAGTGTGGCCCTTGAGGTCGTCGATCACCTGCGCCACGATGTGGCGGTTGGAGCGGGTCACGACCAGACGGGGACGCTCCGCCGTACCGGCCACCTTCTTGCGGATCCGGATGTGACGGCGCTTGATCGCGGCGCGCTTGTAGGCGTCGCCCTTGAGGATCTTCTGCCCGTATGCCATGGCTTACTTACCCGCCTTTCCGACCTTGCGGCGGATGACTTCGCCCTCGTACTTGACGCCCTTGGCCTTGTACGGGTCGGGCTTGCGCAGCTTGCGGATGTTGGCCGCAACCTCGCCGACCTTCTGCTTGTCGATGCCCTCGACCGAGAAACGGGTCGGGGACTCCACCTTGAAGGTGATGCCCTCGGGGGCCTCGACCAGGATCGGGTGGCTGTAACCGAGGGAGAACTCCAGGTTCGAACCCTTGGCGAGCACGCGGTAACCGACACCGCTGATCTCGAGCTTCTTCACGTAACCCTGGGTCACGCCGGTGATCATGTTCGCCACCAGCGTGCGGGACAGGCCGTGCAGGGCCTTGCTCTGACGCTCGTCGTTGGGGCGGGTGACGTTCAGAACGCCGTCCTCACCCTTGGCGATCTCGATCGGCGCCACGACGGTGTGAGTCAGCGAGCCCTTCGGGCCCTTGACCGAGACCGTGCGGCCGTCGATGGTGACGTCCACGCCGGCGGGAACCGCGATGGGGAGCTTGCCGATGCGCGACATAGCTGTTTCCTCCGTTCCCTTCCGCTACCAGACGTAGGCGAGGACTTCCCCACCCACGCCCTTCTTGCCGGCCTGCTTGTCGGTGAGGAGCCCGTGCGACGTGGAGATGATCGCCACGCCGAGGCCGCCCAGCACCTTCGGCAGGTTGGTGGACTTCGCGTACACCCGGAGACCGGGCTTGGAGATCCGCTTGATGCCCGCGATGGAGCGCTCACGGTTCGGGCCGAACTTCAGCTCGAGGACGAGGTTCTTGCCGACCTCGGCGTCCTCGACCTTCCAGCCCGTGATGAAGCCCTCCTGCTGGAGGATCTCCGCGATGTGCGACTTGATCTTCGAGTGCGGCATCGCCACGGAGTCGTGGTACGCCGAGTTCGCGTTCCGCAGACGCGTAAGCATGTCTGCGATCGGATCAGTCATGGTCATGAATTGGCCTTCGGCCTCTCTCGCCGGGGTTTCCTGGTGCGCCATCCCTCTCCCCGATCCGAGACGGGACGGGTGCGGCGCGGTGGACCTACGGCGTAGTAAGTCGTACGGGCACGGCAGGCGCCCAACCCCACAAGCCTAAGGCATGCGGGCTGGGCCTCCTGCCGACCCAGTTGCTTACCGAGAGTCCTGGGAGTCCGGAACTACCCGGATTACCAGGAGCTCTTGGTCACGCCCGGCAGCTCGCCACGGTGAGCCATCTCACGAAGGCACACGCGGCACAGGCCGAACTTGCGGTACACGGAGTGGGGACGGCCGCAGCGCTGGCAGCGCGTGTAGCCACGCACGCCGAACTTGGGCTTGCGAGCAGCCTTCGCGATCAGAGCCTTCTTCGCCATCTCGCTCACGCCTCCTTGAACGGGAAGCCGAGGTGACGGAGAAGAGCACGGCCCTCTTCGTCGTTGGTCGCCGTGGTGACCACGGTGATGTCCATACCCCGGACACGGTCGATCTTGTCCTGGTCGATCTCGTGGAACATGACCTGCTCCGTGAGACCGAAGGTGTAGTTGCCACGGCCGTCGAACTGCTTGGGGGACAGGCCGCGGAAGTCGCGGATGCGCGGCAGCGCGAGCGACAGGGTGCGGTCCAGGAACTCCCACATGCGGTCGCCACGGAGCGTGACGTGGGCACCGATCGGCTGACCCTCGCGCAGCTTGAACTGCGCGATGGACTTGCGGGCCTTGGTGACGGCCGGCTTCTGACCGGTGATCGTGGTGAGGTCGCGGATGGCGCCCTCGATCAGCTTGGAGTCGCGGGCGGCGTCGCCCACACCCATGTTGACCACGATCTTGACGAGGCCGGGAACCTGCATGACGTTCTCGTAGGAGAACTGCTCACGCAGCTTGCCCGCGATCTCCTCGCGGTACTTCGTCTTCAGACGCGGAGTGGTGGTGGTAGCCATCAGATGTCCTCACCCGTCCGCTTGGCAACGCGGATCTTGTTGCCTTCGTCGTCGAAGCGGTAACCGACGCGGGTCACGACCTTCTGACCGTCCTTCTCCACGACGAGCTGAACGTTGCTCACGTGAATGGGGGCCTCGGTGGTGACGATGCCGCCGGCCTGCGAACCACGAGCCGTGGGACCGGCCTTGGTGTGCTTCTTGACCCGGTTGACACCCTCGACCAGGACACGCTCCTCGCGCGGGTAAGCGGCAATGACCTTGCCCTGCTTGCCCTTGTCCTTGCCGGTGATGACCTGGACCAGGTCGCCCTTCTTGATCTTCATGCTCACAGCACCTCCGGCGCGAGGGAGATGATCTTCATGAACTTCTTCTCGCGCAGCTCACGGCCCACGGGGCCGAAGATACGGGTGCCGCGAGGGTCGCCGTCGTTCTTCAGAATGACGGCGGCGTTCTCGTCGAAGCGGATGTACGAGCCGTCCGGACGGCGGCGCTCCTTGACGGTGCGAACGATGACCGCCTTGACGACGTCACCCTTCTTCACGTTGCCACCGGGGATCGCGTCCTTGACGGTGGCGACGATGACGTCACCGATACCCGCGTAGCGGCGACCGGAGCCACCGAGCACACGGATGCAGAGGATCTCCTTCGCACCCGTGTTGTCGGCGACACGCAGTCGCGACTCCTGCTGGATCACGTCTATCTCCTGATCGTCTGCCGGTTCCCCGGGGGCCGCTCACGAAGAGCGGTCCCCCGGAGCCTGGCGGAACTGACCTGCGGGGTTTGCCCCGCAGGAATTACTTGGCCTTCTCGAGGATCTCGACGACGCGCCAGCGCTTCGTCGCGGACAGCGGCCGGGTCTCCATGAGGAGGACGCGGTCGCCGACGCCCGCGGCGTTCTGCTCGTCGTGTGCCTTGAGCTTGTTCGTACGGCGGATGACCTTGCCGTACAGAGCGTGCTTGACGCGGTCCTCGACGGCGACGACGACGGTCTTGTCCATCTTGTCGCTGACGACAAGGCCCTCACGGGTCTTGCGGAAGCCGCGCGCTTCGGTGTTCTCAGTCACGTTGTTCTCGCTCATCAGGCGTTCTCCACCGTCTCGATGCCGAGCTCACGCTCACGCATGAGGGTGTAGATCCGGGCGATGTCCTTGCGGACCGCCTTGAGACGGCCGTGGTTCTCGAGCTGGCCGGTCGCCGCCTGGAAGCGGAGGTTGAACAGCTCTTCCTTGGCCTCGCGGAGCTTCGCCAGAAGCTCCTCGTTGCCCAGCTCGCGCAGCTCGGACGCCTTGGTACCGGCCGACATCACGCTTCACCTGCCTCGCGCTTGACGATCCGGCACTTCATCGGCAGCTTGTGGGCCGCACGGGTCAGCGCCTCACGGGCGATCTTCTCGTTGGGGTACGACAGCTCGAACATCACACGTCCGGGCTTGACGTTCGCGATCCACCACTCCGGAGAACCCTTACCGGAACCCATGCGGGTCTCGGCGGGCTTCTTGGTGAGCGGACGGTCCGGGTAGATGTTGATCCAGACCTTGCCGCCACGCTTGATGTGACGGGTCATCGCGATACGAGCCGCCTCGATCTGGCGGTTCGTGACGTAGGCCGGGGTCAGCGCCTGGATGCCGTACTCGCCGAACGCAACCTGCGTCCCACCCTTGGACATACCGTTGCGCTTCGGGTGGTGCTGCTTGCGGTGCTTGACCCTACGGGGGATCAGCATTTCGGTCAGGCCTCCGTTCCGGTGCTCTCAGCCGGAGCGGCAGCCGCCGGAGCCTCGGCCTTGGGGGCCTCGGCGGCCGGAGCCGACTGCTGCTGCGGCTTGCGCCCGCGACGCTCGCCACCGCGGCCACGGGCCGGGCGGTCGCTGCCACCACGGGCCGGGCGGTTGCCGGCACGGGCGGCGGCGTTCTCGGCGCGGACCTCGGCGATGTTCTTGACGTCGCCCTTGTAGATCCAGACCTTCACACCGATGCGGCCGAAGGTCGTCTTGGCCTCGAAGAAGCCGTAGTCCACGTTCGCGCGGAGCGTGTGCAGGGGCACACGGCCCTCGCGGTAGAACTCCGAGCGGGACATCTCGGCGCCGCCGAGGCGGCCGCCGCACTGGATCTTGATGCCCTTGGCGCCCGCCTTCATCGCCGACTGCATGCTCTTGCGCATGGCGCGGCGGAAGGAGACGCGGGAGGAGAGCTGCTCGGCAACGGCCTGGGCCACGAGCTGAGCGTCGGTCTCGGGGTTCTTGACCTCGAGGATGTTCAGCTGGACCTGCTTGCCCGTGAGCTTCTCGAGGTCGCCGCGGATGCGGTCGGCCTCGGCGCCACGGCGGCCGATGACGATGCCCGGACGCGCGGTGTGGATGTCCACGCGGACGCGGTCACGGGTGCGCTCGATCTCGACCTTGGAGATGCCGGCGCGCTCCATGCCGGACGTCATCATCCGACGGATGGCGACGTCTTCCTTGACGTAGTCCTTGTACAGCTTGTCGGCGTACCAACGCGACTTGAAGTCGGTCGTGACACCGAGCCGGAACCCGTGCGGGTTTACCTTCTGGCCCATTACCGGGTTCCTTCCTTGCTGCTGACGACCACGGTGATGTGGCTGGTCCGCTTGCGGATCCGGTAGGCACGGCCCTGGGCACGCGGACGGAACCGCTTCAGGGTCGGGCCCTCGTCGACGTAGGCCTCGGAGATGAAGAGGCTGTCGACATCGGTGTGGTCGTAGTTGTGCGCGGCGTTGGCGATGGCGCTGTCCAGCACCTTGCCGACCGGCACGCTCGCGGCCTGCGGGGCGAAACGCAGGACCGCCTGAGCCTCCGTGGCGTCCATGCCACGGATGAGGTCCACCACACGGCGGGCCTTCATGGGCGTGACGCGGATGTACCGCGCCTGGGCCCTGGCTTCCATGGTTGTCCCTTCAGTGTTTGTCATTGGTCATTCCACCCCGCTGGTTAGCGGCGCTTCGACTTCCGGTCGTCCTTGACGTGACCCCGGAAGGTGCGGGTCGGCGAGAACTCGCCGAGCTTGTGGCCGACCATGGACTCGGTGACAAACACCGGGATGTGGGTCTTGCCGTTGTGCACCGCGAGCGTGTGGCCGAGCATGGCCGGCACGATCATCGAGCGACGGGACCAGGTCTTGATGACGTTCTTGGTACCGGCTTCGTTCTGAGCGTCCACCTTCTTCATCAGGTGGTCGTCGACGAAGGGTCCCTTCTTCAAGCTACGAGGCATCTCAACCCGTCCTTAGCGCTTCTTGTTCGTCTTGCGGCGGCGGACGATGTACTTGTTCGACGCCTTCTTGGGCGAACGAGTACGGCCTTCCTTCTTGCCCCACGGGGACACGGGGTGACGGCCACCGGAGGTCCGGCCCTCACCACCACCGTGCGGGTGGTCCACCGGGTTCATGACCACACCACGCACGGTCGGGCGAACGCCCAGCCACCGCTTGCGGCCGGCCTTGCCCCAGTTGATGTTGCTCTGCTCGGCGTTGCCGACCTCGCCGACGGTGGCGCGGCAGCGCACGTCGACCAGGCGGATCTCACCGGACGGCATGCGGAGGTGGGCGTAGGCGCCCTCCTTCGCGAGCAGCTGCACGGAGGCACCGGCGGAGCGGGCGAACTTGGCACCGCCACCGGGACGGAGTTCGATCGCGTGGATCGTGGTACCGACCGGGATGTTGCGGAGGGCCAGGTTGTTGCCCGGCTTGATGTCGGCCCCGGGACCGTTCTCGACGCGGTCACCCTGCTGCAGGTTGCGCGGGGCGAGGATGTAGCGCTTCTCGCCGTCGGCGTAGTGCAGCAGCGCGATGCGCGCGGTGCGGTTGGGGTCGTACTCGATGTGCGCGACCTTCGCCGGCACGCCGTCCTTGTCGTGACGACGGAAGTCGATCACGCGGTAGGCGCGCTTGTGTCCGCCACCCTGGTGGCGAACGGTCACACGACCGGCGTTGTTACGGCCGCCCTTGCTGTGCAGCGGGCGAACCAGCGACTTCTCCGGCGTGGACCGCGTGACCTCGACGAAGTCGGCGACGCTGGCGCCACGACGGCCAGGAGTCGTCGGCTTGTACTTGCGGATACCCATTTCTCAGTCCTCGTCCGATATCGGACGATCCGGACCTCCGTCAGGAGGTCGGACCGCCGAAGATGTCGATACGGTCGCCCTCGGCGAGGGTCACGATCGCGCGCTTGGTGGCGGAACGCTGGCCGAAGCCGGTGCGGGTCCGCTTGCGCTTGCCCTGGCGGTTGATCGTGTTGACCCCGGTGACCTTGACCGAGAAGACCGACTGCACGGCCTCCTTGATCTGGGTCTTGTTGGCACGCGGGTCGACGATGAACGTGTACTTGTTCTCGTCGAGGAGCGCGTAGCTCTTCTCGGACACGACCGGCTTCAGCAGCACGTCACGGGGGTCCGTGTACGCCTTGCTGGCCGGGGTGACGACGGTGTTCTTGCCCTCGGCGGCGTGACGGCGCGCCTTGGCGACGCGCGCGGCCTTGGCGGCCTTCGCTGCCTTGGAGGCGATGCTCGGGTGACGCGTAGCCATCAGGCCTCGCTCCCTTCGGTGTCGTTGGCCTTCGGGCCGGACACGAAGGACTCGAAGGCGGCCTTGGTGAAGACCACGTCGTCGGAGACGAGAACGTCGTACGTGTTCAGCTGGCCCGGCTCCAGGATGTGGACCTGGGGCAGGTTGCGGGCGGACAGCCACGCGGCCTCGTCGGCGCGGTCGACGACCAGGAGCAGGTTCTTGCGCTCCGAGATCTTGCCGAACAGCGTCTTGGCGGCCTTGGTGGAGGGGGTCTCGCCCTCGATCACGCCGGAGACGACGTGGATGCGGTTGTGGCGGGCCCGGTCGGTGAGGGCGTGGCGCAGGGCCGCGGCCTTCATCTTCTTCGGGGTCCGCTGCGAGTAGTCGCGCGGCACGGGACCGTGCACGACGCCACCGCCGGCGAACTGCGGCGCACGGGTCGAACCCTGGCGCGCGCGGCCGGTGCCCTTCTGGCGGTACGGCTTCTTGCCGCCACCACGGACTTCACCGCGGGTCTTGGTCTTGTGCGTGCCCTGGCGGGCAGCGGCCAGCTGCGCGACGACGACCTGGTGGATCAGCGGGATGCTGACCTTCTCAACGCCGAAGATCTCCGCGGGGAGCTCGACGGTACCGGCCTTGTCGCCCGCCGGCGAAAGGATGTCAACAGTGCTCATCGGTTACCTCAGGCCCCCTTGGCCGCGGTGCGGACCAGGACGAGGCCGCCGTTCGGACCGGGAACCGCGCCCTTGATGAGCAGCAGACCCTTCTCCGCGTCAACGGCGTGGACGGTCAGGTTCTGGGTGGTGACCCGCTCGTTGCCCATGCGACCCGCCATGCGCAGGCCCTTGAACACGCGGCCCGGGGTGGCGCAGCCACCGATGGAACCCGGCGAGCGGTGCTTGCGCTGGGTACCGTGCCCGGCGCCGAGGCCACCGAAGTTGTGGCGCTTCATGACACCGGCGAAGCCCTTGCCCTTGCTCTTGCCGGTGACGTCGACCTTCACGCCGGCCTCGAACACCTCGGCGGTGACTTCCTGGCCGAGGGTGTACTCGCTGGCGTCCGACGTGCGGATCTCAACGAGGTGGCGACGGGGGGTGACGTCGGCCTTCGCGAAGTGGCCCTTGAGGGGCTTGTTCACCTTGCGCGGGTCGATCTCGCCGAAGGCGATCTGGACGGACTCGTAGCCGTCGACGTCGTTCGTACGGACCTGGGTGACGACGTTGGGCCCGGCCTTGACGACGGTGACCGGAACAACACGGTTGTTCTCGTCCCACACCTGCGTCATACCGAGCTTCTCGCCCAGGATGCCCTTGATCTGCTTAGCCATCTCTCAGATCACCGCGCCTCAGAGCTTGATCTCGATGTCGACACCGGCCGGGAGGTCGAGTCGCATCAGAGAGTCAACGGTCTTGGGGGTCGGGTCGAGGATGTCGATCAGGCGCTTGTGCGTGCGCATCTCGAAGTGCTCGCGCGAGTCCTTGTACTTGTGCGGCGACTTGATGACGCAGTACACGTTCTTCTCAGTGGGCAGCGGCACCGGGCCCGCGACCGACGCACCAGTGCGGGTCACCGTCTCGACGATCTTCTTCGCCGAGGAGTCGATGACCTCGTGGTCGTAGGCCTTGAGCCGGATGCGGATCTTCTGTCCCGCCATGGCTACTTCGTAGTCCTGTCTCTCGTAAACGCTCTGGAACCCGGCGTTCCGCCCTTCTCCTCCGACCCACGCGGTCGGGCGTGTCGCACTCCCGCTGACACAGATGTCCTTCTCCAGGACTTCCCTGCTGGGGGAGCGCGGGCCCTTCCGGAACCGCGGACCGGGGGCGAAAGACCCACCGGGTGCCTGGTCTGCACCCCGCTGACACTTCCCGGAAGATTCCCGTACGTCCGCCCCTGATCAGGGACGACGAGTACTGTGGGACTCGCTTCCGGTCCTCCCGGCGGGAGGCGCGCAGCATCGGCACTCGACCGAGCAACCCCGCTAGTCTGCCATACGGGGCATCGGGGACGCCAATCGAGCGGAAGAGATTACCCCGGGGGTGACGGAGATCAAACCCGGGGACGCGTCCGGGCGTGCCCGCGGTCCCGGTCGGCCCCGCCGCCTCCCCCGTGGCTCCGTGCGGGGCGGGTTCCGTGACGATCGCGTGCCGCACCTGCCGGCGCGCCTCCTCCCACCGGGCACGGCGTGCGACGAGCCGCTCGTCGGTGCCGTCATGGTTCCGCTTCGCGTACCGGTGACCGCCTCGGCCTGCAGTTGGCGGGCGATATGCAGGCGATGTGCAGGCAAAGGATCGGAGTGCCCAGGCCACGCCCGGCCGCCTCGTCCACCATCCGCTGCGTGCCGACCCGCGCTGCGTCGAAGGCCAGACCTGCGCCCCCGGCGAGGACGTACCTGTTGGTGTCCCACTGCTCGGCGGCCTCCCAGAGCCGCTCGTTCGCTTGGGACAGCCTGGGGGGCACGTCACCGAGATCGATCGCCTTGTGAGCCGCCTCTATGTCCTCCAGGCAAGCGGCCGGCACTGGCGCCGCGATCTCGTCCCGCTCGATGTCCAGGACGTGCTGGGCGAAGTCCAGTGCCAGATGCGCCGCTCACGTCTGGTCGACCTGATCGAGCAGGTAGCTCAGCAGCCTCGGAAAACGATCACTCCTGGCTTCCCCCTTGCATGCTGGTCACGTCACGGCCTCCGTCGCTCCGCATGTCAGAAGCCCCACGGATCGGGGTGAGGAGGGAGCGTGCCGTCCTCCGACCAGATCAAGCGGGCCTCCAGGTCCGGACCCAGGATGTCCCGGAGACGATCGACCGCCCACCCGTTCCAGTACACGGCTCCCGGGAACTCGGGGACGCGAAAGGCCGGCAGCCCGGCGGGCACTGCGTCAGGGCGGAAAACCGTCACCTGCATCTGCCCGGTGCCCTTCTTCGGCTTGGACGACCTGCGCAGGTCCACGCAGTCGACGACCTTCCCCACGAGGTACAGGAGATACCCAGGGGCTGCCGTCGGGTCGGCGTCTTCCGGGAAGACGGGGAGGTACCTTCCCGCCGCCGACAGTCCATCGGCCATGAGACCGGCGACACGACCGCTGAAGACCGGAGCGCCCGGGTACCCGCAGGGGAATTCGGACGCTCGCAGACGCGGATTTCCGACCCATTCGGCAGTGAAAGACTCCGGCAGGTCCGCGGAGTCCCCGGTGCGCAGCCGGCGGATCAGCCTCCGGTGCGCGTACTCCTCCAGGGACAGGGTCCGGAAGTCCCCCAGGCTCGGCATCAAGCGGTAGACCGTGAAAGGCTCGCGGGAGCGGTCAGCCGTCATCACGCCGTCCAGACCCCACCGGGCCCCGGCGTACCGGTGGCGAGCTCGTTGTCTCACTGCTTCTCGGACGCCCCTCGGCCCCGGTGCCGGTCGACGTGGGGGGGCGATGCCGTCGGGAGACGGCGCGAACCACGGGTTTTCGTTGCGGAGGATCTCAGCGGGCGTTCGCGCATTCGGTCAGATGCCCCACGGATCGGGATCGGGCGTGGCCGCCGGATCCGAGGACCACAGGAGACGACCCGCGACGTCGTCGTCGAGGAGGTCCGTCAGATGGTCCAGCATCCAGCCGTTCCAGCAGACGGCAACGGGAAACTCGGGCACGCGGAACGCCGGCAGGTCGGCCGGATACGCCTCCGGGCGGAAGACCATCCTCTTCGTCTCCCCGGTGGCCTTCTTCGGCTACGACGACCGGCGTGTGTCCACGCAGTCGACAAGGGGCTCCACGACGTAGAGGAGGTAGTCGTCGGCCGCTGCCCCCTCGATCCGGACCGGCACCAGACGTCCCGCTTTCTCCAGCTGGTCGCCGAGCCGATCGGCGAGACGACGGCTGAACATCGGCGCGCCCGGATAGTCGGAAGCGAATTCCGCCTTGCGGCCCTTGGGATCACCGGTCCACTCCGCGCCGAACGCAGTGGGCTGCTCGGCCCGCTCCCCCTGGAACTGCCAACGCTTGAGATCGATCAGAGAACCGTCCAGACGCAGCGTCCGGAGGTTCCCCTCACCTGTTGTGATGCGGTACGCGGCAAATGGAGGGGAGGAGATCACAACCGGGGCGCTCACCGCAGGGACTTCTCTGCAAAGGAAAGCAGGTCAGCAATCTCTATACGCTGAGGTTCACCACTGCCGGATCTCTCCTCCGGGGACAGGCAGCCTCGCTGCATCATCAGAAAGGGGCACGGCCCCCTGTCGAGGTTCGCTGGCGCCGACGACCAGAGCCATGCGTCTGGGACTCCCCCGAACGTGGTAACTCCCGGAGATTTCAACCCAATGTCGGCCGGATTCACACGAGCCTCCGTTAGGCGCCCCTGCACTTGTAATTCGGCCCCGGGAAAGGGTCGGCCGACCGGAACCTCACCCCGTGAACCGGAACGTCGACGTGATCGCGTCGAAGATGTCGAAGAAGGAGTCCGCGAGGTCCAGCACCTGGCTGCTGCCCGCCACCAGCGCGACCTTGCCCTCCTGCCCCGGGACCGGGATGTACGTCTGCATGAGCACGGCCCGGACCGTGCGGTTCAGGGCGTCGCCGGGGACCGGGATGTCCTCGATGCCGTGCGTGCGTGCCGCCGGGCCGACGCCGGGGATGTCGACGGTCGTCACCTTCCGCCAGGAGTCGCCCTCCTTCTTGGCCTCCTTGACGGCGAGTTGGCCCGCGATGGCGGCGGGGTCGGTCGGCAGCGGATCGCCCGAGCCGGTACGGCCGCCGACCAGCGAGACGGTCACCGAGCCGGTGATCGGCGTGTCACCGCCGAAGCTCTCCGCCATGCAACCGCAGTACAGCGCCCCGGACTTCCACGCGTCGGCCGCCGCCTTGCGGAGGAAGGAGACGTACGCGTCCCGGGACTTCTCCAGCTCCGGATGCCGCCGCACCCGTTCGTCCACCATCCGCCGGATCGAGTCGTCCCGCGACTCCGGCCGCACGTCGAACTCCCACCACGACTCCGGCACCTTGATCCGGAACCCGCCGCGCTCGACGGTCAGCGCCTCGGTGTAACGGGCCATGACGTACCCGGCCTCCCCCGCTCGATCACTTGGACCGACATCGTGCCATCGCGCGGTTCCGCGCGTCGCCCGGGGTTCGTCCGGACGGCGTCGGCCGAACGGCCCTAGCCGTTCCCCGCGTTCCGCAACCGCGCGAACGACGTGTCCAGCCCGCCCTTCAGCAGCCGCGACACCGGTCGCTCCACGCACCGGTGGACCAACCAGCTCAGCACCAGGAAGCCGGCGATGATCACGGCGACCAGGAGACGGGCGTCCATCGTGTCGCGGAGGCGGTTGATCAGGGTCGTGCCCGCCACGTAGTGGATCAGGTAGAGGGGGTACGTCAGGGCGCCCGCCGTCACCAGCCACTTCCAGCGGATGCGGTCGGTGTAGCCGAGCGCGACGGCGACCATGAAGAGCAGGAAGGCGGTGAAGATCACCACGCTGCCGCGCCAGCCGGAGACGCGCTCGACCTCCTCGATCCTGTTCCCAAGCTCCAGCTGGCCCATCAGCCAGGCCATGGCGAGGATGCCCCACAGGAGCAGGTCCTGACCGAAGCGGTGCATGAGGTAGAGGGCGAGCCCGGCGATGAAGTACCAGGCCCCGTCCGGGTTGGCGACCAGCTCCAGCAGGTGGAGGTCGGAGACCGGGGCGAGCATCGCCGCCGCGCCCCACACGCAGCAGAAGACCACGACCCTGCGGTACGTCAGGCCCATCGCGACCACGACCAGGAAGAGCAGGTAGAAGCGCAGCTCGGACCAGAGGGTCCAGTAGACGCCGTCGACGTTCGGCACGGCCGAGCCCGACTGGAGCATGGTGAGGTTGAGGAGCACCTCGCGCAGGCGGAGGCGTTCCCACACTCCGGGTACGGCTATCAGGACGGCCGTGGTGAACGCGACCGCGAACCAGTACGCCGGGTAGAGCCGGATCACGCGGGAGACGAAGAACTGGCGTGGCGTCCGGCCCCAGCAGGACATGCAGATCACGAAGCCGCTGATCACGAAGAAGATCTCGACGCCGATCCAGCCGTAGGAGGCCAAGCGGAACACCGTCGGCATGATCTCCGACACCGGCCGGTCCCAGATCGCGTTGCCCGGCTGGTCGACCCGCCAGGTGCCGGCGTAGTGGTGCACGGCCACCATCAGGGCGGCGACCAGGCGGATGCCGTCGATGACGTACAGCCGCCCGCCGCGCGAGCGCCGCCCGCCGGACGCGGCGGCGTGCTTGCCCTCCCCGACACGGCTCGGCATCCGCTGGGTGGGTACGGCCGACACCGTCGCCGCGAGCGGCGGAAGCGGTTGCTTCAACCGCCCCATGACCCGACCCGCGACCCGCTCGGGTGTCGACGTACCCCTGTCCGTTCCACGCACCATCCGACCAGACAAGAACAGCGTTCACGTCAGCGGTAGTGCTTTGAACAACCTGCCGCCTGCGCCCCGCGCAGTGTTCGCGGCCAGTTCTCCTCCGGTTCAGCTGACGGGCCGGAAGACGTCCGGCTCAGATCACGCCCTGCGCCAGCATCGCGTCGGCCACCCGCTCGAAGCCGGCGATGTTCGCCCCGGTCACGTAGTCGCCGGGGGCGCCGTAGCGCTCGGCGGTCTCGTGGCAGGTGGTGTGGATGTCGTTCATGATGTGCGACAGCTCCTCCTCCACCCGCGCCGCCGTCCACGACGTACGCGCGTGGTTCTGGGCCATCTCCAGG
Organism: Streptomyces viridiviolaceus; assembly: GCF_014650995.1. Taxonomy (GTDB): domain Bacteria; phylum Actinomycetota; class Actinomycetes; order Streptomycetales; family Streptomycetaceae; genus Streptomyces; species Streptomyces viridiviolaceus. The sequence continues at coordinate 235,536 of NZ_BMWA01000012.1, forward strand.
GCGCTGACCGCGACGCCGCCCGCGTTGGCCGCCTTGCCGGGGCCGAAGGCGACCCCGGCGCGCTGGAGCAGGTGCACGGCCTCCGGCGTGGTCGGCATGTTCGCGCCCTCCGACACCGCCTTCACGCCGTTGCGGATCAGGGCGGCGGCGTCGTTCTCGTCCAGCTCGTTCTGCGTCGCCGACGGCAGCGCCACGTCGGCCGGGACCTCCCAGACCCGCCCGCCGGGCACGAACCGCGCGGACGCGCCCCGGCGCTCGGCGTACGTGCCGACCCGGCCGCGCTCGACCTCCTTGACCTGCCGCAGCAGCTCCAGGTCGATGCCCTTCTCGTCGACGACGTAGCCGGACGAGTCCGAGCAGGTCACGGCGTTCGCGCCGAGGGCGGCCAGCTTCTCGATGGTGTAGATCGCGACGTTCCCGGAGCCCGACACGACCGCCGTCTGGCCCTCCAGGTCCTCGCCGCGCTCGCGCAGCATCGCCGCCGTGAACAGCACGTTGCCGTACCCGGTGGCCTCCGGGCGGATCAGCGAGCCGCCCCAGCCCTGGCCCTTGCCGGTCAGCACGCCGGCCTCCCAGCGGTTGGTGATCCGCCGGTACTGGCCGAAGAGGTAGCCGATCTCGCGGCCTCCGACGCCGATGTCCCCGGCCGGGACGTCCGTGTGCTCGCCGATGTGCCGGTACAGCTCCGTCATGAACGACTGGCAGAACCGCATGACCTCCGCGTCGCTCCGCCCGTGCGGGTCGAAGTCGCTGCCGCCCTTGCCGCCGCCGATGCCGAGCCCGGTCAGCGCGTTCTTGAAGATCTGCTCGAAGCCGAGGAACTTGATGATGCCGAGGTTCACCGACGGGTGGAAGCGCAGCCCGCCCTTGTACGGGCCCAGCGCGCTGTTGAACTCCACCCGGAAGCCACGGTTGACGTGGACCCGGCCCTGGTCGTCCTGCCACGGCACCCGGAAGATGACCTGCCGCTCCGGCTCGCACAGCCGCTCGATCAGCCCGGGCTCGGCGTACTCGGGGCGGGCCGCGACGACCGGCGCCAGCGTCTCCAGCACCTCGTGGACGGCCTGGTGGAACTCGGGCTGGGCGGGGTTGCGGTGCTCGATCTCGGCGAGCAGGTGGGCGAGGGTGGTCTTCGTGTCGGATCGCGTCGTCACGGGGTCCCTTTCTGGCACGGCTGACACCGGAAACCGGTACGGGTGTGCTCCGCTCCGGTCCGGTCCGGTGGTGGGCGCTCGGCGCCGTTGCCGCGCGCAGGACACTTAAGTGTTACGCGCAGGTAAACACCGTGGCCAGGGGTACCGCCCGGATCGTCCGCCATATGAGACCCGAATGGTCAGCTTTCGGAGACGTACGTCACGAAGTCCGCCCATGCCGTCGAGTCCACGGCGAGCCGGGGGCCGGCGGTGTGTTTGGAGTCGCGGACGTGGATGGTGTGGGGGGTTATCGCGATCTCGACGCAGGAGTTGCCGTCGTTGCCGCCGCTGTAGCTGCTCTTGAACCACGCCAGTTCGGAGGCGTCCCCGACGGGGGCCTTGCGGATCATGTTTCTCCCAGCAGATTCTCGATGAAGGTCAGCGACTCCCTCGGCGGGAGGGCCTGAGCCCGGATAGTCCCATACCGCAGCTCAAGGATGCGCAGTTGCTTGGGATCGGACGTCGGGCGGCCGTTGAAGGCACCGTCGGAGCGGCCCACCGCGGTACCGTCCGCGAACTTCAGCAGTTCGATCCTGCCGTCCATGCCGGAGTGGGTCTCGCTGTGCAACGGCATCACCTGAAGCATGACGTTGTTCAAACGGCCCACCTCCAGCAGTCGTTCGAGCTGCCGCCGCCAAGCCATTGTCCCCCCGATAGGTCGTCGCAGCGGCGCCTCTTCGAGCACGAAGTGTGGACGGAGCCGGGTCGCGTTCGAAGACCGACTGCCTGGCCAGGCGCGCAGCCACCATGCGTTCCACGTCGTCCGCCGAGTACGGCGGCTGCGCTGCCTCGATCAGGGACCGTGCGTGCTCCGGGGTCTGCAACAGCCCCGCGATGATGTGGCACTCGTACAGGCCGATCTCGACCGCCTTCGCCTCCAGCTTCCCCAGCTCCCGGACCTTCTTGGGATACCGGACCTTCTTCACGTCCTCCCAAGTCGCCGCGATGAGCCCACCCGCGCCCAGCACCTCGTCGGCCCTGTCCAGGTACTCCTGCCGGGGAATCCGCTTACCGCCCTCGACCTTGTATACGAGATCCTCCCCGTACCCCACCGCCGCCCCGAACTCCGCGGCCCGCATCCCCACCGCCTCGCGCCGCAGCTTCAGCTGCCGCCCCACCGTGGCGATGACGGCGATTCCCCACTCGTCATCCGGGTCCACCTCCCACCCCGGCTCGTCCGCCTCGCTCCTGAGCCGGCCCGTCTCCACTTCGACCGCCATCCCGTGCCCCTCCGTCGTGCCGCTGGCTGTGCAGAGTGCGCCCTACCCGTACGCACCGCCCCGACAGCCCCCGACACACCGGACAACCACCGGACAGTCACTGTACGTACCCGCAGAGTCACTGTTCACGGTAGGCGCACCCCACCACGCTGAGTGACGTGAACCAGAAATCCGCCGAACTCACCACCGCCGTCCGCAACTTCAGCGTGCAGCTCTCCCCCACACCGCGCGGCGCCCGCCTCGCCCGGCTGCTCGCGACCGAGCAACTCCGCGCCTGGGGACTTCCGTCGGACCCGGCACGCCAGATCATCGCGGAGCTCGCCGTCAACGCGGCGACCCACGGCCGCGTACAGGGACGCGATTTCCGGCTCACCCTCTACGTCGTCGCCGACGTCCTCCGCATCGAGGTGACCGACACACGCGGTGAACGCCTCCCCCGGCCGGAACAGCCGGGCCCGGACGCCGAATCCGGCCGTGGCCTGCTGCTCGTGGAGGCGCTGGCGGACCGGTGGGGCGTAGCCGAGGGCCGCTTCCCGCGCAAGACCGTCTGGGCCGAACTGCGCCTCACGCCACCGGAACCCACCTTCTGAGGCTCCGGTGCCGCCGGCGCCTTCCCGAGAAAGAACCACGGGAGAAAGAACCCCACCGAGCCCCACCCCTCCGCCCGAGGCGCGCACTCACCCGGGCGGGTGAACATCACCGGCTCGGCTGGATTTCCGATCCCCCAACTCCCCTACGCTCAGCGCAAACAACCGCACAAAGACATCGGCCCCCGCCGGGACTGGCATCCCAAGGCGAGGGCCTGACCACCGAGGAAGCGAGCCCTTCCTGATGGGTACCCAAAACCCTAGCGTGCCTCCGCACGCCCAGTCCCCCGTTGGGGCCAATCCGACCCGTTCGCGTCACCGTGGCGGCGGCGTCATCCACGAGAACACCCGCCACACCACCCGCTTCGTGGTGATCGGCAACCACCTCGCCCAGCACCCGGACCTCTCCCTGCTGGCGATCGGCCTGGGCGTCCACATCCAGTCGCTGCCCAGCGGCACGCCCGCGGACATCAAGACCCTCACCGCACGCTTCAAGGAAGGCGCGACCCGGATCTCCGCCGCCCTGCGCGAACTGGAGGCCCACGGCTACCTGCGCCGCGAGCGCGTGCGCACCCCGGAGGGCCGGATCGTCACCCGCACGATCTCCTGCAACCAGCCGGGCGCGCCCCGACACCGCCCCGAGCCCGCCCGGAAGCCTCACGCCGACCGGCCCGCACCCCGCAAGAAGCGCGCCCTGCCCGCCGTACCGCAGCCCGCTTCCCAATCCCCCGCCCTCCTTCAGCAGGCCACCGACCTCCTCGCCGGCCTGCGCCGCCACGACCCCCGCCTCCTCCTCTCCGCCTGCGACACGGCCCACCTGGCCCCCGGCGTGGCGGCATGGCTCGAACGCGACGTCACCCCCACCGCCGTACGCCACGCCCTGACCACCGACCTGCCCCCCGAGGGCCTGCGCCGCCCGGCCGCCCTTCTCGCCCACCGCCTGACCGCCATGCTCCCGCCGCCACCGCCCTTCCGGCCCTCCGCAGCACCGCCACCGCCGCGGTACCCGCTCCAGAACTGCGACGGCTGCGACCGCAGCTACCGCGCGCCAGAGCCCGGAGGACGCTGCCGCGACTGCCGACCCGGTGCCACGCCACCCCCGACGGCCCCCGCTACGCCACCCGCGAGGACTTCGTCCACGGCGAGGACGTCACCATCGCCGACTGGACGATCCCGACCCACGACCTCCCGCGCTACCCCGACTGACTGTCCGTTACTGGTCTGAACCAACCTCTTGCCCCAGCCCCTCCTGCGTCGCAAGCTCCCCGTATGGAGCTGGAGTTGCGGCATCTCAAGACGGTCCGGGCCATCGCCGACGCCGGCAGTCTCACCAGGGCGGCGACGGCACTCGGTCTCGCGCAGCCCGCGCTGAGCGCACAGCTCAAGCGGATCGAACGGGCCCTGGGAGGTGAGCTGTTCGAGCGCGGTCGGCACGGCGTGCGGGCAACTCCCCTGGGCGAACTGGTGCTGGAGCGCAGCCGGATCGTGCTGCCCGCGGTGACCGAGTTGCAGCAGGAGGCGGCGCGGTTCGCCCGGTCCCCGCGCTCGACGGCGTGCTTCCGGCTGGGCGGCACCCACGGCCCGCTGCTGGGCGCCCTGGTGGACCGGCTGGCGGACGCGGCGCCCGACGCCCGGGTGACGACCTGCACCTCCTGGTCCGAACGGGAACTGGCCGGCCTGCTGGCCGAAGGGCGGCTGGACTTCGCGCTCGCCGGGACGTGCGGTTCCGCCGAGCCCCCCGGCTCCGAGGGGCTGGTGTGGCGGGAGGTGGCGGTCGATCCCGTCTTCGTCATGGTGCCCGAGGCGCATCCGCTCGCCCACCGACGAGAGGTGGACCTGACGGACCTGGCCGGCGAGGAGTGGGCCTGCGTGCCCGGCGACGGCTGCTTCGGCGACTGCTTCACGGCCTCCTGCGCCCGCGCCGGGTTCACCCCGCGCCGCATGTACGAGACGGACACCTCGTCCCTCGTGCACCTGGTGCAGGTGGGCCGGGCGGTCGGGCTGTGCCGGGCGACGTTCCCGACCACGCCCGGCATCGTCACCCGGCCGCTCACCGGCACGCCGCTGGCCTGGCGGCACCTGCTGGGCTGGCACGTGGTGACGCAGGCCGAGGACACAGCCGCCACCGTGCTCGCGCAGGCCCGCATGGCGCACGCCGGCGTGGCGGCCCGCAGCGACAGCTACACCGCGTGGCTCGCCACCCACCGGGACACCGCCGGCGCACCGCAACAGCCCGTTCCATAACACCGGGCAGAGGGTCGATCGACGTCTTATGCGGGCCGGTTGACCGTCCCTACGGTTTCGGCACCTCCCCACCGAAACCGAGGAGATGCCCCATGTCCCCCATGCTCCAGCGGCACATTCGGGCCAGAGCCGCGGGCGCCGCCCTCGCGGCGACGGCCGCCCTGCTCGTGGCCGGGCTCAGCGGCTCCGCGAGCGCAGGGCCGGCCGCCGCCCCCGCTCCGACCGCCGCCGAGACCCTCCGTACCGACGCCGCCCCGCCCGCTCTGCTCGGCGCCATGCAGCGCGACCTCGGCCTGGACCGGCGGCAGGCGCAGCAGCGCCTGGTGAACGAGGCCGACGCGGGCGCGACCGCGGGCAGGCTGCGCGTGTCGCTGGGCGACGACTTCGCGGGCGCCTGGGTACGGGGTGCCGAGTCGGGCACGCTGACCGTGGCGACGACGGACGCCGCCGACGTCGCGGCGATCGAGGCACAGGGCGCCGAGGCGGCGGTCGTACGCCACTCGCTGGCCGACCTGGACGCGGCCAAGGCCCGCCTGGACCGGGCGGCCGGCGACCTGAACACCGCCGACGCGCCGGTCTGGTACGTCGACGTGCGCACGAACGCGGTCGTCATCGAGGCCGTACGCCCGGCCGCGGCCCGAGCCCTCCTGAAGGCGGCCGGCGTCGACACCTCCCTCACCCGTACCGAGCGGACGGCCGAGCGTCCCCGCCCGCTGTACGACCTGCGGGGCGGCGAGGCGTACTACATCAACAACAGCGGACGCTGCTCCATCGGCTTCCCCGTCACCAAGGGCACCCAGCAGGGCTTCGCCACCGCCGGTCACTGCGGGCGGACCGGTGCCTCGACGAGCGGCCACAACCGCGTGGCCCAGGGCACCTTCCAGGGCTCGGTCTTCCCCGGCCGCGACATGGCGTGGGTGGCCACCAACTCCAACTGGACGGCGACGCCGTACGTCAAGGGCGCCGGTGGTCAGAACGTCCAGGTCACCGGGTCCACGCAGGCCACCGTCGGCGCCTCCGTGTGCCGCTCCGGTTCCACCACCGGCTGGCACTGCGGCACCGTCCAGCAGCTCAACACCAGCGTGACCTACCCCGAGGGCACCATCAGCGGCGTCACCCGCACCACGGTGTGCGCCGAGCCCGGCGACTCGGGCGGTTCCTACATCTCCGGCAGCCAGGCACAGGGCGTCACCTCGGGCGGCTCCGGCAACTGCAGCAGCGGCGGCGAGACCTTCTTCCAGCCGATCAACCCGCTGCTCCAGAACTACGGCCTCACCCTGAGGACGACCGACGACGGCGGCCCCGAGGAGCCCCCGCCCGGCGGCGGCACCTGGGCGGCCGGCACCGTCTACCAGCCCGGCGACACGGTGACGTACGGCGGCGCCACGTACCGCTGCCTCCAGGCCCACCAGGCCCAGGCGGGCTGGGAGCCGCCGAACGTACCGGCGCTGTGGCAGCGGGTGTGAGCCACACGGCCCCCTGACCGACGACCACGGGCCCGGGCACCCACCGGGGGTGCCCGGGCCCGGCTGCGCGTGCCGGCGACCGCGGCTTGTCAGCCGGCCGACCGGCCGTCATGATCCCGCCATGTACAAGCGAAGACGCCTGCTGGGCACCTACCTGGGCGTGGCCCTCGCCACCGTCCTGCTCTCCGGCATCACCCCGATACTCGGCTCGCCGCCCTGGGAAGTGGTCCTGGCCGGCGCCGTCTTCCTCATCGCGAACCAGCTGATCTACAGCTATCCGCGCGCCGTCAGAGGCGCCCCGCTGATCATGCTGCTCATCCTCGGCACCATCGGCGTCGTCCAGGACACGCTGCTCTGGCTGCTCGTCTCCTGGATCGGCTCCCAGATGGACTACGGCCTCCACGTCGACGGCTTCCTCACGGCCCTGGTCGGCGGTGTCGTCGTCCGCGCGACGGTCCTCCTCCTCATGGCGGTGGGACCGCAGCCGACACCCGAGACCTCGTAGCCACCCCGCCACAAACGACGAAGGGGCCCGCACGACCGAAGTCGTGCGGGCCCCTTCAGGCCATTGGCCTGGCCTTACGGCCAGATCAGGTCAGCAGACCCGACAAGCAAGCGGAACTTACTTGTTGATCTTGGTGACCTGGCCGGCGCCCACGGTCCGGCCACCCTCACGGATGGCGAACTTCAGGCCCTCCTCCATGGCGACGGGCTGGATGAGCTCCACCTTCATCTCGGTGTTGTCACCCGGCATGACCATCTCGGTGCCCTCGGGGAGGGTCACGACGCCGGTCACGTCCGTCGTACGGAAGTAGAACTGCGGGCGGTAGTTGTTGAAGAACGGGGTGTGGCGGCCGCCCTCGTCCTTCGAAAGGATGTACGCCTGGGCCTCGAACTCCGTGTGCGGGGTGACGGTGCCCGGCTTGATGATGACCTGGCCGCGCTCGACGTCCTCGCGCTTGATGCCGCGGAGCAGCAGACCGACGTTCTCACCGGCCTGACCCTCGTCCAGCAGCTTACGGAACATCTCGATGCCCGTAACCGTGGTCTTGGTCTTCTCCTGCTTGATGCCGATGATCTCGACTTCCTCGTTCACCTTGAGCACACCGCGCTCGATACGGCCGGTGACGACCGTACCGCGACCGGTGATGGTGAAGACGTCCTCGATCGGCATGAGGAACGGCTTGTCGACGTCGCGCTCCGGCTCCGGGATCGACTCGTCGACGGCCTTCATCAGGTTGAGGACGGAGTCCACCCACTCCTTCTCGCCCTCGAGGGCCTTCAGAGCGGAGACCTTGACGACCGGAACGTCGTCGCCGGGGAACTCGTACTCGGAGAGGAGCTCACGGACCTCGAGCTCGACGAGCTCCAGGATCTCCTCGTCGTCCACCATGTCGGCCTTGTTCAGGGCGACGACGATGTACGGAACGCCGACCTGGCGGGCCAGGAGCACGTGCTCCTTGGTCTGCGGCATCGGGCCGTCGGTCGCGGCGACCACCAGGATCGCGCCGTCCATCTGGGCGGCACCGGTGATCATGTTCTTGATGTAGTCCGCGTGACCCGGGCAGTCGACGTGGGCGTAGTGACGCGCCTCGGTCTGGTACTCGACGTGCGCGATGGAGATGGTGATACCGCGCTGGCGCTCCTCGGGAGCCTTGTCGATGTTGTCGAACGGGGTGGCCTCGTTCAGCTCCGGGTACGCGTCGTGCAGCACCTTGGTAATGGCGGCCGTGAGGGTCGTCTTACCGTGGTCGATGTGACCGATGGTGCCGATGTTGACGTGCGGCTTAGTCCGCTCGAACTTCGCCTTCGCCACTGGGGTCCTCCTGTGGAGTGGTTCTGAACGCCTTGCTTCATCGGCGCCAGGTGATCTTTGCTGTCAAAACCCGGGGCCCGGGGCAAACACCCGCGTTTGCGGTTGTTTGCCCCTCAAGGCTCCGGAGTCAAGCCTACGGCGTGGACGCCAGGTCCGTTACTCGCCCTTGGCCTTCGCGATGATCTCCTCGGCGACGTTCCGCGGAACCTCGGCGTAGGAGTCGAACTGCATCGAGTAGCTTGCGCGACCCGACGTCTTGCTGCGGAGGTCGCCGACGTAGCCGAACATCTCCGACAGGGGCACGAGGCCCTTCACGACACGGGCACCCGCCCGCTCCTCCATGGCCTGGATCTGGCCACGGCGGGAGTTGATGTCGCCGATGACCTCACCCATGTAGTCCTCGGGCGTGGTGACCTCGACGGCCATCATCGGCTCGAGGAGCACGGGCGAAGCCTTGCGCGCGGCCTCCTTGAAGGCCTGCGAACCGGCGATCTTGAACGCGAGCTCGGAGGAGTCGACCTCGTGGAAGGCACCGTCGAGCAGCGTCACGCGGACACCGGTCATCTCGTAACCGGCGAGGATGCCGAACTGCATGGCCTCCTGCGCACCGGCGTCGACCGAAGGGATGTACTCCTTCGGGACGCGGCCACCGGTCACCTTGTTGACGAACTCGTACGCGGCGTCGCCACCCTCGATCGGCTCGATCGCGATGATGACGCGGGCGAACTGGCCGGTACCACCCGTCTGCTTCTTGTGGGTGAACTCGACCTTCTCGACCGACTTGCGGATGGTCTCGCGGTACGCGACCTGCGGCTTACCGACGTTGGCCTCGACCTTGAACTCACGCTTCATGCGGTCGACCAGCACCTCGAGGTGAAGCTCGCCCATACCGCCGATGACGGTCTGGCCGGTCTCCTCGTTGGTGTGCACCTGGAAGGAGGGGTCCTCCTCGGCCAGGCGCTGGATCGCGACGCCGAGCTTCTCCTGGTCGCCCTTCGACTTGGGCTCGATGGCGACCTCGATGACCGGCGCCGGGAAGTCCATGGACTCCAGGATGACCGGGTTCTTCTCGTCCGCCAGCGTCTCACCGGTGGTGGTCTGCTTCAGGCCCATGACGGCGACGATGTCGCCGGCGCCCACCGACTCGATCTCCTCACGCTTGTTCGCGTGCATGCGGTAGATCTTGCCGATGCGCTCCTTGCGGCCCTTGACGGAGTTCAGCACGGACGTGCCGGACTCCAGACGGCCGGAGTACACACGGACGAAGGTGAGCTTGCCGAGGTGCGGGTCGCTCATGATCTTGAACGCCAGCGCGGCGAGGGGCTCGTCGTCCGACGGCTTGCGCGCGATGACCTTCTCCGCGTCCTTGACGTCGTGGCCCTCGATGGCCTCGACGTCGAGCGGGGAGGGCAGGTAGCGCACGACCGCGTCGAGCAGGGGCTGCACGCCCTTGTTCTTGAACGCGGTGCCGCAGAACACGGGGGTGACGGTGGTGCCGCCGCCCTTGCCGGACGCGATGGTGATGCGACGGATCGCCGCGTACAGCTGCTCCTCGGAGGGCTCCTGGCCCTCGAGGTACAGCTCCATCAGCTCCTCGTCGTTCTCCGCGACGGCCTCGAGCAGCTTGCCGCGCCACTCCTCGGCGGCCTCGGTGTGCGTGGCCGGGATGTCGACGACGTCGTACATCTCGCCCTTGGCCGCGTCGGCCGACCAGACCAGCGCCTTCATCTTCACCAGGTCGACAACGCCCTGGAAGTCGGCCTCCGCACCGATCGGCAGCTGCATGACCAGCGGCTGCGCGCCCAGGCGGTCGGTGATCATGTCGACGCAGCGGTGGAACTCGGCACCGGTGCGGTCCAGCTTGTTGACGAAGCAGATACGCGGAACGCCGTAGCGGTCCGCCTGACGCCACACCGTCTCGGACTGCGGCTCGACGCCGGCGACGCCGTCGAACACCGTCACGGCACCGTCGAGCACGCGCAGGGAGCGCTCCACCTCGACGGTGAAGTCGACGTGACCCGGGGTGTCGATGATGTTGATGGTGTGGTCGACGTTCTCCAGCGGCCAGTGACAGGTGGTGGCAGCAGAGGTGATCGTGATGCCACGCTCCTGCTCCTGCTCCATCCAGTCCATGGTGGCAGCGCCGTCGTGGACCTCACCGATCTTGTACGAAACGCCGGTGTAGAACAGGATCCGCTCGGTGGTGGTCGTCTTGCCCGCGTCGATGTGGGCCATGATCCCGATGTTGCGGACCCTGGCCAGGTCAAGCGAAGTGGTAGCCATAAGGCTTCAGTCTTCTCTCGGTTCTCGAAGGGGTTCCGACTACCAGCGGTAGTGCGCGAAGGCCTTGTTGGACTCGGCCATCTTGTGCGTGTCCTCGCGCTTCTTCACAGCGGCACCGAGGCCGTTGGAGGCGTCGAGGAGCTCGTTGAGCAGACGCTCGGTCATGGTCTTCTCGCGACGGGCGCGGGAGTAACCGACCAGCCAGCGGAGCGCCAGGGTGTTGGCACGGCCGGGCTTGACCTCGACCGGGACCTGGTAGGTGGCGCCACCGACACGGCGGGACTTGACCTCGAGGGTCGGCTTGATGTTCTCGAGAGCGCGCTTGAGCGTGATGACCGGGTCGTTGCCGGTCTTCTCGCGCAGGCCCTCCATGGCACCGTAGACGATGCGCTCGGCGGTGGAGCGCTTGCCGTTCAGCAGCACCTTGTTGATCAGGGAGGTCACCAGAGGAGAACCGTAGACCGGGTCGATGATGACCGGGCGCTTCGGGGCGGGGCCCTTACGAGGCATTCTTACTTCTCCTTCTTGGCGCCGTAACGGCTGCGGGCCTGCTTGCGGTTCTTGACACCCTGGGTGTCGAGGGAGCCACGGATGATCTTGTAGCGAACACCCGGCAGGTCCTTCACACGGCCGCCGCGCACGAGCACGATGGAGTGCTCCTGCAGGTTGTGTCCCTCACCCGGAATGTAAGCAGTGACCTCGATACCGCTGGTCAGACGCACACGCGCGACCTTACGCAGGGCCGAGTTCGGCTTCTTCGGGGTGGTCGTGAACACACGCGTGCAGACGCCGCGACGCTGAGGAGAACCCTCGAGTGCGGGCGTCTTGTTCTTCTCGACCTTGTCCTGCCGGCCCTTGCGGACCAGCTGCTGGATCGTAGGCACTACTTCTCCGGTTTCTGTGTGCCGATGGGTACAGCTAACCTGGAACGTCGCCGACCCACGCGGTCGGGTGTGTCGAATCCCGCAGACTCCCGCCGCAAGGCGAAAAGGGCGCAGATTACGGTGGCCGGTCACGACCCTGTATGCGGTTGAAGGCACGCACGAGGGCCAGGGCACACCCCAGGCACAAGGTCTGAGCGTACCTATCGCATTCGCTGTGGTCAAAACAAATGGGCGGGACCGGCAGGGGCACCCGACTCGTGTCGACTTGTCCGGTCTCACGATCGGCCGAACCGGTGCCGCGGGCCGCCCCCCGGGCGGCGTCGGGCGCGGCACCACGGGCCTCGCGCGGCCCCAGGGTCAGCCCCGCGGGACCGGCATCCGCGGTCCCTCCGCATCCGCCGCGCTCCGCGGGCCGACCGGCGCGCCGGCGGCGGCAGGCGGCTCGGAGGCGGTGGCCCGCGGCTCGGCGGTGGCGGCCCGCGCGGAAGCGGAATCGGCGCCCGCCCCGACGGGAGCGGAGTCGGTGTTTTCCGCGCCGACCGCAGCGGCACCGGCCCCGGAGGCCGGGTCCGCATCCGTGGCCGTCTCGCCGGTGGCGCCCCCGGCCGGAGCGTGCGCGGGTACCGTCGCCGTGTCGTGCCGGACGAAGTACGTCGGGCGGTTCTGCACCGCCGTGTATATCCGGGCGACGTACTCGCCGAGCAGCCCCACGCAGATCAGCTGCACGGCCCCGATGAACACGACGCCGGTGAAGAGCGAGGTCCAGCCCGGCACCGTCCGCCCCAGCACGAAGGCGGTCAGCGTGTAGACCAGCAGCCCCAGGCAGACGACGATGGCACCGGCACCCAGCCAGGTGGCGATGCGCAGGGGGGCCGCCGAGAACCCCGTGACGCTGTCCACGGCGAGGCGGATCATCCGGCCCAGCGGGTACTTGGTGCGGCCGGCGGTGCGCGGGGCCCGCTCGTAGGTGACCTGTCCGCTCGGGAAGCCCAGCCAGGGCACCAGCAGACGGTAGACCCGCTGCTGGTCCGGCAGAGCCTTCAGGGCGTCCACGGCGGCCCGGCTGAGCAGCCGGAAGTCTCCCGCCTGGGCTGGGACCGACGGGCCCGCCAGCCGGCGCATGAGCCGGTAGTAGACGCCGGCCGTCCAGCGCTTGAACCCGGTGTCGCTGCTGCGGTCGGCACGCACCCCGTAGACGATGTCGAGGCTCTCGGCGCGGGCCAGCGCCAGCATCTCGGGGATCTTCTCCGGCGGGTCCTGGAGGTCGGCGTCCAGACTCACCACGTAGGCGCCGACCGCCCGGTCCAGGCCGGCGGTCAGCGCGGCCTGGTGCCCGGAGTTGCGGCGCAGCTCCACGACGCGCAGTTCCGGCCAGCCGAGCCGGAAGGCGGCGAGCAGTTCCGCCGTGCGGTCGCTGCTGCCGTCGTCCACCGCGACGACCTCGTGGGCGACCCCCAGCTCCGTCAGGACCGGCCGCACTCTGCTGACCAGGGCGGGCAGGGCCTCTTCCTCGTTGTACATGGGTATGACGACCGACAGCACGACCGGCTCGTGCGGCTCTTCGGGCATCCGCCCCTCCCCTACCCGCTGGCACAGCTGTGCGACTCTTGTGCGATCTTATGGCAGCAATTGACGGTTGAGGGGGACTGAGGGGGATGACGGCCATGGACACGGCTGCCGACGACACGGTGACCGACGCGTCGGGCGACGCACAAGACGGACCGCCCGGACGCCGGTCCGCGAAGTGGGCCGCCCGGCGGCCCGCGTGGACCCGGCGCGTCACCCTTCCGCCCGCCGCGCGCCCCTATCTCGCCCCGCTCGCACTGTACGGCGTGACCAAGCTCGTCGGCCTCCTGGTCTTCGCAAAGCTGCTGGAGTACGCCGGGGACTACCAGGAGAAGAACCCGCGCTTCGGCGGCGGCGCCCACTGGTGGGACGTCCTGGCCACCTGGGACGGCTGGTGGTACCTCCAGGTCGCCGAGCACGGGTACCACCCCGCGCTGGTGCGGCTCGACTCCGAGGGCCTGTTCACGGTCCAGCAGAACTCCGTCGCCTTCTTCCCCCTCTATCCGTCCCTGATCCGGATGGTCTCGGACCTCACCGGCCTCGGCCTGTACGGCTCCGGGATCCTCGTCTCGGTCCTGTCGTCGTTCGTCGCCGCCGCCGGGATCTACGCCGTCGTCTCCCTCCTCGCCGGTGCCCGTGCGGGCACCATCGCGGCGGGCCTGTGGGCGGTGGCCCCCGGCGCGGGCGTCGAGTGGGCGGTGTACTCCGAGTCCGTGTTCGTCGCGCTCGCGGCCTGGACCTGCTACTGCGTCATGACCCGGCGCTGGGTGACGGCCGGCCTGCTGGCCTTCGTCGCCGGCTTCAACCGCCCCACGTCCGCCGTCCTCATAGGCGCCGTGGGCCTCGCCGCGCTGGTGACGCTGGCCCGGCCCTCGACCCGGCGCGAGCACGGGGTGCGGGGCCCGGTGTACGCCATGCTCGTCGCCCCCTTGGGCCTCCTCTCCTACGTCGCCTGGGTCGGGTACAGCACGGGCGAGGCCACGGCGTACTTCACGCTCCAGCGCGAGGGCTGGGCGCACTTCTTCGACTACGGCGCCTACACCTTCGACGTCCTGCGGAACCTGGCGATCGGCCGCAACGACTACGTCTTCGCCTTCTCCACCCCGGACCTGCTCTCCCTCCAGCTGGTCCTGGCGCTGCCCTTCCTGATCGCCCTGATGCTGCGCAAGCGACCCCCGCTGGTCCTCGTCGCCTACACCCTGGCGACGATCATCACGGTCCTCGGCACCCAGCAGATGTTCGGCAACACCATGCGCTACCTGCTGCCCGCATTCCCCCTCCTGCTCGCCCCGGCGGCGGCCCTGAGCCGCCTGAAGACACCGAGCCTGGCGGTGTTCTTCTCGACGGCGGCGCTCGCCTCGGGCTGGTACGCGCACTACGTCATCTTCGAACTGGGCGTTCCGTAGACCGGCCGTTCGCACCCGCCCTCTCCCGGTCCCGCCCCCGTACGCCTCGTCAGCAGTCGTCCGGGGCCGTCCCGCCCGGTCCAGCCCCCGGCGCCGCCGCAAGGCAGCCGGAAGCCCGTACGAGGCACGGCAGTCACCGAGGTGGCCTACAGCCCCCGCCGTCCTCCGGCGCCCTGTACACGGACCCGCGTGACCGTTCCGGGCCTCCGGCCACCAGCCGGCTCCCCCACCCGCCGGTCCGCGCCGCGGCACCGGCCGCCGAGCGGCTGCCGGGCCCGACAGCACCCACCCGGACGCGCGCCCCGGAGCCGTGTCTGCGCCTGTCCCGCCGACGGCCCGGACACGCCGAAGGGCGGCCACCCCGCACGGGGTGACCGCCCTTCGGTCATGCTGCTCGCTTACTGGTTGTACGGACCGTAGTCGTAGTCCTCCAGCGGAACGGCCTGGCCGGAGCCCGTGCCGAACGGCGAGTAGTCGATGTCGTCGTAGCCGACGGCCGAGTACATCGCGGCCTTGGCCTCCTCGGTCGGCTCGACCCGGATGTTGCGGTAGCGGGACAGGCCCGTACCGGCCGGGATGAGCTTACCGATGATGACGTTCTCCTTGAGGCCGATCAGGGAGTCGGACTTGGCGTTGATCGCCGCGTCCGTGAGGACCCTGGTCGTCTCCTGGAAGGACGCCGCCGACAGCCACGACTCGGTCGCCAGCGAGGCCTTGGTGATACCCATCAGCTGCGGACGACCGGAGGCCGGGTGACCGCCCTCCTGGACCACACGACGGTTCTCGGACTCGAACTTCGAGCGCTCGACCAGCTCGCCGGGCAGCAGCTCGGCGTCGCCGGACTCGATGATCGTCACACGGCGGAGCATCTGCCGGATGATGATCTCGATGTGCTTGTCGTGGATCGACACACCCTGCGAGTTGTACACCTTCTGGACCTCGCCGACCAGGTGGACCTGGACGGCACGCTGACCCAGGATGCGCAGCACGTCGTGCGGGTTGGTGGCACCCACGGTGAGCTTCTGGCCCACCTCGACGTGCTCGCCCTCGCTGACCAGGAGACGGGCGCGCTTCGAGATCGGGTACGCCGTCTCGTCGCTGCCGTCGTCCGGCGTGATGACGATCTTCTTGGTCTTCTCGGTCTCCTCGATCCGCACGCGGCCGGAGGCCTCGGAGATCGGGGCGACACCCTTCGGGGTACGGGCCTCGAAGAGCTCGACGACACGCGGCAGACCCTGGGTGATGTCGTCACCGGCCACACCACCGGTGTGGAAGGTACGCATCGTCAGCTGGGTACCGGGCTCACCGATGGACTGGGCGGCGATGATGCCGACCGCCTCACCGATGTCGACCAGCTTGCCGGTGGCCAGCGAGCGGCCGTAGCACATGGCGCAGGTGCCGACGGCGGACTCGCAGGTCAGGATCGAGCGGGTCTTGACCTCCTCGACGCCGTGGCGCACCAGCTGGTCGATGAGCACGTCACCGAGGTCGACGTTGGCCGGCGCGATCACCTTGCCGTCGATGACGACGTCCTCGGCGAGCATGCGGGCGTACACGCTGGTCTCGACGTCCTCGGCCTTGCGCAGCGTCCCGTCGGCGTCGCGCGAGGCGATCCGCAGCTTCAGACCGCGCTCGGTGCCGCAGTCCTCCTCGCGAATGATGACGTCCTGGGAGACGTCGACCAGACGACGGGTGAGGTAACCCGAGTCGGCGGTACGCAGAGCGGTGTCCGCCAGACCCTTACGGGCACCGTGCGTGGAGATGAAGTACTCCAGCACGGACAGACCCTCACGGAACGACGCCTTGATCGGACGCGGAATCGTCTCGTTCTTCGCGTTCGACACCAGACCACGCATACCGGCGATCTGACGCATCTGCATCATGTTGCCTCGTGCACCCGAGTTCACCATCATGAAGATCGGGTTGGTCTTCGGGAAGTTGTCGTTCATCGCCTCGGCGACCTCGTTGGTCGCCTTGGTCCAGATCGCGATGAGCTCCTGCGTGCGCTCGTCCTTGGTGATCAGACCGCGCTCGTACTGCTTCTGGACCTTCTCGTCCTGCGCCTCGTAACCGCGGACGATCTCCTTCTTCGCCTCGGGGACGACGACGTCGGAGATGGCGACGGTGACGCCGGAACGGGTGGCCCAGTAGAAGCCGGCCGCCTTCAGGTTGTCGAGCGTCGCCGCCACGATGACCTTCGGGTAGCGCTCGGCGAGGTCGTTGACGATCTCGGAGAGCTGCTTCTTGCCGACCTCGTAGTCGACGAACGGGTAGTCCTCGGGCAGCAGCTCGTTGAAGAGCGCACGGCCCAGCGTGGTCTTCAGCGTGAAGCTGTCACCCTGCTGCCACTCGGGCTCGCCCTCCTCGCGGACCGGGGGCTCCCAGCCGCGCGGCGGGATGGTGCCCACCGGGAAGCGGATGGCGACCTTCGACTGCAGCGACAGCTCGCCCGCGTCGAACGCCATGATCGCCTCGGCGACCGAGGCGAACGGCCGGCCCTCGCCCTTGAGGTCGCGGCCCTCGCCGTCGGTGGTGAGGAAGAACAGACCGAGGACCATGTCCTGGGTCGGCATCGTCACCGGACGGCCGTCGGCCGGCTTGAGGATGTTGTTCGAGGACAGCATCAGGATGCGGGCCTCGGCCTGCGCCTCCGCGGACAGCGGCAGGTGCACGGCCATCTGGTCACCGTCGAAGTCCGCGTTGAACGCGGTGCAGACGAGCGGGTGGATCTGGATGGCCTTGCCCTCGACCAGCTGCGGCTCGAAGGCCTGGATGCCGAGGCGGTGCAGGGTGGGCGCACGGTTCAGCAGAACCGGGTGCTCCGCGATGACCTCTTCCAGCACGTCGTACACGACCGTGCGGCCGCGCTCGACCATGCGCTTGGCGCTCTTGATGTTCTGCGCGTGGTTCAGGTCGACCAGGCGCTTCATCACGAACGGCTTGAAGAGCTCCAGCGCCATGGCCTTGGGCAGACCGCACTGGTGCAGCTTCAGCTGCGGGCCGACGACGATGACGGAACGCGCCGAGTAGTCGACTCGCTTGCCGAGCAGGTTCTGACGGAAGCGGCCCTGCTTGCCCTTGAGCATGTCGGACAGCGACTTCAGCGGACGGTTGCCGGGGCCCGTGACCGGGCGACCACGACGGCCGTTGTCGAAGAGCGCGTCGACGGCCTCCTGGAGCATGCGCTTCTCGTTGTTCACGATGATCTCGGGCGCGCCGAGGTCGAGAAGCCGCTTCAGGCGGTTGTTGCGGTTGATGACACGGCGGTACAGGTCGTTCAGGTCGGAGGTCGCGAAGCGGCCACCGTCCAGCTGCACCATCGGACGCAGGTCCGGCGGGATGACCGGCACGCAGTCGAGGACCATGCCCTTGGGGCTGTTGGAGGTCTGCAGGAAGGCAGACACGACCTTCAGCCGCTTCAGGGCGCGGGTCTTCTTCTGGCCCTTGCCGGTACGGATGATCTCGCGGAGGCGCTCGGCCTCCTCGTCGAGGTCGAAGGACTCCAGGCGCTTCTGCAGCGCCGCGGCACCCATCGAGCCGTCGAAGTACGTGCCGAAGCGGTCACGCAGCTCGCGGTAGAGCAGCTCGTCGCCCTCCAGGTCCTGGACCTTGAGGTTCTTGAACCGGTTCCACACCTCGTCGAGGCGGTCGATCTCGCGCTGCGCGCGGTCGCGCAGCTGCTTCATCTCGCGCTCGGCACCCTCGCGCACCTTGCGGCGCACGTCGGCCTTGGCGCCCTCGGCCTCCAGCTCGGCGAGGTCCGTCTCGAGCTTCTTGGCGCGGGCCTCCAGGTCGGCGTCGCGGCGCTGCTCGATCTGCTGGCGCTCGACGGAGACGTGGGCCTCCAGCGAGGGCAGGTCGCGCGTGCGGCGCTCCTCGTCGACGTACGTGATCATGTACGCCGCGAAGTAGATGACCTTCTCCAGGTCCTTCGGAGCGAGGTCGAGCAGGTAGCCGAGGCGCGACGGAACGCCCTTGAAGTACCAGATGTGCGTGACGGGCGCGGCCAGCTCGATGTGGCCCATCCGCTCACGGCGCACCTTGGCGCGCGTGACCTCGACGCCACAGCGCTCGCAGATGATGCCCTTGAAGCGGACGCGCTTGTACTTGCCGCAGTAGCACTCCCAGTCCCGGGTCGGACCGAAGATCTTCTCGCAGAAGAGTCCGTCCTTCTCGGGCTTGAGGGTGCGGTAGTTGATGGTCTCGGGCTTCTTGACCTCGCCGTGGCTCCACTGACGGATGTCGTCAGCGGTGGCCAGGCCGATCCGGAGCTCGTCGAAGAAGTTGACGTCGAGCACTATGCGTCAATCCCTCTCAGGGTCGTAAGTCTTTGGGTCTGAAACGGGGGTCCTGGGGCCGGCGGACCTTGGTGGTTCAAGGTCCGCCGGACTCCCGTCAGACCTCTTCGACGCTGCTCGGCTCGCGCCGGGACAGGTCGATGCCGAGCTCCTCCGCTGCGCGGAAGACGTCCTCGTCGGTGTCACGCATCTCGATGGACATGCCGTCGCTGGACAGCACCTCCACGTTCAGGCACAGGGACTGCATCTCCTTGATGAGGACCTTGAAGGACTCGGGGATGCCCGGTTCGGGGATGTTCTCGCCCTTGACGATGGCCTCGTAGACCTTCACGCGGCCGGTGACGTCGTCGGACTTGATGGTCAGCAGCTCCTGGAGGGCGTAAGCGGCGCCGTAAGCCTCCAGCGCCCACACCTCCATCTCGCCGAAGCGCTGGCCACCGAACTGGGCCTTACCACCCAGCGGCTGCTGGGTGATCATCGAGTACGGACCGGTCGAGCGGGCGTGCAGCTTGTCGTCGACCAGGTGGTGCAGCTTGAGGATGTACATGTAGCCGACCGAGATCGGGTCCGGGAACGGCTCACCGCTACGGCCGTCGAACAGCCGCGCCTTACCGGTCGGGAGCACCATGCGCTCGCCGTCCCGGTTCGGGATGGTGTGCTGCAGCAGACCCGCCAGCTCGTCCTCACGCGCACCGTCGAAGACCGGGGTGGCGACGTTGGTGCCGGGCTGGACGCTGTCGGCACCGATGGCCTGCAGGCGCTGCGCCCACTCGTCCGCCAGGCCGGAGACGTCCCAGCCGCGGCTGGCGAGCCAGCCGAGGTGGATCTCCAGGACCTGCCCCGGGTTCATTCGGGACGGGACACCCAGCGGGTTGAGGATGATGTCGACCGGGGTGCCGTCCTCCAGGAACGGCATGTCCTCGATCGGCAGGATCTTCGAGATGACGCCCTTGTTGCCGTGACGGCCGGCGAGCTTGTCACCGTCGGTGATCTTGCGCTTCTGCGCGACGTAGACGCGGACCAGCTGGTTCACGCCCGGCGGCAGCTCGTCGCCCTCCTCGCGGTCGAAGACGCGCACGCCGATGACCTTGCCGGTCTCACCGTGCGGCACCTTCAGCGAGGTGTCACGGACCTCACGGGCCTTCTCACCGAAGATCGCGCGCAGCAGGCGCTCCTCGGGCGTCAGCTCGGTCTCACCCTTGGGCGTGACCTTGCCGACGAGGATGTCACCGGCGATGACCTCGGCACCGATGCGGATGATGCCGCGCTCGTCGAGGTCGGCGAGGACCTCCTCGGAGACGTTCGGGATGTCCCGGGTGATCTCCTCGGGGCCGAGCTTGGTGTCACGGGCGTCGACCTCGTGCTCCTCGATGTGGATCGAGGAGAGGACGTCGTCCTGCACGAGGCGCTGCGACAGGATGATCGCGTCCTCGTAGTTGTGACCCTCCCACGGCATGAACGCGACCAGCAGGTTCTTGCCGAGCGCCATCTCGCCGTTCTCGGTGGCCGGACCGTCGGCCAGGACCTGGCCCTCGATGATCCGGTCGCCCTCGTTGACGATGACCTTCTGGTTGACCGAGGTGCCCTGGTTGGAGCGGGCGAACTTGGCCAGGCGGTACGTGATGTACGTGCCGTCGTCGTTGGCGGTGGTGATGTAGTCCGCGGAGACCTCCTGGACCACACCCGGCTTCTCGGCCTTGACCACGTCACCGGCGTCGACCGCGGAGCGGTACTCCATGCCGGTGCCGACGAGCGGCGACTCCGACTTAATCAGCGGCACGGCCTGGCGCATCATGTTCGCGCCCATGAGGGCACGGTTGGCGTCGTCGTGCTCGAGGAACGGGATCATGGCGGTCGCGACCGACACCATCTGGCGCGGCGAGACGTCCATGTAGTCCACGTCCTCGGGACCGACGTAGTCGACCTCGCCGCCACGGCGGCGGACCAGCACGCGGGCCTCGGCGAACCGGAGCTCGTCGGTCAGCGGCGCGTTGGCCTGCGCGATGACGAAGCGGTCCTCCTCGTCGGCGGTCAGGTAGTCGACCTCGTCGGTGACCTGGCCGTCGACGACCTTGCGGTACGGCGTCTCGATGAAACCGAACGCGTTGACCCGGCCGTAGGAGGCCAGCGAGCCGATCAGACCGATGTTCGGGCCTTCCGGCGTCTCGATCGGGCACATGCGGCCGTAGTGCGACGGGTGGACGTCACGGACCTCGAAGCCGGCCCGCTCACGGGAGAGACCACCCGGGCCGAGGGCGTTCAGACGACGCTTGTGCGTCAGCCCCGACAGCGGGTTGTTCTGGTCCATGAACTGGGACAGCTGGCTGGTGCCGAAGAACTCCTTGATGGAGGCGACGACCGGCCGGATGTTGATCAGAGTCTGCGGCGTGATCGCCTCGACGTCCTGGGTGGTCATGCGCTCGCGCACGACGCGCTCCATACGGGCGAGACCCGTACGGACCTGGTTCTGGATCAGCTCGCCGACGCTGCGGATACGACGGTTGCCGAAGTGGTCGATGTCGTCGGTCTCGACCATGATCGAGCGACCGGACTCGCCGATCGTCTCGGTCTCACCGGCGTGCAGCTTCACCAGGTACTTGATGGTGGCGATGATGTCGTCGGTGGTGAGAACACCGGCGTCCAGCGGCTCGTCCGCACCGAGCTTCTTGTTGACCTTGTAGCGGCCGACCTTCGCCAGGTCGTAGCGCTTGGGGTTGAAGTAGAGGTTCTCGAGCAGCGTCTGCGCGGCCTCACGCGTGGGGGGCTCGCCCGGACGCAGCTTGCGGTAGATGTCGAGCAGCGCGTCGTCCTGGCCCTGGGTGTGGTCCTTCTCCAGGGTGGCGCGCATGGACTCGTACTCGCCGAACTCCTCGAGGATCTGCTCGGTCGTCCAACCGAGAGCCTTGAGCAGAACGGTCACGGACTGCTTGCGCTTGCGGTCGATGCGCACACCGACCATGTCGCGCTTGTCGATCTCCATCTCCAGCCAGGCACCCCGGGACGGGATGATCTTGGCGGAGAAGATGTCCTTGTCGGACGTCTTGTCGATGGAGGAGTCGAAGTAGACACCCGGCGAACGGACCAGCTGCGACACCACGACACGCTCGGTGCCGTTGATGACGAAGGTGCCCTTGTTCGTCATGAGCGGGAAGTCGCCCATGAAGACGGTCTGGGACTTGATCTCGCCGGTCTCGTTGTTGGTGAACTCGGCCGTGACGAAGAGCGGAGCGGCGTACGTGAAGTCGCGCTCCTTGCACTCGTCGATGCTGTTCTTCGGGGGCTCGAAACGGTGGTCGCGGAACGTCAGCGACATCGACCCGGAGAAGTCCTCGATCGGGGAGATCTCCTCGAAGATCTCCTCCAGACCGGACTTGGTGGGGACGTCCTGACCGGACTCCAGAGCCGCCTCGACGCGAGCCTTCCAGGCGTCGTTGCCGAGCAGCCAGTCGAAGCTCTCGGTTTGGAGCGCGAGAAGGTTCGGAACCTCGAGGGGCTCCTTGATCTTTGCAAAGGAGATGCGCAGCGGGGCGGTGCTGGCAGCGTTGTTCGTATTCGCGGTCGAGGCGTTGCGCGAGGCGGCCAAGAGGGGGTCCTTCCGAGGGCTCGGACTCACTACGCGCGTACCGGCCCCTCTTCCGTGCACGAGACAGGGGGCGTCTGATGTGGCCGAAAAGCCAGGTCAGACATGCTCTGGTCGTCGGTGCTCGGGCGAGGGCAGACCCCTGGTGACGGGCAGGGGGCAGCTAACAGGCAGCGCAAAGGGTCAGTGTAGCCACTTGGCACACTGATGTCCAGTGCGGTTCTCCGGGACCGTGTTCGCTCCTCGTTGTTCTCACCACCTGCGGCAAGGCCTCGCCCTCAACGCACGTTGATACTGCCCTCTCCGTCGTCGATCCATGCCTCGGATTCGGATCCTTGTGACGACGCGTCCTGAGAATTGCGCGCTGCGTGCGGTTCGTCAAGGCCCCCCTTGCCCAAACCGGCTGCCGCCAGGGGATTCTCAGCGCCCCTGCGACCGCACAACGAAGATCACCATACCCCTCGCCGTCACACGAGCAAGGCAGCCGCCGCCGGGCCCCCGGATACGCCGAAGAGCGACCACCCGGATGGATGATCGCTCTTCGGTGCTGAGGCGTTACAGGCCCTGAGGGGCCTGTGAGGCCGATGAGGTCTTACTTGACCTCGACCGAGGCGCCGGCGCCCTCGAGGGCCTCCTTGGCCTTGTCGGCGGCCTCCTTGTTGACCTTCTCCAGGACCGGCTTCGGGGTGCCGTCGACCAGGTCCTTGGCCTCCTTCAGGCCGAGGGAGGTCAGCTCGCGCACGACCTTGATGACCTGGATCTTCTTGTCGCCGGCGCCGGTGAGGACGACGTCGAACTCGTCCTTCTCCTCGACGGCCTCGGCGCCCGCACCGGCACCAGCGGCACCGGCGACGACGACCGGCGCGGCAGCGGCGGCGGTGACGTCGAACTTCTCCTCGAACGCCTTCACGAACTCGGAGAGCTCGATGAGGGTCATCTCCTCGAACTGAGCGAGCAGGTCTTCCTGGCTGAGCTTCGCCATGATGGCGGTCCTTCCACTAAATCGGCAGGTGCCGGATGTACTGGGTGAGGCGGGCGTACGTCGGGCCCGCTATGACCCTTGCCTCAGGCGGCGAGGGCCGGAAAGCGAGCCGAATTACTCGGCACCGCCCTGCTCGTCCTGCTTGGCACGGAGCGCGTCCACGGTGCGGACGAGCTTCGACGGCAGCGCCTGGAAGACAGAGGCAGCCTGGGACTGCTTGCCCTTCATGGCACCGGCCAGCTTGGAGAGCAGAACCTCGCGGGACTCGAGGTCCGCAAGCTTCTTGATCTCGTCGGCGGACAGCGCCTTGCCTTCAAGGACACCGCCCTTGATGACGAGATTCGGGTTGTCCTTGGCGAAGTCGCGCAGACCCTTCGCCGACTCCACCGGGTCACCGGTGATGAAGGCGACAGCCGTCGGACCATTGAACTGGTCGTCCAGCGTCGTGATCCCGGCCTCGTTGGCCGCAATCTTGGTCAGCGTGTTCTTCACCACGGCGTACTGGGCGTTCTCACCGAGCGACCGGCGCAGCGTCTTGAGCTGCGCCACGGTGAGACCGCGGTACTCGGTCAGCACGGCGGCGTTGGAGCTGCGGAACTTGTCCGTCAGCTCGGCAACCGCGGCAGCCTTGTCGGGCCTCGCCATAGAGCCTCGGCCTCCTTCCGGGTGATTCGGACCGCGCGGACCCGAAGGAGGACTGGGGAAACGAAACGCCCCGGCGCAGGCGCACGGGGCGTGGCTCGACCGGCCATTCACGCGCACGGGCGCGAGATCCGGGAGCTCATCCACTGTCACCTGCGCGGGTCGTCCGCAGTTCAGCGGATCCTTCGGCCACCGCGCCCTCTTGCGAGCGCACGGCAACGACCAGCGGTCTTTGGCTTCTGTAGGAGAGTACGTGAGCGGTGCAGTATCAAGCAAATCCGCCCCTACGGCGACTCAGCCCTGCTCGGCGGCCTCCTGCATCATCTCGGCCAGGTCCATGGTGTCCTTCGCCGGCGGGGCGGTGACCTTCACGGGTTCGTTGAAGCCGAGGAAGGTGATGGTCATGTCGAGCGGGCCCTTGTCGGCGTCGCCCCGCATGCGGATCTGCTTGGGGTGGTCCTCGCCGTCGGCCCACATGTCCATCGTGAGTTCGTCGACGCCCATCTTCTCGTACTGCTTGAGGCTCTTCTCGCGCTTCTCCCGCGTGGTCCTGTCCTCGTTCTTGAGGGAGTCGCGCAGCTCGTCGAGGGTGAAGGTGCCCTTGTAGTGAGTGGTCTTCACGCCGTCGACGGTCTCGGTGCCGACCTTCTCCACGTCCTTGGCACCGGTGAGGAAGGTGGACTCGGTCGCCGGGTTCCTGTCGGCCTGGGAGGTTCCGCCCATCCGGTTCAGCTCCTGGTCGGAGCCCATCGCGGCCAGGTCGAACTTGAGCCAGCTCTTGCCGTCCATCTCCTTGGCGGCCTCGGCGCCCCCGCCGATGTACATCATCTTGTCGACGAGCCGGATCTCCGCGGACGCGTCGGCGCCCTGGTCGAGCGCCGTCATCTTCATGCTCATGGTGATCGTGGGCTCGAACTGCATCTGCGCCTCGGCCTTGATGCGCCCCTCCTCCGGGGTGCGGCCGGATATGCGGTAACGGAGGGACGTGATGTCCTCCGCCTTCTCGGCCGCCTTGGCGACGGCCGCCGCCGGCGTCATGTCGGGGGACTCCTCCGCGCCCCCCTGGGAACAGCCCACCGCGCCCGCGGCGAGGAGCAGTGCGGCCACTCCGGCGCCCGCCGCCCGGCGCCGTGCGGAACCGTGCGCGGGCATGCGTACGGAAGTCTTCACGAGTCCCCCCAAGGAACATATGGCTGTCACACAGCAAGAACGGCGAGCGTATCCGAGGAGGGCTCCAACGGTCCCGGGATTTCCGTGGCTTGAGAGTTCAGCGGGGTCAGGGAGGTTATGGAGGTCCGGGAGGTCATGGAGGCCGGGGAGAGTCCATGAGGCTCAGGAGCCGTCTCCCTGGGCCTCCAGCAGCTCCTTGAAGTCCGCCGTGTCGCCGACCGGGGGCCGTTCGGCGGAGACGCGGACGCCGTAATCGCTGTAGTACGCGGTCTGGGTCAGCTCTCCGGTCGCCGTCCGTCCCCGCTCCACCTTCTTGACCAGGAGGTTCCGGTCGTCGACCCAGATGTCGACGGTCTGGGCGCCGGCGCCGCCCACCGTGCCCGACCAGTGGGTGGTGCGCTGCCCGCGCGTCGTCTCCTCGCCGACCTTCCGCAGGTCCCCGGAGGTCATCAGCAGCTTCACCGAACGATCGGGGGTGGTGCCCCGCATCTGCTCCGCGAAGCCGGCCCCGGCGCCGTCGCCGAGTCCCTCCAGATCCGCGTAGACGTACTTGATCCAGTGCCTGCCGCCCACCCGGTCGGCGAACTGGTCGCCCATCCTGGCGTAGTAGGCGTCGGGCAGGTACCGGGCCTCCATGGCGGTGGTGCCGAGCCGGCGCATGGTCTCGGCGGTCGTGCCGCCCGTGTAGGTGATCGTCAGGGTGCCGGTGAGGCCGTCGCTCCAGCCGAGAGCTCCGACGGCCTCGATGGACAGTTCGCGGCCCATGACGGTCGTGGATTCCACCCTGGCCGAGCCGGCCCGGGCGGTCGCCCGCTCCACGTCGCGCAGGGCCCGGGGCGGGGCGGCGGTCGTCGAGTGGTCCTCACGGGGACGGTCGTCGGTCGCATCGGCGCCGGTACAGGCCGTCAGGCACATCAGGGCGGCCGTCACCGCGATCCCGAAGGCCGTACGGCACGCCGTCGTGCTCGTCATTCGTCCCACCCCCGTGCGAGTCCCGTGCCCGCACGCTAACCCAGGTCCCCGGTACGCGTACGGGAAAGGGGACGGGCCCCGCACCTCGAAAGGTGCGGGGCCCGTGACAGCCTGGGCGAGCCGGAGGCTCAGACCGCGGCCGGGTCCTCCTCGACGAGGAGGTTGCGGGTGCGGTTCGGGTCGACCGGAATGCCGGGGCCCATCGTGGTGGTGATGGCGGCCTTCTTGATGTAGCGACCCTTGGCGGCGGACGGCTTCAGACGGAGGATCTCCTCCAGCGCGGCGCCGTAGTTCTCCACCAGCTTGTCGTCCTCGAAGGACGTCTTGCCGATGATGAAGTGCAGGTTCGAGTGCTTGTCGACGCGGAACTCGATCTTGCCGCCCTTGATCTCGGTCACGGCCTTGGCCACGTCCGGGGTCACGGTGCCGGTCTTCGGGTTCGGCATCAGACCACGCGGGCCGAGGACGCGGCCGAGGCGGCCGACCTTGCCCATGAGGTCCGGGGTGGCGACGACGGCGTCGAAGTCCAGACGGCCCTTCGACACCTCGTCGATCAGTTCGTCGGCGCCGACGATGTCGGCGCCCGCGGCACGCGCGGCCTCGGCACGGTCGCCGGTCGCGAAGACCAGGACCCGGGCGGTCTTACCGGTGCCGTGCGGGAGGTTCACGGTGCCACGGACCATCTGGTCGGCCTTGCGCGGGTCGACACCCAGACGGAAGGCGACCTCGACGGTGCCGTCGAACTTGGTCGTGGAGGTCTCCTTGGCGAGACGGACGGCCTCGAGCGGGGCGTAGAGCTTGTCCCGGTCGACCTTGGCGTCCGCAGCGCGGAGAGACTTGCTGCGCTTGCTCACTACTGCTCCTGTTGCTTCTTAGGAGTTGTGGTCCGGGCCGAGCAGGCCCCGCCACTTCTGCTGCTGGAAGGTTGGGGTCAGCCCTCGACCGTGACGCCCATGGAACGGGCGGTGCCGGCGATGATCTTCTCGGCGGCGTCCAGGTCGTTGGCGTTGAGGTCGGGCATCTTGGTCGTGGCGATCTCACGGACCTGGTCGCGCGTGATCTTCGCGACCTTGGTCTTGTGCGGCTCGCCGGAGCCCTTCTCAATGCCCGCGGCCTTCAGGATCATCTTGGCGGCCGGCGGCGTCTTGGTGACGAAGGTGAAGGAGCGGTCCTCGTAGACCGTGATCTCCACCGGGATGACCCAACCGCGCTGCGACTCGGTCGCGGCGTTGTAGGCCTTGCAGAACTCCATGATGTTCACGCCGTGCTGACCCAGCGCGGGGCCGACCGGCGGGGCCGGGTTGGCGGCACCGGCCTGGATCTGGAGCTTGATGAGCCCCGTGACCTTCTTCTTCTTGGGAGGCATAGCTCTCCGGGTCCTTTCGATTCGGGTCCTGCCCGCACCCGGGGGCGACCCGGACACAGGCATACCGCACAACGATAACGGGTATAGATGCGCGGCCAAAAACCGAGCAGGTCAGACAGGCTCCGCGAGCCCGTCCGACCTGTTCGGAAGCGTTACGTCCAGAGAAGGACTAGTTCTTCTGGATCTGGTCGAAGCTGAGCTCGACCGGCGTCTCGCGGCCGAAGATCTCGACGAGGCCCTTGACCTTCTTCGAGTCGGCGTTGATCTCGTTGATCGTGGCCTGCAGCGTGGCGAACGGGCCGTCGGTGACGGTGACCGAGTCGCCGACCTCGAAGTCCAGCACCTGGACCTCGACCTTGCGCTGCGGAGCCGGCTTGCCCTCGGCCTCGGCGGCCTCGCGGGCGGCCTTCTCCTCGGCCTCCGGGGCGAGCATCTTGACGATCTCGTCCAGCGTCAGCGGGTACGGGTCGTAGGCGTTGCCGACGAAGCCGGTGACGCCGGGGGTGTTGCGGACGACGCCCCACGACTCGTTGGTCAGGTCCATGCGGACCAGGACGTAACCCGGCAGCTTGTTCTGCTTGATCGTCTTGCGGTCGCCGTTCTTGATCTGGACGACCTCTTCCTGCGGCACCTCGGCCTGGAAGATGTAGTCCTCGACGTTCAGCGAGACGGCGCGCTGCTCCAGGTTGGTCTTCACGCGGTTCTCGTAGCCGGCGTAGGTGTGGATCACGTACCACTCGCCGGGAAGGACGCGCAGCTCCTGACGGAGCTTCTCGACCGGGTCGAGCTCGGGCTCGGCCTCGGCCTCCTCGGTCTCCGCGTCCGCGCTCTCGACGTCGGACCCGGCCTCGGCGGCCTCGTCCGCATCCTCGTCGGAGACGGCGTCGGCAGCCTCGACCTCGGCGAAGGTCTCGGTGTCCTCGCTGTCCGCGCCCTCGACGGTGCCGAGCTCGTCCTCGACGGACTCGACAGCCTCCCCGCGAGGCTCAACGGCGTCGTTCACGTTCGGGTCAGACACGGTGGCTGCTTCTTCCTGGATACATAGGGGTGGAACACGCGAAAGGGGCGCCGGATACCTCGGCGCCCTTCGCTCTCGGCTCAGCCAAAGACGTACTTGGCGGCGTTGCTGAGGCCATAGTCGATCAGGGTCACCAGGCCGATCATGATGACCACGAAGATGATCACGACGGTGGTGTACGTGGTCAGCTGACTGCGGCTGGGCCAGACGACCTTGCGAAGCTCCGCGACGATCTGACGGTAGAAGAGCGCAAGACGCTTCAGCGGGCCCTTCTTGGCGCGCTTGCCGCCCTTGCGGGGCTTCTTCTTGGAGTCCGGCGCCTCGTCCTGGGCATCAGGCATGTCGATGGAGCCCACGGCGTCCGTCACTCGTCCTCACCTGATTCCGGGTCGTGGCCGTGCCGCGCCCGGTCTGAGCCGCACGGCGGTGCATTGCTGTACGTACATGCGCACACATCCTGGCGAAGGTGTGTGTAGCAGGGCCGGAGGGACTTGAACCCCCAACCGCTGGTTTTGGAGACCAGTGCTCTACCAATTGAGCTACGACCCTTTGTGTGTCCCCAACGTACCGCATCCGCCCGGATGCTTGGTGTGCACCGGGTGAGGCGCGGGCTGCTGAAGGCCAACGAGGTGAGAGTGTACGTGCTCCTGGGCCGGGCGTCGAACAGAAAGGGCCCGTGGGGACGTCTTCGGGTGCCGTTGGCCGAAGATCGCCCTGGCCGGGGGGTGCATCCGGACTGTTGTTCAGTGGTTTGCCCGGACCTGTTCAGTCTGTGAAACCCGTGTGCCGCAGAAGTTTCCGGTCTGGAACGATGGCCTCATGAGCGCTGCAACCCCTCCCACCGAGCGCCGGGTCTCCGCCCGAGTCGGCGCGATCTCCGAGTCCGCCACCCTCGCCGTGGACGCCAAGGCCAAGGCCCTCAAGGCCGCCGGGCGTCCGGTGATCGGCTTCGGCGCCGGTGAGCCCGACTTCCCGACTCCGGACTACATCGTCGAGGCCGCGATCGAGGCCTGCAAGAACCCCAAGTACCACCGCTACACCCCGGCCGGCGGCCTGCCCGAGCTGAAGGCCGCTATCGCCGCGAAGACGCTGCGCGACTCGAACTACGAGGTCGACCCCTCGCAGATCCTCGTCACCAACGGCGGCAAGCAGGCCATCTACGAGGCGTTCGCCGCCATCCTCGACCCGGGCGACGAGGTCATCGTCCCGGCGCCGTACTGGACGACGTACCCGGAGTCGATCCGGCTGGCCGGCGGTGTGCCGGTCGAGGTCGTCGCCGACGAGACGACCGGTTACCGGGTGAGCGTGGAGCAGCTGGAGGCGGCGCGCACGGAGAAGACGAAGGTCGTGCTCTTCGTCTCCCCCTCGAACCCGACCGGCGCGGTCTACAGCGAGGCCGAGGCCGAGGCGATC
Source organism: Streptomyces viridiviolaceus (assembly GCF_014650995.1). Classification (GTDB taxonomy): domain Bacteria; phylum Actinomycetota; class Actinomycetes; order Streptomycetales; family Streptomycetaceae; genus Streptomyces; species Streptomyces viridiviolaceus. The sequence goes on from NZ_BMWA01000012.1 coordinate 265,642, forward strand.
GGGCGCTGGGCCGTCGAGCACGGGCTGTGGGTCCTGACGGACGAGATCTACGAGCACCTCGTCTACGGCGACGCGAAGTTCACCTCGCTGCCGGCGATCCTGCCGGAGCTGCGGGACAAGTGCATCGTGGTCAACGGTGTCGCCAAGACGTACGCCATGACCGGCTGGCGGGTCGGGTGGGTCATCGGCCCGAAGGACGTGGTCAAGGCCGCCACCAACCTGCAGTCGCACGCCACGTCCAACGTCTCCAACGTGGCCCAGGCGGCGGCGCTGGCGGCCGTCTCCGGTGACCTGGACGCCGTGGCGAAGATGCGGGAGGCCTTCGACCGGCGCCGCAGGACCATCGTGCGGATGCTCAACGAGATCGACGGCGTGCTGTGCCCGGAGCCGGAGGGCGCCTTCTACGCCTACCCGTCGGTGAAGGCGCTGATCGGCAAGGAGATCCGGGGCAAGCGGCCGCAGAACTCTGTGGAGCTGGCCGCGCTCATCCTGGAGGAAGCCGAGGTCGCGGTGGTGCCCGGTGAGGCGTTCGGCACGCCCGGGTACCTGCGGCTGTCGTACGCGCTCGGGGACGAGGACCTCGTCGAGGGCGTGAGCCGGATCCAGAAGCTGCTGGCGGAGGCGCGGGACTGATCCGGTTCCGTCCTGCGGTCGGGGACCACCTCTGGATGCCCAGGGGTGGTCCCCGTTCGTTTGTGCGAGCAAGACCACGTACGGGGAAAGAGGTACCGGGGCGGGCGTGGCGTGCGGCAGGATCCTGGGATGGAGCGTGTACGTGATGTCTCTGAGCTGCCGAAGGCCCATCTGCACCTGCACTTCACCGGGTCGATGCGGCCCGCCACCCTGCTGGAACTGGCCGACAAGCACGGCGTGCGGCTGCCCGAGTCCCTGACCGAGGCCCTGACCAGCGGGGAGCCTCCCCGGCTGCGGGCGACGGACGAGCGGGGCTGGTTCCGCTTCCAGCGGCTGTACGACGCGGCGCGTTCGTGCCTGCAGGAGCCGGAGGACATCCAGCGGCTGGTGCGGGAGGCGGCGGAGGAGGATCTGCGGGACGGCTCGGGGTGGCTGGAGATCCAGGTGGACCCGACGTCCTACGCGCCTCGGCTGGGCGGGCTGATCCCCGCGCTGGAGATCATCCTGGACGCGGTGGAGACGACGGTCCGGGACACCGGGCTGGGGATGCGGGTGCTGGTGGCCGCCAACCGGATGAAGCATCCGCTGGACGCGCGCACGCTGGCCCGGCTGGCGGTGCGGTACGCGGACCGGGGTGTGGTCGGCTTCGGGCTGTCCAACGACGAGCGGCGCGGCATGGCGCGGGACTTCGACCGGGCGTTCGCGATCGCGCGGGACGGGGGGCTGCTGTCGGCGCCGCACGGGGGTGAGCTGACCGGGCCGGCGTCGGTGCGGGACTGCCTGGACGATCTGGAGGCCGACCGGATCGGGCACGGGGTGCGGGCGGCGGAGGATCCGCGGCTTCTGAAGCGGCTCGCGGACCGGCAGGTGACGTGCGAGGTGTGTCCGGCGTCGAACGTGGCGCTGGGCGTGTACGAGAAGCCGGAGGACGTGCCGCTGCGGACTCTGTTCGACGCGGGGGTGCCGATGGCGCTGGGCGCGGACGATCCGCTGCTGTTCGGCTCGCGGCTGGCCGCGCAGTACGACATCGCGCGGCAGCACCATGGCTTCACGGACGCGGAACTGGCGGAGCTGGCCCGGCAGTCCGTGCGGGGGTCGGCGGCGCCGACGGGTGTGAAGGAGAAGCTGCTGGCGGGGGTGGACGACTGGTTGTCGGGGGCTGATCGGTGATGCCTGCGGCGGCCTGTGCGGGTGCGGTGGGGGTGCCTGCGGGTGCCTGCGGCGCTTGGGCCGGGGTGCCTGCGGCGGCCTGTGCGGGTGCGGTGGGGGTGCCTGCGGGTGCCTGCGGCGCTTGGGCCGGGGTGCCTGCGGCG
>NZ_BMWA01000012.1:267686-267768 GCF_014650995.1 Streptomyces viridiviolaceus
GGCCCGTGCGGGTGGTCGGGGGTGCGGGTAGCGCTTTCGGTTGTGGGTGGGTCGGGGCCGTGCCGGGGGGTGTCCGTCCTCG